>KB899087.1:2400000-3600000 GCA_000378025.1 Xanthobacteraceae bacterium 501b
GCTCCAGTCCACCGCGCCGGGGGACTCATAGCGCTGGAAGGCCAGCGTCACCCCGGCATGGCGCGCACCCATCTCAAGCACACGGGCATCGCCCACCACCACCAGCCGCGCCACCTCGCCGAGGCCGCCCTGGCTCAGCAGGCGCGCGGTCTGTTCGGGGCCGATGCCGGTGCAGTCGCCGGGGGTGAGGGCGAGAATGGGGAGCGGGTGCGCGGTCATGAAACTACCTGTCCTTGGAACGTGACTGTCGGGGATCGAGCGGGCCGGGGCGTGCCTCGGTGGCGCTGTCATCCTCCAGCGTGCGCAGGAAGCGCGCCTTGCCGGCGAGGATGTGCCGCTCCAGCAGGCGGGCGGCGCCGGTGCCGTCGCTCTGGCGCAGCGCGTCGAGGATCGCCTTGTGCTCGTCATTGGAGGTGCGCATCGAGCCGGGCAGCACCAGGCCGCGCCGGCGGAACAGATGCAGCTCCGCCTCCAGCAGCGGGTAGAGCTCGATCAGCTTGTCATTGTCGGAGGCGACGACGACCTGGCGGTGGAACTCGTTGTTCAGCGTGTAGAAGGTTGCGATGTCGGGCGCCTCGATCGCCGCGTCCATCGCGCCGATCAGCTCTTCCAGCCCGCGCAGCTGCACGGTGGTGATGATGGCGGCCGAAAGCCGCCCGGCGGTGCCGAACAGGCCGGCGCGGATGTCGTAGAGGTCGAGCGCCTCCTTGGTGGAGACCTCGCGCACGAAGAAGCCGCGATTGAGCTCGCTGCGCAGCAGGCCGATCTGCTCCAGCGCCCGGCAGGCCTCGCGCACCGGCCCCCGGCTGATGCCGAGCCGCAGCGCCAGCGTGCTCTCATTGATGCGGGTGCCGCCGGTGAGTTCGCCGGTGCCGATCATCCGCTCGATCTCGCGCTGGATCAGCGGCACGAAGGAGGCGGTGCGCGGGGTGCGGGCGGGGTTTGCGGCGGGGCGGAGCATGCCGCCATCTGGCCCGCATAATCGCCGATTGTCAACAATGTCGCGCCGAAAGGACGATTTTCGCCACATGCGGCAGCGAAGGCGCCTGCGGCCTTCGCACCCGCATTCCGTCGCGCCAAACGTTGGAAGGATTGGCATCGCTGCGTCCCCAGCACGTCAGTCCGACAATGAACATCAAGAATGAACGGCCCGAACGCACGCTGCCATTGCCATTAAGTGTTGACAGTTGTCGGTTCGTTGAACACTGTCGCGGGCACCAGCGCTGCGGTGCCGCCGCCCCGATAGGCCGCACCCCGATATCCCAGGAGTTTCCATGACGACCTATTCCATAGCGGTCATTCCCGGCGACGGGATCGGCAATGAGGTGGTGCCGGAGGCGCAGCGGGTTCTGGAGGCGGCGAGCCGGATCGGCGGCTTCTCCTTCGACTGGACCCATTACGATTGGAGCTGCGAGCGCTTCGCCAAGACCGGGGCGATGATGCCGGCGGATGGCTTGCAGCAGATCCGCGACAAGGACGCGATCTTCCTCGGCGCCGTCGGCTTTCCCGGCGTGCCGGATCATGTCTCGCTCTGGGGCCTGCTGATCCCGATCCGCCGCAGCTTCCATCAATATGTCAATCTGCGCCCGGTGAAGCTGCTGGCCGGCGTGGAGAGCCCGCTCAAGGGCCGCGAGGCCGGCTCGATCGACTTCTATGTCGTGCGCGAGAACAATGAGGGCGAGTACTCGTCCATTGGCGGCCGGCTCTATGAGGGGCTGGAGGACGAGCTGGTGATGCAGCAGTCCATCTTCACCCGCCGCGGCTGCGACCGGGTGATGCGCTACGCCTTCGAGCTCGCCAAGGGCCGCAAGCAGCACGTCACCTCGGCCACCAAGTCCAACGGCATCAGCCACACCATGCCGTACTGGGACGAGCGCTTCGCCGCGATCTCCAGGGAATATCTCGGCTTCAGCACCGACCAGTACCATATCGACATCCTGACCGCGCATTTCGTACGCAACCCGGACTGGTTCGACGTCGTGGTCGCCTCGAACCTGTTCGGCGACATCCTGTCCGATCTCGGCCCGGCGGTGGTCGGTTCCATCGGCATCGCGCCCGGCGCCAACATCAATCCCGAGAAGGACTACCCCTCCATGTTCGAGCCGGTGCACGGCTCGGCGCCTGACATTGCCGGCAAGGGCGTCGCCAATCCCATCGGCCAGATCTGGTCGGGGGCGATGATGCTGCGCCATCTCGGCGAGGAAGCCACCGCGCGCGCCGTCGAGCAGGCGATCGAGGACGTGCTCGCCCGCCGCGACAGCCTCACCCGCGACCTCGGCGGCACCGCCGGCACAAGCCAACTGACCGACGCCATCATCGGCGCCCTGCCCTCCGTGGCCGCCTGACGCCCAAAAACACGAGGAAACGTTCCATGACGCTGCACCAGACCAACCCCGCCCAGGCCCAGCCCATCGTCGAGGGCCTCACCCAGGAAGTGGCGGAATTCGTCGTCGGCACGAGCTATGCCGATTTGCCGGCCGAGGTGGTCGAGCTTGGCAAGAAGTCGATCCTCGACGGCATCGGCCTTGCGCTCTCCGGCTCGGTGGCGAAAAGCGGCGAGCATATCCAGGCCTATCTGGCCGGGCTCGGCATCAAGGAAGGGCCGGCCACCGTGATCGGCACCGCGCTGAAGGTGCCCACCCGCTTCGCCGCCTTCGCCAATGGCGTTGGCATCCATGCCGACGATTATGACGACACCCAGCTCGCCGTCGCCAAGGACCGCGTCTACGGCCTGCTCACCCACCCGACCGCGCCGGCCCTGCCGGCCGCGCTGGCGGTTGCCGAGGCGGATGGCCGCTCGGGGCCGGACATGATGCTGGCCTATCACCTCGGCGTCGAGGTGGAGTGCAAGATCGCCGAGGCGATCAACCCGCGCCACTACCAGCACGGCTTCCATGCCACCGCGACCTGCGGCACCTATGCCGCCGCCGCCGCCGCCGGCAAGCTCAAGGGGCTGGATGTCGAGCAGATGGTGCGCGCCTTCGGCTGCGCCGGCAGCCAGTCGGCCGGGCTGCGGGAGAATTTCGGCACCATGATGAAGCCCTTCCACGCCGGCCGCTCCTCGGAGAGCGGCGTGGTGGCGGCGGACTTCGCCGCGCTGGGCTGGACCACGACCGACAAGATACTGGAAGCGCCGCGCGGCTTCTTCCAGGCGGCGGGAGGCGGCTTTGATCCCACCGCCATCGTCGGCAAGCTCGGCCAGCCCTGGACCTTCGCCTCACCGGGCGTCTCCATCAAGCCGCATCCGTCGGGCTCGCTCACCCATCCCGGCATGACCAAGATGCTGGAGCTCATCCGCACCCATGCCATCAAGGCCGAGGATGTCGAGCGGGTCGATGTCGGCACCAACCAGAACATGCCGAACGCGCTGATCCATCACCGCCCGAAGAACGAGCTTCAGGCCAAGTTCTCGATGGAATTCTGCATGGCGATCCTGCTGCTCGACGGGCGCGGCAGCCTGCCGGAGTTCACCGACGAGACGGTGGAGCGGGACGACGTCAAGGCGATGATCGAGCGGGTGAACTTCCATGTCCACCCGGAGGCGGAAGCCGCCGGCTACGACAAGATGACCACCATCATCGACATCCACATGAAGGACGGGCGCACCATTTCCGGCCGTTCCGACTTCGGCAAGGGCAGCCCGGCCAACCCGATGACCTATGACGAGGCCGCCGACAAGTTCCGCGGCTGCGCCGAATTTGCCCGCTGGGATAAGGCCAAGACCGAATCCATCGTCGAGACGGTGCGCCGGCTGGAGCAGCTGGGCGACATCCGCGAGCTCACGCGCCTCTGCGCCTGACGCCGCCCGTCGCTAGCAAGGGCGCCCCTGCCCCGGGGCGCCCTTTTTCATGCCCGCGCCGTCAGCCCTCCAGCTTGTCCTGGGTGCGCGTGTCGAAATCGCCCGCGTCATGCCGCTCGCGCAGCTGTTCGGAAAGCTCGCCGGTCATGCGGTTGACCATGCGCCCGCGCTTCACCGCCGGCCGGGCGAACAACTCATCGGCCCAACGCAGGACGTTGGCGTATTCATGCGCGGAGAGGAAGGTGCCGGCATCGCCATAGGCCCACCCCTTCACCACCGCGCCATACCAGGGCAGCACCGCCATATCGGCGATGGTGTAATCGTCGCCGGCGAGATAGCGGGTCTCCGCCAGCCGCCGGTCCAGCACGTCGAGCTGGCGCTTGGCCTCCATAGCGTAGCGGTCGATGGCGTATTCGATCTTCACAGGCGCATAGGCGTAGAAATGGCCGAAGCCACCGCCGAGGAACGGCGCGCTTCCCATCTGCCAGAACAGCCAGGACAGGCATTCGGCGCGCTTGGCCGGATCGGTCGGCAGGAAGGCGCCAAACTTCTCCGCGAGGTGGAGCAGGATGGTGCCGGATTCGAACACCCGGATCGGTGTCTCCCCCGAGCGGTCCATCAGCGCGGGAATCTTCGAGTTCGGGTTGACCGCGACGAAGCCGGAGCCGAACTGGTCGCCCTCGCCGATCTTGATCAGCCAGGCGTCATATTCCGCGCCCGTGTGGCCGGCGGCGAGAAGCTCCTCCAGAAGGATCGTCACCTTCTGCCCGTTCGGCGTCGCCAGCGAATAGAGCTGGAACGGGTGTTTGCCGACCGGCAGTTCCTTCTCATACGTCGCCCCGGCGGTCGGGCGATTGATATTGGCGAAGGCGCCGCCATTTCCCTTGTTCCAGGTCCACACCTTGGGCGGCGTGTAGTCGGTCGGTTCGGACATCGGGAGTTCTCCATGCGTGGGGCGGGCGGCCCGCAGGGGCGCCGCCGAATCCGTGTGCTGTCGCGCCGACTTTAGCGGCGCCACCGGCCCGGTCATCCCCGGTCGCATCACATCGCGGCGACGCGACGTTGGGTAAGCCGACATCATCACGGTTGCGCGCGGCCCTGTCCTTGCCTAGTGCAGTCGGGACAGGGCGAGAGCGAGCGCACGTGACCCCCGATTTCACCACCGGCGAGCGGCATCTGGCGCAAGGCCTGCGCCGTCTGGTCCGGACCAGCGAGCTCGGCATCGTCGCGCTGGCCGCCCTTGTCGGCGTGGTCGCCGGCCTTGTGGTGATCGCCATGAACGCAGCGCTGCAGGCGCTGCACGAACTCCTGTTCCGCATTCCGACCGCCAGCCACCTCTCGATCACCGAGGGCATCGCCCCCTTTCTGGTGCTGCTGGTTCCGGCGCTCGGCGGCCTCGCCTTCGGCTTGTGTGTGCGGGCCTTCCTGCGTACACGCGCCAGCCCGCCGGTCGACCCGATCGAAGCCAATGCGCTTCAGGGCGGGCGGATGTCGCTGGGTGACAGCCTCATCGTCGCCTTGCAAACGCTGTTCTCCAGCGGGGTCGGCGCCTCGGTGGGGCTGGAGGCCGGCTATACCCAGGCGGCGGCCGGCTTCGCCTCCTGGTTCGGCCGGGTGTTCCATGTCCGGCGGGCGGATTTGCGCCTGCTCGTCGGCTGCGGCGCCGGAGCCGCCATCGGCGCCGCCTTCGATGCGCCGCTGATGGGGGCGTTTTACGGCTTCGAGCTGGTGCTTGGCACCTATGCCATCCCCGCCTTCGTGCCAATGATGACGGCAACCTTCGCCGCCGCCCTCACCCAGCAAGTGCTGGCGCCGCCGCATCACCCGCCGCTGCCGGCGCTGCATGCCCCGCAACTGTCCGATCTGCCCTCGGTGCTGCTGCTCGGTTTTTTCTGCGCGCTGGTCGGCATCGCCGTCATGCGCGGGGCAACGCTGGTGGAAGCCGGCTTTCGCCGCTCGGCCTTGCCTGTCTGGCTGCGCCCGGCGGTGGGCGGGCTGATCGTCGGCGCCCTCGCTTTGTGGAACCCGGCGGTGCTCTCGGCCGGGCATGGCGCGGTCTATCACTTCCTCGCCGCCGATACCGGGCTGGCAATGGCGGCGCTGCTGCTGGTGGCGAAGGTCATGGCCTCCTCCGTCTCCATCGGCGCCGGCTTTCGTGGTGGCCTGTTCTTCGCCTCGCTGCTGATGGGGGTGATGGCCGGGCGGGTCTATGCCGCTGGCATGGGCCTCATCCTGCCCGATCTCGTGCCCGCCCACGCCTTCTACGCCCTCATCGGCATGAGCGCGCTGGCGGTGGCGGTCGTCGGCGGGCCGATGACCATGACGCTGCTGGCGCTAGAGATGACCGGCAATCTGCAGCTGACGCTGGCCGTGCTGGCGGCGGCGGGCACCGCCTCGCTGGCCACGCGGCGGCTGTTCGGCTTCTCCTTCGCCACCTGGCGCTTTCATCTGCGCGGCGAGAACATTCGCGGCGCGCACGATATTGGCTGGCTGCGCGAGCTGACCGTCGCCACGCTGATGCGCCGCGAGGTGCCGCTTCTCGACATCGACACCCCGCTCATCGAGGCCCGCCATCGCTACCCGCCCGGCGCCACCGCCTATCTCGTCGCCACCGAGAACGGCCGCTATGCCGGCATGATCGCGCCCGCCGCGTTGTTCGAGACGGTGGAGGGCGAGGCGCCGCTAACCCTGCGCTCGCTGCTGCGCCACACCGACACCGCGCTGCGCCCGACCGCCACGTTGCACGAGGCGCTGGACCTGTTCGAGCGCACCGAGGCCGACGCGCTCGCCGTCACCCTGCCCGATGGCACGGTCGCTGGCGTGCTCAGCGAGGCGCACGCGGTCAAGCGCTACAGCGACGAGATGGGCCGGCGCCTCGCCGAGGTGACAGGCGAGAAATTCGACTGAACCTCACAGCCCCCGCCGCGCCGGGGCGTAGAAGCTTTCCGACATGTCGATCTCGTTCAGCGTGAAACGGTGGTCGGTTGGTGGCTGGGCGCGCTGCTCGCAGTCGAGCCGCGGGCAGATGCGGCAGCCGACCCCGATCGGCACGGTCTGCGAGGGGTCGGAGAGGTTCATGCCGTCGGAATAGACCATCTGGTGGGCGTGGCTGATATGGCAGCCGAGCCCAATGGAAAGATGCCGGCGCGGCGCATTGTGGCGGTGGCCGCCCTTGGTGATCGACTTGGCGATGCAGAAATAGCGCTGGCCTTCCGGCATCTGGCTGAGCTGCACATTGATCCGCTCGGGGTGGAAGAACGCGGCATAGACATTCCAGCGCGGGCAAGCGCCGGAATGGCGGGAAATATGGATGCCCGACAGCGAGAAGCGCTTGGAGATGTTGCCGGCGATGTCGGTGCGGACCAGATGCAGCGGAATGCCCGAGCGCCCCGGCCGCTGCAGCGTCGTCATGCGGTGGCACACCTGCTCGAAGCTGGTACGGAAGCGGCGCTGGATGCGCTCAATGTCGTAGCGCGTTTCCTGGCAGGCGGCGAAGAACGGCTCATAGGGCATGACCAGCGCCGAGGCGAAATAGCTCGCCAGTGCGTTGCGGGTGACGATGGGCGCGTCCGCCGGCAGGTTGCCGGCCTCGATCAGTTCGTCGATCTGGCGCGAGGCGGCGAGCAGGCCGAGCTGGTGGGCAACCACGAACAGCGCCGATTCCGGCGGCAGCACCTCGGCGGTGATGAGCTCATGCGCCCCCGCATCATAGCGCCGGGCGATGCCGGCCGGCAGCGAGGCGGAGCGCCAGTTCAGCCCGAACACATTGGAGAGGTAGCTCTTCAGCCCGTACTCGAACGAATCCGAGGCGAAGTCGATGTCGCGGCGGATGCGCTCGGCCTCGGTCTCCAGGCTGGGAAAGTAATTGGCGTTTTCCTGAATGAAGTCGGAGACCGCATCGGTCGAGGGGTGATAGCCGGTCTCACTGTCGAGGGCGCCGGCGCCGGTGCGGTGCGCCTCGCGCAAGGTCTTGAACTGGTCGTAGAGCCGCACCACCGCCCGCCCGACCGCCGGGTTGGAAGCGGCGAGGTCGCGTATGTCCTGGTTGGTCAGCGCGTTCTCGGCGAACAGCTCGTCGCTGAACAGCTCCATCATGTCGCCGACGAGGCGGGATTCGTCGTTCTCCACCAGCTCGCCCGGCTCGATGCCGAAATAGCCGGCCAGCTTCATCAGCAGCGGCACGGTGATGCGCCGGCGATTATGCTCGATGAGATTGAGATAGCTCGCGGAAATGCCGAGCGCGCTCGCGAGGTCCGCCTGCGAGATGCGCTTGGCGCGGCGCAGCCTCTGCACCCGGCTGCCAATGCGCGGTTCGGTGGTGGCGAGCATGGTCCGGCCCTTTGCTGGCTTTACAAAACAGACCTGTAAACTTTACAAGACTTATCAGCTTAACACGCTCAAATCATTATCTTTCTTGCCTTTCGGTGTCGAGTGTTAAATCTTTACATCACACATCGCAGGGAGGAATTGACATGAGCCCCACCACAAGCCACGCCACCCCGGGCGAAGACGAATTCGTCACCATCATCGGCGGCGACGCCGAGGAGATCGGCCAGGTCTTCCGCGACCAGGGGCTGGCCGCCAAGGACTTCACCATCGTCCACCGCATCGGCCGCCACCGCATCGCCATGGCGCCCGGCCAGGACGACATGAGCGCCCTCGTCGGCGCGCTGCTCGGCGGGCGGCTGGTGGCGGCCACCTATGCGCGGCGCCCGCGCTAGAGGCATGGCCGCAAGACCGCGCTTCAGGCCGCACACCTTCAGGCTGCCCGACTTCAGGCCGTCCCGCTTCGAGGACGCGCGAAGCGGGTCGGCCGGCGCGGGAGCCGTCCCCTCCTCGGCCCCCGCGTCTCTCTCCCTTCCCGATCTCGCTGCAGGAAACGACCATGCTCGACCAGCTTCGCCCCACGCCCGACAGCTTCCCCGCCCCGCATTGGGCGCCGGAGCGCTGGCGGAACATCCATCGCAGCTACGCCCCCGCTGAGGTCGCCCGCCTCGCCGGCTCGCTGCGCATCGAACACACGCTCGCCACCCATGGCGCCCGCCGGCTGTGGGAACTGCTGCAGACGCAGGATTTCGTGCCGACCATGGGCACCTATACCGGCATCCAGGCGGTGCAGCAGGTGAAGGCCGGGCTGGAGGCGATCTATCTCTCCGGCTGGCAGGTGGCCGCCGATGGCAATTCGGCCGGCGACATGTATCCCGACCAGAGCCTCTACCCCGTTGACAGCGTCCCCGCCGTGGTCCGGCGCATCAACAAGGCGCTGATGCGCGCCGACCAGATCCAGACCATGGAGCGCGCGGACGGCGCCAAGGGCCCGGAGCACGACTATTTCGTGCCGATCATCGCCGATGCCGAAGCCGGCTTCGGCGGCCAGCTCAACGCCTATGAGCTGACCAAGGCGCTGATCGAGGCCGGTGCGGCGGCGGTGCATTTCGAGGACCAGCTGGCCTCGGAGAAGAAGTGCGGCCATCTCGGCGGCAAGGTTCTGGTGCCCACCCGCCAGTTCGTCCGCACGCTGAACGCGGCGCGGCTCGCCGCCGACGTGCTCGGCGTGCCCACCGTCATCATGGCCCGCACCGATGCGGAATCGGCCCGGCTCATCACCTCGGATGTCGACGAGCTGGACCGGCCCTTCATCACCGGCGAGCGCACGCAGGAAGGCTTCTACCGCTACAATGGTGGCTTCGAGGCCGGCATCGCCCGCGCCATCGCCTATGCGCCCTATGCCGATTTGCTGTGGTGCGAAACCTCGACGCCGAGCCTCGATGATGCCCGCCGCTTCGCCGAGGGCGTGCACCGGGTCCATCCGGGCAAGATGCTGGCCTATAACTGCTCGCCGTCCTTCAACTGGGCCAAGCACATGGACAAGGCTCAGATGAAGACCTTCCAGGCCGAGCTGGGGGCCATGGGCTACAAATACCAGTTCATCACGCTCGCCGGCTTCCACAACCAGTGCTTCACCACCTTCGAGCTGGCGCGGCGCTACCGGGAAGACGGCATGGCCGCCTATTCCGAGCTGCAGCAGCGCGAATTCGCGGCCGAGGCGCAGGGCTTCACCGCCACGCGCCATCAGCGCGAAGTGGGCACCAGCTATTTCGACGCCATCGCCACCGTGCTCAGCGAAGGCAGGAGCGCCACCACGGCGATGCAGGACTCGACGGAAACGGCGCAGTTCTGAGGGCTTGTCACCTCGGGGCGCGCATGCCGCGCGCCCGGCGGCGGTTCGGGGAGAGCCGCCGCCGTGGTCCGGCGAAGGCCGGGCGCCTCGGGGTGACGTTTTTGTCGTCCCCGGGGTGAGGTTTTTCATTTTCGCGCTGCAACGCAAACGCCTCACGAAGCGTTGACCTGCAAGGGTTCACCCCTTGCCGCACGTATAACTTCGACTATGTGCGATGTTGCGCCGCACTCGCACTTTTGTCTATTGGAAAGCACAGCTGTGCCGGTCGCTCGCGGCGACCGGCTTTCCGCTCGCGTGAAGGGACCCGTCATGAACTACACCGACCTTGCCGGCCTGAAGGTGGATTCCGCCCTTGTCGACTTCATCAACAAGGAGGCCATTCCCGGCACCGGGGTCGAGGTAGACGCCTTCTGGCAGAGCTTCGCCGGGATCGTGCGCGACTTCGCCCCGCGCAATGCGGAGCTGCTGGCGCGCCGCGACGAATTGCAGGCGCAGATCGACGCCTGGCACCGCACGCACCGCAACAAGCCGATCGACCCCGTCGCCTATGAGGTGTTCCTGGCCGAGATCGGCTATCTCCTCCCCGAGCCGGAAGCCTTCGAGGTCGTCACCGACAAGGTCGATGACGAACTCGCCCGCATTCCCGGCCCGCAGCTGGTGGTGCCCGTCACCAATGCCCGCTACGCGCTGAACGCCGCCAATGCCCGCTGGGGCAGCCTCTATGATGCGCTCTACGGCACCGACGCGCTGCCCGAGGACAAGGGCGCCAGCCGGTCCAACGGCTTCAACGCGGTGCGCGCCCAGCGCGTCATCGAGAGCGCCCGCGCCTTCCTTGACGACAGCGTGCCGCTGGCCGCCGGCAGCCATGCCGATGCCGTCGCCTACCGCGTCACAGAAGGCGCGCTGGAGGTCGAGCTCGCCTCCGGCACCCGCACCGGGCTGAAGGACGCCGCGCAATTCGCCGGCTTCGATGGCGCGGCCGAGGCGCCGTCCTCCGTGCTGCTGGTCAATCACGGCTTGCACATCGACATCGTCATCGACCGCAGCCACCGCATCGGCAAGACCGACGCGGCCGGCATCGCCGATATCGTCATCGAGGCGGCCGTGACCACGATCGTCGACTGCGAGGACAGCGTCGCGGCGGTGGACGCGCAGGACAAGGTGCTGGTCTATCGCAACTGGCTCGGCCTGATGTCCGGCACGCTCAGCGCCAGCTTCGCCAAGGGCCGCGAGACGGTGGAGCGCAGCCTCGCCGCCGATCGCCGCTACACCTCCGCCACCGGCGGCGAACTCACCCTGCACGGGCGCAGCCTGATGCTGGTGCGCAATGTCGGCCAGCACATGCTGACCGACGCGGTGCTCGACGAAGAGGGCCGGGAGATTCCCGAGGCCATTCTCGATGCCGCCGTCACCTCGCTGATCGCGCTGCACGACCTCAAGGGCCAGAGCGCGCTGCGCAACAGCCGCGCCGGCTCGGTCTATATCGTCAAGCCGAAGATGCACGGCCCGGAAGAGGTCGCCTTCGCGGTGGACCTGTTCGCCCGCGTCGAGCAGGCGCTGGGGCTGGATCTCAACACGCTGAAGATCGGCATCATGGACGAGGAGCGCCGCACCAGCGCCAACCTCTCCGCCTCGATCCGCGCCGCCCGCGAGCGGGTGGTGTTCATCAATACCGGCTTCCTCGACCGCACCGGCGACGAGATCCACACCTCGATGGAGGCAGGGCCGATGGTGCGCAAGAACGAGATGAAGGCGCAGGCCTGGATCAAGGCCTATGAGGACAACAATGTCGACGCGGGCCTTGCCGCCCATCTCGACGGCCATGGCCAGATCGGCAAGGGCATGTGGGCGATGCCCGACCGCATGGCCGACATGATCGCGCAGAAGGTCGCCCATCCGCTGGCCGGCGCCAACACCGCCTGGGTGCCCTCGCCCACCGCCGCCACGCTGCACGCGCTGCACTACCACAAGGTGGACGTTTTCAAGCGACAGGCGGAGCTGCGCCACCGCAAGCGCGCCGCCCGCCGCGACCTGCTCACCATCCCCGTGGTTGACCGCGGCAATTGGGACCCGGCCGATGTGCAGCAGGAGCTGGACAACAACATCCAGGGCATTCTCGGCTATGTCGTGCGCTGGGTGGACCAGGGGGTGGGCTGCTCCAAGGTGCCTGATATTCACGATGTCGGGCTGATGGAAGACCGCGCGACGCTGCGCATCTCCTCGCAGCACGTCGCCAACTGGCTGATGCACGGCGTGGTCACGGCCGAGCAGGTCGAGGAGACGCTGCGCCGCATGGCCAAGGTGGTCGACGGCCAGAACGCGGGCGACCCGGCCTATGTGCCGATGGCGCCGGCCTATGACGGCTTCGCCTTCCGCGCCGCCCGCGATTTGGTCTTCGAGGGCCGCGCCCAGCCGAACGGCTACACCGAATTCGTTCTCACCCGCCGCCGCCGCGAGGCCAAGCGCGCGCAGGCCGAGGCACAAGCCGCCGCCTGATTCATCGTTCGAGGAAACGCCAAAAACGCCAAGAAGAAAGGCCGTCCCGGTTCGCCGGGGCGGCCTTTTTCATGGCTGAGGCGGCGACCAGTGGGTGGTGAGCGCCGCCACATCCGGGCGCGGCCGGTCGGCGGGGGCGTCCTTGGCGGTTCCGATATGGAGGATGCCGGCGACCCGCTCGCCCTCCCCCACGCCCAGGATCGCCAGCGCCGCCTTGTGCGTCGCCGCCCAGCCCGTCACCCAGATGCCGTGGAAGCCCATGGCCGCCGCGCCGGTGAGCAGGTTCATGCAAGCCGCGCCGGCGGAAAGCTCCTGCTCGAAGGCGGGAATGGTGGCGCCGACCACCGGCCGGCTGACCACCACCACCGCCAGCGGGGCGGGAAACAGCCGTCCCATGATAGCGGCGAACTTCTCCCGCTTCTCCTCCGGCATATGCGCGTTGGTCTCGCGATAGGCCTGCGACAGCAGCGCGCCGATTTCGCCCCGCGCCGCGCCTGAGATGACGATGAACCGCCACGGCGCCAGCATGGCGTGATCGGGCACCCGGGCGGCGATGGCCAGCAGGCGGCGGGTCTGGTCGGCATCCGGCCCCGGCGCCTGCAGCCCGGCGGCGGCGACCGAGCGGCGGGTCTCCAGCAGCGTCAGCGCTTCGGGAGTGGGCAAACGGCGAGTGTGCGGGGTCATGAGCGCTCTCTTCCCTGCTGTGTGAGCTGCGCTATATCGGACCCTGCCGATAAATTCACCCCGCACGGCCAAACGGGGGCGACGCTGCGCCCGTTTTGGTCGACAATATCCCAGCGCCCGCACCTGACGCCAAACCAACCTCACGAACCTGAACCGGGCGCCGCCAAGGAGAAAATCATGAGCATGAACGGCGAAGTCCCGGTGCGCGACAACCGCGCCGCCGACCGCTTCGAGATCGAGCAGGACGGCCAGACCGCCATCGCGCAGTATATTCTCGCGCATGACCACATCATCTTCACCCACACCGAAGTGCCGCCGGAACTCGGCGGGCGCGGGCTCGCCACCAAGCTGGTCGAGGCCGGCCTCGCCAGCGCCCGCCAGCGCGGTCTCGCCGTGGTGCCGCGCTGCTCGGTGTTCGGCCGCTACATGATGAAGCACCCCGAGACGCATGACCTGATGCCGGCGGAAATCCGCGCCACGCTCGGCCTTCCGGTCTAACGCACCCGCTTTAGCCAGTGGAGAGACGCGCCGGTCTGCGCCTGTCGACGCGGGAAATCCCGCCGCTTCATACCGTTCGTTAACGCTGTGGGCCTAACCATATGGCACGGCCGCGACGGCGCCTTTCGCGCTTCGTCCGGCAGGCTCAACGGCAGTAGCGGCAAAGGTTCCAGCGTCCCATGCGTAATCCGGCGCGTCCCTCCGATCCGAATGCGGACAAGGCTTCCGAGTCGAAGGCGACCGCCCAGACTCATGTGTTCTCCCGCGCCAACCCGCAGGTGACGCACGCGCCACCCGCGCCCAAGGTACCGAAGACGGCCGCCGCCCCGGCGCCGCGCCCGCCGGCCGTGGCGCCGCAGCATGAAGTGGTGCCGAGCTGGCTGCAGCCTTTCACCATGCCGCCCAATACGCGCTTCACCCGCACGCCGGACTATCTGATGCGGCAGCCGCTTCCGGCACCGGTGCCGGAAGCGCCGGCCACCGATACCGCCATCGTGGCGCCGCCGCGCCCCTCGCAGACGCCGGTGCTGCGCGTGCCGCCGCGCAAGCCGCCGCTCGGCGCGGTGCCGAAGGCGCTGATCGCCGCCCATGCCCGGCGCGCGCTCTCCGCCCAGCCCGACATCGCCCCCACGGCTGTCGCGCCCGCCGCTTCCGTGCCCAACGTTGCCGCGCCCAACATTGCCGCGCCGCAGGCGCAGGCTCCGCTGACGCCGGCCGCGCCGGTGCCCGCCGCTCGCCCGGCCGCGCCGCCGGTCGCCTCGATGATCCAGTTCGGCTACGACACCCCGCCTGTCATCCCCGCCGCGCGCTCGGCCACCCGGGGCGCCAGCTGGGTGCCGGACGAGCAGTTCACCGCCGCCAATGACGTGGCAGCGCATGACGTGGCAGCCCACGATGTCGCGGCCCACGATGTCGCCGACATCTACGACCTCATTCCGCTGGAAGAGGGCGCCTATGAGGACGAGTTCCCGGAGGAGGAGCGCCTTCTCGCCGCGCGCTATGGCGCTGTGCGGGAGGCGCCGCTGGCTGGAGAGATGGCGCGGCAGGAAAGCCGAGCCGAGGCGCAGGACGCCGCCCCGGAATCCGTCGCGCTTCAATCCGCAGCTCCTCAGCCCGTCTTCGCGGCGGATGACGAACAGGATTTCGCTGAACAGGAATCGGACGAGCAGGAATCGGACGAGGATGCGTTCGCCGAACAGGATTTCGGCGACGACGAGGACGACGAGTTCGAGGAAGACGCCGCGGTCGAGGCGTTCTGGGCCGAAGACAGCGCCGCTCACCATGTCGCGGCCGAGCTTGCCGGCGACGACGCGCCGAGTGACGACAGCGCCGTCGCGGCCGACGCGCCCGCCGCCGTGCTGGGCGGCTTCTCCGGCTACAGCGTGAGCCCGGCCGAATTGTCGTTCTCCTGGCCGATGTTCGGCATGGTAGCCGTCGCACCGCCGGCCCCGGCCCCGGTGGCGCCGCCCGCGCCGGCCCCCGCCGCCGTTGCGCCTGTTGCGGCCGCGGTTGTCGCCCCGGTTGCCGCGCCCGCGCCTGTGCCCGCCCCGGCTCCCCGCGCCGCCCGTCCCGCCCCGCGCCCGGCCACCGAGGCCGGCGACGACTATGAGCTGCCGCCGCTGGAACTGCTCACCGAGCCCCCGGCCAACGAGCCCGACTACGAGCTGTCGGAAGAATTCCTCGACCGTAATTCGGTGAAGCTGCAGCAGGTGCTGCACGATTTCGGCGTGCGCGGCGAGATCATCGACGCCAATCCCGGCCCGGTCGTCACGCTGTATGAGCTGGAGCCGGCCCCCGGCATCAAGTCCAGCCGCGTCATCGGCCTGTCCGCCGACATCGCCCGCTCGATGAGCGCCATATCCGCCCGCGTCGCCGTGGTGGAAGGGCGTAACGTCATCGGCATCGAACTGCCCAACCAGCGCCGCGAGACGGTGTGGCTGCGCGAGATGCTGGCGAGCCATGAATTCGAGGCCGCCCGCGCCAAGCTCGGCATCGGGCTCGGCAAGACCATTGGCGGCGAGCCCGTCATCGTCGATCTCGCCCGCATGCCGCATCTGCTAGTCGCCGGCACCACCGGTTCGGGCAAGTCGGTCGCCATCAACACCATGATCCTCAGCCTGCTGTACCGGCACCGCCCGGACCAGTGCCGGCTGATCATGATCGACCCGAAAATGCTGGAACTCTCGGTCTATGAGGGCATTCCGCACCTTTTGACGCCGGTCGTCACCGACCCGAAGAAGGCCATCGTCGCCCTGAAATGGGCGGTGCGGGAGATGGAAGACCGCTACAAGAAGATGAGCCGCCTGGGCGTGCGCAATATTGACGGCTTCAACGCCCGCGTGGCGGAGGCCACCGCCAAGGGCGAGATCATCACCCGCACGGTGCAGAAGGGTTTCGACAAGGAGACCGGCGACCTGATCGAGGAGGAGGAGATCATGGATCTCGCCCCCCTCCCCTTCATCGTCATCGTCGTCGACGAAATGGCCGACCTGATGATGGTCGCCGGCAAGGAAATCGAAGGCGCCATCCAGCGCCTCGCCCAGATGGCGCGCGCCGCCGGCATCCACCTCATCATGGCCACCCAGCGCCCGAGCGTCGACGTCATCACCGGCACCATCAAGGCAAACTTCCCCACCCGGATTTCCTTCCAGGTGACCTCGAAGATCGACAGCCGCACCATCCTCGGCGAGATGGGCGCCGAGCAGCTGCTCGGCCAGGGCGACATGCTCTACATGGCCGGCGGCGGGCGGATTTCCCGCGTCCACGGGCCGTTCGTCTCCGACCAGGAGGTCGAGCGCGTGGTGGAGCATCTTAAGGGCCAGGCGCGGCCGGAATATCTCGAAGAGGTCACGGCCGAGGAGGACGAGGAGCCGGTCGCCGAGGACAGCGCGGTGTTCGACAAGTCGGCCATGGGTGCCGAGGATACCGGCGATCTCTACGATCAGGCGGTGGCCATTGTGCTGCGCGACAAGAAGGCCTCCACTTCCTACATTCAGCGCAGGCTGCAGATCGGCTATAACCGCGCTGCCTCGCTGATGGAGCGGATGGAAACTGAAGGCATTGTCGGCCCGGCGAACCATGCCGGCAAGCGCGACATCCTGCGCGAGACGCGCTGAGCCCCTCGCCCGGCCTCTCCGGCCGGGCATTCCTCACCGCCTGACGTCCCCGCTGTCGGCAGCTTCGGGCATCGCGGCCTGCGCCGGGAGAGGCCGGCGGGGCGCAGATGACGGAGCCGGCCGCAGGGGGCGAACAGGCCCCGCGCGCAAGCCCTGCGCGCTGCCGTAAGCGATGGCGGCAGTGCCGGCTTCTAGGCCGTTCTCTGGTGCAAGCTGCTGGCCCGCCTGAGCGCGTGGCCGCGCCACCTTCCTCGCCTGTGGCAGGCGGAAAATTGGATCCAATGAAGCTGCGGCCGCCCGACTTGCCCCTTTCCGTCCGGCGCCGGGGCGATTAGGTATGCCCGCACATCCTGTCGCGAAAGGTTCGGCCATGCCCCATTCCGTGTCCTACCCCGAGGTCCAGCTCTACATTGACGGCATCTGGCGCGGGGGCAGCGGTAGCCAGCCGGTGATCAACCCGGCGACAGAAGAGGCGATCGGCACGGTCGCCCATGCCAGCCGCGCCGATCTCGACGCCGCGCTCGCCGCCGCAGAGAAGGGCTTCGCCGTGTGGCGCCACACGCCGCCGCACGAGCGCTACAAGATCATGCGCAAGGCGGCCGAGCTCCTGCGCGAGCGGCATGAGACGATCTCGACCCTGATGACGATGGAGCAGGGCAAGCCGCTGCCCGAGGCGCGGATGGAAACGCTGGCCTCCGCCGACATCATCGACTGGTTCGCCGAGGAAGGCCGCCGGCAATATGGCCGGCTCATTCCCGCCCGCGCCGCCGGCGTGCAGCAGGCCGTCCACCGCGAGCCGGTGGGCGTCGTCGCCGCCTTCACCCCGTGGAACTTCCCGATCAACCAGGCGGTGCGCAAGGTGTCCGCTGCGCTGGCCGCCGGCTGCGCGGTCATTCTCAAGGGGCCGGAGGAGACCCCGGCGAGTTGCGCCGAGCTGGTGCGCGCCTATGCCGATGCCGGCGTGCCGGCAGGCGTGGTCAACCTCGTCTTCGGCGTGCCGGCGGAGATTTCGCAGTACCTGATCCCGCACCCGATCGTGAAGAAGATCTCCTTCACCGGCTCCACCGTGGTCGGCAAGCAACTGGCCGCGCTGGCCGGCGCGCATATGAAGCGCGTCACCATGGAACTGGGCGGCCATGCCCCGGCCGTGGTGTTCGAGGATGCCGACGTCGAAGTGGCGATCAAGCTGCTGTCGGGCGCCAAGTTCCGCAATGCCGGCCAGGTCTGCGTCTCGCCGACCCGCTTCCTCGTGCATGAGGACCTCTATGCCCGCTTCGTCGACGGCTTCACCGAGGCGGTGAAGGGCGTGAAGGTCGGCAACGGCCTGGACGAGGGCGTGCGTATGGGCCCGCTGGCCAATCCGCGCCGGGTCGAGGCGATGGAGGCGCTGACCGCCGACGCCCTCGCCAAGGGCGCCACCCTGCACACCGGCGGGGCGCGCATCGGCAATAAGGGCTATTTCTTCGAGCCGACCGTGCTCACCGGCCTGTCGGCGGATACGCGCATCCTCAATGAGGAGCCCTTCGGCCCGATCGTGCCGATCCAGTCCTTCACCTCGACCGAGGCGGTCATCGCCGAGGCCAACCGCCTGCCCTATGGCTTGGCGGCCTATGCCTACACCACCTCTTCCGCCCGCGCCGACGAGTTCGCCCGCCGGGTGGAAAGCGGCATGATCTCGATCAACCATCACGGCCTCGCCCTTCCCGAAGTGCCGTTCGGCGGCATCAAGGATTCCGGCTATGGCTCGGAAGGCGGCACCGAGGCGATGGAAGCCTATGTGAACACCAAGTTCGTGACCCAGCTCGGGGTCTGACACCGGCCTCGCCAGCGGCCGCGATGTGGGGTAACGACGTAGTGTCCCTCATCGCGGCCCTGCCATGGACCTTGCTGTTCTTCTCGTCGTGCTGCTGTCGGCCCTGCTTCAGGCCGGCTGGAACGTGCTGCTGAAGCTGCGGCTCGATCCGCTATCGGCGCTGATGCTGGTCGTGCTCGGCGGCGGCGCGGTGGCGCTGCCGGTCGCGCTCGCGCTTGGCCCGCCCGAACCGGCGCTGTGGCCGTGGATGGCGGGCTCGATGAGCGCGCATCTCGCCTTCTATGCCTGCCTCGTCGGCGCCTATGCCCGCGCCGATCTCGGCCTCGTCTATCCCGTCGCGCGCGGCGGCGCGCTGCTGATGACCGCCGGCGTCGCCATCCTGGTTCTGCACGAGCCGGTGCGCCCGATCGGCATCGCCGGCATCGCGTTGCTCTCGGCCAGCGTGCTGGTCACCGCCTGGCGCAGCCGGGGCGAGGCCTCGCAGGCCGCGGCCTTGGCGCTGGCGCTGGGCTCGGGCGTTGCTGTTACCGCCTATTCCCTCGTCGACGGCACCGCCGGCCGGATGGGGTCGCCGGCCATCTATACGGCGTGGCTGTTCGTCGGCGATGCCGTGTTGATTGCCGTCGGCCTAACGCTTTGGAAGGGTGCGGCCTTCCTGCACCCGGTGCGCCGGCATTGGGGGCTGGCGCTTATCGGCGGCGCCATGCTGTTCGTCAGCTATTGGCTGTGTGTCTGGGCGATGACGCGGGCGCCGATCAGCCTGGTGGCGGCGGTGCGCGAGGCCAGCGTACTGTTCGGCGCCGGCTTCGCCGTGCTGGTGCTGCAGGAGAAGCTGCGCCCCGAGCGCCTCCTCGCCGCCCTGCTGGTCGTCGCCGGCGTGACGCTGATCAAGCTGCATTGAGCTGATACTCCTCGGCAGCGCCTGCGGAATCGGCTAAAGCCCGGCCTCCTTTCTCCGGCCGGCCGTCCCCATGGAACCCAGCGTCTTCCTCGCCGTCATCGCCGCCGCGGCGATGCATGCCGGCTGGAACGCGGTGCTGAAGATACGGCTGGACCCGTTTCTCGCCGTGGTGCTGGTCAATGCCGCCTGCGGCCTCCTCGCTCTGCCGGTGGCGCTGTATCTCGGTCCGCCTGAGGCGCATGTGTGGCCGTGGATCGCGGCCTCGGTGGCTATCCACCTCGTCTATTACCTGACGCTGGCCGGCGCCTATCGCCGCGCCGATATGGGGCTGGTCTACCCGCTGGCGCGCGGCAGCGCCCCGCTGCTCACCACCATCCTCTCGGTGACTCTGGTGGGGGAGGCGGTGGACGCGCAGGGCTTTCTCGGGGTCGGGCTGCTGGCGCTCGGCATCCTGTCGATCGCCTGGCGGCGGGCTGGCGCTGCCGCCTTCGACCGGACGGCGCTGCGCCTCGCGCTGATGTGCGGGCTGTCGATCACCGCCTACACGCTGGTGGACGGGCTCGGTGCCCGCAGCGCCACCTCGCCGCATATCTACACCTCCTGGCTGTTCGTCGCCGACAGCGTCGTCATCACCCTGTTCGGCCTCGCCTGGAAGGGCCCGCGGGCGCTGGCGCCGACGCTCTCCTTCATCGGCCCCGGCCTTGCCGGCGGGGCGATGTCGCTCACCGCCTACTGGATCTCGATCTGGGCGATGACCAAGGCGCCGATCGGCCTCGTCGCGGCGGTGCGCGAATCCAGCGTGCTGTTCGGCGCGGTGATCGCCGTGGTGGTGCTGCATGAAAAGCTGCGCCCCGAACGGCTCGTGGCCGCCGCGCTCATCGTCGCCGGGCTGGTGCTGATCAAGCTGCATTGAGCGGTTTGGCCGGCGCCGCCCTCCTGTGCTCCATTGCGCCGATGAACGACAAAGCCGCGCTGCCGATTCGCCCCTCCCTCCCGGCCGAAGCCTTCGCCGGGCCGCTGGCACTGGTGGGCTCCGGCGCACCCGTCATCATGGTGCTCGGCGGCGCCGGCACGGGAAAGACCACCTTTCTGCACGCGCTGCGCAAGCATGGCGGCGGCAAGCAGGCGTTTCTCGCCCCCACAGGCGTGGCGGCGCTGCAGCTCGGCGGGCAGACCATCCATTCCTTCTTCGGCCTGCCGCCCCGGCTGATGGACCCCGACCAAGTGCGCCCGCGCAGCCCTAAGCGCACCCTGATGAAGAAGCTGGAGCGCCTCGTCATCGACGAGATCTCCATGGTGCGCGCCGATGTGCTTGATGCGGTGGACCGCAGCCTGCGGATCGCCCGCGGCAATCCCGAGCCCTTCGGCGGGGTGCAGGTGGTGCTGGTCGGCGATTTCCTGCAATTGCCGCCCGTCGTGCCGCAGGCCGAGCGCGAAATCCTCGGCCATCTCGGCTATGAGGGCCCCTTCGCCTTCGACGCGCGGGTGCTGCGCGAGGTGGAGCCGGCGCGCCTGCCCTTCCTGACCGTCTACCGCCAGACCGACGACGCCTTTGTCGGCCATCTCGCTGAGCTGCGCACCGGCCGCTACATCGCCGACGCCATCGCCGCCATCAACACCGCCTCGCACCGGGACCATCGGCCCGGCCGCATCCCGGTCGTGCTGGCGCCGACCAATGCGCGGGTCGATGCCTATAACCGGCGCGGCATGGAAGCGCTCTATGATGACGGCCGACTGTTCGAGGGCAAGAGCGAGGGCGAGTTCGACCTCGCCAATGATCGGCTGCCGGTACCGGAGACGCTGGCGCTGAAGGTGGGGGCGCGGGTGATGACGGTGCGCAATCATCCCGAGCGGCAATGGGTCAACGGCTCGGTCGGCACCATCACCGGCCTGGCCCCGGACCGCGCCTATGTCCGGCTCGACGGCGCCGGCATCGTCGAGATCGAGCGCACCAGTTGGGAGCGCATCCGCTACGATTGGGACGAGGCGACGGGCAAGGTCGCGGCCAAGGTGGTGGGCACCTATACCCAGCTTCCCCTCGTGCCCGCCTGGGCGGTGACGGTGCACAAGGCGCAGGGGCTGACTCTGGAGGATGTGCGGATCGACTTCGACGCCGGCGCCTTCGCCGCCGGCCAGGCCTATGTCGCCCTCTCGCGCGCCCGCTCGCTGGAAGGCCTCTCGCTGGCCCGCCCGCTGCGCGCCTCCGACATCCGCATCGACCGCCGCGTCGCCGCCTTCACCGCCGCCTTCGAGAGTGGCGGCACGCTGATGACGGCTGCGCGGGGGATGGACGACGACTGACCCTTTACATATTCCTACATTGTCCATAGATTACTCTCCAACAGGAGAGTGACCCATGAGCCAGACCGGCCTGCACCGCACCCGTGACAAGCTGCTGTTCGCCGTCTGCTATGGCGCCGTGATCGCGGCCGTGCTGTTTCTGCACCCGGCGCCGGAGGCCCAGTCGCCCGCCGGCATCGCCGTCGCGAGCGACACCTCGCGCTGAGTAGGCAGCCGCCACTGGTAAAATACCGTCCAATCTACCATTTATAGGGAGTGCTGGCGGCAGATTCGGCGCCCGGCTGACCAATCCCATTGCGCTGCTCCTGATGCAGCCGAATGACGAAGCGGACATGCTGACCAACAAGGGCAAGTACGGCCTCAAGGCGATGCTCTTTCTCGCCCGGCTCGAACCGGGTTCGAGCGCCATGGGGCAGGAAATCGCCACCGCCAACAACATCCCGAAGAAGTTCCTCGACGCCATTCTGCTGGAGCTGAGGAATGCCGGCATGCTGCGCTCCAAGAAGGGGCCGGGCGGCGGCTACGCGCTGGCCAAGACGCCGCGCGATATCCGCATCGGCCACATCATCCGCGTGCTCGACGGCCCGCTGGCCCCGCTCAGCTGCGCCAGCAAGAGCGCCTATGTGCCCTGCGAGGACTGCGAGGACCTCGCCACCTGCTCGGTGCGCATCACCATGAGCAAGGTGCGCGACGCCATGTCGGATATTCTCGACGGCATGTCGCTGCACGACATGGTCATCTTCTCGCACGCCCCCGACGCCGACCTGATGTACAGCATCTGAGACGACGGGCGGAGAAGCCGAAGAGTCTCCCCCCGGGGTCCCGGATCGTCGGCGCGCAAGCGCGCCTTGTCCGGGAAACAGCATAGGGCGCCCGTGTCCCGGCCCAGCGCAGGCGAAGCCGGAGCGCCGCGCCAGGATCCCGGATAAACCCTTCGGCAATGCCCCTCAGCGCGCCCGGCTCAGAAGAACGCCTGGTGCCCGGTGATGGCCCGGCCGAGGATCAGCGCGTGGATGTCGTGCGTGCCCTCATAGGTGTTCACCGTCTCCAGGTTCACCATGTGGCGCATCACCGGGAACTCGCCGGAAATGCCGTTGCCGCCATGCATGTCGCGGGCGAGCCGGGCGATGTCGAGCGCCTTGCCGCAATTGTTGCGCTTGAGCATGGAGATGGTCTCCACCGGCAGCTGGCCCTCGTCGAACAGCCGGCCGGCGCGCAAAGCGAGCTGCAGGCCGAGCGTGATCTCGGTCGCCATGTCGGCGAGCTTCTTCTGGATGAGCTGCGTCGCCGCCAGCGGCTTGCCGAACTGCTTGCGGTCGAGCGTGTACTGGCGCGCGGCGGCGTAGCAGGCTTCCGCTGCCCCCATCGTGCCCCAGCCAATGCCGAAGCGGGCGCGGTTGAGGCAGCCGAACGGGCCCTTGAGCCCGGAAGCGTCGGGCAGCAGATTTTCCTCCGGCACCTCCACCCCATCCATCACGATCTCGCCAGTGACCGAGGCGCGCAGCGAGAGCTTGTGCTCGATCTTCGGGGTGGTGAAGCCCTTCATGCCGCGCTCCAGCAGGAAGCCGCGGATCTCGTCGCCATGGGCGGCCGACTTCGCCCACACCACCGCGAGGTCGGCGATCGGCGAATTGGTGATCCACATCTTGGCGCCGGAGAGGCGATAGCCGCCGTCGATCTTCTCGGCGCGGGTGCGCATGCCGGCGGGGTCGGAGCCGGCGTCGGGCTCGGTGAGGCCGAAGCAGCCCACCATCTCGCCGGTGGCGAGCTTCGGCAGGAATTTGCGCTTCTGCGCCTCGCTGCCATAGGCGTTGATCGGGTGCATGACCAGCGAGGACTGCACGCTCATCGCCGAGCGATAGCCCGAATCGACCCGCTCCACCTCGCGCGCCACCAGCCCGTAGGAGACATAGCCGAGTCCCGCCCCGCCATACTCCTCGGGAATGGTGGGGCCGAGCAGGCCGAGCTCGCCCATCTCGCTCATGATCTCGCGGTCAAAGCGCTCTTCCATATAGGCGGAGGTGACGCGCGGCTGCAGCTTCTCCTGCGCATAGTCGCGCGCCGTGTCGCGCACCAGGCGCTCTTCCTCGGTGAGCTGCGCATCGAAATCGACCGGATCGGTCCAATCGAACGAAACCTTGGACGCCTTGGCGGCGTGGGCGGCGGACGGCGCGGCACTCATGCTTATTCTCCCGGACGACCGGCACCATAGGCCGGCCCGCCTCTCTTACAACGTCGCACGAGGCCGTGCATCCGGCCTTCTGCGACCGGCACCGGCGCCGCTTACGCTGGGTGATCCTACTTAGGTCTAGGGGTGGGGTACGATTGCGAAACACTGAGACACGTGTTTCAGTTGTGAAATCGGATCGCGACGAACAAACAATAGGCCAGCCCATACAATGGGCACGTCGCGCGCGGTCTATGAGAGGGGAATTCAGACATGCCGGCTTTTCCTGCCAAGGCAGCCCTTGCGGCTGCAATGCTGACGGCGCTGTGCGCGCCGGCCTATGCGGCCAAGACGCTCGTCTACTGCTCCGAAGGGAGCCCGGAAAACTTCACCCCCGCCCTCAACACCACGGGCACCAGTTTCGACGCCGCCCGCCCGGCCTATAACCAGCTGGTCGAGTTCGAGCGCGGCAGCACCAAGGTCGTTCCCGGCCTCGCCGAGAGCTGGACGGTCAGCGACGACGGCAAGGAGCTCACCTTCAAGCTGCGCAAGGGCGTGAAATTCCATTCCGGCGTCAACGGCTTCACGCCGAGCCGCGACTTCAACGCCGACGACGTGATCTTCAGCTTCGACCGCATGTGGAAGCCGGAAAACCCGTACCACAAGGTCACGGGCGGCGCGTATGACTACTTCAACGACATGGGCCTGCCGGACCTGCTGGTCTCCATCGACAAGGTCGACGACCACACGGTGAAATTCGTGCTCAAGGAGCCGAACGCGCCGATGCTGGCGAACCTCGCCATGGACTTCGCCACCATCCACTCCAAGGAATATGCCGACTTCCTGCTGAAGAAGGGCACGCCCGAGCAGTTCGACCAGATTCCGGTCGGCACCGGCCCGTTCTCCTTCGTGAACTACCAGAAGGACGCGGTGATCCGGTACAAGGCCTTCCCCGCCTATTTCGAGGGCCCGTCCAAGATCGACAACCTCGTCTTCGCCATCACCCCCGACCCGACCGCCCGCTATGCCAAGCTGAAGAAGGGCGAATGCCATGTGATGATCGCGCCGAACCCGGCCGACATCGCCGGCATGAAGACCGATCCGGCGGTCAACCTGCTCTCGCAGCCGGGCCTGAACATCGCCTATTGGGCCTTCAACGTGGAAAAGCCCCCCTTCGACAAGAAGGAGGTGCGCCAGGCCTTCAACATGGCGATCGACAAGGCCGCCATCATCAAGGACGTCTACCAGGGCGCCGGCCAGGGCGCGATCAACCCGATCCCGCCGACCATCTGGTCCTACAATACCGAGGTCAAGGACTACGCCTACGACCCGGAAAAGGCCAAGAAGATGCTGGCCGATGCCGGCGTCAAAACCCCGCTCGACATCGACCTGTGGTGGATGCCGGTGCAGCGCCCCTACAACCCGAATGCCAAGCGCATCGCCGAGATGATGCAGTCGGATCTGGCCAAGCTCGGCGTCAATGCCAAGCTGGTCTCCTATGAATGGGGCGAGTACCGCAAGCGCATGCAGGAAGGCGAGCACATGACCGGCCAGCTCGGCTGGACCGGCGACAATGGCGACCCGGACAACTTCTTCTTCCTGCTCGGCTGCCCCGCCGCGCGCAAGGGCGGCCAGAACCTCGCCAAATGGTGCAACAAGGACTTCGACGCCCTGATCAACAAGGCGCGTAGCAGCTCCGACCTCGCCGAGCGCACCAAGCTCTACGAGCAGGCGCAGGTGATCTTCAAGGAAGACGCTCCCTGGTTCACCATCGCCCATTCGGTGGTGTACGAGCCGACCCGCAAGGAAGTGGTCGACTACAAGGTCAGCCCGTTCGGCCGCCACGAATTCTACGGCGTCGAGCTGAAGTGACCGGCCGGGACTCTCTCGTCCCATCGCAATGAACGTCATCCCGGACGCGGCCACGCCGCGCTCCGGGAGCGTCCCCCGCTAGAGGGCGGTTAGCGATCATCTTGCGATGCCAGCTGATCGGCGCGTGCTCTAAGGCGCATCTCCGTCCCCCGATCCCGGATCACCCCTGCGCGGTGTCCGGGATGACGGCCACACTTGCGTGTGAGGCTCATGTTCGCTCTCATCCTCCGCCGCGTCGCACTGACGGTGCCGACCTTCGTGGCGCTGATGTTCGTCACCTTCGTCGCCGTGCGCCTGGTGCCAGGCGACCCGATCGAGGCTCGCACCGGCGAGCGCGGCATCGCGCCGGAGCGGTTGGCCCAGCTGCGCCACGAACTCGGCCTCGACCAGCCGGTGTGGCGGCAGTTCCTCGATTATGTCTATGGCCTGCTGCACGGCGATTTCGGCACCTCCATCGTCACCCGGACGCCGGTGCTGCACGAATTCCTCATCCTCTTCCCGGCGACGCTGGAGCTGGCCTTCTGCGCCCTCATCTTCGCCGTGGCGCTGGGCGTGCCGGCGGGCGTGCTGGCGGCGGTCAAGCGCGGCTCGGTGCTCGACCATTCGGTGATGACGGTGGCGCTGGCCGGCTATTCGATGCCGATCTTCTGGTGGGGCCTGCTGCTCATCATGTTCATGTCGGAATATCTGGGCCTGACCCCGGTCTCCGGCCGCATGGACCTCATCAACTATTATTTCGAGCCGGTGACCGGCTTCATGCTGATCGACAGTCTTCTGTCTGGCCAGGAAGGCGCCTTCGGCGCCGCGGCGGCGCATCTCGTGCTGCCCTCCATCGTGCTCGGCACCATTCCGCTGGCGGTGATCGCGCGAATGACGCGCTCCTCGATGCTGGAAGTGCTGGGCGAGGACTATGTGCGCACCGCCCGCGCCAAGGGCCTCTCGCCGCTGCGGGTGGTCGGGCTGCACGCGCTGCGCAACGCGCTGATCCCCGTCGTCACCGTGGTCGGCCTGCAGACCGGCACCCTGCTCGCCGGCGCGGTGCTGACAGAGACCATCTTCGCCTGGCCGGGGGTCGGCAAATGGCTGATCGAATCGATCTCCCGCCGCGACTATCCCGCGCTGCAGGGCGGCATCATGCTGATCTCGGCGATCGTCATCCTCGTCAATCTCATCGTCGACATGCTCTATGTCGCGATCAATCCGAGGATCCGGCATGGCTGAGGAAAACGCCATCGACGATCCGATGCCCACCGCCCCGGAACGCCTGCTGCCGGGCGCCTCCGGGCTCAGCCTGAGCGCCGCCGCCGTCGCCGAGGTCGAGCCGGTGGGCGAGGAACCCTCGCCGCTTCGCGCCTTCTGGTCCGCCTTCAGCGAGAATCGCGGCGCGGTGCTTGGCCTTGCCGTCGTCGTGTTCATCACCCTGCTGGCGCTGTTCGCGCCATGGGTGGCGCCGCACTCGCCGATCGAGCAGTTCCGCCAGAGCGTGCTTCTGCCCCCGGTCTGGGCCGGCGGAAACTGGACCTTCCCCTTCGGCACCGATGCGGTGGGGCGCGACGTGCTCTCCCGCCTCATCTATGGCGCGCGCATCTCGCTCGGCATTGGCCTGTCGGTGATGGTGGTCTCGGTCGCGCTCGGCATCGTGCTCGGCCTTGCCGCCGCCTTCCTGCGCGGCATCGTCGAAGTGGTGGTGATGCGCGTCATGGACATGGTGGTGGCGATCCCCAGCCTGGTGCTCGCCATCCTCATCGTCGCGGTGCTGGGCCCGAGCCTCACCAACACCATCGTGGCGGTGACGGTGGTCTATCTGCCGCGCTATGTGCGCCTGGTGCGCGCCGCCGCTATCGCCGAGCTGACCAAGGAATATGTCATCGCCGCGCAGGTCGCCGGCGTCGGCCGGCTGCGGCTGATGTTCGTCACCGTGCTGCCGAACTGCCTCGCCCCGCTCATCGTGCAGGCCGCGCTCGGCATTTCCGACGCGATCCTGGAGGCGGCGGCCCTCGGCTTCCTCGGCCTCGGCGCGCAGCCGCCGACGCCGGAATGGGGCGCCATGCTGGCCGATGCCCGCGAGTTCATCCGCTCTGCGCCTTGGATCGTCACCCTGCCCGGCCTCGCCATCCTGGTCACGGTGGTCGCCATCAACCTGATGGGCGACGGCCTGCGCGACGCGCTCGACCCCAAGCTGAGGCGCAGCTGATGCCCCTGCTCTCCATTCGCAACCTCTCCGTCAGCTTCGCCACCGGGCGCGGGCCGTTCCGCGCGGTGGACAAGGTGGACCTCGATGTCGAGGCGGGCGAACTCGTCGCCATTGTCGGCGAATCGGGCTCCGGCAAGTCGGTGGCCATGCTGGCGGTGATGGGCCTGCTGCCCTGGATCGCCACCGTCACCGCCGATCGGATGATGTTCGACGACCGCGACCTGCTGACCCTCTCGGCGCGCGAGCGCCGCAAGATCATCGGGCGCGACCTCGCCATGATCTTCCAGGAGCCGATGTCGAGCCTCAACCCGTGCTTCACCGTCGGGTTTCAGATCCGCGAGGCGATGGCCGCGCATCTCGATCTCTCCCGTGCCCAGCGGCAGGCGCGGGCCGTGGAACTGCTGGAGCTGGTCGGCATTCCCGAGCCGGAACGGCGGCTGAAGGCCTTTCCGCACCAGCTGTCCGGCGGCATGAGCCAGCGGGTGATGATCGCCATGGCGCTGGCCTGCAAGCCCAAGCTCATCATCGCCGACGAGCCCACCACCGCGCTCGACGTCACTATCCAGGCGCAGATCCTCGATCTGCTGCTGAAGCTGCAGAAGGAAAGCGGCGTCGGGCTGGTGCTGATCACCCATGATATGGGCGTGGTGGCGGAAACGGCGCAGCGCGTCTGCGTTCATTATGCCGGCCAGCAGGTGGAGATGCAGACGACGCGCGGCCTGTTCCGCGACCCGCACCATCCCTACACCGCCGCGCTGCTGGCGGCGTTGCCGGAGCGCGCGCAGGGCCGGCTGCTGCCCTCCATTCCCGGCATCGTGCCGGGCATGGCCGACCGGCCGACCGGCTGCCTGTTCTCGCCGCGCTGCCGCTTCGCCACCGACACCTGCCGCACCGTGCCGCCGCCGCGCGCGGGGGCGGAATTCGGCCTCGCCCTCTGCCACACACCCCTCCTCGCGGGCATTCCCCAGCGTCGGGAGTTCGCGGCATGAACCCTGATGCAGCGCATGAAACAACGGCGGCCGAGGCGGTGATGGAAGCCGTCGATCTCACCCAAAGCTACGAGGTCTCGCGCGGCCTGTTCGCGAAATCCGCCACGGTGAAGGCGGTGGCCGGCATCAGCTTCCGCCTCGCGCCGCGCTCGACGCTGGCGGTGGTGGGCGAATCCGGTTCCGGCAAGTCGACACTCGCCCGCATGCTCACACTGATCGAGCGGCCGGGCGAGGGCTCACTGCGGCTCGACGATGTCGATGTCGCCGAGGCGGATGCCCGCACGCTGCGCCGCTACCGCGGCGAGGTGCAGATGGTGTTTCAAAACCCCTTCGGCTCGCTCAATCCGCGCCAGACCATCGGCAAGGCGATCGAGGAGCCGCTGCTGGTCAACACCTCGCTCTCCGCCCCCGAGCGGCGCGAGCGGGCGCTCGACATGATGAAGCGGGTCGGGCTGCGCCCGGAACATCACGGCCGCTACCCCCACATGTTCTCCGGCGGCCAGCGCCAGCGCATCGCTATCGCCCGCGCGCTGGTGCTGCGGCCAAAGATCCTGGTGCTGGACGAGCCGGTTTCCGCGCTCGATGGCTCGGTGCGGGCGCAGGTGCTGAACCTGCTGGTGGAACTGCAGGAGCAGCTCGGCGTCGCCTATGTCTTCGTCAGCCATGATCTCGGCGTGGTGCGGCACATGGCGGACGAGGTGCTGGTGATGTATCTCGGCCGCGCGGTCGAACATGGCCCGCGCGAGGCCATGTTCGACGCGCCGCTGCACCCCTATACGCGGGCCCTGCTGTCCGCCACGCCGGTGGCCGACCCCGAGGCGAAGAAGGAGCGCATCGTGCTGGAGGGCGAACTGCCCTCGCCCTTCAACCCGCCGCGCGGCTGCCCGTTCAACCCGCGCTGCCCGCTGGTGGTGGAGCGCTGCCGGGTCGAGATGCCGCCGCTGGCGTCGAAGGGCGCCCAGCGCGTCGCCTGCTGGGTCACGGGCGTGGAAGCCGGCGCCACCGTCACCTCAGGCTGAACAGCACCGGCACGGTGAAGGAGATGGTGCCGCCACCGACTTCTGGCGGCGGGGCCGGCACCGGCGAGGCGCGGCGCACCATGGCGACCGCCTCCTCGTCGAAGCTTGGATTGCCTGACGAGCCCGCCAGCCGCACCGAGAGCACCTGTCCCGCCCGGTTGATCGAGAACGCCACCCGCGCCCGGCCGCTGGCGCTTTCCCCGGCGGGATAGCGTTTGTGGCGGTTCAGATGCGCCATCAGCCGCGAGCGCCAGTTCGCCGGTGCCCGGCTGTTGGAGGACGAGGCGCCCGAGGTCGGCGCGGCGATGCGGTCCGAGGCCTGCGCGTCGAGCGAGGGCGCGGCGGAGGTGCGCGGCGAAGGCGGCTTGTTGCTCTTCTCGCGTTCCTTCGGCTTGGGCTTGGGCTTCGGCTTTTCCTTCGGCGGATCGGGCTTTTCTTCCGGCGGCGGAATCTCGGCCACTTCAGGCGGGGGCGGCGGCAGCGGCACCTCGATGGTCTCGGCCGGGCTTTCCGTCACCTCAGGCACCGGCTCTTCCACCGGCGGCGGCTCGGGCGGCGGGGTGTCCTCCACCTCCTCGGCCAGCGGGTCGGGGGGAATCTCCTCCTGCACCTCTTCCGGCGCCTCGACCATTTGCGGGCCCGGCGGCAGTTCCACCGGCTCGGCGGCGGGCGCCACCGGCATTTCCGCCAGCTCGATCATGATCGCCGCCGGCTCTTCCGCCGCCATGATCGGCGGATCGGTAAGCATGTAGCCGAGCGCGCCGCCATGCACGGCCAGCACAACGGCGCCGCAGACCAGCCAGACGCTCGCCTCGCGCAGCCGGTGCCCGGCGCTTCCCCTGAGCAGCAGCAGGCTCATGGGGCCGGCACCCCGGACGCGGGGGCGGGCGCGGGGGCCGGCGGCGCGGCGGCAGGGGCCGGAGCGGGGATAGCGGGCAGGGTCGGCGCGGCACCGGCCGACGCCGGCGCGGCGCCCGGCAACGGGGGCGGCGCGGGCTGGCTGGTCATCTCGACCCCGACCAGCGCGATCTTGAGATAGCCGGCGGCGCGCAGCAGGTTCATCACCTCCATCAGCTCGCCATAGGCGACGGTCTTGTCGGCGCGCAGGAAGATACGGGTGTCGCGCTTGTTGTCGGTCGTGCGGTCGAGCGTCGCGCCAAGCGTCTCGCGCGCCACGTCGTCATTGCCCAGCGCCAGCACCAGGTCGCTCTTCACCGTGAGATAGACCGGCTTGTCCGGGCGCGGCTGCACGGTGGCATTGGAGGCCGGCAGGTCAACGGCGACATCGACGGTGGAGAGCGGCGCCGCCACCATGAAGATGATGAGCAGCACCAGGATCACGTCGATGAACGGGGTGACGTTGATCTCGTGGTTCTCGACCAGATCGTCGCTCTCGGTGCTCTGCAGCTTGGCGGCCATGCCGGCTTACTCCGCCGCTGCCCGCACGCGCGGCGGGGCGGCGCGGCCGGCATCGCGCCGGTCGAGATCGCGCGAGAGCAGCCGCAGCACTTCGGCCGAGGCATCGCCCATCAGCACGCGATAGCCCGACACCTGGCGCGAGAAGTGGTTGTAGATCACCACAGCCGGAATGGCGGCGACCAGGCCGATGGCGGTGGCCAGCAGCGCCTCGGCGATGCCAGGCGCCACCACGGCCAGATTGGTGGTCTGCGCCTTCGAGATGCCGATGAACGAGTTCATGATGCCCCACACCGTGCCGAACAGGCCGACGAAGGGCGCGGTGGCGCCGATGGTGGCGAGCAGGCCGGTGCCGCGCGTGATCGCCCGCCCCGCCGCCACCTCGATGCGCGAGAGCGAGATCGACACACGCTCCTTGATGCCGTCGGCCGGCAGCGGCCCGGAACGCTGGAGTTCGAGATCGGTGGTCGCCAGCATGGCGCCGGCCGGCCCGCGCGGGTCGACGCGGCGCGCTTCGTCCAGCGTCGCGCTGGCGAGATAGCCCTTCAGCGCCCGCCGCAGCCGGCGCTTGGCGAAGGCGAGTTCCAGCGTCTTGGCCAGCCACACCGTCCACGTCACCACGGAGGCAAAGGCGAGGCCGATCATGACAGCCTTCACCACCCAGTCCGCCGCCATGAACATGCCCCAGGGGGACAGGTCATGGGGGAGCTGCGCGGCGATGGAGGGGTCCTCGGCTTGGTCGAGCGGCAGGCCGGCTGCCGCCGGGTCCGCCGGGGCCTCGCCGGTGGCGGGCGCGGTGGCCGAGGGGTCAGCGGCGGGGTCGCCGGCAGGAGGAGCGGCAAAGGGGGCCGCAGCAGGCGCAGCCTCGCCGGCCGGGGGATGCACGGGTTCGCCCATCGCCGGGGCCGCCATGCCGGGAGCCGGCGGCACCAACGGATCGAACGCCGGCGGCGTCGCCGAAGGCGCGGGGCTCGCCTGCGCGGGAGCGGCCTGCGCGGGACCGGCGGGTGCGGGAGCCGTGGGGGTGGAGAGGGCCGGCGCCGGTTGCTGCACCTGCGCCCACGCCGCCACGGGGCTGGCAACCAGCAGCGCCAGCGCCAGCAGGAGGTTCAGCGCCGGGCGCTGGGCGAGGGTGTTGCGTGTCGTCGGCATGGCGGTTTCCCGAAGCTCCGGTTTCCCCCGCGCTCCAACCCGAAGGCGGAGATATCGGCCGGGGCGTCCTCAGTCCCGGCTTCCATAAACCCGCAACGACGCGGTCGACAACACTAAAACGTTCGAGAGCGCAAATGTAGAACTCTTCAAAACAAAGGATAAAGCAGGAATATACAATTTAACATCATTCCAGACTAAGCATTCATCCCATCCGAACACCGATCACCTTGCCGGGATTGAGCGTCTCCGCAGGATCAAGCGCCGCCTTGACCCGCTGCATCAGGTCGAGCGCGACGGGATCAGCGTAATGGGCCAGTTCCTCGCGCTTCAAGAGGCCGATGCCATGCTCGGCGGCGATGGAGCCATCCATCTCGGTCACGATGTCATGCACGATCCTGTTGAACCTTTCCCACAGGGCGAGGAAGGCGGCCTTGTCCATGCCGACCGGCTGGCTGAGGTTGAAATGGATATTGCCGTCGCCGACATGGCCGAAGGGGCACGGCCGCAGCCCCGGCAGCGCCGCCAGGCAGGCGGGCAGCGCCCGGTCGAGGAATTCCGGCACCCGCGAGACCGGCACCGAGACGTCGTGCTTGATCGAGCCGCCCTCGTGCTTCTGCGCCTCCGACATGTCTTCGCGCAGCCGCCAAAGGTTCGCCGCCTGCGCCTCGCTGGTGGCAATGACAGCGTCGAGCACCTCCCCCGCCTCCATCGCGGCGCCAAGCCCCTCCTCCAGCAGCGCGCCGAGGTCGAAGGCGCGGGTGGGCGAGGAGAGTTCCGCCAGCACATACCACTCATAACCGTCGGCCAGCGGGCGCACCGTGCCCGGCATGTGCTTGAGCACCGTCTCGACCCCGAAGGCGGCCATCAGCTCGAAGGTGGTCAGCGCGTCGCCCGCCTCGCCGCGCAGGCGCTTGAGCAGAGCGAGGGCGGCGGTGGGGTCGGGCACGGCGAGGAAGGCGGTGGCGCGCTGGGCGGGCCGGGGAAACAGCTTCAGCACGGCGGCGGTGATGATGCCGAGCGTGCCCTCGCTGCCGAGGAAAAGCTGCTTGAGGTCATAGCCCGCATTGTTCTTGCGCAGCCGCTTCAGCCCGTTCCACACCCGCCCGTCGGCCAGCACCACTTCCAGCCCCAGCGCCAGTTCGCGCGCATTGCCATAGCGCAGCACGGCGGTGCCGCCGGCGTTCGAGGACAGGTTGCCGCCGATGCGGCAGGAGCCCTGCGAGGCGATGTGCAGGGGGAACAGGCAGCCCGCCTCCTCCGCCGCCGCATGCACCTTGTCGAGAATGCAGCCGGCCTCCACCGTCATGGTCATGTCGACGGGATCGACGGCGCGGATGCGGTCGAGCCGGGCCAGCGAGAGCAGCATCTGCCCGAATGGCACCTGCCCGCCCACCAGCCCGGTATTACCCCCCTGGGGCACCAGCGCCACCCCCGCCTGCGCGCAGGCCTCGACGATGAACGCCACCTCCTCGGTCGAGCCCGGCCGCAGCACGGCGGGTGCCTCGCCCCGGTAAAGCCCGCGCTCCTCGTGCAGATAGGGCGCCATGTCGGCCGGGTCGGTCAGCACATGGCCGGCGCCGATGCGCTGGGCGAGGGTGGCGAGCAGGGGGGAGAGGGCGGACATGAGCGATCCTGAAACTAGCGGGAGGCGTCGATGACACGGACGTGGCCGGCGTCACCATAGTTGAGAATGGCGCGGTCGGCGGTAAGCAGGGGTGAGCCCAGATGCCGCGCCGTCGCGATGATGATCCGGTCCGCCGGGTCGGCATGCAGCGTGCCGGGCAGGCGCACGCTGTCGACGGCGATGGCCGGCTCCAGCGCCGCCAGCCGCAGCGCCGGCAGGGCCAGAACGCTCTCCAGCCAGGCGCCGACGTCGTCGGCCAGCGCCAGCCGGCCTTTGTGCACGAGAAGCGCGATCTCCCACGGCGTGATGGCGGAAACGAACACGCCGCCGGCCTCGCTGGCCCGCGCGAGGACGGCGCGCGCCTGCCCGCCGAGACGCGCGTCGTCGTCCAGCGCCCAGATCAGCACATGGGTGTCGAGAACGATCACGAAAGGGCGGCCCAGTCGCCCGCATCCGCCGCCGGCTCGAACGGCTCGTCATAGCGGGTGACGACCCCGCGAGAGGCGCCGATCAACGAGCGCGCCGGCGCGGCCGGGACCGGGCTCAGCACCGCCACCGGCTTGCCTCGGCGGGTAATCGTGACCGGCTCGCCGGTCTCGTTCATCTCGTCGATCAGGCGCAGGCATTCGGCCTTGAACTGCGCGGCCGGGACGATCCTTGCGCTCATGAGCCTGCCTCCTGAAACCTGTACATGATTTATGTACATCATCGCCCGGCAATGGCAAGGAGGCCGCGCGCCCGCCGGGCGCGCCGCTCATCGCGGACATGGCTCCATTGTTGCCCCGCCGCGCCCCCTTGCCCCGGCGCGTCTTTCCCCCTATCCCCGCGCCATGGCCCCTCCTCTTCTTCTGCTTCAAGATACCAAGCTCACCTTTGGCGGCACGCCGCTGCTGGAGGGGGCGGAGCTTTCCGTTTCCGCCGGCGAGCGCGTCGGCCTTGTCGGCCGCAACGGCTCGGGCAAGTCGACCTTGCTCAAGATCGCCGCCGGCCTCGTCTCCGCCGATAGCGGGGCGCGCTTCGTGCAGCCCGGCGCGACGGTGCGCTATCTGCCGCAGGAGCCCGACCTCACGGGCTTCGCCACCACGCTGGCCTATGTCGAGGCCGGCATGGGCCCGGGCGACCAGGAATACCGCGCGCAATATCTGCTGAGCGAACTCGGCCTCACCGGCATGGAAAACCCGGCCAACCTTTCCGGCGGCGAGGCGCGCCGGGCGGCGCTGGCCCGCGTGCTGGCCCCCGAGCCGGACATTCTGCTGCTCGACGAGCCGACCAACCATCTCGATCTGCCCGCCATCGAATGGCTGGAGGCCGAGATCGCCTCGCTGCGCTCGGCCCTCGTGCTGATCAGCCATGACCGCCGCTTCCTGCAGGACCTCACCCGCGCCACCGTCTGGCTCGACCGCGGCCGCACCAAGCGCATGGAACGCGGCTTCGCCTTCTTCGAGGAATGGCGCGACCAGGTGCTGGAAGAGGAAGAGCGCGACCAGCAGAAGCTCGCCCGCAAGATCGTCGCGGAAGAGCACTGGATGCGCTACGGCGTCACCGCGCGGCGCAAGCGAAACGTCCGCCGCGTCGGCGAGCTGGCCGCCCTGCGCGCCCAGTTCCGCGACCATCGCGGCGCACTGGGCAGCGTCACCATGGCGGCCACCGAGGCGGAAGTCTCCGGCAAGCTGGTGATGGAAGCCGAGCACATTTCCAAGACCTATGGCGAGCGCGTCATCGTGCGCGACCTCACCATCCGCATCCAGCGCGGCGACCGCATCGGCATTGTCGGGCCCAACGGCGCCGGCAAGACCACGCTGCTGAAGATGCTGACCGGCGAACTGGCCCCGGACACCGGCAAGGCCAAGATGGGCACCAATATCGAGATGGCGACGCTGGACCAGCGCCGCGCCGCGCTCGACCCCAACCGCTCGGTGCGCGAGACGCTGACCGACGGGCGCGGCGACCAGGTGTTCGTCGGCGGCAATCCGCGCCATGTCATCGGCTATATGAAGGACTTCCTGTTCACCCCGGAACAGGCCGGCACCGCCGTCTCGCGCCTGTCCGGCGGCGAGCGCGGGCGGCTCTTGCTGGCCTGCGCGCTGGCGCAGGCCTCCAACCTCATGGTGCTGGACGAGCCGACCAACGACCTCGACCTTGAGACGCTCGACCTGCTGGAAGAGATGATCGACGACTATGCCGGCACGGTGCTGCTGGTGAGCCATGACCGCGACTTCCTCGACCGCACCGTCACCGCCACCATCGCCTATGAGGGCGACGGCAATTGGGAAGTCTATGCCGGCGGCTATTCCGACATGGTGGCCCAGCGCGGCCATGGCGTGAAGATGCGCGCGGCGGCGGCGCCCAAGGCGGCGAGCGGCAAGGCGGGCAATGCCAAAGCCGGCCCCACCGCGCCCGCTCCGGCCGCGTCCAAGCGCAAATTCTCCTTCAAGGAGAAGCACGCGCTGGAGCAGCTGCCCAAGCGCATCGCGCAGCTGGAATCCGACATCAAGCGCATCAACAACACGCTGCACACGCCCAATTTCTACACCCGCGACCCCGCCGGCTTCCAGAAGGCCACCGCCGAGCTGACCAAGGCGCAGGCGGAACTGGCCAAGGCCGAGGAAGAGTGGCTGAAGCTGGAAATGATGCGCGAGGAAGCCGGCGGGTGAGTGGGCGTGGCCGCGCGAGGGCGCGGCCTGCGTGCTTCGAGACGCGGCTTAGGTCCATCATCCGATCTTGAACCGCCCTCATCCCCGGGCTTGACCCGGGGACCCAGCCTTGCCGCCGTGAGCCAATGGAAACCTGGGTCCCCGGGTCAAGCCCGGGGATGAGGGACAGATCAGGGTGCCGTCATGATGCTCATCCCCCTCAGCTCCTCCGACGACCCGCGCATCGACGCCTATCGCGTCATCAAGGAGCGTGACCTCGTTGGGCGCGGCGGGCGCTTCATTGTCGAGGGGCGCACGGTGCTGGATGTGGCGCTCTCCCCGCGCAACCGCTTCGCGCTGGAATCGCTGCTGCTGGCGGAAAGCCGGGTCGAGGCGCTCGGTCCGCTGCTGGCGCAGGCGCCCGCGGACCTGCCGATCTACACCGCCAGCCAGACCATTCTCGATGGCATCACCGGCTTTCACATCCATCGCGGCCTGCTCGGCGTCGGGCTGCGCGGCGCCCTGCCCTCGATGGCGGAACTGGTGGCCGGCCTGCCGGAGGCGGCGCTGGTGGTGGTGCCGCTCGGCATCGCCAATCACGACAATGTCGGCGGCATCATGCGCAACGCCGCCGCCTTCGGCGCCGATGCGGCACTGTTCGACTTCGCCTCCTGCGATCCGCTCTACCGCAAGGCGATCCGCGTCTCGGTCGGCGGCAGCCTCATCGTGCCCTTCGCCCGCGAGGGGTCGGCGCCGGCGCTGCTGGACCTGCTGGCCGCCGCCGATTTCGAGCTGCTGGCGCTGAGCCCGGCCGGCGCATCCACGCTGGGCGAGGTGAAGCCCGCCCGCCGCACCGCCCTTCTGCTCGGCGCCGAGGGGCCGGGCCTGCCCGATTCCATCCTCGCCCGCACCCGCACCGTGCGAATCCCCATGAGCGGCGGCTTCGATTCGCTCAATGTCGCGACGACAAGCGGTATCGCGCTGCACGCTCTTGCCTGTGGCCGGTAAAGCACGCGTGAGATACGAATCAAGGCTCGACAATCCGGGCACTGAGGCGCATCTTGAAATGCACTTCTACAGGCGGGAAGCCGTCTGATTGATCGTCAACTCTTAAAGGCCCGAGGCACCCCCTCGGGCCTTTTTTCTGTCGGCTGGCGCTTTGGACGCGCCGGCCTTTTGCTGGTATTGCGACCATCGCGCGGCCCGTCCCTTGGCGTAGAGAGCGATGCCAGACCTTCAGCCTTTCCGTCCCGAGATCATCAAGCTCGGCGGCAGCCTTATCGGACATCCCCGCCTGCGCGATCTGCTGGCGGCGCTGGCGCGGCGCGGCGCGCCGCTGCTGCTGGTCGCCGGCGGCGGCCCGCTGGCCGATGCCGTGCGGGCGCTGCAGCCGGTGCTGTCATTGAGCGATGCCGCCTGCCACCGCATGGCGATCCTCGCCATGGAGCAGACCGCGCACGCCTTCGCCGACCTTTGCCGCAATTCCCAGTCGCTCGGCCTCGCCCTCGCCGATTCGTCCGCCGCGATGGAGGAGGCGCAGGCGCAGGGCCGCGCCGCGCTGTGGCTGCCCGCCCGCATGGCGCTGGCGGCCACCGACCTGCCGGAAAGCTGGGACCTCACCTCGGACAGCCTCGCCGCCTGGCTGGCGGAAAAGACCGGCGCGCTTCGCCTCACGCTGGTCAAATCCACCCCCGCGCCCGTCGGCAGCACGCCCGCCGACTGGGCGGCGGAGGGGCTCGTCGATCCGCTCTTTCCCGCCTTCGCCGCCCGCCTCGCCTGCCCTGTCGGCGTGACAACGGCGGAGGCCTTCCTGGCCGCACCGACCCAAGGGGAGATCGCCGCATGAGCGCGAGTAAGGGAGCCTATCCTCGCTGGGCCTGGGCGCTCACCGGCTCGGGCCATTTCTTCACCGAATCCATCGCGCTGATAAAGTCGCTCGACGCGGTGGACCTGTTCGTCTCCAAGGCGGCGGACGAGGTGCTGCGCATGTACAAGCAGGACCTGCCCAAGGACACCCGCATCTTCAAGGAGACGACGGCGAGCTCCGCCCCGGTCGGCCGCTTCTATGAGGGGCTGTACCACACGCTGGTGGTTTCCCCGGCCTCCTCCAACACGGTGGCGAAGGCGGTGTTCGGCATTTCCGACACGCTGGTGACCAACTGCTTCGCCCAGGCCGGCAAGTGCCGCGTCCACGCCATCGTCTTCGCCTGCGACACCGCGCCTGAGATGATCACCATGGCGCCCAAGGGGCCGGTCTCGGTCTATCCGCGCCGGATCGATCTGGAGAACACCGCCAAGCTGAAGGAATTCGACGACACGGTGGTGGTCGAATCGATCGGCGATCTTGAAGCCGCCATCGCCGCGCGCCGGCTGCACCTCGCGGAAAAGGCCGCCTCCTGAGATGGCGGACGAGCCCCCTGCCTCGACCAAGCCGGAGCGGGTCGCCCTCATCACCGGCTCGCTGGCCGAGCCGCGCCTGACCCGGATCGCCGGCGAAATCAGCGATGCGAGTCTCGATCCGGTCGTGGTCAATGTCGGGGTGAAGGTGGCGGCGCTGATGACGGCCGAGATCGTCGAGCGCCGGCTGAAGCTGCCGGAGGGCACCGACCGGGTGCTGATGCCCGGCCGTTTCCGCGGCGACCTCGACCGGCTGGAGCGCTTCTTCGGCGTGCCCTTCGCCCGTGGCCCGGACGAGGTGGCGGACCTGCCGGACTATTTCGGCCAGAAGCGCCGCGCCACCGACCTCTCGCGGCACGACGTCACCATCTTCGCCGAGATCGTCGACGCCACCGTGCTCGATATCGACGCCCTCCTCGCCCGCGCCCTCTTCCTCAAGGGCGAGGGCGCCGACGTGATCGACCTCGGCTGCCTGCCGGACACGCCCTTCCCGCATCTGGAAGAGGCGATCGCCGCGCTGCACGAGGCGGGGCTGAAGGTGAGCGTCGATTCGTTCAGCCTTGAGGAGCTGACCCGCGCCACCCGCGCCGGCGCCGACTATCTGCTCAGCCTCAACGAGACCACGCTCGACGTGGCGAAGGAAGGCCCGGCGGTGCCGATCCTCGTGCCGGCGACGCAGGGCGACCTCGACTCGCTCTGCCGCGCGGTGGACGCCTGCCTCGCTTCCGGCCAGCGCTTCTATGCCGACCCGATCCTCGACCCGATCCATTACGGCTACACCGCCTCCGTGGTGCGCTATGCCGAGCTTCGCCGACGTTACCCCGACATTCCGATCCTGATGGGCATCGGCAATGTCACCGAGCTGACGGATGCGGACACCACAGGCATCAACGCCCTGCTCATGGGCATGATTTCCGAGCTGCACATAAAGGCCGTGCTGGCGGTGCAGGTGAGCCCGCATTGCCGCACGGCGGTGCGCGAATTCGACCGGGCGCGGCGCGAATATTTCGCCGCCCGCCAGGCCGGCGCGCTGCCGCAGGGCTTTGGCGGCGGGCTGATGGCGCTTCGCGACCGCAAGCCCTATGCCGCATCGCCGGATGACATCGCCCGACTGGCGGCCGAGGTGCGCGACCGCAATTTCCGCATCGATGTCAGCGAGGCCGGCATCCACATCTACAATCGCGACGGCCACCATGTGGCTTCCGAGCCCTTCGCGCTGTTTCCCCATCTGGGCGTCGAGGCCGATGGCGCCCATGCCTTCTATCTCGGGGTGGAAGCCGCCCGCGCCGAGATCGCCTATAAGCTCGGCAAGCGCTACGCGCAGGATGAGGGGCTGAAATGGGGCGCGGCGGGCGAGATCGCCGGCAGCCCCGAGGAAGCCCACCGTTTGACATTCAAGGAGGCCGGCACGACCTTGCAGGCCAAATCCGCTGCCAAGACAGAAGCCAGGGCGAAAGCCGGAGAGACGCCGTGATCCGTGAAGCCATCGTCACCACCCGTTCGCTCGAAGGCGAGCCGCACATCGCCCCCATGGGCGCGACGGTGATCGAGGGCGGCTATGTACTGCAGCCCTTCCGGCCCTCGCGCACGCTGGAAAACCTCGCCGCCACCCGCATCGCCGTGGTCAATTTCACCGATGATGTCCGCATCTTCGCCAGCTGCGTGGTGGGACGTCGCTACAATGTCGATGTGAAGAAGGCGACCTTTATCGATTGCCCGCGCCTTGCCGACGCGCTCTCGCATGATGAGGTGACGGTGGAGCGCGCCGAGGACGACCCGCAGCGCCCGAAGTTCTTCTGCAAGACCTATCATTCCGAAGGCCATACCCGCTTCGACGGCATGAACCGCGCCAAGGCGGCGGTGCTGGAAGCCGCTGTGCTGGTCAGCCGGCTCGGCCTGCTGCCGGATGAGAAGGTCGATCAGGAAATGGCCTATCTCGCCATCGCGGTGGAAAAAACCGCAGGGCCGGAGGAACTGGAAGCCTGGGGCTGGGTGCTGGACGCCGTGGCCGAGCACCGCAGCCGGCGGGCGTCATGAGCATGGCCGCGCCCGGCCTGCTCGCCAGTGTCACCGATCTGCACGAGATGGAGCTGGCGCGGGCCGGCGGCGCCGATATCGTCGATCTCAAGCAGCCGGCCTTCGGAGCGCTGGGCGCCTGGAGCACTGACGCGCTGGCCGCCGCCTTCATGCTGTGGAACGCCTGGGGCGAGCAACTGGGCGAGGCCGGCCGGCCGGCGCTGAGCGCCACGATCGGCGACCAGCCGATGGTGCCGGCGCTGGTCCGCGCCGCCGCCGAGCGCGTCGCCCGCACCGGCGTGCCCTTGGTCAAGATCGGCCTTTCCGCCTCCCAGCACACCAATGAGTGTATCGAGGCGCTGGCTCCGCTCGCCAGCCGCACGCGGCTGATCGGCGTGCTGTTCGCCGACGAGGCGCCTGATTTCACCGTTCTCGCCGCGCTCGGCCGCGCCGGCTTCGCCGGGGTGATGATCGACACCGCCGACAAGAAGGCCGGCGCGCTGACCGAGCATCTCGATCCGCTGACCCTCGGCCAGTTTGTCGCCGAGGCGCGCCGGCACGGGCTCATCACCGGGCTCGCCGGCTCGCTGCGGCTGGAGGACATCCCGGCGCTGGTCGGCGTGGGGGCGGACTATCTCGGCTTTCGCGGCGCGCTGTGCGAGGGCGGCCGCACCGGCACGCTCGATCCCGTGCGTCTCGGCCAGGTCTATGCGCGCCTGCGCGAACCGAGTGACCATTAGCGCTCCCTTTCCCCGGACAAGCCGCGCCCGCGCGGCGCCGATCCGGGGCCCAGGAGGGAATTCGCCGCAGGCGACCTTATGGGACACATCGCCGAAGACTCATCCGCTGGGTCCCGGATCGCCTTCCGCTGGCGCTGCAGGCGTCCGGGACACGAGGGGCACTGCGGCGGCAATGGTCCGCCTTGACTTTACCCGCTCGCAGGTTCATTCCCCCGCCCGCCGCGTGTCACCGCGCCGCCACTGGAATACCTTAGACATGCCCAGCGACAGTACCAGTCGATTGCCCGGCCCATGGCGGCTGGCGCTGTGAACCGGCTCCGGGTCTGACCCGGCTTCGGCTCTCCGCGCCCGCCGGCTAAAGGCGGGACAGCGGAAAGAGAGCCGAAATGGACGACCGGACGGAAGACCGCCGCGACGACATCGTCGTGGACACCGCAGCCCTCGCGGCCGAGCTCGCTGAAGAGCACCCCGCCGACATTGCCGAAGCGCTTGACGAGCACGAGCCGAGGACCGCCTCCGCTCTGCTCGCCAGCCTGCCGCGCGAGCAGCAGCTGGAGGTGCTCGACGGCCCCGATGTCGACCTCACCAGCGAGCTTATCGAAGCGCTGCCGGTCGAGGAGGCGGTGCGCCTCATCTCCGACATGTCGGCCGACCGCGCGGCGGACCTCTTCCGCTGGATGGACGAGCCCGCCCGCTCGCATCTGTTCGCCCGCCTGCCGCATGAGACGCAGGCCGAATTGGGCCGCCTGCTCGCCTGGCCCGAGCACAGCGCCGGCAGCCTGATGACCACCGAATTCGTCACCGTGCCCTCGTCCTGGACGGTGGGCGAGACGCTGCGCCACATCCGCGAAATCGAGCGCACGCGCGAGACGATCTACGCGATCTATGTGCTCGATCCGGTCTCGCACAAGCTGCTGAAGGCGGTGACGCTGCGCCGTCTCATCACCGGCGAGCCCGAGCAGCCGATCCTCGACGTGGCGCCCCGGCACGACCCCATCACCACCGACCCGCTGATGGACCGCGAGGAAGTGGCCAAGCTGATCTCGAAATACGATCTGCTGGCGGTTCCGGTGGTGGATGAGAACGAGCAGGTGCTCGGCATCGTCACCGTCGACGACATGATTGACGCCATCATCGAGGAAGGCACCGAGGACGCGCAGAAATTCGGCGGCATGGAAGCGCTGGACGAGCCCTATATGGAGATCGGCTTCTTCAACATGTTGAAGAAGCGCGGCGGCTGGCTCTCCATCCTGTTCCTCGGCGAAATGCTCACCGCCAACGCCATGCAGCATTTCGAGGACGAGCTGGAGCGCGCCATCGTGCTCACCTTGTTCATCCCGCTGATCATGAGCTCGGGCGGCAATTCCGGCTCGCAGGCGACCTCGCTCATCATCCGCGCCCTGGCGCTGGGCGAAATCCAGCTGAAGGATTGGTGGCGCGTCGCCCTGCGCGAGCTGCCCTCCGGCCTTGCCCTGGGGTCGATCCTCGCCGCGCTGGGCGTCACCCGCATCACCATCTGGCAGCTCGCCGGCTTCCACGATTATGGCGAGTACTGGATGCTGGTAGCCGCGACCATCGGCGCGACGCTGATCGCCATCGTCACCTTCGGCTCGCTGATCGGCTCGATGCTGCCCTTCGTGCTGCGCCGTCTCGGCTTCGACCCGGCCAGCGCCTCGGCGCCGTTTGTCGCCACCTTCGTCGACGTGACCGGCCTGGTGATCTACTTCTCCGTGGCGCTGGTAATCCTGCGCGGCACGTTGCTTTAAAGCGGAGCAAGGTCATCCCGGCCGAGCGCAGCCAGAGCCGGGATCGCCATCGGTCAGGAAACGCGATCCCGGATCGGCCCTCTGGGCCGTCCGGGATGACGAGCCCCCGCCAGCACATCCACCCTGCCCGCGCATTCGCGTGTCGCCGACGATCCGGCATGCGCCAGCCTCTCGGGCGCCATCGCGTGCCAGGTGGTCAGAACACCCGGTCGGCCCAGGGGCCAAAATGCCGGTTCTGGCCGCGCGTATCGACATGCACGAAGGTGGGGTAGACGCCGATGCCGCCGGCGAACAGGCCCTCATTGCGCATGGCGCGCAGTTCCCGGGCCCAGTGCACCGGGCCGCGCTCGTCGCTGCAGACGAAATCGACGGCGCGGAACTGCATGTGATAGCTGGCGCTCGCCGCGCCGGGGAGGCACTGGTTGTAGTCCGGCGCGCGATAGGCGCTGACGATGCGGATGGGCGCATCGAGCCGTTGACGCAGCGCGTCCAGAACCCGCGCGGTGGGGATGATGTTCGCCCACAAATCGGGCGGCGGCGCGTGGTTCCTGCCGGCGCAGGCGCCCGACGCATTCTGCCCGCCAAGGACAAGGAACTCCTCCGGCCGGAAATGGGTGAGGACGACCTCCTTGCCCTGAAGGAAGCGCGCGAAGGGGTGCGTCTCGCCCGGCGCCGCCACGGGCGGCGCGCCGGCGGGGATTGGCGTGGCAAGGCCGTCCGCGTCGACATCGTCCACCTCGTCCGGACCCGCTTCGGCCGGCATATCGGCGACGAGGAGGATGCGCGTGTCGGCCGGCAGAATGTGAAGGATCTCCCCGCCCTCGGCGCGGATCAGGTTCAGCATCGCCTCCAGCCCCGCCGGGTCGTCCGCAGGGACCTGTTCCACCCGGAAGCTGCGCGTCGGCGGTGTCTCTCCCCGCTCGGCCAGGCTGTCCAGCGTCGACGGCGAAACCGGCGGGGCGACCGGGGGGACATTCACCGGCGCTGGGGCACCGACCGGCGTCCCGGCGCCAATGAAGCTGGCATGCCCGCCCATATAGCTCAGCGTGTAGTCCGCCGGAGGCTTCGAGCCCGGGGCGAAGCCATGATAGTGGATGTCCTTGCCCTGCCCCCACACGGCGACGGCATTGTGCACCACATGGTTGCCCCAGCTCGCCAGAGCCTTGGCCGATGAATAATGCGGGTTGAGGAAATGCCCGGCGCCCTTCACCGTGCAGGGCGCGCCGCCGGCCCGGGCCGCCAGATGCGCCTTGACGAGGCCGGAGATGACGGGGCCGGCCGGGCGCAGCCGGGTCCAGCTTCCCACGCCCTTCGGCCCGCCAATGGCGGAGAACTGGTAGCGCGCATCGACCACGGCTCCCACCGTGTCGGGAAAGCCGGCATGGGCGACACGGTTGAGGATGGTGTCGACAACGGCGGTGACACCGCCCTGCAGCGTCGCGGCCCCGTATCGCCCGAAATGCCCGACCTCGCTTGTCGCGGTGCGCGCCAGTGCATCGGCATCGGTGTCGGTAAGCACGATGTCCATGGCCCCCTCCATATTCATCGGAAGGTATAGGACCATATTACCGCCTATTCCGCAACCTTAACTTGCGTTCTGAGGCAGTGCACGCGCCATCTCAGGCGACTCCCGCCAGCACTTCGCCCTGCCCGCCTATCAGTGTGTCGCCGACGATCCGGCGCGCATGGGTCCAGCCGCTCAGCATAGCGGCAAGCTCCGGCACCCGGCGGGCGATGAGGCGCAGCGCCACCAGCTCATGCGTGCCGGTGTCGATGAAGCCCGCCGGCAGCTCGGGCACCGCGTTGACGAAGATTGTCCCGCGCTTCATGCCGCGCCCGGCCAGCGGCCCGATGCTGCCGCCAACGCTCACCGTGCCGGCGATCATGCCGGTGGCGAGGCCCTCGCCGGCATCGCCGGCAATGGTGATGAGGCCGCCACGCTGGCGCTCGGCCGCGCGCGGGCCGGCATTCCCGCCGATCTGCAGCACCCCGCCCGACAGGCCGCGCCGCGAGCCCGACCCCGCCGCGCCGGCATGCGAACCGGCATTGCCCGCGAGTTCGGTCCGCCCGCCGGACATCTCGCTGCCTAGAAAATCGCCGGCATCGCCGCCAATCCGCAGCATGCCGCCGCTCATGCCCCGCCCGGCGAAGGCGCCGACATTGCCGTCGACGATCAGCTCGCCCTTGGTCATGCCGGCGCCGACGCCGTCGAGCCTGACATCGCCGAGCTCGACCAGCAGCACGCCGTCCGGCGCGCCTTCAAGGAAGAACAGCTCGGCCAGCTTCACGCTGCGCCCGCCGCACGGCACCTCGCGGTGCTCCAGTTCGCGCAGCGAGAGCGGGCCGGTGACTTCGGGCGTCAGGCCGGAAAGGTCCACCCGCGCCTCGAAGGGCGCGCGCGGCTTGAGGGAAACCCCGGTCATGCCGTCTCTCCCGCGCCGTTCCGCATGATCTCGCGCAACTTGAAGTGGAACGGCCCGAGATTGCCGCCATAATTGCCGGCGTCGATCGCCACCACGCCGCCCTCGGCACCGATGGCGCAGACCGCCGTGATGCCAACGCGGGTCGCTTCCGCCACCGCCTCGAAGCTCACCCCGTCAATGACGATCTCCAGCACCGAGCCGACCTCGTCCGGCAGCTGGCTCGGCACCGTGCCGCGCAGTGTCGGGCAATAGGCGTCGTTGCTGGAGGCGAACAGGCCCTTATATTTCGAGCCGACCTTGGAGCCCGAGCGCACCACCCCGCCGGGGAAAGGCAGGATGATGCCCGGTACCTGCACCATGGCCGCCACTGCCGCCTCGGCGGCCCTCAAGGCCTCGCCGCGCGAGCGGGCGAGGATGAGGAAATTGCCGCCGCCGACGCCCTCGACCGAGCCGGTGTCCTCGTCGCAGACGAACTCGCCTTCCATGACAGGCAGGCGCCAGAACCTCTTGTCGCCGATCTTCTTGGAAATCTGGTGCCCGTCGGCGAAGTAGCGGATGGTCTTGGCCAGCGGCACCCGCTTGCCGGTCTCGATGCCGGCATAGCAGGCGGTGGTCGGGCAGGTGAGCACGCACTGGCCGAGGCGCAGCGGCACCACTTTCTTCAGCGAGCCGAAATCCATCGCGAAGATCAGCAGGGAAACACCCGGCCGGCCGTCCGGCGTTTCCTCGGGCGCCAGCGTGCGCTCGATCCCCGCCTCGCAGCCGCAGCCGATGACCGAGGTGGCAAAGCCGGTGGTGGTCCGCCCGGCGATCAGCGCCCATTCCGGCGTGTCGGCGGTGACGATGAGCCGTGTGCCCACCATCGGGAAGGCCTCCGCGAAAGTGTCGCGGATCTCGACGCCATTGAGGATCATCGGGCGGCCTCCGGCAGGGTCGACAACGGCGCCGCCCGGGACAACGTCATCCCCGGGCTTGGCCCGGGGATCCACGTCTTGGCCGCCACCTCGCGCTTCAGCGAAAGGCTGGGATGGCCGGGCCGACGGCACCCCTCAGACGGCTGGAGCATCCTTCGAGGCTCGCGGAGCCTGTCCTCGGGCTTGCCGGAGGCAAGACCCGTGGGCTCGCACCTCAGGATGACGTTGCTCTGGAAGAAGGACGTCATCCTGAGGTGCCCGGCAAAGCCGGGCCTCGAAGGATGTTGACTGAGAATGACACCCATCACGACGCCACCCCTTCGCATTTCAGGATGGTCGGCCCGGCGCCGCCCCGCAGCTCGCCATCGGCGATGCGGAAATGCTTCGACTTCAACCCCACCGCCTCGTCGAACCAGCGCTGCATGTCCTTGTCCACCGAGCGGTCGAATTCCGGGCGGGCGACATGGGTGGTCCCCTGCGCAAGTTCCACCACCACGCCGTCCTTCACGATCAGCCGGCCGTTCTTGAACACCATGCGCGTGGTCGAGAACATCGCCTCGCGGTCGGCATCCTCGGTGTGCACGGCGATATCCGCCACCGCGCCGGGGCCGAGATGGCCCTTGTCCTTCAGTCCGAGAATGCGGGCGGGCGCGGCGCGGGTGAGAATGGCGATCTCTTCCAGCGAATATTCACGCTTGATCTGCGCCAGCAGCGTGTGCGCCTGCGCTTGCTTGTTCAGCGTCGCCAGCTGGGCGTTGCGGAAATCGCGGTCCATCAGCAGGCGGATGAGGTGCGGATAGGTGGTGAACGGCCCGCCATTGGGATGGTCCGTGGTGAGGAAGATCCGCCAGGGGTCTTCCACCAGCAGGAACAGCTCCAGCCCGATCGCCCATTGCAGCGCGTTGACGAAGGACTTGTCCTTGTACTCGAACGGCACCACGCCGCAGGCCGCGTCCAGCTCGATATCCATGCCGATGGACTTATTCGGGCTGGCGATCGCACGATTGCGGTATTGCGACATGTAGTCGGCCGAAGCGGTAATGGTCTGGCCAAACATCACCTGCCCGACATCGACCGAGATGTTCGGGTTGGCATTCACCATTTCGGCGATGCGCGCCGCCGAGGAGGAAAAGCGCTTGTCGCCCTCGGTGCCGTAGGAATGGAACTGCAGATGGGTCAGGTGCAGCCGCCGCCCCTCGGTGGCGAGGATGGTGGCGAGCGTGGTCTCGTCATTGCCCGGCACGCCGAGATTGCAGCCATGCAGGTGGATCGGGTGCGGCAGGCCGAGTTCCGTCACCGCCCGGATCAGCGTGGTCAGCACCTTGCGCGGCGTCACCGCGTAATGCGGGTTGGCCTCGTCGAGGTCCATCTTGCGGGCGTTGAACTTGAAGGCGTTGATGCCGCCGGGATTGACGATCTTGATCGCGAAGGCCTGCGTCGCCTCGATCATCCAGCCGACATAGGCGTTCACCTGCTCCTGCCCGGCCCCGGCGGCCAGCAGGCGCTGAAAATAATCATCATTGCCCAGCACCAGATAGGCGCCGGTGTCGAGATTGGGAATATCCGCCATTTCCAGATGCGCGCCGCGCGCATTGGCGCCGACCATGGCGGGCTCGAACACCGTGGTGTAGCCGAGTTCGGCATAGCGGCAGCCGGTGGCGTGCGCGGTGGGCGCTGCCCGCCCGCCGCCGCAGCCGCAGAAATTGCCGGGCATTTCCGGGAAGGCCCGCCGGTCTTCCTGCATCAGCAGGCGGGCGAGGTTCATCTTGCCGCCGGCGATGTGGCTGTGCAGATCAATGCCGCCGGCCATGACGACCGCGCCGCCAAGGTCATATTCCGCATCGGCCTTTAGATCGGTGGCGGCGACGATGCGGCCGTCCTCGATCTCGATGTCGCGCACGGTGCCGCTGGCGACCCCGTTCTCGCCATTGGCAGGGTCGAGCACACGCCCACCCTTCAGCCGCAGTCTCATTTACCCCTCCGCTATGCGACGCACAGCCTCGGCGACGCTGGGAAGCGTCGCGACGCGCAAGGCGCCGAGCGGCAGGCTTACGATGGAATCCATGCGGAACACCGTGCCGGCATGGTCGACGCCGGGGGTGCCCACAGGGATGAAGACATCAGGTTCCTTGTCGAACACTGTGTCGGGATGGGCAAGAGCGATGATCTTGCCCCCGAAATCGGGCGGCGGCTCCGGCCGGAAGGCCGAGATCCACACCAGCACATCGGCATCCGTCAGCGCCGCCTCGGTCGCGAACAGCGTGCCGTCATGGCTGCTCGCCTGCCCCTGCACGGCGGTGCGCAGGGGATAGCCGAGCCGCCACAGCATCAGCTGGTTGACGCCGATGATGTTGTCGCGCCCGCCGAGCGGAAACACGCCGGCCCGGGTGGTGACGTTCAGCCTGTCGACCAGCGCGGTGGCCCGCTCGGCGACGAGTTCGCCATCGGCGAGGTCCGCCGCGTTCCAGGTCACGACCGCGTAATGGGCGCTGCGCAGTTCCTCGGCGAGGCCGGCCAGCGTGTCGGCATCGATGCCGCCGAAGCGGGTCCCCGGCGGGCGACGGCCGGCAATGAGGCTGCCGAGCGCCTCCAGCGCCGCCAACGCGTCGGTGCTGGCGTGGTGAACGACGTTCGCGCCGGCAAGCTGCGCGCTCGCCTTCTCCCCCGGCGCGCCGCCGAGGAAGATCACGCGGCGGTTCGAGCCGGCGAAAAGCGGGGTCGCGGGAAACAGCCGCTCGAACAGCCGGCCCCAGGTCGCGGCCGGGTCGTCGCCAACGACGAGCAGCACGTCGCAGCGGTTGCGCACCTCCGCCAGCGTGGTGGAGAGCCAGCCGGTGCGCTGGGCGGCAGCGTAGTTCCGGAACAGCCCCTCGGAAGCGTAATGGTCGAGCACCCCGCCGAAGCGGATGGCGAGATCGACCGCCGCGCCGGCACCGGCCATGTCGGCGCCGAGCCCGCCGATAACAGGCGCGCGGGCGGCCGCGAGAATGTGATGGGCTGCTTTGGCCGCATCGGCCTGACTGTTCACCTCACCGGCCACACGCGCCACCGGGTCGGCGGTATCCAGACGCCGCAGAAGCCGCGCCGCCTCGGGGCAGACGGGGGCCTTGGCACGGATATCGCGGCCCTCGACCTCGACCGTCAAATCATCGCAGCCGAGCCCGCAGAAGCCGCAGGCCACATCATGGATCGTCTGAACCTCGGCCATTGCTAATTACCTGACAAATCAGTCGTATTTGATGTAGGCGAAACGCAGGTCGCCGCGCGGCGTGCCTTCAAGCGCGCTGTCGGCCTCGGTCCCCGGCTGCCAGCCGACAACATCCTCGATCTTCTTCGCCAGCTGAAAGTCCCGCTCGGTAATGCCCTTGGCGTCGTGCGACATCAGCCGCACCTCCACCCAGGCATAGGAAGCGGTAAGGTCCGGATGGTGCCAGGCTGCCTCAGCCAGATGGCCGACAGCGTTGATCACCATCAACGTCCCCTTCCACGAAGAGGTGCGATAGGTACGCCGAATCCACCCGTCCTGCAGCTTCCACTGCGGAAGATCGACGGCGAGCCGTTCCTCCACCTCATTGTCGGTGAAGGTTTTTTTCGGGTCCAGCGCCATGTCCTGGCGTCCTCCTGGCGGCATCTGCCCGTTCTGATGCGGGCGTCATTGACTGATTCGGTAGCACGCCCGCGCCGCATCCGGCAAACGCGGAAATCATCACCCGGCTTGTCCCCGACGCCTTCCGGGCCTTACCATGGCCGCCGAGGAAACGCTGGTGAACACCACGACACGTCAATTGCAGACGGCGAAGGATGAGCTGGAGAGGTCGGTGATCCGCATCACCGCGCCGGGCCGGCTGCATCTCGGATTCCTCGATCTCGCCGGCACCCTCGGAAGGCATTTCGGCAGCCTCGGCATAACGTTGGACCGTCCCGCGACCGTGGTCCGGCTGCGCCGCGCCGACACCCTCATCGCCAGCGGGCCGGATGCCGATCGCGCCCTTGTGGCCGTTGAAAAAGCCGCCGCCCGTTTCAACCTCGACCCGCGGGTGGAGGTGACGGTGGAAGCGGCGCTGCCGCCGCATTCGGGCCTCGGCTCCGGTACCCAGCTCGGCCTCGCCGTGGCAACCGGGCTCTGCCTCGTCAACGGGCTCGACCTGTCCCCGCGCGAGATCGGCGCGGCTTTGGGTCGCGGCGCCCGCTCCGCCATCGGCATCGGCGCCTTCACCGAGGGCGGGGTGATCCTCGATGGCGGCAAGAGGCGGGGATCGGACGCACCACCCCCCATTCTTTCCCGCCTGCCCTTCCCCGAGCACTGGCGTCTGCTGCTGGTATATGACCACGGCCATCAGGGACTTAGCGGGCCGGAGGAGGTGAAGGCGATGGAGGGCCTGCCGCCTTTCGCCGACACGCTGGCCGGCCATATGTCCCGGCTCGCCGTGATGGTGGCACTCCCTGCGCTGGCGGAGCAGGATGTGGATTACTTCGCCGCCGCAGTAGGCGAAATGCAGCGACTGCTCGGAGAGCACTATGCGAGTGCCCAGGGCGGCCGCTATACAAGTGCTTCCGTCGCCGAGGTGATGGAGTGGCTGGAGGCGCGCGGCCTGCGCGGCCTCGGCCAGAGTTCCTGGGGTCCCACGGGTTTTGCCATTGTCGGCAGCCCCGAGGAGGCCGACCAGCTTCTCAGCGAGGCCCGGAGCCGCTTCGGCGACCGGCCCGCTCTGGCTTTCGACTGCGCGCGCGGCAGCAATGCCGGGGCGCGGATCGAATGGCTTGCCTGCGTCGAGCAGTGCTAGCGACGGTTTTGGCGTCCCGCCCGCGTCGCTCCCTTCATCTTCCGTATGAGAGGCCGCAAGGCCCGATTCTGACCTAGGGAACGCACGCCATGGCGGACATCGCCCCCATTCTCCACATCATCTCGCCACTTCGCCACGTCAGCCCGTTCGACGTCAACATGGCGGTCGATGCCGGCTACACCACCATCCTCCCCTATTCCGGGGTGACGCTCGACGAGGTCGGCGACCTGACGCAGGACATGATGTTCTCGCGCCATCCCGACGCCGCCCCGCGCACCGGCCTGTTCATCGGCGGCAAGGATGCGGGCCTCGCGCTCGACATGGCCAACAAGGCGAAGAGCGTGCTGTTCCCGCCCTTCGAGATTTCCATCTTCGTCGACCCGGCCGGCTCCTTCACCACCGCCGCCGCCATGGTGGCGGAAGTCGAGCTGAAGCTGCGCCCCTCCCGCCCCGAGGGGCTCAAGGGCGTGAAGGTGCAGGTCTATGGCGCCACCGGCGTGGTCGGCGGCATCGCTGGCGTGATCGCGGCGCAGGCGGGCGCAGAGGTGACGCTGGTCAGCCACCGCGACATCGAGGCGGTCGAAGCCAAGGCCCGCGACTTCAAGCAGCGCTTCGGCGTCGACCTCGCCAGCGCCACTGGCAAGAACGAAGACGACAAGCGCGCACTGGTCGCGGATGTCGAAGTGGTGCTGGCCTGTGGCCGGGCGGGGGTGGAAATCCTCTCCGCCGATGTGCTGGCCGAGGCGAAGCACCTCAAGGTCGCGGCCGATGTCAACGCCGTGCCGCCCGCAGGCATCGCCGGCATCGACGCCCATGCCAATGGCAAGCCGCTGGCCCATGGCGCGCTCGGCATCGGCGCGCTGACCATCGGCCATCTCAAATACCGCGTGCAGCATGAACTTCTCCAGCGCATGCGCGTCGCGCCCTCGGCGATGACCATCGGGTTTGAAGATGCCTTCGTCCTCGCGCGATCCCTCACGGCCTGAGGACGGGTTCGATGTCGTCCTTGCCGGCATCGCCGCGCGTGGGCTGGCCGCCAGCGCCCGCCGCGCCGGCCTGCGCGCCCTTGTCCTCGACCTGTTCGCGGACGAGGATACGCGCGCATTGGCGTCGCATGCCGTCCAGCTGCGCCGCCGCGACGGCTTCGCCCTCGACCCGGACGATCTCCTCGAACAGCTGGGCCGCCATGCCGGGGCGGATGTCCAGCTCGTGCTCGGCACCGGCTTCGAGGACGCACCGGAGATTGTCGCCCAGCTGGCGGCGCGCTTTCGTCTCGTGGGCAGCGGTGCGGACACCCTCGCCCGGCTCAAGGACCCCGTCCTCTTCGCCCGGCAATTGGCCGCTCTCGGCATTCCCCATCCCCGGCTCTTTGCCGGAGAGGCGCCGGAGGATGCGCGTGCGCTGGAAAAGCGCGTCGGCGGCTCGGGTGGCGGGCATGTCCGCCCGGCGCGGCGGGCGCGCGGCGCGGGCTGGTATCTGCAGGAGTTCGTGGAAGGGCGCAGCGTCTCCGCCCTGTTTCTCGGCAATGGCGAAGGGGCCCACCTCCTCGCCTTCTCCGAGCAATGGTGCGACGCGAGCGACGACGCCCCGTTCCGCTATGGCGGCTGCGCCGGGCCTGTCGCCCTGGAGGACGCGCGCGTCCGGCAGGTCGCCGACGCTCTCTCCAGGCTTACCGGAGCCGTCGGCCTCAGGGGTCTCGCCAGCGCCGATCTCATCCTCCACGAAGAAGGCTGGCACCTCATCGAGGTCAATCCCCGGCCGGGCGCGACGCTGGACATCTTCGACGCTCCCCCGCTGCCGCCCCTGTTGCGACTTCACCTCGACGCCTGCGCGGGCCGATTGCCGGAGCTCCCGCTCCTTGTCCCCGGCGCGAACGTGGAGGCCCGGGCCGCCGGCCTATTTTACGCACCCGCCGCCATCGTGCTGAGGGACGCGCTGCCCGACTGGACAGCCGACCGTCCCGCCCCAGGCACGCGCATCGCGGCGGGCGAACCCGTCTGCACGGTGCGGGCGGCCGGGCGCGACATTGCCGAAGCCCGCGCCGTTCTGGCGCGGCGCATGGATCATCTTTCGCGCGCGCTGAGCACAGCCAGCCGCGCAGCTGCGGAGTAACTCTCCCATGGCGGACCTTATTCTGGACGGGCTGAAGCCGAGCGTTGCGGCGCTTGCGGCGCCCCTCGTCGACCATCTCGTCGCCAACGCCACCACGCTGCGGCTCGGCATCAGCAAAAGCCCCTGCGGCGCCCTCCTGGTCGATGCCGGCATCGCCGCGCGCGGCGGGCTGGAAGCGGGCCGGCGCATCGCCGAAATCTGCCTCGGCGGCCTCGGCGCGGTCGGCCTTTCCACCAGCGGGCGTTTTCCGCGCTGGGGCACGATGGTGACGGTGACGACCGCCGATCCGGTCATCGCCTGCCTCGGTAGCCAGTATGCCGGCTGGAGCCTGGCGGAAGGCGATTTCTTCGCTCTCGGCTCGGGCCCGGCCCGCGCGCTGTGGGGGAAGGAAGCTCTGTTCGAGGAACTCGGCTATCGCGACAGCGCCGACCAGGCCTGCCTGGTGCTCGAAGTCGATAAGCTGCCCCCGGACGTTCTGGTCGCCCGCATCGCCGAGGAATGCGGCATCGCGCCGGAGAAGCTGACACTGATCCTCACCCCCACGTCGAGCCTCGCCGGCACGGTGCAGATCGTCGCCCGGGTGCTGGAAGTGGCGCTGCACAAGACGCATGCGCTGCATTTTCCGCTCGACCGCGTGGTCGATGGCATCGGCGCCTCGCCCTTGCCGCCGCCAGCGCCGGATTTCGTCGCCGCCATGGGCCGCACCAATGACGCCACCCTCTATGGCGGCGATGTGCAGCTCTTCGTCACCGGGCCGGAAGAAGAAGCGCGGGCGCTGGCCGAGGGGCTGCCGAGTTCCTCGTCGCGCGACCATGGCCGCACCTTCGCGGAGATCTTCACCGCCTATAAGGGCGATTTCTACGCCATGGACCCGATGCTGTTCAGCCCCGCCCGCGTCACGGTGACGGCGCTGGAAACCGGCCGCAGCTTCACCTTCGGCGCGTTCCATGAGGATGTTCTGGAGCGCTCCTTCGCATGAGCGTGGAACGCTCCGAGACGGTCGTCATCTTCACCGAGGATGCCGATTGGCACACACGCCGGCTGAAGGCGGCGATCGAGCGCGAGGGCTTTGCTGTCCTCGTGCTCTCCCTGAATGATTGCGGCTTCGCCATTGGCGGCACCGCGCACGGGCTGGTGCTGCCGGGCCTCGGCGACGCTCTGCCCGCCGCCGCCTTCGTCCGCCTCATCGCCAAGGGCTCGACCGAGCAGATCACCGCCCGGCTCGGCCTGCTGCACGCGCTCTCGGCGCTCGGCGTGAAGGTGATGAACGATGCCCGCGCGGTCGAGCGCTGCGTCGACAAGTCGATGACCAGCTTCCTTATCGCGCAGGCCGGCCTGCCCACCCCACGCAGCTTCGTCAGCGAGGACCGGGCGGCGATGCAGGCGCTGCTCGACGCCGCGCCGGGCGACATGGTGCTGAAGCCGCTCTTCGGGGCGCAGGGCCGGGGCATCCGTCGCCTCTCGCCCCGCACGCTGCTGCCCGAGCCGGAAAAGGTCGGCGGCCTGTATTATCTCCAGGATTTCGTCGCCGCGCCCACGGCCGAGAGCTATCAGGACTGGCGGGTCTTCGTCATTGGCGGGACAGTGGCCGGCGCGATGCTGCGCCGCTCGCCAGTGTGGATTACCAATATCCACCAGGGCGCGGTCGGCGTGCCGGCACCGTTCGACACTCGCGCCCATGATCTCGCCATCCGCGCCACGGCGGCGGTGGGCGCCGATTACGCCGGGGTGGACCTGATCGAAGACGCGAGGGGGCAGCTTCAGGTGCTGGAGGTCAATTCCATGCCGGCCTGGAAAGGCCTGCAGAAGGCGATCGAGGTCGACATCGCCGCGGCGCTGGCCCGCCATCTCGCGACCCAGCTGGCCGCGCCCCGGCGCGTGGCCGTGCCGGCATGAACGCCGACGCCATCGCCGCCGCCTTCCGCGCCGCCTGCCATGCCGAGCTCGACGCGCTGAAGGCGGGCAATGTCCACCGCTTCAGCGCCGGCCACGGCATGGAGGTGGCGCATTTCGAACGCGCGGCGCAGGCGGCGGCGCCCGCCCTCGCCGCGCCGGGAAAGCCGGTGGGCGAGCGGATCGAGGCGGCGGTGGCGGCCTCGCTGGATGCGACCGGCCTCAACACCAATCTCGGCATCATTCTCCTCTGCGCACCCCTCGCGGCGGCAGCGGAACAGCCCGGCCCGCTGCGGGAAAATCTCGACGCGGTGCTGACCGGCCTCGACATCACGGACGCGCTGGCCGCCTTCCGCGCCATCGCTGCGGCCAATCCCGGCGGTCTCGGCCGGCACGCGGGCCATGATGTGGCGGCGCCGGCCCGCATCGGGCTACGCGAGGCGATGGCGGAGGCGGCGAGCCGCGACCGCATCGCCCGGCAATATGTCAGCGGCTTCACCGATGTATTCGAGATCGGCCTCGCGCGCCTTGCCGAACTCGCCGACGCCGAGCCGGAAGCGCGCACCGAGGCGGTGCATCTCGCCTTCATGGCCGCGTTCCCGGACAGCCACATCGCCCGCAAATTCGGCGACGCCGCCGCCGAGCAGGTCCGCACTGAGGCGGCGGAACTCACGGGAACCGTGGATTTCCGCGCCACGGCCGAGAGACGCCGCGCGCCGCTGCATGCCTTCGACGCCAGCCTGAAAGCGCGCGGCCTCAACCCTGGCACCAGCGCCGATCTCACCGTGGCGACGCTGTTCGCCGCCGCGCTGCTCAGCCCATGAACGCCGCGATATCCGCCCGCGACAGCCGCCCGTCATGCAGCGCGCTCGCCAGCAAGACGCCGGCGATGCCGAGCTCGGCCAGATGATGAAGGTCGCCCACGTCGCGCACCCCACCCGCCGCATAGACGCGGCGGCCCTCCGCCCGCGCGCGAATGGCAGACAGGCGCGCCATATCGGGCCCCTGCCCGGCGCCGACCCGCGCCAGCGTCATCACGATCACCGCTTGCGGCCACAGGGCGGCGTTGTCGTGCAGCGCCAAAGGCCCGCGCGGGCCTTCCGGCCCGTAGTCGAGAGAGAGCAGCCCGGCCCCGCTCGCCAAAGCTGCCTCCGCTTCGGCGAGATCGGCGAGGCTCTCGCTGCCGATCACCGGCCGGCCCGGACCGCCTGCGACCCGGCGGGACAGCGTGGCGGGAGAGGCATCACCCGCATCCACCCACAGAGCCAGCCCGGGATGACGCGCCGCGAGGGCCTCCAGCACCGCGTCATGCCCCCCGTTGCCGGCTATGGCGTCGAGATCGGCGATATAGAGCGTGCGGAAGGCGCCGAGCGCCAGCAGCCCGTCGGCCACGTCCGGCGGGGCGGCGCTGGCGGCGAGCGGCGTCTCGATCGGACGGTAGGCCTCGCGGGCGCCGCGCCGCGCGTGGACCACCGCACCTCCCATCAGGTCGATCACGGGTATAAGTTCCACCTTCGGCGTTCCTCTCTGGCACTTCGGTAGATGTTGGTCTTTGTCGTTGAAACGGTCACGGGGGGCGGCGCCCTCGGTGCGGAACTGTCCGCCTCGCTCATAGCCGAAGGCGCGCTGATGCGCGACACGCTGATCGGCGATCTGGAGGACCTGCCGGGCGTGCGGGTCATCACCACCCATGATGCGCGCTTTCCCGCCCCGCCGCGCGGCACCAGCACGGCGCTGCGTCTCGGCGACGATCCGCGCTCGATCTGGCGGCTGATGGCGCAGGAGGCCGATGCCTGCTGGCCCATCGCGCCGGAAAGCGGGGGCGTTCTTGAAGCGCTGGTGCGCGACTTTCGCGCCCATTGCCGGCGCGTGGTGGCGCCGCAGGCCGAGACCATCGCCCTGTGCTCCAGTAAGAGCCGCACCGCGCAGGCGCTGGCGGCGGCCGGCGTCAAGGTCGTTCCCACCTGGTCGCTCGATGCGCTGCCCGAGGGCATGGACGGCACCTTCGTCGTCAAGCCGGATGACGGTGCCGGCGGGCACGGTGTCCGCATCCTCGATCACCGCCCGACGCCGCCGCTGCCGGCCGGCCATGTCGTGCAGCCCTTCATCACGGGTGAAGCCGCGAGCCTCACCTTGCTGTGCCAAAGCGGGCGCACCCATGTGCTCACCGCCAATCGCCAGCATATCGCGCGGGTGGATGGTACATTGCGCTTCACCGGCGTCACCGTCGGCGCCTTCCCGGTCGATGACGCTCTGCGCGCCTTCGGGGAGCGCGTGGGTGCGGCGCTACCGGGGCTGCACGGGCTGGTCGGCGTGGATTATATCGCTACCGCTGAGGGGCCGGTGGCGGTGGAGGTCAATCCGCGCCTCACCACCTCCTATGCCGGCCTGCGCCGGGCGTTGGCGGTCAATCCGCTCGCCTTCATGGCAGAGTTCATCCGCGATGGCGTGGTGCCGGACCTGCCGCACCTGCCGCCCGCGCTTCCTGTCGACATCGTGCCCTGAAAATGACCGTGACCAAGGATTTGCCGTGAAGAGAATTGCCCGCCTGGGATGGGATGTCGGCGGCGCCCATGTGAAGCTTGCCGCCTTCGGGCAGGATGGAAGGCTGAAAGCCGTGCGGATCGCCCCCTGCCCGGTGTGGAAGGGCGAGGAGACGCTGGCCCTCGCCCTGCGCGAATTGCGCGCCGAGTTCGAGCCCGACGTGCCCTCCGCCGTCACCATGACCGCCGAGGGCGCCGATCTCTGGCCCGACCGCCGCGCCGGGGTGATCGGCACGGCGGCGTTGCTGATGCGCGAGCTTGCCGGCGCGCCGCTGGTGCTGTTCGCCGGGCCGGAAGGCTTCGTGCCGCCCGAGCGCGCCGCCGAGCATGCCGACCACATCGCTTCGGCCAATTGGTACGCCGCCGCCGCCGTACTCTCTCATCTGCTGCCCGGCGGCATTCTCGTCGACATCGGCTCGACCACCGCCGATCTCATCCCCTTTGACAGCGGCCGGGTGACGGCGCGCGGCTTCTCCGACGCCGAGCGCCTCGCCAGCAATGAGCTGGTCTATACCGGCGCCGCCCGAACGCCGGTCATGGCGCTGGCCCATGAGGCGCCGTTCGAGGGCCGGTGGCTGCCGATGATGGCCGAGCACTTCGCCACGACGGCGGATATTCACCGCCTTACCGGCGCCCTCGCCGAGGAGGCCGACCTGCACCCGAGCGCCGATGGCGGGCCGAAGACGATCGAGGCCAGCGCCCGGCGGCTGCTGCGTATGGTGGGGCATGATTTCTCGCCGCCGCTGCTGCCCAAGGCGCAGGCCCTCGCCCGCCACCTCGCCGAGGCGCAGCTTGCCCGCATCGGGCGCGCCTTCGACTGCGTCGCCTCGGCCCAGGAGAACGGGCCCGAACTTTTGGTCGGTGCCGGCGTTGGACGGTTCATGGCGGCGCGGCTCGCCGAGCGGCGCGACCTCGCCTATCTCGACCTTGCCGACGTGCTGACCGACGACCCCGCCCTTTCCCGCCAGGCGGCGGATTGCGCGCCCGCCGTCGCGGTCGGCCTGCTCGCCGCCGCCCTCGACGCCGCCTGACCCACATTCGAACCGACCGGAACCCTGCCCATGTCCGAGCGCCCCATGGCCGAGCGCACCCAATCCGACCGCGTCTTCCTTCGCGGCGTCGAGTTGCACGCCACGCACGGCCTGCTGGAGGAAGAGGCGCGGCTTGGCCAGCGCTTCATCGTCGACATCGACTGGTGGCTGGACGCCGGCGATGCCGCCGCACACGACAATTACGCCGAGACGGTCGGCTATGAGAAAGTGTTCGAGGTCATCCACGAGGTCTCGTCCGGCCACCGTTTCCACATTCTCGAAGCCTTTGCCCAGGCGATCGCCGAAGCGGTGCTCTCCCGCTATCCCCGGGTGGAGAAGGTGCGGGTCGAGCTGCACAAGCCTTCCGCGCCGATCGCCGGCATCTTTCGCGATGCCGGGGTGGAGATCACCCGCACCCGCTGACCCACGCGGCGGGGCCGCGCCGGGGCTTCCGGTGCAGGCCCGAAGCGCTTACCTCTAGGGCCGCCGCCCGTTCTCTGCCTGGAGTCGACCATGTCGCGTGATGCCGTGCCCCCGCCTGTCCGCCTTGGCGACTACCTGCCGCCGGATTGGCTCATCGACACGGTGCATCTGGACGTGCGCCTTCACCCCACCGCCTCGCGCATCATTGCCCGGCTGGCGATGCGGCCGAATCCTGAAGGGCGCGAGGGCTCGCCCATCGTGCTCGATGGCGACGAACTCAGCCTGAAATCGCTGACGCTGGACGGCGTGCCGCTGGCCGGCACCGCCTATGTCGTCACGCCAACGGCGCTGACCCTGCTCGCCCCGCCGCAGCGGGCGCTGACGCTGGAAATCGAGACGGTGGTGAACCCCTCCGCCAACACCAAGCTGATGGGCCTCTACCGCTCCAGCGGCACCTATTGCACCCAGTGCGAGGCGGAGGGGTTCCGCCGCATCACCTATTTCCCGGACCGGCCGGACGTGCTCGCCGTCTACACCACCCGCATCGAGGCCGAGCGGGAGGAGGCGCCCGTTCTGCTCGGAAACGGCAACCCGGTGGAGAGCGGCGCGGTGGAGGGCACCAGCCGCCATTATGCGGTGTGGCACGATCCCTGGCCGAAGCCCTGCTATTTGTTCGCCCTTGTCGGCGGCCGGCTGGACCGGATCACCGAGGACTTCGTCACCGCCACCGGCAAGAAGGTCGCGCTCGGCATCTATGTCGAGCCGGGCAAGACGGAGCGGGCCGGCTACGCCATGGACGCACTCAAGCGTTCCATGCGCTGGGACGAGGAGGTGTTCGGCTGCGAGTATGATCTCGACGTGTTCAACATCGTCGCCGTGGCCGATTTCAACATGGGGGCGATGGAGAACAAGGGGCTGAACATCTTCAACGACAAATATGTCCTCGCCAGCCCCCAGACCGCGACGGACGCCGACTACGCCAATATCGAGGCGATCATCGCCCATGAATATTTCCACAACTGGACCGGCAACCGCATCACCTGCCGCGACTGGTTCCAGCTCTGCCTCAAGGAAGGCCTCACCGTCTTCCGTGACCAGGAATTCTCGGCCGACGCACGCTCGCGCCCGGTCAAGCGCATCAGCGATGTCCGGCTGCTGAAGGGCCACCAGTTTCCTGAGGATGCCGGCCCGCTGGCCCATCCCGTGCGTCCCGACAGCTACCGCGAGATCAACAATTTCTACACCGCCACCGTCTACGAGAAAGGCGCGGAAGTGGTGCGGATGCTCAAGACGCTGCTGGGCGATGAGGGCTTCCGCGCCGGCATGGACCTCTATCTCGACCGCCATGACGGCGATGCGGCGACGGTGGAGGACTTCCTCGCCTGCTTCGCCGATGCCAATGGTGTCGACCTGACCCAGTTCGCCCTGTGGTACGCCCAGTCCGGCACGCCGCAGGTCACTGTGAGCGGCTGCTGGGACGAGGCCGGGCGCAGCTATACGCTCGATGTGGTTCAGACGCTGGCGCCAACGCCGGGGCAGAGCGAGAAGCTGCCCATGGTCATCCCCCTCGCCATCGGCCTGGTCGGACCCGACGGCGCCGACATGCCGCTCACCCCGGATGACGGCAGCAATGCCGAGCGCGGCGTGCTGCTGGTCACGCAGCCGCGCCAGAGCTTCGTCTTCCGCGACATCGCCCAGCGTCCGGTGCCCTCGCTCAATCGCGGCTTCTCGGCGCCGGTGAAGCTCACCACCGACATGTCGACGGCGGATCTGCTGTTTCTGGCCCGCCATGACAGCGACCCGTTCAACCGCTTCGACGCCACCCAGACCATCGCCCTCAGTCATCTGGTGCAGGCCACCGCCGCCGCCCGTGCCGGTGCCGCGCTGCCGGCGCCGGACGCGCTGGTCGCGGCGCTCGGCGCCACGCTGGAGGATGGCACGCTGGACCCAGCCTTCGTCGCGCAGGCGCTCTCCATCCCCTCGGAGACGGACGTCGCCCGTGAGATTGGCGAGGATGTGGACCCGGACGCCATCCACCACGCCCGAACAACGCTGCGCCAGGCGGTCAGCGGGGCGCTGGCGCCGGCGCTGGCGGCAATTTATGCCCGCCACGCGCCAGCGGGGATCTATTCGCCGGACGCCGCCTCTGCCGGCCGGCGCGCGCTGCGCAACACCTGCCTCGATCTGCTCGCCGCCGGCGGCACGGAGGAGAGCCTTGCCCGGGCGCAGGCGCATTTCGAGGGCGCGGACAACATGACCGACTGCTTCTTCGCCCTCTCAGTGCTGGCTCATGCGGCGCCGCAGGCCCGCGAGGCGGCGCTGGCCGCCTTCCATGAACGGTTCCGCGAGGACCCGCTGGTGGTCGACAAATGGCTGGCGCTTCAGGCGCAGATCGCCGAACCGCAGGCGCTGGAGCGGGTGCGCGGACTCACCCAGCATCCGGCCTTCGCCTGGAGTAACCCGAACCGGGTGCGGGCGCTGATCGGCAGCTTCGCCGGGCTCAACCCTACGCAGTTTCACCGGATCGACGGCGCTGGCCATGATCTCGTCGCCGACGCGGTGATCGACATTGACGGGCGCAACCCGCAGCTCGCCGCCCGGCTGCTCGCCGCCTTCAAAAGCTGGCGCTCGCTGGAGCCGGTGCGGCGCGCCTCGGCCGAGGCGGCGCTGCGGCGCGTCGCCGAAAAGCCCGGCCTGTCGCCCGATGCGAGCGACATCGTCGGCCGCTCACTCGGCTGACCAGCGGCGCTTGCGCCTCGCGCCCGCCCTTACACGGCGAGGTGCGGCGCAAGGCAAAGGCCAGGTGTCAGTACTCGACCACGCCGTCCAGCGCGTAGTGCTTGATGGTCTTGCGGTTGGCGATCAGCTCGTCGACCGTCGGCTTGCCGGTCATGGCCCGCTCCAGCGCCAGCTTCATCGCCTCGTAATTGGTGCGGTAGAGATCGGCCTTGTCGAGATTGGCATCCTCGGCGCAGCGCGGGTCGAGCCACACCATCACGATCATGCAAAGCTCGTCAGCCTGGTCCTTCGGCAGGATGCCCTCGCTGAGCGCGTCGACGATGGCGTCGCCAATGGCGCCCTGAACCACGCCGCCGAGCAGGTCGACATATTCCAGCGTGTGGATGGTGGCCTTGGTGGTCATCATCGTCGCGGGGCGCACCTGCTGGTTCAGGTCGCGCACCACGAACATGCGGGTGTGCCCCTGCACCTGCCCCATCATCGAGGCGAAGGCATGCCCGGCGGGGCCGCGCACCGAGCCGATCAGAACCTCCGGCATCGCGTCGGTGAACTGCCCGTCGGCAGCGAGAACGGTCGCTTCGCCGGTGCGGAACCAGATGTCGCTCATGTGAACCTCTTTATTTCTGCTGCCACCCGCAAACCGGGCAAAAGCGCATAGCACCGGGGCCCGCGTGGCGTCCATGCGGCGTGGTTGTCGGCAGGCGACACTCCGCTTGTCCGGCCGCGCCACCCACCCAGGCACCCGCGCCACCTCCCCAGGTTGCTGAATCGTTAACTTGACTCCCCGGGACTCTGGACAGTGGGGGGCCATATCGATTCAAATCGGAGTGATTCGGAGAGATGCGGCACATCGCTCCTATCGGACTGGGAACGGGTTTTGGGACTTCGGGGGAGGCCGGCGATGGCGCGCGCCAACGCTGCAGGCGCGTCCGTGCGCGTACAAGCCATGCGAGGGCTTGCACGCACCGTGGCGCGACCTGCCTATCAGCGATTGGTCGACGCCGAACCCTTCATGCGCAAGGCCGTTCCGGCGCTGATCATTGCGTTCATCGCCTCGGTCGCCATTGCCGCGATCGTGCAGATCCACGCCTATCGCGCCGACGCCATCGCCAATGCCAAGGATGAGCTGGCGCTGTTCGCCGCCGCCATCGCCAGCGAGGCCGGCCGCCTGCCGGCAGGATCGACGGCGCCGGACGCGCTGCTGCAGAACAGCCTGCCGCCCCGCGCCGCCGAGGACGGGCGCCGCTACGGCCTGATCGACCCCAACGGCAAGATCCTCGCCACCCATGACGAGACGGCGACCGCCGCCGAGCAGATCGGCCAGCTCCTCGCCAATACGCAGGCACTCACCATCTTCGCCGAGAATGCCGGCGTGCTCGATGTCATCATGCCCGACGGCGCCGCGGCCCTCGCCACGGTGCGCAACCTGCCCAATGGCGCGCTGCAGCTGGTCGTGGTGCAGCCGCTCTCCGGCGCGCTGGCGACCTGGCGCTCCGACACCGTCCTCACCGTCACCCTGCTCTCCACGACAGGCGCGGTGCTGCTGATCCTCGGCTTCGCCTTCCACTGGCAGGCGACCCGCGCCCGCGAGGCCGACGGCATCTACGAGACGGTGCGCGCGCGCATCGACACGGCGCTCTCGCGCGGCCGCTGCGGCCTGTGGGACTGGGACATGGGCCGGGGGCGCATGTTCTGGTCGGATTCGATGTTCGAGATGCTCGGCCACGCCCCGCGCGAGGACCTGATCTCCTTCGGCGAAGTGGCGAGCCTCGTCCATCCCGACGACACCAATCTCTACGACATCGCCCGCGAGATCGCCGACAAGCCCGGCCGCACCATTGATCGCGTCTTCCGCATGAAGCACGCTGACGGCCACTGGGTGTGGCTGCGCGCCCGCGCCGAAGTCGTGCCCCAGCCCAATGGCGAGCCGCCGCATCTGGTCGGCATCGCGGTGGATGTCACCGAGGAGCGCCGCCTCGCCGAGCGCACCGCCACCGCCGACATGCGCCTGCGCGACGCCATCGAGAGCATTTCCGAATCCTTCGTGCTGTGGGACGCCTCGAACCGGCTGGTGCTCTGCAACTCGCGGTTCCAGTCGCTCTACGGCATTGGCGACGCCCATGTCGGGCAAGGGACGGAGTTCGAGACCATCGCCTCGCTCGCCCGCCAGCCGGTGGTCCGCATCCCGCTCCGTCCGGAAGACCGGCCGGAAGAAGGCGCGCGCGCCTTCGAGGCGCAGCTGGAAGGCGGGCGCTGGCTGAAGGTCGCCGAGCGCCGCACCAAGGATGGCGGCTACGTCTCGGTCGGTACCGACATCACCGCCCTCAAGCGCCATGAAGAGCGCCTGATGGAGAGCGAGAAGCGGCTGATGGCGCTGGTCGCCGATCTGCGCAAATCGCAGCAGACGCTGGAACTGCAGGCGCTTCAGCTCGCCGAGCTGGCGCAGAACTATGCCGACGAGAAGACCAAGGCCGAGGACGCCAACCGCGCCAAGTCCGAATTCCTCGCCAATATGAGCCATGAGCTGCGCACGCCGCTCAACGCCATCATCGGCTTCTCCGAGCTGATGGAGAGCGGCCTGTTCGGGCCGCTCGGCAATGACAAGTACAACGAGTACTGCCGCGACATCCGCGATTCCGGCCGCTATTTGCTCGACGTCATCAACGACATTCTCGACATGTCGCGCATCGAAGCCGGCCGCGTTCAGCTCAACCTCCAGCCGGTCCGGCTCGACGAGGTGGTCGCCGACGCCATCCGCGTCATGTCGGTGCGGGCCGGCGAGAAGCAGCTCACCATCGTCGACGAATCCGATGCCGCGGTGGCGGTCGAGGCCGACAAGCGGGCGCTCAAGCAGATCACGCTCAACCTGCTGTCCAACGCCATCAAGTTCACCCCCGAACAGGGCCGTATCAGCCTGCGCACGCGGCGTTCCAAGCACGCGGCGCTGCTCGTCATCGAGGACAGCGGCATCGGCATCGCCAAGAGCGCGCTGGCCAAGATCGGCCGCCCGTTCGAACAGGTGGAAAGCCAGTTCACCAAGACCCACAAGGGATCCGGTCTCGGCCTCGCCATCGCCAAGTCGCTGGTCGAGTTGCATGGCGGCTCGATGCGGATCCGCTCCTCCGAGGGGGTCGGCACCACGGTGGTGATCCGCCTGCCCTTGAACGGCCGCCCGGCCCTGCAATACCGTACCAGCCGGACCCTTCCCGCCGAGTAGACCGCCCATGGATGTTCTTGAGGAAAACGCGGTCGACTGCGTCGTCGCCGGCGCCGGTGTCGTCGGCCTCGCCATTGCCCGCGCGCTGGCCCTGAAGGGGCGCGACGTGCTGGTGCTGGAGGCGACCGGCCTTGTCGGCTCGGACACCTCGGCCCGCAACAGCGAGGTCATCCATGCCGGGCTCTATTACGCACCCGGCACGCTGAAGGCCCGGCTCTGCGTGGAAGGACGCGAAGCGCTCTACGCCTATTGCGAGGCGCGCGGCATTCCCCACCGGCGCACCGGCAAGCTCATCGTCGCCACCAGCCCGGCGGAGACCGACAAGCTCGCCGCCATCGATGCCCATGCCCGCGCCTGCGGCGTCACCGATCTTCAGCCGCTGAGCGGCGCCGAGGCGCGGGCGCTGGAGCCGGCGCTGAACGCGCAGGCCGCGCTGCTCTCGCCCTCCACCGGCATCATCGACAGCCACGCCCTGATGCTCGCTTTGCGCGGCGATCTGGAAGATTCCGGCGGCATGATCGCCTTCAACGCTCCCATCCTCTCCGGCGAGGTGACGGCCCGGGGGATCGTCCTCGATGTCGGCGGCCCGGAGCCGATGCGGCTAGCCTGCGCCAGCTTCATCAATGCGAGCGGCCACGGCGCCGTGAAGCTGGCCCGCGCGATCGCCGGCATTCCGGCCGAAGCGATCCCGCCCGCCTATTTCTGCAAGGGCTCCTATTTCACACTGTCCGGCCGGGCGCCTTTTACGCGGCTGATCTACCCGGTGCCGGAACAGGCGGGGCTTGGCGTGCACCTGACGCTCGATCTCGGCGGCCAGGCCCGCTTCGGGCCGGATACCGAATGGATCGACGCGCCGGACTACAATGTCGATCCCGCCCGCGGCGACGTGTTCTATGCCGCGATCCGCCGCTATTGGCCGGCGCTGCCGGACGGGGCGCTGAACCCGGCCTATGCCGGCATTCGGCCGAAGACCGTGCCCGCCGGGGCCCCGGCGGCGGATTTCCGCATCGACGGCCCGGCCGAGCATGGCGTGGCGGGGCTGGTGCAGCTGTTCGGCATCGAATCCCCCGGCCTCACCGCCAGCCTCGCCATCGGCGACCTTGTGGCGGCAAAGCTGGATTGACGAATTGTCAGGCCGTCATCCCCGGGCTTGGCCCGGGGATCCACGACTTTAGCGATTGACGAGCGGGCAAGCGTGGATGGCCGGGCCGTCGGCCCTCACGCCTTCTTCCGCCGGCGCTTGGGCTCGGCGGCGAGCAGGCGCTCGAAGGTGGCGCGCACCAGGCGCTGGGTCTCGAACAGATGCGCTTCCAGCGTTGAGAAATCCGGCATCGCGCCCGCCCGCGCCAGCAGCCGTCGCAGCGCCGGGCTCGCTTCCGCCGGCTTGAAGGGCTCGGTGATGGCGAGACGCAGCACCTGCGTCAGGTCGTGCAGCAGCCGGCAGGCATCGGCCAGCACTTGCCCGTCCTGCACGTCGAGCAGGCCGACGCGCTGCGCCGCCTCGATCACCCGCAGCGTCGAGGTGTCGATCATGCGCGGCTCGTGCGCGGCATGGGCCAGCACGAGGTACTGGGCGATGAACTCGATGTCGACCAGCCCACCGCGCGCATATTTGAGATCCCAGGGATCGTCCTCGCCCTTCTCGTCCGCTATGGCGCCGCGCATGTCGACAATGTCGGCAGCGAGGCGGTGCGGGTCGCGCTCCCCCGCCAGCACATGGTGGATGGCGCCTTCCACCCGGGCGCGGAAGGCCGGCGAGCCCGCCACCACCCGGGCGCGGGTCAGCGCCATATGCTCCCAGGTCCAGGCTTCCTCCGCCTGGTAGACCTCGAAGCGCGGCAGGCTGGTCGCCACCGGGCCGGAACGCCCGGACGGCCGCAGCCGCAGATCCACCTCATAGAGCTGGCCGGCATTGGTCGGGGTGGTCAGGGCGCTGACGATGCGCTGGGTGAGGCGGGCGAAATACTGCGCGCCATAGAGCGGGCGCGGTCCGTCGCTGTCGGGGTGCTCCTCGTCGAAATCATAGAGCACGATGAGATCGAGGTCGGAGCCCGCCGTCATCTCGCGCCCGCCGAGCTTGCCCATGGCGAGCACCGCCACCTCGGCGCCGGCCAGCGTGCCATGCGCCTCGCGGAAGCGGGCGATCACCGCCTCTTCCAGCGAGCGGATCAGCACATCGGCCAGCCGGGCGAAGGCCTCGCCGGCGCGGGCGGCGGGAAGCGTGCCGGAGAGTATCCGCACGCTGATCAGCACATGGTGCTCCTGCCTAAAGCGGCGGGCGCGGTCGAGCCGGTCCTCCTCGTTCTCCGCCTGGGAGAGATCGGCGGCGAGCCGGGCGGCCAGTTCCGGCTCGTCCGGCAGCGCGCCGAAAAACGCCGGGTCGAGCAGCGCGTCGAGCAGCGAGGGGCGGTGCGCCAGCATCTCGCCGAGGCGCGGCGCGGTGCCGAGAATGGTGGCGAGCAGCCGCACGAGATCGGGATTGTGCCGCAGCGCCGCCAGCAGCCGCTGGGCGGTCGGCATTTCGCGGAAGAAGCGGTCGGCGGCGTTCAGCCCGGCATCGGGGGCGCCGCCGCGCGCCAGCGCGTCGACCAGCAGCGGCACGATGGCTTCCAGCTCGTCGCACACGCCCTCCATGCGCAGGGCACGGGGTTCGCCCGCCAGCCAGCCGCGCACCGTGGCGCTGGCCGCCTTGGGGTCGGCATAGCCGAGCCGGTGCAGCGTCGCCAGCGTCTCGCGGTCGTCGGCGTCTTGCGGAAATTCGAGCCGCCCCTCCACCGCCGCCCGTGGCGGCGCGTCCTCGAACAGCTTGGAATAGTGGTCCTGCACCCGCGTGAGGCGCTGGGTGAGCGCCTGGGCGAAAGCCTCGCGGTCGTCATAGCCCATGAAGCGGGCGAAACCGGCCAGCGTCTCCTCGTCCTCCGGCAGGCTGTGGGTCTGGGCGTCGGCCACCATCTGCAGGCGGTGCTCCACCCGCCGCAGGAAGTGATAGGCCTCGTCGAGTTCCGCCCGCGCCGCCTCGCCGATCCAGCCGGTCTGCGCCAGCACGGCGAGCGCTTCCAGCGTGCGCGGGGTGCGCAGGCGCGGGTCGCGGCCGCCGGCGATCAGCTGCTGCGTCTGGGCGAAGAACTCGATCTCGCGAATGCCGCCACGCCCCAGCTTGACGTTGTGCCCTTCCACCGCGATCGCCTCATGGCCGCGAAAGGCGTGGATGTCCTGCTTCATCGCGTGGACATCGGACACCGCCGCATAATCGAGCGCGCGGCGCCAGACGAAGGGAGTGAGCTGCTTGAGAAACTCATGGCCAAGGGCGAGGTCGCCGGCGATCGGCCGTGCCTTGATATAGGCGGCGCGCTCCCAGGTGGCGCCCTCGCGTTCGTAATAGTCCAGCGCCGCCTCCACCGAGAGCGCGGCCGGCGTCGAGGCCGGGTCGGGCCTCAGCCGCAGATCGACACGGGCGACATAGCCCTCGCCGGTGCGCTCCTGGATCAGCTTCACGAGGCGTTGCGTCATCCGCACGAAGAACGGCGCGGCCTCCACATCCTTCGCCAGCGGCGCTTGGTCGGGATCGTAGAGCACGATCAGATCGACATCGCTGGAATAGTTGAGTTCGCGCGCCCCGTGCTTGCCCATGGCCAGCACGGTGTAGCCGAGGCCCTCGACGCCGGTCTTGCGCAGTTTGCGCGCGCTGATTCCCTCGCGCACCAGAAACGCCACCGCCGCCGCGATGGCGGTATCCGCCGTCGCGGTCAGTTCGGCGGTCACGGTGGCAAGGTCGAACACCCCGCCAATATCGGCCAGCGCGACGGTGAGCGCGGTCAGCGCCCGCAGCCGCCGCAGCGCCGCCATCACCTCCGCCTCGTCGGAAGAGGCCTCCACCACCCGGACCGTGTCGGCACGCGCGCGCGCCAGTGCCTCGGCGGGCTCGGCCTCAAGCAGCGCCAGCAGCCGGGCGGGATCGACGCGAATGAGATCGGTCAGGAACGGCGAATGCGCCGCCACCGCCGCCAGCACGGCGCGGGCCTCGTCATGGGCGACAAGAAGGGCCTCAAGGCGAGCTCGCACCGGCTTGGGCGCGCCGGCCAGAGCGTCCGCCACCGCCTCGGGAAGCCCCGCCGGCACGGGAAAGCCGGGCGCACGCTGAAGCCGTGTGATCAGACTCTCAGCCGGCGCCGCCACCGTCCCGCTCGTGCTTGCCGCCATGCCGTCGTCGCCCCCTTGCGTGTGTTAATCCGTTGCCGCCTCGTCGGTAAGATCGAGGGGCAGGTCGATAACGATCCGCAGTCCCGGATCGTTGCCTTCCAGCGACAGTGTGCCGCCGTGCAGCCGTACCACTGCCGCCACCAGAGACAAGCCCAGACCGAAGCCGGGGCGGGTACGGCTCGCCTCCAGCCGCACGAAACGCTCCAGCACGCGCGGCCGATCCGCCTCCGGAATGCCCGGCCCGCGATCAGCGACCACCAGGCGCAGCCGGTCGCCGGCGCGGGCGGCGGTCAGCGTCACATCGCGGCGCGGGCCGGGCGCCCCGCCGGGCATGTCAGGCGCGCTGTACTTGATGGCGTTGTCGAGAAGATTGGCCAGCGCCTGCCCGAACAGCTCGCGCACGCCGCGCATCGGCAGCGGCCCGGCGACCTCGACACGCAGGTCGAGCCCGCTTTCATCGGCCACTGGCTCATAGAGCTCCGCCACTCCCGCCACCGTCTCGGCGAGGTCGAAGCGCAGCATCGTCGCGCTCGCCTGCCCGGCCTCGGCACGGGCGATCATCAAGAGCGCGTCGAAGGTGCGGATAAGGCCGTCCGATTCCTCGATGGTCCGCTCGGTGGCGAGCCGCCATTCCGGCTCCGACTGCGCCGTGCGCAGCGCATCCTCGGCGCGGTTGCGCAGCCGGGTCAGCGGTGTCTTCAGGTCATGGGCGATGTTGTCCGACACCTGCTTCAGCCCGGCCATCAGCGCCTCGATGCGGTCGAGCATGGCATTGAGGCTCAGCGCCAGCCGGTCGAACTCGTCGCCGGTGCCGGAGACGGCGAGCCGGCCGGAAAGGTCGCCGGCCATGATGCCGTCCGAGATCGCCGTCATCTGGTCGATGCGCTTGAGCACGCGGCGGGTGATGAACAGCCCGCCCGCCATGCCGAGCACCACCAGCAGCGCCAGCCCCCACACGGCGGGGCCGATGATGATCTGGCGCAGTTCCTCGCGCTCGACGATGTCGCGGCCGATCAGCATCCGGTATTCGCCGGGCAGGAAGATCACCTGCACCAGCGCGCGGCTCGGCGGGCCGGACGAGTCCTCGGAGCGCACATAGTCGATTTCCCGCCAGCCCTGACGGTCGAGAATGTTCAGCGGCAGGTTGAGCATGTTGCCGGCGAGCGGGTCGCCATTGAAGCTGGCGATGAGCAGCAGGCCGGCATCGGGCGCGCGGGCGCGGCGATTCACCAGTTGCACGAGGCGGGTGATGCCGCCACGCTCGAACTGCGCCTGCATGAAGCGGGTGTCGTTCTCGATCGCCTCCACCGCCTGGCGCGTCACCAGCCGCTGGGTGTGCCAGCCGAGATAGGCGATGACCGAGCCGGCGAAGAGGGCGAAGATGAACAGATAGGCCGCGAGGAGCTTGAACGCGGTGGTGCGGAGGAGTTTACCGAGCGCCGTCACGAACGATGTATCCTGCGCCGCGCACCGTGTGGAGCAGCGGCGGATCAAAGCCCTTGTCGATCTTCGCGCGCAGCCGCGAGACGTGAACGTCGATCACGTTGGTCTGCGGGTCGAAATGGTAGTCCCACACATTTTCCAGCAGCATGGTGCGCGTCACCACCTGGCCCGCGTGGCGCATGAGATATTCCAGCAGCCGGAACTCGCGCGGCTGCAGCACGATCTCCTGGCCCGCCCGGACGCAGCGATGCGCCAGCCGGTCGAGCTCAAGGTCGGCGACGCGGTAGACCGTATCGGCCGCCTGCGGGCCGCCGCGCCGGGCCAGCGCCTCGACGCGGGCGAGCAGCTCGGTGAAGGCATAGGGCTTGGGCAGGTAGTCGTCGCCGCCGGCGCGCAGGCCGGTCACGCGGTCATCCACCTGGCCGAGGGCGGAGAGGATCAGCGCCGGCGTCTTGTCGCCGCGCCCGCGCAAATCGGCAATCACCGACAGGCCGTCGCGGCGCGGCAGCATACGGTCGACGATGAGCACGTCATAGCCGCCCTCGCGGGCCAGAACGAGTCCCTCCTCGCCGTCCGAGGCCACGTCCACCACATGGCCCGCCTCGCGGAACGCCTTGCGCAGATAATCGGCGGCGTCGCGGTCGTCCTCAACGATGAGCAGGCGCATGGGCGACTCTTCGGCGCTCTTTCGGGCTGCCCTCCGGATATCCGCGAGCTCGATGAACGGGTCATCTCTGCCCCGCGCGGAATCGGAGGCGGCGGTAAGATTCGAATTCGTCTCCATGTACGTCATTTCGAGCCTCGCGCCTATATTGGCCTCCCCCGGCAGCAGCACCGGAGGGCCCCTGAAATAGATGACGCGGGGAATCCTCTCGGACACCCCGCGCCACCGAACCGGCCGCAGCCCAAGGGGCGACGGAACGAGCCGCAACCGGAACCTTGCGTCAGCCCTTCTGGTCACCCAGCGAGATGGCGACAAAACGGGTGCCCTGCTCGGACTTGATCCGCATCAGCACGGCCTTGCGGTTGTCCTTGCGGGCGGTGGCGAGGCCATCGCGCACATCGGCGGGGGTCATCACCGGCTTGCCACCCACGTCGAGGATGACATCGCCTTCCTTGATGCCGCGCTCGGCGCCGGGGCCGCTCGGATCGACCTCGGTGACGACGACGCCGATGTCACCGGCGCCGGCGACGCCCTTGGCGGGAGCCAGCGAGAGGCCGAGGCGCGGAATGCCCTTGCCGTCCTCTTCGCCCTGATTCGCCTTGGCCTTGTCGGCCGAAGCGACGTCGGTCGGCAGTTGCTCCAGCGTGACCGGGATGGTCATCGACTTGCCGTCGCGCAACACGCTCAGCTTCACCACAGTGCCGGGCTTCTTGCGGGCGATCTCGCGCGACATCTCGCGGGAGTCCTTCACGGTCTCGCCGTCGATCTGAGTGACGACGTCGCCGGGCTTCAGGCCAGCCTTCTCGCCGGGGGTGCCGGGCTGCACCTGGGCGATGAGGGCGCCCTCGGCCGACTTGAGTTCCAGCGCCTCGGCGACTTCGTCGCTGACCGGCTGGATCTGCACGCCGACATAGCCGCGGGCCACTTCGCCACCGCTCCTCAGCGCCTCGATCACCTCGGAGACGGTCTCGGAGGGAATGGCGAAGGCGATGCCGACATTGCCGCCCGAGGGGGAGACGATGGCGGTGTTGACGCCGATCACTTCGCCGTCGAGGCCGAAGGTCGGGCCGCCGGAATTGCCGCGGTTGATCGGGGCGTCGATCTGGATGAAGTCGTCATAGGGGCCCGAGCCGATGTCACGGCCGCGCGCCGAGACGATGCCGGCCGTCACCGTGCCGCCGAGGCCAAACGGGTTGCCGACCGCGACCACCCAGTCGCCGACGCGCGGCGCCTTGGCGGCGAGCTTGACCCACGGGAAGTCCGACTTGCCGTCGACCTTCAGCAGCGCCACGTCGGTGCGGGGATCGGTGCCGATCACCTTGGCGGTGTAGCTCTTGCCGTCGGTGGTGGTGAGGTCGACCTCAGAGGCGCCGTCGATGACGTGGTTGTTGGTCACGGCAAAGCCGTCGGCGGAGATGAAGAAGCCGGAACCCTGGCCGACCACGCCACCGCGCGGGCCGGGACCGCGACGCGGGCCCATGTCCGGGCCGCCGGGGCCGCCGGGACCGAAGCCGAAGCGGCGCATGAAGCGCTCGATCTGCGGGGGCACGTTCTGGCCGCCCATGCCTTCCTCGTCATTCGAGGCGACCTTGTCCTCGGCCTTCTTCACCTTCACGCTGACGACAGCGGGGGAAACCTTCTCGACGATGTCGGCGAAGGAGAAGGTGCCGGCGGGCTGGTTGGTGGTCAGCTGGGCCTGGGCGGGGGTGATGATTTCGGGCAGCACGAAGGCGCCGACGGTGCCACCGGCCAGGGCCAGGGTGAACACACCGGCGAGCAGCCGGGAACGGCTCTTGCGCAGGGTGGACGACGAAGGGGTGCGGGTCGGGATGGGCGCGATGCGCGACATGTGTCGTTCCTCGTTCGACAAATCACTCTCCCCACCGGGAGCGTTGAACAAGAAACTAGAGACGGTCGCCTTAACGCAGTCTGGCGGCGGCGTTAAACTTTCGTAACGTCCGCCGGCTGGTCCGGCGTGGAGGGTTCGCCCAGCGCGGCGCGCAGGCGCGCCTCCTCGTCGGGCGTCAGCGGCGGCGCCGGCGTCTCGCGCACGCCCTGCGGCGCGGCGCGGCGGCGATAGGCGACGAACAGGCCGATGCCGCCGACGACGAGCACCGCGAAGGGCGCCAGCCACAGGATCGCGTTCGCCCCGTGCCAGGTCGGGCGCAGCAGCACGAACTCGCCATAGCGCGCCACCAGATAGTCCATCACCTCCCGGTCGGTTTCGCCCTGCTGGATACGCTCGCGCACCAGCAGGCGCAGGTCGCGCGCCAGCGGCGCGTCCGAATCGTCGATCGACTGGTTCTGGCACACCATGCAGCGCAGCTCTTTGGAGAGCTCGCGCGCCCGCGCCTCCTGCGCCGGATCGGGCAGCACCTCATCCGGCTGCACGGCGGCGGCGGGGGAGATGAGGGCGAGGCCCAGGAGAGCAAGGCCCAGGAGAGCGACGGCGAGAAGGCGGAGGTGGTTCATTCGGCCGCTTCCGTCAGCACTTCGGGGGCGAGCTTTTCGCGCGCCTGAAGCAGTTCCAGCGCCAGAATATGCCCCTCGCCGTCATAGTCGATGATAACGCCCGGCGAGACTTCCTCGCTCTCGACGATGGCGCCGGCGCTGAACCGCACATAGAGCGCATTCGCCTCTGGATCATATTTCAGCTTCATGGCCGCCGGGCTCCACGATCGAAAAAGGCCGTGACAACAAATGGCGTCGTGCCATCGTCCCTGTAGACTACACGCAAAAGGCGCTCGCCTCGCTCAGCGACCGCCGCGAAAGCCCGGTGAGTTCCGGATCGTTCGGGTCCGGCTCGGTCCATTCCGGATCGCTCAGCACACGCTCCACCTAGGCGGGCTCCAGCTCGCGCTCGCGCAGCACCACCATCAGATGGGCACTGAAGCGGGGGTTCGGCACCCCTCACTCCGCTGGCACGGGCGAAGCGCCGTCCGCCTTGGCCTTCGGCTTCTTCGCCGGCTTGGGCGCCCCGACGCGCAGGCGGCGGTCGGTGAGCGAGAGCGCGCCGCCGAGCGCCATGATGATCGAACCGATCCAGATCAGCGTCACGAACGGCTTCCAATAGGCCCGCACGCCGACGCCGCCGCCCGGCAGCTCGTCGCCCAGGCTCACATAGAGCTGGCTGAACCACATGGTGCGGATGCCCGATTCGGTGGTCGGCATGTTGCGGGCGGTGAACAGGCGCTTGGCGGATTCGATGGTGCCCATCTCGACACCGCCCCGGCGCACCGTGAACACCCCGACGAGATCGCGGTAGTTCGGCCCGTTGCGTGGCTCCAGCCGGTCGAGGGTCAATTCATAGCCGCCGACCTCGAAGCTGCCGCCGACCTTCACCCCGGCGATGCGCTCGGCGTTCCAGCTGGTTTCGGCGATGATGCCGAACAGGCAGACGCCGACGCCGGCATGGGCCAGCGCCCCGCCAAAAACCGAGCGCGGCAGCCCGCGCAGCCGGGCGAAGGCGGTCGCGCGCGGCACCCGGCCGAAGCCGGCGCGCTCGATCACCTCGGCCATCGCGCCGATCACCACGAAGGCGGCCAGCCCCATACCGAAGGGCGCCAGCACCGGCCCGCCGCCCTGCGCATAGGCGGCCAGAGCGGCGATGACGATGGCGGCCCCGAAGGCGGCCATCAGCCGCTGCGCCGCCCCGGCGAGATCGCCGCGCTTCCAGGCCAGCAGCGGGCCGAACGGCATGGCGAAGGCCACCGGCAGCATCAGGGCGCCGACCGTCAGGTTGAAATAGGGCGGCCCGACCGTGATCTTGGCGCCGTTATAGGCCTCCAGCGCCAGCGGGTAGAGCGTGCCGACCAGCACGGCGGCGGAGGCGGCGGTGAGCAGCAAATTGTTCAGCACCAGCGCGCCTTCGCGCGACACCGGGGCGAAGATGCCGCCCTGCCGCAGCATCGGCGCGCGCAGCGCATAGAGCGCCAGCGAACCGCCGATGAAGAACACCAGAATGGCGAGGATGAACACGCCGCGCGAGGGATCGGTGGCGAAGGTGTGCACCGAGGTGAGCACGCCCGAGCGCACGAGGAAGGTGCCGAGCAGCGACAGCGAGAAGGCGAGGATGGCGAGCAGCACCGTCCACACCTTGAGCGCGTCGCGCTTTTCCATCACCACGGCGGAATGGATCAGCGCCGTGCCGGCGAACCACGGCATCAGCGAGGCGTTCTCCACCGGGTCCCAGAACCACCAGCCGCCCCAGCCGAGCTCGTAATAGGCCCAGTAGGACCCCATGGCGATGCCCAGCGTCAGAAACGCCCAGGCGGTCAGCGCCCAGGGCCGCACCCAGCGCGCCCAGGCGGCGTCGATCCGCCCCTCGATCAGCGCGGCGACAGCGAAGGCGAAGGTGATGGAGAAGCCGACATAGCCGAGATAGAGGAGCGGCGGATGAATGGCGAGGCCGATATCCTGCAGGATCGGGTTGAGGTCCTGCCCCTCCGCCGGGGGCGGAATCACCCGGGTGAACGGGTTTGAAGTGAACAGGATGAACAGCAGGAAGGCGGTGGCCACCGAGCCCTGCACGGCGAGCACATTGGCCTTCAGCCGCGCCGGCAGATTGGCGCCGAACAGCGCCACCAGCGCGGCGAAGATCGCCAGCACCAGCACCCAGAGCAGCATCGAGCCCTCATGGTTTCCCCAGGTGCCGGTGATGCGGTAGAGCAGCGGCTTGGCCGAATGCGAGTTCTCGACCACGTTCAGCACCGAGAAATCGGACTGCACATAGGCGACGACCAGCGTGGCGAAGGACAGGCCGACAAAGCCGGCTAGCACCAGCGCCAGCGTCGAGCCCACCCGCATCAGCGCCGCGTCGCCGGTGCGCGCGCCCCAGGCGGGGATCACCGTCATCAGCAGCGCGACGGCCAGCGAGAGCACCAGCGCGTAATGGCCGATTTCCGGGTTCATGGGCGGGCACTCCAGCAAGGATCCTTCAAGGCCGCTTCGCGGCACCTCAGGATGACGGCAGGACCGAAGGGCGCGCAGCCGGAAGAATCGTCATCCCGGACGGCCGCAAGGCCGAGCCGGGATCGCGTGACGCCAACGCCCGCCAGAACGGCGCACCATCCCGGCGCACGGCTGCGCCACGTCCGGGATGACGCTGCGAGGACGCGAGGCAAGGTCCCCCTCACGGCGTCCCCTCCCCTTCCTTCCACACGCCCTGCTTCTTCAGCGCGTCGGCGACTTCCTTCGGCATATAGGTTTCGTCGTGCTTGGCCAGCACGCTGTCGGCGGTGAAGCTGCCATCGGGCGCCAGCACGCCCTCGGCGATCACGCCCTGGCCTTCGCGAAACAGGTCCGGCAGCAGGCCGACATAGGTCACGCCCATATCGGCGCCGCCATCGGTGACGACGAAGCGCACATGGGTGCCGTCGGTGTGCTGCACGCTGCCGTCCTTCACCAGCCCGCCGAGCCGCAGCCTTGTGCCCGGCCGCGTGCCCTCGGCGGCGATCTCGCTGGGCGAGCGGAAGAACACGATCGTGTCGTTCAGCGCGAACAGCACCAGCCCGGCGGCGACGAAGAGCACGCCGGCGGCGCAGGAAATGACCAGTAGGCGACGTCCCTTGCGGGTCATGGCGTCAGCTCCCGAGGCCGAGTTCTTGCGCCAGCGCGTCAATGCGCCCGAGCGCGCCGCTGTCGCTGGCGAAATGGGTGCGCGCCTGTCCGGCGGCGGTCTTGGCCTTGTCCGTCTGGCCCAGCACCGTCCAGGCCCGCATCAGCCGCAGCCAGCCCTCGATATCGCCGCCCTCCTGCGCCAGCCGCGCCTCCAGCCGCTCGACCATGCCGCGCACCATCGCGTCGCGCTGCTCGGGGGTGAGGCTTTGCGCCGCCGCCACATCGGCCGCGCCGGGGCCGGACGCGGCTTCCGGAATCGGCGCATTGATGCGGGTCAGCGCGGCGCCCACCAGGCCGAGCCAGGGCGCATCCGGCGGGGAAGCCGCCACCAGCGCGCTCCAGCGCTGCGCCGCCTCGGCGGTCCGGCCGTCCTGCTCGGCGGCGAGGCCGAGGAAATACTGCGCCTTCGGGTCGTTCGGGTCGGCGGCGAGCGCGGCCTGGAAGGCGGACTTGGCCTCGCCCGTCACCACACCGCCGGCCTGCGCGGTCAGCGCCTCGCCGAGGCCGGTCTCGCGCTGGGCATTGGGGCCGAGCAGGCGGATGGCGTTGGCCCAGGCCCGCGCCGCGTCGTCGAGCCGGCCGATACGGGCATAGATCGGCGCCACCACCTCATAGCCGCGCCCGTCATTCGGGTTGGCTTCGAGATGGCTTTCGACCTTGCGGATGAGAATGGCGATGTCGGAGGGGTTGGGCTGGGCCTCCAGCCGCTGCGCCAGCGGCTGCGGCGGGATCAGCGGCGAGCCGAGGGAGAGGTAGAGCCCCCCGGCCATCAGCGGCACGCCGAGCAGCGCCACCACGGCGACGATGCGCCGGCGCCGGTCGTCGCCGGAAGACGCGCTCTCGCGGCTGCGCTCGGCGGAGACGCGCAGGATGCGGCGGGCCACTTCCGTCCGCGCCGCCTCGCCATCGGCCGGCGCGATCAGGCCGGACGCACGGTCGCGTTCGATTTCCGCCAGTTGGTCGCGATAGACGGCGAGATCGGCTTCGGCAGTGCTGGCAGCGGGCAGGGCCGCGCCGGTGCGCAACGGCCAGAGCACCGCCAGAATGGCGGCGCCGGTCATCAGCGAGAAGGCGATCCACAGCAACATTAGTTTTCCTCTAATGCGCTGAGGGGTAGCCGACCCGGGCCCTGTCGCCAATCCGTAACACCCTCAGTCCGATCGCCGCAGGCTCACAGTCGCGCGAGTGGGCGCCGGCCTGATTGACGCGCCGGCGCGGGGTGGCGGGCGCCTGCGTCACCCCGTCACGGGCACCGCAACGGGGTGGGCAGAGAGGCGCGCTCAGCCCGCCACCGGCGACCAGGTACCGTCCGGGTTGCGGCAGGCGGTGCCGCGCGCGGTCTGCGGCTGGCCGTTGATGTAGATGGTGTGGGTGAATTCGCGGCACTTCGGCGAGCCGCCACGCGCATAGGTCGGGCCGGGCACGATGGTGCCATACGAGCCGCTGTCGCCGCGCCAGCTCACCGGCGCGCCGGGATTGCCATATTCGAGCGCCTGCGTCTCGGCCTGCTGGGCCCGCTGCCGGTCGGCCTGATCAAGCGCATTGCCGATGGTGCCGCCGATCAGGCCGCCCACCGCCGCGCCGACCAGCGTGCTGGCGGTGTTGTGCCCGACGACCTGACCGATGACGCCGCCCGCCACCGCGCCAATGGCCGCGCCGCCGACAGTGTTCGGGTTCTCCTGCGCGGTGCTGCAGCCCGCGAGGGCGCCGGCGACAAGGCCCACGGCCACGAATTGGTATGCGCGCATGAAATTCCTTCCTCCAGCCTCGACACGGCACGTTCCTCGCGGAACATCTGCACCTTAAGGAAGAGGAATAGGGCGAAAGCGCGGCCCCGTCACCTCTACCAGCGCACCGACGCAAGGGGACCGACATCGGGGCAGCTCACGCCGCCGGCAGCCGTACCACGCAGCGCAGCCCGCCAAAGGGCGAGCGGTCGAAGGCCAGCCGGCCGCCATAGAGCCCGACCAGTTCGGAGACGATGGACAGGCCCAGCCCGGAACCCGGCTGGGTCTCGTCCAGCCGCTTGCCGCGCTTCAGCGCCTCGGTCTGCTGTTCCGGCGTCAGGCCCGGCCCGTCATCGTCGATGATGATCTCGAAATAATCCCGCTCACCCGCCCCGCCGGGCACCGGCGCCACCGCGATCTCCACCAGCGTGCGGGCCCATTTGCAGCCATTGTCGACGAGATTGCCGAGGATCTCCTCCAGATCCTGCCGCTCGCCGCGAAAGCGCAGGCCGCCCGCGACCTCCATCTCTACCGCCACCCCCTTGGCGCGGTGCACCTTGGCCAGCGTCGTGGCGATGCGGGCGACGATCGGCTCCACCTCCTCCACCGTGGTGACGACCGAGGCGCGGGCCGCCATGCGGGCGCGCTCCAGATGATGCGCCACCTGGTCCTTCATGATCTGCGCCTGCGCCGTCACCTTGGCGCCCAGCGCGGCATCGGCCTCGCCAGCCCGCGCCGCCTCGTTCTGCAGCACGGAAATCGGCGTCTTGAGCGCATGGGCGAGATTGCCGACATGGGTGCGGGCGCGCTCGACGATCTCGCGATTGGTGTCGATCAGCGCATTGACCTCGGCGGCGAGCGGGGCGATCTCCACCGGATAGTCGCCCTCGATGCGGTCGGCGCGGCCGGTGCGCACCTCGTGCAGCGCCGCGAGCATGCGCTTGAGCGGGCGCAGGCCGAACAGCACCTGGAACACCAGAGTCAGCAGGAAGGCGCAACCCAGCACCGCCAGCGTCACCAGCAGCGCCTGGTCGAAGCCAGCGACCTCCTCGGCGATCTCCCCGGCATCGGCCGCCACCGCCACCGCGTAGCGCCCGTCCTCGCCGAGATCGACCACCCGCTCGACAATGCGCAGCCGCTGGCCGGACGGGCCGTCGGCATAGGCCTCGCGCAGGCCCGAGACATCCGAATCGGGCTGGCGCTCGAACAGCAGCGGCAGCTTGCCCTCGGGCAGCGAGCGCGAGGTCTTCACCTGCGCAGCGGGCCCGTCGGTGCGGGTGATCTGCCAGTACCAGCCGGAAATGGGGAAGTTGAACAGCGGGTCGCCGAGCGTCGTCGGTTCCGGCATGGTGCCGGAGGGCGAATTGGCGACATCAGCGACGATGGTCTTGAGATAGACGTCGAGCCGCTGGTCGAAGGACCGCTCCACCGCCGCGCGATAGACCTCATGCAGCGCGAAGCCGGTAATCGCCAGCACGGCGACGCTGACCACCGTCGCCGAGACGAACAGGCGCAGCGCCAGCGAGCCGGCGCGCATCAGCGCGGGGTCTCGCGCGAGCTGTCGGCGCGGGGCGGCTCGGGCGCCACCAGGAGATAGCCGAGCCCGCGCACGGTCTGGATCACGTCGACATCCAGCTTCTTGCGCAGCCGGCCGACAAACACCTCGATGGTGTTGGAGTCGCGGTCGAAATCCTGGTCGTAGAGATGCTCCACCAGCTCGGTGCGCGAGACCACCCGCCCGACATGGTGCATGAGATAGGCCAGCAGCCGGTGCTCATGCGAGGTCAGCTTCACCTGCCGCCCGCTCACCGTCACCCGGCCCGAGCGGGTGTCGAGCATGACCGGCCCGCAGGTCAGTTCGCTCGCCGCATGGCCGGCGGAGCGGCGCAGCAGCGCGCGGATGCGCGCCAGCACCTCCTCCATATGGAAGGGCTTGGCCACATAATCGTCGGCGCCGGCGTCGAAGCCCTGCACCTTGTCGCTCCAGCGGTCGCGCGCGGTGAGAATCAGCACCGGCATCTTGCGCCCCTCGCGCCGCCACGCCTCCAGCACCGAGAGCCCGTCCATCTTCGGCAGGCCGATATCGAGCACGACCGCGTCATAGGGCTCGGTGTCGCCGAGAAAATGGCCTTCCTCGCCATCATGGGCGCGGTCGACCGCATAGCCGGCCTCGACCAGCGCCTCGACCATCTGGCGGTTCAGATCGGGATCGTCCTCGACGACAAGCAGGCGCACGGCGGTTCCTCACGCACACCGCGCGGGGGGCACGCGGCCCGCCGAGCATGCCACCGTAGGCGGCGGATGTCAGGATGAAGGCGACAGCTTCTGCACGCGCGTCCCTCCCCGGCCGTCGGGACCGCGCTTGACCCGGCCATCCACGTCTTCGGCCGGGCGGATGTCAGGACGTGGATCCCCCGGCCCAGCCCGGGGATGACGGGGTAGACCGACGCCGGCAGACCCGGTCGGCGGCGCTTGTAGCCGCCGCGCGCGGGTATGGTCGTGGAAGGCGGGCCTTGGGGTTGCTTCTCGCAAGCCCGGAGATGATCAACGGAACCTTCGGGCGTGGCGGCTAATCCATTCCTGAATGCTCGTCGGCGTGAAACCTGCCAGCGCAGGTGACGGTTGGTAGGGCCTGGCGAGGATGTCAGCGGCTTCGTCCGGATGCTCGGCGAAGTATCTGAACTTCGAAGCTATCCGACGGCCCGCGCCGGAACCCATCGACCTGTCCACCTCCTCCTCGAACTCATCAATGGGTTGAGCGCGATAGTCGATCGGCTTTCCGACGCCTCTGGAAAGGAGACCCACCAACTCATGCCCCGTCACGGAAGCCGTTCCGGCGATACGATGATCACCGCCGTAAGCGTCACGCTCAAGAAGCAGGACGGCCGCCTCGGCGCAGTCTTCGGCGCTTGTCCAGGCGATTCGCTGTTCGGCCGCGATCGGAGGCGCGAAGATTCCATAATTGACAATGTCGGCCCGCGCCGAGGGCTTGAGCAAGTTATCCAGATACAGTGTCGGCCGCACAATGGCGGCCGGAATGCCCGCCGCGCGAACCACCGCCTCTACAGCTGCGTTGGCGACGAAGCTTGGCTCGGCGCAGGGCGAGGGGCGGCTGGCGCTGGCGAGTTTCAGGACAAGGCTGCGCACGCCCGCTCGCCTGGCCGCGTCTACAGCCGCCCGCGCCCGCGCGACCATATCGGCGGGGGCCCCGGTCGGAACTTGCAAGACGAGGTGCGCGACGCCGGCGCAGGCCAATGCTAGGCTTTCGGGATCGTCGAGGTCCCCCTGCAGGGTCTCTATCCCAGGATGTTCCGGGCTGTGCGGCGTCCGCACAAGACGGCGGACAGGATAACCGCGGCGGTAGGCCGCGTGAACAACAGCGCCTCCTTGGACGCCGCCAGCGAGGAAAACGAGGATGGGGCCTGAAATAGCCATGTCGTTCCTTCAGTCGGGTCCGCCGAAGGAGCGAGAAATGTCGTGCTCCCGAACAGACCCATGAAGCGCCCAAAGGCGCGGGACTGTCGGGACTCTCAGTTGGTCGCTGAGAACAGAGCTTCCCAAAGGGAAGGGCTTGGGCCTACCCAGACCAAGCCAGCCATTTCGACGGCGACCATCCTTATCGCTGTCGCTGAAGCTGTCAACGCCGCGCGGCCCCAAAGACCTAGCTGCGTCACGCCGAGGCGCGATCGAGACGCCTGCTCGTCAGCAGAGGCTTCTGATGGTTGCAGGATCGCTGGGGGCATCACCGGCGCCGGAGTTGAATTGGAAATCGGACCTCGCCGAAATCCGACCGCCCCCCTCCCCCGCAATTGATCTCGCATTCGGACGCTCAAAGCGCGACTGCGCGCAATTGTCGGTTTGGGTCGACACCGCCCGGGGATGACGGCGCACGGTGCCCGCTTTCGCCCGGCCTCACCCCCGCCCTCGCCACCCGCACAGTTCCCGGCCCACCGCGTTGTGCGCCTTCACCTGGCGCAGGGTGCCATCGGTGTCCTCAATCGCCCAGCTGATCGGCCGGAAGGCGCCGCAGGCGCCCCTCGTCGCGGCGGAAGGTGTCGTCGTCGCGCAGCCGGCCATCATCAGCGTTGAGGCGATCAGCATCAGCCCGCGCGCCGTTCGCGCGCGCGATCGTATCCAGCACATCCTGTTCTCCTTGCGCGATGCAGGCGGCCCGGCCTTCCGAGCGGCCCTTGAGATAGATCCCGCCTGCCAATGCAAGGGCGGCAAGCAGCAGCGCGGCGCCGCGCCCGAGCGGGCTCGCCAGCAGGCCGAGCAGCGCCGTCACCGCGCCACCTCGCCGGCGCCGATTCGCGCCAGCGCCCCGCGCAGGGTCAGCACCACGCCCGCGAGCATCAGCGCCGCGAACAGCCATTTCAGCGGTTCGGCGAGGACGGCGAGCGGCGCCAGCCGGTCCGCCTGCTCGGCGATGACAGCGCCGAGCACACCGGCGCCGCTGATCAGGCCGCCCGCCCCTTCCGGGGTGCGCGAGAGCCGTGTGTCGGCCGGCCGCGCCCGCGCCGCGCCGGCGCCGTCCGGCTGTTCTTCCGCCTCCACCGCCATCGGCCCGGCCTCGCCCGCCATCCGCCTTGCGGTGGCCCGCACCTCAGTGACGCGGCGGGTCCAGCCGGCGCCGAAGGTGGGGAAGGTCCGCAGGCTGCGCAGCATGGCGAGGCGGCGGTCGCACACGCCATCGACCAGCGCGGCCGGCGCGTGGCCGTCCAGCGCCGCCAGCGTCGCCTCGCCCACCTGCCCGTCCACTGTGACCTTGAGCGTGCGCTGCAGCCATTTGCCCGCCTGAGCCGGGCCGGAATTCACCGCCGCGTCGAACAGCGCATAGTCGAGCCCGGCCGGCAGGTCATCGGCGCGCACCGCGTCCCAGTACTGGCGCCGGTAGAGCGCCGCCACCTCGTCCGGCGCGATCCGCCGCACGCTGCGCACCGGCTGGCCATGGCGCCGGCGCCATCCATCATAGACGCGCTGGGTGATCCCTTGCATGGTCGCGCCGCCGGGATCGGCGGGGTGGTCGGCATAGCCGCCCTCATGGACGAGCACGCGCCTCAGCGCCTCGTCGAAGCTCGACGCGGTCATTGCATGGCTCCGCTGCAAGATTTTGGGGGTGTTTTCTGGGGATTAACGCTATGTTAACCGTTCCACTACCCTGGCACGGTTGCAAAAATACCGGGATTCCAAGAGTCTTTTTGAGATAGCTGGCTACGGACAAGGGGCTCCGCTCGTCATGGCAAGAGAAGATCGACTTGTCGAAGATCTGCGCAGCATTTTCGATGAAGCCCGCCGCAGCTCCGGACAGGTGCAGGCGGAAGCGCTTCTGGCTGTCGCCCCGGTGGTGCTGAAGAGCACGGAATCGGAACGCGAGCGCGGCGTCGCCTATATGCGCGACCGTCTCGCGCCCGAGAGCTACCGGGCCATCTGCCGCGCCATTGGCGACGAGCTTGACCGGCTGAACAACGAGATCGACCGGCTGAAGCGATTCGAGAAGATCGCCACCGTGGTCGAAACCGCCAAGCGCCGCATCATTGCCCGGCCGATGATGGTGGCCAAGCCCACGGCGACGGCAGCGATGAAGGCCGCCGCCTCAAACGGCGCCGTCTCCAGCGCCGCCCCCACCGGGACGAGCGGTTCCGCCGCGCCGGGCGCCGCCACCGCCCCGGCTTTGGCCGGCCCGGCCCCCGCTACCCGGCCGGCCGACAGCGGCGTTCCGGCGGCGGCCGAATAGGCGCGACGACTCAGAATTCGCCGGCGCTCCAGCCCTCGCCGGGCAGCGCCTCCACCTGCGCCGCGCGCTCCTCGGCGCTCAGCAGCGCGTGATACTCTGCCTGCGGCACGTCGATCTGCGCCTCCTCCGGCGTCAGCGGAAGGCAAAGCGCGGCCCGCCCATCGGCCGGATGCGGCAGACACACCCAGAGAGAGCGTGTCGCCCCGCGGGGATAGCCGAGCGCCTGCCAAGCCGCCGCGCTGCGTTCCTGCGCCGCGGCGGCGGTGGGAAAGACCAGATAGTTCATGGCATCACCTGTGCGAGCGCGGCGTCCAGCGCCGCGAGGTCGAGGCTCTCACGGGCACAGACGAACCCGCCTGTCGCCCCGGTCAGGAAACTCGACAGGGTGGCGTTGGTGCCGAAGCGGAGCGGCGTCGTCGCATCCATATCCGAGGTATTCTGGGCCGGCGTCATCGCCGCGGTTGCGCTGACGCCATTGGCCAGCAGGTCGACCGCGCCCGCGAGGAACCGCGCCCGCCCGATATGGCGCACCCAGGCGCCCGCCGGGAGGACGACGATGGCGGAGGCATTGAGCGGGTTGCTGGTGCTTGAACGCGCCTGCATGCCCAGTGTCGTCGCGTTCACATAGTACAGCACCGCATGCACGGCCGGCGAAACCGGTAGCACGGGCTGGGCGACGACCTGCACCGCATTCACGGACGACCGGGCGATGGACGCCAGCGTCACCGTCTCCACATTGCGCAGAAAGCCGAGCGAATTCTGCACATCGAAATACTGCGCGCCGGAGAGCACCATTGTCGGTCGTCCGGTGGGCCCGAGGTCCGGCACGCCGGCATTCATCAGCCGGGGCTGCGCCGCGCTCGCCGCCTGCGTTGCGTGGCGACCATTGCCGGTCTGGTCGTACCAGAGCGTCGCATAGGCGCTGCCGGCGCCGGCAAAGCCCAGCATGGCGGCCATATCGAGGGCACCGGACGCGGTGAAGCCGATATCGGCCTCGCCGCCATCGCCGCTGCGGCGTGCCCGCAGGCAGGGGCCGGCATAGGGCGTCAGCAGCCGGCTCAGGCCGAAAGCGGCGTAGAGCTGCCCGGCGAAGGCATCGAGCGGCGGCCGGGTCGCAGGGCCGGCGCCGCGGCGCTTCAGGTCGAGGGCGAAAGCGAAGCTCGCCATCTCAATCGACCCGGTGAATGACGAGCCCGGCCGTGGTGCCGGATGCCAGCACCCGCCGCACCAGGAATTCCAGCACGCTCACCTGCCCGGACGGCAGCGGCAGGGTCAACGGCGCGTCATCCGCCGCGTCGACGGGGAGGATGCGGATCTCCGCGCTGGCCAGCGCCGCCGGCACGAACACCCGCACCCGGGCATAGCGCGGCAGGTCGGTGGCGTCGTTCGGCGTCACCAGCGCGCCGGCCCGGCCGAGCGCGGCGGGCGAGAGGGCGCGGCGGTACCAGGGATCCTTGGCGGCATCATAGGGCATGGGTCGCTCCCGGAGATCAGAGGGTGAAGGCGAGGTAGGACAGGACGAGGCGCACCCGCCCGCCGGTGAAGCTGCCGCCCAGCGCGGTGATGCGCAGCGGCGTGTCGGCATAGAAGGCCTGCGGGCCGATCACACCGATATTGCCGGCGCCGGCGGCGATGCTCAGCAGCCCGCCGAATTTCGCGGTTTCGCCTGATATGCCGACCTCATAGGCGGTCGCCCCCGTCACCGCCGCCACGGTGCGGCTGGCCACGGCGAGGCAGATCGAGCGGCTGGGAATAATGAGGGTGGAGGCGACGAAGGCGCCGGCGAGGGTCAGCTCCTGCTCCACCATGCGCAGCGTGGCGGTGGCGCCGGAGGGGGTGAGCGCGAGCGCCTCGCGCCACACGGCGCCATCGAACAGCAGCGTGCGCGCCTCCGTGCCGACATAGGCGCGCCAGCCCATGCGGGGGGTGAGGAAATGCCAGCCCGCATCGTAGAGCGCGATCTCGCCATCATGCCCTGTCCAGACATCGCTGGCGCCGGCCGCCACCATGTGCCGGTCGCCCCGCAGCGGGCTGGCGGGCGGGGCCGTGCGGGTGCGGTCCAGCACAGCGAGCTGGCACGCCGCGTCGAGCCGCACCAGCGCCTCGTTATGCGTCACATGTTTCTGCGCCTGCGCGCTCGCCAGCAGCGGCAGCGCGAGCAGGGGGGTCGTCTCGCTCATGGGATGTTCCTGTCGGGAGGGACGGTCAGGGTCGCAGCCGGGCGGTCAGCGCCGCACCCGCGCCGACCTCGGCCGAGAGCTGGGCGATGCGGATGTCGAGGAAGGTCTGCGCCGCGCCGAAATCGGCGATCTCGTCGGCCGCCGCGTAGAGAACGGCCGGCGCGGTGGTGGTGAAGCGCCGTTTCACGCTTGCCCCGCTCAGGATCTCTACCGCGTAGGCCTCGCTGGTTTCGCCCAGCGGCACCTCGACCAGATCCCAGGAATCGCCGTCGCCCCGGCTGCGCCGGATCCAGCTCAGCGCCACCCCAGCGGCGCTGCGCCGGGCGCGGGCATGCACCGGCGCGAAGGGGCGCAGCGCCGCCGGCCCCAGCGTGGCGGCGATCTCCGTCACCAGGGCGTCGCCATGGTCGCGATCGGCGCGGCCGACGCGGTAGGTGACGGCGCGGCCGATCATGTCGAGCCCGCTCGCGACCGGCACCAGATTGGCATCGACCTTGATCAGCGCCGTGCCCGCCGGCCACGCGGTGACGGCGCGCGCCTCGGTGCCGAGCTGGCCGCGCAGCAGGCCGGACAGCCGCCAGGTCGCGGCGCCGATCAGCTCGGCCTCAGTGAACTGGATCACCTCGATGGCGCCGGAAGGGTCGATCAGCGCCAGCGCATTGGCCCCGCCCAGCACCGCCTCCTCGCTCGCCCCGGCCAGCAGCCCGCCATCGAGCGCGACATCAAGGCTCGCGCGCTGCCAGCGCCAGAGCGGGCCGGGCGGCAGCACGCCCAGCGTCTCGCCCGTCACCGCCGCCGCCGCCAGGGTGGCGATCGGCTGGAAGCTGCCGCCATCCACCGCCCGCCACACCGCAAGGCTCCCCGGCCAGGGGGTGACGAAAGCGCCGAGCCAGGCCAGCGTGGGCGCCCCCTCGCCGCGCGCCAGCGGCGCCTGCAGCAGATGCACCAGCGCCGGCCCCTCGCCGCCCGGTAGCTCGACCTCGCCCGCCCGCCCCTCGCGCACGGAAAGCGCGAACACCGCCGGGTCGATGCTGCGCCCATTCACCAGCCGCGCGCCCCGGTCCTCGACCGAGACGATCTCGATCAGCCGCGCCTGGCCGTCGCGCTCCAGCCGCACCAGGTCGCCCGGCTCCAGCGCGAGGAGCGAGGGCGGCAGCGTCAGGCTCAGCGTGTCGCGCCCGGCCCACACATCCTGCAGCCACATATCCGCGAGGCCCGCAGCAAGGCCGGGATCGGCCACCATCGCAACCTCCAGCCCGGTCTCGGCCCGCGCCGCCCCGGCCAGCCGGCGCGAGACGGCGGTGGCGCGGCGGTAATCCTGCGCGCCATCGGTGAAGCCGAGCGTGGCGGAAAGCGGCAATTCGCCCTCCGCCATCCGTGTGAGCGAGGGCGCGGCCACCCCCTCGCCGGTGGCGATGTCGTCATCGGTCAGCACCGCCCGCACCCGCCCGCCACGCGGGGCGAGTGTGAGAGCGCCGCCCCGCTCGACAAGGTCGAAGGCGAAGGCCCGCGCCAGCGGTTCCAGCGCCGCCCGCGCCGTCATCGGCCGGTCGACGACATAGCCGTCGACAATGCCGCGCAGCTCCCCCGTCGCCATATCAGGCACGCCGAAATCGCCCGCCAGCGCCTGCGTCAGCTCGGCCAGCGGCGCGGCGCCGAGCCGGCCGGTGAGCCAGTGCCCGGTCTGCCAGTTGGCGCCGTCCGCCCACACATCGCTCGCGCGCGGAAACACCGGGAAAGGTCGCGCGTCCCAGGTCCAGAGCGTGAGCGCGGCGGGGTCGATCATCCGCCCGCCCGGCAGGCCCGGCGCCACCGGGTTCAGCGCCGTGGAGGTGGAGAAACCGGCGAGGCTCACTTCCAGATGCCGGCGCTGGATCAAATCGTCGCGCGCGCCGCTGGAAAAGGGCGGCAGCCCGCCCTCGGTGGATTTCGGGTCGGGAAAGGCGCTCGGCCGGTTGGCGCCCTTGTCCACCGCCGGGCAACCGATCTCGGTGAGGCGCACCGGCTTGGAACCCGGCACCCACGCCGTCGGGCTCGCCTGCCGCACCCCGGCGATGCGCTCATGATGGGCGTGGCTCCACCAGCCGGCAAGGTCCTTCTGGCGGAAGATCCACGGCTCGGCATAGGCGCCGTCGGTGATCGGGGCGCGCGCCTGCGCGGCGCGGGCGGCGTCATCGGGGTAATACCAGTCGAACGCCTCGCCGCCATTGAGATTGCCGTCGAGATAGGCGCGGTCATGGCCGCTCTCGAAGCTTCCGGCGTCGAGATGGGCATCGCCCTCGCGCCAGTCGGCCAGCGGGGGGTACCAGTCGATGCCGATGAAATCGAGCGCCGGGGCGGCCCAGAGCGGATCCAGCGGAAAGCGCAGCTCCGCCCCGCCCTCGCGCACATGGGCGCCATATTCGGTCCAGTCGGCGCCATAGCCGATCTGCGTCCCGGCCCCGAGCATCGCCTTCACCTCGCCCGCCAACGCGGCGAAGGCGGTTGCGGCGGGGTAGACGCCCGGGGCCGCGCGTACCCGTGTCAGCGCCGCCATTTCCGAGCCGATCAGCAGCGCCTCCACCCCGCCGGCGATCTGGGCGAGCCTGGCGTAGTGCAGCACCATGCGCCGCAGCGTCCATTCGGCCGGGCCGGCATAGGTGACGCGCCCCGAGGCGATGCCGAAATGCGCCGCGCTGGCGGTGCCGAACAGCGCCGCCACCTCAGCCCCCGCCGCCGCCGTGCCATCGGGCGAGCCGGCGACACCGGGGGCGGGATGGCAGGTGACGCGCCCGCGCCAAGGATGGGCCGGCTGCAGCGCCCCGGGGTTCCACGGGTCGGGCAAGGCGTTGCCGGCGGGAATGTCCATCATCACGAAGGGGTTCAGCGTCACCTTCAGCCCGCGCGCCTTGAGCGCCGCAATCGCCGCGATCACGCTGTCGTCGGAGGGCGTGCCGCCATAGGCCGGCTTGCCCTCAAATTGGCTCACCAGCGCGGCGCTGGCGCGCGTCAGCCCGGCCACCCGCCACGCCAGTGGAAAGATGCCGATCTGCGTCGGCTTGCTGCGCCGCTCGACGGCGGGGCGGATCTGACACGAACCGGCCCGGAGGTCGGTGCCGAACCAGGTCACGACAAGCGCCACCCGCTCCAGATTGGGGCAGGTGGCGAGAAGCTGGTCCAGCGCGGCGGAAAAATCGCTGGCATGGGTGGTCACATGGCGGTTTTCCAGCTGGTAGACGCCCGGCCGGTCGACCCGCAGCACCTCGCGCGGCTCATAGCCGAACTCGGTCGCGCCGGGGATCAGCGTCACCGCCCGCACCGCGTTCTCCAGCGCGCCCACCGCCCGCTCCACCTCGACCGAGATCTGCGGCAGCCGGTTGCCATAGCGCGCCAGCGGCAGGCGCTCGAAGACGAGATAGGCGAGGCCGCGATAGGCCGGCGCCCCCGGCACCCGCGCCTCGATCAGCGGGTCGGGCAGTTGGTCCTCGCCGCCGCGATGCAGCCGCACATTCAGCGCGCGGGTGTCGAGCAGCCGGCCATCGGCCCAGATGCGGCCGAGCCGGGTCACAGGCCCCTCGCACAGGCCGACGGCGAAGCTGCCGAAATAGCTGTAGGTCGTGCTGGCGCTGCCACCGCCCGTGATGCCGCCTTTGCCGCCGGAGGCCTGCGTCTGGGTCGACACCACCTCCTGCACCGGCGCGGCCCAGATCACCTGGCCGGACAGCCGCGCCCGTCCATAAAGCCGGGGCAGCGCCGCGCCCTCGGTGGAGGTCATGGTGCCGAACTCGGTGAGGCGCGGGCCTTGCGTCCGCTGGCCGGGATTCAGCACGAGGGAGTCGATCGCCGAGCCGCCGAGCGCCCCCAGCGCCCGCCCGGCCAGCGCCCCCACCGGCCCGAACAGCGCCCCGCCGATCGTCCCGCCCAGCGTGCCGAGAATGAGTGTGGCCATGGTAGCTCCGATTGCTGGAAGGCAGGCTGCGCGCGGGGGTCGCGGCATCGACAAAAAGGTTCGTCATGGCCGGGCTTGACCCGGCCATCCACGTCTTTGGGGCAAAGGAGTCGTGGATGCCCGGACCAAGTCCGGGCATGACGTCGTTCTGTGCCCCCTCACGCCCCCGGAAAGGCGAAGGCGAAGGCCAGCCGGCGGCGCCACCAGGGAGCGAGGAACACTTCCGCCACCGCCGCCCCGTCATGGGCGTGCACCATGCGCTCCCCGCTCACCAGCAGCGCCGCGTGCTTGGCGGGAAAGCCCGCGCGCCAGCGGAACAGCAGCACGTCGCCGGGCGCGATCGCCTCCAGCGCCACGGCGCGCATATGCCGCCCCGCCGCCTCGGCCATCTGCTCGGCCTTGGTCGCCTCGGCCCAGTCAGGCGCATAGGCCGGCAGGCCCTGCGGCTCCGGCCCCACGACCGCCCGCCACACCCCGCGGATGAGCCCGAGGCAGTCCGCCCCCTGCCCCTTCAGCGAGGCGCGGTGGAGATAGGACGTGCCGATCCAGTCCCGCGCTTCAGTGATCAGTCGGGCGCGCATCTCCACCTCGCCCATCTCCACCTCGCTCATCACGGTCTCCTGCATCACTGGCCTCCCGGCTGGGCGACGCGCAGCACCGCGTCATTGCCCGGCATGTGGGGAAAGCCGCGAAAATTCAGCGTGTTGGCGAAGCGGTCGCGGCAGGTGGCGAAGCTCTTGTTGCAGCCGGCGGTGACGGTGAACCCCTCGCCCGGCAGGGGGAGCACCGGCGGGCGCTGCCACAGCTCCAGCCGCACCGCGCCGGCCGTGGTGTGGGCCTTCACCTCGGTGGCAAAGCCCTCATTGCCCCCGCTCGTGAACGCCAGCCGCCCTTGCGTGAACCACCCCGCCGCATAGGCGCCGAGCCCCGCCGCCACGATCAGCCCCGGCGCCTCCGCCGCGCTCACCGTGCCATGGCCGGTCAAGGTCGGCGCGGCGAGCGCGATCCGGCAGCGGGCATCGCCGAGATCGGCGTCGCAGCCGGCGGTGAACAGCCGCCCGCGCACCATGTTCAAGGCCGAGGACAGCCCGCGCAGCTCGGCGGTGAAGCGGCCCTCGCTGCGCCGCACCTCGCCCAGATGCGCCCGGCGCAGAAGCAGGAAATGTTCCGGCGCCGACCAGTCGGCGAGGATGAGTTCGATCCCCGCCCCGTCATAGCGCCCGGCGTCGAGATCGGCGGCGTCGATCAGCTCCGAGGTCAAGGCGGCGGACATCTCGCCCCCGCCCACCGCGAAGCCGAGCGCGGACGCATCCTCGCTGCCGCTCGCGCCGGCAGTCGCCCGGAACAGCGTGCCATCGACGGTGAGGTCGTCATCATGCTCGGTGAGGCCGATCACCACGCCGTCGCGGCGGGTGAGCCGCCAGCAGCGCGCCAGCGTCGTCACCCCGCTGGCGAGAGACGCGGCAAGGGTGGGGGGAATGTCCTTCACGGCCGGATCTCCAGTATCGGGATGCGCGGGATCGCCCCCGCCTCGAAGGCGGTGAGGTTCACCTCGAGAAAATCGGTGTCGAAGCGCACCGGCACGTCGAACAGGAATCCCGCCGTCACGCTCACGCTCACGGCCGGCACATGGCCGGGCAGGAAGGTGAGCGTGCCGCTTGATGCGTCGAGGGTGAAATGCGTGCCGGCCACCCGCTCCACGCCGTTCACCGCCACCCGCACCGAGCCCGCCACCGGCTTGGCGATCGGCCGCCTATAGGGCGCGTGGGCGCCGCCATAGGTTTTGGCGAGGGCGAACTGCGATTGCGCCCCCGTGCCGGTGCCAAGCACCTGGTCGAGCGGCGTCACCGCCGCCCCCGGCGCGCCGGAGGCATGGTCGAGCCGGTCGCGCCAGCGAAAGCCAAAGAGCCGCCCGCGCCGCTCCTCGAAGAAGGCGACCACGCTGGAGAGCTGCGCCAGCGATTTCACCCCATAGCCGGCATCCCAGCGCCGGCGCGAATGGGCGAGCCGTGTATTGCGCTCCTCGCGGCCGGTCAGCGTGGTGACGATCTCGGTCGCCCGCTCCGGCCCGCCCGCCGCGCCGAGCGCGATGTCGAGCGGGAACAGCGTTTCATGAAAGGCGGGCATTCACAGGCTCCTTTCCCCGCGCGCGACGGCGCGGGCGATCAGGCCGGAGAGGTAGGCGTCGGAGCGGCGGAAGGCGCCCGGGTCGGGGGTGGCGACATTCACCGTCACCTGCGTCGTCCGTCCGCCGCCCTGCGCGGCGACGCCGAGCCGCCCATCCGCCCCGCGCGCCAGCGGCAAAATCGCCTCCGCCCCGCGCTCGCCCATCAGCCCGAGCGAACCGCCGGCCATGGGAAAATAGGTCGGCGCCGCCACCACCCCGCCCTGCGCGAACGGGGTGACGCGGCCGCTCTGGAAGGCACCACCGCTGGCGAAGCCGGAAACCCCGCCGAGCGCGCCCTGAAGAAGACCGGAAAGCCCCTGCTCCAGCGGCTTGAAGGCGATGTCGAGCGCCAGCGAGGACAGCCGGCCGGCCAGCGAGCGCAGCACATCGTCGGCCTCGCGGCCCTTGAGCGTGGCGCCGGTCAGCGCATCGCCCACCGCCCGACCGAACCCCCGCGCCAGCCGCTCGGCTTCCGCGATCTCGCGCTGGAAGGCGCTGGTATCGGCGCTGATTTCGACCGTCAGCCCGTCATCGAACGCATCCATGTCGTCTGCGGCCATCGTGCTCTCCTGTGTGAAATGGTTCCGTGTTCCGGCCCAGCGCAGGCGCAGCCGGAGCGCCGCGCCGGGGCAGCCTCCTCGCGCCCTCAGGACAGGCTTTGACCCAGCCACCCTGACCTGGCGCCGGGATCGGGCGGGCTGCGCTGGGGGCCCCGGATCACGCCCGGGGATGAGGGCCCGTTTGGCCTCCTCGCGCCCTCATGGCCGGGCTTGACCCGGCCACCCAGACTTGGGACCGGACGCGGGCGGTTGCGCTGGGTCCCCGGGTCACGCCCGGGGATGAGGGCACGCCGGCGAGACGCCGCCCCCCTCAGTCCGGAAACCGCGACATCAGCGCCGTGAGCCCCGCCTGGTCGAGCGGCGCCCGCGCCGGGCCGGCGAAGGCGCGCAGCGCGGCGGCGAGCTCGCGCGGGGTCAGCGCCCAGAACGCGCGAGACGACAGCCGCAGCCGGCCGAAGCCGAGCGCCATCGCCGCCTCCCAGGGGAAGGGCGGCGGCCCCCCCTCCCCGGGAAGGGGCGGCGGGCCGCCTATCCGCCCGCTTCCGGAGGATTGGGCAAAGGGTGGGTGGCCGGCGCCCCGCCCTCCGCGCCCCCGAACGTGGCGGCGATCAGCTCGCCGACCAGCCGGGCGAAGCCGGCCGCGCCGCCCGGCATGGTCATGCGCGCCACCTCGTCCTCGGTGGCGCTCTCGCCCGCCCCGCGCAGCCCGGCGGCAATGAGGCGAATGGCGTCGCGCGCGGCCAGGCGCCCCTGCGCGAAGCGCTCGGTCAGCGCCACCAGGTCCTGCGCGCCGAAGGCGTCTTCCAGCTCGGCCAGCGCGCCGAGCGTCAGCACCAGCGTGCGCCGGCGCCCGTCGAGTTCGGCGGAAATCTCGCCGCGATGGCGGTTGGCCATGATGTGTTCCTTCCTGCGGACTTGAAGCCGACGCGAAAATCCTGCCCTCACCCCCGGGCTTGACCCGGGGACCCAGCCTCCCCGCCGCCGGCCCGGCAATAGACTGGGTGGCCGGGTCAAGCCCGGCCATGAGGGCGGAGTGGGTATGCTCTCACCGCGCCGCCTGCTCCTCGCCGCCTGTTCCTGAAGGCTCCTCAACACCCCTCATCCCCGGGCTTGACCCGGGGACCCAGACGGCCAGCCTTGTGCCGGTCCAGGTCTGGGTGGCCGGGTCAAGTCCGGCCATGAGGGCGGGGCATGTTCCTCGCCCCGCCGCCCCTCACCGCCCCCCCTCACAGCGCCGCGAAGGTGATCTCGCCGGCGCTCTCCAGCGCGATGTCGAACGTCACCTCGCGGTCGTGCTCGGCGGCGAATTCGAGCGCGGTGATCTGGAAAGGCCCGGCGATTGTGCCGAAATCCGGCACCACGATCTGGGCGTTGCGGATCGTGCCGTCGAAAAAGCTCTGGCGGATCAGCGCATCCGAGGCGCCATCCTTGAACACGCCGGAGCCCGCCACCGAGGCCCGCTTCACCCCCGCCCCGGCGAGCAGTTCGCGCCAGCGGCCGGCGCTCTCGGTGTGGGTCACGTCCACCGGCTCGGCATTGAAGGCGATCTGCCGCGAGCGCAGCCCGGCCACCGTGGCATAGGCGGTGCCGTCATGGATCTTCAACAGGAGGTCCTTGCCCTTTTGCGCCGCCATCGGTCGCTCCTTTGCTTGCCATCGCCAAATCGGGACGGTATTCAGAGACGGTTAACCCTTGGGAAGTAGATTGGTTGGCGCGTGAGCCCTGACGGGACATCTGGCCGTCTTCAGCGTTTGATTCCGCAAACGCCGCCAAGTGACTTCATCTTCTGATTCAACTTCGCGCGGATTCACGAGTCCGCAGAATCCCTTGCGCGCCTTTGCTCATAGCGGCGGAAAAGCTGAACCTGTTTCGAGGCGCTGCCGCTGGGGGGCCAAGCCGCTTTCGGCGCCGTTCTCATGCAGCGATTCATCCGCGCGCCGATTCACGAGTCGGTAGAATCGTTTGCCTGCAAATGCTGACAGCGCCGGTCATCCTCACGCCGCCTCCGTCACCGCCCGGAAGCGCAGCAGCGCGCGATAGGTCCGCCCGCCCGGCTCGCGCCGGATCTCGGCCGCGCTCATGCGCAGATTCACCAGTCTGTGCCCCTCCAGCGTGAGCGGCGCGTCGTGCAGCGCCTGCTGCACCAGATGGGCGAGGCCATGGGCCTCACCATGCCCGCCCTGGCGCGACCAGCAGGCGAGCGTCAGCCGGTGCTCGGCACCCGCCTCGGTGGCGGTCGACCAGTCCAGCACCTGCGCCTCGCCGAGCGTGACATAGGGAAAGTCCGGCGCGGCGGGCGGCACGTCATGAATGCGCGCCCCGCCCAGCGCGGCGGTCAGCGCCGCGTCGGCGGCGAGCGCGTGGTGGATCGCCCGGCGCAGCGCGACGGCGGCCCCGGAGAGCACGCCGGCGCTCATCGCCGCCTCCCGGCCGACGGCGTCTCGGCGCGCTGCGCGAAGCGCCGGCGCAGGGCCTCCAGCCCTTTCAGCCGCGTAGTGAATTTCATGGCGTCTCCTCCCGGCAGTCACAGGTGAGGAAGCGGCCGCGCCCGTCCGGGTCGCTCACCGCCTCGACCAGGTAGCGCCGCGCGCCCAGCCGCAGCCGGTCGCCCGGCTGTACGGTGGCGGGCGCGCGCACGGTGATGGTGTGGGCCAGCACCGCGCCGGGCCGGTCGGCGATCTCGGCCGCCGCGCCGCGCGAGGCCACCGCCCCCCAGAGCGCGTCGACGGCGATGAAGCCGCGCGTCACCCCGCCGAGCCCGTCCGGGGTCTCGACCGGGGTCTCCTGCACCAGCCGGTGCCGCAGGGCGCCGATCGCGCTCATAGCCGCGTCACCCGGAACGGCGCCACCAGCGCGTCGAGCCGGGCGGGGAAAGCCGCGCCCGGCCCCGCCACGTCGCGGTGCTCGTAGAAATGGGCAAGAACCACCCGCACCGCTTCCACCAGCGGCGAGGGCACATGGTCGGCGTCAGGCCCGTGCCCGGCGGTGATGTCGAGCGCGATGCCGGCCAGTGACCGACCGGGTGCCGGCACCGCGCCGCGCGCGACTTTGATCAGCCCCGGCAGCCGCGCCGTGTCGAGTGCGAAGGCGTCGAGCGGCAGGGCGGTCTCCGTGCCGGCCGCGCCGATCACCCGCACGGCGGTAAGCGCCTTCAGGGGGTTCACCGGCACCGGGATCAGGCCGGAAGCCGGCCAGGCATCGCGCACGATCCGCCAGCTCTGGTCGATCAGCACCCGCCGCGTCAGCGCCTCCACGGTCGCCCGCGCGGCGGTGATGAGCGAGGAAATCAGCGCGTCCTCGGCCTCGTGGTCGACGCGCAGATAGGTCTTGGCCTCAGCGAGCGTCAGCGGCTCGACTGTGGGCCCGGCGAGAAGGATCGCGGGCATGGGTGCCTCTCTGTTGAAGGATGGTCGCGCAGCGCCGCGAGGCGCCCGTGTTCCTGGCAAGGCGCGCCGCGCCGATTGACGTTGCGGCCGGGCGCCGCCACAACGACTTGCCCCTTTCCGGAACCGCCCGATGCATCGTCGCCTGCCCGCCCGCACCGCCCTCTGCGCCACCCTTCTCGCCGCCCTCGCTTTCGCCAGCCCCGCCCACGCCATTGTCGGCGGCGGGCCGGCGGACCCGGCGCTGAAGGAGGAGACGGCGATGATCGTGTCGACGCGCGGCGCCACCTGCACCGGCGTGGTGCTGGGGCCGAATGTGCTGCTCACCGCCGCCCATTGCGTCGAGCCGGCGGCGGATTATGCCGTGGTGGTGTTCGAGGCGGGCACGCCGCGGCTGATCCCGATCGACCGCAAGGCGGTGCACCCTTCCTTCGACCCGAATTCCTTCGCCACGCGCCGCCCGACGCCGGACCTTGCTCTAGTGCGGCTCAGCGAGGCGCTGCCCGCCGCCTTCCGCCCCGCCGCCCTCACCGCCGAGATGGCGCTGCCGGCGCGGCGCACCGCCTTCACCGTCGCCGGCTATGGCGTGACAAAGGACGGCGACGGCAAGAGCGCCGGCACGCTACGCACGGTGTCCCTGCCGAGCATCGGCACCACGGGCGGCATTATGGTCCGGCTGTCGGACGGCGCGGCGAAAGGCGCCTGCACCGGTGACAGCGGCGGGCCGGTGCTGATCGAGGGCGTGGTCGCCGGCATCATCGGCTGGTCGACAGCGGCCGGCGGGGCGCGCGGCTGCGGCGGCGTCACCGGCGCCACGCTGATCGGCCCGCAGCGCGCCTGGATCGACGCCACGCTGCGGGGGATTGGACGTTAGGGAAACCTAGCGCGCACGATATTATCGGTAGCGTTTTTCTCCTAAGCGCTCGAATTGGCTTTCGCCAGAGGGCGAACACGCGAATGTTATTGCGCCAGCGCAAAGTGCTGAGCGCCGAAACACAAGTGGCGATGCGCCAACGCCGAGACTAGCTTCTCTCCATGAACGGCGCGGCCGACACGGGCCGCCCACCCACACTTCGGAGAAGCCAAAATGAACAAGCTCATCCTCACCGCCGTCGCTCTCGCCACCCTCGGTTCGGTTGGCGCCCAGGCCGCCGGCCGCGACGCCACGGTTTATACCCGCGCCGTCGCCCCGCAGGCCCAGCCCGCGCAGCCCAACGTCGTCGAAGGCCGCAACGCCACCGTCTCGGTGCCGGCCGTCTCCGACGCCTACATCAACCAGGCCGTCGAGGCGAACGCCCGTTCGACCCGCTGATCTCTTCTCTTCCCTTCAGGCCGGCGCCCCCATGCGAGCGCGCGCCGGCCACTTTCAAGGAGTATCGACCATGAACAAGATCCTCATCGCCGCCGTCGCCCTGGCCACCTTCGGCTCCGTCGCCGCGCAGGCCGCCGGCCGTGACGCCACCCTCTATTCCCGCGCCAGCGCCCCGCAGGTCCAGACCCAGCAGGTCCAGCGCAACGTCGTCGAAGGTCGCAACGCCACTGTCACGCTGCCGACCGTCTCCGACGCCTATATCAACCAGTCGGTCGAGGCCAACGCCCGTTCGACCCACTGAGCGTGCCGGACCCACTTCCCGAGACTGACCGTCTCATCTGGGGCGCCCCTCACCGGGCGCCCCTTTTTTGTGCCCGACCGCTCAGGCGGAGAATTTCAGCAGCTTGATGGCGTCGAAATCCTGCACCCCGCCGCCGACCCGCTTGGTGGTGTAGAACAGCACATAGGGCTTGGCAGAATAGGGGTCGCGCAGCACCCGCACCCCGGCGCGGTCGACCACGAGATAGCCGCGGCGGAAATCGCCGAAGGCGATCGAGAGGCTGTTCGCGCCGATGCCCGGCATCTCCTCCGCCTCATGCACGGGAAAGCCCATCAGGCTGGGCGGCGCGCCCGGCCCGCTGGGCGGGGCCCACAGATACTGGCCGTTCTCGTCCTTCAGCTTGCGCACCGCGCCCTGCGCGCGCCGGCTCATCAGGAAGCTGCCATTCTGCCGGTAGCCGGCCTTCACCGCATAGACGAGGTCGACCAGCGGGTCGGACGGGCTCGCGGCGGGGAAATCGCCGGCGGCGCCGGTAGCGATGAAGCCGAGCTTGCCCCACACCCAGGCGCTTTCCGCTACCGTGTCATAGGCGAGAAAGCCCTTCGGCTTACCCACCCCGTCGCCGGTGACGAACGCCGTGCCCTCCTGGGAGGCGAAGGCGGCTTCCACCTCGATGGCGAGCCACTCGTCGATGTTGACCGCCGAATCGTCCAGCAGCGTCTGCGTCGCCGCCGGCATGGCGTAGAGCTCCATCGCCGGGAAGGCGATCTCATCCAGCACCGGGCTGGCGGTCTGGGCGCGGGCGCCGGTTTCCGCCACCCAGCCGACCGCCGGGCCAGAGGTCATGAACGGCTTCTTGTAGGTGCCGGCCGAAATCACCCGGACATCGGCAAGGGCGCGGATCGGCGAGAGCGCGGCGAGCCGCTTGCCGATCTCGCGCTCGGTCTCGTTCGGCACGGTATAGCCGCCCTCCGCCCCCACCCCGGCGGAGAGCGCCTTGGCCTCCAGCCGCTTGAGGCCCGCCGCCTCGCCGGTGCGGACATAGCAATCGAACGCCGCCTTGTGCTCGCGCGCGGCGAGGTCGGAAACGAGGTCGCCCCCGCCCAGCGCGGGACGGCGGGCTTTCAGCACCAGTTCGTCGATCAGCGCCTTCTGGGTGTCGAGCGCGGCATTGATCCGCGCCACCCGGTCATCGGCGACGACATCGCCGCCGCGCCGCTCCAGCGCGCCGAGCCGCTGGTCATTGGCGTCCTTAAACGCCTCGAAGGCGCTCATGAACTCCTCGAAGGCGGCCGAGACTTCCGGGCCGGCGGACTTGCATTCGGGTGCGGGCATGCTCGGTTCCATGGGGCTGATGTTCCTGTGCGTGAAGGGGCGAAGCGCAAGCACCGTCATCCCCGGGCGTGGCCCGGGGTTCCGCGCCTTTGATGAGGCGGACGGTGAGGCAAGTCGTGGAAGCCCGGGCCAAGCCCGGGCATGACAATTGGAAGGCGGACAGGGCCGCCGAAACAGCCGCGCCCCGGACAAGCCGCGCTAGGCGCGGGGCGCCGGGAAACGGGCGCCCTCCCCCTTTCCTCATCCCCGGGCTTGACCCGGGGACCCAGTCTTTCCGACAGCTCCCGGCCACAAGTCTGGGTGGCCGGGTCAAGCCCGGCCATGAGGGCCCATGGGGGACGCCCGTCATGCTGAGGTGCCGGCGCAACTCGCCGGCATTGAGGCACGCAGCCCCTAAGGGCCAGGCCCTCACGCCATCGCCGGCCGCAGCCCCGGCAGCGTGCGCAGCCGCCGGGCACCGCGCCGAATCGCCGTGGCGAGCGTGTCGCCGGCCCGCTTCACCGAGGCGATGCGCGCGTCCGGCTGCATCGGGAAGGTGACGATCGAGACTTCCCACAGGTCGATATGGGACAGCCGCCGCACCCGCGAGCGCGGGTCGGTACGGCCCTCCACCGTGCGGAAGCCGATGGAGAGCCCGTCGATCGCGCCGGCGCGCATCAGCGCCAGCACCTCGCGGGCGCGGGCGACATCCAGCGTCAGCTGGCCCTTCACATAGAGCCCGACCGAATCCTCCGTGAGGCTCGTCCAGAAGCCGATCGGCTCGGCTGGGTCGTGCTGGAACAGCATCCGCACCCCGCCCGCGCCGCGCTCGGCCAGCGAGCGGGAAAACGCGCCGGGCAGGATCAGGTCGCGGCCGAGATCGACCCGGCCGAACAGCGCCGCATAGCCCTCGAAGCTTCCATCAGGGGCGATGTTGGCCAGCGCCCCCGCAAAGGGGGCGGCCTTGGTCTGCAGCGGCGGCGCGGCGCGCTGGGCCGGGGGATGGATAAGGAAACCGCTCATGCCCCCTCCCCTTTTCCCGCGCCGGCCACCCCCGCCCGGCGGGTGGCGGCGGCGCGCTCCAGCTTGCCGAGCGTGCGGCCGAACTGGCGAAACACCTGCGGCGCCTGCCCGGCCCGGTCGGGCGCCGGCAGGCGGGCGGCAAGGCCGTTGAAGCGGCCGGGCAGAAACGCCCGGATGCGCGGGGTGGAGGTCATGTCTCGTCTCCAAACAGGGCGTTGAAGCGCGCGATCTCGCGCACGAAATCGTCGAAGCGGCGGGCCGCGTTCCCCAGCTCGCGCAGCGCGAGCCCGGCCAGCGCCGAGGCGCCGAGCGCCCACATCAGCAACGCGAGATGGGCGATGTCAGCTTTCTCAGCGAAGGCTGTGATGAGCGGCTGCATGGGTTTCCTCACGGGCAGGCTGCCCTCTGTTGCAACAGGCGCACCTAATGCTCCAAGGATGCAGGCCAACGGCATTTCGGGAAGATTAGATAAATTAATTATTGAATAAAATAAAAATAGTAAACTACTATCAAATCAATTACTATAATACTATTTATTAAAATTATAAAAACTCGCCAATCTTTCACAAGACAATTCAAAATAATCTTTATTTGATTCTATTACTATATACGGCAAACCTATACTAATGCACGCAACACCGACAGATCCTGATCCCATGAAAGGATCAAGAATTGGACCTTCCATAATCTGAAGCAAGTTGCTCATAAGATCGACGGGCTTGCCTGCCATATGCAGTCTATGGACCGGAGGTCGGCAGCGAATGACGCCGGGCGCCGTAGGTCCCGCTAGGGGGCGCCGGCCATTTGTTGCCCAAACAACATACTCTGCTTGATTTCGGTACCTTCCTCGCTGGGGCCTAGCGCACTCAGTCTTGTCCCAAGGAACGATTCCTCGCCACACCCACCCTGCTGCCTGAATAGCATCAGTCGTCGTCGGCAATTGGCGCCAGTCCGAAAAGACGCAACAGATGCCCGAGGATATGACCTTGGCCCTCGCCTTGGTCAGCCAGAGGTTCGACCAGGCTAGGTAAGAACGCTGATCACGACAGTCTCCATCAAATTCGGGGTATTTTCCTGGTCGGAACGAGTACTTTCTACTTGTCAACACATCACGACTACACCGAAGGGAGTTCGCACTCGAATAGGGTGGATCGGTCAATATTGACCCCACGGAATTGATTGAAAGTCCGGCAATTATTTCCATGGCGTCGCCGAGAAAAAGCTGCGCGCCACCTATAACCTCGCACCGCATGTCCTACCCCCGCACCCCGTAGCCCACCGCCTGGCGCTTTTCGTCCTCGGTGAGGAAGCTGGCCTCGTTGACCCGGCGCCACAGCGCCTCGCGCTCGCCATGCAGCACCTCGATGGCGTCGAGGTCGGGCTCCAGCACCAGCCGCCCCGGCCCATAGGCGGGGCCGAGCCAGAGGCTCAGCTCGTGCAGCAGCCGGCGGCCGAGCGGCAGAATGGTCTGGCGCCACAGCACCCGGCTGGCCTCGGCGTAATTGGCATAGGTGGCGTCGCCCGGAATGCCGAGCAGCATGGGCGGCACGCCGAAGGCGAGCGCGATCTCGCGCGCGGCGGCGTTCTTCGCCTCCAGGAAATCCATGTCGTGCGGGGTGAGCGAGAGCGGGCGCCAGTCCAGCCCGCCCTCCAGCAGCAGCGGCCTTCCGGCATTGCCGCTGCCGGAGAAATTCGCCTCCAGTTCCTCCTTCAGCCGCTCGAACTGCTCGTCGGAAAGGTTGCCCGCCCCGCCATAGATCAGCGCGCCGGAGGGCCGCGCGGCATTGTCGAGCAGCGCCTTGTTCCAGGCTCCGGCGGCATTGTGCAAATCGAGCGCCATCTGCGCCGCCTCCAGCGGCGGGGCGCCGTAATGGTCGTCCAGCGGGTTGAACAGCGCGACATGCAGGATCGGCGGGGGCGCCCCTTCCTGCACGAAGCGCACCGCGCGCCCGCCCGCCGTGTAGTCATAGGCCTGCGCCCAGCCATCCGGGCCGGCGACGACGCGCATGCGGTCCGGGCGCAGCACATGCAGCTCGCGCGGGCTCGCGCCAAGGCTCACCGCCTCGACATAGGCGTTGCCTGACAGCAGCAGATGCGCCGCCAGCGCTTCCATCAGCCCCGGCCCGGAAAGGCGCGCATTCGGCTGCGCCAACAGGTCGAGCAGCGGATGGGCGGCACTCTCGCGCCCGTCCTCGCTCAGCAGCGGGGCGAGCTCGCCCACGCCCTGGGCGATCATCCGCACGCAGCGATAGGCGATGGCGTTGCGCTGGTAGCCCTCGCGGGCCAGCGCGCCATAATCGCGCGGCGTCCAGTGCGCGCGCGCCCCCCCCAGCAACGCCACCAGCGCCTGGGTGCGCGAGGCCTTGGCCTCGGGCGGCGCCGCACGGCGGCGGAGGGAAAAGGGAAAGAGCGTCATGAAGGGGCTCCGGTCATCGGTTCAGTTTCGCGCAGGCCCGGCACGCGTGCCCTCACACCCGCCGCACCCGCGGCGCCGTGGCGCGCGGGCCGAGCGCCAGCGCGGTGATGGCCCAGACCAGCGCGTCGAGCCGGTCGGGCGAGCGGCCATTGGAGAGGCCGTCCGGGCCGAAATCACACATCTCGTCTTCCAGCGCCGGGAACGGCCCGACATGGCGCACCCTTCCCTGCTCGTAGAGCGCGGCCACCGGCTCGGCGCGCAGCCATTTTCCGCGCGTCGCCCGCACCTCGGCGACCGGCACGGTGGGGTCGATGCCGGCGAGGATGGTCTTCACCATGTCCCCGCCCTGGTTGACCTCCACCACCACCCGGTCGGCCTCCAGCTTCTGGAACAGGCCGATGGCGCGGGCGCCCCAGCCATTTGGCGTGAGGCCCTGCGCGCTTTCATCCGCCAGCACATGGACCATGCCCTGCGCATCGATCCCCGCCGCGAGAATGCCGCAGGCATCGGCCCGCTTGGTTGACGAAGCCGGCGGGTCGACCGCCACCACGATACGGGAAAGCTCCGGCGCCACCGCCAGCCGCGCCGCCTCCAGGCCGGCGCGGTTCCACAGCGCGTCGGCCCGGTCCTCGATCAGCTCGCCCTCCAGCTCCTGCCGGCCGAGCCGCGTGCCGGCATAACGGCCGACCACGGTGTCGAGAAAGCTCGGCGCCAGATGCGCCGCGTTTTCCACTGTCCCCATCCGCGTCACCGCCGTGCGGGGATCGGCGAGCAGGGCGCGGAGCAGCGCGGTCGGGCGCGGCGTGGTCGTCACCATCTGGCGCGGGCGCTCGCCCAGCCGCAGGCCGAATTGCAGCATGTCGAAGGCGGCCTGGGCGTAGCGCCATTTGGCGAGTTCATCGCACCAGGCGGCGTCGAATTGCGGCCCGCGCAAACTCTCGGGGTCGTCGGCGGAAAAGCCCTGCGCCACCGCGCCATTCGGCCAGACGAGGCGACGGCGCGTCGGCTCCCATAGGGGGCGCTCATGGTGGGGGTGGATGGCGAGCAGGCCGGAGACCCCCTCCACCATCACCTCTCGCACATCACCGAGGCTCTCCGCCACCAGCGCGAGCCGCCCGGCCTTCGGCCCGGCGCGGCCGTGAACGAGCGCGCGCACCCATTCGGCGCCCGCCCGTGTCTTGCCCGCCCCGCGCCCGCCCAGCATCAGCCAGGTCAGCCAGTCGCCGCCACCCTGCGCGAGGGCGGGCGGTTGCTGGCCAAGGCGACCGATCAGCGGCCAGTGGTGGCGCAGCCAGTCGAGTGTGGGGGCATCGAGCGCGGCCAGCGCCTCAGGCAGTTTCCCCGCTCGCCAGCATGCGCTCAAGCGTCTGGCCAAGCTCGCGTCGGAAGGTGTCGGCGTCGCGGCTGGCGTCATCGTCACTCCCGTCCGGCTCCTGTTTTTCCAACGCGGCGAGTTCGCGCAGCGCGCGCACCAGAATGGCCAGCGTGCGGGCGGCGCGCTCGCCATCGGCGTGGGTCGCCTCCGGCTGCTGCGCCGGGCCGAGCCCGGCGCGCAGCACCCGCCGCTCGATGGCGGCGATCTCCGCCTCGATCCGCCGCACCAGCCGGGCGATGAGTTCGCCGCGCGAGGCCGGCACGTCCGGCGCCATCTCCAGGCCCTCGGCGGGCGGAATGCGCCCGATGCGCCGCGTCCAGCCCCAGAGTTTTATGCGGGTGTTCAGGGTCGATTTGGCAATGCCGAGCATATCCGCCACCTGCTGCACCGGCACGCGGGTGAGTTCATAGAGCCGGCGCGCCTCATCAAGCGCTTCCGGGGAAACGGGCCGCACGGGAACCGACATGCCACCTCCGCCTGACCCGACATGAAAAAGCCGGCCCGAAGGCCGGCTGAAACGAGTGCGCCGGGGGTGCCGGGGTCAAAGACCTCGCCGCCGCCCGACGCAGTTGTGGAGCATGGGAGAAAGCTAGCCCCGCAGCGTCGCGCTGTCAAGGACTATTTTCCTAAAATCAATAACGATGCCGCATGCTAGCTCGGCGCTATGAATCGCTGAAACTAGGATTCAGTTTTAGCGGAGAACGAGTAGATCGACTTACCACCCGACAGTCTCTCGCCCTCAGAAGGCCAAATCACCCAAGACGGATACGGCGTCGCACTCTGAGGAATTTCACGGAATGATTTTTCTTCGACGCAATATGTCACCGTTGACTTAAATACTTCGTCTGACTTCGTGAATGTAATAAATGTATTCGTCTTATCTCTATGAAATGCACCAGGAGATGACAGGAACTTTTTATTTTTAGGATATGATTCATTATTGCTTAAAAGCTCAACTTGCCACCCACCCCGCAACTTTAGACATTCAAAATCACGTGTAATTTTTCTAGAAATCGGATCTCCGCCGCTGATTACTCCCAATACATGCCCATCGTCCATAACTTTTAAGACAAATGCAAAAACAGAACCACCACTGATATTTATTTTTATGAAATCATTGGGAAATGTGGAGTATAAGTTCGTCTGATCAAACTGACAATAAATATTCATTTCACTCACCCCCCCAAAAAATATGTCATATACGACCAGTTCATTGTACTACATGCCGATTCTGATTGAAAGTCTCGGAAATTGTGACAACGCCCATCACACCAAAGCCCAACCCGGAACACACCCGATCATGAATACTCAGCCGACGCACCATTGAAGCCGAGCACAAACAAGCGCGAAATATGATTAGGACTACATTCATATTGCGATAGTTGGGCATCACCGCGCCGATAGGAAGCCAGCGCCAGACTCTTTAGGCGCCCTAACGCCAGAACACCGTCATGCCCGGGCTTGACCCGGGCATCCACGACTCCCCTTTCGCACCAGCCCCAAAACGTGGAGGACCGGGTCAAGCCCGGCCATGACGTCGTTTGGGTGGTAGCGCCGCTCCCGTTTCCCGGACGCGTAACGCCGCAGGCGGAACGCGGATCCGGGACCCAGCAAAGGCTCGTCGGCCGAACCCCAGCCCTGACATATCGAGGGCCGGAAGCCCCCCTCACCCCGCCTTGGCGTGGGCGGCCAGCAGCTCGATCTCCTTCACCAGCGCGTTGATGCCGCCGGTGAGGAATTTCTGGGTCTTCTCGTCGGTAAAGGCGCCGTCCTTCACCTTGTCGGCGACGCCGGGCACGGCGAGGTGGGGATAGGCCACCACGCGGGCGCCGGCCGCGCTCAGCGATTCGCGCAGCGACGCCTGGGCGCGGATGCCGCCGGTGGAGCCGGGCGAGGAGGTGACGACCAGCACCGGCTTGCCAAGCAGCGAGCCCTTGGCATAAGGCCGCGAGCCCCAGTCCACCGCGTTCTTCATCGCGCCCGAGGGGCCGTAATTATATTCGGGCGAGACGAAGATCACCCCGTCCGCCGCCGCGATCTTGGCGCGCAGCGAGGCGGCGCCTTCCGGCTGGGTGGCGCCATCCTCGTCCTCATTGTAGAGCGGCACGTCGTTCAGCGTCAGCACGGTGAGCTCGATGCTCGGGGCAAGGGCCGCCTTCAGCGCCTCCAGCAGCGCGGTGGAATAGGAACCGGAGCGCAGGCTGCCGGAAATGCCGAGAAGCTTCGGGCGGTCGGTCATGTAGCGATGTCTCCACAATGGGGGAAAAGTTGGGGGGAAGGGTTGGGGGGCCGAAAGGCATCGCGGGCAGAGTGTGGCGCCGCGCGGCGCGGCTCAAGCCCCTTTTCCTGCAATGCCGCAAGAAAGCCCTTGCACCGCACCGGAAATTTAGCGGCCGGCGGCAGCAATCGCCGCGCCGGCATGGATTTTGCGGCGCGCAGCGCCCATGTTAGCGCTCCCGCAGCGCTGACCCGCGAGAGCCAACGCCCGTGATCCTGACCGACCGCGACATTCTCGATGCCATCAACGACGGCTCGGTGCTGATCGAGCCCGCCCCGCCGGAAGAGTTCTACGCCCCCAACGGCGTCGATTTGCGGCTCGACCAAAGGCTCAGCCTCTACCGCGCGCCAGAGCCCGGCGAGGACCCGGTGATCGACCCGGCCGGGCCGGGCTACAGTTTTCGCGAGGCGATCGCCCGCATGGCTGGCGAGATCGAGATCGGCGCGGAGGGCTTCGTGCTCGATCCCGGCCGGCTGGTGCTGGGCTGGACGCTGGAGCGGGTGGATCTGCGCCCGGGGGCGCGGCTGGCGGCGCGGGTGGAGGGCAAGAGCTCGCTTGCTCGCATCGGCCTGATCGTCCACCTCACCGCACCGACCATCCATGCCGGATCGACCGGGCAGATCCAGCTGGAGATCATCAATCTCGGCCCGCGTCCGATAAGGCTGCGGGCGGGGATGAAGGTGTGCCAGCTGATTCTGGAGCAGACGCTGGGCGTACCCCGGCGCGGCTATGGCGGCCAGTTCGCCGGCCAGAGGGCGGCCGGCTAAGGCGCTGGCATCAGAGGAGAAAACGCGCGCCGGAAGCCCGGCACGCGGGGCGTCAACGGCCGTTGCGCTGCTTGCGGGCGGCGTAGCGCTCGTCGCGGCGGGCCTTGGCCTCGGCCTCGGCGGCGGCGGCCTGCTCGATGGCGGCGGCCTTGGCGGCAGCCTCGGCTTCGGCGGCGGCGGCGGCTTCAGCGATGGCAGCCTCGGCAGCGGCGATGGCGGCAGCCGCTTCCGCTTCCTTGCGGGCGATCTTCGCCGCCTGCTTGGCCTCATTGGCAATCTGCCGCGCCTCAGCAGCAGCCTTGCGCTCAGCCGCCTTGGCGATCATCGCCGGGTCGTCCGGGCCGGGACGGGCGGCGAGCTTCGCGAGCAGGCGGGCCTTGGCTTCGGCAGCGGTCTTCTGGCGGTCTTGAAAGGTGTCGGTTATTTTCATGGCGTTTCCCTTATCTCATTTTCAGACGGATTGACAGCCGCCTGTGAGCATCTAGCTTCCAGCCGCGAACCGGCCATGTGAGCCGCGTCTGTCTGTCGCGGTGCGGTTCATGAAGTCCCGGGATCTGGCCTCCTACGTTGTCCTGGCGCTCGTCTGGGGGGCGTCCTTCGTGGTGATGGATCATAATATCCACGCCTTTGGCTGGGCCGGCGCCGTCGCCTTCCGCTCCTTCATCGCTGCGGGAACGCTGTTGCTGGTCGCCCGCGCCATCGGCCGGCGGCTGGATTTTTCCTTCGGGATCTTCCCTCTCTTCGTGCTCGGTGCCACCACGGTCGCGGTGCAGCTTGGGCTGCTGGCGTATGGGCTGCCGCGTATCGGCACCGCCATGTCGGCGATCCTTGTCGCCACCATCCCGCTGTTCGCCATGCTGATCGCGGCGCTGTGGCGGGTCGAGCCGATCCGGCTCGGGGGCCTGCTCGGCATTGTGCTCGGCGCTACCGGAATCGGTCTGCTGGTGGGTTTTCCCGCCCAGCCGGTGACGCCGGATTTCCTGATCGGCTGCGCCGCGACGCTAGGATCCACCCTCTCGGCGGCGTTCGGCAGCGTCTATGCCGGCCGGCGGCTGGCCGGGGCCGGCTCGTGGGAAATGACCATCGGCGCCTTCCTGTTCGGCGGTCTTCTCAGCCTGCCGCTCATCGCCTTCGTGCCGGTGCCGGGCCTGCCGGCGCCGCTGGATATCGGCACGCTGCTGATCGCCGGCGTGATCATGAGCGCCGTCACCTATGTGATCTTCTACCGGCTGATCGCCTCGATCGGCCCCACCCGGGCCATCAGCGTCGAGTTCGGCGCCACCGGCGTCGCCGTCACCATCGGCACGCTCCTGCTGGACGAGCCGCTGACGCTGCCGCAGATCGCCGGAGGCGTGGTCATCGGCATGGGCTGCGCGCTGGTGCTCGGCGTCATCCGCATCGGCCGGACCGAGGCGGTGGTCGAGCATCCCGGCGCCTGACCCGTTCGCGCGCCGTCGCCGGAAGCGGAATCGAAACGGGACGGCATCCCTGCCGCCCCGTTCGCTGGACCGCGACGGCCGTGGCCGGTGCGGTCTTCATAATGTAACCCTTTGCAAAGGCCGGGAGCGTCAGCCGCTCATCTGGTCGTGCCAAAACTGGTCAACCTCGCGGCGAACCTCCCTGGAGCGGTCGGGATCGGCAAGCTGCGCCGGGTCGATCGACGGCGCGTCCTCGATCACCTCCTCGGACACGTTGAGCACGAAGGTGTTCATACCCGGCGTGGTCCGCAGCGCCTGCCATGGCAGCGCGACCAGGTCCTCACCGATACCGAGGACGCCCCCGCTCGAAATCACGACATAGCGGATGCCGCCCTTCTCGGAATCGAGCACCACATCCTCGACCGTGCCGAGCTGCTCGTCCTGCGGATTGCGGACCTCGGTACCGGTCACGTCGGCCAAATTGATCAGACCGGCGTCAATCTCGGTAACGGGCCGCGCCCCAACCAGGTTTTGCTGGCGCCAGGACGTGACCTCGCCCGGCTCGATACCCGCCTGGCGCAGGCGGCCCGTGTAGTCGCCATAGACGCCCTTCATCTCGGCGAGCACATCGTTACAGGTCTGCTGGTCGCCGCGCTGGCCCAGCACATTCGCCGCGGCATAGAGCGTGCGGATCTGGTAGGGCGGCGAGGCGATGCCCCAACTGCTCCCGCCCCAAGGCGGGCGGGCCTGGGTCACGGCATTGTCCTGCGTGTTCGGCGCCCGAGCCGCTGGCGACTGGTTCGCCGGAACGTTGCCCGAGGCGGGTGCGCGCGGGGCCGAGGTCGCATAGCCATCCGCTGCAGCGCCGGTGCGGGCGCCGCGCAGATCGGCCTGCATCCCCGCGCCGCCCCAGCCCGAGAGCCAGAAGCCGTCCTCGTTCATCTGGTCATTGAACGCCCGCAAATCGTCGAGGCACTGCCGTGCCACCTGACGCTGGCCCTGCTGGTCGATCTGGGCGGTCGGCTGGCCGGCCTGTCCCTGCGCCGGCGTCGCGGCGTTCTGCTGCGGGGCGGAGGGGGCCCGCTGGGCTGCCGCGGGAGCCTGCTGCGCAAAAGCGCCTCCCGCACCAAGCGCCAACACGGATGTAGCCGCTGCAACACACATGGCATTTCGAGTTATCATCATAGTTCTCTCCTTAGGTTCAAGCGACACGTCGCCGCCAGAGGAGGCATTCAAGATTTGAAGTTCCGTTTTTCTCCATCTTAATCAAGAACGCCGTTGGAAATTAAACTGCGGATTCGATAGATATCTGGCGCTTAATGACAGCATAATCGGCTTCATCTGAAGCCTATCGCCCGCAAGAATCATTTCCGAACCGAAGTTACACAAGTCGAGCTCCCGCCCATGCGCCTTTAGCCGCGCGACGGTGAGCTTTGCCTAGGGTCGTTCGATAACGCCGCAGGCGATCCGGTCGCCGGCATTGCCGGCGGGCTGGCTTCTGTAGTCATCCGGGCCGGAGTGAATGACCAGCGCCGAGCCGTCATCGTCGAACAGGGTGCCTGTACCCGGGTCGAGCGTCACATTGGTGTTCAACACCTGTACGCTGATCGTGCCGCTCGGTCCGACGAACTGGTTGGGCATGTCCCCCGCATGCGGCCCGTCGGGGTCGAGCAGGCCGTGGCGATTGCCGCGCGGGGCATAGTGCCCGCCGGCCGACTTGAAGCCGTCCTGTGGGTCGCACTGGCCGGCTTCGTGGATGTGGAAGCCATGTGCCCCCGGAGACATACCGGAGAGTTCGACGGAGATCAGCACGCCATGTGGGGTCTGCTTCAGCGTGGCATTGCCAACCTGTTCGCCCTTCGGGTTGACGAAGGCGGCGGAGGCCGTCTTTTCCGGGGCGACACCCGGACCGGGCGATTGGGCGAAAGCCGGCGCCGCTGCGGCGCACAGGGCAGCAAGGGCGAGCGGAAGACGGCGCATGTCCATCTCCTATGTTTGGTTGCGGCGGAAGAAGCGCCTGACGGGCCCGCGCAGCGGGATCCCGCAGAGGCACGCATGCGGTCATCCCCATGCCAGCCGAGCGCCTCGCTCTCCGGGGCTAACGTTGCGGCATGGGTGCTGTTCCCGACTTTCTCCGCTTTCCGCGTCGCTTCATCCGGACAGCAGCGTCGAACGGTTCAGCCGGCGCACGGCGAGGTCGACCCGGGCGGCGTCGCGATGGGTGCGGGCCACCGTCTCGCCGGTGAATTTCAGGTGCTCATAGATCGCCTTCTCGGCCGCCTCCGGGTCGGCACCCACCACCGCCTCGCCGATCGCCCTGTGCTGGCTCAGCAGCGCGTCGCGGAACTCGGCCTGGGCGAACAGGCTGGTGCGGTTGAAGAAGATGTCCCGCCGCAGCATCTCGGAAAAGGCCCGCATCACATGCAGGATGACCAGATTGTGCGAGGCGGCGTAGATCAGACGGTGCAGCACGATATCGGCCTCGGCCTCGCGGGTGGCGTCCTGCGCGGCGTGGGCCGCCACCATCTCGCTGAGGCAGTCGCGGATCGCCTGTCGCTCCGGCGCCGTCGCCCGCACCGCCGCCAGCCCGGCAGCCAGGCGCTCCACCGCCGTGCGGTATTCGAAATAATCCGCCGTCACCTGCTCGTTGGATTGCAGCAGCCCGGCGAGCGGGTCGGTCAGGCCGGCGAGAAATTCGGTGACGCGAGTGCCCTCGCGGCTGGTTGCCAGCAGGCCGCGCTGTTCCAGCAGCGCCAGCGCGTCGCGCAGCGAGGGGCGCGAGACGTCGAGCCGCTCGGCGAGATCGCGCTCGCTGGCCAGTTTCTCGCCCGGGCGCAACACCCCCTCCAGGATCAGCCGTTCAATATGCTCGGCGATCGCCTCCGCCAGCTTCGGTGTGCGCAAGCGTTCCACGTCGGCCACTCCCCGTTTTCTTCTTCTGTCGTGTTCACGGCGTGAGACTACATCGCCGCCCGCGCGCGCGCACCCCGGCGGACCATTGACTTCCATGGTCATTAAATTTTACCAGAGGCAGCCGGAGGGGCGACACTGGCGGCGGCGAGGGCCGGTTTCCGTCGGCGCCGCCGCGCACATCATTGACGTCGGCCGGAGGAGGCGTATCAGCCTGCCCGGAAGAAAAGCCGGGAAGGAACGCCAATGGCCACTGTGACCAATATCCAGGATCTGCGCGCCATCGCCGAGCGCAAGGTGCCCCGCGCGATCTTCCATTATGCCGACCGCGGCTCCTATGACGAGACGACGCTCGCCGCCAACAAGGCGGACCTCGGCGCCCTGAAGCTGCGCCAGCGGGTGATGATCGACGTCTCCGACCGTTCAACCGCCACCACCATGATCGGCGAGAAGGTCGCGCTGCCGCTGGCCATCGCCCCCACCGGCCTCACCGGCCTGTTTCACGGCGACGGCGAAATCCATGGCTGCCGCGCCGCACAGGCCGCCGGCATTCCCTTTACCCTCTCCACCATGTCGATCTGCTCGATCGAGGACGTGGCGGGGGCGGTCGACAAGCCGTTCTGGTTCCAGCTCTATGTGATGCGCGACCGCGCCTTCTCGGCCTCGCTGATCGAGCGCGCCAAGGCGGCGAAATGCTCGGCGCTGGTGCTGACGCTCGATCTGCAGATCCAGGGCCAGCGCCACAACGACATCAAGAACGGCCTTGCCGTGCCGCCCAGGCTCACCCTCGCCAACGCGCTCGACATCGCCACCAAGCCGCGCTGGATCGCCAGCGTTTTGATGGGCAAGCGTCATTCCTTCGGCAATCTCGCGGTGCGCAAGGAAAGCGACAGCCTGTCCACGCTCTCGCAATGGATCGCCGGCCAGTTCGACCCGTCGCTGTCGTGGAAGGATGTGGAATGGGTGCGCTCGCTCTGGCCGGGCAAGCTCATCCTCAAGGGCATTCTCGATGTCGAGGATGCGAAGATCGCGGCGCAGACCGGCGCCGACGCCATCGTCGTCTCCAACCATGGCGGCCGCCAGCTCGACGGTGCGGTTTCATCCATCTCCGCCTTGCCGAAAATCGTCGAGGCCATTGGCGGCGGCAAGAGCGAGATCTGGTTCGACGGCGGCGTACAGTCCGGCCAGGACATCCTCAAGGCCCGCGCGCTCGGCGCCAAGGGCTGCCTGATGGGCAAGGCCTTCCTGTGGGCGCTCGCCGCTGGCGGACAGGCCGGCGTGGCACAGGCGATCGAGATCATCCGCCGCGAGCTCGACGTCTCCATGGCCCTCACCGGCACGCGCAATATCGAGCAGGTCGACGCGAGCGTGCTGGCGCTGTGAGGAAGGGGGGCGCCCCTCCCTTCTCCCCTACCCCTTCGCTGCCTTGCGCACGGCGCCGCGCGGCAGGCGCAGGGGCCAGCGCACCATGTGATCGACATAGTCTTCCAGCGGCAGCTCGTCCTCCAGCGCCGCCACCTTGCCGCGCACCGAGACGCCCGCCGCGTGAACCGTCTCGCGGTCGCCGGAAACGAGGTGATGCCACCAGTAGAGATCGCGCCCCTCCTCCACCAGCCGGTAGCCGCAGGAGGGCGGCAGCCAGTCGAGTGCGCGCACGGTTTCCGGCGTCAGCCGCACGCAATCGGGCACCTGCTTCTGGCGGTCTGGATAGTTGCGGCAGCGGCAGTTGAAATCATCCAGCAGCTGGCAGCCAATATCGGTATAGGCGATCGCCTCGGTATCCTCGTCCTGCAGCTTGACGAGGCAGCAGCGGCCGCAGCCGTCGCACAGGCTCTCCCACTCGGCGGAGTCCATCTCTTCCAGCGTCTTGCTGCGCCAGAACGGCGCCTCTGCGAGGTTGGTCGATTCGTCGTGCATCGCTCTGCTGGTTCCGGCTCGCGCGTGTCGGCCGGCCCATGCGTCACGAACCGACAATCACTCCTTAGCAATCACTCCTTAGATAGCGTTGCATCCTCGCCCTGGCGAGCCTTGATGCCGCCCTCGTCGCGCGGCAAGGGCTCAGCTATAAGGGCGGTGAGGACCCGGAAGGGACTTCCGCGCGCCGCTGGAGCACGGGCTTGAACGATACGCCGACCAACGATCCGCCGCAGGAGACGCCCCGGACATCCGCCGGCGGCAAGGCTCCGCCGTCCGCTTTCGGCCGGCGCCTGCGCCATGTCCTGCTGGCGATCGATTCCTGGATCGACTCCTCGATCTATTCCGGCGGCGTCAGCCTGCGTTCGAGCTGGGACAGCTTTGTTGCCTTCACCGAGCGCTTCAATGTGCAGGGCCCGGCCCGCCGCGTCATCTCCCTCGCCTCCGAGGCGATGACCTGGGGCGCGGTGGGTGCCGTGCTGATGCTGGCGCTGGCGGTGCCAGCCTTCCAGGAAACCTCGGACGACTGGCTCAAGCGCGCCGAGCTGTCCGTCACCTTCCTCGACCGCTACGGAAACATCATCGGCGAGCGCGGCATCCGCCACAATGATACCGTGCCGCTGGAAGAATTCCCCGATCACCTCATCAAGGCGGTGCTCGCCACCGAGGACCGACGCTTCTACGAGCATTTCGGCATCGACATTCCCGGCACCTTCCGAGCGGTGCTCTCCAATGCGCGCGCCGGCGGCGTGGTGCAGGGCGGCTCCTCGCTTACCCAGCAGCTGGCCAAGAACCTGTTCCTGTCGAATGAGCGCACGCTGGAGCGCAAGATCAAGGAAGCGTTCCTGGCGCTGTGGCTGGAGTTCCACCTCACCAAGAACCAGATCCTCAAGCTCTATCTCGACCGCGCCTATATGGGCGGCGGCGCCTTCGGCGTGGACGCGGCATCGCAGTATTATTTCGGCAAGTCGGCGCGCGAGGTGAACATGGCCGAGGCGGCGATGCTCGCCGGCCTGTTCAAGGCGCCGTCGAAATTCGCCCCGCATATCAACCTGCCGGCGGCGCGCGGGCGCGCCAGCGTGGTGCTCGACAATCTCGTCGATGCCGGCTTCATGACCGAGGGCCAGGTGTTCGGCGCCCGCCGCAACCCGGCCACCCCAGTCGACCGCAAGCAGGACGACCTGCCGGAATATTATCTCGACTACGCCTTCGACCAGGTGAAGCAGATCGTCGACGCACTGCCCAAGAGCTATGCCGAGCGCTCCTTCATCGTCCGCACCGCGCTTGACCCGAACATCCAGAAGGCGGCCGACACCGCCATCCGCGACAGCCTGCGCCAGTTCGGCAAGGACTATGGCGCCAAGCAGTCCGCCATGGTGGTGATGGAGCCGAACGGCTCGGTGCGCGCCATGGTCGGCGGGCGCGACTATGGCGAGAGCCAGTTCAACCGCGCCACCGACGCGCTGCGCCAGCCCGGCTCCTCGTTCAAGCCGTTCGTCTACACGGCGGCGCTGATGACCGGCAAATACAAGCCCAGCACCATCGTCGTCGACGGGCCGATCTGCATCGGCAACTGGTGCCCGCAGAACTATGGTCGCTCCTATGCAGGCTCGATCACCCTGATCAACGCCCTCACCCGCTCGCTGAACACGGTGGCGGTCAAGCTCGCCGAGAATATCGGCCGCGGGCGCATTGTCGATCTCGCCCATGCGATGGGCCTGAAGACCGAGCTGAAGATCACCCGCGCCCTCCCCCTCGGCGCCGCCGAGGTGACGGTGGTGGACATGGCGACCGCCTATTCGGTGTTCGCCAGCGGCGGCTATTCGGTCGACCCGCACGCCGTGGTCGACATGCGGACGCCCAATGGCGAACCGGTGTGGAGCTTCGCCCAGAACGGACCGAAGCCGAAGGAACTGATCCCGCCCGACATCATCGCCATGATCAACCCGATGCTGAACAGCGTGGTGGAAAACGGCACCGGCCGGCGCGCCATGATTCCCGGCACCAAGGTCTCCGGCAAGACGGGCACCACCAATGCCTATCGCGACGCCTGGTTTGTCGGCTTCACCGGCAATTACGTCGGGGCGATCTGGTTCGGCAATGACGACTACCAGTCGACGCGCAAAATGACCGGCGGCTCCCTGCCGGCGATGACCTGGCAGAAGGTGATGGCCTTCGCCCATCAGGGCATCGAGATGAAGCCCACGCCGGGCCTTGGCAACCAGCCCGCGCCGGTGCTCGACGGCGCGGCGGCGCAGGCCTCGGCGCTGCAGATCGAAGGCATCCAGCGCCCGGTCACGCTCTCCCCGGCCTCGGCGGAACGCTTGATGGGGCTCTCCGTGCGCCTCAAGGAGGCAGCGTCTTCGCCCCCGCGCCGGCCCACCGCCGGCGTCACCCCCGCGCCCGGCGCCAGCCTTGTGGGAAGCAACTGACCCACCGCGATTGACCTTCCCCCCGCGAGCGCCCATCCATGAGGCGCCCGCTCCACCGGATAGCTTCTGCCCGTGCGCTCCCTGCTGTTCCTCCTGACCCTGGCCATCGGCGCCGCCCTCGGGCTCGGCCTTACCTGGATCACCATGGTGGACGGGTACGGTCCGGGGCTGGTGCGTTCCGGGCCGTGGGAAACCTGGCCGCGCGCCGGCACCGAGACGGCCGATCCCTATGCGCGCGCCGCGCTTGCCCGCGCCGGGGAATTGCCGCTGGAGCTGGCGGACGGCATCGCCTTCGTCGCGACGACCGATTCGGCCGGCCGGCCGCTGGACGGGCGCTGCGACATAAGTGTCTCCGGCAGCCTGCCACAGGCGCGCTACTGGACCCTGACCCTCACCGACGCCCAGGGCCGGCTGATCGACAATGCCGCCGCCCGCACCGGCTTCACCAGCACCGAAGTGGTGTGGAACCGCGACAGCACGCTCGACGTGGCGCTGGGCCCACGCGCCCGGGCCGGCAACTGGCTGCCCACCGGCGCCCGCGATCGCATCGTCCTGACCTTCCGCCTCTACGACACGGCGGTCGGCCTCGCCAACCGCACAAGCGACGCCCCGGAGATGCCGCGTATCGTCACCGAGCATTGCCCCTGGGAGCGCAGCTCATGAGCCCGCGCCGATGAGCCGTTTCATCCTGACCGCCCTCGCCGGCATCGTGCTCGGCCTCATTGTCCATCTGGCCGCCGTTCTGGTGCTGCCCTATCTCGCCGAGCAGGACGCCTATGCAAGGCTGGCGGCGGTGGCCGGCCCCAATGAGGTGGTGCCAATCGACGACCCCTCCGACGCCGGCGCGGTGCTGCCCGCGACCGACCCGGCCTTCATCTCGGCGGTGTGCCTGTATGATCTGGCCGCCGGCCCGCTCAAGGTGCGCGTTCCCACCACGGAGGACTACACCTCGGTGTCGTTCTACACCCGCCACGGCCTGCCCTTCTACGCCATCAACGACCGCTCCGCCGGGCGCTCCATCATCGAGCTCGACCTGATGAACGCCAAGCAGCGCGCGGCGCTGCCGGAAGACGACGAAGTGACCGCGGCCGACCGGCTGATCGTCGAATCACCCAGCGACGAGGGCATCGTGCTGATCCGGGCGCTGGTGCGCGAGCGCAGCGCCCGCGATGAGGTGCGCGCGCGGATGCAGCTGGCGAACTGCGCGCCCGCCATCTGAGGGTCCGGTAGGCCCAACGCCCAGAGCGGGCAGGCTCGGGACCTAGCGCGGATCGTGGACCACGACGGCCGTTGGCGCCCGCGTCGCCACGCCGGGGCGCACATATTGCACCACGGGTAGAATGATCACCTTGGCCGAGCCTTCGGGCGGCACGCGCACGCCCACCGCCTCGCCCTGCGGCCGCAACGTCGGAAACGGCACTAAGGCACCCATCGCGCCCTCCCATGTCCCGCCAAACGGCAGTGGCCCAGTACGGGACAACCATGGTTAACGGCTTTCTAACGTTCGAGCGCTAGCTTGGTTTCGCGCCCCGCACCGGGGTGGCGCAATCTACAAATCGTGAGCTGTTCGCCTCCATGCCCTCCCTTTCCGGTTCCGGCCCCATCGACCCGCACGACACGGCGCGACGTCCCTATCAGGACACCCGTCCGGCGATGCTGCGGCTGCTGGTGCATGAATTCCTGAGGCAGCCGGTGCTTGGCGAGGCGGCGGAAGCGCGTTTCATCACCCTCGCCGTCCGCCTGATCGAGGGCGTCGACTTGGCGGTTGCGGCGCGCCATGTGCGCGAGCTGGCGGCGCACCCGGCGCTGCCGCGCGCGCTGGCGCGCCATCTCGCCGCCGGGCCGCTGGCCCTGGCCGGGCCGATCCTGCGCCTTTCGCCGGTACTCGACGAGAAAGACCTGGCCGAGCTGGCCGAACAGGCGGGCCCCACACACCTTGCCGCCATGGCCGCCCGCCGCGAGGTAACGCCCGCCCTCGCCAAGCGCCTGGCCGAGCTGACCCATCGCCGCAGCGCCGGAACTGCCCCGGAAGTCCCTGTAGCGGAAGCCCGTACGGACGATTCCCCCGCAGCCCAGCCGCCTGTCCGCACCAGCGTCGACGCGCGCCCGGCTGATCACCCCGCCGCACCGGCCGAGACCGTGCCGCCCGCCGGCGCGGATTTCTTCCTCGCCGGGCCGGAGGAGCGCGCCAGCCTCATCGCCCGCCTCGTCACCCTGCCGCCCCTGCCGTTGTCCGAGCGTCCAGCGGCGCCGCCGGTGAGCTTCATCGACGCCCTGCTGGACTCCGCCAAGGCGAAGGGCACGGGCGAACTCGCCGCGCTGATGGAGCGCGCTCTGGGCGTCACTCCGGAAAATGCCGCACGTATCATCGCCGACGACACCGGCCAGTCGCTGGCGGTGGTCGCCCGCGCTCTGGGCCTGTCCTTCGCCATCCTGTCGCGCGTGCTGTTCCGGCTGCATCCGGTAGCCGGTCGCTCGGCCGGGGAAATGGCGCGGCTGGCGGAAATGTTCGACGAACTGCCCCTCGCCAGCGCCCAGCATCTGGTCGCCTCCTGGCGCGGCGGCCGGCGCCCAATCCGCGAGCGGGCGGAGGACGCCCCCTCCATGCGCAGCTTCAACGCGCCCTATGCGGCGCCGGCGGTTCCGGCGGCCACGGAAGGGCGCCAGCGCAAAAGCTGAGCGACGTCAGGATCAATCGCGCGCCAGATCGAGAAAGCACCGGCCCGCGCGATCCTCGATCTCAACCAGCCAGAGGTCGGAATCGTAGCGCGCCTCGCGCACCATCCGCGCCTCCGCCTCACTCTCGGGGCTGCCCGGCGGCACCAGCGGCGTGAACAGGCGCACGCCCTCCTCCTCCGGCGCCCCGTCGAGCGAAGGTAGCGCCGGGCCGTAGAGCGCCGCCCTGCCATCCTGCGTCGCTACGATGACGAAAACCGCCCCGGCCTCCTCCGCACCGCGCCGGCGCACGGCGGCGAAGGCCCCGGCGCCATTGGCCCGGCGCAACAGGGCGGAAACGAAGATCCCGCTTTTCAGCCGCATGCTGGCCTACCGGATGCTGAAGCCCGAGACGGCCGTGAGTTCGCGGATCACCCGCTCCGACATCTGCCCCGTCACCGGCAGGCGGCGGTCGCGTTCGAAGCGCTGGATCGCCTCCTCGGTCGCCGCACCGAAGACGCCATCAATGCGGATCGGGCCATACCCGAGGCGCGCCAGCGCCTTCTGGATTTCCATCACGCGCGGCGACACCGGCACGTCGCCCGGTGGCAACAGCCCGGCGGGCGACGCGCCCGCCTTTTCCGCCATCGGCGCGGTCACAGCGGCAGCGGGGGCGGGGGCGGGGGCGGCAGGGCGCGGCGCCACCGGCTTGGCTGGTGGCAGGGGAGTCGGCAGCGCGGTCGACAGGTCGGGCGCCGGAGCCTCCAGCGGCGCGGCAACCGAGGCGGCAGGCGCGGCAGCCGGGCTCACCGGCGGCGAGCTGCTGGTCGCTCGCGGCGTGTCGACCTGGCGGATGTCCGGCGGGGCCGAGACCGGCGCGCCGCCGCGCCCTGCGGAACCGGGACGCCCCTGCTGCAGCGCCAGCGCGTTGAACAGAACGGCGGCGCTGGCACCGGCGGCGAGAACGAGCATGAACAGATCGGAGCGCCGCCGGCCGTGACGGTAAGGGCGCCCCGCGACGCGCTCGCCATCGAGATCGATATCGTCCACCAGGAGATCGCTGGCATAGGAACGGGGCATGGAACCGTGTTCTGGAATCCGAATCGGAGGGGCGCAGGCGGCAGGTGCGGAGACAATGCCATGCGGGGTTTAAGCGAACCCTAAAAGCGGCCGTCGTGCTTAACATCGCCTTTCCGCGATCGGCTGATTTTGCGGGTTTTCGACACCTCTTGGGCAACCCGCAGCCTTTATCCTCCGCTATCAGGCTTCCGCGAGACGGCTCATGTTCTTTCTGCTGCGCATCGGTTTCTGGCTCACCCTTGTCTTCCTGCTGCTGCCGGCGGTGGTCGGCGGACCGTCGTCGCACACCCCGGCGGACGGCAAGGCGACGGCGGGCACGGCGGCGGGCGAGCCGAAGGTCAGCGCCATGGACGCGCTCTCGGCGGCCACGGCGGCGGCGGCCGATGCGGGCGGCTTCTGTTCCCGCCAGCCGCAAGCCTGTGCGATCGGTGGCAGCCTTATCCAGTTGATCGGCGAGCGCGCCGAGGCCGGGGCGCGCTTCGCGCTCAGCTATCTCTCCGAGCAGATCGTGGAGGAGAAGCGCAAGGCGGCGGCCCGCGCTGATGGCTCGCGCGCCGGCGACACGCTGACCACCCATGATCTCAGCCCCGCCTGGCAAGGCCCGCGCCCGCCTGCGGGGGCCGCGTCGTCGGATATGACCGGCTCCGCCGGGGCGGCGCCGACGGCGCCCCCGGCGACCCCGGCCGGCGTCCTGCCGTCCCAGCCGACCACGCCCGGCGCCGTGCCGCTGCCGCCGAAACGTCCCGCCTGAGGCGTGCGGGCGGGTCCCGTGCCATTGCGCTTGGCGCCCCCGCGCCCCTATATGCGGGCCGAGAGGCGCCGATGACATCAAAGATCGACAGCATCATCGAGGACTTTGAGCTCCTCGAGGATTGGGACGACCGCTACCGCTACCTCATCGAATTGGGGAGGGCCTTGCCGCCCTTCCCGGAGGAGCGCCGCAGCGAGCAGTCCAAGGTTCAGGGCTGCGCCAGCCAGGTCTGGCTGGTGAGCGACGCCAGCACCGGCGCGGAAGGCCCGCGCCTCGCCTTTCAGGGCGATTCCGACGCCCATATCGTGCGCGGCCTGGTCGCCATCCTGCTGGCGCTCTACTCGGACCGCCCAGCCCGCGACATCCTGGCGGCCGATCCCGGCGCCGTGTTCGCGCGCATCGGCCTGAAGGACCACCTGACCCCGCAGCGCTCGAACGGGTTGCGATCCATGGTCGAGCGCATCCGCGCCGATGCAAGGGCGGCGCTGGAAGGCGCTCCGCTCTAACCGGTCTCCCCTGTTTCGTCCGCCGCCTTCCAGGCGCGGGTCCGTGCGCGAGCCGGGCCGTGGGCGGCCGCGCTCAACCCATAGTGGCGCGCCAGCCGGTCAAGCCCCAGCGCTAGCACCACCTTGGCGGTGCGGGGCGGCCAGAGGCGATCCTGCTCCACCTGTTCCAGCCCTTTGAGGAAGCAGCACACATCCATCAGCAGGCCGGAGAATTCCGGCCCCGTCGCCTCCAGCGCCCGCACCACACGCTGGCGGGCGGCGAGCATGGCCTCGGAGGCGTTAAGGCCAGCCGTACCACCGGCGCGGTCCGCCCGCGTCACCGCGTCCCAATTGGCGGTCAGGCGCGGGGCCATGCCGGCGCGGGTGAAATCGGCCCGCAGCCGCTCGCCGGCAATGAGCTGAACCGGCGCGATGAAGCTTCGGCCATCGCGCCCGCGCCGCCGCGCCAGCCAGCCGAGCGGGCTTTCCTCCAGATCGATGGCGACGGCACGGCGCACGCCGTCGATCTCCACCTCGACATGGTCGATGCGGCGCTCAGCCATGCAGGCCTCCCGCGCTGGTTTTCGCCGCGCCGGCCGGCGGCGACAGGCGGCGCGCATCGTCCTCCAGCGCCGCCACCCAGCGGTCCCAGCCGGCACTCTCGCGCCGCTCCTCAATCCGGCGGCAGGCATGGGCGACGGTGGAGCGGTGGCGACCGAAGCCGGCGGCCACCCGGCTCATCGGCAGGCCGAGCCCGACATGGGCGAGATACATCGCCAGCGCGCGGGCGGAGGCGCAGCGTCGGTCGAGCCGCCTTGGATGCAGCACAAGCGGCAAGGGAATCGCGGTGGCGTCAGCGGCCAGCCGGGCGGCGACCAGGCACGGCTCGGCCGCCGACCGCGCCGGGGGGAACGGGGCGTGGGGTTCAGGCATGGGACATCTCCGATAGAGGAATTTAAGCCTATTATCGGAATCGCCACCTGACAAGAACAAAAACGGAACGTTCCGGTATCAAGCGGCTATGAATCTGGGTGCGGCCCATTCCCTGCGCAGCCGCAGTTCTAGGAATTTTATCCGCGTTCGCCGCACAAAGCCGATACTGGCCTCGGTCAAGCGAGGTTCGCCATGAGATTCCCGACACCTGCAAGCCCCCGCCCCGGCCGCATCCGCGCGGCCCGCAGCGAGGAACGCGACGACATCATCGCCGGCCGCGCGGCGGCACTGCGGCCCTTTCTCGGCCGCCAGCCGGAAAGCCACGGCGCGACGTTGCGGCGCCTGCTGCGGGCCGAGCGGCGGGCTGCCGGCTCCGGTTTGGGTTATGACGCGGCCCGCCATGCCGCGCTGCGCCGACTTCTGGCCGAGGCGGAAGCGGCGCCCTTGCCGGGCAAAGCCTCGGCACAATGAAAAAGGCCGCCACCCGGGGTGACGGCCTTTCCAATCGGTTCAGGAGCGGCGCTACCGGCGCCGCTGTTCAGCCCGCAGCCGGGGTGCGGCGGCGCTGCTGGCCCAGGCCCATCTCCTTCGCCAGCGCCGAGCGCGCGGCGGCATAGTTGGGCGCCACCATCGGGTAGTCCGCCGGCAGGCCCCACTTCTCGCGATACGCCTCGGGGGTGAGGTTGTACTGCGTGCGCAGGTGCCGCTTCAGCGACTTGAACCTCTTGCCGTCTTCGAGACACACGATGTAGTCGGGCATCACCGACTTCTTCGGCGGAACGGCCGGCTTCAGCGGCTCCACCACCACCTCGACCTCGCCCTTGTCGACCCGCTGCAATGCGCCGTGCACATCCGCAAGGAGGGTGACTAGTTCATTGGACGAGACCGCATTATTGCTCACATACGCCGAGACGATATCGGCGGCGAGTTCGATATAGCTGTCGGCGTCGTTGATATCGCTCATGGCCCATTCTTCAATTCATTTTGCAAAAGTCGCGTGCAACGCCGAAGCGCGCCCTGCGTGCCGCCCTTGTACGTCCAAATACGTCACTTCCAAACGTATTCGCCCCGCCGACGGCCGCAAATCCACAGATAGACTTGAACAGGAGAGATAACAAGATTTTTCGAGTGCCATTGGTCGCAATGATGTGTGCAACGCGCTGCCGCCGTGAAACTGTCGCCCAGCCGCCGCAAGCTCAATTTTATCGAAAGCCTGTGGCGGCGCGACCACGCGCCAGCGATCCGCCGGGCAAAACTTCCTGAAAGACGACAACACTTGCCGCTGCCCTCAGGGGTCACTATCTCAGCGGAAAAGCTGAAGGATTTTCCCATGGACCAGATCTCCCGCCGCCCCCGCGTGGTGAAGTCGGACGCTGAGTGGCGCGCCCAGCTCACCCCCGAGCAGTACCACGTGACCCGTGGCCACGGCACCGAGTGCGCCTTCAGTGGCCCGCACCTCTCCCAGAAGGAGCCCGGCATCTACCGCTGCGTGTGCTGCGAGACGCCGCTGTTCCGCTCCAACGCCAAGTTCGAATCGGGCACGGGCTGGCCGAGCTTCTTCCAGCCGGTGGATGCCGAGGCGGTCAGCGAGTATCACGACCATTCCTATGGCATGCACCGGGTCGAGGTGCGGTGCGCCAGTTGCGACGCCCATCTCGGCCATGTGTTCCCCGATGGCCCGCCGCCCACGCGCCAGCGCTTCTGCATCAACGGCGTCGCCCTCGCCTTCCAGGCGGATGCGCCCCAGGGCGAGGAAAAGTCCGCGTGACGACCACCGCCGCCGTCCCCGCCCATCCGCCACTGGTTCGCAGCTTTCACGGCCAGACTCTGGTGGACCCGTATGCCTGGCTGCGTGCCGACAATTGGCGCGAGGTGATGCGCGATCCCGCCCTGCTGGCGCCCGATATCCGCGCCTGGCTGGAGGCCGAGAACGCCGGCGCCGAGGCATGGCTGGCCCCGTACGCCGCCTTGCGCACCCAGCTGGTCAAGGAGATGCGCGGGCGCATCAAGGAGGATGATTCGTCCGTGCCCTCCACGGATGGGCCCTTCGCCTACTTCACCCGCTTCCGCGAGGGCGGGCAGCACCCGCTGATCTGCCGCCGGCCGGCCGGTGCCATTGCCGGCGAAACCGTGCTGCTCGACGGCGACGCGCTGGCGGACGGCAAAGCCTATTTCCAGTTCGGCGACGCCCAGCAATCCCCCGACCATCGCCTCTTCGCCTGGACGACGGATGAGGCCGGCTCGGAATATTACACGCTGCGCATCCGTGACATCGAGGCCGGCACCGATCTTCCCGATCTGGTCACGGAAACCACCGGCGACGTGCTGTGGAGCGCCGACGGCTCTTACCTGTTCTATATCCGTCGCGACGCCGAGCACCGCCCGAGCTTCGTCTACCGCCACCGGCTGGGCGCCGACCCGGCGCAGGACGTGCTGGTCTATGAGGAGCCGGACAAGGGCTTCTTCGTCTCGCTCGGCCGCACCCAGTCACGCCGCTTCGGCCTCATCTCCTGCGGCGACCACGACACCAGCGAGGTCAGGCTCCTCGACCTTGAATCCCCGCTCGACGCCCCGGTCCGGGTGGCGCCGCGCGAGCCGGGCCTGCGCTACGGCGTCGAGCATCATCCCGCGCTCGACGGCGTCGAGAGCCTGGTCATCGAGACCAATGCCGACGGGGCCGAGGACTTCAAGATCGTCACGGCGCCGCTGGCGACGCCCGGGCGCGCCCATTGGCACGATCTGGTGCCGCACAAGCCCGGCCGCCTGCTCCTGTCGGCAACCGTGCTGCGGGGCCATCTGGTGCGGCTGGAGCGCGAGGACGGGCTGCCGCGCCTTGTGGTGCGGACGCTGGCTGATGGCACCGAGCATGCCGTCGCCTTCGCCGAGGAGGCCTATTCGCTTGGCTTCGATCCCGGCCATGGCTTCGACAAGACCGAGATCCGCTTCACCTATTCCTCCATGACCACCCCTGCCGAGGTGTGGGACTATGACGTCGCGAGCCGCGCCCGGACGCTGCGCAAGCGCCAGGAGGTGCCCTCCGGCCACGACCCGAAGCGCTATGTCACCCGTCGCCTGATGGCCCCGGCAGCGGATGGCGAGCTTGTGCCGGTGTCGCTGCTCTTTGCCGCCGACACCCCGCTCGATGGCAGCGCGCCCTGCCTGCTCTATGGCTATGGCGCCTATGGCATGTCCATGCCGTCAGGCTTTTCCACTGCGCGGCTGTCGCTGGTGGATCGCGGCTTCGTTTTCGCCATCGCCCATATTCGCGGCGGCACGGAAAAGGGCTGGCGCTGGTACCGTGAGGGCAAGCTCGCCCGCAAGACCAACACGTTCAGCGACTTCATCGCCGCCGGCGAGCATCTTATCGCCGAGAAGATCGTCGCGCCCGACCGCATCGTCGCCCATGGCGGCTCGGCCGGCGGCATGCTGATGGGCGCGGTGGCCAATATGCGCCCGGACCTGTTCGCCGGCATCGTCGCGGAAGTGCCCTTTGTCGACGTGCTCGACACCATGCTCGACGACACGCTGCCCCTCACTCCGCCGGAATGGCCGGAATGGGGCAACCCGATCATGGATGCCGAGGCCTTCGCCAGCATCCAGGCCTATTCGCCCTATGACAATGTGACGGCGCAGGACTATCCCGCCCTCTTCGCATTGGCCGGCCTCACCGATCCGCGCGTCACCTATTGGGAGCCGGCGAAATGGGTGGCGAAGCTGCGCGCGCTGAAGACCGATACCAGCCCGCTGCTGCTGCGCACCAATATGGAGGCGGGCCATGGCGGCGCCTCGGGCCGGTTCGACCGGCTGGAGGAAACCGCGATGATCTATGCCTTCGCCCTCGCCATGGCGGGGCGCTGACGCGCTTCGGCCCAGACATCCACAACACGAAAAAGGGCGCCCTAGGGCGCCCTTTGCATATCTGACGGCCGCCAGAACCTCACTCGCGGACGGCGGCGCCGGCGACATGGTCGCGCAGTTCCTGCAGCGAGGCGAAGCGCAGGACCCCGTCCGGCAGGTCCGCCTCGATCGAACCATCGGAGTAGAGCGTGTAGCTCATGCCGCCAATGGTGCCGGACTTGAGCACGGTGACGGAAGGCGTCTCTGGCGCCGGCTCGGGCTCGTCGACCAGCAGGTCCGCCTCGCGCAGGAAGGCGGGCGGCGCCTCATCCAGCTCGGGCAGCACGGCCTCGTGCGCATGCGGCACCTCGGGCTCCTCGACGGCGGGGGAGACAGACGGCACGGGAGCGGGCCGCTCCACCGGCAGGCCCGCGCCTGCCGCCGGACGCAGGAAGCCGGGCGGCTCGCGGCGCTGAGGTTCGGTGCGCGTGGGCTCGAAACGCGGCAGCTCGGGGCGCTCAGCGTCGGGGCGCACAGGCTCGTGGCGGAGAGGCTCTTGGCGGAGAGGCTCCTGGCGGTGAGGCTCGGGCCGAACCGTTTCCGCGCGGAGCGGCTCTGAACGCAGGGGCTCGGTGCGCAAAGGCTCGGTACGCACAGGGTCGACGCGCACCGGCTCCGCCCGTGTGCTTTCCCGGCGCGCCGCCTCGGCAAGGGGGGAACGGAAGGGCGGCAGGGGCTCGTATTCAGGCTCGACGTCAGGCTCGGGCGCGAACTCCCGCTCCGGCTCAAACGCCGCTTCGCCTGCGCTCGGAGGCTCGGCGGCACGCTTGCGGCCGAACCAGGCCGGCGGCGCGCGCTCCTCCTCGACAAGGGGCAGTTCCTGCGGCGCGCGTGCCGGGGGGGCGTCTTCGAAGGCCGAGGCCATCGGGGCGAGGGCCGCGCCCGCAACGGTGTCCGCTGCCGCCTCGATCCGCCCGGCATGGTGCTCGTCCTCGAAAGGCTCGACATGCACCGCCCCGTCCAGCTTCTCGGCGATGTCGCCCAAGACCCGCAGAATGGAGCCGAGGGCGACCATCAGAAGACCGCCGACAAAAGCGGTACTGCCGACCATCATCAGGCCCGCGCCGGAAGTCGTCTCCGCGGAACCGAACCCAATTACGCCGAAGACGATGCCGAGCGCGGCCAGAGCCGCGCCGATTCCGATGACTACTGCACCCATGAAGAAACTCCGCCGGACCGATTCGCCGTCGGTCCTTCTTGTACGAGACCTTACGTCCAGTACAGCTTTAGCGAAAGCGGGCAGGTCGATTGTCGCATCACCCCGCCCCCCGTCCGGCGGTGGGGAAGAATTCGGCCGCGCGCGACGCTTTTGGTTGTCGCCCGCGCCGTCGCGCCCTATCTAATCGGTGCCGATCTTTCATGGTGCCCGCGCACCCGCGAGGGGCGCCAACGCGGCGCGGCCGGATTTCATTTCTGCGGAGACAGATTCCATGTCCTTCACGCTTCCCGAGCTTCCCTACTCCCACGACGCCCTCGCCCCCTTCATGTCGCGCGAGACGCTCGAATATCACCACGACAAGCACCACCTCGCCTATGTGAACAACGGCAACAATCTGCTGAAGGGCACGGAGTGGGAAGGCCAGTCGCTGGAAGAGATCGTCAAGGGCTCCTTCGGCAAGAATGCCGGCCTGTTCAACAATGCCGGCCAGCACTTCAACCACCTCCACTTCTGGAACTGGATGAAGCCGAATGGCGGCGGTGCCATTCCCGGCGAGCTTGAGAAGAAGATCATCGAGGACCTCGGCTCGGTCGAGAAGATGAAGGAAGACTTCATCCAGGCCGGCGTGACCCAGTTCGGCTCGGGCTGGAACTGGCTGGCGGTCAAGGACGGCAAGATCGTCGTCATGAAGACCGCCAATGGCGAGAGCCCGCTGGTGCACGGCGCCACCCCGATCCTCGGCTGCGACGTGTGGGAACACTCCTACTACATCGACTACCGCAACCGCCGCCCCGACTACCTCAAGGCGTTCGTCGAGAACCTGGTGAACTGGGACTACGTCGCCGAGCTGTATTCCAAGGCCGTCTGAGCGGTCTTCGCGCGAAAATCGGGCGCCGTCGCGGGTCGACGGCGCCCTTTTTCATGCGCATCGCGCCTCTATTGGCCGAACGGCACCTCGGTGCGCGGGCCTGCCGGGCGCGCCTTGGGCGGCCAGCCCTGGACGCAATAGTCGTTCCAGAAATTGAGCTGCCAGGCCGAGCGCCACTGATACAGCCAGTTGTCGCATTCGGCCTTGCTGCGGAAGCAGCCATCGGCGGTGCGCCCTTCGATGAAGTCGACATTCCACGGCGACTGGCGACGACCCGTGAAATGGCCGTACCAGAGCTGCCCGGGCGGGATCGAGGCCGCCATCTTGCGGCAGTCGCCGCCGGGAAAGGTCCCGGTGAATTCATAGGCCTCGGCCGGGCCACCGGCCGCCCCCAGCATGAAACCGGCGAAGATCGCCGCCGACGCAATCGCTTTCCCGCGCATGGCACTTCCCTCCACGGCCGGCGAAAGGTCGCGGCCGGCACCTTGTCAATCTATGCGCCTGGCGGGCGACGGAAAGGGGCGGCCTAAAGCCAGCGGATCATTCGCAGCCAGGCCACCAGCCCGACGCCGAGCCCGGCGGCGAGGATCGTCACGGCCCAGAAGCCGTTCGGGTCCTGCGAGCCGGGAATGCCCTCCACATTCATGCCCATCAACCCGGTAATCAGCGTCAGCGGAGCGAAGATCACCGTCACCGCCGCCAGCACCAGCATGGAGCGGTTCATCTGCTCGGCGCGCCGTTCCACCATCTGGTCGTAGATGACGGCGGCGCGGTCGCGTACCGAATCCAGTTCCTCGGCGAAGCGCGTCACCCGATCGGCCGCCTCGCGCAGCCGGTTGCGGTCGCGGGGCGAGAGCCATTCGGCGTCTTCCAGCGAAAAGTGGTTCAGCGCTTCGCGCTGCGGAGCGATATAGCGGCGCAGGATGATGGCGACGCGCCGCACCTCGGAGACCTTCGGGCTCAGATTGGACAGGGTGGCGCTCAGCACCTGCTCTTCCAGCTCGTCCGCCTGCTCCGCCAGCGCGGTGATCACCGTGTCCATGCGGTCGACCAGGCGCATGGAGAGATCGGCGACGAACTCGCCCGGCGTGCGCGGCGCCCGCCCGCGCTGGATCGCGTCCTCGAAGTCCCCCACCGCCGACAGCGCCTTCCGGCGCACTGAAACGATGCGGTGCGGCTCCACCCAGAAGCGGATGGAGTGCATCTCGTCCGGCAGCGAGTAGGGCATCAAATTGATGCCGCGCAGATTGAGGAAGGCACCATTGTCGAACAGCGCGCAGCGCGGGCGCGTCTCCGCCGCCACCATCGATTCGAGGATCGAATGGTCGATGCCGCTGTGATCGGTCAGCCAGGAGCTGCGGTTATAGCGATGTTCGAGCTGCTGAAGGTTGATCCACTGGAAGCGTTCCCCGGCCGGCACGCCCTGCCCGATCTCCTCCCAGCCGATCCGCCGCGCCCCGCCATTGCCGTCGAACGTCCAGGCGGAAACGAGACCTTCTTTATCGTGATCGGGCAAAGCCTGGCTCCTGCGTTTCGCGAATGAATGGCAGATGAACGCCCCCGATGGAATGCGTTCAGTTTGATGAACCTTTTGCAACAGCGGGTTCAGATTGGGTTCGGTAGCAGGCGGCTAGGGTAGCGTTCATCAAAGGCCACACCGGCCCGCGAGCGACAAGCAGCGTCCATCCGAGGATTTCGCCATGATCGGCTTCACCAAGACCAGCAAGCTCGTCGCGCTCGCTCTCGCGGGCGCTACCCTCCTCGCCGCCGTTCCCGCCGCCGCCGATGGTTGGCGTGGCCCGGGCTGGCGCGGCCATGGTGGCGGCGGCCCCGGCTGGGGGCGTCCCGGCTACGGCCCGGGCTGGCGTGGTCCCGGCTGGGGCGGCCCCGGCTATTATTACGGCCCGCGTCGCAACAATAACGGCGCCGCCGTCGCCGCCGGCATCATTGGCGGCCTCGCCGTCGGTGCCATCGCGGCCGGCGCCGCCAACAATTATTACCGTCCGAGCTGCTGGACAGAGACGCGCACGCTCTACAACAGCTGGGGCCAGCCCTATTACCGCGATGTCGAGGTCTGCCGCTGAACGGCACCCTCTCCTTCCCAAGGCGCGACGGACGAGCGGGCGGCGGAGCGATCCGTCGCCCTTCGCGTGTCGGGCCGGCCTCTCGCACATGCCCCCTTGCGCCTCAGTTCCCCGCCGGCTGCGGCTCCACCTTGACAATGCCGCTGCGGTCGAGCCCGGCGAGAGCCGTGGCCACCGCCACGCCGCCAACCTTCAGCTCGGGGGCGAGCTCGCTCAGCGGAATCAGCGCGAAGGCCCGCTCCATCATGCGCGGATGCGGGATTTCGAGATCCGGCTCGGCCACCACCTCGTCGCCATAGAGCAATATGTCGATGTCAATGGTGCGCGGCCCGAAGCGCACTTCGCGGCTGCGGTCGCGGCCAAAGGCGTGCTCGACGCCGAGCAGCATATGCAGCAGCTCCCGCGCCGAAAGCTCGGTCTCCACCGCCACCACCATGTTGAGATAGGGCCCCTGCGGCACCGGCCCCCAGGGCGGGGTCTCGTAGAGCGAGGAACGGGCGATGATCTTCAGCCCCGTGCGGGCGATCAGCCCTACCGCCTTCGCCATGGTGCCGGCGCGGTCGCCGAGATTGGAGCCGAGGCAGAGATAGGCCACGGCCTTCTCGACCTTGCGAGGCCGGCGAACGAAGAACTCGGGCGGCAGCTTAGGAGGCATGGAGGATAGCCTCCGTCACCCGCGCCGCCTGCACATGGGCGGCCACGTCATGCACGCGGATGATGGCGCAGCCGGCGCGGATGCCCAACACATTGGAGGCGATGGTGCCCGGCAGGCGCTCCGCCGGCGTGGTCTCGATCACCTTGCCGATCAGCGATTTGCGCGAGGTGCCGAGCAGGATCGGGAAGCCGAACCTGCCGAATTCCGCCAGCGAGGCCAGCGCCTTGAGATTCTGCTCGAAGGTCTTGCCGAAGCCGATGCCGGGATCGAGGCTGATGCGCTCGGCGCGGATGCCGGCGCGCGCCGCGCGCTCCAGCGCCTGCTCGAAAAAGCCGAGGATGTCGGCGACGATGTCGACCGCGGGGTCGACATTCGCCCGGTTGTGCATCGCCACCACGCCGGCGTCATAGGCGGCGGCGACCCGCGCCATCTCGGGGTCGCCCATCAACCCCCATATGTCATTGACGATGCAGGCGCCGGCCTTCAGCGCCGCTTCGGCCACCACCGCCTTCTGAGTGTCGACGGAAAGCGGTACCGGCAGCCCGGCCAGCGCCTCGACCGCCGGCAGCACGCGGCGCAGCTCTTCCTCCGCCGGCACCGGCGTGTGGCCGGGGCGGGTGGATTCGCCGCCAATGTCGAGAATATCCGCCCCCTCCGCCACCAGCCGGTGGGCATTGGCCCGCGCGTCGTCGAGCGCGGCGCTGCGCCCGCCATCGGAGAAGGAATCCGGCGTGACATTGAGAATGCCCATCACCAGCGTGCGGCCGGCATAGTCGAGCCGGTGGCCGCGCGCCTCGAAAATGCGCTCTGTGGGCGGGAGGAGAGAGGCCATCATGTTCCCGGCGTTGCTGTCTTGTCTCCCAAATCGCCCGCCGCGCGGCGGAACGCAAGCGCCGGCCGCCAACTCGCCGTCCTCCCCGCTTGCCGAACCGCCCCCGCCTGCGCTCTAAAGGAGGCGACGCGAGCGTGCGCAGGAGACGACCATGTCCGGTGACACCGACGGCAGGATTTTCGTCGGGCGAAGCCCATCGAGCGAGGGCGGCAAGGCGGAATATCTCGCGCTGAAGCTCGCCAACCGCCACGGCCTTGCCACTGGCGCCACCGGCACCGGCAAGACGGTCACGCTGCAGACGCTGGCGGAGGGCTTTTCCCGCGCCGGCGTCCCGGTCTTCGCCGCCGACATCAAGGGCGACCTCTCCGGCATCGGCATGCCCGGCGAGGGGCAGGACTGGATCGTCAAGCGCTGCGCGGAGATCGGCATCGACTATGTGCCGGACGAATTCCCGGTCATCTTCTGGGACCTGTTCGGCGAGCAGGGCCATCCGGTGCGCGCCACCGTTTCGGAGATGGGCCCGCTGCTGCTGGCGCGGCTGATGGACCTCAACGACGTGCAGGAAGGCGTGCTCAACGTCGTCTTCCGCATCGCCGACGAGCAGGGCCTGCTGCTGCTCGACCTGAAGGACCTGCGCGCCATGCTCGCTTTCGTGGCGGAGAATGCGGGCAAGCTCACCACCACCTATGGCAATGTCTCGCCCGCGACCGTCGGCGCCATTCAGCGGGCGCTGCTGGTGCTGGAGAATCAGGGCGCCGACAAATTCTTCGGCGAGCCGGCGCTGAAAATCACCGACCTCATGCGGGTCGAGCCGCGCTCGGGCTACGGCACCATCTCGCTGCTGGCGGCGGACAAGCTGATGGGCTCGCCCCGGCTCTATGCCTCCTTCCTGCTGTGGCTGCTGTCGGAACTGTTCGAGGAGCTTCCCGAGATCGGCGACCCGGACAAGCCGAAGATCGTGTTCTTTTTCGACGAGGCGCATCTGCTGTTCGACGAGGCGCCCAAGGCGCTGCTGCAGAAAATCGAGCAGGTGGTGCGGCTCATCCGCTCCAAGGGCGTCGGCGTCTATTTCGTCACCCAGAACCCGCTCGATGTGCCCGACAGCGTGCTTTCCCAGCTCGGCAACCGGGTGCAGCACGCGCTGCGCGCCTTCACCCCGCGCGACCAGAAGGCGGTGAAGGCGGCGGCCGACACCTTCCGCCCCAACCCGAAGCTGAACACGGCGCAGGTCATCACCGAGCTTGGCAAGGGCGAGGCGCTGGTCTCGATGCTGGAGGGCAATGGAACGCCCTCCATGGTCGAGCGCACGCTCATCGCCCCGCCCGCCGCCCGCGTCGGCCCGATCACGCCCGAACTGCGCAAGGTCGCGCTTGCCCAGAGCCCGGTGCGCCACGCCTATGACGAGACGCTGGACCGTGAATCCGCCTATGAGATCCTCGCCAAGCGCGCCGAACAGGCCACCGCGCCTGAGCCCTCCCCCGCGCCGGCCGAAGCCGAGGCGCAAAGCGGCGGCTGGCTGTCCGACGCGCTCGGCGGTATTTTCCGGCGCGGCCCGCGCGGTGGCATGAGCATGGGCGAGCGCATGGTCAACCAGGTGACGCGGCAGGTCACCAATGAGGTGACCAAGGCCATTCTACGCAACGTGCTGGGCGGCGCGCGCCGACGGTAAGCTCCCAGCGCACCCTCATGGCCGGGCTTGACCCGGCCACCCAGTCCTTGACGGAGGCGCAAGGTGTCTGGGTCCCCGGGGCAAGCCCGGGGATGAGGCGGAAAAGGCCTTCAGAAAACACAACAAGGACTCCCGGCCATGGCCGCTCTCTCCAGCACAGACCTCGACCGCGTGCTCGCGGCCGTCGACGCCGATCTCGACGCCTCGCTCGCGCGTCTGTTCGCCTTTCTCCGCATCCCCTCCATCTCCACCGATCGCGCCTATGCCGCCGAGTGCCGGCGCGCCGGGCAGTGGCTGGCGGACGACCTCGCCACGCTCGGCCTCACCGCCAAGCTGAACGACACACCTGGCCACCCCATCGTCACCGGCACCTTGTCCGGGGGCGCGGCGCGGCGGGTGATGTTCTACGGCCATTACGACGTGCAGCCGGTCGATCCGCTTGACCTGTGGGACAGCCCGCCCTTCGAGCCGCGCATTGTCGAGAATGCGGAGGGCGTGAAGCGGATCGTCGCCCGCGGCTCCTCCGACGATAAGGGCCAGGTGATGACCTTCGTCGAGGCCTGCCGCGCCTATATCCGCACCACGGGGAGCCTGCCGGTCGATGTGGCGATCGTCGTCGAGGGCGAGGAGGAGAGCGGCTCGGCCAATATCGGCCCGTTCCTTGAGTCTCATAAGGATGAGCTGAAGGCCGACCTCGCCCTCGTCTGCGACACCGGCATGTGGGACGCGCAGACCCCGGCCATCATCCTCTCCCTGCGCGGGCTGATGCATGACGAGTTCATCGTGCGCTGCGCCGATCGCGACCTGCATTCCGGCTATTATGGCGGCGCCGCCGCCAACCCGCTGCATGTGATCTCGAAGATCATCGGCGGCGTGCACGGGGCGGACGGGCGGATCACCATTCCCGGCTTTTATGACGGCGTCGTCGAGCCGTCCGAGCATATGCGCGAATCCTGGTCCAAGCTCGACCTGACGACGGAGAACTTCCTCGGCCCCGTTGGTCTCTCCCAACCCATCGGCGAGAAGGATCGGCTGCTGATCGAGATGGTGTCGACCCGCCCGACCTTCGAGGTCAACGGCATGTGGGGCGGCTATACCGGCGAGGGTGCCAAGACCGTCATCCCCTCCATCGCCACCGCCAAGATCACCTGCCGCCTCGTGGCGGACCAGGACCCTGCCCATGTGCGCGATTGCGTGCGCGCCTATGTCCGCTCCCAGCTGCCGCCCGACTGCACGGTCGAATTCCTCAGCGGCGAGGGCAACCCCGCCGTGGCTGTCGCTCATGACAACCCACTGCTGGCCAGGGCCGCGAGCGCGCTCGGCGACGAATGGGGCGCGCCGGCCGTCACCTATGGCGAGGGCGGCTCCATCCCCGTGGTCGGCCAGTTCAAGAAGGTGCTGGGGCAGGACACACTGCTGGTCGGCTTCGCGCTGGACGATGACCGCATCCACTCGCCGAACGAGAAATACGACCTTACCTCCTTCCACAAGGGCATTCGCAGCTGGGTCCGTATCCTGGCGGCGCTGGCGGAGTAGCTGTTATGTCGCATCACTGGACGCAGACCTGGAGCTTCTTCAACGGCGACTGGCAGGAGGGCAATATCCCGATCATGGGGGTGCGCACGCATGCCGCCTGGCTCGGCACCTCGGTGTTCGACGGCGCCCGCGCCTTTGAAGGGGTGACGCCGGACCTTGCGCAGCATTGCGCGCGGGTGAACCGGTCCGCCGTCGCGATGGGCCTGAAGCCCCTCGTCTCGGTGGAACAATGGGTCGAACTGACCCATGAGGGCATCAAGCGCTTCGCGCCGAATGCCGCGCTCTACATCCGCCCGATGTATTGGGCGGAATATCCCGGTGCGCGCACGGTCGATGCCGACCCGGAATCGACCCGCTGGTGCCTCAGCCTCTACGAGGCCGGCATGCCGAGCCCCGACCACGGAACCGCGATCACCCTGTCGCGCTACCGCCGCCCCACCCTCGAATGCGCCGTCACCGACGCCAAGGCCGGCTGCCTCTACCCCAATAACAGCCGGGCGCTGGTGGAGGCGCATCAGCGCGGCTTCGACAATGCCGTGCTGTGCGACATGATCGGCAATGTCGCCGAGCTCGCCACCGCCAATGTGTTTCTGGCCAAAGACGGCGTCGCCTTCACCCCGGCGCCGAACGGCACCTTTCTCGCCGGCATCACCCGCACCCGCACGGCCGGCCTGCTGCGCGCGGCGGGGATCGAGGTGGTAGAGGGCGCGCTCACCTGGCGGGACTTCCTGGAGGCGGACGAGATCTTCTCCACCGGCAATTATTCCAAGGTGACGCCGGTGACGCGCATCGAGGATCGCGATCTCCAGCCCGGCCCGGTCTATCGCCGGGCGCGCGAACTCTATTGGGAGTTCGCCCATTCCTGAAGTGTCGCCCGCCGCCCCGCTTCCCGCCCTCGAAACCCTCGTCGAGGGCGTCCGCTCCGGCCACCGGGCGACGCTTGCCCGCGCGATCACGCTGGTGGAATCGCGCAAGCCGACGCACCGGGCGCAGGCGGGCGCGCTGCTGCAGGCGCTGCTGCCACAGACCGGGCGCGCCATCCGCGTCGGCATCACCGGCGTGCCGGGGGTCGGCAAGTCGACCACCATCGATTCGCTCGGCAGCCATCTGATCGCGCAGGGCCACAAGGTGGCGGTGCTGGCGGTGGACCCTTCCTCCTCGCGCACCGGCGGCTCGATCCTCGGCGACAAGACGCGCATGGGGCGGCTGGCGCTGGAGGAGCGCGCCTTCATTCGCCCCTCCCCTGCCGCCGGCACGCTGGGCGGCGTCGCCGCGCGCACCCGCGAGACGATGCTGCTGTGCGAGGCGGCGGGCTATGACGTGGTCCTCGTCGAGACGGTCGGCGTCGGCCAGTCGGAGACGGCGGTGGCCGACATGACCGATACCTTCCTCGTGCTCATGCTGCCGGGCGCCGGCGACGAGTTGCAGGGCATCAAGAAGGGCATCATCGAGCTGGCCGACATCGTCGCCGTGAACAAGGCCGACGGCGCCAACCTCACCCGCGCCAAGGCGGCGGCGAGCGAGTACCGCGCCGCGCTGCATGTGCTGGGCGGGCGCGAGCCGTTCTGGTCGACACCGGTGCTCACCTATTCCGGCCTCACCGGCGAGGGCATCGCCCCGCTCTGGGATGAGGTGCTGCGGCACCGGGCACGCAGCGAGGCGGCGGGGGCGTTCGGCACGCGGCGCAGCGGCCAGCAGGTGAAATGGATGTGGACCCTGTTCGACGAGCGGGTGCGCGAGAAGATGCGCGCCGAGCCGGCGCTGCGGGCGCAGCTGCCGGGCATCGAGCACGCCGTCGCGGCCGGAGAGCTGTCGCCGACGCTCGGTGCCACGAAGATCGCCGAACTCTTCGGCTGGGCGGATGGTTGAGCGCTCGGACTCGCAAAAAAGCCGAAATGATGGAAGAATATTTAAGAACACGGCGACGGTTCCTGGTCGGCACCGAATTGGCAAGCTCGACCAGAAGGAGTGACGGATATCATCATGCAGGATCTGCCCACGCTGTCCGGCCAGCGCGTCTTCGTTGTGGAGGACGAGACCCTGGTCGCGATGATGATCGAGGGCATGCTTGAGGAGCTCGGCGCCACGGTCGTCGGCAATGAATCGCGCTTCGACGATGCGCTGAATTTCGTTGCCGCCCGCCATGGCGAGATCGACGTCGCCATGCTCGACCTCAATCTCGGCACCCGCCACAGCTATGACATCGCCGAGGCGATCGCCAGCCACGGCATCCCGATCGTGTTCTCCACCGGCTATTCCGACAGCGCCATCGATGCCGCCTGGCGCAATTGTCCGGTGCTGAACAAGCCGTTCCAGCTTTCCGATCTGCAGGGCGCGCTGTCGCGGGCGCTGGACAAGCGCGCCGCCTGATGCCCGCCGGGCGCGATGCCTGTCCGGACGCCGCCCCTCTGACCGCGCCGACGGTGCTCATCACCGGCTTCGGCCGCTTTCCCGGCATGCCGGCGAACCCGTCCGCCGGCTTCGCCCGCCGGCTGGCGCGGGGGCGCCGCGTTGCGGGAGCGCAGGTCGCGCTGCATCTGCTGCCGACACGCTGGGACGAGGCCGCCGCCTTCCCCGCCCTGCTGGAGTGCACCAAGCCCGATATCGTGCTGATGCTCGGCGTCGCCGCCCGGCGCCGGTATGTGTCGGTCGAGCGCGTCGCGCGCAACGCCACGGGCGTTTTTCCTGATGCCGCCCACCGCCGCCCCGCCAGCCGCCCGCTGCAACCCGGCGCGCCGGCAGAGCTCGAAATGACCGCCCGGCCGGCGCCGCTGCTGGCGGCTTTGCGCGCGGCAGGGGTGCCGGCGCATGTCTCGCGCCATGCCGGCCGCTATGTCTGCAATGCGCTGGCCTGGAGCGCCTATGGCTGGGCGCGGGCTGGGCGCCGCGGCGATGGCGGCCCGCGCCTGGCGGTCTTCGTCCATGTGCCGCTGCCGCGCCCCGGAAGGCTCGCGCCAGCGTGCCTCACCCACGGGCTGGAGACGCTGCTCGCGGCGCTGCTGGCCCAGTTCCACCAGAGCCGCCCGCACGGGTGAGCCGTCGCTAAACGAGGAAGGCGGACGCCGCGACGCGCGCGACCTCCGCCCCCGTCGATGCCAAAGCTCTCAGGGCTGGCGCTCGGGCACCTGTACCGTGACCTTCATCGAGGCGTACCACGCCGCGAGATTGGCGATGTCGGCATCGCTCAGATCCTTGGAAACCACCGTCATCATTTCGTTGACGCGGCGGCCGGCGCGGAAATCCTCCAGCGCCTTGACCAGATAGACCTCCTGCTGGCCGGCGAGATTGGCCGCCGTCGGCAGTTGGGCAATGCCGTCGGTGCCGTGGCACACGGCGCATTGGGCGGAGGCCTTGGCGCGGCCGGCCTTGGCGTCCTGCGCCATGGCGGGGGCGCAGCCCAGCGCCGCCGCGAGCAGCGACGCGCAGATCATCCGTTTCATCGATTGTTCCCGGCAAGAAAAAATGTGCCCCCGCGCCCGAAGGCGCAGGGGCGAGGCTGCGGCCCGCTTACTTCTCGTAGGAGATGCGGTAGATCGCCCCCGACGTGTCGTCCGCCACCAGCAGCGAACCGTCGTTCAGCTGCGCCACCGAGGCCGGACGGCCGAGATATTCGCCGTCGACCAGCCAGCCCTCGGCGAAGGGCTCGGTCTTGGCGACGGTGCCGTCCTCGTTCAGCGAGGTGAACATCACCCGCGCGCCGACCGGGTCGGTGCGGTTCCACGAGCCGTGCTGCACCGAGAAGATGCCGCCGCGATACTGCGCCGGAAACTGCTTGCCGGTGTAGAAGGTCATGCCGAGATCGGCGGCATGGGCGTCCATCTCCACCTGCGGCTTCACCGAATCGGCCGGCGGCGTCTGGTCCTTGTATTCGACGGTGCGGACATTGCCGCCGCCGAAATAGGGGAAGCCGAACGTCTGGCCAAGCTCGGTGGAGCGGTTCAGCTCGCCGGGCGGGATAGTGTCGCCCATGCCGTCGACCTGATTATCGGTGAACCACAGGGTCTTGTCCTTCGGGTTGAAGTCCATGCCCACCGAATTGCGGATACCCCACGCATAGACCTCGCGGTTCTTGCCGTCGCGCTCCATCCGCACGATGCCGCCAATGCCGGCCTTCTTGTAGAGGTCGTATTTCTCCGGCGCGAAGACGTTGAAGGGCTGCCCGAGCGTGATGTAGAGCTTGTTATCAGGCCCGATACGGCAGACGCGGGCGGTGTGGTTGTAGGATTCCTCGCCCGGCGGGATCAGTTCGCCCTGCTTCACCACCTCGAAGGCGGCCACATCCGGCCCCTCATAGAAATACTCGGCGGCGGGGAAGAGCAGCACGCGGTTCTGCTCGGCGACGAACAGGAAGCCGTCCTTGGAGAAGCAGACGCCGTGCGGCAGCTTGAACTGGATCGAGGGCGCGAACACCTTGACCTCGTCGGCGACGCGGTCCTTGTCGCGGTCGGTGACGGCCCATACCTTCGACTTGCGGGTGCCGACGAAGACGGCGCCGGTGGTCGGGCCCACCGCCATCTCGCGCGCGTCAGGCACGATGGCGTAGAGCGCGATCTTGAAGCCGTCCGGCAGCTTGATGCCGGCCAGCGTCTTGTTGAACGCATCCACACGCGGGCCGGTCTGCGGCACCGTTTCCATTTCCATGGAGGCGCCGGTCTGCTGGAAGTTCGAGAGCTTCTGCATATTGTCGGTCGACTGGGCATAAGCCGAAGCCGAGAGCATCACCGCGCCCGCGAACATGGTGGATGCGAGAAGCGCAGCGTTGCGCGAACCGCGCCGGAAAAGAGACATGGGGTTTCCTCCTGGACATCCCGGACCTCGTTCGGGTCCGTTGACGCGGCACGCTAGCATGCCTTACGCGAACGTTAAGTCAGCAACGCTGGCGTATCCGCCACTAAATCAACTGGGCGGACAAAAAATATTACCACGTGAGGATCTGTACTAGCCCACTACTACATTAATTGCTGCGATACCGTCAGACATTATCTTTGATAATGTATTATAGCACCAGCCCCACGCAGGGCGCCCGCCCGTCCGGCGCCCGGCGTTAAATCCTTGTTGGGCGAATCCTGCTATGGGCTAACGACGCCCCGACGCTGCCGGACCTGCCCGTGACGATCTATCTGCCGATAGCGGAACTGCCGGTGAACATCTTCACGCTGCTGGCGCTGGGGATCGCGGTCGGCTTCATCTCCGGCATGTTCGGCGTCGGCGGCGGCTTCCTGATGACGCCGCTGCTCATCTTCCTCGGCGTGCCGCCGGCGGTGGCGGTGGCAAGCGTGTCGACCCACATGGCCGCCTCCTCCTTTTCCGGCACGCTCACCTATCTCCGGCGGGGGCTGGTGGATGTCCGATTAGGCCTTGTGCTGCTGACAGGCGGCCTCACCGGCACGCTGGCCGGCGTCGTCGCCTTCATGCTGCTCCGCCGGTATGGCCAGCTCGATCTGGTGATCGCCGTCACCTATATCGTGATGCTCGGCACCATCGGCTCGCTGATGGTGGCGGAGAGCCTGCGGGCGCTGCTGCGCGAATGGCGCGGCGAGAAGGCCAATGTGAAGCGGCCGGGGGCGCATCCCTGGTTCCTGCGCATGCCGTTCAAGATGCGGTTCCGCCAGTCGCGCATCTATGTCTCGGTCATCCCCGTGGTGACGATCGGCTTCGCAATCGGCTTTCTCGGCGCGCTGATGGGCATTGGCGGCGGCTTCATCCTGGTGCCGGCGCTGATCTATCTGCTGCGCGTGCCCACCCTCACCTCCATCGCCACCGCTTTGATGCTGACCCTGGTGACGATGACCGCCGCCATCCTCATGCACGCCGTGCTCAACCAGACGGTGGATGCCGTGCTGGGCCTGGTGCTGATGGTGGGCGGCACCATCGGGGCGCAGTTCGGCGCCCGCGCCGGGCAGGCGATGCCGGCGGAGAGGCTACGCCTGCTGCTGGGCCTGCTGGTGCTTGCCGTCGGCCTGCGCGTCGCCGTCGACCAGATCGTCACCCCGGCCGATTTCTACGCCGTCTCCATCGATGAGGCGGCGCGATGAGACGGCTCGCCGCGCCGCTGCTCCTCTTCGCGCTGGCGCTGGCGCTGGCCGGCGGCGATGCGCGCGGCGCCGAGCTGGTGCTCTCGCTGTCCAAGGCCCGCGTCACCATCACCTCGAACTTCACCGGCGACACGATCGTGCTGTTCGGCGTCATCGCTCCCGGCGAGGCGGCGACGCCGGCCCGCCCGCAGGATGTCATCGTCACTGTGCGCGGGCCGAGCGAGAGCTTCACCACCTGGCGTAAGGAGCGCTTTCTCGGCCTGTGGGTGAATGCCGACAGCCGCAGCTTCCTTGCCGCGCCTTCCTATCTCGCCGTCTTCACCAGCCGCGCCCCGGCACTGATCGCGGAGGCGGAAATCCTGCGGCAGGAACAGGTGGGGCTCGACAATAACCATCTGCTGCAACGCATTGGCTCGGACTATGCCGATGTGGTGCCGCAGGACCCGTTCCGGCAGGCGTTTCTGCGGGTGAAGCAGGCGCAGGGGCTGTATTTCGAGCGGCCGGCAGGGGTCGAGTTCATCGCGCCGAACGTGTTTCGCGCGACCATCCCCATTCCCGGCACCGCCCCCATCGGCCCTTATGAGGTGGTGGTGAAGACCTTTGCCGATGGCGCGCTGGTCAGCCGGGGGGCGCTGGACCTGGAAGTGGCGAAGATCGATTTCGAGCAGACGGTCGCCACAACAGCGCAGGACCATCCCTGGCTCTACGGCCTCGCCACCGCGCTGATGGCGCTCGCGGTCGGCTTCATCGCCAATCTCGCCTTCCGCCGCGACTGACACTTACACCACAGGTTCCGGCGCGATGGCGATGCCCGCCCGCTCCAGCACCATTGCCGCCTGCAGCGCCTTGTCCTCCCGCCACGGGGCGGCGATGAGCTGCACGCCGATCGGCAGGCGCTCGCCGGTGGCGATGGGCGCGGCGGCGACCGGCAGGCCGATGAAGGAGATCGGCTGGGTGTAGATGCCGATATTCGGCCGCACCAGCATTTCCTGCCCGTCGAGCACGAAGGTCGTCTGCCCGCCGCGCGGCGCCGGCACCGGGGTCGAGGGCGCGATCAGCACGTCCCAATCGGCGAACAGTTCCAGCGCCCGGTCGCGGAACCAGCGGCGGAAGATCTGCGCCCGGGCGATCCAGCGCGCCGGCAGCACCGCCCCGGCGAGCAGGCGCTCGCGCACCGCCGGGTCGAAATCCATCGGTCGTTCGCGCAGCCGCCCCTCATGCAGCGCCGCCCCTTCCGCCATGGAGATGAGATAGGCCGCCGCCCGCGCCCGCTCCACCTCCGGCAGCTCCACCGTGCGCGTGGCGCCCAGCGCCTTGGCGGCGCGCGCCACCGCCTCATAGGCCCGGGGCGTGCCCTGCCGGGCGAACCAGCCGCCGAGCACCGCCACCTTGAGGTCGCCGGGCGAATCGAGGCGCGCCAGCGTTGGTTCGGCGGGCTGGTCGGCGAGCGCGGGATCGTCGGCATCGGGGCCGAGCAGCGCGTCATACGTTGCGGCGAGGTCGCCGACATGGCGGGCGAAGGGGCCGAGATGGTCGAGGCTGGCGACAAAAGGAAAGCTGCGCGCCCGCGACAGCCGGCCATAGGTCGGCTTCAGCCCGAAAATGCCGCAGAAGGAGGACGGCACCCGGATCGAGCCATTGGTGTCGGAGCCGAGCGCCAGCGGCACCAGTCTGCCGCCCACCGCCGCTCCCGAGCCGCCGGAGGAACCGCCGGACATATGCGCGTGGTCGTGCGGATTGGCGGAGCGGCCGTCATGCACATTCTCGCCGGTGAAGTCATAGGCATATTCGCCCATGTTGAGCCCGCCGAGGCACACCGCCCCGGCCGCGTTCATCCGCTCCACCAGCGTCGCGTCGCGCAAGGCGGGTTCCCGGTCGCGGTTGATCTTCGAGCCCGCCCGTGTCGGCAGACCCTTGAGATCGAACAGGTTCTTCGCCGCGAAGGGCACGCCGGCCAGCGGACCCAGCGCCTGCCCGCCGGCGCGGGCGGCATCGAGCGCGTCGGCCTCGGCCAGCGCGCGGTCGCGCGTCACATCGGTGAAGGCGTTCAGCACCGGGTCGACCGCCGCGATTCGCGCCAGCGCCGCCTGCGTCACCGCGCGGGCGCTCACCCGCCCCGCGCGCACCGCCGCCGCCAGCTCGCAGGCCGGCCCGGCGAGCAGGGTCGCGGCGTCGGCATCGGGGGACATGGGCGCGCTCATGGCCGGTAGACCGGGGCCGGCTCGGCCTCGTCGGGCAGCGCAAAATCTGTCACCAGCGCGGCCATTGCCAGCGCGGTTTCAAGATGCATCAGCACGCGCGGGCGCAGTTCCGGCTCCAGCGGCAGCGACGCGACCTTCAGCCCCGCATCGAGCAGCGCCGCGCTCCCCGATTCGTCCGCCGGCCCTGTCTGCATGCGATGCCTCCCCCGGCTGAGCGCCTGTGTCCATCCTGCTCATACAGGAAGCATGCCACGCGCCATCCCCCTCCGCGAGGCCCGCCACACCAGGCCGGAGGGCGGGTTGTCCACGGCGTTTGCGGAAGCGTGCGCGGTGGCCTTGCAAAGCGCCGGCCGCCAAAGTAGGTTCCGCGCCGTTCTGGCACGCAGCTGTAGCTCAGTTGGTTAGAGCGCCGGTCTGTGGAACCGGAGGTCGGTGGTTCGAGCCCACCCAGCTGTACCAGAATTCCCATCGCCCCTATTCTCTTCGCCGGATGGTGCGGCGCGCCCTGGGTGCGCCGCACCGGCGCCGTTTTTCGCAAGGCCCTCATGCGCCGTCCGGCGGCATCGGCCGGCGGCATCGGCACACGGCAGGAGGGGCGGCATGGAGCGTAACCCGGTCTTCGTCTTCGGCTCGAACCTCGCCGGCATTCATGCGGGCGGGGCGGCACGCTGGGCGCATGACAACCGGGGCGCGGAATGGGGCGTCGGCTTCGGCCTCACCGGCACCGCCTTCGCCATTCCCACCAAGGATTGGGACATCGAGACGCTGCCGCTGCCGGACATCCAGAAATATGTCCGCCGCTTCCTGAAATTCGCTGCCGCCCGGCCGGACCTCACCTTCCAGCTGACGCCGATCGGCTGCGGCCTTGCCGGCTACACCCCCGCCGACATCGCCCCGATGTTCAGGGACGCCTCGGCCAATGTGATGCTGCCGGACGCATTCAAGGAAGCGCTGGGCCAGCAGGGCGCGGGCGAATAGGCCGGGCGAGCGCCTTCAGCGCGTGTCGCAGATATAGAGCGACATGTCGGCGCCGGCGGCGCGCAGTTCCAGCCACACATCCGGCCGCACCCGCACCCGCCCGCCCCTTTTGCGGGCATAGGCGAGCGCGAACGCCTCGGCGGCGCGCACACGCTCTTCGTTCAGTGGCGGGGATGCGGGAATCGGGCGCATCAGCATCGGGGGGGAGATCAATGTCATCGGCACGGCCTCCTCGTTGGGGGGCCTGTGCCATGCAAGCGGCCGGCCAGCCTTCCCGGCTGGCCGGCGGGCGGGCTCAGGGCGCCAGAACCTCGGCGCCGGCGCTCGTCTTGGGATAGGGCAGCTCGATGACAAGCCGCGCCGCCGGCGTAGTCTGCGCGAACAGCGGCGCCAGGTCGATGGTGAGGTAGTTCAGCCGGTTGTCATAGTCGGCGATCATCAGCCGGTTATGCGTCAGGTCCTTCACCACCACCCACTGGGTGTAATCGGAGACCATCGAGCCATCCGGCAGCCGGGACTGGGCGATGCCGAGCGGGATGTCGACATTGTTGAGGATATGGGCGACCGCCTGCACTGCGGCGCCAGCATCCGCCGGCTCGGTCACGCCGTGGCGCAGCAGAGTGGCGCGGACGAAACGCGAGGGCGGCGTGTAGTCGCCGGGAAGCCCGATCAGCCCGCCGCCCTGGCCGAGTTCGGTGACATTCGTCGTGCCGATCTCGCGGGCAGGCACGCCCACCGTGCTCAGGCTGAGATAGTTGCGGACATTGGTGAGGTGCCAGTCATAGGTCGGCGCATTGGTGAGCACATGGGCGACATTGTCGTGGATCTGCACCTCGCCATCGACATATTCCACCACCATGCCGGCACCGGAACGGTCGACGAAGACGAAATGGATGGTCGGCGGCGTCGGGCCGCTCTGCAACGTGTCATCCGCCCACACCTTCATCGCCGGCAGTGCCGCGCGCAGTTCGGCGACAGTGGCGAAGCTGCCCAGCGCCCAGGAGCCGAAGGTCAGCACCGTCTGGTACTGTTTGTCGTCCTTCGTCACCGTCTGGTACCGGGTGAAGCCGGGCAGGAAATTGCCGCTCATCGAGAGGCCTTCGGAGTTCTGCCCGTCGAGCAGCGCCCCGCCGGGAATGATGCCGGCATTGACGCCGACCACCGCATATTTGGTCGCCACCTTGTGGGCGGGCAGATTGAGCGCGGCGGGGGCGATCAGCGTCAGCTCGGTGCCCTTGGGCTGGCTCACCAGCTGCCACTTCATGTCGAAGGCCCATTCCATGGTGCGGCCGGCGATGACGCTGCCATCCTTGGCGACGAGATCGACCGCCGTGCAGGCCAGCGACATGTTGACGGAGGCGAGCAGCGCCAGCGTGGTGGCGAGAAGCTTTTTCATCGTCTTCCTTTCCGGTTTCCGTATCGTCGACCCACTGCGGACAGGTAAGGCCATCCGGCAGACCTGTCGCTTCACATCTTAAATTTGGCTTGCGCCAAGCCCGCCGGCGGCCGGCAGCAACCGTCTGGAAACACGAAAGCCGGCCCGGAAATGCAAAAACCCGGCGCGGGCGCGGCTTTGAACGTAAAAGCCCGGCGTTCGCGCCGGCGTTGAACGCAAAAAGCCCGGCGCGGGCGCCGGACTTGAACGCAAAAGCCCGGCGCAAACGCCGGGCCTGATTTTTCGCGCGGGTGCGGGCGCCTCAATGGGCGAGGAACAGCGGCACCGTCATGCGCTCCAGCATGTCGCGGGTGACGCCGCCGAGCACGAATTCGCGCAGCCGCGAATGGCCGTAGCCGCCCATGACGACGATATCGATGTCGCGCGCCGCCACTTCCTTCAGCAGCACATCGGCGATGCTCTCGCCGCCTGTTGGCACCAGGGTGCGCAGCTCCACCGTCTTCTCGTGGCGCGCGAGATGGCGGGCGAGATCGGCGCCCGGCAGGTCGACGCCCTTCTTGCGCAGGGGCTTGCCGGTTTCGACCACCACCGCCTCGACCAGATGCGCGTGGCCAAGCAGCGCCCGCGCTTCCGCCACCGCCCGGGCCGAGGTGCGGCTGCCGTCCCAGGCGACCATGATACGCTTCATCGAGAACGGCTTCTGCTGCTTGCGCGGCACCACCAGAACCGGCCGGCCGGAATCGAACAGCACCGCCTCGGTCACCACATCCTCCGGGCCGAGCCTGTCCGGGTCGGCCTGGTTGACGATGGTCAGGTCATAGAGGCGGGCCATCACGCCGATCTGCTCGGCCGCCCCGCCCGGCGTGCCGTCGATCAGCCGCACCTCGCCGGTGAGGCCGAGCGAGCGCGCCGCCTCGCCGAAGCGCTCCACCGAGGTGCGGGCCTGGCGCTGGCCTTCCGCCCGCTGGGCCTCGATGAAGTCGGTGGAGAAGGCTTCCGTGTAGACCGGCGGCACGTCGATCTCGTAGCTCACGGCGACGCCCGTCAGATGCGCGTCGAGCGCGGCAGCGGCAGAAACCGCATAATCGCCGGCGACGTCTTCCGTAACGTCGCCCACGCGCAGACTGACGAGAATATCCTTGATCATCTGGTTTCCTCCACAGTGTTGATCACGACTTTTTTGCCCCTGAAGAAGTGTCGCTGCATTGATGGCCGTCAAGTCTTTCCGCCCCCGCCATCCCTGCCGCAGCCCACTCCTCCCCGGCGCAACCGTCGCGCATTTGCCGGGCGGCGGCTATAAGGGCTGCAACGCATGCAGGAATCGTTTGGAATGATCGCTTGGCATGCAGGAATCGCGTGCAGCAATCATTTGCAGCAATCGTCTGGCAGGAATCTCCCCATGGCCGCCATCGGGCGCGCGCTTGCCGTCACTCTCGTTCTGCTGGGCCTGTGGGAAGCGGCGGTGCGCCTTCTCGCCGTCCCCGCCTATATCCTGCCCGGTCCGCTGCGCATTGGCATGACAGCGTGGAACAATGCCGGCGTGCTGGTCCACAATGCCGGCATCACGCTCGGCGAGATGCTGCTCGGGTTGCTGTGCGGCTCGCTGCTGGGCATCCTTTGCGCGCTGGCGATGGCCGCCTCGCCGCTGGCGCGCCGCGCCATGCGGCCGGTGCTGCTGGTGGCGCAGGCGCTGCCGGTCTTCGCCATCGCCCCGCTGCTGGTGATCTGGTTCGGCTTCGGCCTCGCCTCGAAAATCGTGATGGCGAGCCTCATCATCTTCTTCCCCGTCGCCTCGGCCTTTCATGACGGGCTGGCCCGCACCGAGCAGGGGCTGGTCGATCTGGCCCGGCTCAACGGCGCCGGCATCGTCAAGACGCTGCGCTTCATCCGCATTCCCGCCGCCCTGCCGGCACTGGCCTCCGGGCTGAAGGTCGCCACCGCTGTCGCCCCCATCGGCGCGGTGGTCGGCGAATGGGTCGGCGCCTCGGCGGGGCTCGGCTATCTCATGATCTATTCCAACGCCCGGATGCAGACCGACATGGTCTTCGCCGCGCTCGCCGTGCTGCTGGCGATGGCGCTGATCCTGTTCACGCTGGTCGATCGCGGGCTGACGCGCCTCGTGCCCTGGGCGCCGGAGACCACCGCCGGGAGCGCGCCCGCCTGAGCGGGCGCCTCACCCCATCTTCGGCTTCACCCCATCTTCTCATGCGCATCGGCCTCGCCCAGCACCCAGTAGCCGGCCGCCTTGATCCAGCCGATCGGGACGCCGCGCCGCTCGGTCAGATAGGCTCGCACCGCCCGCGCCACGGCCGCCTCGGCGGCGACCCAGACATACGTTGCCGGCTCCAGCTCGATCGTCTCCAGCGCGGCAATGAACGGTGCGGCCTGCGTCAGCGCGGCCGCCGGGCGATGGATCCAGCGCGCATCGAGCGTCGCCGCCGTGGCGAAACGCTGCTCCTCGATGGCCCCCGTCACCGCGACAAGGCTGGTGAGGCGCGCGCCCGGGGCCGCCTCCTCGATGCGTCGGCCAATGGCGGGCAGCGCCGTCTCATCTCCGATCAGCAGCCAGTGCGCCACCGTGGCGTCCTCGACCACGGCAGAGCCGCGCGGGCCAAGCACGTCGAGCCGGTCGCCCGGTCGGGCCTGCAGCGCCCAGAGCGTGGCGGGCCCGGCCTCGTGCAGCGCGAAGTCGAGGGTGAGTTCGCGCCGCGCCGCATCGAAGCGCCGGGGCGTATAGTCGCGCCGTTCCTCCACGCCGTCCGGCCGGACAAGGACGACCTTCACATGGTCATCCGGCGCGGCGCTGACGAAATCGGCAAGATCATCGCCGCCCAGCACCAGGCGCAGCATGGAAGGCGTCACACGCTCTGTGGAGAGCACGGTGAGGCTGCGGCGCTTCGGCTCGAAGCGCTGGCGGTTCAGTGTGGGGGCAGCGGGGAAAACAGGGCTGGCAACGTTCATCTCAGGTCCTCTCCGGCCATGGACGCACCGGCAGGACAAAGCCGCGCCGATCACGCCCCGAAGGCCGTTCGATCATGCGCGTTGAGTGACGTTAACGCTTACGTGCACGCGCGCGGTTCACCGAGGATGCCGGGCGGCACTCTCAGCATGCACCGCGCTCCGCGTGCAGTGCTGCCTTTTTAGTTTCCTTGCCCGCGCCCCGCAATGGCCCTTCGCTCACGACCGCGCGCGTTTCGTACTCCATCTGTTCCAGCCGCGCGCCGCGTCCTAAGATCAGGGCATGACGATTCGCCTCGCCAATGCGGATGCACGCCGCGTCTTCCTCGCCACGCAGGGCCTCAGCCGCCCGCGCGGCGCGCTGAGCAAGGCCGGGCTGCTCGAACTCATCGAGACGATCGGCTTCGTGCAGGTGGACAGCATCGCCACGGTGGAGCGGGCGCACCATCACATCCTGTTCGCCCGCAACCCGAGCTACAAGCGCGAGCATCTCACCGCCCTGCTGGAGCGCGACGGCGCGCTGTTCGAGCACTGGACGCATGACGCGGCCATCATCCCCACCGCCTTCTTCCCGCAGTGGAAGCATCGCTTCGCCCGGGCGCGGGAGACGCTGGCGGCGCGCTGGCGCTCCTGGCACGAGAACGGCTTCGAGACCTATGTCGAGCATGTGCTGGAGCGGGTGCGCCGTGAAGGCCCGCTGATGGCGCGGGATTTCGAAACCGAAAAGCGGCCGCCCGGCGGCTGGTGGAACTGGCACCCGGAAAAGACCGCGCTGGAATATCACTGGCGCACCGGCGCGCTGGCCATTGCCGGCCGCGACGGATTCCAGAAGCGCTACGACCTCACCGAGCGCGTCATCCCCGCGCCGCACCGCCTGCCCGAAATGACGGGCGAGGCCTTCATCGACTGGGCCTGCACCTCGGCGCTGGAGCGGCTCGGCTTCGCCACCTCAGGCGAGATCGCCGCGTTCTGGGACCTCGTCACGCCGGAGGAGGCGAAAGTCTGGGTCGCCACCAACCGCGACCGGCTGGAGCCGGTGCTGGTCGAGGGCGTGGAAGGAAAGCCCCGCGCCTCGCATGCCTTCGCCGGCTGCGCCGCCCTTTTCGACTCCCTGCCCGCCCCGCCGGCGCGGCTGCGGGTGCTGAGCCCGTTCGACCCGCTGCTGCGCGACCGCGCCCGGGCGGAAAGGCTGTTCGGCTTCAGCTACCGCATCGAGGTGTTCGTGCCGGCGGAAAAGCGCGTCTATGGCTATTACGTCTTCCCGATTCTGGAAGGCGACCGGATGGTGGGGCGCATCGACATGAAGGCGGACCGCAAGGCCGGCACGCTCGATGTGCGCCGGCTCTGGCTGGAGCCTGGTGTGCGCGCTTCCGCCGGGCGGCTCGACGCGCTCGACACTGAGCTCGCCCGCCTCGGCCGTTTCGCCGGGGTGGAGCGCACGGTCTATCTCGATGGCTGGCGGGGGGAGTGAGGAGGCCGCCCCTTCGCCCCTCGAAAGGTCGCTCATCCCACCTTCAAGTCCCCCGTCCCCGCCCGCTCTCCCTCATCCCCGGGCTTGTCCCGGGGACCCAGACTTTCCACCGCGCCACCGGTCACTGGGTGCCCGGGTCAAACCCGGGCATGAGGGCCGCGCAGATGCCGCCCCATTTGCCCCTGCCCGGCCGCTCTGCTAGCCTCAAACCGTCCGAGGGGTGTCCCGCAGGCCGCAAGGCTGAAGGGGCTGAGATGGCAGCCGCCAGACCCTTTGAACCTGATCCGGGTCATGCCGGCGAAGGGACGGAGCGACGGCGGGGCCCTGCAGGACAGGCGTCCGCGCCGGATTTCCCCCGAAAGCTCGCGCCGGGTCTCCAACTGGGAGGAGATCCATGTTCAAGAACCTTGCCGCCCGCACCGGCGGCCTGCTGCTCGCCCTCACGCTCGGCCTCGCGCCAGCCATGGCGGCCGACAAGCTTACCGTCCTGCTCGACTGGTATGTGAACCCCGACCACGCGCCGCTGATCCTCGCGCAGGAGAAAGGCTTCTTCAAAGCCCGTGACCTCGATGTCGAGCTGGTCGCCCCGGCCGACCCTTCCGCCCCGCCGCGCCTCGTCGCCGCCGGCCAGGCCGATATCGCGGTCAGCTACCAGCCGAGCCTTTATCTCCAGGTGAAGGAAGGCCTGCCGCTGGTGCGCTTCGGCACGCTCATCTCTACCCCGCTCACCGCGCTGGTGGTGCTGAAGGATGGGCCGATCAAGACCATCGCCGACTTGAAGGGCAAGACGGTCGGCTATTCCGTCGCCGGGCTGGAGGACGCGCTGCTCGGCACCATGCTGGCGAGCGTCGGGCTGAAGCCCACCGACGTGACGATGATCAACGTCAATTTCGCCCTCTCCCCCGCGCTGGTGGCCGGCAAGGTCGACGCGGTGATCGGCGCCTACCGCAATTTCGAGCTCACCCAGATCCGGCTGGAGGGCAAGGAGGGCCGCGCCTTCTTCCCCGAGGAGCACGGCGTGCCGGTCTTCGACGAGCTGATCTATGTCGCTCACAAGGACAAGCTCGCCGATCCCCGGCTGAAGCGCTTCCTCGCGGCGGTGGAGGACGCCACCATCTACATCCTCAACCATCCGGACGAAGCATGGGGGCTGTTCATCAAGGCCAACCCGAAGCTCGACGACGAGCTGAACCGCACCGCCTGGACCGACACGCTGCGCCGCTTCGCCCACGCCCCGGCCGGACTGGACGCCGGACGCTATGCCCGCTTCGGCGAATTCATGAAGGGCCACGGCCTGATCGACACGGTCGAGCCGGTCGCGGTCTACGCGCCAACCCTGCCCTAGGCGCCTGCGTCCCGCCGTCATCCCCGGGCCGCGCCCGGGGATGATGTTGCTGATGGAACCTTCCGATCGCCGCCCAGCGATGCTAACCGATGCGGGGGCAGCTGGGATGCAGAGGGGCAGGCATGAGCAATGTGCCGTATCACGCAGTGGCAATCGGGATTGGCGCCATCGTCGGCGTTCTTGGTTCCGCCTTTCATGTCGGCGTCGAAAAGCTCACCGCCGCCTGGCCGGCCTATCTCGACACCGGCCTCGGCCTTGACGGCTTCCCCCTCTACGCCGCCGCCGCGCTGGTCGCCGCCGCGATGACGGTCGTCTCGCTCTGGCTGGTCCGGACCTTCGCCCCCGAGGCAAGCGGTTCCGGCGTGCCGGAGATCGAGGGCGCGATGGAAGGGCTGCGCGAGGTGCGCTGGCATCGCGTGCTGCCGGTGAAGTTCGTCGCCGGCCTGCTGTCACTCTCTTCCGGCATGGTGCTGGGACGCGAGGGGCCGACCATCCATATCGGCGCCTCCGTCGCCAAGGCGGCCTCCGATTTGATGAAATGGTCGGGCGAGGACATGCGCGGCCTGCTCGCCGCCGGCGGCGCGGCCGGCCTCGCCGCCGCCTTCAACGCGCCGCTGGCCGCCGTGCTGTTCGTCATCGAGGAGACGCGCCGGCAGTTCCCCTATTCCTCGCGCACCTATATCGCCGTGGTGCTGGCCTCGATCGCCAGCGCCATCGTCACCGAATATCTCACCGGCAGCCGGCCCTATATGCTGCTGGAAGCCGCGACCATCCCCTATGCCTGGCTGCCGGCCTTCGTGGTGCTCGGCGCCATCCTCGGCGTCTGCGGCTTCGTGTTCAACCGCACGCTGGTCTGGTCGCTCGACCATGTGCGCCGGCTCGGCATGCGCTTTTCCTTCTACATCTTCCCTACCATTGTCGGCCTCACGGTCGGCGTGCTGATGTTCGTGCGGCCGGAGGCGACGCAGGGCGGCGAGTTGCTGGCGGTGCAACTGACGCGGGAGAACCTGCCGCTCGCCATGCTGGCCTTCGTGGTACTGCTGCGCTTCGTCATGACCATGGCGAGCTATTCCACCGGGGTGGCCGGCGGCATCTTCGCGCCGATCCTGGCGCTCGCAACCACGATCGGCCTCTGCTACGGCACGACGCTGGAGCTGTTCTTCACCTTGCCGGACCAGGCGCACACCACCTTCGCCATCGCCGCCATGGGCGGGCTGTTCGCCGCCACTATCGGCGCGCCGCTGGTCGGCATGGTGCTGGTGCTCGAACTCACCAGCGCCTATGCGGTGCTGGTGCCGGTGATGATCTCGGCGATCTTCGCGCACATGGTGTTTCTCGCGCTCGGCGGGCGGCCGATCTACGAGATCCTGCTGGAGCGGACACTGGCGATCGAGGCGGAGGCCCGCGCCGCCGCCTCGCGCTGACCCCTCACGCCGCCACCGGCTCCGGCCCGAGAGCGATCAGCCGCGCCGGTCCCTCGCCCTCGCGTGTCAGCACCAGCTGGCGCTCATGCTGCTCGATCAGGGTCGAGCGGTGGCCGATGGAGAGCAGCGCGGCCTGCGGCAGACGGGCGCGCAGCAGGCGGTAGAGCGCGGCCTCGCTGGCCTCATCAAGCGCCGAGGTCGCCTCATCCAGCAGCAGCACGTCCGGCTCGACCAGCAGCGCGCGCGCTACCGCGACACGCTGCTGCTCGCCGCCCGAGAGGAGAGAGGCCCAAGGCGCGCTTTCGTCCAGCCGCGCGGCCAGCGCGGGCAGGCCCACCGCCTCCAGCGCCTCGCGCAGCCGCTCGTCGTCATATTTTTCCAGCGGGTCGGGATAGGCGAGCGCGCCGCGCAGCGTGCCGACCGGGAGATAGGGCCGCTGCGGCAGGGTCAGCACCCGCGCGCCGGGCGCTATCCCCACCTCGCCATGGCCGTGCGGCCAGATGCCGGCGATGGCGCGCAAGAACGTGCTCTTGCCGCTGCCGGAAGGGCCGGAGAGCAGCACCCGCTCGCCGCGCGCCAGATCCAGCGCATTGACTTCCAGCAGCGCACGCCCGTCCGGCAGCCGCACTTCCATGGCGCTGACCGCCAGCGGCGCCGGGCCCTTTGCCGGCACGCGGTGGAAGGCGCTGCGCAGCGCCTCGGCCTGCGTCACCTGCACCGACTTCTCGAAGCCAATGAGACGATCGACCACCGATTTCCACTCCGCCAGCGTCGTATAGGCGTTGATGAAGAAGGAGAACGAGCCCTGCACCTGGCCGAAGGCGGAGGAGGTCTGCATCAGCTGACCAAAAGGGATGGCGCCGGCGAAATAGGCCGGGGCGACGACAACCAGGGGAAAGATCATCGAGAGCTGGCCATAGCCTGAGGTGAACCAGGTCAGCCGCTTCTGCGCGATCATGATGCCCCAGTAATTATGCACCACATGGCTGAAGCGGGCGAGCAGGCGTTCGCGCTCCACCGGCCCGCCCTGCATCAGCGCGATCTGCTCGCCATTCTCGCGCACCCGGACCAGATCGACGCGGTAATTGGCCTCGAAGCGCTGCTGGTCGAAGTTCAGCTTCACCAGCACCCGGCCGATCAGATGGGCGATCAGCGTGCCCAAAGCCGCATAGGCGAAGGCGGCCCAGACGAGATAGCCGGGAATGTGCCAGCTGCTGCCGAACAGGTTGAAGGCGAAATCGCCGGAAAGCCCCCACAGGATGACGGCGAAGGAGGCGAGCGTCATCACCGCGCTCAGCAGCCCGAGAAACAGGCCGATGGTCTGGCTGACATAGGAATTGATGTCCTCGGCGATGCGCTGGTCGGGGTTGTCGGCCTCGTCGCCCTTCAGCCGCATGCGGTAATGGGTCTCATCCGCCAGCCAGGCGGTGAGGTATTTCTCCGTCATCCAGGTGCGCCAGCGTATCTGCAGCCACTGCCGCAGATAGACCTGATAGACCGCGACGCCGATGGCGCAGGCGGCGAAGAAGGCAAACACCCAGAGCTGGTGGACGAAGGTGGCGTAGTCCTTCTCCTGGATCGCGTTGTAGAACACCGCGTTCCACTGGTTGATCAGCACGATCACATAGACCCAGCCCACCTCCAGCGCGATGATCGCCGCCAGCAGCGCGCCGCCGCGCCATTTGTCGTCGCCGCGGAAATAGGGGATCGACAGCCGCCAGACATCGGCGAGCAGGGAGGAAATGGCGCGCAAGGGGGTACTCCGGGCAGAGGTCGCAATCACCTCATCTACGCCGGGCAAAGCTGGCGGGACGGTGGCGGCAACATTACCGTTTGGAGAGACAGGGCGCCATTCCCCGTTACCCCCTGCGCCGAGCGGCAAAAGCAAAGCGCGGACGCTGGGCGCCCGCGCTTCATCACATCGCTAGGGAAGGCGTGAAGGCGCGCCTCAGATGAACTTCTTGCGGATGCGCTGGCTCACCATGTCGAGCAGCGAGACGGTGATCACCACCATGATCAGGATCGCCGAGGCCTGCGAATAGAGGAAGCCGCGCATGGTCTCGTTGAAGGTCATGCCGATGCCGCCGCCGCCGACAATGCCGAGCACGGTGGCGGAGCGGACATTGGATTCGAAGCGGTAGAGCGCATAGGAAATCCACAGCGGCATCACCTGCGGCAGCACGCCATAGATGACCTCCTGCAGCCAGGTGCCGCCAGTGCCGCGAATGCCCTCGACCGGGGCGGGGTCGATCGCCTCCACCGCCTCCGAGAACAGCTTGGCCACCACGCCCGTGGTGTGGATAAAAAGCGCCAGCACGCCGGCAAAGGGGCCGAGGCCGACGGCGGCGATGAAGATCAGCGCGAAGACCAGTTCGTTGATGGCGCGGCAGGCGTCCATCAGCCGGCGCACGGTGAACACCATCCAGTGCGGCGCGACATTCTCGGCCGAAAGGATGCCGAGCGGGATGCCGGCGATCACCGCCAGCACGGTGCCCCAGATGGCGATCGCCAGCGTCTCCAGCATGGCGTTGACGTAGACGTCCCAGTCGGTGAAGTCGGGGCGCAGGAAATCGGCGCCAAGCGTCGCCATGTTCCCGGAATCGCGCCAGAGCTGCGCCGGGTTCATCTCCGCCTCGTACCAGGCGGCCACCAGGATGACGACGGTGACGGCCGCCAGCACCAGCCGGAACAGCCGTGTCGTGAGCGGCGTCACCGGCGGCGCCGGCATGGTGCGCGTGGCGGTGCGGTGGGCGTCGTCGGCAGCGGCAAACATGTGGCGGAGTTCCCGGTATGAAAATCCCCGGCGACATGCCGGGGATGAGACGTTTCGCAACCTGTCCCACCTCATGCCCGGGCTTGACCCGGGCACCCAGGAACCGCAGGGATCAGCCCCGACGTCTGGGTGGCCGGGTCAAGCCCGGCCATGAGGGAGACAGACCACACTCACATGCTGGGGAGCTTCTTCTGCTGGTCTTCGAGAGCGGCGAGCTTGGCGTCGATCTCCTTGACCTTGGCGGCCTTCTCGTCGGCCGAGAGCTTGTCGTCGTTCTGGGCCTTGACCTTGGCCTTGAACAGTTCGAGCTGGCGGACCGGGATCAGCTGGGCGTCGGAGGAGGCGAGGAAGGGACCCCAGCCGTCCGAGGTCTTGGCGAGAACCTCACGGGCGTGGGCGATCTCTTCCGGCGTGCCGAGGCGGCCATAGGTCATGAAGAAATAGTAGATCTTCGCCTTCAGGTCGGCCGGCAGGTCCTTGCGCCACACGATCGGGTCGCCGGCGATCAGCGGCGAGCGCCACACTTCCTTGATCTTGGCGGCTTCCGCCGGGCGCGTCTGCTGGAGGCGCGACACGTTCTCGGTGTTGTTGGTGGCGAAGTCGACCTGCTTGTTGGCCACGGCAAGCAGGTTGCCTTCATGGTTGCCACCCACCACGCGCTTGTAGCACTTGTTCGGGTCGACATTGTTCAGCGCGAACACGTAATAGCTCGGCACCAGGAAGCCCGAGGTGGAATTCGGATCGCCATTGCCGAAATTGTAGCCCTTCGAGCAATCAAGGATGTCCTTGAGGCCGTTAATGTCGTTGCGATCGACATTGGTGACGATCAGCGAGTAGTAGCCCGAGGAGCCGTCCGGCTTGGCGGTCTTGACGAACACTTCGCCGCCGGCGCGGTCCACCGCTTCCATGGCCGACTTGTTGCCGTACCAGGCGATGTCGACCTTCTTGAAGCGCATGCCTTCGATCACGCCGGCATAGTCGCCGACGAAGAACGGCTTCACCGGAATGCCGATGGCCTTTTCCATGTCCTTGATCAGCGGCTCGAAGCTCTTGGCGAGGTTGGCCGAGGACTCGGTCGAGATGAAGCCGAAGTTCAGCTCCTTGATTTCTTCGGCGCGGACCGGCACCGCAAGGGCGGCCAGCGCGAGGCCGGCGGCAATGAGACGCTTCATGGGGGTGGCTCCTGTCAGGAAACGGTCTGGGAGGGGGCTGCGGCTTCGGCCGGGGCCGGCACCACGAACTGGCTGGGAAGGATCAGCTCCTCGGCGCTGGCGCCGTAGAGCTCGGTCAGGAACGCCGCATTGATCTGCGAGGCCGGGCCGTCGAACACGATCCGCCCGGCATTCATCGCCACGATGCGGTCGAAATAGGCGGTGGCGTAGTCCACCTGGTGCAGCGAGACGACCAGCGCGATGCCGTAGTCGCGGCTCATCGTCACCAGCGTGTCCATCACCCGCTTGGCGCTCTTGGGGTCGAGCGAGGCGATCGGCTCGTCGGCGAGCACCAGCTTGGCGCCCTGCACCAGCGCCCGGGCGATGGCGACGCGCTGCTGCTGGCCGCCGGAAAGCTCGCGCGCCCGCTTGGCGGCGTGCTGGGCGATGCCGACCTCGGCGAGCGCGGCATAGGCGGTGCGGCGCTCATCGGCATTGAACAGGCCGAGCGTGCCGCGCAGCGCGTTCATGCGGCCGAGCGCGCCGACCAGCACATTGGTCAGCACGGAAAGCCGGCCCGACAGGGCGAATTGCTGGAACACCAGGCCGATATGGCGGCGGGCGGTCCGCACGTCCCGCGCCAGCTTGCCGCCTTCCTGCACCTTGATGCCGAAGGAATGCACGGCGCCGGAACCCGACCCGTTGCGGTCGGCCAGGATGAGGCCGGAGGCGAGGCGGATCAGCGTCGACTTGCCCGACCCCGAGGCGCCGATAAGGGCGACGCGCTCGCCGGGCTGGATGGTGAGCGAGACGTTTTCCACCGCGCGCATCTGGCCGTAGGTCTTGCTCACTCGGTCGAGTTGAAGGGCTGCCGCCATCGGTGCTCCGCCGGCCTGTTGAAGACCGGCTTGGGGTAGCCCCCCGCGGTGACGGGTGGATGAAGCCTCGGTTACAGTTCCATGACATGCCGCCCGCCCTGTCGCCGCGCGGCTTTCAGGCGGTATTCAGGTGCAAGGAAAGCCCCTCCGCGCGCCCCGGGCGGGCGCCCCGCCCGGCGCCGTTCCGGTGGGAAAAACCCTGCCGCTCCATCGGCTTCATTGACTTCGGCGCGGCTTCGTCAGCACACTCGCCGCGGGTTCGGGCAGGCTGAACGGGAGCGGGGGCCGCATGTATTATGCAATAGTCGCGTTGACGATGGTGGTGGCGCCGCTGCTGAGCATCGCGGCGGAGTATCCCGGCATTACCGGGCTCGGCAGCCTGATCGTCATCGCCACCAAATGGTTCGCCTTCTGGGCGGTGGGCGTGCGGCTGCTGCTGGCCGGCGTCACCCAAATCCTGCGGCCGGGTTTCACGCTGAAGGGCATTTTCGGCGTCGACGAGCCGCGCGCGCATGTGGTTGTACAGGAACTCGGCTTCGCCAATGCCTCCATCGGCCTCGCCGGCATCCTGTCGATCCTGTTCTCGATTTGGGCGCTGCCGGTGGCGTTCATCGGCGGCCTGTTCCTCGGCCTGGCCGGCGTCAACCACCTGATGCGCCCCCACCGCACCATGCGCGAGACCGTGGCGATGGTGACGGACCTCTGGGCCGCTGCCATCCTGCTCGCGGTGTTCCTGTTCAGCCTGTTCTGAGGGCCGCGCGCGTCAGCGCGACGGGAAGCCGACCGACGGCCGCGCGCGTCAGCGCGGACGAAACCCGACATAACCGCCCTCGCCGTCGAACAGCACGTCGAAGCCGTTCAGCAGGTGGTAGCTGGTGTTGACGAAGGGCTTCGCGTCGTCCGCCACCCGCAGATGGATGGCGGCCGGGGTCATCGGCCCGCCATCGCCGGCGCTGAAGCTGTAGAGCGGGAAGGCGCTGGCCTCGGCGCCGATGCTGATCGCCACCTGCGTCCCCGGCGGCAGCGTTCCCTGCGCCCCCGCCGCCTGCGCCGCCGGCACGGTCATGAACATCACCGAGACACCTGTATCGACCAGCACCGTGCCGCAGGAAGGCTGGGTCGAGCCGCCGAGCGCGATGCAGCCCGGCAGCGGCGCCCAGTCGGCGCCATCGGGCCGGCGGTCGAGCTTGAGATAGCGGAAGGCGCCGCGCGTATTGGCGGCGGTCAGGCCGATATGCACGCCCTCGGGCGAGAGGATATAGCCCTGCCGGCGCTTCCCCTCGCCGCCGGCGACCTGCAGCAGCGGGTTCTTGTCCGGCGTGCTCTGGCTCTGGCTGTCGCCTTCCCGCGCGAAGCCGACGCCGATCATCGCGATATTGCGCGGCGTGGTGGTGGGGTGGCAGGCGCGGGCATAATCGAGGCACTGCACCTCGGTGACTACCATCACCGGCAAGCGGCGCGGTGGTCACGCTCGCCCCCTCGCGGCCGGACAGCGTCACCGGCATCACCACCCACTGGCCCAGCATCACCCGGCCGGAGCTGGTGTAGGTGAGCTTGGCCGGCCCTTGCGAGGGCATGGTCTCGAAGCCCGGCACGAACTCCGCCGCCACCAGAATGCCGGTCGAGCCGGAATCGAGCTCGGCGCGCAGCGCCCTGCCGCCGAAGGAGAGGCCGAGGCGCGGCACGCCGTCGATCTCGCCCGGCTCGGCGTTGAGGTAGCGCAGGAACAGCCCCTCGCGGTAGGGCGCGTAATCGGGTTTTTCCTGCGCGAGGGCTGGCAGGCCGGCGCCCATCCACAAGCTGGCACCCATCGCTAAGGCGGCGAGAAGACGGCTGCGCATGGTCGTTCCTCACATGTTGGGGTAGTTCGGCCCGCCCCCGCCTTCCGGCGCCACCCAGGTGATGTTGGCGTTGGGGTCCTTGATATCGCAGGTCTTGCAGTGGACGCAGTTCTGCGCGTTGATCACGAAGCGCGGCGCGCCGCCCTCCTCCACCCATTCATACACGCCCGCCGGGCAGTAGCGCGCCGACGGCCCGGCGAAGACGTCGTGCTCCGACGCCTTCTGCAGCGCCATGTCGGCGACCTTGAGGTGGATCGGCTGGTCTTCCTCATGATTGGTGTTGGACAGGAACACCGAGGACAGCCGGTCGAAGGACACCACGCCGTCCGGCTTGGGGTAGTCGATGCGCTTCGCCTTTGCGGCCGGCACCAGCGTCGCCGAATCCGGCTTGCCGTGCCCCATTGTGCCGAAGGGCGAGACACCCAGCAGCGTGTTCAGCCACATGTCCAGCCCGCCCAGCGCGATGCCGGCATAGGTGCCGAGCTTCGACCACAGCGGCTTGGCGTTGCGCACCTTCCACAGATCGCGCCCGATGGCCGAGCCGCGCCAGCCGGCCTCGTAGCCGGCGAGTTCGTCATGCTGGCGCCCGTCGGCCAGCGCCTTCGCCACCTCGGCGGCGGCGAGCAGGCCGGAATGCACGGCGTTGTGGCTGCCCTTGATGCGCGGCACATTGACGAAGCCGGCGGCGCAGCCGATCAGCGCCCCGCCGGGGAAGACGAGCTTCGGCACCGACTGGTAGCCGCCCTCGGTGATGGCGCGGGCGCCATAGGAAATCCGCTTGCCGCCTTCCAGCGTCTCGCGCACCAGCGGGTGGGCCTTGAAGCGCTGGAATTCCTCGAAGGGCGAGAGATAAGGGTTGGCGTAGTTGAGGTGGACGACGAAGCCCACCATCACCTGCCGGTCCTCCATATGGTAGAGGAAGGAGCCGCCGCCGGTGGCGTTGTCGAGCGGCCAGCCGAAGGAATGCTGCACCAGCCCCGGCCGGTGCTGCTCGGCCGGCACGGTCCACAGCTCCTTGAGGCCGATGCCGTATTTCTGCGGCTCGCGCCCGGCATCGAGCCGATAATGGGCGATCAGCTGCTTGGAGAGCTGGCCGCGCGCGCCTTCCGCGAACAGCGTGTATTTCGCCCTGAGCTCCATGCCACGGGTGAAGCGGTCGGTAATCTCGCCGTCGCGCCCCACGCCCATGTCGCCGGTGGCGATGCCGGCCACGGCGCCGTCCTCATAAAGCAGCTCGGCGGCGGCGAAGCCGGGATAGATCTCGACCCCCAGCGCCTCCGCCTTGCCCGCCAGCCAGCGGCATACCGTGCCGAGCGAGCCGATATAGGCGCCGTGATTGCTCATCAGCGGCGGCAGCAGCGCGTTGGGCAGGCGCAGAGACCCGGCGGGGCCGAGGAAATAGAAACGATCGTCGGTGACGGGGGTCTTCAGCGGCGCGTCGGCCTCCTCGCGCCAGTGCGGGAACAGCAGGTCGAGCCCGGAAGGGTCGACCACCGCGCCGGAGAGGATGTGCGCGCCGACCTCCGAGCCCTTCTCGACCACCACGACCGAGAGGTTTTCGTCCAGCTGCTTGAGCCGGATCGCCGCCGCGAGCCCTGCCGGCCCCGCGCCGACGACCACCACGTCGAACTCCATCGCCTCGCGTTCGGGCAGTTCCGCCGGCCGTTCCGCCGCATTCATTCCGTCTCTCCGCTCCCGCCGGGTGCTGATTGGACTTCTTCCACGCTTGCCCCGACCTGACAACTCTCTCCGCGACGGATAGGATCAGCCATCCGACAGGAAGAATGCGCCTTATGAGTTCGACACTTAGCGATAGCGGGAACGGCGGCGACTGGGCGGGCGACCGCGACGCCCTTGCCGACATCCTCGCCTTCCATCTGGAAGCGGGGGTCGATGTCGCGCTGGGCGAAGAGCCGGTCGACCGCTTCGCCGAGAGCCAGGCCGCGCGGGCCGCGCCCCCCGCCGCCCCGGACTCACCGCGCAGAACCGCCCCCGAGGGCGCAGCGCCGGGCGACGCCGCGCCGGCCCCGCGCCGCGCCCCGATGCCCGCCCCCGCCATTGCCGCCCCCGCCTCCCCGCCACCGCCTGACGTGGCGGCGCTGGAGGCGCGCGAGGCCGCCGCCTCGGCGCCGGATCTCGACGCGCTGCGGGCGCTGCTGGAGCGCTTCGAGGGTTGCCCGCTCAAGCACACCGCCACGCGCCTTGTCTTCGCCGATGGCACCCCCTCGGCGCGGCTGATGCTGGTGGGCGAGGCGCCGGGACGCGACGAGGATATCGAGGGCAAGCCCTTTGTCGGCCGCTCGGGCAAGCTGCTCGACCGCATGCTGGCGGCGATCGGCATCGACCGCACGAGCGCCTATATCGCCAATGTCGTGCCCTGGCGCCCGCCGGGAAACCGCACGCCGACGCCGCAGGAAACCGCGATCTGCCTGCCCTTCATCCGCCGGCAGATCGAACTCGCCAACCCCGACCTGCTGGTCTGCCTCGGCGGTCCCGCGGCGCAGACCCTGCTCGGCCTGCGCGACGGAATCACCAAGGGACGCGGGCGCTGGGTGGAGTACGACACCGGCAGCCGAACCATCCCGGCGCTGGCCACTTTCCACCCTGCCTATCTCCTGCGCACGCCGCTCGGCAAGCGCATGGCCTGGCGCGACATGCTGGCGATCGAGGACCGGCTGGCGCAGAAGCCGAGCGGGGGCGGCGGGGACTAAGGGCCCCCTCCGTCGCCGGTGGCCGGGACAATTCGACCGCATCGCGGCTGATTTGAGTCATTCCATTGACGCGCGCATCGGCTTACCCTGCGACTGTCACCCTCGCAGGCGGTGACGGCAGAGGTTGAGCGATGGAATTCGATCCCACCTTTTTGGCGCGCATCCAGTTCGCCTTCACCGTTTCCTTCCACATCATCTTTCCCAGCTTCACCATCGGCCTCGCCGCCTATATCGCGACGCTGGAGCTGCTGTGGATCGGCACCGGGCACGAGCGCTATCACCGCATCGCCCGCTTCTTCACCAAGATTTTCGCCGTGTCCTTCGCCATGGGCGTGGTGTCCGGCATCGTGCTGTCCTACCAGTTCGGCACGAACTGGAGCCATTTCTCCCGCGTCGTCGGCAATGTCATCGGCCCGCTCATCGGCTATGAGGTGCTGACCGCCTTCTTCCTGGAAGCGACCTTCCTCGGCATCATGCTGTTCGGCTGGAACCGGGTGCCGCGCGGGCTGCACGTGTTTTCCTGCGTGATGGTGGCGCTCGGCACGACGCTGTCGGCGTTCTGGATTCTCTCCGCCAATAGCTGGATGCAGACCCCGGCCGGTCACGAGATCATCGACGGCGTCGCCCATCCGGTGGATTGGCTGGCCATCATCTTCAACCCGAGCTTCCCCTACCGCCTGGCGCACATGGTGACGGCCTGCTACCTCACCACCGCCTTCGTCGTGCTGGCGGTGGGCGCGCGCTATGTCTATTCCGGCCGCTACCCCGAGGATGGGCGCACCATGATGCGGATGGCGCTCGGCCTCATCTGCGTCTTCGCCCCGCTGCAGGCCTATATTGGCGACGCGCACGGGCTGAACACGCTGAAGCACCAGCCGGTCAAGATCGCCGCCATCGAGGGCCATTGGGAAAACGAGCCCGGCGCCAGCGGCGTGCCGCTGGTGCTGTTCGCCATCCCCAATGACGAGACGGAGCGCAACGACTACCAGATCGCCATTCCGCATCTGGGCAGCCTCATCCTCACCCATAGCTGGACCGACACCATCCAGGGGCTGAAGGACTTCCCCCGCGCCGATCGCCCGCCGGTGGCGGTGCCGTTCTTCGCCTTCCGCGTCATGGTGGGCATTGGCGCGCTGATGATCACCGTCGGCTGGCTCGGCGCCTTCCTGCTCTGGCGCCGCCGGCTGTTCGAGACCGACTGGTACCTCGCCCCGCTCCAGCACATCTGGCCGATCGGTTTCGTCGCCATCCTGTCCGGCTGGTTCGTCACCGAGGTCGGCCGCCAGCCCTGGGTGGCCTATGGCATCCTGCGCACGGCGGACGCGGTCTCCCCGGTCGATGGCTGGGCGGTGGCCACCACGCTGGCGCTGTTCGTCTTCGTCTACGGCATCGTGTTTTCAGGCGGCATCTACTACATCAACCGGCTGATCGCGAAGGGCCCCGAAGGCGCGGCCGTCGAGCCGCCGGTGGGCGTGCCGACCCGTCCGCTCGCCTCCGCCCACAAGGCGACGCGCGCGGCCATCAACAACCCGGGGGAATGAACATGTTCGTCGGCTCCGGCATGGAATGGTATCTGCCCGTCATCTGGTCGCTCCTGCTCGCCGTCGCCATCGCCATGTATGTGGTGCTTGATGGCTTCGACCTCGGCATGGGCATTCTGTTTCCCTTCGCCGCCAGCGAGGTGGAGAAGGACCAGATGATGAGCTCGGTCGCCCCGTTCTGGGACGGCAACGAGACCTGGCTGGTGCTGGGCGGCGGCGGCCTCCTGGTCGCCTTCCCCCTCGCCTATTCGATCGTCATGCCGGCGCTCTATCTGCCGGTCATCTTCATGCTGCTGGCACTGGTGTTCCGGGGCGTCGCCTTCGAGTTCCGCCACGTCGCCGACACCAGCCGGTTCCTGTGGAACATCGCTTTCGCCGGCGGCTCGACGCTGGCGGCCTTCTTCCAGGGCGTGCTGCTGGGCGGCTTCGTGCAGGGCATCAAGGTCGAGAACAACGCCTTCGCCGGCGGCCCGCTCGACTGGCTCACCCCCTTTGCTCTCGTCTGCGGTGTCGCCGTGGTGGCGGGCTATGCGCTGATCGGCAGCGTCTGGCTCGTGATGAAGACCGAGGGCGCCGCCGCCATTCGCTCGCGCGCGCGGGCCAAGATGCTGCTGCCGGTGGTGCTGGTGTTCATGGCCATCTTCAGCCTGTGGACGCCGCTGGCCTTCCCGCGCATCGCCGAGCGCTGGTTCACCACGCCGAACCTGTTCTATCTCGCGCCGGTGCCGCTGCTCACCCTCGTGCTTGCCTATGCGGTGTGGCGCTGGCTGGAAAAGGGGCATGACAATCTGCCCTTCTTCGGCGTCATCGGGCTGTTCCTGCTCGGCTATTTCGGCATCGGGGTGTCGATCTTCCCCTATCTGGTGCCGCCCTCGCTCACCGTGTGGGAAACCGCCGCCGCCCCCGCGAGCCAGGTGTTCATGCTCATCGGCACGGTGTTCATGCTGCCGGTGGTGCTGGGCTATATCGCCTTCGTCTACTGGCTTTTCCGCGGCAAGGTGCGCGAGGGCGAGGGCTACCACTGAGCCCCCAGGGGTCTGGGCGCGTCGCGCGCCGCGCCCTTGCCACCCGCCCCGCTCAGGCCGCCGGCGTTTCGTTGAGCCGGGTGCGGATGGGGGCGAAGGAGGTGCGGTGGTGGCGGCACACGCCGAGCGCCGCCAGCGCCTGCTGGTGCTCCGGCGTGCCATAGCCCATGTGCCGCTCGAAGCCATAGCCGGGATGCGCCGCCCCGAGCGCGCCCATCAGCCGGTCCCGCGTCACCTTGGCGACGATGGACGCCGCCGCAATGGACGCCACCAGCCCGTCGCCACCGATAATAGTGCGCGCCGCGCAGGGCACCGGCGGCAGGTCATTGCCATCCACCAGCACCAGCCGCGGGGTGCAGGCCAGCCCGGCCACCGCGCGGGCCAGCGCCCATAGCGTCGCCTGGCGGATATTATGGCCGTCGATGCGAACCGGCGGCGCGAAGGCCAGCGAGACATCGGCGGTGGCGCAGATCTCCTCGAACAGCCGCTCGCGCTGGGCGGCCGAGAGGCGCTTGGAATCGTCCAGCCCCACGGGCACCCGCGCGGGGTCCAGCACCACGGCGCAGGCGACCACCGGCCCGGCCCACGGGCCGCGCCCCACCTCGTCGACCCCCGCCACCGGCACCTCGCCCGCGCGGTGCGCCTCATGCTCCCGCGAAAAGTCCGGTTTCTGTCGCGGCTCAGCCATGATGGAAGGTCTCTCATAGGGATCAGCGCAAGGCCGGCGCGTTTCGCCCGCGCGATTCGCGTCCTCGCCCGCGCCGCACCATGCCGAGCGGGCGGCAGCGATGCAACATTACCACCCGCCCGCCGGCGGATCCGCCTATAAGGCCCGACAACCATTTGAGCGGCACCATGAACTGGTCGGAACGCATTCAGGAATTCGTCACGCTCTGGGTGGTGATCGACCCGCTGGGCACGCTTCCCGTCTTCCTGGCGGTGACGGCCGGGCTCAGCGCGGCGGACCGCACCAAGGCGGCGGTGCTCTCCACACTCGTCTCCTTCGGCGTGCTGGTGTTCTTCGCCATGGCCGGGCACTGGCTGCTGCGGTCGATGGATGTGTCGATCGAGTCGTTCCAGATCGCCGGCGGCATCGTGCTGTTCCTGTTCGCGCTCACCATGATCCACGGCAAGAGCCACACCGACCCGCACGCGCCGGCCGAGCTGAACCCGATCGAGATCGCCATCTATCCGCTCGCCATCCCCTCCATCGCCAGCCCGGGCGCGATGCTGGCGGCGGTGGTGCTGACCGACACCGCGCGACATGATTTTTCCGAGCGGATCATGACCATCGCCACCTTCAGCCTGGTGCTGGGGATGACGCTCCTCATCATGCTGGCGGCCGGCCGCCTGGGGCAGCTGATCGGCCGGGGCGGCGCCTCCATCATCAGCCGGGTGATGGGCATGATCCTCGCCGCGCTGGCGGTCGATCTCATCCTCAGCGCCGCCTCCCAGTGGCTGCACCTGCCGCCGATCTGAGGCGGGCCCCGCGCGACGTCCGGATCGGGCTTGAACCCACATGCCGAGTCAGGACCGGGCTTGACCGGGTCCTCCACGTCTTCGTCTCAGCAACCGCCCCTCGGCCAAGGCGTGGATCCCCGGGTCAAGCCCGGGGATGACGGCGCACAGGGGGCGATACCGCAGCAAAAAGGGCGCGGCTTGCGCCGCGCCCTTTTCATTCAATTGAAGCCCGCAGGGGCGGATGGACACCCGAGGAAGTCCATGCCGCCACCTAAGCCGGGCTTGCCCGGCTTAGGTACTCAGCGAAAAGCAGGGGCGAATGGACTTCCTCAGAAGTCCATGCCGCCCATGCCGCCGCCGCCGGGCATGGAGGGGGCGCCGCCGTCGCGCTTGGGCGCATCGGCGATCATCGCTTCGGTGGTGATCAGCAGGCCGGCGACCGAGGCCGCGTCCTGCAGGGCGGTGCGCACGACCTTGGCCGGGTCGACGATGCCGGAGGCGATCATGTCGACGAACTGCTCGGTCTGGGCGTTGAAGCCGAAGTTCGGGTCCTTCGATTCCAGCACCTTGCCGACCACGATCGAGCCCTCGACGCCGGAATTCTCGGCGATCTGGCGGATCGGGGCCTCAAGCGCGCGCAGCACGATCTTGATGCCGGCCTGGATGTCCGGGTTGTCGGAGGTCAGCTTCTCCACGGCCTTCTTGGCGCGCAGAAGGGCGATGCCGCCGCCGGGGACGATGCCTTCCTGCACGGCCGCGCGGGTGGCGTTGAGCGCGTCGTCGACGCGGTCCTTCTTTTCCTTGACCTCAACCTCGGTCGCGCCGCCGACGCGGATCACCGCGACGCCGCCGGCGAGCTTGGCCAGACGCTCCTGCAGCTTCTCGCGGTCGTAGTCCGAGGTGGTTTCCTCGATCTGCGCCTTGATCTGCGCGACCCGGCCCTCGATGTCCTTCTTCTTGCCGGCGCCATCGATGACGGTGGTCTTTTCCTTCTCGATGATCACCTTCTTGGCGCGGCCGAGCATGGTGAGATTGACGCTCTCCAGCTTGATGCCGAGCTCTTCGGAGATCACCTGGCCACCGGTGAGGATGGCGATGTCTTCCAGCATGGCCTTGCGGCGATCGCCGAAGCCCGGAGCCTTGACGGCCGCGACCTTCAGGCCGCCGCGCAGCTTGTTGACGACGAGCGTGGCCAGGGCCTCGCCCTCGACATCCTCGGCGACGATCAGCAGCGGCTTGCCGGACTGCACCACGGCTTCGAGCACGGGCAGGATCGCCTGCAGGCCGGAAAGCTTCTTGTCGAAGATGAGCATGTAGGGATCTTCGAGATCCACCGTCATCTTCTCGGCATTGGTGATGAAGTAGGGCGAGAGATAGCCACGGTCGAACTGCATGCCCTCAACCACGTCGAGCTCGGTCTCGGCGGTCTTGGCTTCCTCGACGGTGATCACGCCCTCGTTGCCGACGCGCTGCATCGCACCGGCGATCATCTCGCCGATCGAGGCATCGCCATTGGCGGAGATGGTGCCGACCTGCGCGACTTCGTCGGTGTTCTTCACCTTCTTGGCGCGCTTCTCGATATCCTTGATCGCCTCGGCGACCGCGAGGTCGACGCCGCGCTTCAGGTCCATCGGGTTCATGCCGGCGGCGACGAACTTGGCGCCTTCACGGACGATGGACTGGGCGAGCACGGTGGCGGTGGTGGTGCCGTCGCCGGCGAGGTCGTTGGTCTTGGAAGCGACTTCACGCACCAGCTGGGCGCCGAGATTCTCGAACTTGTCCTCGAGCTCGATTTCCTTGGCGACGGTGACGCCGTCCTTGGTGATGCGGGGAGCGCCGAAGCTCTTCTCGATCACGACGTTGCGGCCCTTGGGGCCGAGCGTGACCTTCACCGCATTGGCGAGAATGTCGACGCCGCGCAGCATCCGTTCGCGGGCATCGCCGGCAAATTTAACGTCTTTGGCAGCCATGTGGCCTACTCCTGAAATTCAGAATGTCGGGGAAGGATAAGGTCGGCTCAGCCGACGATGCCCATGACGTCCGATTCCTTCATGATCAGGAGGTCCTGACCGTCGATCTTCACTTCGGTGCCCGACCACTTGCCGAACAGCACCTTGTCGCCAGCCTTGACGTCGAGCGGGACCAGCTTGCCGGCCTCGTCGCGGGCGCCGGGGCCAACGGAGAGCACTTCGCCCTGCGAGGGCTTTTCCTTGGCGCTGTCGGGGATGATGATGCCGCCCGCCGTCTTTTCTTCGGCGTCGAGGCGCTTCACCACGATGCGGTCATGCAGGGGGCGGAACTTCAGCTTGGCCATCGGTAGATCCTCGGTCTTCCTATCGCGCGCCGTCGTGGCGCTGGGTATGGAGCTTACTAGCACTCTTCAGAGGCGAGTGCCAAACTTCCAGCGGAGATAGGAACGGTGCCCGAGTGAGTCAAGCGGGCCGGACGGCCTTCGGCTGTCATATCGCGTCATGCGGCGCGGGCACGCGCGGGGCATCAAAAAACCCGGCCCGCGCAGGGCGCGAACCGGGTGTTTGATAGCAGAAGAAGCGGCGATCAGGCCGACTTCTTGATGGTCTTCTCGACCGAGGCCTTGATCGGCTCGGCGGTGTCGGCGGCGACCTTCTGGGCCAGGGTCGAGAGTTCCTTGGCCTGGGACGAGAGCACGTCGAACTGCTTGCGCATATGGCCGGTGGAAAGCTCCACCGCTTCCGAGACGCTCTTGGCGCCGAACAGCGCGCCCATATAGTCGAAGGCGGCGTTCACATTGGTGCGCAGCGACTCGAGGGCCACCGTGTTGTACTCGGTCAGGCCGCGCGAGGCGGTGCTGTAGGTGTCTTCGAGCAGGTCGGTGGTCTCTTCGGCGTTGGCCTTGAACTTCTCATAGGTGTCGCGCGCGTTCTGCACGCTCTTCTCGGCCATTTCACGCACGACGGCGGGCACTTCCACGCCGGCCGACATGTCGAACTTCGGCATCTCGAACTTGGGCATGGCAGCCTCGAAAGCCGAGGTGGCGGCCTTGGCGGCCTTTTTCGGGGACGGGGTGATGGGGGTAGCGTCAACCATGGGTTTTCTCCTCGCAATCGCGGCGGATTCAGGATGGCGGCGACCGCTCCGCGCTGGCGGTCGCGCCCTGACCGGCAAAGGCGCTGTCAGAGTGTAACCCGACCCTCTGCCTCGTCTGGCTCCCTATAATTGTGCACTGCAACATGATATTGCAATGCACAAACCGCCCGAAGCTGCAAATTTTTTCAACTTTTTTTAGCGACGCCGTTGGCGGCGTCGCCTCATGTCGCGCTCAGCTGTCGCCCTTGGCGAAGGGCGAGGCCGCGCTGGCATGCTGGCCGATCGCCTTCGCCTGCTCGGTGAGGCGGGCGGCCTGTTCCTTCACATAGTCGGCGTGCAGCCGCGTCCACTCGTCCACCGTCGTCGCCTTGGCGAGGCGCGAGGCGAAATCGAACCCGGCGGCGATGTTGGCTTCGGCGAAATCCAGCGTGGTGCGGCCCATGTCGCGGGCATTGCCATGCGCCGCATCGACCTTTCGGCTGGCATCGTCGAGCGCCTTGTGCGCGGCTGTGAGGAAACCGTCGATCGCCGCGCGCGCCTGCCCCACGCCCTGCTCAGCGATGGCGCGCAGCTCGGGTGGAACGTCGAGTTTCGGAGGAAAGTCGGGTTTCGAATTGTCGGCCATGGCGAAAACTCCTCCGGATGACGATGTGGGAGTCTAGACGCAACGTAAGGCAGTTCTATCCGGCCTGATGCCTACGTCTAAAGTAGGAGACATCAGGCAAAACGCAACGGAATTCACCCTGCCGCCACGCCCCGGTTGCGTTTGGTTAACCGGGATCAGTGGCAAGCAATTAACCGGAAAAGGTGAAGCTGGCGCGACAGGGGGCCCGGCGCATGGCAAGCGGCGCCGGCCCGCATTAGTGTTTACAGGCGGCGGCAGGTCCTTGCGGGCCCGGCGCCGGCATCCGGTTCGCACCGGCGGGATCATTCAGGCGACCATGAACAGCGACGATTTCGGCATTTCGGCGACGCAGAACCTGCGTGCTCAGGCGGCCACGGCGCTCGCCGGGGCGGCGCCGGCCGTGCTCGTGCGGGCCGATGGAACGCCGATCGCCGCCAATGAGGCCGGCCGCGCGCTGCTGGACGAGGCCACGCTGACGGCGCTGGCGCCGCGTCTTGCCGCCACGCTGCGCCCCGCTCGCCCGGCGCGGCTGGAGCGGCTGCGCCTGCCCGGCGCGCTCACCCCCGCCACTTTCGCCTGTTCCCTGCTCGCCGCCGGCGGCGCCCGGGCGCTGCTGCTGGTCGGGCTCGACGCCGTCCCCGCCCGCCCCATGGCCCCCCCCGCGCCGACATCGACGACGCCCGCGCCCCCCGGGCCGGCCCGCTTCACCTGGAGCACCGGCCCCGACGCACGGCTGAACCGCATCGACCCGCGCCTCGCCGCCGCGCTGGCGCGGGCGCCGGAAGAGCTTGCCGGCCTCGACTGGCGGGCGCTTGGCGCGCCCGACGCGCACCGGGCGGTGACGGAAGGCGCCAGCTTCACCCATCTGGCGGTGTTGCTGCCCACCGGGCGCGGCGATGGCCTCGACATCGAGCTGGGCGGCGCGCCCATTCGCGGCGACGGCATGCGCGGCTTCGGCCTGCTCAAGGGTCGCCGGCCGCTGGAGGCCCGCGCCGCGGCCCCCACCCTGCCGCCCGCCATGCCCCCTGCACTACCCCCTGCACTGCCGCCGCGCGCGACCATCCCGGCGCCCGAAGGCCCGCCGGCCGAGGCGCCCCAGCCGCCCGTCACACCGACGCAAACCCCGCCCCAGCCCCCCATGGCGGACCTCACCCCGCCGGTGCGGGTGACGCTGAGCCTCGTGCCCTCCCCCGCCAATGTCGTGCCGCTGCGCGCCGGCAGCTCCGAGGCCGGGCGCGACAATGTCCGCTCCTCCTGGGAAGGGCTGTCGACCGGCGAGCGCAACGCCTTCCGCGAGATCGCCCGCGCGCTGGGCGCGAAGCTGGAAGGTGTCGACGACCTTGCCGAGCCGGCGCCGGACTCTGAGTCGGCCCAACCGCCGGCGCCGGCTTCCGTCGATCCTGTGGCGCAAACGCCCGCGACGCCTGCGCCCGCGACGCCTGCGCCCGCGCCCCCCTCCCCCGTGGCGCAGGACAATGCCGACCCGGCCCCGGCCGCTGCGGGTGAAAGCGCAAGCACGCAGGAAAGCGAGCGCCCCGCCGAGGCCACCGGCCTGCGCCGCGCGCTCTCCGAAGGCGAGCGCCCGGTGCTGGACCGCCTGCCGCTCGGCCTCATCGCTTTTCGCGGCGACCGGCTGCTCTACGCCAACCGCGCCCTGCTGGAATGGACCGGCCATGCCGACCTCGCCGCGCTGGAGGCTGCAGGCGGCCTGCCCTCACTGTTCGACACCGGCCCGGCAGAGGCCGACAGGGCGGCGGGCGAGGATGTGGCACTGACCATTCTCGGCGCCGACGGCACGCCGATCCGCGTCGAGGCGCGGCTGATGTCCTCCCCCTGGGAGGGCGGCCCGGCGATGCTCTATGTGCTGCACCGCGCCACCGCCCCCGACAGCGCCGCCGCCGACGCTCTGGTTGACGCGCGCGTCACCGAGGCGCGCGTCACCGAGGAGCGCATCGCCGAGGCACGCGCGGCGGACGCCCGCGTGGCCGACGAGCGCCTGCGCCAGGCCGAGCTCGCTTTGCGCGAGGCGGAGAGTTCCAGCCGCGAGCTGCGCGCCATTCTCGACACCGCCACCGATGGCGTCGTGCTGATCGACGCCGCCGGCACGGTGCTGTCGATGAACCACCCGGCGGAAGCGCTGTTCGGCTTCAATGCCGGCGAGGTGAAGGGCGAATCCTTCACCCTGCTGCTGGCGCCGGAAAGCCACCGCGCGGCGGTCGACTATCTCGACGGCCTCGCCGCCAACGGCGTCGCCAGCGTGCTCAATGACGGGCGCGAGGTGATCGGGCGCGTCCGCGAGGGCGGGCTGATCCCGCTGTTCATGACGGTGGGACGGGTGGGCGATGATCCCACCAAATTCTGCGCCGTGCTGCGCGACATCACCCAGTGGAAGCGCGCCGAGGAGGAACTGATCGAGGCCAAGCGCCTCGCCGAGCGCGCCAACCTCGCCAAGTCCGACTTCCTCGCCAAGATCAGCCACGAGATCCGCACCCCGCTCAACGCCATTATCGGCTTCTCGGAAGTGATGATGGAGGAGCGTTTCGGGCAGGTGGAGAACCAGCGCTACCGCGACTATCTGCGCGACATCCACGCTTCGGGCGAACACCTCATCTCGCTGATCAACGATCTGCTGGACCTGTCGAAGATCGAGGCCGGCAAGCTCGACCTCGCCTTCACCAGCGTGTCGCTGAACGAGGTGGTGCAGCAATGCATGGGCATCATGCAGCCGCAGGCGAACCGCGAGCGCATCATCATCCGCTCCTCGCTTGCCAGCGATTTGCCGCCCGTGGTGGCCGACACCCGCTCGATCCGGCAGATCGTGCTCAACCTCGTCTCCAACTCGATCAAGTTCACCCAGCCCGGCGGGCAGGTGATCCTGTCGACGACGCTGACCGAGGAGGGCGAAGTGGTGCTGCGGGTGCGCGACACCGGGGTCGGCATGTCGGAATCCGACGTGGTGCTGGCCATGGAACCCTTCCGCCAGATCACCACCTCGGCCCGCGCCGGTTCCGGCGGCACCGGTCTCGGCCTGCCGCTGACCAAGGCGCTGGCGGAGGCCAACCGCGCCGCCTTCAACATCCGCAGCGCGGTGGATGTCGGCACCATCGTCGAGATCATCTTCCCCTCGACACGGGTGCTGGCGGAGTAGCCGCCCGCCTCACGCCACGCGGCGGAACATGAAGCTGCGGCCATCCGGGGTGCTGGCGAAGCCCATGCGGACCAGCGAGGCCAGGGTGGCCTGTATCGGCGGCTCGACACGCTTGCCCTGCCGGAAGCCGGCGGCGATGGCGGCGGCGTCCACCGTGCCGGAAGCGTTGGCGAGCGCGGCCATGATGGCGGCGGTGCGCTCCACCTCGCCGGCCGGGAATTGCGGCTTCTGCTCCTTGGCGGCGTCCACCACCAGCGCCATGCTGTCCTGCGCCTCTTCCGGCTGCACGGCGGTGGCGATGCCGGCGCGGGCCTTCTGGTAGTCCGGCCGCAGCCAGCGGATCAAGCCCCGTGCTTCCTCCCTGGCGCGCTCCTTGTTGAGCGCCACGAGGCGGGCGATGATGTCCTCGTCCGATAGGTCGCGCGGCCAGCCATAGGCGTCGAACACCAGCGCATCGAGCCGGTCGTGCAGCTCTTTCAGGATGAGCACCAGCCCCTCGTCGCGGATGCGGGTGTCGTCCGCGTCCAGCGGCTCACCGGCCCGCAGCTTCTCGAGCACATTGTACATCTGGGTGAGGGTGAGGCGCGGATGCTCCGCCTGCCGGGCCTTGCGGAAGGCGTCCAGTTCCTCAGCAACGGCGCGGATTTGCGCTTTCAGCGGCTCGGAGGCGTCCGGGAAGGGGAAGGGGTCGAAAGTTCTGGACTTCACGTAAACAGAGTCGTTGCCGACACCGAGCCACCCACAAGTGCGGAGCGTCCACGCTGAGTGCACACGTGAGGACAGTACGCCAAGGTGAGCGCCGTCTGGCAGACCAAAAACCATAAGCTTCTGATCTGGCATCAATGCAGGGTCGAAGAACTGAAACACGCGGTGCTTGGCTGTTTGGACGGTAACAATGTATCTCTTGAGGCCGTCCACAAACTTCCGCAGTTCCTGCCGTGGCTTACAAAACAGCCACCACTTCTCCGCGTATTCTTGAGCATCGCGAGTTTGCGAGCGCTCTGCGGCGGCTTCCCGCTCCGGCTTCACTGTCACAACAAGATGTTGATAAGCCTCAGGAAAACTTGTTCGCACCTGATCGCTTGATAGTCCGAAAAAATCGAGCGCGTAGCAATTCCGCGACCGCGAAGTGAGGTCTCGACCGTTTCGATACGGAACTATGTGACGCTCAGCGTCTGCTCTGCGGCCAAGCCCCATCGCCAACGCCTGCTGGGCATCCAGAATGAAACCTGCCCCAAGAGGCTTCATCCCGTTGGAGCAAATGAACGCATTGGCCATCAATGGCGTCGCCGCAAGCACGTCAGCGCCGACCGTCAGGTCTGGATTGATAGCGCCGGTCGCGTCCCTTAGCTCGACTAGCGGGGCGTCCGTATCGACGCTCTTCTCTTGCACCACCTCCCGCAGCACGCCGTCATGCTTGCCGGCCACCGCCACGGTCATGGCAATACGCACGGCCGCCGCGTCCCGCGTCGCCTTGGTCCATGGGTGGTCCGGTATCGCCATCAGCAGGGAAATCGGCTTCTTCGCCTTCATCCGTGCCGCCATGACGCGGCGGGAAAATTCCTGCGTGATGGAATTGGTGGTGACGAAGCCGAAGCGCCGCAGCTTCGTGCCCCGCCGCGTCAGCAGGTCCGCCGCGCGGTCCCACCAGTACATGACGAAATCGGCGCTCTCGTTCATGTGCGGATGCGCCGCCCACAGCGCCTTGGCGTAGCCATCACCCAGCCGGCCGCGCACATCCTTGCCGCCGATGAAGGGCGGGTTGCCGACGATGTACTCCGCTTCCGGCCATGGCGGCAGGCGCGGATTGCGGAAGGTGAGCACCGGCACGCGGCGTCCTTCGGCGTCCGTCTGCAGCACAGGCTGGCCGGAGGCGTCCCGTGCTGGTTCGCTGCCATCGTGCAGCAGCACCGCGTCCATCGCCTTGATGGTCTTGAAGTCGCGCAGAATGGGCTCGGTCGGCTGGCCGCCCTGCGTGCGGAAAACCATTGCAGGAAGCCAATCCACACCACCAGCTCGGCAATGGCGGCGGCGTGCGGGTTCAGCTCCATGCCGAGAAACTGGTGCGGGTCGATGGTGTGGCGGTCCAGCCCCAGCGTTTCCTGCCCGCCAAGGTCCGCCACCGCTTCCAGCACCTCGCCTTCCAGCCGCTTCATCAGCTCCAGGGCGACATAAAGGAAGTTGCCGGTGCCGCAGGCGGGGTCCAGCACGCGCACGCCGCAGAGCTGGGCATGGAATTTCATGACCTCCGCCAAGGCCGCGCCGGGGTTGCCCTCGCTGGTCAGACGTTCGGCGGTGGCGCGCACGAGGTCCCATTCCGCCCGCAGCGGCTCGATGATGGTGGCGACCACCAGCCGCTCGACATAGGCGCGCGGGGTGTAGTGTGCCCCGAGCTTGCGGCGCTCCACCGGGTCCAGCGCCTGCTCCAGCAGCGTGCCGAAGATGGCCGGCTCCACCTCGCGCCAGTTCGCCTTGGCGGCCTCGAACAGCTCGCCAATCTCCTCGCGCGGCAGTGGCAGCACCGTGCGGTCCTTGAACAAATAGCCGTTGAAGCGCTTCACCTTGGCCTCAATAGCGAAGGCGAAGGTGCCCGCGTCCATCGCCTCCCAGAGCTGGCCGACCAATTCGGGGAACAGCTCCGGCGTCGCCCGGCAGCGGTCCAGCACGCGCTTGAAGCTCTCCTTCGGGATAAGCTCCACGTCCTCCGCGAACATGGTGAAGAGGCAGCGCATGAGGAAAGAGGCGATGGCCTCGCGCTTGTAGCGCGCCGCGCCGTCCGGCTCGCGCTGCTCCTCAAGGAATTTCGACACCTTGGCGAGGCGCTCGGCAATGTCGCGCGTGACCTTGGCGGCGCGCTTGGTGGGGTCAAGGCTGTGCGGGTCGGTCCAGACCTTTTTCAGCCGCTCGCGCACCTCCTCCGAGCGAAGGTCTTGCAGGAAGATGCGAAACCCCTGCCGATCCGGGAACTGCGCATAGTTCTTCCCCTGCCCGGAGAAGTCGGCATAAAGCTCGAAGCAGTTGCCGACATCGCAGACGATGAGGAAGGGCGGCCAGCCCTCGGACGGCGGCAGCGCCTTGGCGTAGTCCTGCGCCTGCCGGTGGGCGTTCATCATCAGCACGTCCCAACGGCGGCTGACGCGGCGCCCCTGCGGCGGCTCCTCCAGCGGGAACAAGGCGGGTTGGGCGGCGCCCGCTGCGGCCTTCGGCCCCTCACCCTGCCGGCTCTGCTTGGCCTCCAGCACGAAACAGCCGCGCTTGTAGAGGTCGATGCGGCCCTTCGCGGTGGACCCGTCCGGCTCGCGGAAGGTCACGGCCCGCTCGAACACATAGGCGTTCAGCTCGGTGGCATGGGTGGCCGGGTCCGGCGACTCCACGCCGATGAGGCGGCAGAACTCGGTGAGGAACAGGGCGTAGTTGGCGCGCTCCTGCCCACCTTCGCGGCCTGTCCAACGGGAAATGAAGCGCTCGACGTCGGTCATGCCCGCCCAAGTGACACGAGGAGAGCCGCGAGGCTAGCCCTCCCTTACGCGCCCGGCAATGCGGTATCGATGGAGAGGATCAACCGCCCGGGTGCTGGCGGAACAGCGACCTCAGGGGGCGGGGGCGGAAACGTCCAGCTTGTCGGAGGTGCCGAGCAGGGCGCGGCCGGCGCCGGAGCGGCGGATCAGCGCCTGCGGGTCCGGCAGCAGGATCGGCCGCTGCCAGTCGCCACGCACGATGAAGGGCAGCGAGAATGCCACGGCGCGCGCCGGTTGCGGCGAGGCCCCGCTCGCCGCCGACGTTTCGTTCGCGGCTGAACTCCCGGTCGCCACAGCGGCCGGATCGGCGGCGGCCAGGCTCGCCACCCTGCCGGGCAGGACCGCGGCGGCGGCGCCCCCTGCGGAATCGACAGCGTCCGGGCCGGCGCCGTTGCGCGCGTCGCTCATCGTCGCCCCGGCCTTGCCGGCCGGCGCCGCCCGCACCAGCTGGGCGAGGCCCGAGAGATCGAGCGCGCGCGAGGCGACCGGGCTTTCCCCGGCCAGCGCCACATGCAGCGTGTCGCTGGAGAGGTCGAGCCGGTCAAGCTTGACCACGCCGCCGGCGATGCGCGCATCGACCACGATATCGGCGAAGGGCGTGCGCCCGCCGCGCAGATCGCCACCGGAGAGCGGGCGCTTCTCCAGCCGGGCCAGGATGCGCCCGACATCGATGCCGACCAGCCCGCCCTCGCTGCCGGTGAGGGTGAAGGCGCCGCCAAGCCCCTGCGCGATATCCATGATGCTGGTGCCGCCGCCCACCGCCGAGAGCCGGAACGAGCCGGTGCCTTCGAGCCGCTGGAAACGGAACAGTTCGCCCAGCGCGGCGCCCAGCGCCACATCGTCGGCGGAAAGGTCCATCCGCACATTCATCCCCGGCCCGGCCGGGCGCGGCGACAGCTGCAGCGAGGCGCGGAACAGCCCGCCCCACGCTTCGGCCTCGCCGATGGTGAGCGAAAGCCGCCCGCCCTTGGCGGTGGCGCTGGCGGCCATGCGCTGCAGATCGGCGCCGCCGAGGCGGACCCGCCCGGCGGAGAGCCGCAATTCGACATCCATCGCCTGGGTCGGGCCGAGATCGATCGCCTCTCGGCTCCAGCCGCCCTGATGCGGGCTCGACAGGGTCAGCTCGCCATAGGGCGAGAGATCGATGGTCTCGCTCGCCAGCGAGCCCTGCAGCATCGGGCGCGCACCATCGATGCGCAGGTTGAAGGCGCCGACGCCGGAATTGCCGTCGAGATCGAGCCGCGCCTGGCTCAGCTGGGCGCCCTGCGCCGAAACGAGCGCCATGCCGCGCAGGTCGAAGGCGCCGAAGCCGCTCTCGGTCGGCGCCTGCATGCCGAGCCAGGCCAGCGCCTCGCGCAGCTGCCCGGCGGACACTTTGAGGTCGCCGGAGACCACCGGCCCGCCCGCCAGCCGCGCCCCGCCGGTGAAGCTGGCGCGCGCCAGCGGCGCCCCCAGCGACAGGTTGAGCCCGCCGACCTCGCCCACCGCCAGCGCCCGCAGGCCGGTCAGCCTTCCATCAATCTCCACCGGCTCGCCGCGCCAGAGCGCCTTGCCCGCCACCTCGACGCTGGCCCCGCCGCGCCAGCCAATGGTCAGGTCCGCCTGCGGGACCAGAATGTCGACCGCCGCGCCGCGTGCGATGGCGATGCTGCCATTGGTGACGACGAGATCGCCGCGCGATTCAGCCGTGCCGAGAGCCGAGATGAAGCCGCTCAGCGCCGCCAGCCCGTCGCCCGGCTCGGCCAGGGTCAGGCGGGCGTCGGTGAGTTCGATATGGTCGGCGCGCACATGCCCGGCCAGCAGGGGCAGCAGGTCGAGCACCACCCGCATATGGGGCACGTCGAGCCGCGCGCGCGGGTCTTGAAGGCTCACCGCGCCCAGCGTCAGCGCCGGCCAGGGCAGTACGTCGAAGGAGACCGGCCCATCGAGCGTCGGCTCGGCCCCGGTGGCAGCGGCGATCGTCGCCCGCGCCTGCTCCTTCAACGTCTCCTCGGAGGCGAGCTTGGGCGCCAGCACGCCGGCCACCATCGCCAGAGCCAGCGGCACGAGGAGGAATGGAATGAACTTCTTCATTGTGTCGTCATGCTCCCCGCCCTCGCTACCGCATCGGAGCGAAGCCGCGCAAGCAAGGGCCGCGCTCAGAGAGGTACGGGTCGCGCGCGGGTGCCGTACCAAGGTTGCCGCACCATGTTGGCGCTCTGTGTCTGTTTGATGGCCTGACAGACAAGCCGGCCAGCGCTATGACTGCTGCAGTGCGAAACGCCGCGGGGACGGCGCGTGAATCGAAGGGGGAGGACGGCATGGCAGAGGCAGGCGTTGCAACCACGGGTCAGGCGCCGCTGTGGACGCCGAGCCCCGAACGTGTGGCCCATAGCCAGATCACCGCCTTCATCGCCCGCGTGAATGCCCGCCACGGCACCGCGCTGGCCGATTACCGCGCGCTCCACGCCTGGTCGATCGCCCATCCCACCGCCTTCTGGGAGGAGGTGTGGGACCTCGGCGCGGTGATCGGCAGCCGCAGCGGCCCCTCGCTGGTCGATGGCGAGGCCATGCCCGGCGCGCAATTCTTCCCCGAAGCGCGGCTGAACTATGCCGAGAACCTGCTGCGCCCGCGCGATCGCGAAACCGTGGCGATGATCTTTCGCGGCGAGGACAAGGTGGAGCGCCAGATCCGCTTCGGCGAACTCACCGATCTCGTCTCGCGGCTGCAGCAGGCGCTCCGCGCCGCTGGCGTCGGCGTTGGCGACCGGGTGGCCGCGACGATGCCGAACCTGCCCGAGACCATCGCTGTGATGCTGGCGGCCGCGTCGCTCGGCGCGGTGTTTTCCTCCTGCTCGCCCGATTTCGGCGAGCGCGGCATTCTCGACCGCTTCGGCCAGATCGAACCCAAGGTTTATGTCGCCTGCGACGGCTATTGGTACAATGGCAAGCCGGTCTCCATCGCTGACAAGCTGCGCGCCGCCGTGCCGCAGCTGCCAAGCGTGACGGCGACGGTGATCGTGCCCTATCTCGGCCAGGCCGAGGAGGTGGCGAAAAGCCTGCCGAACGGCATCTCGCTGGAGGCGTTCATCGCCCCCTATGCCCCGGCCCCGCTCACCTTCGAGCGGCTGCCCTTCAACCATCCGCTGTTCATCCTGTTCTCCTCCGGCACGACAGGCGCGCCGAAATGCATCGTGCACGGGGCCGGCGGCACGCTGCTCCAGCACATCAAGGAGCACCGGCTGCACTGCGATCTCGCGCCCGGCGACCGGCTGTTCTACTTCACCACCTGCGGCTGGATGATGTGGAACTGGCTGGTGACCGGCCTCGCCAGCGATCTCACCCTGTGCCTCTATGACGGCTCGCCCTTCGCCCCCAATGCCTCGGTGCTGTGGGACTATGCGGCGCAGGAGCGCTTCGCCCTGTTCGGCACCTCGGCGAAATATATCGACCAGCTGCGCAAGGAGGGCGTGCGCCCGGGCGAGACCCACGACCTCTCGGCGCTGAAGGCGATGACCTCCACCGGCTCGCCGCTGGCGCCGGAGAGCTTTTCGTTCGTTTATGAGGCGATCAAGCCGGACCTCCACCTCGCCTCGATCTCGGGCGGCACCGACATCGTCTCCTGCTTCGTGCTCGGCGACCCCACCGCGCCGGTTTACAAGGGCGAGATCCAGGCGGCGGGCCTCGGCATGGCGATCGAGGTGTGGTCGGACGAGGGCCGCCCCGTCACCGGCGAGCGCGGCGAACTCGTCTGCACAAAGCCCTTCCCCTGCATGCCGGTCATGTTCTGGAACGACCCGGAGGGCGCCAAGTACCACGCCGCCTATTTCGAGCGCTTCCCCAATGTGTGGTGCCATGGCGACTTCGCGGAATGGACCGCCCATGGCGGGCTGATCATCCATGGCCGCTCCGACGCGACGCTGAACCCGCAGGGCGTGCGCATCGGCACTGCCGAGATCTACGCCCAGGCCGAGCAGATCCCGGAAATCGTCGAGGCCATCGCCATCGGCCAGGAATGGGACAACGACGTGCGGGTGGTGCTGTTCGTGCGGCTGCGCGAGGGCGCGGCGCTGGACGCCGAACTCGACAGGCGCATCCGCACCCAGATCCGCACCGGGGCCAGCCCGCGCCACGTGCCGGCCCGCATCCTTGCGGTCGCCGACATCCCGCGCACCCGCTCGGGCAAGATCACCGAGCTGGCGGTGCGCGACGTGGTGCATGGCCGCCCGGTGAAAAACACCGAGGCGCTGGCCAACCCCGACGCGCTGGAATTCTTCCGCAACCGGCCCGAGCTGGCGGAGTGAGCGGCGGGAGAGCCCTCACCGCGCCCAACATCCCCGGGCCGCTCTCCCGCCGTCATCCCCGGGCCGCCCTCGCACCGTCATCCCCGGGCTTGACCCGGGGATCCGCATCTTGTGCCAGCCCACGCGCCTGCGTGCTTCGAGGCCGGGCTGCGCCCGGCACCTCAGCATGACGAACGGTCTGCAGGTGCTACGTTGTCCTAGGGTCGATCGGTCGCCCGTCATCCTGAGGCGCTCGGCACCGCCGAGCCTCGAAGGACGCAGGCCCGCGCCGCGGAAGGCTTCCTCGCCGCTGCGGAAATCCCGCCTCGGCCGCCGCCTCACCCCTGGCGGGGGCGGGACAGCCGCGCCAGCAGGATCACCGGCACCAGGCCCACCAGTACGATGAGCAGCGCCGCCAGCGCGCCGTCCTCATAGGTGCCGCGCGCGGCCTCGGCATAGACATGGCTGGCCAGCGTCTCGAAGTTCAGCGGGCGCAGCATCAGCGTCGCCGGCAGTTCCTTCATGCAGTCGACGAACACCAGCAGCGCCGCACCGCCCAGCGCCGGCCGCAGCATCGGCAGATGCACCAGCCGCACCACCCCGCCGGGCTTCTCGCCGAGGCTGCGCGCCGCCATGTCGAGCGTGGTGCCGACCTTGCCATAGCCGGCCTCCAGCCCGCCAATCGGGATCGCGAGGAACCGGATGACATAGGCGATGATCAGCGCCGCCCCGGAACCGGACAGCAGCAGCCCGGTGGAAACGCCGGTGAGCTGCTGGCTGAGGTTGGAGACGAGATTGTCGAAGCCGGCCAGCGGCACCAGCAGGCCCACCGCCAGCACGGTGCCGGGCACGGCATATCCGAGGCTCGCGAGGCGCAGCGCCAGCGCCGAGCGCAGCGCCCCGGTGCGCAGCGCCACCACCACAGCGAAGCCGAGCAGCAAGGCAAGCACGGTGCCGAGCGCGGCGAACAGAGCGGTGTTCGCCGTCTCGGTCAGGATCGTCTGCGAGACGCCATGGAACGCCATGCGCTTCCACGCGGCGAGGGCAAGGTGCCCGGCCGGCAGCACGAAGCCGAGCAGAACGGGAAGCAGGCAGGCGAGGAAGGCGAGCGCCCCCGCCCCGGCCGAGAGCGACCGCCGCGCCGGCGGGCGGGCGCGATCGCCGATATTGCCGGTCCGCTGGTGGCGCCGCCCCCAGCGCTCCAGCATGACCAGCGCGAACATCAGCGCCAGCATGCACAGCGCGATCTGCGCCGCGCCGGGCAGGCTGGAGCGGTTGAGCCAGGTGGAATAGATCGACAGGGTCAGCGTCTGCACACCGAGGAATTCGGACGCGCCGATGTCGTTCACCGTCTCCATCAGCGCCAGCGTCACACCGACAGCGATCGCCGGGCGGGCGAGCGGCAGGGCGATGCGGAAGAACGCCTCCCCCGCCCCCGCCCCCAGCGTGCGGGCGGCATCGAGCACGGACGCGGTCTGCACCAGGAAGGCGGCGCGGGCGGAGAGGTAGACATAGGGGTAGAGCACCAGCCCGAGCAGGATGATGCAGCCCGGCAGCGAGCGCACCTCCGGCAGCCACAGGTCGCGCGGGCGCAGATCGAAGCTGGTGCGGATCAGCGTCGGGATCGGCCCCAGCGGGTGCACCGCGTCGACATAGACGAAGGCCTGGATATAGGTGGGGATGGCGAGCGGCAGCAGCAGCGCCCATTCAAACACGCCGCGCCCGGGAAAGCGGCACACCGCCACCAGCCAGGCGGTGCCGGTGCCGATGATGGCGACAAAGGCGCCGACGCCGAGCACCAGCAGCGTGGTCTCCAGCAGCGCGTGCGGAATGACATTGGCGATGAGATGCGGCCACAGGTCGCCCGAGCCCTGTAGCGCGGTCCAGGAGAGCGCCAGCAGCGGCAGCAGCACCACAAGCACGACCGCCCCCGCCGCCACCCGCGCGAGACGGGAGCCGGTGATGGGGGCGCGGCGCGGGCTATGGGGAAGAACCAGGCTCATCTTGCAAATGTCCCGGGGCGGCAACCACCCCGGGACCCAATCCTGTCGCTGAAGCTTGGCCGGCGCTGTCCTTCAGCGCCGGCCAATCGTCGTGGTGACGCGCCGCCGGCGCGGTATCAGTTGTCGAAGCCGACCTTGTCGGCGAGGTTCGCCGCCGCCTTGCGCGCCTTGGCGACCGCGACGAGATCGACATTGTCGACCTTGAGCGGGCCGAAGGCGGCGATGATCGGGTCGACCGGCGCGCCGGCCACGACCGGATATTCGTAATTGCCCTTGGCGTAGAGCGCCTGCGCCTCGGGGGAAACGAGATATTCCAGCAGCTTGACGGCATTGCCCTTGTTCGGGGCGTTCTTGGCGACGCTGGCACCTGAAATGTTCACATGGGTGCCGCCATTCTCGAAGGTCGGCAGCACGACATTGATCGCCTTGCCCCATTCTTCCTGCTCGGGGCCGCCCTTGCCGGAGCGCATCAGGCCGACATAGTAGGAATTGGCGAGGCCGATGTCGCAGATGTCGCCGAGAATATCGCGCGCCACTTCACGGTCGCCGCCGGCGGCCTTGCGGGCGAGGTTCGCCTTCACGCCCTTGAGCCATTCCTCGGCCTTCGCCTCGCCGTGATGGACGATATAGGCGGCGATCAGCGCGGTGTTGTAGGGGTGCTTGCCCGAGCGGATGCAGACCTCGCCCTTCCACTTCGGGTCGGCGAAGCTCTCATAGGTGACCGCCGTGTCCTTCACCCGGTCCTTCGAGGTGTAGGCGACGCGGGCGCGGGCGGAGAGGGCAAACCAGTCGCCATTGGCGCCGCGCAGATTGGCGGGGATGGCCTTGTCCAGCACATCGGACTTGACGGGCTGGGTCACGCCCTGGTCGACGAGGTCGAGCAGCGCGCCGACATCCACCGTCATCAGCACGTCGGCGGGAGAGGCCTCGCCCTCCGCCTTCACCCGCTCGGCCAGCCCGTCCTTGACGAAAATGCTGTTCACCTTGACGCCGGTCTTCTCTGTGAAGGCGTCGAACAGCGGCTTGGCCAGGCCCGGCTCGCGGGTGGTGTAGATGTTGACGACCTCTTCGGCCGACGCGGCGATCGGCGCCAGCGCCAGGCTGGCGGCGATGAAGCCACCGAGAGCGAGGCGTCGGGTGAACGGGGTGAGCGTGCGGGCAGTCATCGGCGTCTCCTGCGTGCGGATCGCCGGTCAACTGGCGATCGCATGGTTGACGTTACGTCTGTCGCAGGCGGTAGCCGACGGAGGCTCGGCCGTCAACAAAAAGCCGAGTTAAGTCAATAACTTAGAATAAGTCTAATCAATGACTCGGGCGGAAATGCTTGAGGCCGCGAGGTAAACCGCGCCGGCCACCAGCGATGACCCGAAAGGCGGGCCCCCTCAACGCAAAAGGCCGGTCTCGCGACCGGCCTTCACTAAATCCTTGGGCCGGTCTCGCGACCGGCCTTGGCTAAACCCTGACGTTGCCGTCGGAAGCCTCAGTCGAGCCCGCCAATATGGTGCTGGGCGTAGAGCTGGATGCCGAGATTGGCGATCAGGTCGAGCTGGGTTTCGAGGAAGTCGATATGGCCTTCCTCGTCCTTCATCAGCTCCTTGAACAGGTCGCGGCTGGGATAGTCCTGCACCGACTCGGCATAGGTCGCGGCTTCCTGGTAGAGCGCGCGCGCCTCGATCTCGGCGGCGAGATCGCACTCGATCACTTCCTTGATGTCCTGGCCGATGCGCAGCGGGTCAAGCACCTGCAGGTTGGGCAGGCCTTCAAGGAACAGGATACGATCGATGAAGCGATCGGCGTGCTGCATTTCCTCGATCGACTCGGCGCGCCACTTGGCGGCCAGCTTCTTGTAGCCCCAGTTGTCCAGCATGCGGTAATGCAGCCAGTACTGGTTGATCGCGGTAAGCTCCGAGCGGACGCCGCGGTTGAGATAGTCGATGACCTTTGAATCGCCCTTCATGGCGCCGCCTCTCCTGCTACGAGATTGTGGCACCTGTTTAGAAAACTTCTAAGTAATAGGCAAGCCATTATCGCGCGTCGCCGGCCACGCGCGCACGGGTTTTCACCCCGGCTCGACGCGGCGCAAGGGGCGCGCGTGCCCGGCGTCAGGGCTCTGTGAGAAAGGCGACGCCCCGCCTATTCGGCCGCCACGGCATGGCCCGCCAGATGCGCGGCGCGGGTGGGAGTGCCGGAAACCAGCCGGCGCGGGGTGCGGGTGTGCCGGCCATTGCTGGGGGCGTGCTCACCATGGGCATGCGCGGCGTGGCTGTGCTCGCCATGGGAATGACCGTGATGGCCGTGCCCGGCATGGCTATGCCCGTGATGGCCGTGTTCGGCATGGCTGTGTTCGGCGTGCGGCTGCGCCGGCTGGCCGGGCGCCTGGGCGGAGACCGGGCAGTCCAGCGGGCAGATCGAGCAGGCGCTGGCGTTCACGTCGTCGAGCAGTTTGCGGATGGTGCGCGCGCAACGCCCGCACTGGGCGCTGCAGCCGAGGCAGCGATACACCTGCCCTACCGTGCGGACAGGCGCCGGCGTCTCCGTCACCGCGCTGCGGATCTGACGATCGGAAAGCACATTGCACGAACACACGATCATCGCGACGCGAAACCGAAGCTTTCAGGCGTTTAGAATTATTCTAAATATCGCCTTTGTCTTCTCTTTTCGCGCTATTCCGGCGGGCCGTCAATTGGCAAATGCCAATCTGCCGATCATGTGAGGTGATCGACTAGTCTTCATCGGCGCAGATTTTAGAGATTCCAGATTAGACGTTGCCGCTCATCTCGTCAGCACTTTTGAACGGCACCAAACTGGCGGTCTCGAACCCCTCCCACCGGGCGATGGGGTCGCTGGCCAGCCGGGCATAGAGCACATGGTCCTGCCAGGCGCCGTTGATGCAGAGATATTGCCGGCCATAGCCCTCGCGCCGGAAGCCGCTGCCCTCCAGCAGCCGCATCGAGGGCACATTGTCCGGCAGGCACGCCGCCTCGATCCGCCGCAGGCCGAGCGTGCCATGGGCGAAGGGCAGCAAGGTGCGCACCGCCGCGCCCATATAGCCCTTGCCGGCATAGGGCGCGCCCATCCAGTAGCCGAGGCTCGCGGTCTGGGTCACGCCCCGGCGAATGTTGGACAGCGACACGCCGCCCAGCAGCACCCGGTCGGCACGGCGGATCACCAGGAACGGATAGGCCGCATCCTCGCGCACATCGCGGGCATAGCGGCGCATCCGCCGCCGGAACGAGCCGCGCGTGAGGTCATAGGCCGGCCAGGTCGGCTCCCATGGGGTGAGAAAGTCCCGGCTCTGCTCGCGCAGGGCCGACCATGCGGCGAAGTCCGCCATTTGCGGCAGCCGCAGAAGCACCGTCTCGCCCTCGACGAGCATGGGCGGCTCATGCCAGGAAACGGTGCGAAACAGGGCCATGTGCGCTGCCGAAGGCGATGAAGCTCAGGCCAGACGTTCCGCGATGCGCGCCGCCGATTCAAGCGATTTTCCTGGCCCCAGCGCGGTGAAGGTCGGCCGGCCGCGCCCGATCAGCGCTTTTCCCGCTGCGCGGGCGTCGTCCAGCGTCACCGCTTCCACCTTGGCGACGATCTCCTCCAGCGGGATCGGCCGGCCGAAAGCCAGCATCTGCCGCGCCAGCTGGTCCGCCCGCGCGCCGGAACTCTCCAGCGCCGCCAGCAGCCCCACCTTGGCCTGCGCCTTGGAGCGCGACAGCTCGGCCTCGGTCATGGTCTCGATGGTGGCGAGGATCTGGTCCACCGCCACATCGACCAGCTCGCCGACATCGCCACCATCCGTGCCGGCATAGACGCCGAACAGGCCGGTATCGGCATAGCCCCAGTGGAAGGAATACACCGCGTAGCACAGGCCGCGCGCCTCGCGCACTTCCTGGAACAGCCGCGAGGACATGCCCCCGCCCAGCACATTGGTGAACACCTGCAGCGCGTGGATGCCGGGGTCGCGATAGGAAAGCCCCGGCAGGCCGATCAGCAGATGCGCCTGCTCCAGCTCGCGCCCGCCGCCAATCTCCACCCCGCCCTCATAGCGCGCCGGGGCGGCCTCGGGCTTGTCGGCGCTGGCAAAGCTCGCCACGCGCTTGTGCGCCTCGGCCACCAGCGCCTCATGCTCGACCGCGCCCGCCGCCGCCACGATCATCTTCGGCGCCCGGTAATTGCGCTCGAGATAGGTGCGCAGCTTGTCCGGCCCGAAGGAGCGCACGCTGTCCGGCGTGCCGAGGATCGAGCGGCCGATCGGCTGGCCGGGAAAGGCCCGCTCCTGGAACAGGTCGAACACCAGGTCGTCGGGCGTGTCCAGGGCGGCGCCGATCTCCTGCTCGATCACATTGTGCTCGCGCGCCAGTTCCTCCGGGTCGAAGGCCGGCGCGGCGAGAATGTCGGACAGCACGTCGAGCGCCAGCGGCATGTCGGCGCCGAGCACCCGGGCATTGTAGGAGGTGTGCTCGACGCTGGTGGCGGCGTTGATGTCGCCGCCGACCGCCTCGATCTCCTCGGCAATGCCGCGCGCCGAGCGGCGGCGCGTGCCCTTGAACGCCATATGCTCCAGCAGATGCGAGATGCCGTGCTCGTCGGCCGCCTCGTCGCGCGCCCCCGCCCCCACCCAGATGCCGAGCGAGGCCGTGGCCAGATGCGGCATGGAATCGGTGATGACGGTGACGCCGTTGTCGAGCGTGGTGATGCGCGGGCCGGCGGGAAGGTTCTGGGTCAAGCGAGCGTCTCCGAGGCCCGGGCGTGCCGGGTGATGTAGGCTTCGATCGCCGAGAGGTCGTTGGGCAGGGTCGGCAGCCGTTCCGGCCGCTCCATCAGGTCCGCCAGATGCGGCGGCAGCGCCGGGCGCTCGCCGCAGGCCCGCTGCACCGCGTCGGGGAACTTGGCGGGGTGGGCGGTGGCCAGCACCACCTGCGGCACATGCGGGTCATGGGCGACGCGCTCGGCCACCGAGACCGCGACCGCCGTGTGCGGGTCGAGCAGATAGCCGGTCTCGGCCCGCACCCGGGCGATCGTCTCCGCCGTCTGCGCCTCGTCCGCCCGTCCGGCGTCGAAATCGGCCCGCAGCGCTTCCATCGACGCGCTCGGCGGGGAGAACGCGCCCGCCTGCGCCAATGAGGCCATCAGCCCGCGCAGCGCGCCGGCGTCGCGGTCCAGCACCTCGAACAGCACCCGCTCGAAATTCGACGACACCTCGATATCCATCGAGGGCGAGGAGGAAGGCCGCACGCCCGTCACCTCGTAGCGCCCGCTTTCCAGCGTGCGGGCGAGGATGTCGTTCACATTGGTCGCCACCACCAGCCGGTCGATCGGCAGGCCCATGCGCTTGGCGACATAGCCGGCGAGCACATCGCCGAAATTGCCGGTCGGCACCACGAAGGACGTTTTGCGGTGCGGCGCGCCCAGCGCCACGCCGGCGACGAAATAATACACCACCTGCGAGACGATGCGGGCCCAGTTGATCGAGTTCACCCCGGCGAGGCGCTGCCGGTCGCGGAAGGCGTGATGGTTGAACATCGCCTTCACATGCGCCTGGCAGTCGTCGAAGGTGCCCTCGATGGCGATGGCGTGGACATTGGCGTCCGGCACCGCCGTCATCTGCCGGCGCTGCACTTCGGAGACGCGGCCGGCGGGGTAGAGGATGAACACATCGGTGCGCTTGGAGCCGCGGAACGCCTCGATCGCCGCGCTGCCCGTATCGCCCGAAGTGGCGCCGACAATGGTGGCGTGCTGGTCGCGCTGGCTCAGCACATGGTCCATCATCCGGCCCAGGAGCTGCATCGCCACATCCTTGAAGGCGAGCGTCGGGCCGTGGAACAGCTCCAGCACGAAGCGGTTCGGCGCGATCTGCACCAGCGGCGTGGTGGCGGGGTGGCGGAAGCTGGCATAGGCCGCCTCCAGCATCGGTGCCAGCACGGCGGGTGTAAAGGCGGAATCGACGAAGGGCGCGATCACCCGCCCGGCCACCTCGGCATAGGACTGGCCGGCCAGCGCGGAAATCGCCGTAGGGGCCAGCACCGGAAACGCTTCGGGCACATACAGGCCGCCATCGCGGGCGAGGCCGGCGAGCAGGGCATCGGAGAAGGCGAGCACGGGGGCCTCGCCGCGGGTCGAGATGTAGCGCACGCGCGCCTCCGCTGGAGAAAGTGGCCGCAAACTAGTGGCGGGGGCGCGCATGCGCAAGCAAGCGCGTGCTCAAGCCCTCAGCCCCGCCGCCGTCGGCCCCAGGCATAGGCGGCGAACACGCCGAGCAATGAGGCGGCCAGCCCGAACCAGGTCAGCGCATATTCGAGGTGCCGGTTGGGGAAGGCGATCCGCGTCAACCCGCCGCGCGGCAGCCCGCCCGGATTGGCGCTCGCATCCGCGTCGATGAGAAACGGCGCCACCCGCACCAGCCCCTTGGCGCTGGCGATCGCGTCGGGGTCGCGCACATACCAGCTGTCGGTGGCGGCATCATTGGCCGGGGTGAACAGCGCCGCCTCTTCCGGCAGGCGCAGCAGGCCGGTGATGGTGACGAGCCCGTCCACCTGCCCCTCAAGCCGGGTCGCGGGGTCCTTGCGCTCCAGCGGCACGAAGCCGCGATTGACCAGCACGAAGGCGCCGTCTGGCAGGCCGAGCGGCGTCACCACCCAATAGCCCGGCCCACCCGAGCCATCCGGCGCCTGGTCCACCAGCGCATAGACCTGCACTTCCAGGTCATGGCGGAACCGCCCCTGCGCCGTGACCCGGCGATATTCATCATTGGCGAAGTCGATCTGGCCCCAATCGGCCTCCGGCGGCAGCGGCACCGGCGCCTGGTGGATGCGGGCCTCGACCTGCGCGACAAGCGATTCCTTCCAGGCGAGGCGCTCCAGCTGCCACAGGCCCAGCCCGACCAGCACGGCGAACGCCACCAGCGTGGCGAGGGCGGCCGGGAGCAGCCGGCGCCAGAGGGGGCCCTCGTCGCTCACGCATCCCCCTTGTCGAGCCGGCCTTCCTGCGCCCGCTTGGCATATTGCAGGGCGATCAGCGTTGCCTTCAGCGGCCGCAGCAGGCCGAGCGTGGAGAGCAGCACCAGCGGTGTCCACAACAGCGCATGCAGCCAGAACGGCGGCTGCCAGGTCAGTTCGACCCACAGAGCGAGGCCGACCACCAGCGCGCCGGCGGCAAGGATGATGAACACCACCGGGCCGTCGCCGGAATCGTCGAAGCTGTAGTCCAGCCCGCAGGCGGTGCAGGAGGGGGCCACGGTGAGGAAGCCGTTGAACAGCCGCCCCCGGCCGCAGCGCGGGCAACGGCAGCCAAGGCCTGCCGCATAGGGCGAGACGCCGCTGTGGAAAGGTTGCAGGTCCATGGTCGGAATCCACTCCCGCGCGAGCCGTGTTCCATCAGGTGAAGCCCCGATCGGAGACGCCCGCGATTCGTCGAAAAGGAGCATGTTCCGATCGCGAAAGCCGGGCAACTTTCCCGAGGGGAACAGGCGGATAAGCCCAACGCGCCGCCGGCGTAGGCACGCGCCGCCGCAGGCGGAGCACGGTGGCGGCGTGGGTCCCGTTAACGCAAAAGGGGCGGCCGGAAGCCGCCCCTCGCAGAAATCGTCCGTCCGATCAGTGCGGTGCGCCGGCACTGCCCCAGACATAGATGAAGGTGAACAGGAACAGCCACACCACGTCGACGAAGTGCCAGTACCAGGCCGCCGCCTCGAACCCGAAATGATGGGTCGGGGTGAAGTGGCCGGCATAGAGACGGCCCAGGCACACGGCGAGGAAGATGGTGCCGACGATGACATGGAAGCCATGGAAGCCGGTCGCCATGAAGAAGGTGGCGCCATAGATGTTGCCGGAGAAGGCGAACTCGGCGTGGCTGTACTCGAAGCCCTGCAGCAGCGAGAAGATGAAGCCGAGGCCGACGGTCAGCCACAGGCCCCATTTGGCGCCCTGGCGGTCGCCATGCACCAGCGCATGGTGCGCCCAGGTGAGCGTGGTGCCTGAGGTCAGCAGGATCAGCGTGTTGAGCAGCGGCAGGTGCCAGGGGTCGAAGGTCTCGATGCCGGTCGGCGGCCAGACGCCGCCCGTGGCGGTGGCGCGGGCGAAGTTAATCTCCTCGCCGACGAACAGCGAAGCGTCGAAGAACGCCCAGAACCAGGCGACGAAGAACATCACCTCGGAGGCGATGAACAGGATCATGCCGTAGCGCAGGTGAAGCTGCACCACCGGCGTGTGCGCGTGCTCGTGCTCACCCTCGCGGATGATGTCCCGCCACCAAACGGCCATGGTGTAGATGACGCCGAGCAGGCCGGCGATGAACACCAGCGAGGTCATCTGGCCGTGCATCCAGAACACCGCGCCCACGGCCAGGATGAAGGCGAATACCGAAATGACGAACGGCCACGGGCTCGGATCGACGAGGTGGTAGTCGTGATGTTTGGCGTGGGCCTCAGCCATGGGTCGCGCTCTCCGTTCCGTCTATTTCTCTAGCGGGCCGTCGGCGCGGCCGCAATGTGGCGTTGCGCCCGTTTAAAGGGGCGCCTTTCCGTCCTTCACCGCGCCGGCGGCGAGCGGGGCCGCCTTCGGGAAGAAGGTGTAGGAAAGGGTGATGGTCTTCACGCCGCGCATCTCCGGATCCTCGGCAAAGGCGGGATCGACGAAGAAGACGACGGGCATATCCAGCGTCTCGCCGGGCTGCAGCGTCTGGTCGGTGAAGCAGAAGCACTGCATTTTGGCGAAGTGGTAGCCGGACTGGCTGGGCGTGACGTTGTAGGTCGCCGACGCCGTGACCGGCTGGGAACTGCGGTTGTGCACGCGGTAATAGGCCAGCTTGGTCTCGCCCACCTGCACCTCCACCGAGCGCTGCTCGGGGGTGAAGCTCCAGTCGAGGCCGGGGGCGGTGTTGGCGTCGAAGCGCACCTCAACCCTGCGCTCCAGCGCCGCGCCCGGCGCCGCCGCCGCCACCCGCGTGGCGCCGCCGAAGCCGGTGACCTGGCAGAACATCTGGTAGAGCGGCACCGCGGCAAAGGCGGCGCCGGTCATGACCGCGACAAAGGCGGCGCAGCTCAGCGCCACCGTGCGGTGGTTGCGGGCGCGACGCCGGGCCGCCTGCGCGGCGGGGGCATCGACCGGGTTTTCGCGTTCTGCGGCCATGGCACCCTCACAGCGGCCGGACAAGCACGGCCGGGCCGAGCTTGACGATGGTCACGACGTAGAACAGCACGCACAGCGCCGCCAGCACCACCGCGATGGCGATGGAACGGGAGCGCCGGCTCCGCTTCTGCTCCTCGGTCAGCACCACGCCGTCGGGTGCCTCGCCGGGCTTCTTGTTGTCGTCGCTCATTCCAGCCCTCGCCGCCATGCGCTCACAGCCCGAAACCGGCCGGCGCGATCGCCTCAATGAGGAGGACCGCGAAGAGCAGGAAAAGAAAAAGGATCGAGAAGCCGAACAGCCGCCGCGCCGCGACCTCCGCCGGGGCGCCCTCGCGCCGGCGATAGACCTGCACCGCCAAGAGCAGCATCAGCGCGCCCGAGATGCCCGAGACGAGGCCATAGCCTAGCCCCGCCATGCCGAGGAAGAAGGGCGACATCGCCAGCGGCACCAGCAGCAGCGTGTAGAGCAGGATCTGCCGGCGGGTCTCGGAAGGACCGGCGACGACGGGGAGCATCGGCACGCCGGCGCGGGCATAGTCGCCCGACTTGTAGAGCGCCAGCGCCCAGAAATGCGGCGGCGTCCAGAAGAAGATGATGAGGAAGAGCAGGACGCTCTCCAGCCCGATGCCGCCCGAAGCCGCCGCCCAGCCGACCATGGGCGGGAAGGCGCCGGCGGCGCCGCCGATGACGATGTTCTGCGGCGTCCAGCGCTTCAGCCACATCGTGTAGATGACGGCGTAGAAGAAGATGGTGAAGGCGAGCAGCGCGGCGGAGAGCGCGTTGACCAGCAGGCCCAGCACCAGCACCGAGCCGACCGACAGCGTGATGCCGAAGGCCAGCGCCTCGCCCGGCGTCACCCGGCCGGCGGGGATCGGGCGGCGGCGGGTGCGGGTCATCACCGCGTCGATATCGGCGTCCCACCACATGTTGAGCGCGCCCGAGGCGCCGGCGCCGATGGCGATGCACAGCAGCGCGGTGAAGGCGATCACCGGGTGCACCTCGCCCGGCGCGCGGACGATGCCGACCAGCGCGGTGAAGATCACCAGCGACATGACCCGCGGCTTCAGCAGCGCGACATAGTCGGCCACCGAGGCATAGGACGGCGTGCCGGGCGCACGCGGCTCGCCGGGGGTCAGGTCATATTCGCGCGAGGCGACGTCGCTCATCACTTCACTCCGGCGCGCCCAGCGGGCGGCACATTCCTTCCGGCTGGCCCGCACAAGGGCGAAGCGTCTGCCGGCAACCGGCGGGCCGTTACCGGCTCCGCCCCTTTATGCGACCGGCGCGGAGAACCGCGCCGGGCCTTGGTCTCACCGTGTCCGCAAGCTCACTTGATCTTGGGCAGCACGTCGAAATGGTGGTAGGGCGGCGGCGAGCTCAGCGTCCATTCCAGCGTGGTCGCGCCTTCACCCCACGGATTGGCGCCGGCCGGAACCTTGGCGGCGAACATCCGGTAGATGCCGAACAGGAACACCAGCACCGCGAAGCCGGAGATGTAGGAACCGATCGAGGAGACGAAGTTCCAGCCGGCAAAGGCGTCCGGATAGTCCGCATAGCGGCGCGGCATGCCGGCGAGGCCGAGGAAGTGCTGCGGGAAGAACACCAGGTTCACGCCGATGAAGGTCAGCCAGAAATGCACCTTGGCGATGCCTTCGCTGTACATGTAGCCGAACATCTTCGGCACCCAGTAGTACCAGCCGGCGAAGATGGCGAACACGGCGCCGAGCGACAGCACGTAGTGGAAATGCGCCACCACGTAATAGGTGTCGTGCAGCGAGCGGTCGATGCCGGCATTGGAGAGCACCACGCCGGTGACGCCGCCGACCGTGAACAGGAAGATGAAGCCGATCGCCCACAGCATGGGCACGCGCATCGAGATCGACCCGCCCCACATGGTGGCGATCCAGGAGAAGATCTTCACGCCCGTGGGCACCGCGATGATCATGGTCGCGGCGACGAAATAGGCCTGGGTCGAGGAGGACAGGCCGACCGTGTACATGTGGTGCGCCCACACCACGAAGCCGACCACGCCGATCGCGACCATCGCATAGGCCATGCCGAGATAGCCGAACACCGGCTTACGCGAGAAGGTCGAGACGATGTGCGAGACGATGCCGAAGCCGGGCAGGATCAGGATGTACACTTCCGGGTGGCCGAAGAACCAGAACAGGTGCTGGAACAGGATCGGGTCGCCGCCGCCGGCCGGGTCGAAGAAGGTGGTGCCGAAATTGCGGTCCGTCAGCAGCATGGTGATGGCGCCGGCCAGAACCGGCAGCGACAGCAGCAGCAGGAACGCGGTCACGAGCTGCGACCAGGCGAAGAGCGGCATCTTGTGCAGCGTCATGCCCGGGGCGCGCATGTTGAGGATCGTCGTGATCAGGTTGATCGCGCCGAGGATCGAGGAGGCGCCGGCAATGTGCAGCGACAGGATCAAGAGGTCCATCGCCGGGCCGGGATGGCCGATCTTGCCCGACAGCGGCGGGTAGATCGTCCAGCCGCCGCCGAAGCCGGTCGAGCCGGCCGCGCCTTCGACGAACAGCGACATGATCGCCAGACCGAAGGCGGGCGGCAGCAGCCAGAACGCCACGTTGTTGATGCGCGGGAAGGCGGTGTCCGGCGCGCCGATCATCAGCGGGATGAAGTAGTTGCCGAAGCCGCCGATCATCGCCGGCATCACCATGAAGAAGATCATGATGAGGCCGTGGCCGGTGGTGAACACGTTGAAGGTCTGCGGATCGGAGAAGATCTGCATCCCCGGTTCCTGCAGCTCCATACGGATGCCGATGGACAGGGCGCCGCCCACGATCCCCGCGATGATCGCGAAGATCAGGTACATCACACCGATGTCCTTGTTGTTGGTCGAATAGACCCAGCGCTTCCAACCCGTCGGATCGCCCGCGTGACCGGCTGCGTATGCCATGGAACCGTCCCTCATTCGCGCCTTTTCAGGCACTTAGAAACTTCAATGCGCCGAACCGGCACTCTCAGCGGGCAGCGATGCCCGCCACGTCGCCCTGCGCGACACGCGCCGGCGCCGGAGCCCCGGCAAATTCCTGCTTGGCCGTTTCCACCCAGGCCGCGAACTCGGCCTCGCTCACCACCCGGATGGCGATGGGCATGAAGGCGTGGTCCTTGCCGCAGAGCTCGGAGCACTGGCCGTAATATACGCCCTCCTTGGTCGCCTGGAACCAGCTCTCGTTCAGCCGGCCCGGCAGGGCGTCGATCTTCACGCCGAAGGACGGAAGAGCGAAGGAGTGGATCACGTCGGCGGCCGTCACCTGGATGCGGACGATCTTGTTCACCGGCACGACCACGTCGTTGTCGACCGCGAGCAGGCGCGGCTGGCCGGGCTTGAGGTCCGCCTCCGGCACCATCAGGCTGTCGAAGCTGAAGGCGCCATTGTCGGGATATTCATAGGACCAGTACCACTGGTGGCCCGTCACCTTCACGGTGATGTCCGCCTTCGGCAGGTCCAGCTGCAGGAACAGCAGCCGGAAGGAGGGAATGGCGATCGCCACCAGGATCAGCACCGGGACCACCGTCCACGCCACCTCGATCATGGTGTGATGCGTCGTGCGGGAAGGCACCGGATTGGCCTTCTCGTTGAACTTCACCATCACCACGATCAGCAGCGCCAGCACCAGCAGCACGACCGCGACGATGATGACGAGCAGGAAGAAGTGGAAGGAGTGGATGCTCTCCATAACAGGAGAGGCCGCCCCCTGAAGATTGATCTGCCAGGGCGAAGGCTGTCCCGTTCCCGCCAGAGCGGCCCCGGTAAAGGCCAGCGCCAGCATGCCGAGCACCCCACCGGCGAGGCCGGCAGCCCGGCGTGCAGCGTTGCGGACCCACGAATTCATCGCGAACGTCACTCCCATCAGCTTCCCCGTGGCCCGGATGAAGCGATGGCGATCGCGTGTCGGGCCAGCGTGATTTGATCTTCATCAAACACAAAAAGGACACCTGAGCAACGCGCCAGGGGGGGTACCCTCCTGCGACATGACGTCGGGTGCCTGGAACCGTTCTATCTCCGTGGGGCGATGGATTGCCGCATTCTTGACATTACGCTCGGGCTTGTACCGCCTCCTGCCCCGGGGGCGGTGGAAAAGGGCCCCATGCACGATTCGCCTTGTCCCCCGCCGCCGATTCTTTAGAAGACATAGCGAACGACACATTTCGGGAGACAGCCATGCCCGGCTTCGCGGCCCTCCGTTCCGCCATTGTCGCGGCGCTTGCCCTCGCGGCGCTGTTCGCCTCCCTCGACGGGGCGGCGGCGCAGGGCGTCGTGCGCTCGGTCCATGGCGAATGGCAGATCCGGTGCGACACCCCGCCCGGCGCCCAGTCCGAGCAGTGCGTGCTGCTGCAGAGCGTGCAGGCCGATGACCGCCCGAATGTCGGGCTCACCGCCATCGTGCTGAAGATGCGCGACAGCGGAAAATCGCTGCTGCGCGTGCTCGCCCCTCTCGGCGTGCTGCTGCCCTCCGGCCTCGGCCTCATCGTCGACGACACCCCCATCGGCAGCGTCGGCTTCGTGCGCTGCGTGCCCAATGGCTGCGTCGCCGAGGTGGAGATGGACGCCAAGCTGATGGAACGCCTGCGCAACGGCACCAAGGCGATCTTCGTCATCCGCGAGACGCCCGAGCCGGACGAAGGCATCGGCATCCCGCTCAATCTCGCCGGGTTCGGCCAGGGCTACGACGCGCTGCCCTGAGGCGGCGCCGATGACCGCCGCCACGCATATCCCCCCTCCCCGCCTCGTCATCTTCGATATGGATGACGTGCTGCTGCGCTACGATGTCGAGGCCCGCCGCGCCGCCATGGGCGTGCTGGCGGGGCTTTCCGCCGCCGATGTCGAGCGCCTCGTCTGGGACAGCGGCATCGAGAGCGCCTCCGATCTCGGCCACCTCACCCCCGACGCCTATCTCGCCGCCATCGCGCAGGCGCTCGGCGTGCCATTCGGCCGCGCCGACTGGCTGCGCACCCGCGCCCTCGCCATGACGCTGGACCCCGCGGTGCTGGCGCTGGTGGACGAGGTGCGCACGCACACCCCCATCGCCCTGCTCACCAATAACGGCCACATCATGCGCGAGCATTTCGACGTGCTGGTGCCGGAGCTGCGGGCGCTGTTCGGCCCCGCCATGCATGTCGCCTGCGAGTTCGGGGCGAAGAAGCCGACGCCTTCCGTATATAAAGGCATCGCCACGCTTTATGGCGTCGCGCCGCGCGAGGCGGTGATGATCGACGACAAGCCGGTGAATGTCGCCGGCGCCCGTGAGGCCGGGCTGCGTGCCCACTGCTTCACCCGCGAGGGCGAACTCGCGCACTTCCTGCGCGCGCACCATATGGTGGCCTGAAGCCTTCTCGTCGCGAGCCCTGTTCATCCATGCCCGAGCTGCCCGAAGTCGAAACCGTCCGGCGGGGCCTCGCCCCTGTCATGGAGGGGCGCCGCATTCTCGCCGCCGTGGCCCGGCGGCCGGATCTGCGCTGGCCGCTGCCCGAGCGCTTCGCCGAGCGACTGACGGGGCGCACGCTGCGCCGGCTCGACCGGCGGGCGAAATATCTGATGGCGGATGTGGGGCCGGACGCCAACGGCGTCGACGAGGTGCTGGTGATGCATCTGGGCATGTCCGGCTCCTTCCGCATCGAGCCCGACACCGGCCCGCCGGAAACGCCGGGCGACTTCCACATGCCGCGCTCCCGCCTCGCCGCCCATGACCATGTGGTGCTGCGCATGGAGGGCGGCGCCGACGGCAGCCGGGCGAGCCGGACCGGCGGGGTGGAGATCGTCTATAATGACCCCCGCCGCTTCGGCGCCATGTTCCTGCTGCCGCGCGAGGAGCTGCCGGCGCACCCGCTGTTCCGCGACATCGGGCCCGAGCCGCTGGGCCCCGACTTCACCCCCGAGGCGCTGGCCCGCGCCCTCGCCGGACGGCGCACCCCGCTGAAGGCGGCGCTGCTCGACCAGAAGGTCGTCGCCGGGCTGGGCAATATTTATGTGTGCGAGGCGCTGCACCGGGCCGGCCTCTCGCCGGAACGTGCCGCCTTCACCCTCACCGCACCGACCGTCCACCCCACCGCACTGATCGTCCGCCTGGTCGAGACCATCCGAACGGTACTGGAGGAAGCCATCCAGGCCGGTGGCTCGACCCTGCGCGACCACGCCCAGGTGGACGGCACCCTCGGTTATTTCCAGCACACCTTCCGCGTCTATGACCGCGAGGGCGACGCCTGCACCAGCCCCGGCTGTCGGGGAACCATCGCCCGGCTTGTGCAAAGCGGGCGCTCGACCTTCTATTGTGCCGCCTGCCAGCGCTAGGAGCCGCCCATGTCCTACGAGACCATCCTCGTCGAAACTCAACGGCGCGTCGGGGTCATCACCCTCAACCGCCCCAAGGCCCTGAACGCCCTGAACGCCGCGCTGATCGACGAGCTCGGCCAGGCGCTGGACGGCTTCGAGCGCGATTCGAACATCGGCTGCATCGTCCTCACCGGCTCCGAGCGGGCCTTCGCCGCCGGCGCCGATATCAAGGAAATGCAAGGACTTAGCTTTCCCTCGACCTATGTCGACGACTTCATCACCTCCTGGGAGCGGCTCTCGCGCTGCCGCAAGCCGGTGGTCGCCGCGGTCGCCGGCTACGCGCTCGGCGGCGGCTGCGAGATCGCGATGATGTGCGACATCATCCTCGCCGCCGACAATGCCCGCTTCGGCCAGCCGGAGATCCAGCTCGGAATCATTCCGGGCGCCGGCGGCTCGCAGAGGCTCACCCGAGCGGTGGGCAAGGCCAAGGCGATGGAGATGATCCTCACCGGCCGCACCCTCACCGCCGAGGAAGCCGACCGCTACGGACTGGTCTCGCGGGTGGTGCCGCTGGCCTCGCTGAAGGACGAGGCGATGAAGGTCGCCGACACCATCGCCGACCTGTCGCTGCCCTCGGTGATGATGGCCAAGGAGAGCGTGAACCGCGCCTTCGAGTCCACACTGGCCGAAGGAATCCGATTCGAACGCCGCCTCTTCCAAACTTTGTTCGCAACAGCCGATCAAAAAGAAGGAATGGCCGCCTTCGCCGCCAAGCGCGGCGCCTCTTTTACCAACAATTAACCATTGCCGTGGCGACCGCCCGCGCCTTGCATATTGACGCGGCGGCGCCCCCCGACTATAAGCCCGCCACTCACGTGGAGCTCCTTCGGGCTAGCTCTGCCTAATCATTTGCAACCGACATTTCGGCAAGGCGCGGCACGTGGCGTCCTTGCGAAGATGAAGAGGATGGCCGATGGCCAATACGCCCTCCGCCAAAAAGGCGGCTCGCAAGATTGAGCGCCGGACCGAGGTCAACAAGAACCGCCGTTCGCGGATGCGCACCTTTGTGCGCAAGGTCGAGGAGGCTCTTGCCTCCGGCGACAAGGACGCGGCGGGTGCGGCGTTCAAGAGCGCCGAGCCGGAGATAATGCGCGCCGCCCAGAAGGGCGTGCTGCCCAAGAACACCGCCTCGCGCAAGGTTTCGCGTCTGGCACAGCGCCTGGCCAAGCTTAGCGCCTGAATAGACAACCTTAAGGGCGCGCCTCGCAGGCGCGCCTGAACACCACAATCAAGAATGACGTCAAGCCCGGCCTCGTGCCGGGCTTTTCGCATTTGCGAAGAGGCCGGCACGAGGCCGGGCCTGCCACCGTTGGCTCGCCGATATCGCCGACCCGTAGCCGCTCACGACCGTCGTTGCATAAGTGTCACAGAGACACCTCGCGACTCAAATGACCGGACGGAAACAGGCGATGCTCCTTGACTCTGCCGGCGCCCCCAAGCAGGAGGAAATTCGCGAATTTGCCCCCGGAACGCGCGGCCACCGCGCAGATTTTTCCCTTTAGTACTATGAACTTACGACCCACGCACGACAACACTCCTCGAATCACCCTCTCCCAGCCCCACCCTCCCCTCCACGGTGCAAAATTAGCTGCGGAAAGACCCGCCAATTCGCCCCGATGAATCTTGCAAGTGACTCAGAGATTTGCCGACTGATGGCTCTTTTTTGTGCGACCGAATCAGCGACCTGCGGCACCGGGATGCCACAGCTGCGACGCCTATGACGTTGCACCGCAGGGGGGGGCTGTGTATGTTGTCTTCATCCGGTCCGGCCGGACACCTCAGCGAAAAGTTGAGTTTGGAACGGCTCATTGCAATGTGAGGAGGGTGGCGTGTGCTGTATTCATGACCCTACCCCCACAAGATTTGCTGTCGCCTGGCGTCAAACGACATCTCTTCTCCCAGAGAAGACCTTGTCAGCGTAGTGCGTAGTGTTGCCAATTTTAAGTTGAATCATAACAATCTAAACTTTTGAGGGCGGCAATGACCTTGCCGTGAAGGGGCTTCCATGACCACGCGAATGAGCGCACGTGAGGGTGCGTGCCCAGGGTGCCACACCGTTCCGACGGTGGATGGCGTCTGCGACGAAGAGATACGAAACCCTCAATTGGTCTGCGTTTCGCGTGGGGCTCATATGTTGGCGCATTCACCTATTGAGGCGCTGATGCGGGTCGTCTAATGACATCCCCCGCCGATTGACTGACGGCCGCGAGGCGCCGTCGTCCACTTCATTCACACTGATGAGCCTGCCGCCCGCTCGGTCGCCCCCGCGATCCGGCGTGGAGGCATGGCTCTCGTGTGTCCCAACAACCGCAAAAAAGCGCGGAGCCGATATGTTCAAAGATGGCATCGAACCCTCTGGCAAAGCCCAGTTTCCCGGCGTGGCGGCACGCGCTGGTGCGCGGGCAGGGCTAGACACGGACGCACGAGAAGCGTGGGATCGCGTGCGCCGTCGTCTGCGCGCCGAGGTCGGGGAAGAGGTGTATTCGAGCTGGTTCCCGCGCATCGAACTGGACGGAATCCATGACGGATTCGTGCGACTGTCGGTCCCCACCCGCTTCCTCAAGACATGGATTCAGCAGCACTATATAGAGCGACTGGTGGCACTCTGGCAGGAAGAGGGTTCCGCCGACCGTGTCGAACTGATCGTCCGCACGGCTGTGATGCGGGCGCCGGGCGCCGCGCCGATGCCGGTCCGCGCCGTGGTGACGCGAGCGCCTGCCCCTGTTGAGGCCGACGCCGCGACGCCAGTCTCGATCGCAATGGCAAACCCGGCGGAAGTGGCCAATGGGTCGCCGCTGGACGCCCGCCTCAATTTCTCGACCTATCGCCTGGGCGATTCCAACCGCCTCGCCCACGCGGCGGCGCTGAAGGTCGCTCACGCACCTTCCGGCAGCGGTCCGGTCTTCAACCCTCTCTATCTCCACGCGGCCGTCGGCCTCGGCAAGACGCACCTGCTCCAGGCCATCGCCGCCGATGGCGCCGATCATGGCCGCCGCGTCGTCTATCTCACCGCTGAGCGCTTCATGTATGGCTTCGTCGCCGCGCTGAAGAGCCAGTCGTCGCTGGCGTTCAAGGAACAGCTGCGCGGCATCGACACGCTTGTCATCGACGACCTGCAGTTTTTGCAGGGCAAGAGCGTCCAGCAGGAATTCTGCCACACGCTCAATGCCCTGATGGATTCCGGCCGCCAGGTGGTCATCGCCGCCGATCGTCCGCCGGCCGAACTCGACGCGCTGGAGGAGCGGGTTCGCTCACGGCTCGCCGGCGGGCTCGTGGTCGAAATCGCGCCCCTGGATGACGAATTGAAGCTCGAAATCCTTGCCGCCCGCATCGCCACATTGTCGCACCAGCACCCCGGCTTCGGCGTACCGCCGGACGTGCTGAACTTCATCGCTCGCAATTGTGGCCAGAACGGCCGCGACCTGGATGGCGCGCTGAACCGCCTGCTGGCGCATAACCAACTCACCTCGCGCGCCATCACGCTTGAGATGGCCGAGACGGCCGTGCGCGACCTGGTGCGCTCCAGCGAGCCCAAGCGCGTGCGGGTGGATGACATCCTGCGCGTCGTTGCCAAGCACTATAATGTCAGCCGGGCCGACATCCTCTCTCAGCGCCGCACCGCCAATGTGGTGAAGCCGCGCCAGGTCGCGATGTATCTCGCCAAGATGCTGACCTTGCGTTCACTGCCGGAAATCGGCCGGCGCTTCGGCGGGCGCGATCATACGACGGTGCTGCACGCCGTGCGCAAGATCGACGGCCTTGTTGGCACGGATCGCGTGCTGGCCGACGAGGTGGAGACGCTGAAGCGGCTGGTCAACGAAGAATAGCGGCAAGTGCCGCCTGACGGCGCTCTTCCCGCTATCCCCGCAGATTTCCCCATCATTCATCCCCATCCAAAGGGTACGCCGCTTGCTTTGATAGGCCAGTGGCGGCAATGTCGTCGCCCCCGGCGGCGCAGCCGCGCCGCTGCCCGGGGCGCGTGGTCGGGTGTCTTCCGGCCGCCCGTGCCTCGTGCGCCTTCCCTTTTTCGTAAAGCCACGGGTGTCGCGGCCATGAAGGTCACTGTCGAGCGGGCCGAGTTGCTCAAGTCTCTGGCCCACGTTCATCGTGTCGTCGAGCGGCGCAACACCATTCCGATCCTCGCCAACGTGCTGATGCGAAGCGATCCGCGCGGCCTCGCCTTGCGCGCCACCGATCTCGACATCGAAATCGTCGAGACGATCGCCGCCGAAGTGCAGCAGGAAGGCGCCACCACGGTGCCCGCTCACACGATCTACGACATTGTGCGCAAGCTGCCCGAGGGCGCACAGGTACTGATCGAGACATCCGGCGATCGCGGCACGCTCACGGTGCGGGCCGGCCGCTCCCGTTTCGCGCTGCAGACCCTGCCGGAGAACGAATTTCCCGACCTCGCCGCCGGTGAGATGACGCACAGCTTCACCCTGCCGGCCGGCGAGCTGAAGCGGCTGGTCGACAAGACGCAGTTTGCCATCTCGACCGAAGAGACGCGCTACTATCTCAATGGCATCTATCTTCATGTCGCCGATGCCGGCGGGCCAGTGCTTCGCGCTGTTGCCACCGACGGCCATCGCCTCGCACAGGCGCAGACCACGGCCCCCGCCGGTGCCATTGGCATGCCGGGCGTCATCGTGCCGCGCAAGGCGGTCGCCGAAATCCAGCGCCTGGCCGAGAATGCTGACGCCGAGGTGACGGTAGAACTCTCCGCCGCCAAGATCCGCGTGTCACTCGATCGCGTGGTGCTGACCTCCAAGCTGATCGACGGCACCTTCCCCGATTATGGCCGCGTTATCCCGGTCGGCAATGACAAGACCCTGATTGTAGACAAGGCGGACTTTGCCTCCGCTGTCGATCGCGTCTCCACCGTGGCGAGCGAGCGCGGGCGGGCAGTGAAGCTCTCTATTGCCGATGGCAAGCTGACCCTCTCCGTCACCAATCCGGATTCGGGCAGCGCTACCGAGGAGATCGAAGTTGAATACGCGGCCGAGCCGATCGATATCGGCTTCAACAGCCGCTACCTCCTCGACATCACCTCGCAGATCGAAGGCAGCACCGCCGAGCTGAAGCTCGCCGATCCGGGCTCTCCCACTCTCGTGCAGGACCCGGAAAAGCGCGGCGCGCTTTATGTGCTGATGCCGATGCGCGTGTGAGCTTGCTCGCGACGGTCACGGTACGCATCGTTCGCCTGCGGCTGACCGATTTTCGCAGCTACCATCAGGCGGAGATTCGGGCGGGCGAGGGCCCGATCGTACTGCTCGGCCCGAACGGCGCCGGCAAAACCAATCTGCTTGAAGCGATTTCCCTGCTTGCCCCTGGCCGCGGGCTCAGGCGGGCGAGCCTCGACCAGTTTGCCGCCCGAGACCCGAAGGGCGCGCCGGCAACGGGATGGGCCGTCGCCGCCTTGGTCGAGGGCGCCTATGGCGACGTCACACTCGGCACGGGGGTTGAGACAGATAGTGAGGCGCGCGCGCGGCGCTGCCGCATTGATGGTGAGCCGGTAGGCTCGGCGGCAGCCTTCGCCGCGCATGTGCGCGTCGTGTGGTTGACGCCCGACATGGATGGGCTGTTCCTCGGGCCCCCTTCCGAACGCCGGCGCTTTCTCGATCGGCTGGTATTGGCAGTCGATGCCGAGCACGGGGCACGGGTCAATGCGCTGGAGCGGGCACTGCGGGCGCGCAACCGGCTGCTGGAAGACAGTTCCACCGATCCGCGCTATCTCGATGCCGTCGAGCAGGAACTCGCCGCGCTCGCCATAGCCGTTGCCGCCGCGCGGATGGAAACGGTGCGCCGTCTTGCCGCCGGCATCGTGCAGGGCCGGGACGAGGGCGGTGATGACGCCGCACCGTTTCCCTGGGCGACGGTCGCACTTGAGGGCGAGGTGGAGCGCGCACTGGCACGTGAGCCAGCCACCCTCGTCGAGGACCAATACCGGCTCGCGCTTCGCACCGCACGCCCGCGCGACCGAGCGGCGGGACGCACGCTTGAGGGACCGCATCTGACCGACCTCCTCGTCGGCCATGGCCCGAAGTCGATTCCCGCAGGACAGGGTTCCACCGGTGAGCAGAAGGCGCTGCTGATCGGCCTCGCTCTCGCCCATGCAAGGCTGGTCACTGAAATGACCGGCATTGCGCCGGTGATGCTGCTCGACGACGTCGTCGCCTATCTCGACCCCGCGCGTCGCATCGCCCTGTTCGCGGCGCTGGAGGCGCTTGGCGGTCAGGTGTGGATGACGGGCGCGGACCCCTCCGCCTTCGCGGGGCTTCCGGAACGAGCCGCGCGCTTCGCGGTGACACCTGGGCATGTTGAGCGCGTTGGCTCAGACTAGGCTGAATCCTTGAAAATAAAAGGAAAAACTCCTATATTGCGATCGTCATACGTGCCTGCGCAGGCACGCGCAAAACGGCGTCTCGCCTTGCGACCACCGCCAGCAGGATGATGGTCTTCACGAGGGCGCCCGCAGCCACGAAATAACCGCGCGATTGCGGTATAAACCTCCGTCACGTCAAACGAATCGAAGAGCTTCATCCATGTCCGAACCCGACAACGCACCGACCCCCACGCCGAACGGGGATGACTATGGCGCGCAGTCGATCCAGGTGCTTCGCGGCCTCGATGCCGTGCGCAAGCGCCCGGGCATGTATATCGGCGACACGGATGATGGCTCCGGCCTGCACCACATGGTCTATGAGGTCGTCGACAACGCCATCGACGAAGCGCTCGCCGGCTATGCCGACGAGGTGACGGTGACGCTCAATGCCGAAGGCTCGGTAACTGTGACCGATAATGGTCGCGGCATTCCCACCGACATCCACGACGAAGAGGGTGTCTCGGCGGCCGAGGTCATCATGACCCAGTTGCACGCGGGCGGTAAGTTCAACCAGAACTCCTACAAGGTCTCGGGCGGCCTGCACGGCGTGGGCGTCTCGGTGGTGAACGCGCTGTCGACCACGCTCGACCTGACCATCTGGCGCAACGGGCAGGAGCACCATATGCGCTTCCGCCATGGCGACGCCGAGGCGCCGTTGGCCGTGAAGGGCCCGGCCCCCGCAGGCAAGCGCGGCACCATGGTCACCTTCGTGCCGAGCCCGAACACCTTCACCCATATCGAATTCGACTATGCGACGCTGGAGCACCGTCTGCGCGAACTCGCTTTCCTGAATTCGGGCGTGCGTATCGTGTTGACTGATGCGCGCCATCCCGAGATCAAGCGCGAGGAGATGATGTATGAGGGCGGCGTCGACGCCTTCGTGCAGTATCTCGACCGCTCCAAGCAGGCGCTGCTGCCGAAGCCGATCGTCATCCGCGCCGAGCGCGATGGCATCCTTGTAGAATGCGCGCTTTCGTGGAACGACAGCTATCATGAGAACGTACTGTGCTTCACCAACAACATCCCACAGCGCGACCGTGGCACCCACTTCACTGGCTTTGCTGCGGCGTTGACCCGGCAGATCATCGGCTATTCCGAGCGCTCGGGTATCGCCAAGAAGGAGAAAGTCGACCCGACCGGCGAGGATTGCCGCGAGGGGCTGACCGCTGTTCTTTCGGTGAAGGTGCCCGATCCGAAATTCTCCTCCCAGACCAAGGACAAGCTGGTTTCCTCCGAGGTTCGCCCGGTGGTCGAGGCGCTGGTCAATGATGCGCTCGGCAGCTGGCTGGAGGAACACCCCGGGGAAAGCAAGGCTCTGGTAACGAAGGTGGTCGAGGCGGCCGCCGCGCGCGAAGCGGCGCGCAAGGCGCGCGAACTCACCCGCCGCAAGAACCCGCTGGATGTCGCCTCGCTTCCCGGCAAGCTCGCCGACTGTCAGGAGCGCGACCCCGCAAAGTCCGAACTGTTCATCGTCGAGGGCGATTCGGCCGGCGGCTCCGCCAAGATGGGCCGCAACCGCGCCTTCCAGGCGATCCTGCCGCTGCGCGGCAAGATCCTGAACGTCGAGCGTGCCCGCTTCGACAAGATGCTCTCCTCGGAGCAGATCGGCACGCTGATCACGGCACTGGGCACCGGCATCGGTCGCGATGACTTTAATGTTGGCAAGCTGCGCTACCACAAGATCATCATCATGACGGACGCCGACGTGGACGGTTCCCACATCCGCACCCTTCTTCTGACTTTCTTCTTTCGCCAGATGCCGGAACTTCTGGAGCGCGGCCACATCTACATTGCCCAGCCGCCACTCTATAAGGTTACGCGCGGCAAATCGGAGCAGTACCTGAAGGACGAGCGCTCCTTGGAGGACTACCTGATTACTCAGGGCCTCGACGAGGCGTCGCTGCTGCTCAAGACAGGCGAAGTGCGCGGCGGCGCCGATCTTCACCACGTGCTGGAGAGCGCCCGCTCCTTCCGCCATGTGATGAACGGGCTACACCCGCGCTATAACCGCGCCGTGGTTGAACAGGCGGCGATCGCCGGCGCTCTCTCGCCAGGGCTCCTGATCGAGGAAGAGAGGACCGCAGACATCGCCAACGTCGTCGCCCGTCGCCTCGATCTCATCGCCGATGACACCGAGCGCGGCTGGGTCGGCGAAGGAGACGGTGCCGGCTTCCGCTTCACCCGCACCGTGCGCGGCGTGAAGGAAGTCGCGGCTCTGGATGCTACCTTCGTGGGCTCCGCTGAGGCGCGCCGGCTTGACAGCCTCGCTGCCGACCTTCAGGAGGTCCACGCCGATCTTTCCATCCTGCGCCGCAAGGGCGTGGAAACTCAGGTTTTCGGCCCGATGGACCTGTTCGATGCCGTCACCGATGCGGGTCGCAAGGGCATCGCGCTCCAGCGCTACAAGGGCCTCGGCGAAATGAACGCCGAACAGCTTTGGGAAACGACGCTTGATGTCGATGCCCGCTCGCTGCTGCAGGTGAAGGTGAAGGAGGTCGCGGATGCCGACGACCTGTTCAACCGCCTGATGGGCGATGTGGTCGAACCCCGCCGCGAGTTCATCCAAGACAACGCCCTGCGCGCCAGCGTCGACGTGTGATGTTCGATGGATATGCGCCGGCGCTTGACAGCGCTGGCGCGGAAGTGAACGAGCAGCCACTCGCCCCTGCGCACGAGCGCACCATAGTTTGAAGCGACTTCCGTAACGACAGGAGCCGCTTCAATGCGTTTTATGCATCACCGAACCAGCCGTCGTGCGCTAGCAGGTGCGGGCCTTGTGGGTGGCTTTGCCGCCCTTCTTGCCGTGTCCGCTCCCGCTCTCTCCCATCACGGCTGGAGCTGGGCGGCGAGCGAGCAGATGACCCTGGAAGGGACAATCAAGACCATCTCCATGGCACCGCCGCATCCTTCTCTGCAGGTGACAGCGCAGGATGGCACGCTTTGGCAGGTCGATCTCGGCAATCCCCGCCAGACCGCCAATTCCGGTTTCACCGGCGCCACAACCAAACCGGGCGATGCCATCACTGTGCTCGGCAATCGCAACCGCGACGAAGCCAAGGCTCACATGAAGGCGGTACGCATCACCATCGCCGGCAAGAATTACGATATGTATCCGGAGCGGATCGGCGGCAACTGAACGGCCATGGAGGAACTTTCGAGCCTTCTCGCCGCGCTTGGTGGCTGGCCCGGCGCCCATTGGCTGCGGGCGTCTTGGATCGCCTATCTGCTGGTGAACGCCGTTCACATCCTGGGTTTGGCGTTGTTGCTCGGATCCATCCTCGTGCTGGATCTGCGGCTGCTCTGCGGTCTGCGGCAGGTGCCGCTGGCGGTCATCGCCCCGCTGCATACGCGCGTAGCTGCGATCGGTGTCGGGATCGCGGTGCTGACCGGCCTATGGCTGTTCACGGTGCGGCCGGTCGAATATGCGGAGAACCCCGCTTTCCTCGTCAAGCTGGCCTTGCTGGCGGCGGCGCTGGCGAATGTCGGGATCCAGCACGCCAATCCGGCCTATTGTCGTGCTCTGGCCGGCGAACCATCAACGGGTGGGGTGCGTGCCTCGGCGGCTGCGTCCGCCTTCCTTTGGCTGGCGATTCTCGTCGCAGGACGGTGGATCGGCTTTGCCTGAGTGCCGGGGATGAACGGGCCAGCCCACTCGCCTTCGCTCACGGCCAGCTTTAGACTGACGGCCTCCTGTCGCGCCCGAGTTCAAGATCATGACCTCCCTTCCCTCCCCCGCCCCGCGCACCGGCGCCCGACTTCTTGTCGATGCCCTTCTGGCCAATGGGATCTCCCGCGCTTTTGGGGTGCCGGGCGAGAGCTATCTCGACGTGCTGGACGCGCTGTCCGACAGTAATGTTGACTTCGTCATCTGCCGACAGGAGAGCGGCGCGGCGATGATGGCGGAGGCCTGCGGCAAGTTCACCGGGCGGCCGGGCATCTGCTTCGTGACCCGCGGGCCGGGCGCGACCAATGCGAGCGCGGGAATCCACATCGCGCAACAAGATTCCACGCCGATGATCCTGTTCGTCGGGCAGATCTCGCGCGCCATGCGCGGGCGCGAGGCTTTCCAGGAGGTGGACTATCGCGCCGTGTTCGGGCCGCTCGCCAAATGGGCGGTGGAAATCGACGAGGCGGCCCGCATACCCGAGATCGTTTCCCGCGCCTTCCGGGTTGCCATGCAGGGCCGGCCGGGGCCGGTTGTCATCGCCCTGCCCGAAGATGTGCTGAGCGAAATGGCGGCCGTGCCGGACGCCCCCGCCGTGGAACCGGCCGAAACCTGGCCCGGCCTGTCCGACATGATGCGCCTCCAGCGCCTGCTCTGGGCCGCCAAACGGCCCGTGATGATCCTCGGCGGCGCTCGGTGGAATGAGCGGGCAATCGCCTCGGTTGAGCGCTTCGCCGAGCGGTTCGACCTGCCGGTGGCGGTGAGCTTCCGGCGGCAGATGCTGTTCCCAGCCGATCACGCCTGCTTCGCGGGCGATATCGGCTTTTCCGCCAACCCAAAGCTGCTCGCACGGCTGAAGGCGGCCGACCTCGTGATCCTCGCCGGCGGGCGCTTCGGTGAGGTACCCTCGCAGGGCTACAGCCTGTTCGGGATTCCTGATCCCGGAGTGCCACTTGTGCATGTCCATGCCGATCCGGAAGAACTGGGGCGGGTCTATCAGCCCACGCTGGCCATCAACGCCTCCTCCGGTGCTTTCGCCGCGGCGCTGGAGGGCGTGCAGCCTCCCAATGAGTTGCCTTGGGGTGACTGGCGGGCGCAGGCGCGGGCGGATTATCTCGCCTGGACCGACGAGCCGCCGGCCAATCCCGGCGCGGTGCAGATGGCGAGCCTGGTGCGCTATCTCCGCGCCCTGCCCAAGGAGACCATCATCTGCAACGGCGCCGGCAATTTCGCCATCTGGGTGCACCGTTTCCATCGTTTTCGCGCCTATGGGACGCAGTTGGCGCCGACCTCCGGCTCGATGGGCTACGGCCTGCCGGCGGCAGTCGCGGCCAAGATTTCACAGCCCGACACACCCGTGGTGGCCGTGTGCGGCGATGGCGACTTCCTGATGACGGGGCAGGAATTCGCCACGGCTGTTCAATATGGGGCGCCCATCGTTGCCGTCGTGGTCGACAACGGCATGTACGGCACCATCCGCATGCATCAGGAGCGCGAATATCCCACCCGCGTGTTCGGCACCACGCTGAGGAACCCGGATTTTGCCGCCTATGCCCGCGCCTTTGGCGGCTTCGGCGTGACGGTGGAGACCGATGAGGCCTTCGTGCCGGCGCTTGATGCAGCCTTTGCCTCGGGCCTGCCCGCTATCGTGCACGTAAAGCTCGACCCCGAGGCGATCACGCCGACCACATCCCTCACCGCGTTGCGAGCTAAGTCGCTGGCAGAACGGTCAGGCCACTAACGGTTCGTGCGGTTTCTGAGCCACCACACGGACCGGAGCCTGGGCTAGGCGCCGGGCGAGCCGTCGTTCCTGCACCAGCGGCCACCAGTCGAACAGGAATATTTCCATCGGCCGCCAGTTCGCCACCCAGCCGAGAATGATGAGGCCTTCCATAACAACGCCGGCGAGGCGTGAATCGGGGAAGAAGTTGACCAGCGACTGACCGATGAGAAGGCAAAGGCCGAGCACGATCAGGCCGATGACCAACGCCTTGCGCCCCTGCGCGAACAGCCCCGTCAATTCGTGGCTGCGCTGTTCCGCCTGATGCTCGAAATGCTGCCGGAAAACCGCCGGCAGACTCTGCGCGAGGGAACCCTCCGCTTCTTTGGCGGGCAGGTGGATGGTGATGGCCAGTGCGACATCGCGCGGCACGTCGAGGGCGTGCTCGCGCACATATTCGTCCACCTCCCCGTCCAGGCCGCGCTCGCGAAAGGGAAATGGGTCGAGCATGTCGAGCAGTTGCTGCGGGTCATCGACCCGGAGGTCGATCTGTCCCTTGCGCCTCTTCGGCATGTCGCCCACTCCCCCGCCTCGTCGTCAGACTGCGCCCTGGGCCAGTTCGCCAGCCAACGCCCGGGCAATCAAAGCACGGGTCTCAGGGATGCCATAGGCAGCGACGAAGCCGCCGAAGCGCGGGCCTTCTTTTTCGCCGAGCAGCAGTTCATAGAGTGCGCTGAACCAGGCGAAGGTCACGCCCGGCCCGCCGCTCGGGCTCTTGCGCTTGTGGTCCTGGTAGCGGGGCTCGGCGCGGCCGACATCGAGCACGGCGTTCTGGATCGCGTCGCGGTCCGTGCCGTCGAGGGGGGCAAGCGCTGCGTCGAGACGCGCCAGCGCCTGCGCCTCCACTTCGTCCGGCAGCCGGTAGCTGCGGCGCGGCTTCACCCGATCGATGAAGTAGCGCACCGCATAGCCGGCAAGCTGGTCGACGGTGGGGTGCGTCTGCGGCGAGGTGCCCGGTGCGTAGCGCTCAATGAAGCGCCACAGCACGGCCTTGTCCTCGGCGTTGGAGGCCGAGGCGAGCTTCAACATCAGGCCGAAGCCCAGCGGAAGTTCCTCTACCGGCGGGTTTCCGGAATGGATGTGCCACACCGGATTGCCGAGCCGGTTCTTCCAGTCCTGCGTAGGGTAGCGCGCCAGGAATCCGAAATACTCGTCCACCGCCTTCGGGATGACATCAAAATGCAGCTTCTTGGCCGAGCGCGGCGACTGGAACATGTAGAGCGCCAGGCTCTCCGGGCTGGCATAGGTCAGCCACTCGTCGATGGTCAGGCCGTTGCCCTTGGACTTCGAGATCTTCTGACCGTTCTCATCGAGGAACAGCTCATAGACGAAATGCTCGGGCGCCGTTCCACCGAGGATTTCGCTGATCCGGTCATAGATCGGCGCGTTGGTCTGGTGGTCCTTGCCGAACATCTCGAAATCGACGTCGAGCGCCGCCCAGCGGGCGCCGAAATCCGGCTTCCACTGCAGCTTCACATGGCCGCCGGTGACGGGAACGGTCTTGTCGACACCGTCCTCATCCGTAAAGGTCACGGTGCCGGCCTTGGCATCCACGCCCTTGAGCGGGACATAGAGCACACGGCCTGAGACCGGCGAGATCGGCAGGAAGGGCGAATAGGTCGCCTGCCGTTCCTCGCCCAGCGTGGGCAGCATCACTTCCATGATGGCGTCGTATTTCTCCGCCGCCTTCAGCAGCACCGCGTCGAGCTTGCCGGAAAAATAATAGTCAGTCGCGCTGGCGAACTCGTAGTCGAAGCCGAACGTGTCGAGGAAGCGCCGCAGCATCGCATTATTGTGGTCGCCGAAGCTGGCAAATCCACCGCCGAAAGGATTGGGCACCTTGGTGAGCGGCATTTGCAGGTAAGGCTTCAGCGCCGCCGGATCCGGCACGTTTTCCGGAATCTTGCGCATGCCGTCCATGTCGTCGGAGAAGCACAGCAGCCGTGTCGGGATCTTGCCGTCGGTGAGAACATGGAAGGCATGGCGCACCATGGTCGTGCGCGCCACCTCGCCGAACGTGCCGATATGGGGAAGGCCCGAGGGACCGTAGCCCGTCTCGAAGAGGACCTCGTCTTTCGGTTTCCGCTTGAGACGCTCGACGATCTTGCGGGCTTCCTCGAACGGCCAGGCGCCGGCGGATTCCGCCAGGGTGCGCAGTTCGACTGCAAAATCCTCGACCGGAGCGGTCGCCGTCATGATCTGCCCTCCTGGGCTTGGCTGCACTGAAACGTCAAAGGCGGCTGCGCCGCCTCCGGGGGGAATGCTCTAGGTAGTGCGGGGGCCCGCGTCAATAAACGCTGATCGGAAACCAGCGCAGATAGAGGTCGGTATAGACCCCCTCCTCCCAGAGCTGGGCGAGCGCGTAGTTGAGCGACTGGCGCAGCGCATCATTGCCGCGCTTGACCGCAATGCCCATGCCCTCGCCGAAATAGAGGCTCTCGGTGAAGGGACCGCCGACGAAGACACAGCACCCGGCCGAGGCCGTGCCATTGAGCCATAGTGCGAGCTGAACGCCATCGCCAAAGATAAGGTCGACATCGCCCTTCTGGAGGGCGGCCCGTGCCGCTTCTGCATCGGGAAAGTGCCGGATGGCAATCTCGTTGAAGAAATCGCGCAGATACGCCTCATGCGCGGTGTCGGCGACCACGCCGACCGATTTCGAGGCCAGCGCGTCCGGCGTGACCTTCAGCGCCGGATCGCCCTTTCGACCGACGAACCGAGCGGGCGAGCGGAAATAGCGATCGGAGAAATCCGTGCGCTCTCGGCTCGCAGCGGAGATGGCGATGCCAGCAATTGCGGCATCGGCCTTGCCGCTCTCCAGCGCCTCGACCAATTGGTCGAAGGGCAGGATTTCCAATGTGCAACGAATGGCGAGTTCCGTGCAGATGGACCGGGCCACATCCACATTGAATCCGGTCGGCCGACCGTCTTCACCTCGGAAACTGAAGGGCGGGTAGTCCTCGGTGGCGACGAAGCGGATCTGAACCGGCAGGCGCGTCACGTCCGGCCGCTCCGGCCGCCGCTTGGGGTCCCAGAAGCCGGGGACCATCACCGTCCCGGCACTGCTGGTCGATGATGGTGCCGGCACAGCTGCCGTTTGAGCCCATGCCGAATTCAACGGCAGCGCCAGTGCGGCGGCGCAGGCAAAGGCCGTCAGCGAACAGGGCTTAACTACCGGACTAAAATACCGCACACTCGCCTCGCGCTGGGTTTGGCAGCTGCCGCGCCACCGCGATGTTCTACCGTCTTGGTGTCCACTAGGCGAGGGGGCTGCCGCATGACACACATGGTGCGCGGGCGCTTTTCCGGCCCGCCTGAGGCGCTGCACGCGGGTGACATCCCCGTCGAGGCTTCCGGCATAGCACACCGGCTGGCCCCTTCCGTTCTGCATCATGCGCTGCGCCGGGCAAGCCGGATCGGAGTAGGCCTCGACGAGACGCTGCTCGCCGCCGGTTATGTCTCGCCCGACGACCTTGCCCAGGCGGCGGCGCGCGAGCTTGGCGTTCGCTTTGAGCCGCTCGACACCGCCTTTTTCGCCGAGCTTGGACGAGTAAGCGCCAAGGACGTCGTCGCCATGCTGCGCAGCGGCGTGATGCGAACTCAAGACGGGCGGCTCGTCGCCGCCGCCCGCGGGCTGCGGCTGCGCCGTCTAGCCACGACACTCGACGAGCGGCCGGAGCTGCGCGGCCGGATGAGCCTGACCACACCCGAGCGGCTGGCAAACTTCGTGCGTGTGCACTTTGCGCGGCAGCTTGGCTGGCGCGCCGCCTTCCAGTTGCGAGATTGCCAGCCCAAAATGTCGGCAGGAACGCTGACCGCATCCCGCTCTCTCTTCGGCTTTGCCGCCTTTGCCCTAGCAGCCCTTTTCCTGACGACGACGACAACCTCCTTCTTCGGCGCGTGGGTCCTGCCTGGACTGGTGGCTCTCATGCTCGTCGGCAGCGCGACGTTGAAACTCGCCGCCTGCACGATCGCGCCGCAGTTCCCACCTCGCCCCGCCCGCGACGACGGGTCGCTACCCAATTACAGCCTGATCGTCCCGCTCTATCGCGAGGCACGGGTGGTGCCGCAGTTGGTCGATGCCCTGGACGCTCTCGATTACCCCCGGGAGAAACTGCAGGTGCTCCTGGTCATCGAAGCCGATGACGCATCGACGGCGACCGCAGTGGCCCTTCACGCCCGTCGGCCGGGCTTCGAGGTAATCGTCGCGCCCGGTGTCGGACCACGCACCAAGCCGAAGGCGCTGAATGCCGCCCTTCCTTTTGCCCGCGGCTCTGTGGTCGGCGTCTATGATGCCGAGGATGTGCCCGATCCGCTGCAGTTGCGGCAGGTCTGCACCGCTCTCAGAGCTAGGGGGAACGAGCGCATCGGCTGCGTGCAGGCGCGCCTCGTCATCGACAATCTTGCCGATGGCTGGATTCCCCGACAGTTCGCCGCCGAATATGCCGGCTATTTCGACGTCGTCTTGCCCATGCTTGGCCGCTGCCGGCTGCCACTGCCTCTCGGCGGAACATCGAACCATTTCCGGCGCGCCGCCCTTGATGCCGTCAGCGGCTGGGATCCCTTCAACGTCACTGAGGATGCCGATCTTGGCGTCCGCCTCGCCCGAGCGGGATGGGGAACCGAAATCATAGCCTCGGCAACGGACGAGGAAGCACCGCGTCGGCTCGGTTCTTGGATGCGCCAACGCACGCGCTGGTACAAAGGATGGATGCAGACCCTGCTAGTGCATGCGCGCCAGCCGCTGCTTATGACCCGTACCGCTGGATGGCCGGGAACGCTGACTCTACTTTTCCTGCTCGGCAGCGGTACGGCGGCCGCGCTGCTCCATCCGGTACTGGTGGTTTCCCTGCTGCTGAATGTGATGAGGGAGCCGGCCAAGAACCCCTCCGTTATGGCGGCCATGCTCGACGCCATCTGGTTCTGCGTACTGCTCGCGGGGCTGCTGGGCGTGGTGCTGTCCACCCTGATGGGCATGCGCCGACGAGGCATCCCGGGCATCGCCCGCGTTGCGGCGCTGATGCCACTCTACTGGCTGATGATGTCGGCCGCCGCCTGGCGCGCCCTGATCGAGCTGGTGGTAGCTCCCTCACGCTGGGAAAAGACCGAACACGGGCTGGCGCGCACCTCGCGCAGGCGGCAGCGGTTGCGGCCAGCCGTGAGGGTCAGAGGTAGCGGCGCAGTTCGGCCGCGGCCTCCTCTGGGGGCCGCTTTAGGTTGAATGGGGCGACGAACCGCCCATCTTTGTCCATGAGATAAACGATGGCCGTGTGGTCCATCGTGTAGTCGTCACCTTGGGTCGGCACCTTCTTGGCATAGGCGCGATAAGCCCGCGTGACGGCGGCGATCTGCTCCGGTGTGCCGCTTAGCCCCTGTATGCTCGGGTGAAAGCTCCCGAGATAGGCCTTTAGCACCTCTGGCGTGTCCCGCTCGGGGTCGACGGTGATGAACAGTCCGGTTGCCTTGCGGGCATCGGGGCCCAATGCCTCGAAGAGTTGCGACATCTCATAGAGCGCCGTGGGGCAGATGTCGGGGCAGTGGGTGAAGCCGAAAAACACGAGGGTTGGACTGCCTGCGTAGGTTTCCTGCGTCACCACCTGCCCGTCTTGGGCAACAAGCTGGTAGGGGCCACCGATCGTCACCTGGTTCGACACGGTGCCCGGTCCGGGCGGGAGCAGCGCAAGAGCGCTGGCGACGATGACGACGGCACCGACGACGAAGGCAGCGAGGAGCAGCAGAACACGACGGTTGGACATGGCACCACAGCAAGGCTCGGCGAGGCCGCATCGGACGCCGCCACGGACAAATCACAGGCTCACAAGCAATAGGCCAGCCCGGCCGTCAGCATGTCGAAGAAAACGGTCGCACCGTGACGCGCCCACAGGCCGATCGCCGCACAGATGACAAGGAGCGCGGCGATGCCCGCCCCCCAATTCCAGAAGCTCCCACGCGAAGATGCCACTTTCGCCATCGATCCCGCCATTGGTTTCTCCCTCGCTTCAGCGTAGCACGAATGGCGCAGGTGAGAGCCTTTCGCGCAACGCCTGGCCGGTCAACACCTCAGTATCCGCGGCGCGGATCCACCTCGTGCAGCGGCGGCATGCCCTGACGCACGCGGCGAATGCTCTCCGCCACATCGCGCGCGGCCAGGGCCGGCACCGTGATGCTCGCGACATGCGGGGTAATCAGCACATTGTCGAGCGCCCAGAGCGCGTGATCCTTGGGCAGCGGCTCGGTCTCGAACACGTCGAGCGTCGCCTCGGCGAGCTGGCCGGATCGCAGCGCCTCGACCAGCGCCGCCTCATCCACCAGCGCCCCGCGCGACACATTCACCAGCTTGGCGCCTTTCTGCATGAGGGCCAGTTCAGTGGCGCCAAGCAAATGATGGGTGTCCGGCGTCAGCGGAACCAGGCAGACGACAATCTCGCTCTCTGAGAGCACGCGCTCCAGCCCATCGCGGCCAGTGAGCGCAGTGACACCAGGAATATCCTTCGGGCTCCGCGACCATCCCGTGGCCGAGAAGCCCATTGCCGCCAATGCCTTCGCCGATGCGGCGCCGAGCTCGCCCAGCCCCAGCACACCAACTTTGATCTCGAACAGCGGGCGGGGATGGACATAGTCCCACTCCCCCTGCCGCTTGGCGCGCTCGAAAACCGGGATGTCGCGGGCGTAGCGGGTGACGGCAAAGATGACATAGCTCGCCATCATAGCCTCCATGCCGGGATCGTTGAGGCGAGCGAACTTCACCGGCACGAGGTCGTCGCGCTTCATCAGCGCATCCACGCCGGCACCGAGATTCACCACGAGCTGCAGATTGGGAAAGAGCGCGAAGAAACCAGCCGGCGGGACCCAGGTCAGTGCGTAGCGAATGTGAGCGGGGTCACCGATGTCAGGAGCGATCCGCACGTCGAGATCGGGAAGCTCAGCGGTGAGCGCCGCCCGCCATTCCTGCGCATTGTCCACCGCACTGTAAAAGACCAGGGCCTCCCCGCTCACGCACCTTCTCCCATTTTCCCGCCCGCCGACTCGCCAGGCGGAACTATCCTAACGGGTTGGGACGACACCAAGAAAGCGGGCTCAGCCCCGCCTCCCGTCGGAAGAGGCGCCAGCGATCGAGACCACGGCGACCACCGGCAGAAAAACGGCGCGTCAGGCGATCTCGGGCAAGCGGTCGAGATGCTTGTCAAGCGTGATGGGGTAGTCACGCACGCGCGCGCCGGTAGCGTTGTAAATCGCGTTGGCCACTGCCGCACCGACGCCGCATATGCCAAGCTCCCCCACGCCCTTGGCCTTCAGCGGCGTCGACATCGGGTCGGTCTCATCGAGGAAGACCACCTCCTGGTGGGGAATGTCAGCGTGCACTGGCACCTCATAGCCGGCAAGGTCGTGATTAACGAAGAAGCCACGTTTCGTATCCACCGCCAGTTCCTCCATCAGCGCCGCGCCGGCCCCCATGGTCATGGCGCCGATCACCTGGCTGCGAGCTGATTTCGGATTAAGAATACGCCCGGCGGCACAGACGGCGAGCATGCGGCGGATGCGGCTCTCCCCCGTCGCGCTATCCACCGCCACCTCGACAAAATGGCCGGCGAAGGTGGACTGCTGCATCTTCTCGGCAATGTCGCCATATTCCATGCTGTCCTCGGCGACGAGATCGCCTTCGGCCGCCGCAGCCCGAAGCTTGGCGGAGCGATTACCGACCCGAACTTCACCATCGACGAACTCCGCATCCGCCGAATTGAAGCTCATCTTGCGCGCTACCTCCTCGCGCAGCTTCATGCAGGCGGCGTAGACACCGGCAGTGGAACTGGCCGCGCCCCACTGGCCGCCCGAGCCGGCAGAGACGGGAAAGCTGGAATCGCCAAGCACCACCTGCACCTGATCCATGGGCACGCCCATCATCTCGGCAGCGGTCTGGGCGATGATGGTGTAGCTGCCAGTGCCGATATCGGTCATGTCGGTCTCGACAGTCACGATTCCCCGGCTATCCAACCGCACACGCGCACCGGATTTTGCCAGCAGGTTGTTGCGGAAGCCTGCAGCCATGCCCAGGCCGATCAGCCAGCGGCCGTCGCGGATCTGGCCCGGGCGGGCGTTGCGTCGATCCCATCCGAAACGCTCCGCCCCGAGGCGCAGGCATTGCGCGAAGGGCCGCGCCGAAAAAGGCCGTTCGGGATGCTCCGGGTCAACCTGGGTGTCGTTACGGATGCGGAACTCGACCGGATCGATACCAAGTTTTTCCGCCATCTCGTCCATGGCGATCTCCAGCGCCATCAGGCCCGGCGCCTCGCCCGGCGCGCGCATGGCGTTGCCCTCGGGCAGGTCGAGCACGGCGAGGCGCATGGAGGTCATGCGGTTGGCACCGGCATAGAGCAGGCGGGTCTGACCGACCGCCGTTTCCGGCCCGCCGCCCTCCAGATCGCCGGACCAGCTCTCGTGGCCGATGGCGCTGATCGTGCCGTCGCGTTCAGCGCCGAGGCGGATGCGCTGGATAGTGGCCGGGCGATGGGTGGTATTATTGGCGATCAGTGGGCGCTGCAGCGCGACCTTGACGGGACGGCCCGCCGCCCGGGCGCCAAGCGCAGCCAGCACCACATCGGCGCGCAGGAACAGCTTCGAGCCGAAGCCGCCGCCGATATAGGGGGAAATGAGGCGAACCTTTTCCGGCGGCAGGCCCAGCGTGGTGGCAAGCTCGCCTGTCGACCAGGCAACCATCTGGTTGGAGGTCCAGACGGTCAACCGGTCCCCCTCCCAGCGGGCAAGCGTTGCGTGTGGCTCCATCATCGCGTGGGACTGGTCCGGCGTCGTATATGTCTCGTCCAGCCGCACGGCAGCCTGCGCGTAGGCGCGGGGAAAATCGCCGATATGGGTGTCGATCGGCCCGGTTAGGTCGGTGGGCTCGGGCGCAGTGGCGGCGCCCTTTGCTGTGTAAAGATCGAAGCTGCCGGGCTCGGCCTTATAGTCGATACGCACGAGGTGAGCCGCGGCGCGGGCCTGCTCGAAGCTCTCCGCTACCACGAGAGCGACCGCCTGATGGTAGTGCTGGATAGCGGGCCCGCCAAGCAAATGGGCGGTGTTGTAATTACCCTTCGTGAGCGCGCCGGCATTCTGGGCCGTGACGACAGCCAGCACGCCAGGCGCGCGTTCCGCCGCCGACAGGTCCATCGCGGTGATGCGGCCCTTGGCGATAGTGGCGCCGATCACATGGCCATAGGCGGGATCGGCGACGATATCGTGCCGCTCATAGGCATAGGGCGCCGTCCCGGTGGTCTTGAGTGGGCCGTCGATGCGGTCGAGCGGCCGGCCGATCACTTTCAGTCGGTCGATCGGATTGGCGGCGGCGGGGGAATCGAATTTCATGGCTCAGCCCCTTGCCTCGACGAGGATCGACGCGAGCGTGCGCTCGACGAGCGTGATCTTGAAGGCGTTCTCACGCGTGGGTCGCGCGCCCGCCAGCAACGGCCCGACGACGGCGTTCGCCCCGCGCGGCATTTCTCTTTCGGCCGCCTCGACACGCCACGGCTTGTGGGCAACACCACCGAGCGCGACGCGGCCCGATCCGTCCGGCTGCAGGACGGCACCGACAGAGACCAACGCGAAGGCGTAGGACGCGCGGTCGCGCACCTTGCGATAGATTTGGCGCCCACCGAGAGGCTTCGGCAAGACAACGGCTGTGATCAGCTCTCCCGGCTCCAGCGCGGTCTCGACATGCGGGGTATCGCCGGGAAGACGATGGAATTCGGCGATGGGAAAGGCGCGGGCGGAACCATCCGCCTGCACCGTCTCGACCGTCGCGTCCAGCGCCCGCAAGGCTACCGCCATGTCGCTGGGATGGGTAGCAATGCAGGCCTCGCTGGCTCCAATGATCGCCAGCTGGCGGGTAAAGCCGCCGATGGCAGCACAGCCACTTCCGGGCTTGCGCTTGTTGCAGGGTTGGGCCGTATCATAGAAATAGGGGCAGCGTGTGCGCTGGAGCAGGTTTCCGGCAGTGGTGGCCTTGTTTCGCAATTGCCCCGAGGCACCGGTGAGCAGGGCGCGGGCCAGCAGCTCATAGTCCCGCCGCACCCGTTGATCCGCTGCCAGATCGGTATTGCTGACGAGCGCCCCGATGCGCAGGCCGCCCTGCTCCGTGGCCTCGATAGTGTCGAGCCCCAGCTCATTGACGTCGATCAGATGGGGCGGCGTTTCGATTTGCAGCTTCATCAGGTCCAGCAGGTTCGTGCCACCGGCGATGAACCGGGCCCCCTGCGTGCGCGCAGCCGCCGCAGCCGCCGCAGCCGGAGTAGCGGCGCGCTCATAGGTAAAGGGCCTCATGCGGGGCTCCTCGAAACGTCTGAAATGGCGTCGATGATGTTGGAGTAGGCTCCGCAGCGGCAGATATTGCCGCTCATGCGCTCCCGCAGCTCATCGACTGAGGCTTCGGGCGCGACGGTGAGATCGCCAGTGACATGGCTTGGAATCCCAGCCTCGATCTCGTTGAGGACCGCCACCGCCGAGCAGATCTGACCCGGCGTGCAATACCCGCATTGATAGCCGTCATGCGCAACGAAAGCGGCTTGCATCGGGTGCAGATCGCAGGGCTGCCCGAGCCCCTCGATCGTGGTGATGGCGTCGCCCTCATGCATGACGGCCAGCGTCAGGCAAGAGTTGATGCGCAGGCCATCGACCATCACGGTGCAAGCCCCGCACTGGCCGTGATCGCAGCCTTTCTTTGTGCCGGTCAAGTGGAGATGCTCGCGCAGCGCCTCGAGCAGCGTGGTGCGTGTGTCGACGTGCAGTTCCCTGACCGTACCGTTGACGGTGAAGCTGACGGCCATCTGCGTCGCCTCCGCCGCGATAGCCTCATTCGCCGGCGAGATCTCGCGCGCGCCTTCGGCTTGCGCGCTGCGCCCAGCGGTGGTTGCGGCGACGGTGACAGCCCCGGCCGCGAGCAAATCGCGTCGTGACAGTCCGGTTTCGGGAGTTCGCTGCATGGGTGATCCGTGTTTGGGTATCCAAATTGCTGCGAGAGAAGGCCGCATGTCCCATGCTCACCGGACATATTCCGGTCTGCTCCGGTGCGATCACTCCCTCGGGGCGCGTCCCCGCCTTGGTCAGGGAGGCAATGCCAGCCCGATCGATGAGTTCCCGACGCCACCGCGACAAGCCGACCGCCTTGCGGCATCGGTTCAGCGAAGTTTCTGGAATCACTCCAAAATTTAGCTCGACATCCGACATCTTCACGATCGCTTGTGGACGTGACGGAGGCGACGGGTGGAGCGGAACGGGTAAGGAGCGAGCGCCGTGGTCGCGAGCGGCTGCCGACATCAGTGGCGGGCGCTGGAGCGGGCGAAGGGAATCGAACCCTCGTATGCAGCTTGGGAAGCCCAAGCACGGCGTGAGCTACTAACACCCACGTTCCCCATTGCTACCCGAGGAGGGATAGCATGGGAAGTCTGCTCAGGGACTGGCACGGGGGGCTCGTTATGATGCCGGCCACCCGCTCACGCGCGTTCTGCGGGTTCGAACGCCTGATCGTTGGCGGCGACATGACGTCGATCGACCTCGCCATGAAGTCGGTATGGCAGGCTCATGGAAAAGGTGCCCTATCGGACACTGAAGCGCAGGCATTGTCGGACCTTGCGCAAAGTCGCCGCACTCGACGGTCGCCGCATGCACCCGATTCCGTCGGCGCTGCACTGATCAAACGCTTCCAGCCTCGCAGGCTGCAGCGCTCGCCTGACCGAGAGGCCTCTCTGCGCCGTCGGCGAGAACTCGCCAGCATGTCACCTATGCCACGCCATCTGGCGAACCACTTCACGGAGGGCCAGCGCTCGGCCCTGGCGGTCATCGCGGGCGAGGTAAAGCATCACGGCCGGTGCGACCTCCCGCTCGACAAGATCGCGGCACTCGCCGGCGTGTGCCGCACCACGGCCCGCAATGCGATCAATGAGGCGAAGCGGCTGGGGCTGGTGCGTGTGATCTCCCGGCCGCGCCCAGGCCAGAAGAACCTCACCAACGTCGTCGAGATCGTCTCGCCGGAATGGCGCACCTGGCTGAAGCGAGGGCCGACGGCTCACCGGCCGACAGGGTGCAAAACGCTTTCCGCGTCCAAAATTCTGCGCCCCACGATGAGCACAGAAAGAAAGATTGCCTTCGAAAGAAGAGCAGAGGGAGGGCCGTTCGCACCGGCTAAGGATCATCTGAACCCAGCGAGGACATGCAATGACCGGGACCGCTGAACTCCTGAAGCGCGGGCGGGGGCGGCGCCGTGCCGAAACGACCGTAACGGCTCTGCCACCTGCTTATCGACCCATCTTCACCCATGGCCAGAATGTCGTTCTGGAGGCGTTGGTGAAGAAACTGCCGCGCATCCGCCGCGCCGTGGTGTCCCGGCGCGACCTGATGGTGCTGACAGGCCTCAGCCGACATGTCGTCGAGGATGCCTTGCGGCTGGCAAGGCAGATCGGCTTGACGCGCGAGTGGCAGCACAAGCCGGGCGAAGAGGCGAACACCATCGAGATCATCTCGCCGGAATGGCTGGCGTGGATCGAGGAGCGCATGCCCCAGCCTGCGCAAAAACGCGCGAGTTTGCGCAAGTAGCCGGCTGGTGCCGTCCGCGCCGCGAGGCTCATAAAATGGGGATGGAAAACACGCTCCCCATAATCCGGCACGGTGCCCTCCTCACCGGGGGGGTGGTCGACGACTTGCCCCAACGGGGCCGGGACCGTCTGGGGTGCCTCGCGCGTGATAGAGCCGAAATAGGCTTTTTGATCAGTTGTTTAGATTGAAATCGAGGGTTTTCTGCAGTGTTCGCGACGGTCAAAAACTGGTTCGGCATGACGACCAAGAGCCTGGCGGCGCCGGATGCGGATCTGCAGGCGATCTTCGGCGCGTTGCCGTCCGGCTTGTCGGTCGGCGCGGCACAGGCGCTGACCGTGCCGGCGGTGGCCTCGGCGATCCGCTTGCTGTCGGAGGCGGCGGCCTGTCTCGACCTGAAGATCATGCGCCGCGTCGGCGGTGCCGAGGTTGATGCCTCCGACCATCCCGTCGCGGCGCTCCTCGCGGCCCGCCCGAACGACTGGACCTGCAGCTTTGAGTTCGTGCGGGACATGATCGCGGCGGCGCTGGTGAGCGACAAGGGCGCTCTCGCCCTGGCGAACAAGGTCGACGGGCGGGTGATCGAGCTGGTGCGCTATGAGCCGGCGCACTTCACGGTCGACTACTCCGGCGATGGCCGGCTGGAGCCGAGCTTCCGTATCAACAATGTGCCGGTGTCGGCGGACGACGTGGTGCATCTGCGCTCGCCCTTCGCGCGGTGCCCGCTCTCGCTGGCTGCGGATGCGATCGGCGTGGCGAAGACGATGGAGCAGCACGCTGGCCGGCTGTTCCGTGACGGTGCCCGCCCGTCCGGCGTGCTGTCGCTTAAGGATCGTACCTCGCCGGAGGCTCTGAAGCGCATCCGGGAGGCCTGGCAGTTCGCCCATGGTGGCGGCAAGTCCGGCGGCACCGCCATCGTTGAAGGCGGGGCGGAGTATACGCAGCTCACCCTGGCGTCGACCGATGCGCAGTTTCTGGAGCTGCGCACATTCCAGATCGTCGAGATCTCCCGCGCCTTCCGTGTTCCGCCCTCGATGCTCTACGAGCTGGATCGCGCCACCTGGTCGAACTCCGAGCAGATGGGCAAGGAGTTCCTGACCTATTCGCTGGAGCCGTGGCTGCGCGCCTTTGAGGGCGCCCTGCGCCGGGCGCTGTTCACGGCGGAGGAGCGGCGCGAGTACCGCGTGGCCTTCGACCGCGACGACCTCACCCGCGCCAGCCTCACCGAGCGCGCCACTGCCATCGCCTCGCTGATCTCCTCGCGGGTGCTCAACCCGAATGAGGGCCGCGACTGGATCGACCTGCCGCCGCGCCCCGGCGGCGAGGAATACGCCAATCCCAATACCGGCTCCAGCCAGCCCGGCGGCGCCCCTGCCGAGGTCGCCGCCTGATGGAGCACGCTTTCATCGAGACCAAGATCCTCGCCGACGATGCCGGCCTTATCTCCGGCCTTGCGTGGAAGTTCGGCGCGCCCGATCGCCTCGGCGACATGATCGAGCCGGGCGCCTTCAAGGGCCTCAAGCTTCCGCTGCCGATGCTGTTCGGCCACAACCTGAACGATCCCGTTGGCGTGTGGACCGAAGCGCAGGAGACCGGCGCCGGCCTCGCCCTCAAAGGTCACATGCTGATCGACGATATGCCGCGCGCCCGCGAGGTCCGCGCCCTGGTGAAGGCCGGCGCGGTCGGTGGCCTCTCCATCGGCTTCATCACCCGCAAGGCCGTGGCGCGCACCGGTGGCGGCCGCACCATCACGGCGCTCGATCTTTTCGAGGTGTCGCTCGTCACGGCGCCCATGCACCCCGGCGCGCGGATCACTGGCGCCAAGTCTGCGGCGGACGCCTTCCGGCTCGCCGAATCCCTCCGCCGCGCTGAAGCGGCCATCAAAGGAAGCTGACCGATGAAGCACACCTGCATGCACACGCTGGCGCCCGGCGCGATCGTCCTGAAGGGCGAGAACGACGATCCGAATGAGATCGTCACCAAGGCGCTCGGCGATCTCACCAAGACCGTCACCGATGGCCAGAAGGCACTCGGCGAGCGCATCGCCGCGCTGGAGACCAAGGGCGGCAAACCGGACGACAAGAAGGACGACCCAGCGGCGAAGCTGGTGGAGCGCCTGGACAAGATCGAGGCGAAGATCAACCGCCCCGGCGGCAGCGCGGAGACCAAGGGCGAAACCAGCATCGAGCAGAAGGCGTTCGGCGCCTATCTCCGCCATGGCGACCGCGCCCCCGATGCCGAGCTGAAGGTGCTGACTGTCTCCAGCGACACGCAGGGCGGTTATCTCGCGCCGACCGAGATGTCGGCCGAGTTCATCCGCGACATTACCGAGTTCTCGCCGATCCGCACGCTCGCCACCGTGCGCGCCACGGTCGCCCCGGCGGTCAGCTACCCCAAGCGCACCGGCATCACGAATGCCAAGTGGAAGGGCGAGACGCAGGCGCAGGAGGGTAGCGAGCCCGCCTTCGGTCAGGTTGAGATCCCGATCCGCGAGGTGAACACCTATGTGGACGTGTCCAACCAGCTGCTCGCCGACAGCGGCGGCACCGCCGAGGCGGAGATCAATCTCGCCCTCGCCGAGGACTTCGGCCAGAAGGAAGGCCTCGCCTTCGTCTCCGGCAATGGCATCCTCGAGCCGGAAGGCCTGCTGACCGGAGCCGGCATCGCCGAGACGCTGAACGGCCATGCGACGAACCTCTCGGCCGACCAGCTGATCGCCCTGATGTACGCGCTGCCGGCGTCCTACCGCTCGCGCGGTTCCTGGCTGATGAATGGCGGCACCCTCGCCAAGCTGCGCACCATGAAGGACGGTCAGGGCAACTATCTCTGGCAGCCGAGCTATCAGGCCGGCCAGCCGGAGATGATCCTCGGCCGCCCGGTGGTGGAAGCGATCGACATGCCCGACGTGGCGGCGAGCGCCTATCCCGTCCTGTTCGGCGACTTCGCGACCGCTTACCGGATCGTCGACCGCTTGGCGCTGTCCATCCTCGTCAACCCGTACCTGCGCGCCACCGAGGGCATCACCCGCATTCATGCCACCCGCCGCACCGGCGCCGGCGTCGTGCAGGCCCGCGCGCTCCGCAAGCTCAAGATGGCGGCCTGACGGTCGCCAATCCCTTTCACGCGCTCCCCGGAGGAACATCCCATGCGCGACATCATCTCGAATATCGCCGTCGTCGAGGCCGTCCCGCCGGCCGCTTATGCGGCGGACAACACCCCGGCGGCCATCGACCGCAAGGGGTTCGATTCCGCCATGCTGGCGATCCATGTCGGCGTCGGCGGCATCACTTTCAGCGGCGCGAACAAGATCGAGTTCAAGCTGACGCACAGCGATGACGATGCGACCTATGCCGCCGTCACCATCGACGACGTGCAGGGCGTCGCCAGTGTCGGCGCCGGCGGCATCGTCCGCTCGCTTATCGCCGCCCACGCTGCGCCCACGATCACCCGCGTCGGTTATGTCGGCAACAAGCGGTACCTGAAGTTGCTGGCGGACTTCTCCGGCACGCACGGCACCGCCACGCCGCTTTCCGCCACCGTCATCCAGGGCCACGCCCGCGACCGTCCGGTGGCGTGAATCCTTGGGCGCCGTTCTCTGAGGGCATGTAGCGGCCTGCCCAACAACGGAACCCCCGCCTCTCCGGCGCCCGGCTCGCAGGAGCTTCAGATGGGAGGCAAGGCGGGGAAGGTCGCGAGCACCAACCGGGCATCAGTGCCGGCCAAGGGCTCGCGGGCGGGCGCAGCGAGAGGCTGCGTCCGCCCACTCTCAGGAGAGCCAAAATGCTTATCGTGATTACGCCTGCCGCCGGCCGCGATCTTACTACGCTTCCGGCAGTGACCGCTGAGCTCGGCATGGAGATCGGCGCTCAGCATGAGGCATATCTTCGCTCCCTCATCACCCACATAAGCCGGGCGATCGAGAGCTGGTGCGGGCGCAGCCTTGCCTGCGAGGGCGTGCGCGAGACGTTCCATCTGACGACACCGTCCGCTGCGCTGATCCTGGCGCGCTTCCCAATCGCGGTGATTGTCTCAGTCACCACAGAGGCCGGCGCGCTGGAGCCTTCACTGTATGAGGTCGATCCCGGCGCCGGCACGCTCTACCGCCTCACCACGTCCGGCGCCCGGTTCGCCTGGTCGCCTGGTCGCGTCGTGGTCGATTATAGCGCCGGGTTTATTCTGCCGGATGCCGAGGGGCGTGGCCTTCCCGAAGACATCGAGCGCGCGGCCATCCTCGCGGTGCGCAACGCCTTCCTGACGCGCGGCCGGGACCAGACGGTGCGCAGCGAGGATGTCGAGGGTATCGCCTCATCCACCTATGGCCTGCCTTCGGCGCTTCCCGCCGACGTCACCGACCTCCTGGCGCCGTACCGGCTGCCGGGCTTCGCGTGAGGTGTTTATGCCGGTTCGCGCACCACGTATCTGCGGCTGCGGCCATCGTGTCGCCTCCAGCGAGCGCTGCCCCTGCGAGGCCAAGCGCAAGGCTCAATACGACCAGCGCCGGCCGTCCGCGCGGGAGCGTGGCTATGACACCGAATACCAGCGCCTCGCCTCCGCGTTTCTTAAAGAGCACCGGCGCTGCACTTGTGGCCAGCCGGCCGTTCTCGTGCGCCACAAGATCAGCATCCGCCTGCGGCCGGATCTGCGCATGTCGCAATCGAACTGGCTGCCGGGCTGCAGGGCCTGCAATGCGAAGGACGTCCAGCGGGAGCAGCGGACGAAGACCGGGGCGGTGTCGCCGCCATGGGAGAGGTAATCTTCATGCGCGGTGCCAAGCCCTTCGCCATCGCTCCCGGCTCCTCACCGGTGCGTGAGCCGCTCGATCCCCCGGACTGGCTCTCGGAAGACGCGCGGGCCGAGTGGAACCGCGTGGCGCCGATCCTGATCGAGGAACGCCGCACCCTTACCGTGACCGACATCGCGACGCTGGTGAACTATTGCGTTGCGGTAGGCCGGGCGGCCGAGGCGGAACGGATCATCAACGCCGAAGGCATGATCTACCAGAGCAAGACCGGGCCGAAAAAGCACCCGGCCGTCGCAATCTCCTCCGATGCCCAGACACAGGCTCGCTTGCTCGCTGGCGAGCTGGGGCTGACGCCGGTCAGTCGCTCTCGGCCGGCGGCGCGTGGTGGTGAGGGGAATTCCGGCCAGTCCAGCCTGTTCGACGTGGACTTCTGACCATGGCGCGCTCGACTTATCCTGAATGGATCTTCGACGGCAGCGAAATCCCCGACCCGATGAGGTACGGGGCGCGCGCGGTGCGCTGGCTGGCCATGCTGCGCCATCCCAAGAGCACCTTGCCGGGGCGGCCGTTCAAGCTGGACCCGTGGCAAGAGCGTATCGTGCGCCGGATCTACGGGCCGCGCCATGAAGACGGCACGCGCATCGTCAAGACCGTCGTGCTGCTGCTTCCGCGCGGCAACCGCAAGACCGCGCTCGCGGCCGCGCTGGCGTTGCTGCACACGATCGGGCCGGAGCGGGTGCCGGGCGGCGAGGTGATCTCGGCGGCTGCTGACCGCAAGCAGGCGAGGCTCGCCTTTGCGGAGGCGCTGGGCATTGTCCGCACGGTGCCGGCTGCGGCTTCAAACACGCGCGTCGTCGACTATCGCAACCGCCTCACCTTCCCGCGTGACGGCTCGTTCTATGAGGCGATCTCGGCCGATGCAGGCACCCAGCACGGACGGACGCCGGCCTTTGTGCTCGCCGACGAGCTGCATGCCTGGCCAAAGCGCGAGCTATGGGACGTGTTGCGCTCCGGCCTCGTGAAACAGAAGGGTTCGCTCCTCGTCGTCGCCACCACGGCGGGCCGAGGCCAGGAGAACGTCGCTTGGGATATCGTAGACGATGCCCGCCGCGTGGCGCGCGGAGAGGTCGACGATCCCTCGATCCTGCCGATCATGTTCGAGGCGGACCGGGATTGCGATTGGACCGACGAGGCCGTCTGGCACCGGGTGAACCCCGGCCTCGCCTATGGCTACCCGGACCTTGAAGGCCTTCGCCAACTCGCCCGCGAGGGACAGCGCCGGATCGGCGACCGCGAGGCCTTCCGCCAGCTCAACCTCAATATCTGGCTCGATCACTCCGCCGACCCGTTCGTCGACATGGACGTGTACGACGCCGGAGTCGAGCCGGTGGACCTCGATGCGCTGGAGGGCTTGCCCTGCTGGCTTGGTGTCGACCTCTCCAGCAATCACGACCTCACCGCCGTCGTCGCCGCCTGGCGCAACGAGGCCGGCGGCTACATCGTCCATCCCTGGTTCTTCTGTCCGGAAGACAATCTGCGCGCCCGCGCCGACCGCGACGGCGTGCCCTATCCGACCTGGGCCGAGCAGGGCTTCATTATCGCGACGCCCGGCAACGTCGTCGACTTCCGCACCGTGGAAGACACGATCCGCGACCTGTGCGCTCGCTTCAACGTGCAGGAGATCGCCTTCGATCCGCACCTCGCGCGCAACGTCATGAACAACCTGCTCGACGATGGCCTGCCGGCCGTGGAGATGCGGCAGGGCTGGGTGACGATGGCGCCGGCCGTCAAGGAATTGGAGCGCGCCGTTGTCGGCCGCCAGATGGCCCATGGTGGCCACCCGGTGCTGCGCTGGTGCTTCGATAACATAGCCGTCCACACCGACAGCGCCGGCAACCGCATGTTCCACAAGGGTAAGAGCCGCGACCGGATCGACGGCGCCGTGGCATGCGCCATGGCCATTGCCCGAGCGAGCGCAGAGGGCGGGGCGAGCATCTACGAAAGCGACGAGTGGTCGCCCGAACTCATGGTGATGTAGATGGCGTCCCGCTCCATGCGATCCATCGTTGAGGCCATCGTGGCGCGAGACCTGGCGCCAGCCACGCAGAAGCGGATGGTGGCGGACTTCGCGCGGCAGCGGCTCGCTGATGGCGTGCAAGCCAACCGGCAGGCCACCGGGCGCGAACCGACCTATGAGCAGATCGTTGATGGCCACACCGGCGCGTCGCTCGAAAGCGTCAACCTGCCGGGCCGGATCATCTTTCGCTTCGACGGCGGACTCGGTCGGGTGTTCGAGTGGATCGGTGACATGCTGGTGCAGCACTCACCCTTCGTGACCGGCGAATATCAGCGCTCGCACAGGTTTTATGCCGGCGGGCGGGAGATCGAGCCCGGCGGGAAGGTGCCGCCGGCCGATGAATATGTGTTCCTGTCGGTCGCGCCCTACGCGCGCCGGCTGGAGAAGCACTATGGGCCGGCCGGCATCTATGAGGCCGTTGCAGCCCTTGCCAATGCGCGGTTTCGCGACGTCGCTTCCGTCAAGTTCACATTTCGGACGCCGCAGGAGTTTGGCCTGCATCCGCCCGTTTCGTCGGGGCGCTCCCGTGCCCGCGCTCGTGAGCGAGCCGCCCGCGTTCCCGCCATCGTCATCGCAGGAGATCGCTCATGGTAGCGCTTCGGGAAGTTCGAGAGATTGATATCAAGGCGACCGTCAACGGCGTTGATCAGGCTACGGATAAGCTTGATGGCCTCGCCAGAGCGGATGATGCCGTCGTGGCAGCTGGTGAGCGCCTCGAGCGCTCCACCGCCAGCGTGGGCCGCTCGCTGGAGCGCTGGAACCGGACGCTCGATACTGGTTATACCGCCAGCAAGCATCTGGAGAAGGCAACGCGCGACCTGGCCGCCGCGCGGGCGGACGGCCTCATAACAGTGGAGCGGCAGAACCAGTTGCTCTCCATGGCGCATGCCCGGTATGGCGGCGTCTCCGATCAGATCAAGGGGGTGAACGACAACACCAAGCTCGCCACTCATGAGGTCGGCCTCATGGGTGCGCAGTTCATGGACCTGGGCGCCCAGATTGCCGGCGGCGGCGGTCTGTTCCTGCCGATCATCCAGCAGGGCGGGCAACTCGCTGGCCAGCTTGGCGACAGGGGCCTCAAGGGGGCCTTGGGTGCGCTCGGCGCCGGCCTGATGGCCTTCGTCACCAACCCGCTCAATCTCGCCGTACTGGGCCTCGCCAGCGCCGGGGCGGCGGCTACGTGGTTCTTCTCGACGGTTGGCGATGGCGCCAAGTCAACCGAGGACGTGTTCAAGGCACATGAGGACATCATCGGCCGGATCGGCGACCGCTACGGCGATGCCACAGCGGCCGCCCGCGACTACGCCGAGGAATCTAACGCCATCCTCCGGCGCGCCGCCGAGCAGAGCGCCGCCGCGCTGCGGGAGCAGCTGGCAAACCAGTCTCAGGCGCTGCTCAGTCAACTCGGCACCAGCGTGCAGGCGCAGCGCCCCGAAGCCTATGGCCAGATCGCCAACGGTTTCGATCAGCCGCTTTTCAGCGCGGACGCACGCTTCGCACCCTTCAAACAGCAGATCGACGACCTGACGACGTCCATCGCGGCCGGGACGCCGAAGATCACCGAGTTTCGCGAGGCGGTGAACGCCCTCGCCGCCGCGAACCCCGGCAATGGCCGGATGCGCCAGCTTGCCGACGAACTGCTGGCGTTGACCGATGAGGCCAGCAAGACGGCCCGCGCGCTCCCCGGCGCAGCTGCGGCGCTCCAGGCTCTCAGCGGGGCGGCGAGCGACGGCGTGCCGTCTCTCCGCACCTATGCCGATAGCGTGAAGGCGATCACCGACCTGGTGCCCGCCCTCGCGGCGCAGCAGAAGGTGATTTCCTCGCTCGCCGCCATTGACGGCAATCTGGCCAACGCTCTGGCGAAGTCCGCCGCCCTCGGCGGTTCCGAGGGCGCCATAGCTGCCCGCGCCGCGCAGCTTGAGGCGAATGCGCAGCGTGCCCGCGATGCCGTCACCGGCCTGACGGATGCGCAGGACAGGGCCAAGACCTCGCTCGAAGCCTACACCCGGTCCTCTATCGTTGCCGGGTTGTCGCCCCGCGAGGCGGCACTCGCTCGCGAGAATGATGCCTATGGCAAGCAGATCGCCCTGCTGAAGGATGCGAACGCGGCGCAGGCCGATTACGACCTGGCCAACGAAGCACACCAGCGCAGCCTTGCCGCCATCGGCAGCCAGTACGGCGCGGACGGCAACAAGCTGCGGCGCGGTCAGGGCGCGGCGGACCTGTTGCAGGACCAGCGGGCGCAGATCGAGGCGCTGGAGCTGGAAACCCGGCTGATCGGCACCAACGAGGCGGAGCGGGGCAAGCTCGTCGCTCGGCTTCAGGCCGAGCAGGATATGCGCTCGCGGGGCATCAGCCTGCTTTCCTCCGAGGCCGATGAGATCCGTGGCAATGCCGAGGCCATCGCCGGCCTGACGGCGGAATATGCCCGCAAGCAGCTGATGGACGACATCGCCTTTGACCGGGCGCAGACTGCCCGTTCGCCCCTACCGGTGGCGCCGCAAGCGGCCCTTATGATCGCTGTGGAGGTTTGATCATGACGATCATCAATCAGGTCGTGCATCGGGGCGGCGTGATCCTCTTCGCCGATACCGCCGTCGCCGATGAGGTCGGGCGTTTGAGCCGCTTCGCGTCGAAGATACACACGCCGGGCGGCCACCTCTTCGGATGGATGGCCATGGGGTCGGGGGATGGCGCGCGGTTTGTCGCCGAGTGGCTGCCGGCTCATGCTGACTTCGATTATGCGGTGATTGCCCTTCCGGACATCCTGCGGCTTTGGCTGCCCTTTGGGGCCGCGCGGCTCGGCGATAATGCCCATATTCAGGTGCTGTTCGCCGGCTGGTCGGAGAGCCGGCGGGAATGGGCCGGAGCGATCATCGACACGCTGGAGGCGCCCGGCCGCCCGGCCTTCCAGATCGCCGATGCCGGGGTTTGCATCGGTCCCTGCGCCATCGGTGGCGCCATCCGCCCGTTCACGGATGCGGAGATACTCAAGAACATCGCGATCTTGAAGCCGGTGGAGTTTGCCCGCCGGGTGCTCAATGCGCGTCGCCGCGCCAGCGCCCTCCATGACGGAAAGTGTATTTCGGGCGGGGCGGGCGAGTTTGTCACGATCACCGACGATGGCGTGAAGCGCAAGAATATACTCGTTTGGCCTGACGCCGTCGGCGACACGGCCGAGGCCGTCGCAGCGCGCGCCCTGGCGGCGCCCGCGCCCAAGTTTCTGACCTGATAATCGAGGCGCGTCATGAACCTCTCCACCATCCGCACCCATGCCGCCCGCATCGAGGGCGGCGGCTGGGTGAATGATATCCCCGGTTTCGGCGACCTTCGGCTCAAGGTGCGGGGCATCACCAGCACAAGCGCCCGCGCCGCGCAGAAGGCGGCTCTGGCCGGGATGGGGTCGGTAGTACCGACGCCATCCGAAGGGCTCACGGAGGCGCAGGCGTCGGCCGTGACGGGCGCGACGATCCTCGGTGGCATCCTGCTGGGATGGGAGAACCTGACCGGCGACGGGGGCGAGGTGATCGCCTATTCGCCAGAGATGGCCGAACGGCTGGTGAATGCGCCGGATCTTGTCGCGCTGCGGGCGGCAATCTTGTGGGCGGCCGGCGAGGTTGGTAAAGGCGGCTCTGGAGAGTGAGTAAGCTGCACTATCGCTAATATGGGGGCGTCACCGGCGAGAGCAAAAATGGCTGACAATCCATCCTGAAGCCAGATAAGATCTCCGACCACGGGATTTGGGGGGGATCAATGGCTCGAAAAATTAAGGTGGCTGCCGGGGTTCTAAATATACGCCTGCACCCACATACAACTATAAAATATAGTCAGCTGATGATTGATTTATTTAGCTTGAAAAGATCAGTAAAGATACACGGAGATCGTAAGGCGCTGATCTCTCTTATAGATAGATCGAGAGTTTCTGAGGATCAGATTTCCGGAACAATAACAACTTTTATTGATATTGACACTTCGGGAACGTGGTTCGATGCATCTGGAATGCAAGTCGCAACAGAGGACCAAATATCAAGTATAAATATACCTCCGAATTTGTATCCAAATGCCGCTTCATTCTTTTTCTATTTTGATACAGTCAAGCACAAATTATTCATTCAGACTTATTCACAGGGAAAGGTATTTACAATTAATTCAGCTTATAAATTATTCAGAAATCTTGCCGATGACGCGTCGATGGCGAATAAGTACGGTGATATTAAGATAAATGTTGTCCAAACCCATATGGCTTTGGAGAAAATGTTTGGATTAAAGGTTATTAAATCCATAAGCATTATAATTGAAAGACCTAATCCTGACATATTTGCTGACGACTTTGAAGCTCAGATAGAAAAGCATCTTTCTGAGGCGAATAGTCGCCAGCTATCTCTTACTTATCTAGCTGAAAAAGGCCACTCTCTAAAGCCTACAAAGGAAATCAAAGACATTAGCAAATCGGCGCTGGAGAACGGTAAAGTAGAGGTCAACGGGAGAGACGAGACTGGCGCGGTAAAGATCTCTTCAGAGAATTTTCCGAAGGTAATTCAGGATCGATATGACCCTGATCTCGTTTCTGAGGATCAGGCCTTCAGAGGCCTCGTTGCGACAAATGGTCAGTCAACGTGAGTAGCAAATCGCAAACAGCGGCTCTTTATAGAAGCATACGCAGATATTTTTCTGCGTATGGCGGATGGCGTAGTATTTTATATTCTCCACTTTTCTTCGTTGCGATTATTTTGACGGCGGCGGATTACAATAATTGGATGAAGGCAGAATGGGTTGATCAAAGTAAATCCATTCTTCCTAATCTGCTCGGATTTAGTTTAGGAACATACGCTATCTTATTTAGTCTATTAACTAATAGAGTTAAACGAAGTCTTCAAGCAACAACAAACGAAAGAGGGATTAGCAATCTCGAAGTCGTTAACGCAACGTTCTTTCATTTTATTTTTATTCAGCTTTTAGCAATACTGTGGGCAATGATGTTTTCTGGATCTATTATTGTCGATGCATTTAAATTCAGTCTGCTTATTCAATATAAGCATTTGTTCGTTTTTCTGTTTCTATTTGGATCTTTTGTCGGACTTTTGCTTCTGAATTATTCTCTAATGCTGATATTGGGCTCTGCGCTGGCAATTTATCGTCTCGCCGGAATTACGGATAGAGGCGAGGATGCGCCTAGCGAAATTGAACTGCGGATCGCCAACGTTTTGGAAAAGATCGAGAAAAAACTACGCGATTGAGATTCTCGCGACGACTCTTGTCGCGGTGCGGCCTAGCGTCGATGTCAGCTTCCCATAGCTTTCCTCAACCTAACGCCCGGCCCTTCGCCGTTCTCGGCGACGAAGACGACGCCGGCCTCCTCCAGCGCGCGCTGGATTGCCTCGACGGTGCGGGGCTTCAATTCCTCGCCCGCCTCCAGGCGCGTAATCGTCGTCGGCGAAACCTTGGCCAAGTCCGCTAGGTCGCGGACGCCGAGTTGAAGCGCGGCGCGAGCCATTCGACATTGAGCGGCGTTCAATGTGGCACCCTGTAACAAAAAAGGTTTGACGTAACCCATATCGACATGGCAAATCAGTCACGTCGTAACAATTCTGGTTCGTTATACCACAGGAGCACGCGCATGGACATCCATGTTCGCGAACGGGAAAGCCGTGTCCCCAGCCGGCGCCAGGCACTTTGCGTTGGCGCGGCACTTGTCACCGTGCCGGCGGGCATTCTGGCGCTGGTGACGCCTACGCCGGGCCAAGCGGCGCCGGTGCCCGATCCGATCTTCGCGCGCATCGCCGAGCACAAGCGGCAGATGGCGCCGGTGCAGGCCTGCGACACCACGCGCGACGGCGAGGATCGGCTCGCCGAGCTGTGCGACCTCGCCGACGATGCCTTTGTGAGGGTGCTGGAGACGGTGCCGACCACGCTGCCGGGCCTGCTCGCCCTGGTGCGCTACGTTAGGGAAGCGACGCCTGATCTCGCGCTCGGGATGCAGGAGACGGAAGAAGGCGAGAGCTTCGAAGGATTGTTCCTCGCCTCGCTGGAAACCAGCCTCGACCGGATGATCGCGGAGGCACGGGCATGAACGCTCACACCCGCGAATTCGTGATGGTGGAGCGTCGGCAGCTTCGCGAGCGCGCCGAGCGCACCATTGAGGCACTCATCGCCATGCTGGATGAACTCGACGGCGAGCCGGACCTCGAGGGCGACGATCTTGAGGACGACGGCGACCGAGAGCGAGACGAGGCTGAAGACGGCCTCGGCGATTGGGAGGGGCTCATCGAGCAGCACGGCGGCTCGTGGAATGGGGTGAGCGTCCTATGATGAACCGTCGCAAGCTTCTGCTCAGCGCCACCCCGGCACTCATAGCCACGCCCGCTGTTGCCGCTATGGGAATTCCCTTCTCGCTCCCCGCCCCGGCGCTGATAGCCGCCCCCGCTACTGCCGCAGCGGAAATTCCCGTAACGCTCCCCACCTCCGCCCCCGCGCCCCATGAGCGCATCGAAGCAGCCATGGCTGAGATCCGCGATGCGTTGGCGGAGATCTATCCCGGCTGTGAAATCTCCAGCCGCGTGAACCTGCGCGACGGTTCGGGTGGCTTGGCGCTCGGCGCTTATCCGCTCAAGGGCTATGAGGTGCGGTACTTCTTTTGCGACGATCCGGAGAGCTGGTCGCCAGCGGTAAGCACGCGGGACGAATGATCCATGCCGATGGGAGCGCCCCGTGGGGGAGTGAACGAGCGGACGCTGTCAAAGGGCTACGTCTGCCATCTTCGGCGCGAGATTTTCCTCTTGAAAATTTCAAGAGGGTATCGTACCTCTTGGTAATCACAGGAGGTGAAAATGTCGGTTGTTACCAAGCTCACTACTGTCGCCGCTTGCCGCGTCGCTCGCATCCATCGCGATCGTTTCAATGAGCATGTCGCTTCGGGGCGCTTTTCGTGCGCACCGGACACGATGCCCGGGCGGGCGCGGCTTTTCGACCCCGATGACATGATCGGGCTGTGGCTCTTTCGCGAGCTGATGGATGACGGCTTCGACGCGACCCGCGCCGGTCGCATTGCATGCTCGGTCGCGGAATGCGCCCGCCTCAATCCCGAGGCGCGCTCGATCTCGTATGTGCAGGACTATTTCCAGCCCGTCGGCGGCCGCGCATTTCCGGCGGACAAGGTGCCGGATGCTTCCAAGTGGGACAGCGTGAAATTCAACGGCACCGACATCCGCAAGGTCACGACGTTCCGCATTGGCAAGCTGCGGGAGATGCTCGCGCACTACACCGAAGAGGAGCGCGCCATCGTCGGTGAGCGGGATGGCGACTAGGGGGTGGGCGCAAGTGCTTAATCCTTCCCAAATCATCCGCGGCACTAAGGCTATAGCTCACGAGCTGGGCTGCTCGCCGCGCACCATTAGCAAACTAGTCGCCGAGAAAAGGCTCCCGGCGCGGCACGGCTTCTCCGGCGGCCGAACGTCTCCCCTCGTCATCGAGCGCAAGGCGCTCGATGCCTTCAAGCGCGGCCAAGAGGACTAAAGGAAATGACGCGGCGCAGCGACACCTTCCGCTATGAAGGCGCGTTTCCCTGCGAGGCTGAGGTTGCACGGCGCCTTAGCCAGGATGCGAAGTCTTGGACTGCCAAGGCCCACATGCTGGAACGCGAAGGGCTGCCGCGCATCGACCCGATCATGGGCGGCCGCTACTGGCCCGCCGTTCAAGCCTTCTGGCATCGCCGCTACGGCCTCTCTACCGTTCAGGTGTCTCAACCTGATGGAGAGGAGAACCTCGATGCGCTCCGCTAATCTCGATGCGCCCGGCCTGAAGCGCCGGCATAACAAGGACGGCACCACCCGGTTTAGCTGGGTGGCTCGCGACGATATCGCCAAGGCCGGCTACGAACCGAAGACTGTCCGCCTGCATTACAACCTCGACGACCCGCGCGAGCGGCTTCTTGCCGAGGCCATGTGCCGCAAGCTGCAAGCGGAAATGCTAGCCTGGCGTGCCGGGCACCGGCAGACCCGCCGCCCCTTTGACGGCACGGTTTCCAGCCTCGTGCGGCTCTACCAAACCGACGAGGCCTCGCCCTATTTCGAGCTGAAGCACAACACGCGGGAGACCTATGACCAGGTGCTCCGGGTGATCGACCGCGCCTTCGGCAAGCGCGTCCTGTCCAATCTCGCCCTCGCCGACTTCCGCCGCTGGTACGAGGAGGCGAAGAAGCCGCGCGAGCCGGACGGCCCGGAGCGCGTGCGCAAGGCGCATGGCATCATCAGCATGTTCCGGCGCCTGTTCGCCTATGGCATCGCCGCCGAGCATGCCGGTTGCGCCCGGCTCGCCAGCATCCTAGACGCCACGCGGTTCAAACAGTCCAAGCGGCGGCGTATCCGCCTGGAACGGCACCATGTTGAGGCCTTCATCCCCAAGGCGATCGAGGCCGGACGGCTCTCCCTCGCGCTGGGCACGGCGCTGCAGTTTGAAACCGGCATGCGCCAGAAAGACGTGATCGGCGAATGGGAGCCGCACGTCGCGCGCTCGGAAATCGGCGGCATCATGCTCAAGGGCAAGCGCGGCCGGCGCATGCTCCGCTGGGTGAATGGCCTGACTTGGGCGGACCTTGCGAACCGTTCCGTGTTCACGAAGGAGACGACCAAGACCGGCGCACTCGTGTCGCATGACCTCTCGCTGTGCCCGATGACGCTGGCGCTGCTGGCGGAGGTGCCGGCGGCGGCAAAGGTCGGGCCGCTCATTATCGACGAGCACGCCAGCCGCCCCTACGCCAAGGATGCCTATGCCCGCGAGTGGCGTTTGATCGCCCGCGCGGCCGGCATCCCGGACGAGGTGTGGAACATGGATGCGCGCGCCGGCGCCATCACCGAGGCCGAGGACGCAGGCGCTGACCTCGACGAAATCCGTGGCGCCATTGGCCACACACAGGCGTCCACGACGGCCCGCTATTCGCGCGGCGCCGTGGGCAAGAGCCGCAAAGTTGCCGAGCTTCGGCAGGCGCATCGCGCCGGCCGGAACGAGTCGTAAACAGACATGGGGAACGCGATGGGGAACGTGGGGAACGTGTAGTTCAGCGGTAGGCCGGCAAACCGTTGGTTCGCAACGGTTGGCGCTGGAGCGGGCGAAGGGAATCGAACCCTCGTATGCAGCTTGGGAAGCTGCCGTTCTACCATTGAACTACGCCCGCTCAGGCAGGCGGCACCTTAATGGCGCGGCGCGGGCGCTTCAAGTCCCCCGGCATGCGCTTCACAGGAGAGAGCGGGAGGGGACATCGCTATCACCGGCAAGGCGCAGCGTAACCTGGCGTTCTGAGTATCGCGACGAAGTCGCCCGCCAAAGTCGACCTATCTGCATTGTCGCGGTGACTGGCCGCAGCGATGGGAGCATAGATTGTCCTGACGGAGGAAAGACCAAGCTGCCGCGATGGCGCATCTCGTTCTGCTCAAGGATCGGACGAACAGGACGCATGCGGCCTTCATGTCCGACCGGCACCTCACCGCGCGCGGTCCCGCCAGATACGATCGGACACCTCGCCCAGCGGGCCATCCCGGAGCACCGGGAGTGGTTCGCTCGCCGCTTCTGTCGGGCAAACCTGAGCCCGCAGGACCAGGGAATGCCGGTCGACGGGCACCAACGCCGCCGGGCCATCCTCCGGCGGAACCATTAGTGGCTCGCGGAGCGCCGTTGCTGGGGCAGTCATTTGCCTATCGGGCTGATGGTGATCAGGGAATCAGGCCCTGACGGCTGGAGGATTCCTCTATCTTGGTCACCACCGCTGCCGACCCGGTAAGCGGCCATTTAACCGGGTTGGCGCCCTTGATCTGGGTAGTCAGCAGCTTGCCGTTCCTCAGGGCGGCGACAAAGCGATCGTCCACCCTCGCCTCACCCGCACCTTCGGGGTAAAGCCGAACTGGGCATCCACGCGGCGCCCGTCGAGCACGATAACGCCGCCCCCAAACCCTTCCGTCTGGTCGGCAGGGACGCGCAGTTCCCAGCCACGGGTCTTTTTCTGAAGGATGAGGAAGCCGCCAGGATGGCTGATCGACCCGGTGCAGCCGATGAATTCCGGCCCGGCGGTCAGCGAGACGACCTCCCAACCGCGAGCGGCAGTTCCCGCCCTTGCGGGCGAGCGCGTCCTTGCCACCGTCGGGGGCTGGCGGCTCATTCTCACCCTCAACAGCGACAGCAGTTTCAACCGCTGCATCCTCCACGCCGACCAGTATGGCCAGGTGCTGCAGGTGGCCAACAATGCAGAGGATTTTAGCGTCTCGGTTCCGGCCTCGGGCCACAAGAACGGAGCCGACGGGACCATCGGCGTCAACGGCAACCAGCCGGAACACTTCCGCTTCACCCCCACTCGTGACCGCGCCTGGACTGTGATGAGCTGGGACATGTCCCAGCTTTTCGAAACGGCACGCACGATCGAGGTTGGGATTGGCAATCGCGAGTTCCAGTGGAAGCTTCGCCACACGGAAAAGGCGGTGATCCGGTTGACCGATTGCGTCAATGAATATGCGCCCTGAAGCACTGAAACGGCCAGCCGGGCACGTTTGTCATCGAGGATCGTGGCCAACGCACGGCCGCGGAAAGCCCTGGACTGGAAGACGCCGGCTGAAGCGCTTGACGCGCTGCTCAAGCAAGCCGAAAAATGACCCGTTGCGACGACCGCTTGAATCCGCCGAGTTGCCCCCCGGCCCCAGTTCCAAGGTCCGCGGGGCAATGAAGCAGATTCCGATCCCTAAAGGGGCACAGAAAAAGCTCTTTGGATTCAGAGTTCGGCGATAGCGCTATCGGCCACCGGCGCCTTGGCGGCATGGTGGCCGTGCGCGCCCACCTCGTCGAGGCTGACGCCTGTCGTCTCGATACGGAACCACCAGGTGACGGCGGCACCGAGCAGCGACATCGCCACAAGGCCATAGAGCAGCGCCTGCTGGCCGATGGAGGCAAGCATAATAGGGAAGCCGAAGGCGGTAAGCACGGCACCCATCTTGGCAAAGGCGGCCGCAAAGCCCGCGCCCTTGCCACGAATGGCGGTGGGGAACACTTCGCCGGCCAGCAGGTATGTCTGCGCGTTCGGGCCGAGATTGGTCATGAAGTTGAACATCATGAACCCGATAAAGATGAGCGCCGTCCCCATCGCACCGTCGTAATAGGCGGAGAAGGAGGCGATCAACAGGCCAGCGGCGCAGCCAATGAAGCCGAGGATCTGCAGTGGGACGCGGCCCACACGGTCGGCGAGTGCCACCGCGAAGATGATGCCCACGATGAGCAGTACGTCGATCATGGCCGCGCCCTCGGCGGCGGCGATGTCGTTCTGTATGATCTCGGCGATGTTGCGGGCATTGTCACTGTCATGGCCGAGTGTCGCGGCGAGGATGGTGGGGGTGAAGATGCCGATGCCATAGGTCGACAGGTCCTGCAGGAACCACGGCGCCGAGGCAAGAATGGTTGCGCGGCGGTTTCGGCGGGCGAAAAGCGCCGTCCAACCGCTGGCACCGGCCTCAGCCTTGTGGGGAGCCGAGAGCACCACCTTTTTCGGATAGGCCGGCTTGCGCTGCAGCAGGCGGGCGGTTTCGCGCTCGGCTTCGTGTTTCCGGCCACGGGCGAAAAGCCAGGGCGCGCTCTCTGTGACGAAGAAGCGGCCGGCAAGCACAACCATGGCTGGGATGATGGCTGCGGCATACATCCACCGCCACGCCGTGACGTCGGCATCGAATGTGAGGACGACATAGCCGACACCCGTGCCGACTAGGGCACCCACCGCCTGGAAGGCGAACGCACCAAGCACGAGGCGGCCACGGGCACTCGTGGGGATGCTCTCGGAAATGATGAGATGCGCCGTCGGGTAGTCACAACCGAGCGCAAGGCCGATGCCGAACAGGAAGACGACCAGCCAGGCGTAGCTGGGCGCCACGGACAACAGCATCAGGAAGATGATGAACAGTACCATCTCGACGATGAACATGAGCTTGCGGCCGAACTGATCGGCAAGGCCACCGAGCAGCAACGCGCCCACCAGGATGCCAGCAAGCGAGGCGGCACCGACAACCCCGTGCTCGACCGCGCCGAGGCCGAATTCGTTGGCGATCAACGGCATCGCCACGCCGGTCATGAAGACGACAAGACCTTCGAAAAATTTACCGGCAGCCGCGAGGCCCCAGATGCGCCATTGCATCGCCGTCATCGGCGTCACCGGCACCGGCGTACCGTCCGGCCAGTTCGGCCGCTCGTCGATGTAGAATTGAACCGTCCTGCCAATGGCGGGCTCGTGACTCGCGTGGGGGAGGTGCTCGTGCATCAAGGATCCTGCATCGTACGGCGGAGGTAAGATGCAACGTGATCACCTCGCGTGAAAGGCGCGTGACGATGCCCGCCTGCCAGGATCGCGCCATTTCAACCAAAACTCGCCGCCGATCGTATGTCCGCAGACCCCCCTCCTGCCGAAAGCGACCGTCCCGCGCCCCGCGCAGGACACGGCGCGGGGATGCGCGGACGGTAGTGGCGTCGCGGCCCCGGCGCGATTAAGGAAGGGGCTACAGACATTTTTCCGATGGCTCCCCTCGACGCCTGACGAGACTGCGACATAGGCGGACCAGCCGTGACCTTCATGACGACGAACCCGGCGCTTGCCCAAGCGCTGGCCGAACGGGACTATAATAACCCCACTCCGGTGCAACTGGCCGTGCTGGCGCCAGAGGCGGCAGGGCGCGACCTACTGGTGTCGGCGCAAACAGGTTCCGGCAAGACCGTGGCCTATGGCCTCGCCATGGCCGAGACGCTGCTGGGCAGCGAGGAGCGCCTGCCGCACGCGACGGCTCCTCTCGCGCTGGTAGTGGCCCCCACCCGTGAATTGGCGCTGCAGGTGCAGCGGGAATTCGCCTGGCTCTATGCCGCGACGGGCGCGCGCATCGTTTCCTGTGTCGGTGGCATGGATCCGCGCCAGGAACAGCGCCTGCTGAACCAGGGCGCCCATATCGTTGTCGGTACGCCGGGGCGGCTGCGCGACCACCTGGAGCGCGGCCGGCTCGATCTCTCCGCGCTAAAGGTCGTCGTACTCGACGAGGCCGACGAGATGCTCGACCTCGGCTTCCGCGAAGATCTTGAATTCATCCTCGACGCCACCCCGCTGGAGCGGCGCAGCCTGCTGTTCTCCGCCACCATGCCCCGCGGCATCACCGCGCTGGCCAAGCGCTATCAGCGGGATGCCCTGCGCATCGAGGTAGCGAGCGCTGAGGGCGGGCACGCCGATATCGAATACCGCACCATCCGCATCGCGCCGACCGAGATCGACCATGCGGTGGTCAATGTGCTGCGCTTCTACGACACGCCGAGCGCCATCGTATTCTGCAACACGCGCGAGGCGGTCCGCCGGCTGCACGCCATGCTCCAGGAACGGCAGTTCTCGGCCGTCGCACTGTCCGGCGAGCTCAGTCAGAACGAGCGCAACCATGCCCTGCAAGCACTTCGGGACGGGCGGGCACGGGTGTGCGTCGCCACCGACGTCGCCGCGCGCGGCATCGACCTACCCAATCTCGGCCTCGTCATCCATGCCGACCTACCCAACGACGCCGAGAGCCTGCAGCATCGCAGCGGCCGCACCGGGCGGGCGGGGCGCAAGGGCGTGAGCGTGCTTCTTGTGCCTCCTTTCCGTCGCCGGCGTACCGAGGACCTGATGCGCGGGCTCGGCATCACGCCGGCCTGGTCCGGCCCGCCGACCTCGGAAGAGATCCGCAAGCTCGATCATGAGCGCATGCTGCGCGACGCGCTGCTTACCGACGAAGCGAACGAAGAAGACCTCGCCGCCGGCCGCACCCTGCTCGCTGCCCACGCGCCCGAGCACCTGGCGGCCGCGCTGGTCCGGCTTTATCGCGCCGGCCTGCCGGCGCCGGAGGAAGTCGCCGACCCCGGCGAGCCGCGCGGCGGCGCCGTGCGCGACCGCGCTGCCGACCGGGAGTTCGGCGGGCCATCGGGCGGCGGCAGCGTGTGGTTCCGGCTCAATGTCGGGCGCCGCAGCAATGCCGATCCCAAATGGCTGCTGCCGCTGATCTGCCGTCGTGGCAACGTGACGCGCAAGGAGATCGGGATCATCCGCATCCTCGACGAGGAGACCGCCTTCGAGGTGAGCCGCGCTGCTGCCGATCGCTTCGGCAAATCGGTACGCAAGATCGAGGGCGGCGACGTCGTCATCGAGCCTCTGCCCGGCGGGCCATCGGAGGAACGTTCGTCGCGCCCCCCGCGCAGCCGACCATCGCCGGAACGCCCGCAGCGCGAGAGGCCGGCGCAGGACAGACCCGCCTACGCCAAGCCGGCGCATGAGAAACCTGCGTACGAGAAGCCTGCGTACGAGAAGCGCGAGCCGGCCCCGCGGCACGAGCCGGCCAAGGGGAAGCCGGCCGACAGCCGGCCGGAGCGTGGCGGGCCGGAAGGCGGCACGTATGAGCGCAGCAAGCCGGCGCACCGCAAGGGCGGGGCTGAGAAGCCGCGCGAATGGAACCCGCTGGCGAACAATGAAAGCGAGCGGCCGGCGAAGCCCCCACGCCCGAAGACGTTCGAGGACAAGCCGCAGGGCAGGTTTGAGAACCGGAAGCCGGAGGGCAAGGGGCTTCCCGGCAAGAAACCCGGCGGCAAAGCGCCCTTCGCCAAGCCCTCTGATGGCACCAAGCCCTATGCCAAGCCAGCCAAGAGCAAGCCGCCGCGTCGGACTTGATGGCACGAGGGACGGAGATATACGCCATCGGCCGTTAGCCCGGCCCAAAAAAAACGGGACGCAGCGATGTCGCCGCGTCCCGTGTTGCTGAGGTTGAGCCGACACCCGATGGCTTCACCGAGTGTCGGCTGAAAGTAAGCTCAGACCACTTTGACCGTAAGCGAGCCGACGCCGTCGACGCCGCCCTCCATGACATCGCCCCGAACAATGGCGCCGACACCGGCCGGCGTGCCGGACATGATGACGTCACCCGGCTCAAGCTCGAACAGGCCGGAAAGGTAGGAGATCATCTCCGGCACCTTCCAGATCATCTGGTTGAGGTCGCCGACCTGACGCTGCGTGCCGTTGACGTTCAGCCACACCTTGCCAGCGGCGGGATGGCCGATGACCGAGGCCGGCACCAGCGCCGAGCAGGGGGCGGAATCCTCGAAGGCCTTGCCGATCTCCCAAGGGCGGCCAAGCTTCTTGGCCTCGCCCTGCAGGTCGCGGCGGGTCATGTCGAGACCCACGCCATAGCCCCACACGTGATCGAGCGCGGATTCCACCGGGATGTTCACACCGCCCTTGCCGATCGCGACCAGCATTTCCAACTCGTAATGCACGTCGCTGGACTTGTCGGGATAGGGGAAAGTGCCGTCAGTAATGACGTTATCGGGGTTCTTCTGGAAGAAGAACGGCGGCTCCTTGTCGGGATCATGCCCCATCTCGATGGCGTGCTCGGCGTAGTTGCGCCCGACGCAGTAGATGCGGTGGATCGGGAACAGCTGGTCCGAGCCTTCGACGGGCAGCGTCGGAATGCCAGGAGGCGTGATCACATAGACGGAAGTGTCGATAGGCGCGTTCATCAGCGTACTCCTGCGTAGTAGTCGACGCGTTTCTCAATGCTCTCGATCAGGGCTGACAGCCCCATCGCGGCGGCGAAAAGGATGATGGTCAGGGCCCAGAAGTTCTCCATGTCGAAATTGCGCGAATAGAGCTCGAACAATTCGCCATAGCCGATGATCGCCACCAGAAGCTGGCCAATCACCACGCCCTTGACGCCGCGCACCACGCCCAGCCGGATGCCGGCGAGAATTTCGGGCAGCGCGGCAAAGAAGATGATCTTGCCGTAGAGCGTCCAGGGCGACGCACCATAGCTGCGCCCCATCTCGACGAGCGAGGGCGGCACTCCCTGAATGCCTGCCCGCGTGTCGAGCACGATGATCCAGACGGCGAACAGGAAAACCGTGACCACCACGGTGGTCTCACCCATGCCGAACAGGATCATCAGCACCGGCACCAGCGCCGAGAGCGGCGCCGAGACAAAGATGTTCACCCAGATGCCGAGCAGGCTGTCGGCCGTGGTCGAGCGCCCCATCAGCACGCCGATGGCGATGCCGACGACGATGGCGAAGAACATGCCGAGCAGGAAGCTGTTCAGCGTGGTGATCGCGGCCGACTGCCAGGTGGCGGTCTGCACCAGCGCCACGGCCGCGACAATCACGTCGGAGAGCGGCGGGATGAGGAACATGGCGCCGGAGCGCCCGACGAGTTCCCAGATGACGCACCACACGAGCAGCGACGCCATCATGGGCACGCGATAGCCAAACAAAGTCATCGCACCCTCCCCTAGTCGACGTAGCGCTTGAGGCCCTGCCAGATTTCCTCGACCGTATCGAGGTAGCCCTGGTCACGGCGAATGGCGTCCGGCGAGGCCGTGCGGTCGATCTCCGGCTCGATGATCTGGGCGATCCGGCCGGGCCGGCGCGAGAGGATGACGATACGGTCGGAGCAATAGACCGCTTCCTCGATCGAGTGGGTGACGAAGATGAAGGTCTTCTTCTCCTTCTCGACCAGTTCGAGCAGATCTTCCTGGAACTTGCGCCGGTTCTGCTCGTCCACCGCCGAGAACGGCTCGTCGAGCAGGAGCACATCGGCATTCACCGCGAAGGCGCGGGCGAGGCCGACGCGCTGACGCATGCCGCCTGAAAGTTCGTGCGGGTACTTGCTCTCGAAGCCGGACAGGCCGACCTCGGCAATGTACTTCCGGGCGATCGACTGGCGCTCGTCCTTACCCATGCCCTTGAGTTCAAGGCCAAAGGCGACATTGCGCATGACCGTCGCCCACGGCATCAGCGCGAAGTCCTGGAACACGAAGGCGCGTTCAGGACCGGGGCCGGTAACGGTCTGGCCGTTGACCCGGATCTCGCCCGAGGTAGCGGGGATCAGACCAGCGATGATCTTTAGAAGCGTGGTCTTGCCGCAGCCCGACGGGCCGAGCAGCGTGGTCAGCTTGCCGGCGGGGAAGTCAAGATCGATGCCGCGCAGGGCCTCGACCTCATTATACATCTTGCACACGCCGCGCACTTCGACCGCGACATCCGAGCCGGCGGGGACGGCGGCGGCAGTGGCCGCCTGAGCGGTAATGTTCCGCATGATCAGGACTTTCTCTTCTCGGGACGCAGCACGCGAAGCTCGAAAGCCTCAAGCGCGGCCAGCGTCAGGGTGGACACGAGGATGATGGAGACGACGGCCGCATACATCTCGGCATAATTCGCCACCGAGCGATGATAGGTGATGAGGTCACCGATGCCGGTCGGAGTAATCAGCAGTTCCGCCAGGATCACGCCGATGAAGCCGGCGGCGAGGCCGAGGCGAAGGCCGGCGAAAATCACCGGGCTCGCATCGGGAATGATGATCTTGGTGATGCGCTGCCAGAGATTTCCCTGGAACGAGTAGCACATGGCCACCAGCGAGGGATTGGCGTTGCGAACCGCCTTGTAGCCGTTGAGCACGATCACCGGCAAAGCGAGCATGATCACCGCCAGCGTCTTCGACAGCAGGCCGATGCCATACACAAAGGTGATGAGCGGAATCAGCGCCGCCATCGGCGCCGCCTGAAGCACGATGAACACCGGCGCCACAAGCCATTCGGCGAAGCGCGACAGGCCCATGACGATGCCAAGGCCGATGCCAATGACGGCGGAAATAGCGATGCCGATCACCAGCGGCTGCAGCGTCTCGGCATAGGCCGCAACGAAGGAACCATCGAGGGTCATCGTCACGAAGGCGCGCAGCGTCTCCAGGAAGGTCGGGAAGGCGAAGCTGATCGGGATACGACCGGCAATCTCCCAGACGAGGAAGAAGAGGCCAATGGACGCCAGGCGCCAAAGGGCCGTGCGGTGCTCCGAGAGCTTCCTCCAAAAGAAGGAAGCCTCAGAGGTGGGAACGGCTCGCGAGGAGCCGTTCGCCTGTACCGGAAAACTCATCCAACCGGCCTCAGTTCGTGCCGACCTTGCCGAGCGCGCGATTCAGCGGCTCGAGGGCCCAGAAATCCTCGACCTTCAGGCTCGCCGGCTCGCCCTGAAGCTGACCGGAGAGGGTGTAGAAGGCGAAGTCGTCCTTCGCCGCCGCCTCGCCGCCACCATTGAGCGGGAACGCCTTGCCCTTAGCGAGCTCGGTGAAATAGGGGGTGATTTCTGCCACCTGATCGGCCGGCAGGTCAGGCAGCAGCTTGTACTTGGTCCGCCACTCCGCGACGATCGCCGGGTTCTTGGTCACTTCGCGCCAAGTGGTGATGACCGATTCGACGATGACGTCGACGTCGCCGGGATTTTTGTCCAGGAAGTCCTGACGGGCGAACAACGCCTCATCCGTGGCGTTGATGCCATCAAGCGGCAGGATGATGAACTTGCCGGGGGCCTTTTCCTGCAGCAGTCGGCGGCCTGCCGAATCGACGATGGTCGCCTTCACATTGCCCTGCAGCAGCGCGCCGGTACGCACTTCCGAACCCGGGATGTAGCTGATCTTGGAGAACTTGATACCCTGCTTCTCTTCCATCAGCTTCATGATGGCTTCGGTGCCCGAACCGCGCGAGTGGACCGCGATTTCCTGGCCGTTCAGATCCTTCCAGGTCTTGTAGAACTCGGCGTTGACCGCCGGATAGAAGCGCAGCGTCGAAAGCTGCAGGAAGATGCGGACCGGCACCTTCACCTTCTGCATCAGCGCGTAAGGTCCGCCGACGCCAATATCCGCCTGCCCGCTCACCACCGCCTGCGCAGCGATATCCTCGGACTTCAGATAGGTCATCTCGATGTCGACGCCCCGCTGCTTGGCCAGCTCGAAAGCGGCCAGCAGGTGGAGATTTTCGACCGAGGCGATATCGCCATAGGCGACGCGGACCTTGGCTTCGGCCTGCGGCACCGCCACCAGGGCCAGCCCGATGCCAGCAGCAACCGCCAACCCGGACAGGCCGCACAGCTTCTTCGTCAGTTCCTTGAGCATTTTCAGTCTCCCATGAGAGCCGAGCGGTTCAACCCGCCACTTATCCTAACCCGCGAGGTTGGATACCAATTTTGTTTTGGTTTATATTGGCTGCCATGGGCGGTCAAGATCGGATTGGCTTGACCGCAGGATTTGATGCCGTCATAGAATAAACCAATTCGCACTTTGGTTGATCCGGACACCATGCTTAATTCTTCCGCCGACTCCCATCTGGAAAAGGGCATCGTCACGCAATTGCGTGGCTATCTCGCCCAAATCGATCTTGCCGACGATGGCCGCCTGCCGCCGGAGAGGGAATTGTCGGCGGCGCTTGGCGTGTCACGCACGGAACTGCGCAAGGCCTTGGACGTGCTCGAAGCCGAGGGCCAGCTCTGGCGCCATGTCGGCAAGGGCACCTTCATGGGGAGCCGTCCGCTGGACACCTTCGCCGACATCGCGGCACTGGCCCGCCGGAGCAATCCGGCCGAGGTGATGCGGGCGCGCATCGTGATGGAACCTGAGATCTGCCGCGCCGCAGCCTTCACCGCGACGCCGGAAGACATCGCCGAAATGCGGATGTGCCTGACGCGCTCACGTCAGGCCGAGACCTGGCGCCAATATGAGGCTTGGGACACGCGCCTGCACCGGACCATTGCCGAGGCCTCGCAGAACACACTGTTGCTTGGCCTTTTCGACACGCTGAATGCGGTGCGCCGGGCCGTGACCTGGGGCCGGCTGCGCACCGAACCGGTGAAGCCGCTGCCAGACCATCACAGCTTCGCCGAGCACGAAGCGATCGTCGACGCTATCGAGCATCGCGACATCGCCGCCGCGGCCGCCGGCATGCGCGCCCATCTGCAGACGGTCGAGCGCAAGCTGCTCGACCGTCAGTAAGGCTCAGCTTCCGCGCCGACGAGCGGGCTTGAGAAAGCGGCGGCTTCGGTCTTGGATGGCTTTCTGGAACGCCGAGCGGATTCGCCTCGCGGGCGCTCCCCTATGGAGGCACCGCACCCAGTGGACCCTAGCCCATCGCCGACCTGCCCGGTGCGAGTTGTGCCCGTATGGGTCATCGTGACGTGAGCGCCGCCCGGCGCTCGCCCTCGCTCGCCGCCCGCTGGCGCCGCCTTGCCTGGCGCGACCGCGTGCTGTTGGGCGAGGCGCTGTTGACGGTGGGATTCGCCCGGTTGGCGATCATACTGCTACCGTTCCGCCAGGTGGCCCGCATTTCCGCCGCCCGACCGACACGCCCGCCGCCGCTGGATACACGGGAGCAAATCACACGGGCGCGCTGGGCGATCCGCGCGGTGGCACGCCGCATGCCGTTCCGCGCCATGTGCCTCGAACAGGGGCTGTCGGCGCGGGTGATCCTGCACAGGCGCGGTGTGCCGACCACGCTGTATTATGGTGTGATGAAAAATCCGGAGGGCCAGTTGATGGCCCATTTGTGGGTGCGCTCAGATACGATCGATGTGATCGGTACCGAGGAACTGGAGCGGTTCACCCTGCTCGCCACTTTTCCCCCGCTCGACAAGGCGGATACCGCCCTAGGCACCGGTGGGGCGCGCTGACCCATTGGCTGCCGCGGGGTTAGTCGAGGGTCTGCCGGAAGCGCTTCACCGCGATGACCATGGCAACGAGCATGATCACGCTGAGGCCAATGATGTTCTGCGCCAGATCGGCCGAGGTCGCTCCTTTCAACAGGATGCCGCGCACCATGCGGAGATAATGGGTCAGCGGCAGCGTCTCGGCGATCCACTGCGCCCAGGTCGGCATGCCGGCGAAGGGAAACATGAAGCCCGACAGCAGGATATTCGGCAGGAAGTACATGAAGGTCATCTGCACCGCCTGCAGCTGGTTCTGTGCCAGGGTGGAGAATGTGTAGCCGATCGAGAGGTTGGTGAGGATGAACAGGCCGGTCAGGACGGTGAGGAGCGCCAGATTGCCGACCACGGGAACATCGAAGAGCAGCACGGCCGCACCAAGGATCATTGCCGCCTGCATCGCCCCGACCATGACATAGGGCGCGATCTTGCCCACCATGATCTCCGCCGGACGGATGGGCATGGCCAGTAGCGTCTCCATCGTCCCGCGCTCGATCTCCCGCGTCACCGACAAGGCGGTGAAGATGAGCATGGTCATGGTGAGGATGGTGCCGAGCAGGCCCGGCACGATGTTCAGCTGGGTGACGGCGGCCGGGTTGTAGCGCGGATGGGTGCGGAATTCGAAGGGCGGCGGCGCCTGTTCCAGCCCGCTGCCCTCAGGCGCATCGTCCACATTGAAGCGCTCGCGCCGCACTGAGGTCTCCACCAGCCGCCCCAATGCCGCCAGCGCGCTGGTCGAGGCCACGGGATCTGTGGCGTCTGCCGAGACGAGCAGGGACGGGCTCTCCCCGCGCCGCACGGCGCGCTCGAAGCCGGCAGGGATTTCCACCACGAACAGCACCTGCCCCGAGCGCAGCAGATGCTCGGCCTCGGCCTCGTTCACCGGGTGATGCGTGATGGAGAAGTACTTAGTGTTCTCGATGGCGGCGAGGATGGAGCGGGTCAGCGACGACTGGTCATAGGCCAGCACGGCGGTCGGCAGGTGCCGCGGCGTCGTGTTGATGGCGTAGCCGAAGAGGATCAGCTGGAGCAGCGGGATCGATACCATCGCCGCGAAGGAGACGCGGTCCCGCATCAGCTGGATGAATTCCTTGCGTATCATCGCGCCGATACGGCGCAGGGAGCCTGCAACCCCGTTCACCGGAAATTATCCCTTGATCGGTTGATCAGGTCGATGAACACGTCCTCCAGATTGGGGCTGTCCGGGCGCCAGACGAGTTCCTCCCGCGCCGCGAAACGGGCGATGGCGAGCTCGAGCGCCGTACGGTCGCGCCCGCCGACATGCACGCTGGTGCCAAAGGGGGCGACCAGCTCAATACCGGGGACCTCCATCAGCTCGCGTGCCAACGCCGCCGGGTCTGGCCCGGTGACGCGCCACATGTGCAGCGCCGAGCCGGCGATAACCTCCTCCACCGTGCCCTGCGCCAGCAATTCGCCATAGGCGATATAGGCGATCTCATGGCAGCGCTCGGCCTCGTCCATGTAGTGGGTGGAGACGAGCACCGTGACACCCGCTCCCGCCAGGTCATGAATCTGCGCCCAGAATTCGCGCCGTGCCTTGGGGTCGACGCCGGCGGTCGGTTCGTCGAGCAGAAGAAGCTGGGGCTTGGGCAGGATGCAGGCGCCGAGGGCGAGACGCTGCTTCCAGCCACCGGAGAGATCCCCGGCCAGCTGCCGCTCGCGCCCCTCCAGCCCGAGAGAGACGATCGCCTCGGCCGCCGCCGCCTCGGCATCGGGCACGCCATAAATGCGGGCGATGAACTCGAGATTCTCCCGCACCGAGAGGTCGGCATAGAGGCTGAATTTCTGTGTCATGTAGCCGACGTGACGGCGAATGGCGCGGCCCTGCGTCAGGATATCCATGCCAAGGCAGGTGCCGCGCCCCTCGTCAGGGGTCAGCAGCCCGCACAGCATGCGGATGGTGGTGGTCTTTCCCGAGCCGTTGGGGCCGAGAAAGCCATAAATCTGCCCGCGCTTCACGCGCATGGAGAGCTTCCGGACAACCTGATTGATGCCAAAGCTCTTGCTTAGCCCCTGAACATCGATGGCGTAGTCAACGTCGCGGGCGAGCCCGGGCTCCAGCGAGGCCGCCTCCACATGCTCCGGGCGGGCGCTCATCGCGCGATCTCGACCGTGACCGGCTGTCCGGGCCGCAGCTTCGAGGGATCGCGCGGCTTGGCCTCCATCATGAACACCAGCTTGGAGCGCTCATCCAGGCTGTAGATGACCGGGGGCGTGTACTCGGCACTGGCGGCGATGTAGCTGACCGTGGCCTCGATCTCTTCAGCACAGCCATCGCAGCTCACCGTCACGGCGGTGCCGAGCTGGAACTGGGGCAGCGCCGGCTCGGGCACGAAGAAGCGCACCTTGATCAGTTCTGGCGGCAGAATCGAGACCACTGGCCGGCCAGCCGGAACCAGTTCCCCCATGCGGAAATAGAGCGTCTCCACCGTACCGCTGACGGGCGCGAACATGCGCCGCCGGTCCAACCGCACCTGCGCAGCGGCCAGACTGGCGCGGGCGGCATCCACTGCCTTTTCGGCAGCGGCGATCTGGTCGTCGCGGCCCGCGAGTTTTGCCGCTTCGATCTCATGGCGCGCCTGGTCGAGCGAGGCTTCGTTCTGGTTATAGGTCTGCTGCGCAGCATCGAGGGCCGCCTGCGAGGCCACCTGCTTGGACTGCAGGTCCTTCTGCCGGTCGAGCTCAAGTCTGGAAAGCTCCAGCGCCGCCGCGGCCCGCCTCTCGCTGGCCTCGAGAATCGCCACTTCCGCCGGGCGCTTGGCGGCCGCCTTGACGTTGGCAAGATCCGAGAGCGCCTGACCAAGGGCAGCTTCAGCCGACTTCAGATCGGCAACCTGCAAATCCGCGTCAATGGTGAAGAGCGGCATTCCCTTTGTCGCACGCGCCCCCTCATCTACCTTGAGCTCGACGATACGCCCGGCCTCGTCAGGGCCGACAAAGATGAAGTCCGCCTCCGCATAGCCCTGATACCCACCGGGCGCCGAGACAACGAAAAGGGCGGCAAGCGAAAACAGAACCAGGGTGAGAATGACGACGACCATATTGGTCGGCAGACGGAAACGCGGCGTCATCATACCCCCAGCAACGAAGCCCGCGAGAGTTCCCCTCGCTGTCAGGCCGGCGCCCTCCCCCCGGGCTGCGCTTGTGCGGAAAGTACGTCGTCCGCGCATGACTTGCGCGGACACGCAGGGGTCAGGAGCTTTTTCATACGATCAGATTTTCTTTTACAGTTCCAGCGCACGAGCCGGCCGGATGCTTCAATGACCTAGTTCCCATCAAAAAAAGTCGCTGACCTGCGATCACTCTTCCAATGCAGATAAAGATTTATTTCTGTCACCGGCCTGGAAAATGCTTGCATGACATCCTCATGCACCACCGAGGGCAAAATCATGCCAGATCTTGCCATTCTTCCGGGGCTTTGCCGGATTATTTATCTGGTCAGCTCAGATCAAAATAGTGCGAATTAAGTGATGCAACCCCATCGCATTCGACGATCTATTCGTCAAATTCGACAAGAAGTTCAGCACCGCGCGTAGCCTTGTCGACACAGCGTGGCTGTCGATACACATCTGATCTGGGGCGCGCATGACCGAGTGACGCCGATCAATCCCTGGCGGGAGATGGCGGCGGCCAATCCGTTCCTGCACCTGCACACCATCGCCGAGGCCGGCCATTGCCCGATGATCGAAACCCCCGAGTCGTTCAACGCGGTGCTGCAGCGTTTGCTTGTTAAGGAGCGGGCGACGTCGTCTTCCATGGCGAAACTGGAAGCGCGGTCGGCCCCGTGACCTCGCTCGCCCAGCGCCGTGACCTCACCCGGTGAAGGCCACTTCCTGCTTCTCGAAGCGCTGCGAGCCGAAATCCTGATGGTGATTGCAGAAATACTGCCGGGCGATCTCGGCCACCAGCCGGGCGCGGGTCACGTTTGACCCGGGAATTTTCTTGTCGATCCAGGCATCCGGCACGGTGAGCACCATTCCGGTTTCCAACCGGCACAGAATCAGCCGCAATTCCTCGCCTTCCATCACGCTCTCCGCCCCTCAGCCATGGAAAGCCTCGCTATAGGATGAGGCGCGGGGCATATCCAGCCCCTCAATCTCGCAGGCGCATCGAGGCGGAATCGTCGGCGCGGTGAGGGCCGCGGACCACGCGCCGGAGCGGCCTCCGGCCGGCGGGGCAGCCTGCGCCAGCGCCGAGCCAGTCGGCGAATCAGTGCCCGATCCGGCCGCCTCATCCCGACAGCGCGACCAGCCTCCAAAAAGAGCGCGACCTGTTGCCTATGGGCCACAAATCAGAAGCGACTCTCCAAGCCCTTCCTACGACGACTCTTTTTTTGAGCAGCCTTCATCTCAGGGTTGCAGAATATCGAGGCAGCGACACGCAAAGCCGCCCTGCGTGCATTTCCATTTTCGTTACGGTAGCCATCTACGAATGAGGATGTGCTATGCAGTGCTAGCTTCGATGTTGTGGAACGGTGCCAGCTCGGCAGGCGGAACTCCGTGTCCAGGGAGGTCAAGGGGCGATGATGCGAACAAAATTTTCCGTTGTGATCGTTGGCGTTTTGTCGCTTGGCGCTTTCGAAACTGCGATGGCTGATGACGCCTGCCAGACGTCGGGCCGGCTTGCGCAGACTGTCGGCACGGTGATGGTCGACAAGGGCAATGGCTTCGCGCCGGGCGTGGTCGGAACCTCGCTTGTGTCTGGCAACAGGATTTCTGTGCTTGGTCAGGGTCAGGCCGTGGTCGATTTCGGCAATCAGAAGACTCTTACGGTGCCCGGCTCGACCACCGAAATCGTTCAGGTTCCGGGTTGCGGCTTTGACCTGACGAATTCGGGCGGGATGAACCCCGCTGTTGGCATCGTGGGCACCCTTGCCGTTGGCGCGGGCCTTTCGGCGGCTATCTCGGCGTCCGATGGCAAGAGCGGAACCGTGATCTTTCCCGTCAGCCCCTGAGCGAACGGCCGCGTGGATTGATCGAAGGTCGGGCCGAGTGGGGTCCGTCGCTCCTACATGCGCCTTCCTGTTAAACCGCCCCTCGGGGCGGTTTTTTTATGGGTCAATGGTCATGGCTGAATGCGCTGCGCTTGTCTCCTACCGGACGACGGGAGCGCGTCGGCTCTCAAAGGGCGCCCGACGACGGGCCTCACCTCTTTGAGCCGTCGCCTTGCGGACGCCACCGCACTGCGATACCACATCGTAGACATAGTGGGTGAAGGTTGCGCTAGAGTCGTTCTTTCGCACAGGATCAACCGCGGGACTTCAAGTAGGGGATCGGATTCGGATTGTTGCGTCGATACTGACGGCTGGAATTTTGTCGCTCGCGGCGATCGGTAGCGCCTCCGCGGCCCAGACGAGCTGTAATTTGCCGATGAATCGCTCGGTGGGCGTGCTCAAGTCATTTACCGGCACGGTAATGGTCGACCGCGGCAATGGCTTCAAGGTCGCCCAAGTCGGCATGAAACTCAAGGCCGGCGACAAGATTTCGGTGATCGGCGAAGGCAGCGCCCGGTTCGTCTATAGCGGTGAGGCGCCACTGAATGTGGTCAGTTCGATGACAGCGACTGTTTGCTCCAGGCAGGTCGAGGCGGCTCCCTCGACTAGCATCGATCCGACGGTCGGAGTTGCCGCCATGCTCGGAGTTACTGCAGCCACAGCGGCGGTGATTTCGACCACACAAGGCAAGAGCACCACCACCATCTTGCCCGTCAGCCCCTGACGGGTTTTGGTCGTTACCGTGCATTAGGGCCTCGGATCGCCTCTCTGTATAGGCCCGGTCATAAACCGAGATCCTAAAGCGAGCCGCCGTCCTGCGGCTCGCCTTGAAGGGACGGCCTCGGTTTCCCTTCGCTTCGATTCCCCTTCGCTTCAGTTCCCCGACTTGACCGCGCCCGCCCGGCGATGGAGCATTGCGCGCTCCGACCGCACGCCATTGCAGAACAAGACGGCGGAGCGGGAGGATCGCATGCCTGCACGCCCCGGCGCGGCCATCGCCGCCTGCCTGCTTTCTCTGATGCCCTCAGCCTTGGCCGACCCCTCCGGCGACCCGGCCGCGGTCAGCTCCGACGCCGGTGAATACAGCGACAAGCAGGGCAACCCGACCTACAAGATCGACACGGACGGCACGGTCGACTGGTACACGGCGATCGGCTACATCCGCTACACCGCGAACTGCATGCAGTGCCATGGCCCGGACGGGCTCGGCTCCAGCTTCGCGCCCGCACTGACCGATGCCTTGCAGGACCTCAACTACAGCCAGTTCCTCGACACCATCACCAATGGCAAGCAGAATGTCAGCACCAGCCAGGATCTGGTGATGCCGGCCTTCGGCAAGAACCCGAATGTGATGTGCTTCGTCGACGCCATCTTTATCTATCTCCGGGCCCGCTCGGACGGCGCTCTCGGTCGGGGTCAGCCGGCCAACAGCGCGCCACGGCCGAAGGGCTACAGTGCGACCGAGGATGCCTGCCTCGGCTAGCGGCAATTGCCCGCCCCCCCGGTAGCGCGATGCCGGGATTGGCGCGATAGTGGGCGCCCTTCTTCATGCGAATCCGCAGGATCCGCTACCGACAACTCCGCTCCATCATGATGCGTGATGGGCAAAGGCTGCCTCTCGACGCCCTCACCGCCGGCGGGCCGGGTGATGGTGTCCGCCTCCCTCGCCGCCGCGCATGAGTCGCCCGATGAGCCTTGAGCGTCCCGCCTCCAATCTCTTCTACCAGACCCGCCTGCGCCGGCCGACGCTGGCGCGTGGCGAGGGCGTCTATCTCTGGGACAACGAGGGCAAGCGCTATCTCGATGGCTCCAGCGGGGCGATGGTCTCCAATATCGGCCATTCCAACCCGGCAGTGCTCGACGCCATGCGCCGGCAGATGGATCTTTCCACCTTCGGCTACCGACTGCATTTCGAGAACGAACCGGCCGAACGCCTCGCCACCCGCATCGCCGGCCGCATGCCGGAAGGTCTTGACCGGGTGTTCTTCGTCTCCGGCGGCTCAGAGGCGGTGGAGAGCGCGCTCAAGCTCGCCCGGCAATATGCGGTGGCGCGCGGGCAGGCCGAGCGCTGGAAGATGATCTCGCGCTTTCCCTCCTATCACGGCTCGACGCTGGGCGCGCTGGCGGTCACCGGCATGTCGCTGATGAGCGCGCCCTTCGCGCCGATGCTGCGGGAGATGCCGAAAATCCCCGCCCCCACCTGCTATCTCGACCGCGACGGACTTAACCTCGAAGAGCGCGGCCTGCGCTACGCTCACATGCTGCGGGAGGAAATTCTGCGGCAGGGGCCCGAGACCTGCCTCGCCTTCATCATGGAGCCGGTCGGTGGCGCGTCCACCGGCGCGCTGGTGGCGCCGGATGGCTACTACGCCGCCATCCGCGCCATCTGCGACGAGTTCGGCCTGTTGCTCATCTGCGACGAGGTGATGAGCGGGGCGGGCCGCACCGGCCGCTATCTCGCCAGCGAGCACTGGAACCTTCGTCCCGACATCGTGGCGCTCTCCAAGGGTTTTGGCGCCGGCTATGCCCCGCTCGGCGCCATGGTGGCGGACCGCATCCTCGCCGAGACGGTGATCGACCATGGCGGATTCATCCATGGCCACACCTATGCCGGCAACCCGCTGGCCTGCGCGGCCGGTCTCGCGGTGCTGGAGGAAATCGACCGGCTCGGCCTCATCGAAGCCGCCGAGCGGCAGGGGGGCATGTTGAAGGCGCGGCTGGAAGGGCTGATGACGCGCTTCCCCTTCATCGGCGACGTGCGCGGCAAGGGGCTGCTGCTGGCCTTCGAGCTGGTAGCGGACCGCGAAACGATGGCTCCGCTGCCGCCGGCGCTCAACGCCCATCTGCGCCTCGTCGACCTCGCCTATGATGCCGGGCTCATCATCTATTCGCGCCGCACCCGTGGCGGGAGGGTCGGCGATCACTTCATGGTTTGCCCCCCGCTTATTATCACCGATGAGCAGATCGACGAGATAATGGACAAGCTCGGCTCCGCACTGCAGAGCTTCGCAACCGAGGCAAAACTGCCGTTAGGTGGTGCGTGATGAGCCGCCCGGTCATACTCACCTGCGCAGTTACCGGCTCGATCCACACGCCGTCGATGAGCCCCTATCTGCCGATCACACCCGAACAGATCGCCGACCAAGCGATTGAGGCGGCAGAGGCCGGCGCAGCGATCCTGCACCTGCACGCCCGCGATCCCGCCACCGGCATGCCCTCGGCTGACCCCGCGCTGTTCGAGGAGATCGTCGCCCGCATCCGCGCCCGCAGCGACGCGGTACTGAACCTGTCGACCGGCGGCTCCTCGCGAATGACGCTCGACCACCGGCTGGCTGCCGCGCGACTGATCGAGCCGGAAATGTGCTCGCTGAACATGGGTTCGATGAATTTCGGCCTGTTCCCGCTTGCCGACCGCTATGAGTGGAGCCATGACTGGGAACGTGGCTTTCTGGAAGCCACCCGCTCGGTCATCTTCCGCAATAGCTTCGAGGATATCGAGACAATCCTCGCCGACCTCGGCGCGGCGCGGGGCGCCCGCTTCGAGCTGGAATGCTACGATGTCGGCCACCTCCAGACCGTTGCCTTCTATCTCAGGCAGGGCCTGCTGAAGCCGCCAGTGTTCCTGCAGTTCGTGCTCGGCGTGCTGGGCGGTATCGACGCGGCGCCGGAGCAGCTGATGCACATGAAGGCGACTGCCGACCGGCTGCTCGGCACCGACTACCACTTCTCCGTGCTCGCCGCCGGCCGCCAGCAAATGCCGCTTGGCACCATGGGGGTTATTCTCGGCGGCAATGTCCGCGTGGGACTTGAGGATAACCTCGCCATCGCCCGCGGCGAGCTCGCCACCTCGAATGCCGAGCAGGTACGCAAGATGGCGCGGATCATCGAGGAACTCGGCTACCGGCTCGCCACCCCCGACGAAGTGCGCGAACGACTGGCATTGAAGGGCCCGCCCACTCCCGTTATAGGGATCCCCACGCCATGAAGGTGATCTTCGATGCCGCGCAGAGGCGGCATTATCCCGGCTTCTTTCTGACAAGCGGCGCCCGCGCGCCCAACCCGGAGACACCCGCCCGCGCGGACATCCTGCTCGAGGCCGCGCGTGCCGCCGGCCTGACGCCGGAAGTGCCGCCCGATCTCGGCCTGGCGCCGGCGGCGTCCATCCACACACCGGAATATCTCGCCTTCCTCGAAGGCATTTTCGCGCGCTGGCAGCGGATCGAGGGAGCGTCGGAAGAGGTGATCCCGAACATCCACCCCGACCGGCGGGGCGGCGCCTATCCGCTCTCCGCCGTGGGGCAGGCCGGCTACCACATGACGGACACCTCCTGCCCGATCGGGGCGGAGACCTATGCTGCCGCGTTGCGCAGCGCCCATGCCGCTGCCCATGCGGCGCATCGCGTGATGGAGGGCGAGAGCGCCGCCTATGCGCTGTGTCGCCCGCCCGGCCATCATGCCTTCAAGGATCTGGCCGGCGGCTTTTGCTACCTGAACAATGCCGCCATCGCCGCGCAGACGTTGCGCGCAAGTACGCCCCGCGTCGCCGTCCTCGATATCGATGTGCATCATGGCAACGGCACGCAGGGCGTGTTCTACGACCGGGCTGACGTGCTCACCGTTTCGCTTCATGCCGATCCGACCCGCTTCTATCCCTTCTTCTGGGGGCATGGCGATGAGCGCGGCGAAGGGCCGGGCCTCGGCTATAATTTCAACCTGCCGCTGCCCCGCAAGACCGGCGACGAGGGCTTCCTGGCCGCGCTCGACCGAGCATTGTCGCGCATTGCCGTCTTCTGCCCGGGCGCGCTGGTGGTCGCGCTCGGGCTCGACGCCTATGAGGGCGACCCCTTCGCCGGGCTCAGCGTCTCGACGCCTGGCTTCCGGCGCATTGGAGCGAAGATCGGCGAGTTCGGTCTGCCGACCGTGCTGGTGCAGGAAGGCGGCTATGTCTGCAACGGGCTCGGCGGCAACCTTATTGCCTTTCTGGACGGTTTCGGCGCGACCCATCGCGTGGCGGCGGATACGGAGCGGTGAGAGCGATGGAGGTCCCGGAGCCGCCGACGATCCGGCCGATCGAGCGGGGTGATCTTACCGCCGTCGCCGATATGATCGCGCAACTGGCCAACCATGTCCGGCCCGGCTTCACGCCGGGCGCCGATGCCGCGAGCCTGGAGCGCTACGGCCCGACCGGGCTCGGCTTGTTCGAGGCGGTGATCGCCCGGCGGGAGGAGGCGCCGGTTGGGCTGTGCCTCTACACCTACGCCTTCTCGGGCTGGCGGGGCCGGCCGGGCGTGTTCGTCGAGGATCTTTATGTCGCGCCGGCCGAGCGCGGCAGCGGGCTGGGGCGCGCGCTCCTTGCCGCCATCCTCGCCCGCGAGGCACCGCAGGGGTGCGCGTTCATGAAGCTGCATGTGGACAAGGCGAATGCCGGCGCACACGCCTTCTATGCGCGCCTCGGCTTCGTGCCGGAGGCGCATGACGACACCCTGCTGATCGACGAGATCGGCCTCAGGGCGCTCGCCAGCTGAAACTGACGCCGGCGCTGGCGCGCAGCCGCGACAATCAGGTTCTGAGTCCCGGCGCTTCCTGCCCGGTGCGGGCGACATATTCGATGTAGCCGCCGCCATATTGGTGGATGCCATCCGGGGTCAGTTCCAGCACGCGGTTCGACAGAGCCGCGAGGAAGTGCCGGTCATGGCTGACGAAGAGCATAGTGCCCTCATAATCGGCCAGCGCGGCGATCAGCATTTCCTTGGTGGCGATATCGAGATGGTTGGTCGGCTCGTCAAGCACCAGGAAGTTCGGCGGATCGTAGAGCATGCGGGCCATGGCAAGCCGCGCCTTCTCGCCACCTGAGAGGACCCGGCACTTCTTCTCCACATCGTCGCCCGAGAATCCGAAGCAGCCGAGCAGTGAGCGCAAGGAACCCTGCCCCGCCTGCGGAAAGGCATCCTCAAGCGTCTCGAACACGGTGCGCTCGCCCTCCAGCACTTCCATGGCGTGCTGGGCGAAATAGGCCATCTTCACACTGCCGCCGACTGAGACGCTGCCGTCATCGGGCACGGTCTCGCCTGCCACCAGCTTGAGCAGCGTCGACTTGCCGGCGCCGTTGACGCCCATCACGCACCAGCGCTCGCGCCGGCGGACATGGAAGTCCAGCCCGTCATAGATGCGCCGGGCGCCATAGCCCTTGTGCACGTTTTTCAAACTCACGACGTCCTCGCCCGAGCGCGGCGGCGGCTGGAACTCGAAGGCCACCGTCTGCCGGCGGCGCGGCGGCTCGACACGCTCGATCTTGTCGAGCTTCTTCACCCGGCTCTGCACCTGCGCGGCATGGGAGGCACGGGCCTTGAACCGCTCAATGAAGGCGATCTCCTTGGCCAGCATCGCCTGCTGACGCTCGAACTGCGCCTGCTGCTGCTTCTCCGCCAAGGCCCGCTGCTGGGCATAGAATTCGTAATCGCCGGAGTAGGAGGTGAGCGAACCGGCGTCGATCTCCACCACCTTGTTGACGATCCGGTTCATGAAGGCGCGGTCATGCGAGGTCATCATGAGCGCGCCGTCGAAATTCTTCAGGAACGCCTCCAGCCAGATCAGGCTCTCAATGTCGAGATGGTTGGAAGGCTCGTCGAGCAGCATCACGTCGGGGCGCATGAGCAGGATGCGCCCGAGCGCCACCCGCATCTTCCAGCCGCCGGACAGCCGCCCCACATCGCCGTCCATCATTTCCTGAGTGAAGCCAAGGCCCGCAAGAACCTCGCTGGCCCGGCCCTCCAGCGAATACCCGTCCAGTTCCTCAAAGCGAGCCTGCACCTCGCCATAGCGCTCGATGATCGCGTCCATCTCGTCGGCGCGGTCGGGGTCGACCATCGCGGCCTCCAGCGCCCGCAATTCGGCGGAAATGACGCTGATCGGACCGGCGCCGTCCATCACCTCGGCCAGCACCGACTTGCCAGCCATGTCGCCGACATCCTGGCTGAAATAGCCGATGGTGATGCCGCGATCGGTGGATACCTGTCCCTCGTCGGGCGCCTCCTCGCCAGTGATCAGGCGAAAGAGCGTGGTCTTACCGGCGCCATTGGGGCCGACGAGGCCCACCTTCTCGCCTTTCAAGAGCGTCGCCGACGCCTCGATGAAAACGAGTTGCTTGCCGTTCTGCTTGCCGATGGAATCGAGCCGGATCATGCGCGCGAAGGTTCCCGAGAAAATCTCCCGCGCACTTAGGCCATTCTCCGCGCCGGTGGAAGAGGCCGGCGGGCTCGGCGGCGCCGGGCTCTGGAAATTTCAAAGAGATATCGCTGTTGATCCGCAGCTATTCCGCATCCATAATGCAGATCTAAGACGTCTTTTTCCGAAGCCATTCACCTAAAATGGTATTTATAGCCGGATTGGGAGCGCAATTTGATCGATCACGAACGAAAAGTCATCTTCGTTCACATTCAGAAAACAGGCGGAACATCGATTACAGCGCATTTCGGCCTTCCCGCTGAATTGCCCGAGAAGCATTTCACTGCTCTCGAGCTGCGTGACCTCTATGGTCGACCTCAATGGGGTACCTATTTCACATTCTCTGTTGTACGGAACCCATGGGATCGCCTCGTATCGTGGTGGGCAATGATCGACGCCCACCGGGCGGATTGGCAGCGAGGGTCCCGACTCAATGCCTTCCAGACCTATGTGCTGGAGCGGGCAACGACGTTCGAAGATTTTATCGCCAATTGCGGCGACGAGGTGCGCGACACGGACGGCGCCAAATCGATTCACCGCAACCAGATCGACTATCTCGTCGACGAGGCCGGCACACTCATGGTCGATAAGGTCTGCCGCTTCGAGCGGCTTGCCGAGGACTTCCAGCAGGTTATGGAACGCACCGGGATCAGCGGTCCGCTGCCGGTCATCAACGCCTCGCGTCGCCGCGACTATCGCCGCTACTACACCGAGGAAACCCGTGCCTTGGTGGCGCAGCTCTATGCCCGCGACATTGCGTTTTTCGGCTTCGAATTCGGCGACGGCAGGATCAGTCCCGCCATCGCCTGAACATCATCAGCTGCGTCCGCCTCAGACCGCCGACACGCGCCAGATGCAGTCGCCGACATCATCGACGCACAGAAGCCCGCCGCGCTGGTCGACGATCACCCCCACCGGCCGGCCGAGCGCCTTGCCATTGACCCGGAAGCCGCCAAGGATTTCCTCCGGCGGCCCGGCCGGCTTGCCATCCTTGAAGGGAACGAAAATGACCCGGTAGCCGGAGGGCGGGTTGCGGTTCCAAGAGCCGTGCTGGCCGATGAAGGCGCCATGGGTGAAGCGCGCGCCGAAGCGGTCATCATCGACAAAGGTGAGGCCAAGCGAGGCGGTGTGCGAGCCCAGCGCGTAATCCGGCTTCAGCGAGGCCGCGACAAGGTCCGGCCGCTGGGGCTTCACCCGCTCGTCGACGATCTTGTCGTAATAGCAATAGGGCCAGCCATAGAAGGCCCCGTCCTTCACTGACGTCATATAATCGGGCACGAGGTCGTCCCCGATCTCGTCGCGCTCGTTGACGCTGGTCCACAATTCGCCCGTGACCGGATTCCAGTCCATGCCAACCGGGTTGCGCAGGCCGCCAGCGAAGACGCGCCGCGCCCCGGTGGCGATATCGACCTCCAGAATGGCGGCACGGTCGACCTCCTCCTCCATGCCGAACTCAGCGACGTTGGAGTTGGAACCAACGCCGACATAGAGCTTGGTGCCCTCCTTGTTGGCGACCAAGCTCTTGGTCCAGTGGTGATTGCGGCCCGAAGGCAGATCACACACCTTTACCGGCGGCGCGTCGATGCGGGTGGCGCCGGGGATATAGGGAAAGCGCACCAGCGCATCCGCGTTGGCGACATAGAGCTGATCGCCCACCAGCGCCATGCCGAAGGGCGAGTAGAGGTTCTCCAGGAAGGGCAGTTTGATCTCGGCCACCCCGTCGCCATCGGCGTCGCGCAGAAGAGTGATGCGGTTGGCGCTCTTCACCCCGGCGCCGGCGCGCACCATGACGAAGCCCATCGCCCACCAGCGCAGGCTGAAAATGCCGGCCGGCCAGGGCGGTCCGGCGGTCTCGGCGACGAGGATGTCACCATTCGGCAGTTCATAGACCCAGCGCGGATGATCGAGGTTTTCGGCGAAGAAGCTGACCTTGAAGCCCGGCGCGGGCGTGGGCTTCTGGCCTGGACCCCAGCCGATGGCGGGGGCGATCTTCATGATGGGAATAAGTGTCGGCTTGGGCTTGGGCAGCTTGGGCAGGTCGCCATAGCCGGCTTCCTCGGCAAGGGCGGGAGCCTTGCGCAGATCGGTGAGGAAATGCACGACGCCCGTGATGCAAGCACCCAGAAAGCCGCTGATCTTCACGTAATTGGCCATGACTGGCTCCGGCAGAGGGGGATGGACCATCTCAGCCCGGAAAGACGCGCCAGCGCAATACCTTCCTTGGGTTATCCTCCCTCGGGCAGATCTTCTCCCAGCGTCACCATCGGGAATTCAAGCACCTGACGCAAACCGATCGCCATGTTCTCAAGTTTGAGAGTCCCGCCATTGCGGGTCACGATCTGCTCGGCAATGGCGAGGCCCAGCCCCGCCCCAGGGGTAGGCGCGCCGCGCGCCGGATCGACACGAAAGAAGGGCTCGAACACGCGCGGAAGCAGTTCCTCAGGAATTCCTGGACCGGCATCCTCGATCAGCACCTGCACCCTGCCAACGCTGCTCCCCATAAGCACCGTCGCCTCCCGCCCATGGGTGGCCGCATTGATGAAAAGGTTGCGCATGGCGCGGCGGAGCGCTTCCGGGCGCGCACGGATCAAAGCCGGGCAGGTCTGTCCCAACGTCACGGCATAGCCGATCTCCCGCAGTTCCGCCGCCGTGTCCGCCACCATCGCGTCGAGACGCAAAGGCTCGCCGCCGCCATCCTCCACCTCCTCGCGCACTAGGCGGATGGCGCTGTCGGCGATACGGTCAAGTTCGTCGAGGTCGTCGATGAAGGCCGTGCGCTCTTCTTCGGCCAGGAATTCAGCACGCAGACGCATGCGCGTCATCGGCGTGCGCAGATCGTGCCCTGCAGCCGCCACCAGCCGCATGCGACTTTCCATCACCTGCCGCAACCGTGTCGCCAACTGGTTGATGGCGCGCGCCGCTGCCCGCACCTCGGCTGGCCCCTTCTCAGGAACCGGATCGACATCGCTGCAGGGCGTTATGGCATCGGCAGTTCGTTGCAGCAGCGCCAGCGGTTCGGTCATCCGCCGCACGGCGACGACCATCACCAGCGTAACCCCCAACGCGACAAGAAGTATCCAACCGACGAGAGGCCACGCATTGTTCGGGCTGGGCATCGGAAGGGACATCGGGACGATGAGCCAGCGGCCATCGGAAAGTGGGGCCGATATCACCGGCCAATCCAGATCTGGCGGCACGGTGATGAGCACATGCAGCGCCCGTCCGCGGCGCGCGAGGGCACCGTTGATCGAGCCGGTAATGGGTTCAACGCTGCGCCCACCGGCAGGGGCACCGGCGATGCGGCCATAGGGGCCTTCCTCAACGGCGTCCTGCGTGCGCTCGGCGAGGTCGACGAGCAAGCCGAGCTGAACCGCCGCCGCGTCGTCCGCCCGGCCGAAATCCGGCGGTGTCAGCATGAGGAAGGACAGCCCGGTCGCCACCACAAGCACGCCCAGCACGCAACCGACCAGAAGTGCCGTGAGCTTGGTGCGGATGGTGTTCACGAGGAGGCCGTGTCCGCGCCTGCTGCGGGCTCGACCCGCGCGGCCAGTTGATAACCGCCGTTGCGCAACGTCTTGATAATCTGGAAGTTTCCAGCGTCGCCGAGCTTGCGTCGCAGCCGGCTGATCAGCACATCGACCGAGCGGTCGAAGCCGGCCGAGGCGCGGCCATGGGTGATGTCGAGAAGCTGCTCGCGCGACAGCATGCGCCCCGGCCGCTCCAGAAGGGCGAGCAGAAGGTCGAACTCGGCGCCGGTGAGCACGATTTCCCGGCCCTCCGGGTCCCAGAGCTGGCGACTGGTCGGATCGGCGAGAAAGCCGCTGAACCGCAGGCGCATGACGGGCGTGGTGGGCGCCGCGTCGCGCGGCGACAGGCGCCGCAGCACGGCCCGGATGCGGGCGACAAGCTCGCGCGGATTGAACGGCTTGCCGAGATAATCGTCGGCGCCGATCTCCAGCCCGATGATGCGATCGACGTCTTCCTTCAGTGCAGTGAGGAGGATGATCGGTACAGTGGAGCGAACACGGATCGTCCGGCACAGGTCGAGGCCGGAGACATCCGGCAGCATCAGGTCGAGCACGACCAGGTCGATCCGCCCCTCGGTGAGGCGGCGCTCCGCCTCCTTGCCATCGGCGGCCAGCGACGCGCGAAAATTCTGCTCGACGAGATAGCGCCCGAGCAGCTTGCGAATTTGCTGGTCGTCATCGACCACGAGTATGTGCGGGCCACTTCCCGCTTCAGAACCGCGCATATCGTCCATGCCGCCCCTATACGCGCCTAACCCTGGCCCTGCCGAAGATTTTTGCGACCGAGCATTGCTGTCCCGGCTCGCGCAACGCCGGGAAACAATTCTGGCGCATTTTTCCGACTGCGGGAAACGGGGCGGCAATGCCAGCTCGCGGGTGGCGGCGGAAGAAGGGCTCCCCATCCCTTGCTCCAGGTTCAGGCGCGTGCATATGATAATGTTGGTATCCTGATGATAGTTCTCTCGCCGACACTCTCATCCATGCAGACATCACTGGACAGCGAGCGCGTGCTCCGTTGGATCGTCATCTATCTCGCCGTCATTTCAGGCGAGGATAGCGAGACGATCGATCTGGATTCACATCTCTCCCATTTCGATATCGATTCCGTCGACGCCGTCGAAATGGCGCTGCAGTTCGAGACGACGTTCAATCGTCCCATCGGGGCGGAGTTCTTTCTCGTTAGCGAACTAACGATCCGGGAGCTTGCCGGACGGATCGTCGCCAATGCCGCCGGACACCACGTTTAGCTCGTCGGCGCTCCGCCCCTCCCGGCGGATCCACGCCGCCTCGCAACTCGATTCATCCTACCTCGCCTATGCCAAGTCCATCGCGCACGGGAACTCCGATCCCCAGCTGCGCCTCGACGTCTGCCGCCAGTTCGTCCGCTGCGGCATGATCGGCGAGACGGTCGCCATGCTGGCGACCCTCATGGATGTGCGCGATCTGCGTGCGAGCGTGGTGGAAGTGATGGCCGATTTGCGGGAGCTGCGGCGACATCGCGCCGAGGACCGCAAATACCTGCCCGATAGGGAGACCGAGGACGAGGGATCAGAGGATCGCGGCTATTGGGTGGTTCCAGCCAATTCGGATACGACGCTGGTCGCCTTCACCGGCAGGGCCAAGCGCCTGGGCTTGTCAGTCTACTTCATGCAAAGCCTGCTCGGACGGCTGAACGTCAACGTCATCTATCTCTTCGACTGGTCGCACAGCTATTACTTTGGCGGCGTGTCGGGGCTGGGAGCTGACGTGGAGACCACGGTGCGGCAATTGCGCGGCCTCTGCGCCGACCTCCAGTCTCGCCGGGTGCTCTGCCTCGGCCAGTCCGCCGGCGGCTTCGGGGCTCTCCATTACGGCCTGAAGCTGGGCGCCGAGGGCATCATGGCCTTCAGCCCCATCATCATTCCGGTGTTGGCGGGAAAGACACGGGACCGCATCGGAACCAAGATCGGACGCCCCTTGACCGAGGACGAAACCAATCTGCGGCAGCGGATCGCCAGCACTGATCGAGCGCCCCATATCGAGATCGTCTATGGTGCCGAGAACGTGGCTGACACGGCTTCGGCGCGTTATCTCTCCGGCTTACACGAGGTCGCGGAGCATCCGCTCCCAGGCGTCAGCTCTCATGGGACGATACAGGAGACGGTGGCCAGCAACACATTCGGCACGCTGATGGACGGCTTCATCCGCTCATCCGGCCGGTGGGGCTGGGACGCAGGGGATCAATCGGCGATCAACGACAGCCAGTAGGTCATCACCGGGCCTATCCGCTCCACTTCGGCACCATTGGCGAGGGGGCGCTTATTGGCTTCGAGGAACCAGAAATGGAGATCCTGGTCGACGGCGAAGTCGATGCCGAACTCATAAGAGGCGCTCAGGCCGGGCGCGCGGCACAGCGTGGTGGCGATGTCCCGGGCAAGCGCCTGAATCTCGTCGATTTTTCCAGCCGGGTCGGTCGCCCCACGCGCCGCAAAATAAGATTCCGCGTCCACGAGAGCGCTGCCCTTGGCGCGGTTCGACACCAGCTTGGAGCCGATGGAGATGCGGCCCGTCAGGCGGTAAATGTCCCAGCCTTCATCCGGCCGGCGGACCATATCGGGCCTCACCGTCGCCGGCTGGCCAACCGCATCGCGGGTGTCGATGAAGCGCTGAACCAGATAGGTCCGGTACGCCATGCGCGCGCGGATCGCGCCAATGACGCGCGCCATCGCCTCGGCGGCCGTGCCGCTCCAGGACTGCGAGTCCTTGTGAACGACAACCTCGCCGCCGTGCGGAACGATGAAGAAGATCCCGGTTCCCAGCGCGCCATCGGACCGCTTCACCACGATCGGGCCACCTTCCAGCCATTGGGCGAGTTGGGCCTCGATCCGCTCGGCGACCAGCACCTCTTCGGGAATCAGGTGCGGCACAAGGTGGGGATAGGCGGCCAGTAGCGCGGTCATTTCGTGCTTGTCGAAGCCGTCAAAGCCCAGAAGCTTGGTCGTCTCGCGCAGCCAGTTCTCGACCACGCGATGCTCGGGCCGGGTCACGGGCGCTGCCGCGACGATGAGCGGAGGCACACCTATCTCGACGCTCTTCCATGCCCCTTCGACGAACTCGTTAGCCCTTATCCGTCCCGTGGAAACGTCGCAATCGGCACTACGGGCCAGGACCACCCTGGCACCCCGGAGCGCCGCCTCACCAAGAAGGGCTCGCAGCCGGATCGGCGAAAGGGATTCATGAAGGGTCGCCTCATGTCCCAGCAGGAGGATCGTTGGGGTATCCGGCATCGTGTTTTCCATCCGCATCAGCGACGGTTCTAGCCGGTGGGGCGATAGCGGTGAACTCCCTCGGGGGACTCAGGAATCAGATTATTTTCAGCGGTTGGAAGGACTTTGCCCGCTTTCGGGCGCCCACGCTCACGGGGGCCACGCCCGCCGTCACCGGAACTAAATGGTGCCCTGGTGATTGATGGCTGGGGGTGAACATGGACCATCTGTCATTGCCGACCTGGCTTCTGGGCGTGTGGGATCGCCTGCGCTCCAGCTTCTGGTTCCTGCCCTCAACCATGGCGGCGGGCGCTGCCGCGCTCTCCTTCGCTCTGGTCTGGCTGGACACTTCGCTGGAGGATGGGGCCATCGAGCGCCTGGGCTGGCTCTACGGCTTCGGGCCGGAAGGCGCGCGCGCCGTGCTGTCGGCGGTCGCAGGCTCGATGATCACGGTCGCCGGCCTCACCTTCTCGATGACCATGCTGACGCTCCAGCTTGCCTCCTCGCAGTTCGGTCCCCGGCTGCTGCGCAGCTTCATGAGCGACCGTGGCAACCAGCTGGTGCTCGGTACCTTCACCAGCACCTTCCTCTACTGCCTTCTGGTGCTGCGCACCGTGCGGGGCACCGAGGAAGCTAGCTTCGTGCCCCATATCTCCGTCACCTTCGGAGTCGTGCTGGCAACGCTCAGCCTTGCCGTGCTCATCTACTTCATCCACCACATCGCCAACTCGATCCGCATCGAAACCGTGCTGGCCGAGCTGGCGCGGGAGACGCAGGCCGCGATCGACCGGCTTTATCCCACCCAGCTGGGACAGGAGCCGAGCCCGCGTGACGCCCACGCCCCGGCCGGCCTGCTGCGCGAGCTGGAAGCAGATCCGCTCGCTGTCTTCATCCAAGGCAGCGGCTATGTGCAGCGCCTCGATGAAGAGGCGGTGATGCGTATTGCCACCGAGCATGATCTTCTGGTCAGCGTCGACACTCCTCCGGGCCGGTTTGTGACCGAGCGGGACGCCGTGCTGCGCGCCGCGCCCCGCGCACGCGCCTCAGACGAGGTGCTCGACCTCCTGCGCGAGGCGTTCGTCGTGGGATCGGACCGCACACCGACACAGGACCTGCACTTCTCGCTGCGCCGGTTCGTCGAGATTGCCCAGCGGGCGCTTTCACCCGGCATCAATGATCCGACGACGGCGCTTTATTGCATCGACAGATTGGAACAGGCGCTTTGCGCATTGGCGGAACGAGAGTTCCCCTCGCCGGTGCGAGCGGACGAGCAAGGGCGCCCGCGCGTCATAACCCCGGTGAGTTCGCTGCAGGACTTCGCCTGCCCCGCCCTGGCGGCGATCGCGCGCTATGGCATGAATGACGCGGATGTGGTGCGACAGCTCGTGGCCGCGACGGCGGCGCTAGCCGCAAGGGCCGGCCCAGGCGCGCGGGAGGCGCTGCGGAGCCTGGGTGCCGCCATCGAGGCGGAGAGCCGGTCAACCCTCAGAGCGTTCGATGGAGGGCGTGGATAAGCGCCCGCCCTGCCCTACCCGCGCAATGGTCCGGCCGGTGGCCCGGACGCCGCAGCGTCAGTTGACCAGCGGCCCGATGGCCAGAGCTTCGGTGATGAAGCAGAAGCCATCCGCTGCGATCGCCTCGGCGGCGGCGTCATGGCCGGCGAAGCGCTGGGCCGGCAGTCGGCGAAAATCCTCCCAATGGCCAGTGTCGTCGATGCGCGGCAGCACGGCGGCGCTTTCGACCGGGAGAATCGCCCAGATCTTCGAGCGGACATTGCCGCGCTTGACCCAGTTCATGATCGCCCATTCGTCTTTCAATCCGAGAACTCCTTCCATTGCGGCGTCGCCCGCTCAGTCATTCATATAGGCGGGCAGCCATGTCGAGAGCCCCGGCACCGCCATCAGCAGAAGCGTGAACGCCAGCGTGATGATGAAGAACGGCATGTTGGCCCGGAACACCTGCCACTGGTCGACCTTGGCGATCCGCGCGGTGATGATGAGCGACATCGCCACCGGGGGCGTGATTTGGCCGATGACCACGGCCATGATCATCAGTACGCCGAAATGGGTGAGGTCGATGCCATAGGCCAGCAGCGCCGGCATCAGCACAGGCACCAGCACGGGGATCAGCGGATCGATGAACATGCCGGCGATGACCGCGATGATCATCATCGCCAGCAGGCGCATGAACACGCTGTCGCCGATGGTGAGCATGTCGATGAGGCCGGTGAAGGCCTGCGGCACATGGGCGGCCGACAGCGCGCTGCCGAGCGCCACCGACAGCGCGACGATGCCCAGCAGTTCGCCGGTCATCTGAACCGCGGCCACCGTGGCGCGATAGAGGCCCTTGAAGTTAAGCGTGCGGTAAATCGCGCAGGACACGAAGGCGGCATAGAAGGCCCCGAACGCGCCGGCCTCCGAGGGGGTGAAAGCGCCGACCACCAGGCCACCGATGATCAGCCCGGGCATACCCAGTGCGAAGGCGGCGGCAAGGCCGGTCTTCCACACCTCGCGTAGTGAGAAGCGCCCATAGGTGGGATAGCCATGCCGCCGCGCCAGAAAGGCAATGGTGAGCATGAAGACGCCGCCGAGCAGCAGGCCGGGGATCAGCCCGGCGAGAAACAGCGCGCTGAGCGAGGTGCCAGTCACCGCGCTGTAGAGAATGGCCGGCGAGGACGGCGGGATCAGCGGCCCCACGCCCGAGGACGAGGCGCTGACGGCAGAGGCCAGCGCACCGGAATAGCCGTGGCGCTTCATCGCCGGAATGAGCACCGAGCCCGTGCCCGCAAGGTCGGCGGCCGACGAGCCGACCATGCCGCCGAAGAAGATGCTGGTCAGCACGTCGACCTGGGCGAGGCCGCCCTTGGTCCAGCCGATCAGCGAGCGGGCGAAATCGAACAGCCGCACGGCGATGCCGCCCGAATTCATCAGTGTGCCGGCATAGACAAACAACGGCAGGGCCAGCAGCGTGTAGCTGGACATGCCTGCCACCATGGTCTGCGGCAGCGACAGGCCCCATTGGCCGCTGAGATAGAGCAACAGCGCGACGGAGGTGAGCAGAGCCGCGATCATCGGCACGCCGAGCACCAGGAAACAGAGTAGAACGCCGATGGCGATGAGGGCGCCGGTCATCGTGCGGCCCCTTCCTCGGAGATCGGGGCCGCCTGCGGCGCCCGCAGGCCGCGCAGGAAATCCACCAGGAAGGCAAGGGCAAGCAGCACTGAGCCGATCACCATTGCCGAGACGAACCAGCCCTTCGGGATCTTCAGGTAGATGGTCTTGTCGCCGCCGAACAAGGCGAGATAATCCAGCGAGAAGAAGGCGAGATAGGCGAAGGAGGCCGCCGAAAGCAGATCGGCGAAGGCACCGATGATGCGCCGAAGCCTCTCCGGCAGGCGATTGGCGAAATGGGTGATGCGGATGATCTCGCGCCGGCGCACCGACAAGAACATGCCGATCATGGTGAGCCAGGGGACGAGCGCAATCACGATCTCATCCGCCCAGATGATGCCGAAGTTGAAGAGGTAGCGCAGCGAGCCATTGGTGAAGACAAGGATGGTGATGACCGCCAACGTCGCCGCCCCGAGAGCGCCGGCAATGCCGTTGATCCAGGCATCCGGGCCGCGTTCATTCTGGCCAAGCTCGACCTCGAATTCGGCCTCCTCCAACTGTCGGCGGAGGTCTTCGTTGGTCGGGGTGGGCGGGGCGGGCAAAGACATCGCTTCCGTTCCTGTAATGGGCGCCCGCCGGCGTGACACGCCGCCGGACACCACGTTTGCGCAGGGCGGGGTGCCGCTACTTGACGGCCTTCAGCAGGTCGGCCGCATAGCTGCCGCCGGCGATGGCGCCGATCTGCTCGTAGAGCGGCTGAGAGGCAGCGATGAACGAGGCGCGGTCGATCTCGATGATCTCGTTCTTGCCCGCCTGCTTGAGCTTGGCGAGGAGCTCCACATCCTTGACGGCGCCCAGTTCCCGGATCTCCTTGGCGGATTCCAGCGCGGCCGCCTTGAGCATGGCCTTCTGGTCGTCGGGCAGGGCCGCAAATTTGCGAGCGTTCATCACGAAGGTGACGGGCGTATAGACGTGGTTGGAAATCGAGATGTAGGGCTGAACCTCGTTGAGCGAGCGCTCGACGATGTCGTTCAGCGGGTTCTCCTGCCCGTCGATGGTCTTGTTCTGCAGGGCGAGGAAGACCTCGCCGAAATTCATGTTGACCGGCGTCGCGCCGAGCGTCTTGAAGGTCAGCATGCGGGTTTCACTGCCCGGAACGCGGATCTTCATGCCCTTGAAATCCGCCGGGGTCTTGATCGGCCGAACGCTGTTGGTGATCTGGCGGAAGCCGATCTCGCCGAAGGCCAGCACTTCAAGCCCGGCCTTCTCGCGCATGGAGGCGGCAAGCTCCTGCCCGAACGGACCGTCAAGCGCCTTGGCCACCGCCGCGCGATCGGCAAAGATGAACGGCATGTCGAACACCGCCCACACCGGATCGAGGGTGACAGCATCGGAACCGAGCGGCGTCATGTCGATCTGGCCGGTCCGCACCTGCTGCATGTGAACGACTTCGTCGCCGATGGTGGCATTGTCGAACAGCTCATAGGTGAACTGGTCGCCGAGCTTGGCCTTCATCTTGTCAGCGATCTTCTGCGCCATGACGGTATCGAAGCCGCCGGCCGGCGACGGGCTCGCGATCTTGAGGTGCAGCGGCTCGGCACTGGCGGGCACGGTGAAAAGGGCCGCGCCGAGAGCGAGGGCTCCGAGTACGGCACTGGATGTGAGGCGGCGTGTCATTACTCAGTCTCCTGCGTTGGCCCGTCAGGCGCTGACGAGCGTTTCCTTGAGGACATCCCGGTTGAGTGTGACGCCGAAGCCCGGGGCGGCCGGGATGGCGATCCGTCCGTTCACCGCCTTGGGCGGGTCGACAAACATCTGTTCCTCGACCTGTTCGGTGCCGAGGTGGATTTCCGCCAACGTGCCGTTTCGGAAGCCGGCGACATGATGCAGGCACCACACGCCACCGCCACCGGCGTCGGACAAAGGCTTGTTGTAGATCTGGGAGAGATGAGCGACCCGGCGGGTCTCGGTCATTCCGCCATTGTACATGCTGTTCGGCATGAAGATGTCGATCGAGTCATGCTCGATCCACTCGCGGAAGCGCAGCGAGTGCCCGTCCATCTGGCCGGCGGAGAGCGGAATGCTGGTGCGCTTGCGCATATTGCCAAGATCGCGCGCATCCACACGCTGCAATGGATCCTCGAACCAGGCGATGTTGTAGGGTTCGATCATCTTGGCGATGCGCAGCGCCTCCTCGGCCCGCAGGCTTTCATTGGCGTCCACCGCCAGCAGGATGTCCTCACCCACCGCCTCGCGCACGGCGGCGACACGGCGCGCATCCGCCACCAAGCCGCGGCCGGTGCCGACCAGCATCTTGAGGCGCGTATGCCCCTTGCCGATCAATATCCGCGCCATTTCGATGAGATGCTCGGTCTCGAAGGCGCCGAAGCCATAGGTGACATAGGCGTCGGCATAGTTCTTCGCGCCGCCGAGCATCTGGGCGACGGTGCGGTTGCTGGCCTTGCCGATCACGTCCCAGAGCGCGAGATCGATGCAGGACAGGCCCGCCAGATTGATCCCGGTCATCGCGCCACGCTCGGAAACCAGCGGCTGAAGCCGGGCGTGGATCTTCTCGAGATCGCGCGGGTCCATGCCGATAATGGCGGGGCCCAGATGTTTTTCGACGATGGCTGCCACGCCGTGCCAGAGAAAGCGGGATGCCATGCCGACTCCGACATGCCCCTCATCGGTCTCGATCTCGCAGATGATACGGTAATCATCCTCGATCGGCTTGTTGATCAGCGGCACCTCGTTCTTGAAACGATGCACGCTGACGCGAACCTCCTTGATCAGCAAAATCGGCTCTCCAGTGACTTACGGATCTTCAGCCTCGACAGGGGGGCCGAGCGGTCGGCCGCTCGAGCGAGCGTCGGCGGGGTCCACCTGTCCGACCACAGCGGTGAAAGGGCGCTGACGTAAGGAAGATCGACATCGACCCGCGGGCGACACATCGGGCGAAGGTCTAGTCGCGACAATGGCTCGCGAACGACAAGCATTCTCATCCGCCCAACAGCGATCTCAAGCATTAACGACACCCTTCATGTGTCGTTAATTTTGAAAGAAGCCGTCATTACGTCAAGTATAAATACTTATTTATGACACTTTATATAAAAATTTGTGCATGTGACTATTTTATAATCACGAAATTGTTGCAACTTAAAGCAAAAAGAAAGGCACAATAAGCCAATAAACAACGAAAACCCGAGCGTTAAAACGCTCAGGTATCAAATGAATGACATGTCTATACTTTAGTGATCGATTATTCAGTTAAAATCGCAGAACGTTTCCGGCGCTCGAATTGCCTGCTCGCGCCCCCTTCAAGGACCCGTCCTGTGAAGGTGCCGGTTCGCCGCCCATCAATAAAATATATTTATATTCTTCTTGGTATCGGATTTTCCAATGCAAAAGCCTACCCATCGGGCGCGTTCTTCAACGCGCCAGACGGCTGTCGAAAAGCTGGCCGTAGCCAGGGCGCGCGCCTTGGATGCCCGTGATTTCCAGGCAGTGCCAGAAGGACGCCTGAACCGCCGAAATCACCGGCTTGCCGAGTGCCGCCTCCAGCGCCGCTATCACGCCGACCGAGCGGAAATTGGTGCAGCTGATGAAGATCGCGGTGACATCGGGATGGTCGACGGAACACACGAGGTCATAGACCTTATCCAGCGGAACCTCCGCCAGGGCATGGTCCTCGTCGATGCCCAGATTGCCGTGCCGCAGCACCGGATGACCGTTCGAGCCGAGGAAGTTGATGGCGCGCTGGTGGATCGCGTCAACATAGGGCGTCGCCAGCGCCACAGGGCCGGCCTTCACCGCCGCCAGCGCCGCCAGCGATGCAGTGGACGCCGTCGTCACTTTCGGCCCGGGCGCCCACCCTTGCATCCGCGCGATCAGCGCCTTGTCATAGGCGGTGCCGTAGACGAAGGAGGCGCTGGTGCCGCCGAAGCACAGCGCGTCAATGGGCGCCGAGCCGACCAGGCGCGCGGACTGCTCCAGTTCCGGCGCCGTCATCATTGCGTCGATCCCTTCGAGCGTCACCTTGGGCAGGCGCAGCCGCGTGGTGTGCACGCAAAGGCCGGGCGCCGCCATCGCGGCCATCTCCGCATCCATCACCACGCTGGAGGCGATATAGATAAGGCCGATGCGCCCGAGAGTGGCGTAGCCGTCATAGGCGAAGGCAGGACTCGCTTCGGCTCCAGAAAGTCTCGTCATCGTGGTTCATCCGTCCTGCATGTGCTCGAAACATACAGAACTGTGTAACCGACGCGGATTTTGTTTGAAACTACAAATCCACCGCGAACTATTTCACCGATTTAGTATTATCATATCTTCTACATAGAAACGCCTTATGATCGAAGGTTTTTGACGGCGATCTCAATGCGCCCCGAAATGCTGCTATCTCGCGCGGAGAAAGCGGCGGAGTTCCGCGTTCGTATGCTTGCGGTCATCTGGCCGAGATCGCACACCGACGCCCGGCCGCTCAGCGTCAGCCTGGGTTGTGCGCCCGACGGTTGAAATCCCCGACACGTCGATAGCCAGGACGCGCAGAGCTCCCCAGGCCATTGGCGCTGGCCGTTCCGCACCGCCCCGTCCAGCATTGATCGGCGGCCTTGACAGGCGCGGATGAACCCCTAGAGCTTGGCTGGGAGGATCGGAGGTAGGATTTCCCTCCTCGCTCCCCTCTGATACGGCGTGGCGTGCGCCACCAAAAGGTTCCTCATGTCTGATTTCCGCCAAGAAACCGACAGCCTGGGCGAGGTCCAGGTCCCGGCCGATAAGCTCTGGGGCGCCCAGACGCAGCGCTCGCTGGAGCATTTCAGCATCGGCAAGGACCTGATGCCGCGCGAGATGATCACCGCCTACGCTCTGCTCAAGAAGGCGGCGGCGCGCGCCAATCATGCCGGCGGGCGGCTTCCCGACGAGGCGTTCAAGCTCATCGTCGACGTGTGCGACGAGATCCTGGCCGGCCAGCACCACGACATGTTCCCGCTGCATGTGTGGATGACCGGCAGCGGCACCCAGTTCAACATGAACGTCAACGAGGTGATTTCCAACCGATGCTGCCAGCTCGCCGGCACCCCGCTGGGCAGCAAGGCGCCGGTTCACCCGAACGACCATGTGAACATGTCGCAGTCGTCCAACGACTCGTTCCCCTCGGCCATGCACATCGCCGTCGGAGTGAATGCGACGCAGCGCCTGATCCCGGCCCTCAAGGCGCTTGAGGGCGCCATCACCGCCAAGGCGGAAGAATGGGCGGATATCGTCAAGATCGGCCGCACCCATATGCAGGACGCGACGCCGATCACGCTGGGCCAGGAATGGTCGGGCTATGCCGGCATGCTGGCCGATGACGTGGCCCGGCTTGAGGCCGCGCTTGGCGACGTCTACCGCCTCGCGCTCGGCGGCACGGCGGTGGGCACCGGCATTAACGCGGCGCCGGGCTTTGCCGAGGCGGTGGCAGCGGAAATTGCCACCCTCACCGGCCTGCCCTATGTGACGGCCCCCAACAAGTTCACCGTGCAGGGCGCCCATGACGCGCTGGTGCAGTTTTCCGGCACGCTGCGCACCGTGGCGGTCTCGCTCTACAAGATCGGCAATGATATCCGGCTGATGTCCTGCGGGCCCCGCGCCGGCTTTGCCGAGCTGATCATCCCCGAGAACGAGCCCGGTTCCTCGATCATGCCCGGCAAGGTCAACCCGACCCAGGCCGAGGCGCTGACGATGATCGCCGTGCAGATGATGGGCAATGATGTCAGCGTCGGCTTCGGCGGCGCCAGCGGCTATCTGGAGATGAACGTCTACAAGCCGCTGATGATCTTCAACATCATGCACTCCATCGCCATCGCCACCGACGGGTGCACCAATTTCCGCAGGTTCCTGGTCGAAGGAACCAAGCCGAACCTCAAGCGCATCCAGCAATATGTCGACCGCTCGCTGATGCTTGTCACGGCGTTGGCACCGGTGATCGGCTATGACCGCGCCTCGAAGATCGCCCATCACGCGATGGACAACGACCTTTCGCTCAAGGAGGCCGCGCTTGAGCTCGGCTTCGTGACCGAAGAGGAGTTCCTGCGGGTGGTCGATCCTGCGAAGATGGTGAAGCCCTACGTCGCCAAGGAACAGGACGGCTGACGGGTTTTCCGGATATCCCCGCCGGGGCCCGCGTGGCCCTGGCGTCGCCACACAGCTGAAAGCCTTCCAAGCGTCCTCCTGGAGAACCAAGCCATGTCGCAGTCCGGCACCCAGCCCGCCCCGAGCGGTCCGTCCTTGCTGCACGATCCCGTCTTCAATCGCGGCAGCGCATTCTCCAGCGAGGATCGGGTGCGGCTTGGACTTGAGGGCTTCCTGCCGCCGGTGGCCGATACGTTGGAGACACAGGTCGCCCGCATCCATCTGCAGCTGTCGATCCTCGACAATGACTTGCAGAAATATCTGCTGCTGAGCGACCTGCAGGCCCGCAACGAGACCCTGTACTATGCGGTGCTGATGTCCGATCCGGCGGTGTTCATGCCGCTGGTCTACACCCCGACGGTGGGTGAGGCGTGCCAGAAATACGACCATGTGCTGCGCGCGACCCGTGGCATGTACCTGCCCATCACCATGAAGGGCCGCCTGAAGGAGGTGCTGTCGCACTGGCCGCAGCGGGATGTCCGCTTTATCGTCGTGACCGATGGCGAGCGAATTCTCGGGCTCGGTGATCTCGGCGTCAACGGCATGGGCATTCCGGTCGGCAAGCTCGCGCTCTACTCCGTCTGCGCCGGCGTGCCGCCGGAGATGACGCTGCCGATCACCCTCGATGTCGGCACCAATAACGGCACGCTGCTCGACGACCCGCTCTATCTGGGCCTGCGCCAGAACCGCGTGCGCGGCGCCGAATACGATGCCTTCATCGCCGAATTCGTCGCAGCGGTGACAGAGCTTTTCCCGCTTTGCTGCCTGCAGTGGGAGGACTTCGCCAACATCAATGCCGTGCCGATCCTGGAGCGCTACCGCGACCAGATCTGCACCTATAATGACGACATCCAGGGCACGGCGGCTGTGGCAGTGGCGGGCATCTACGGGGCGCTGAAGCTCTCCGGCGAGAAGCTCACCGACCAGACCTTCCTGTTCCTCGGCGGCGGCTCGGCGGCGACCGGCATTGCCGAGCTGATCAGCCAAGCGATGGTGCTTGAAGGTGCGACCATCGAAGAAGCCCGCGCCCGCAACTGGCTGTTCGACGTGAATGGGCTGATGGTCAATTCGCGCACCGACATTGCCGGCTTCCAGAAGCCCTTCGCCCACGACCACGCGCCCATCTCCACCTTTGTCGAGGCGATCGAGGCGATCCGGCCGACGGGGATCGTCGGCGTCAGCACCGTGCCGAAGCTGTTCAACCAGGCGGTGATCGAGGCGATGGCCAAGATCAACGCCCGACCGATCATCTTCCCCTATTCCAACCCCACCTCGCGCTCGGAATGCACGGCGGAGGAGGCCTATAAATGGTCCAACGGGCAGGCGATTTTCGCCAGCGGCAGCCCGTTCCCGCCGGCGGAGTTCGGCGGCAAGCGCTTCGTGCCCGGCCAGGGCAACAACGTCTACATCTTCCCGGCCATGGGCATGGCCGTGCTCGCCACCCAGTCGAGCCGCGTTACGGAGGATATGTTCATCGTTGCCGCCAAGGCGGTGGCGGAGCAGGTGACGCCGGACGATCTGGCGCTGGGCCTCATCTACCCGCCGCAGCGCGATATCCGCAAAGCCTCGCTGCATGTGGCCGCGCGCATCGCCGAGCTGATCTTCGACAAGGGCCTCGCCCGGGTGCCGCGCCCCGCCGACATCGAGGCGCATATCAATGAGCTCGCCTATATCCCCCGCTATCCCGCCATCTGACATGGCCGCGTCAATGAGGGCGGCGGGTGACACCGTCGCCGTCGTCGCCGCTGTCGCCCGGCTGCTCTATAGCAACGGGCTGACCACCGAACGCCTGATCGTAACGGTGGAGCGGCTCGGCCGGGCCTTCGGCCTCACGGTTTCGGTGCTGCCCGCCTGGGGCGAGATCGTCTTGCGGATCGAGGGCAATGCCCTGCCGGGCGGTCCGGTTGTGGAGACGGTGGCCGCCGCGCCGACGGGCGTCGAAATGAACAAGGTGACGCAGACCTTGAACATCGTCGACGCGGTGGCGGCCGGGCGCATGGACGCCACGCAGGCGCTCGCGGCGCTGCGCGCCGTCGACCGGGTGGCGCCGGTGTCGCTGCTGCGGGCCGTCGTCATGAACGGCGCGGGCGCCAGCGCGCTGGCGATCATCTTCGGTGCCAGCGACCCCGCGACCCTTCTGCTTACCGCGCTTAGCGCCTGTGCCGGCGGCGCGCTGCGGCGCGGCCTCGCCCACATCGCGGCGAACATGCTGACGCAGCCGCTCTGCGCCGCCCTGCTGGCCGGCCTTGTCGCCGCGCTGACCTCGCGGCTGCTGCCGGATGCCGACCCCTACCTCATTGCGCTGTGCCCCTGCATGATCCTGGTGCCTGGCCCGCACCTGCTCAACGGCGCGCTCGATTTGGCGCGGCTTCGCATCGCGCTCGGCGTGGCGCGCTTCAGCTTTGCGGGTTTGATCATCCTGGTCATATGCACCGGCCTCATCGCGGGGCTGGCGCTTGGCCAGGAGAGCCTGCCGCCGCCGGGGCCGGTCGTTGCGGTGCCGCTGCTGTTCGACGTGCTCGCCGCCGGCGTCGCCGTGGCGGCCTATGGCACGTTCTTCTCGATGCCCTGGCGCACACTGGGGATCCCCATCGCCATCGGCATGCTGGCGCATGCGAGCCGCTGGCTGGCGCTGGCGGACGGAATGAGCGTGGCAGGCGGCGCCTTCATCGCCTGCTTCCTCGTGGGCGTCATCGTGACCCCGGTCGCCAACCGCCTTCATCTGCCCTTCGCCGCCGTCGCTTTCGCTTCAGTCGTCTCGTTGCTGCCCGGCGCCTTCCTCTTCCGGCTCGCAGCGGGCTTGGTGACGCTGATGAATGCCGGCGAGACGGCCTCTCCGACCCTTCTGGTGCCTCTCGTCGTCGATGCCACTACGGCGGCGGCGATCCTGCTGGCGATGGCCTTCGGCCTCATCCTGCCCAAGATGATGCTGGAACGCCTTTTCCCCGTGTGGTCCGGAGCGGCGCCGTCCGGACGCCGCTGAACGCCGGAACCGGCTCAGCGAGGCAGGCAGTAGCGGTTCAGCTGCGCCATTGGCGCGTGACGGCCATGATCGCGTTTATGCCGGCGCCGGCCTCCGCATAGCCGGCGGCGCGCAGGGCCTTGAAGATCCGCCCGGCGGATGCGAAGTCCCTGAGCTTGAAATAGCACCAGGCCCGGATCATCATCAGGTCCTGCTGCTCCGGCGCGAGGCGGTTGCGCTCATCGAGCGCCAGGATCGCCTCGACATAGCGAGCGTCGCGATAGGCGGCGATAGCGCGCTGAGTGAGAAGATCGACGCTCAGTTCCACCGCGCGGGCGGGCGGCTGGGCCGTCTCGATCGCCGCCACCTGCGCCTGGTTGGTCAGGCCCAGCCGCAGATAAGCCAGCGACTTGCCATAGGCCGCGTCTTCGGCCGTGCGGCCTGCGCCATTCCGAATGCCGACGTCGAATGCATTGATGGCCTCCCTCGGACGGTCGAGATCGAGCAGGCACCAGCCGCGCGCCACCGCGTCGTCGGCCGAGAGGCGGTCCGCGCGGAAAGCCGCGGCGCCAGCGCCTGAGCAGTCGGCGCGGCCACGTGCGGCCGACGGTGCCGACGCACGGCCCATGTCATGTGAGCCGACCCGGCCATTGGGCGCCGGATCGAGCGTTACGGGTGCGGCCGGGCGAACAGAAGTCGCCATTGCCTTCGGCCGGGCTATGGGCGTGGGTGCGGAGGCGGCCGGCAGCGGAGGCGGGCTGCTGACAGGCGCACGGCCCGCCAACTGGCGGCGGGTGGCCGGCGACACCAGCGCCAGGATACGCTCGGACTTCCGGGCCCAGGTGGCGGCGACGGCGTCGAGAGTCGCGTTGTCTTTCAGGCGCGCACTGGCAAGGGCGAGCCCAAAGGCGGACGCCTCGTCCTCCGGCGCCCATTGCACGGCGGTGCGGAACCAGGAGGCGGCGGTGCGGATCTGTCCGGTATTGTAGGCGTACCAGCCGAGCGCCTGCGCGCCGGTTGCGGATTTATCCTGCGACACAACCGGCGCGAAACGGGCCACGATCGACTGGTCGAGTCGGGGCGGCGGCGAGGCGGAGAGCAGGCCGGCCATGAGGTCGATATAGGCCATCCGGTTGTCGGCACCCGCGTCGCGCCACTGATAGGCGATCGGCTCGGCCTCCAACGCCCGCCCTGTCGCCTCCAGCGCCAGCACATAGCCCTCGGCGGCCGAGGCCCCGCCCTTGCGATCCAGCGCCAGCTTGAACCAGTCGAGCGCCTGCGCGGCATCCCCGCGCCGGAAGACATACCAACCGAGAACCAGCGCGTCGTCGGCCGCCGAACCATTGCGGGCCAACTGCTCCAAAGCGTCGATGTCTTCAGCGGAAACGTTGAGGGTCGCATCCTGCGCGGCGCGACCGACCAGCGTGCGCAGAAGATCGTCGCGCAGGCTGGCGAACTCGGGGGTACCGTCGGGCTTGGCACGCTGAAGAGCCAGCAGCGAATCCAGTTCGGGGCCGTCGAGCACCTGCATCGCCTTCTGCGCGGTGGCGAGACGCTCCTTGGGGTCGGGACAGGTGCTGAGAATATAGGCGTAGACGTCCTTGGCCCGCTCGGTCGCGTCGGTCCGAACAAAGGCCTCCGCCACCCGCCACAGAACATCCATGTTGGCGCAGACCAGCATGCCGGGCGTGTCGGTGGCGATGCGCAGAACAGAGGCCCATTGCTTGGCCTCGGCGGCATTGACCAGCCGGCGGGCGGCCTCGCCCTCATCCAGCCGGTTCAGCAGGTCCGCCGGCGGCTGCCAGCCGGACTCTGCCGCCTGACGCTGGGCGATGGCGGCGCGTATGTCGGAGAACTTGCCCTCGGCAAACAATTGCCACAGGCGGACCATGTCCGGATCCTGGTCGGGGGTCGGACTGAATAGGTCCTTGGGCGGCTGCCAATTGGGGTAAAGCGCCCGCAGTCGCGCCATTTCGGCTTCCAGCCGCTGGCTGTCGCCCTGGGCCGCGAAGAAACGCAGAGCCGACTCGTCGACCTTGGGCGTCGGGGCTGTGCCGGTGGGGGCGGAGGTGCCTTCAGAGGAGGAAGGAGAGGTAAACTGCTGGCCGATGGCCGGGACGGCAGCCGCCCCAATCAGGATCAGCAGGATTAACCTCAGCGAAGACATGTCGGATATTTCTCACCAACCAGCGAAAGGCTCAGGAGATAAAGGGTCGACGGATAATATTGGCTCGGTTGCAGGCGCCGCAGGTCGGCCGGAATGGCCGTGCCGTCGGTCGCACAGGCAAGCGTCGCCGCAAGCATCCGGTAACCGGGCTCCGGCAGCCGGGCCAAAGCCTTGCCGGTCGGAATATTTACGATCGCCGGCATCCCGCCATTCTGGACCATCCAGTTATTGAGAATGGCCTTTTGAACGTCGGTGTCGTTGATGCCAGCTCGCAGAAGGTAAAGAACTATCCTTAATGAATTGTAACCAAAGACCGGCTCGAAGCCCTGCGCCGGCTCCAGCGGCCCGTCTGCCGGGGCGGAGATCCAGTCGGGCGGCAGCCTTGCCGGGCCGAGACGGGAGAGAGACAACAATTCCCGACCGGAGGCGGCCAGCCCCTCCCAGTCGACCTCGGGCGCGAGCGGGGCGAGAACCGGAAAGGCCTCGAAAATCCAATAAGACAGATTGAGAACCGGCCCATCCGGTCGCTCGCCGACCGAAAAGCCGGTCGCGCCCGGCAGCAGCACAAGCCGCCCGCCCTCACGGCGGATCACCTGCTGGCCGAGCGCCTGGGCGATAAGGGTCGCGCTCCGCACATAGTCCGGCACGTTCCACGCCGGGCCTGCGAGGGCGAGCGCATAAGCGATCAGAATGTCGCCGTCGCTGGCGACATTGATGTCCGTGACATGCGGATCCGCATTCGGGTCCCAGCGCCAGGCGGCCAACCCGTCGTCGCGGATCAGCAGCTCGGTACGGGTGAAGGTCCAAATCCGCTCGAAGCTCGCCTTGTCACCTGCAAGAAAGGCCAGCAGCATGCCGTATCCCTGCCCCTCGGAATGGCTGATCCGACCATTGGCGTCGTCGATCACCCTGCCGCTCGGGTCGATGAAACGCGCGCTAAAGGCGGACCAGTCACTGGGCGAGATCATGCCAGGCTGGACCCTGGCACTGACCGGTGTGGCGACGAAAGCGGCCAGAAGCAGCAGCGCCGGAAGAAGGACTGCTGGACACGAGAAGCCGCCTAGCCTCCGCCTCTCGCCCGGCGCCGGAGCAGCAGGCTGGTGACGACGGCGAAGGCGATGCAGCATAGGACCAGAACCAGCGCGTAAGTGACAATGTTCAGCGACAGCCAATTTGCCGCGATGAGCCGCAGATTGGACGGCCCGAGCGCTTCGGTCACGACAAATCGCCTATCAGTGGGCATTCGAATGTCCATCTGTCCGGTCGCCGCAGCGAATGCGGCAGCCTGGCCAAAGACCTTCGCCCAGTACTCTGGCAGAGTGAAGTCGTCGATGGCGGCGTCGAGACTGTCAGCCGTATGGCCGGCGATAAGCGTCCATACCGCATCGCTGTTCGGCGCAAAACCCTGGGCCACGAGCACCGAGGTGTTCGGCGGCGGAGTGAATGGCTCCTCACCACTACCAGCCCCAGGAAGGGAGAGCGATATGCCGAAGGTATCTTTGAACCACCTTTGGAAATGCAGGAGTTTGGCGCTGACGACGCCTTCGCCGGCGACTTCATCACGCCAGCGGTCGTAGATATCTTCATTGCCGGAGCCCGAGCGCACCCGCACCGCTGTATCCAGCATGGGGAACTGCCCCGGCGATGAAATTAAACCGCCATCCCAAGTGGGCGCTGTCCCCTGCCCCTCGCTGTCGTTCGGGGCGTCGGCGAGCCAGCGGATCTTGCTCGCATCCACAACTTTGACCTGACGCAGAACATCGGGCGAGATGTGATTGATGTTGCCGATGAAGAGAACGGGACGGCTGGTGAGAGACGCGGGCGACGGGGCGATGTCGACCAAGGTCGTGCTCTCATGGGAAAGGGCGAGCCGAGCCATGACCGTCGCGGCCGCGGCGACGGTCGGGATGTCATGGCGCATGACCACCGCCACGGGCTCGGCCGATTGGAAATAAGGGAAACCCCGCCCGACAAACGCCGCGAGATTGGGACTTGTGCCGATCCTCGCGAAATCGTCCATGACGAACTGGCTGGTATCGAACACGACAAAACGCTGCTGACGCACCAGCGTGGCGCCGGGACCGCAGATCTTGTCGGCCTCGACATCCAGCGTCACCTCGATCCAGATCCGGTTGATACCGGCGCGGAAATGGGTCAGCGGAACCTTGATGACCTTGCGTTCCATCAGCCCGCCATGCGGCTCGGTGAGCATGTAGGCGGAAGCAAGCGAACCGTTGACGTAAACGGAAAGCTGGCTACCCGGACGCACGCTCGGCGCGTAGGCCGCGTCGAGCAGGATGCGCGCCTGACCATTTGCCGCGCCATAGAAATCGGCGGGCAGGCCAATGGTAAAACGCATCCGCAGGCGGCGACCGGAAAACTCCTGGGTCGTCACGCCGAGTTCCGAAAAGCGGACGCTGCCCGCGCCGGTGAAGAAAGGGGCGTCCGGCGCGAAGCGGCTGGAAATCGACACCTTGTTGTCATCGGAATGCCCGCTGCCCGAGGTCAGGCGGTCGATTGCCGCCTCGACGGCGCGCTCCGTTTCACCGCCCAGCAGCAGGACGGTGCCACCAGCCCGGCTGTCATTGACGAAACGCACCAGGGGTTGATTGGGCGCCATCGGCGGAGGAAACGACATCGCATTGCGCATATCCTCGGGCGAGCCGAGCAGGACATTCAGCGTACCCGGCGCCGGAGGGCCCGGGTCGGGACCGACGATCGAGACGATCGGATGGGAATAGCGCCCGCGCAGCGCCAGCGCCTGCGCAGCCAGCAGCATTTGAGCGCTGTGAAGGGGCTCGATCGGCCCGGCTTGGATGAAGCGGATGTGGGTCGAGCCCCGCGCATCGACGCCGACGGCGGGAAGATCGTCGACCATGGAGGGCGGTGAGACCGGCCCGCCCGCGAACGACACGCCGGTCAGCTCATTATCGAGCGCTATCCAGAGATCGTAGGTCGATTCGATGGAGCAGTCGGTGCGATGCACCGCCTGCATATCAAGGCGGATGAGATTTCCCCCGGCGCGCAGGACGCCAGCGGGGATCGTCGCCTTAACCTGTGTCGGTCCCTGAGGCGAGGCAATCGAAATTTCGGTCACATATTGGCCATTGATCGTGACGCGAAGCCTCGACAGTTCCGGCATGACGTAAATCGCGTTGACGTAGCCGATCAGCAGCGTGGCAGGACGCTCTACCTCCTGCTGGGTAAAATACGTGACCCAGCCGCGTGACACCGACTCGCCTTCAAGCCGGAGGTACGGAACAGGAACGATGAAGCGGTCGGGCGTGATCGGCCCCGTCACGTCGGTCTTGGCCGGCGCGGGCGCGATCGGCTGACCCGGCAGCATCTGGAACGGCGCCACATAGCCCGGAGCCGCAGCGCCCGGCTGTGGCGCGGCATCGAGCGCGCTGCCCGGCCCAGTCAAGGAACCGGGCGCCGTCATGGTGAAGGGCGCCCCCGTCGGCGCCGTCGTGGCCGGAACGGACGTGGCATCCCCGGGCCACTTCATCCTACCCTGCATTTCGAAGGCGGGAGAGGGGCTATCGCCCGCGCCGGTGCCGTGCTTCCCACTTTCAAAGGCAGGTGACACCACCGCACCGACTGGCGCCGTGCTTCCTTCGCCGATGTTGAAAGCCGGCTGCGCCGTGGCGGCGCAGGTCACGAGAAGCAGCCCAGCAAGGAGGGCGCCGCCCGGCAAAGAGTACAAGAGAGTCTTCATCGGCCATGCGCCCCCGCGAAAAGGCGGGGCGCAAAGCGGCGGGTCAGCCTTTCCAGCTGCGTGACGTAGGCGAGGCCGCGCAGGGTCTGGAAGCCCGCCATCATCACGAACATCACCGTGCCGCGCAACACGCCAGGATTCTTCCGCCTCCCCGCCTGGAATTTCTTCCACTCGTCCGCATTGGCGAAAATGAGATCGGCGATCAGTTGATAGTGAGCGGCGGTCTTGGCGTTGAACTGGGTCCCCAGCACCACCACGCCCTCGTCGAGTGCGACATTGCGCACGAGCACCGGCAGCGTATCGCTTATGCACTCATCCGGCGGCGTCACCCGAACCACGGCATGCATGCCCACGCGCGCCTTCGCCTCGGGCGGCAATTCGGTGCGAACTCGCACGCCGCCCATGGAGACGTCGTCTATGATGGCCGGCACCTCGACGCCGTCGATCAGCAGGCTGCAGCGCCGGGTAATGGCCATGCGCTGGCTGTGCCGCTTGGCCGCCTTTTCCGACACCACGCCGAGGGCGCAGCCGGAGATGATCAGGTTGAGCAGGTTCCACATGCCGACGACGATGGTGATGTCGGCCGCATAGGGTTCCGTCGCAATCCGCCAGAAGGTCACGAACACCGCGACGATCTGGATCACAAAGATGACGAAGAACGGAATCCCTATTTCCGAAATGCGGTTCTCATCAATGGTCTCGCCTTTCGACGTCACCTTGAAGGTCGGCTTTTTCGGATTGATCATGACCGATAGAAGTGCAGGAAGCAGATAGACGGTCTGTATGTACTCATAAAGCTCTGAAAACCACGGCCAGCGATATTTTCCGTAGAGATAACTCTGGATAAAGAGATTTGTGAGGAGGTAGACAGCCGTATAGGCAACGAACTCCGCACCGGAACCGTTGAATATTTCCAGCGAGAAAAACAGGTAGAAGAACGGCGCGACAAGGAAGATGGCGCGCGAAATCGGAAAGAACCAGAAGAGAATGCTGGACATGTAGCAGATGCGCTGCGCGATGGTCAGGCCCGAGCGGAACAGCGGGAAATGAAAGCGCAGGATCTGGTACATGCCCTGCGCCCAGCGCGAGCGCTGACCGATGAAGCTGGCGAAGGTCTCCGGCTGCAGCCCGGCGATGAGCGGGGTGTCGACATAGACGCTGTGCCAGCCGCGCGCATGCAGGGTGAGCGCCGTTTCGCAATCCTCGGTGATGGAGGAATGGGCGAAGCCGTTGGTCTCCTGCAATGCCTTCCGGCGCAGCACCGCCGCCGAGCCACAGAAGAAGGCGCCGCCCCAGCGGTCAAGCCCGCGCTGGATGACGCCGTAGAACATCTCGTTCTCCGACGGCATGCGACGCCAGGTGTCGAGGCTGCGCTCGACTGGATCGGGATTGATGAAGAAATGCGGCGTCTGGACGAGGAACAGGCGCGGATCCTCATTGAAATAACCGATGGTCTCTCGGAGGAAGGGACGCGCCGGCGCATGGTCCGCATCGAAGACGACAATGAGTTCGCCGCTCGAATGCGTGAGGCCATGGTTGAGATTTCCAGCCTTGGCGTGCTCGTTGCGAGGGCGGGTGAGATAGTTCACCCCCAGTTCACGGCACAGCTCGGTCAGGGTCTCCCGCCGCATCTGGGCCTCGCGGGCCGCTGCCAGGTCATGCTGTTCGCATTTCTGATCGGTGCCGCCATCATCGAGCAGCCACACGGTGAACCGATCGCGGGGATAATCGATCGCCGAGGCGGCGGCCAACGTGGTGGCGAGAAGGCCGGCATCCTCATTATAGCTCGGCACAAAGATGTCGACCGTCGGCTCGCTGCCGGGCGCGATCGCCGGCGCGATGCGCGGCGGCTGCGGCGACGAGACGACGAAAAGGCTGAGCGCCATCAGGGCGACGCTGTACATTTCCGCGCTGTAGAGCAGCACGGCGGGAATGAAATTGGCCAGATCCTCCATCGGCGGGAGGGTAGACGTCGTTCGCCAATACACGTATCTTAATACCATCGAGACACCCAGAGCCAGCGCAACCATGCGCGGAACCCCTTCGGGCGCAAACATTTTCAAAAAGACAATTAGTAGAATCACAATACAGCCGGTAACAAGCTGCGCCTGCAAATTAACCGGCAAGGTGATGATGAACGCCACCATAGCGATCAACATTACCCAAATACCAGTAAGCCACTTCCTATTCATGATCTTGGCCGGTCTCCACAGTCGCCTTGGCGGCGGCTCTTACGTGACACTGGGAATAGCCGCAAGTCGCCGGGCGAACTGAGACTTCACAAGACCATCACTTCGTCCGATATCTTGTTCGATCTTTGACCGTTTCTGTGGCGGCCCCAGAGCGCTAGATTGCTAAAATGCGTGATTCGTTTTGCGAGACCGACAAGCTGGCCATGACCCGCCCCACCCCAAGCGCGGACAACGCCGCCGTGCATCGCGCGAGAGCACGCGCCACTCAGCCAAGCACGCGAGGCTTTCGCCGGCGTGTGCTCGCCATGGGTTGCGTCTTGGTGGTGGGAGGCTGCGTGACGGCGCGCGGCGGGCCGCCGGTCGTCGCCACCATGGCGATCGAGGTGCCTGCGGTTGAGGCTCTGGTTCTCCCTGAGCCAGGCGGCCCGCGGGTCATCGGCGTCATCGAAACCCGCTTTGCCAACGCATTGCAGCAAGAGGTGATGCTCGCTACGGAAGCGGCGACACCGGGCCAGAACGCCTTTGATGTCACCTTTTTCGGCCCGGTGGAGGGCCGCACCGGCCCCGAGAACCTCAAGAGCGATACCTTCCTCACTGACGAGGCGATCTCGGAGGAAATGGAACAAGCGCTGCCGGGCCTCGGCATGAGCCCCTCAACCTATTTCGTCCAGAACCGCTATGGGCCGTTCGGCTACGCGCTTGGCCGTGGGCAGGGGCGCGACCTGTGCATGTATGCCTGGCAGCGGATCCAGGGGCAGGATCGGGTCAATGTCCTGACGGGGGATCGCGGCGTGCTCTCGGTGCGACTGCGCTTCTGCCAGAGCGGGGCGAGCGAGGCCTCGCTCCTGCGGATCATGTACCGCTACACCATCAATGGTTATTTCCTGCCGCGCAGCTGGCAACCCTATGGTCGGCCACTGCCGGCCTCGCCGGAGCTTGGCCGGATCGGCGGACCAATCATCTATCCCGCCGAGACCTTCGGCACGAGCGGGGCCAGCGCCCCGCCGCCCGCGCCGGCGCGCACGCTGGAGAGCGCGCCTCGCTCCGTGTCGCCACCTTCCGAAGGGGCGCCCACTGTGCCCAGCGCACCGCTGGAGGGGTATCCGACCGTCCCGGCGCCGCTATAGTCGCTACCTATCGCTCGCGCCTGCGTTAGCCGCGCGGGCGGTCGCCGGGGGGAAGCGGAATGCCGAGGCTCGCTGCGGAGGGCAAATCCGGCAGGCGGAATGTCGTGGGCGCACCTGTCGCATTCGCCTGGACAGGCGCTGCCTGCTCCGGTTGAGCCGGCGTGTTCACCGCGCGGGCGATAGATCCTGTGGCCTCCGGCTCAAGCGGTTCGGCGGTGATGGCACCGAGACGCCAATGCCCCTCTACCGGCAGAAAGGCGACATCGAAACCGATCCTCAGAGGCGCCGTGGGGAAATAGCCACGTAGACGCAAGGCGCCGTCCGGTCCGATGTCCGGCGCGGCCGAGAGCTTGGCGTCGAGCAGGACCACGGCGGCGAAGTCGAGCCGGCCCTCGCGCCATTTGCGAAAGCGATCGGCGAGTGCGGCACTCGAATTGGCATCGCGGAAGGTGGGGGCGGCAAGGTCACGCAGCACCGAATAATTGCCGGTGATATTGGCCTGGTTGAGCGCCATCAGCGTGCCGCGCAACAGGGCCAGCAGTACCGCCGGCGGGGGAACCGCATCGGCAGGCTTTTCCTGCGCACGGGCGACAGCCGGCACGAGCATCGCCAAAATGAGCACGAGAGCCGAGAGGTGGACGCGGCGCTGCATCGGCCCTACCAGGCAAACAGCACGCCGGCCTTGCCGCCGACGGTGCCTTCGTTGAGCCCAATGCCGATGCTGCCGGTGACGAAGAAGGAATCCTCATGAATCCGCGCGATGCTGGACAGGGCGAGCGCGTTCTGGCCGCCGAACGTTCCCCATTGCGCACTCAGCGCCATGTTTTTGCCGCTCGGCAGAGGCGGCGTGTCCATCGCCATCGCCATCGCGACGCCCTCGCTGACGCGGCCGATCTCGGCCATTACCGGGCGCAGGTCGAACAGTTCCGCCGTACTGGCGCTGGCAAGGTTGCCGGCGGCGTCGGTGGTGACGATCTGCACCGCCCCACTCTGCGCGGCGCGGCTGGCGCCGGAGGTCAGGCCGGACATGGTGTAGGTGGAACTGGCGGTTCCCAGCGCGACCTGGTTGGTCCGACTGGTAGTCGCCCCCGCGCCGATCGCCGTCGAGCCCTCATAGGCGGCGATGGCGCCATAGCCGAGGGCGCTGGACTGGGCAGCGGAGGCATTGGCGTTCTGCCCGAGCGCCGCGGCGCCCGCCCCGGCCGCCACGGCGTTATGGCCGAGAGCGGTAGCGCCCGTGCCATTGGCCGTCGCGCCGAAGCCTAGAGCCGTGGCGTTATCCGTATTGGCGACGGCGCCTTGCCCGAGCGCGGTTGAGCCGGCGCCGTTGGCAGTGGCGCCAGTGCCGAGAGCGGTAGCGTTTGCCGCATTCGCGACGGCCCCCTGGCCAATGGCAGTGGCCGCAGAAGCGTTAGCCCGCGCACCCTGCCCCACGGCTGTGGCGTTGAGGCCATTGGCGAGCGCGTCCTGGCCGATGGCGGATGAAGCGACGCCGTTAGCGCTCGCGCCACTGCCGTAGGCCGAGGAGAAGGCGGCATTGGCGACAGCGCTCTGACCGGTTGCGGTCGCTTCCTCGCCATTGGCCGTGGCGCTCCAGCCGATGGCGGTGGAGGAAACCCCATTGGCAACGGCGAGCTGGCCAAAGGCGCTAGTATTGTCGGAGAACGCGCGTGAACCCTGTCCGACGGCGGTGGTGCCGGACTGGGTCGCCTGCGCGTCATCGCCGATGGCGGTGGAATCTGCACCGCTCGCCACGCCGCCGCATTGCAGAGCCGTGGCCGTGAGCTGGCAACTGATATCGTCCGCGGCAGCCGGCAGGGCCGGAAGGCCTGCCCACAGGGCAAGCATCACCGATCCGCATCTCGTGAAAAGGCGCCGTCGCATCAACAAGTCTCGAATCTGCCCTGCGGCGCACCGGGCGCGCACCTCAGGCAGCATCGGGGTAGCATGGTTAACGCTGCGTTAACTTGTCGCGAAGCTCCACACCAGACCGGATCGCGGCCGGAGCGACATAACGGGCAACGCCGCCTCGCCGCGTGTGGCGACATGCATAAACCAGCGTTGCTGCGCCGGCCTGGAGCCATTCCGGGACACGAAATGACTCTCTTCGCAATCTCGCGGGAAACAGCCCGGCAATCGGCCGGGGCTACTCCAACACGGCTCGCCGAGCCGGCGACTGGTCGAACCGAGTGAGGTACAGTGAAGGGCAGGCTTGTCACGCCGCTGCTGCTGGTGGCGCTTCTCATCCTTCTGGCAGCTGCTTACGGCACTCACAGCCTCTGGGACACCGACCCCGCCTCAACGTTGGTGACGGCAAGGGTGGTGCGTGGCGAGGTTGAGGAGGCTGTGCTGGCCACCGGCACGCTCAAGCCTGTCAAGCTGGTAGCCGTCGGGGCGCAGGCCTCCGGGCGCATCACCCGCGTCGCGATAGCACTTGGTGAGCAGGTGAAAGCCGGCGATCTGCTCGCCGAAATCGATTCCGTGCTGCAGGAGAACGCCCTGCGCACGGCCCGCGCTGCGCTTGACAATGTTCGGGCCCAACTCGTCGAGAAAGAAGCGCTACTGCATCGCGATGTGCTGATCCTTGAGCGCCGCGCCTCCATGGTGACGAACAAGATCGTGTCGCAGGCCGATTTCGAGGCGGCCGAAGCGGATGTAAAGGCCACCCGCGCGCAGATCGACCAACTGAAGGCGCAGATCATCGAGGCGGAGGTCGCGGTAGAGAATGCCCAGTCCAATCTCGGCTACACCCGCATAACTGCCCCCATCGACGGCACCGTGCTCGCCATCGTCAGTCAGGAGGGCCAGACGGTGAACGCCGCCCAGTCCGCGCCCACCATTATGGTGCTCGGCCAGCTCGACACGATGACGGTGCGGGCCGAAATCTCCGAGGCCGACATCGTGCGTACTGCCCCCGGCCAGCGGGCGTATTTCACCACCGTCGGCGAAGGCACCCGCCGCTATGAGACCGAGCTCGCGTTCATCGAACCAGCGCCGGAATCAATCAAGAACGACGACAGCTTCTCCTCGAGTACCGCCACCGCTTCCTCGTCGAGCACGTCAAGCAGCAGCAGTTCGGCGATCTATTACAACGGTATCCTCCACGTGCCGAACCCGGACGGGCGGCTGCGAACCTATATGACGGCCGAGGTCCACATCGTCGTCGGACATGCTGTCGACGTCCTCACCCTCCCCGCCATGGCGCTGGGCGCGCGCGGAGCGGACGGGCTCTACGAGATTCGGGTGCTGCGCGGCGATGGCCGGGTCGAGACCCGCAGAGTCGAAATCGGCCTCAACGACAAGACCGTCGCCGAAATCCGCGCCGGCCTTTCGGTGGGCGAGCAGGTGGTGACCGGCGACACGGCCAGTGTCGCCCCCTCCACGTCCGGCATGCCCGGGCCCCCGCCCATGGGGTTCTGACCATGAACGACGCAGATGCCGGAGCGGCGCCGCTCATCGCGCTGGAGGGGGTCACGCGCACCTACACCTCGGGCGAAGAAACGGTCACGGTGCTTCGAAGCCTCGATCTCTCGATCATGGCCGGCGAAATGGTCGCCATCGTCGGCGCCTCGGGCTCCGGCAAGTCGACGCTGATGAACATTCTCGGCTGCCTCGACCGGCCCAGCGAGGGACGTTACCGCATCGCCGGCCGTGACGTGGCGCAGCTGACAGCGGATGAACGGGCGAGCCTGCGGCGCGCGCATTTCGGCTTCATCTTCCAGCGCTACAACCTCCTGGCCGAACTGACCGCGCTGGGCAATGTCGAGATACCCGCCATCTATGCCGGCCTGTCGCCGGGCACGCGCCGGACCCGCGCCGCCGCGCTGCTCGGCCGGCTCGGCATGGCGTCACGGCTCGCCCACCGACCCGGCCAGCTTTCCGGCGGCCAGCAGCAGCGTGTTTCCATCGCCCGCGCGCTGATGAACGACGCCGAGGTCATCCTCGCTGACGAGCCAACCGGCGCGCTTGATCGCCAGAGCGGCGAAGAGGTGCTGCGGATTCTCGACGAACTCAACGCCGAGGGCCGCACCGTGATCATCGTTACCCACGACATGAATGTGGCGGGGCGGGCCCGGCGGATCATCGAGATCGACGATGGCCGGATCGTCGACGACCGCCGGACGGGGGCGGACCGCGCGTCCCCCCCAGTGGAATCGAAGGCCTCGGGAGCAATCCGGCCCAGCTGGCGTCAAAAGCTCGACCCGTTCCGCGAGGCGTTCCGCATGGCGCTGATGTCGATGAATGCTCATCGGCTGCGCACCGGCCTCACCATGCTTGGCATCGTCATCGGCGTCGCGTCGGTGGTGTGCGTGGTGGCGCTGGGCGAAGGCTCCCGGCAAAGGGTGCTGGCCAATATCAGCCAGCTCGGCACCAACACGATCGAGATATTCGCCGGCAAGGATTTTGGCGACACGCGCTCAGGGAAAATCACCACACTGGTGGCAGCCGATGCCGACCAGCTCGCCCGCCAACCCTATGTCGCCGCAGCAACCCCCACCGTTTCGACCCAGAGCACGGTGCGCCTGGGCGCCAAGGAAGCGAACGCTCTGGTGAACGGGGTGAGCGAGCGCTATTTCGCCGCCAAGGGCACCAAGCTGGCACGCGGCCACTTCTTCGACGAAGCGAGCGTCACTTCCCGGGCGCTGGACGTCGTCATCGACGAGAACACCCGCAAGGCGCTATTCGACGCGGCCGGCGTGGAGCCTATCGGCGCCGTCGTCCTGATCGGCACCGTGCCGGCGCGCGTTGTCGGCATCACCCAGCCCCAGCAGGGCGGGTTCGGATCAAGCCAGAACCTCTCGCTCTATTTGCCCTATACCGCCGTGCAGACCCGCATTCTCGGCTCCACGGCCCTGCGCTCGATCACCTTGAAGATCAAGGACGACGTCGACAGTGCCTATGCCGCGCAGGAGGTGACGCGGTTTCTCACCAAGCGCCACGGCAGCAAGGACTTTTTCATCCTCAACACCGACGACATCCGTCGCACCATCACCAGCACGACGCAGACGATGACGCTGCTGATCGCCGCGATCGCCGTCATCTCGCTGATTGTCGGCGGCATCGGGGTCATGAACATCATGCTCGTATCGGTGTCTGAACGCGTGGGCGAGATCGGCGTGCGGATGGCGGTTGGCGCCCGACCGGCAGATATCCTGCAGCAATTCCTCACTGAGGCGGTGATGGTTTGCCTGCTGGGTGGAGCGGTGGGGGTGGGACTGGCCCTTGCTTTTGGGGTCGCGTTCTCGCTGGCGGGCTCGCCCTTCACGCTCATCTATTCCAGCGGATCGATCCTCATCGCCCTTACCTGCTCCAGCTTCATTGGCGTGGCGTTCGGGTACCTGCCGGCGCGCAATGCCGCCCGCCTTGATCCGGTCACAGCATTGACAAATTCTCGACAGTAATTTTCAGAAACATTATCGTATAGTCGAGAAATAAATACACCATACTCTCAGCCAATTTTATCGCGAATGTACACTCAACAATTCGTCATCGCGGTGAAAAGAACTCATGCTGAAACTTGTCATGCGTCTTTGGCACTGGTTGACCGACGCTTATGAATTCCACTGCCCCTACTGCCAATCCGACGAATTGTGCGAGGAATGCTTGCACTTCTGGGCCATCAAATAACGCCGTCGGACAAGGCCCGTCAGCAGCAAGGGCCCGGGGCATCTCCCCCATACCCGCGCTTCATTCCCGCTCTTACTCGGCCGGCGTATGGACAATGCCAGGAGCGACCTCGGCATGGGGCGTGTGATGGACGCGCCCGATAAACGAATAGACCACCGGCACCACGAACAGGGTGAGTAGCGTGCCCAGAGTCATGCCGCCGACAATGACCCAGCCGATCTGAGCCCGGCTCTCCGCGCCGGCACCGCTCGCCAGTGCCAGCGGAACAGCACCGAGCACCATCGCTCCAGTGGTCATCAGAATAGGCCGTAGCCGCAGCACGGCTGCCTCAATGACCGAGGCCCGGCGGTCAAGCCCCGCCTCCTGCTGCTGGTTGGCGAATTCGACGATCAGGATGCCATGCTTGGTGATTAGCCCGACCAGCGTCACCAGCCCGATCTGCGAATAGACGTTGAGGGATCCGCCGGTAAAATAAAGCGCCGCCAGCGCCCCGGTCATCGACAGGGGAACCGTGAGCATGATGATGACCGGGTCACGGAAGCTCTCGAACTGTGCCGCGAGAACGAGATAGATAAATCCCAGCGCCAGCAGGAAAACCACCACGAGGCTCTGCCCGGCGGCGCGGAACTCGCGGCTCTGGCCGGCAACATCCGTCTGCACGGTCTGCGGCAGCACCTCGCGGGCAGTCTGGTCAAGGAAATCAAGCGCCTCGCCCTGAGAGAAGCCCGGCGCCAGATTGCCGGAGATAGTGGCAGAGCGCAGCTGGTTGAAGCGCTTCAGCTCCTGCGGCGCGACGCTCTCGCGCACGGTGACGAGATTGGAGAGCTGCACCATCTCACCGCCCGCCGAGCGCAGATAGATCGTGTCGAGCGTCGCAGGCGTCGAACGGTCGCTGGCGTCCAGCTGAACATAGACGTCGTATTGCTCGCCCCCCACCTCGAAGCGCGTCACCTGCCGGCCGCCGAGTAGGCTCTCCAGCGTACGACCAAGAACCGCGATGTCGATGCCGAGATCCGCCGCCTTGGCGCGATCCACCGCAATGGAAATCTCCGGCTTGTTCAGCTTCAGGTCGCTGTCGAGGCTGACGAGGCCGGGATAGTCGCGGACGCGCTCTAGGAAGCGGTTCACATAGTCGTCGAGCTGCTCATACGTGCCGGATGTCTGGATGACGAACTCGATCGGCCGCGAATTATTGGACGCGCCGAGGGAGGGCGGGTTGTTGGCATAGGCATTGATGCCGGCGATGCGCCGCAGCTCCGGCGTCAGCTTGGTCACGAGTTCCTGCTGGCGCACATCGCGCTCGTCCCAATCCTTCAGCCGGCCGATCACCAGGAAACGGTGTACTTCGGGAAAGCCATTGATGATCAGTACGCTATCGACTTCGGGTTCTTTGGAGACAATCTGGTCGATCTGGTTGGTGTAGCGGGTCGTGTAGGCAAGGGTGGAGCCCTCCGGCCCGCTGCCGGAAACGCGGATCACACCGCGGTCTTCGACCGGCGACAGCTCCGAAGGCAGCACAACGATGAAGAAGGCGCTGGCGCCGGCCACCATCAGCGCCAGTAGCAGGATCAGGGCGCGGATCCGCAGCGTCGTGGCGAGCAGGCGGCGATAGCCGCTCTCCATGGATCGCAGCCACCCTTCGATGAAAGCCGAAACACGCCCAGGCTTGCCCTCATGTTTGAGCAGGCGCGAGCACATCATCGGTGTCAGCGTTAGCGCCACAAAACCTGAGATGATGACCGCACCGGCCAGCGTCAACGCGAATTCAAGAAACAGCCGGCCCGTGCGGCCGGGCGCGAAGGCGACGGGCGCATAGACGGCGGCGAGCGTCATGGTCATGGCGATGACGGCGAAGCCGATCTCGCGCGCGCCCTTGATGGCGGCGGGGATCGGCTTCATGCCGTGCTCGATGTGGCGGAAGATATTCTCCAGAACGACGATCGCATCGTCGACCACGAGGCCGATCGCGAGAACAAAAGCCAGCAACGTCAATGTGTTAACGCTGAAGCCCAGGGCGTACATGATGGCGAATGTGGTGACCAGTGAGATCGGGATGGTGACGATCGGAATAATCGATGCCCTGAACGAGCGCAGGAACACCACGATGACAAGCACCACCAGGATGACCGCCTCGAAGATGGTGTGGAACACCGCTTCGATCGAGCGGTCGATGAACACCGCATTGTCGTTGCCGATGGTGGCGGTCATGCCCTCGGGCAGGCTTTCATTGACAGCCGGCAGCACGGCGCGCGCGCCGGCGGAGACATCCAGCGGGTTGGCCACCGCCTGCTTGATCACGCCGATGAAGATGGCCGCGCCGCCATTGAACCGGCTCGCCCGGCGCTCGTCGGCAGCACCCAGCTCGACGCGGGCGACGTCGCGCAGATGCACCTGTGCGCCATCGGCCCGCTTGACGACGATCTGGTCGAACTGGTCGACCGTGGTCAGCGCCGTGCGTGAGAGCACGGTGAATTCGCGGTCAACACTCTCGATGCGGCCGGAGGGAATTTCGACGTTCTGGGCGCTGAGCGCATCCTCCACGTCCTGGACGGTGAGGCTATAGGCGGCAAGACGTTCGCGATCGATCCAGATCCGCATGGCGTAGCGGCGCTCGCCATAGATCTGCACATCGGCGACGCCGCTGATGTTCTTGAAGCGGTCGACGACGTAGCGGTCGATATAGTCGGACAGTTCAAGGCTCGACATGCGGTCGGAGCGGAAGACGACGAACAGAACCGGCTGAGCGTCGGCCTCGACCTTGGAAATGACCGGCTCGTCGATCTCGTCCGGCAGGCGCTGGCGCACGCGGCTGACCCGATCGCGCACGTCGCTGGCCGCGACATCCGGGTCGATCTCCAGCCGGAATCGCACCGTGATGCGGCTCGATTCGGAACGGCTGGTCGATTCAAGAACGTCGATGCCCTCGATGCCGGCAATGGAGCCTTCGAGCACCTGCGTGACCTGGCTCTCGACAATGCTGGCCGACGCGCCGGGATAGGTGGTGACGACCGACACGGTCGGCTCGTCAATATTGGGGTATTCTCGCACCGCAAGGCGGCCGTAAGAGACGATGCCGATGAGGATCAGCAGCAAGCTCAGCACCGTCGCGAAGACGGGGCGGCGGACGCAGAGTTCGGAAATACCCATGACCGGCCTTAGCCTTCAGGTGCCGGCGGCGGCGCAACCACCTCCACCCCGACGCCCGCCTGAAGGCGCCCCTGCCCGGCCACGACGATGGAGGCCCCGGGGGCAACGCCCTTGACCTCGACCTCGCCTTTCGCGCGCTGGCCAAGCTGAACGCTGAGTTGCTGGGCCTTGCCGTCGACAATCTGCCAGACCAGCCGCTCCTGCCCGCGCGGCACGATGGCACTCTCCGGCACAAAGACGGCGTCACGCGCCTGGCTTCCCTGCACAACAACGCGGGCGAACAAGCCTGGGCGCAATTCGAGGTTCTTGTTGTCGAGCCGGGCGCGCACGCTGAGCGAGCGGCCATTAATGTCGACCATGGGATCGATGGCGTAGATCGTGCCCGTGAAGCTGCGGCCGGGCAGCGCGTCCAGCGTGATGGTCACGGTCTGGTTTTCGGCGATGCTGGAGAGCTGGGTTTCCGGCACCTTGAAGTCCAACTTTAGCGTGTCGATCTTCTCAAGGTTCACCAGTTCCGTGCCAACCGCGATATAGGCGCCATTCGACACCGTGCGCAGGCCGACAACCCCGTCAAATGGCGCGGTGATGGTGTGCTTGGCAATCTGCACCCGCTGGGAGTTCAGCAAAGCGCGCGACGTGTTAAGTTCCGCCTGCGCCTCATCCAGGGCGCGGGCGGTGCCCGAACCCGTCTTCTGCAGGCGCTGGGCGCGGTCGTAATTGGCCTCGGCGAGCTCCAGCCGCGCTTCGGTCTCGTCGAGCGAGGCCTTCACCAGCGCCGCATCAAGTTGCACCAGCACATCGCCGGCCTTCACGTGCTGGCCTTCCTGGAAACGGATTTCCTGAATGCGCCCCGACACCTCCGGGGCGACCTGCACCGATTCATCGGACTGCAGCGATCCGATGGACGAGATATCCGTCGTCACAGACGCCGCTCGGGCCGGCGCCACCTCGACCGGAACCGCGCGCGGCGTGGCGGGCTGGGCCGCGGCGTTCGCCTGGCTGCGTCCGCCAAACAGCGCTTCCGTCTCGACCCACCCCCGCTCATGGGCAAGCCAGCCGGCTCCCGCAAGAGCGGCGATCGTCAGCAGCACGCCGGTTCCACGTCGCATCAGGCCCCCATGAGACTGTGTCGGAAAGCACGAAAATCCATGCTGCGACACAACAGATATGAGGAACAGTTCCAACTGAATTATGTGTCACATGGCGCCTCGACGATCACATTCGCGAGGCTGCCGGAACATCATACTCCATCTTCGCCGTGGTGCCGACCACGCTGATGCGTCGCCCTGCTCCTTTGCGCAAAGCCACGCCACATCAGGCGTTCTTCACCATCACATGACGAATGACGGTATAGTCTTCCAGCGCATAGGCGCTGAGGTCCTTGCCATAGCCGGACTGCTTCAGCCCACCATGCGGCATCTCGCTGACCAGCATGAAATGGCAGTTCACCCAGGTGCAGCCATATTGCAGGCGCGAAGCGGTGGCCATGCCGCGCCCGATATCCCGCGTCCACACTGAGGAGGCGAGGCCGTAATCGCTGTCATTGGCCCAGCCCACCGCCTCGTCGACATCGCTGAAGCGCGTGACCGACACGACCGGACCGAACACTTCGCGGCGAACGATCTCGTCGGACTGCAGGGCGCCGGCCACCACGGTCGGCTCGTAGAAGAACCCCTTGCCGGAGCCCGCGCCGCCAGCGACCTTGCCGCCGGTGGCGATCTCGATGTGATTGAGCTCGGACGCACGCTCGACGAAGGAGGCGACGCGGGCGCGCTGGCGGGCGGAAATCAGCGGGCCGATATCGTTCTCGCTGTCATCCGCCCGGCCGAATTTGAGGCCGGAGACGGCAGAGGCGAGGTCCGCCACCAGTTTTTCATAGACCTTGGCGCCGGCATAGATGCGGCAAGCGGCGGTGCAGTCCTGCCCGGCATTGTAGTAGCCGAACACCTTCACCCCTTCGACCACGGCCTCAATGTCGGCATCGTCGAACACGAGGACCGGCGCCTTGCCGCCCAGTTCCAGATGGGTGCGCTTCACCGTCTTGGCGGCGGCGGTCAACACCTTCTTGCCGGTGGCGATATCGCCGGTGAGCGAGACCATCGCCACTTTGGGATGGTTGATCAGCGCATTGCCGACGCTCTCGCCGCGCCCGACGACGACGTTGACCACGCCTTCGGGGAAAATGTCGGCAATGATCTTCGCCAACTTCAGCAGCGTAAGCGGCGTCTGCTCGGAAGGCTTGATCACCACCGTATTGCCGCCCGCCAGGGCCGGGGCGAGCTTCCACGCCGCCATCATCAGCGGGTAGTTCCACGGCGCGATCGAGGCGACGACGCCGATCGGGTCGCGGCGGATCATCGAGGTGTGGCCCGCCATGTACTCGCCCGCGACCATGCCGTGCTGGGTGCGCGCCGCGCCGGCGAAGAAGCGGAAACAGTCAACCACGCCGGGAAGTTCGTCGTTCAGCACCGCATGGCGCGGCTTGCCGCAGTTCAGCGCCTCCAGCGTGGCGAAGGATTCCGCCTCGGCCTCAATGCGATCTGCCAGTTTCAGCAGCATGTAGGAGCGCTCGGCCGGCGTGGTGCGCGACCAGGTGCGGAACGCCTTGTCGGCCGCGTTCACGGCGGCGTCGATCTGGTCCGGCGACGCCTCAGGCAGTTCGATCAGCGTTTCCTCGGTCTTCGGATTCAGCACCGTTTCCGGCGTTTCCGTGCCGGCGACGAAGGAAGAGCCGATCAGCATTTCGGTATCGGAAAGGGCAGTCATGGGCGTCTCCTATTTTCCAGCGCCGGCCACCGCCTCGCCATGGCGGGTGAGGTAATAGGCGGCGAGGATGGGCAGGAAAGTCACGAGGATCACGAGCACGGCGACCACATTGGTGACGGGCCGCTGCCGCGGGCGGATGAGCTCGGACAGCATCCATATCGGCAGGGTCGATTGCTGGCCGGCGGTGAAGGTGGTGACGATGACCTCGTCGAAGCTGAGCGCGAAGGCGAGCATGCCGCCCGCCAGCAGCGCGGTGCCGATATTGGGCAGCACCACGAGGCGGAAGGTCTGGAAGGCATCGGCGCCCAGATCCATCGACGCCTCGATCAGCGAGGGCGAGAGCCGGCGCAGGCGCGCCACCGCATTATTGTAGACGACGACGATGCAGAAGGTGGCGTGGCCGAGCACGATGGTCCAGACGGAGAACGGGATCTCCATCAACCCGAAGGCCTGGCGCAGCGCGATGCCGGTGACGATGCCCGGCAGGGCGATGGGCAGCACGAACAGCAGCGAGATCGGCTCGCGGCCGAAGAACCGCGCCCGCGCCAGTGCCCCGGCCGCCAGCGTGCCGAGGATCAGCGCCAGCAGCGTGGCGATGCTCGCCACCTTCAGCGACAGCCCCACCGCCGCCCAGATATCGGCCCGCCCCCAGACCACGCCGAACCATTTCAGCGTGAAGCCGGGCGGGGGGAAGGCGTAGCTCTTCTCTTCCGTGGTGAAGCAGTAGAGCAGGATGAACAGCAGCGGGATGTGCAGGAAGGCGAGCCCGCCAAGGGCGGCGATCTTGAGCGAGAGCGGGGCGCGGGTCATGGAAGGATGCTCCCATCGAGATTGCCGATACGCCCGACCTCACAGCGCATCGAACGCCCCCGTGCGCTTGGCGAGGGTGAGGAACACCGCCATGACCAGGATCGGCACCAGCGAGAAGGCGGCCGCCAGCGGGATATTCCCGGCCGTGCCCTGCAGCGTGTACACCGCCTGCCCTAGCACCAGCGCCGAGGTACCGATGATCTGCGGCACGATGTAGTCGCCCAGCGTCAGCGAGAAGGTGAAGATCGCGCCGGCCACCACGCCCGGCATCGCCAGCGGCAGGATCACCGTGCGGAAGACGAGGCCGGGCGCCGCACCGAGATCGCCTGCCGCTTCAATGAGATGCGGCGGCACCCGCTCCAGCGCCGCCTGCACGGGCAGTATCATGAAGGGCAGCCAGAGATAGGTGAAGGTGAGCACCATGCCGGTGTAGCTGACCGAGAGCGAGGGCCCACCGACCAGCGGCAGGTCCAGCCACGCCTCCAGCGCGCCGCCGAGGCCGACCTGGCCGGCGAACCAGCCTATGGCGCCTTCCTTGGCCAGCAGCAGCTTCCAGCCATAGACCTTGACCAGATAGCTCGACCACAGCGGCATCATCACGGCGAGATAGAACGCCGCCTTCACCTTCGGCCCGGCATAGCGGGCGGCGTAATAGGCGATGGGGAAGGCGATGATGGCGCACAGCAGGGTGACGGCCCCGGCAATTCCGATGGTTCGCAGCAGGATGTCGAGATTGGCGGGGCGGAAAAGCTCCAGCAGCGTCGCGGTGGTCGGCTCTCGGACGATGGTGCCTGAAAACTCATCTATCGAAAAAACCGATTGCCCGAGGAACACGAACAGGCTGCCGAGATAGACCAGCCCCAGCCACAGCAGCGGCGGCAGCAGGAGCAGCAGCGTCAGCAGCCGCGCCCGGCGCACCAGCACGTCGGAGAGGCGGCGCAGCAGCCCCTCGCGCGGGGCCGGCAGATCGAGGCTGGCAAGGCTCATTGCTCGCCCTCCATCGGCCGCACCGCATACCTCGGCACCGCGAGCCGGACGGTGGCACCCGCCATCACCCCCGCAGCCGTGGCGGGGATGGCGGCCGTGAGCGCCAGCCCCTCGCCCGTGAGCACGCTGACGCGGCGCACCGGGCCCTGATAGGACACGTCGGTGACGCGCGCTTCCACCAGCGCCGCGCCTTCCGGCACCGGAGCGCCGGGCGCGAGGAGCGCGATCTTCTCCGGCCGCAGGCTGGAAGGTCGCGCCGGCCCGCCCAGCGCCTGCGCCTGCGGTGCCTCCAGCACATTGGCCGAGCCGACGAAGCGGGCGACGAAGCGGGTCGCCGGGCGCTCATAGACCTCTTCCGGCGGCCCGACCTGCACGATCCGCCCCTCATTGAACACGGCGACGCGGTCGGCCATGGACAGCGCCTCGCTCTGGTCATGGGTGACGAAGACGAAGGTGAGGCCGAGCGCCCGCTGCAAGCCCTTCAGTTCGCTCTGCATTTCCTCGCGCAGCTTGAGGTCGAGCGCGCCCAGCGGCTCGTCGAGCAGCAGCACTTTCGGCCGCACCACCAGCGCCCGGGCCAAGGCGACGCGCTGGCGCTGGCCGCCGGAGAGTTGCGCGGGGCGGCGGGTTTCCATGCCCGAGAGCTTGACCATGGCCAGCGCCTCGCGGGCCATCCGGTCGCGCTCGGCTCGGCCAATACCCCGCACGCGCAGCCCATAGGCGACATTGTCGCCGACCGAGAGGTGCGGGAACAGCGCGTAGTCCTGGAACACGGTGTTCACCGCCCGGCGATAGGGCGGCAGGCCTTCCACCGTCTCGCCGAAAATCTCGATATGGCCGGCATCGGGCTGCTCGAAGCCGGCGATCAGGCGCAGGCAGGTGGTCTTGCCCGAGCCGGACGGGCCGAGCATGGCGAAAAACTCACCCGGCGCGATGGAGAGATCGACGCCATCCACCGCCCGCACCACGCCGAAATGCCTGACAACGCTGGCGAATCGAACGGCGGGAAGTGCGATGGGGGCGGCGTGGGCATGCATGAGGAAGATCCAGGGGCCGTTAGGAAGACTGGAAACAGGGCGCTGCGCGCGTTCTGCCGTGGTCGGGCGTTGATGGCCCCTCATGGCCGGGCTTGACCCGGCCACCCAGAATATGACGGCAAGCCGACAGCGGGCCTGGGTCCCCGGGTCAAGCCCGGTGATGAGGGCATTCGGGAGTGGGCGAGCCGCGCGGCGCGCCGCGAAGATGCTCGACGATGGGCCCCAGAACGCCCCTCCCTCAAAGCCCGGGCCTTCGCCCGGGCACCTCAGGATGACGTCGCATGGAGGAAGTCCTACCGCCCGCCGAGGACGGCGATGTAGTCCGACACCCAGCGGTAATAAGGCACGCAGCCTTCGGCCTGGGTGGCGCATTTGGCCACCGGCGTGCGCCAGAAATGGATGCGCTCGAACTCCTCCATGCCATTGGTCTTGCAGCCTTCCGCGCCCAGCAGCTCATTGCCCTTGCAGGCGGCGGGGACGGCGGGCACCGAGCCGAACCAGGCGGCGAGATCGCCCTGCACCTTGGGGCTCAGCGAGTGCTCCATCCACATATAGGCGCAGTTCGGGTGCGCGGCGTCGGCGTGCATCATGGTGGTGTCGGCCCAGCCGGTGGCGCCCTCGCTCGGAATGGTCGAGGCGATCGGCTTCTTCTGGCTTTGCAGCAGGTTGACCTGGAACGGCCAGGAGGAGGAGGCGACGACGCCCTCATTGGTGAAGTCGTCGATCTGGATCATGGCGTCGTGCCAGTAGCGCTGCACGATCTTGCGCTGCTGGCGCAGCAAATCGAGCGCGGCCTTGTACTGCGTCTCGGTCAGCTCATAGGGGTCCTTGATGCCCAGCTCCGGCTTGTGGGTCATCAGGTAGAGCGCGGCGTCGGCGATGTAGATCGGGCCGTCAAAGGCCTGGATGCGACCCTTATTGGACTTGCCGTCCGGCAGGGTCTGCTCCTCGAACACCACATTCCAGCTCTTGGGCGCTTCGCCCTTGAACGCTTCCGTGTTGTACATCAACACGTTGGAGCCCCACTGATAGGGCGTGCCGTAATGCACGCCGTTCACCGTGTGCCAGGGCGCGTCCTGCAGGCGCGGGTCCACCGTTCCCCAGCTCGGGATCAGCTTGGTGTTGATGGGCGCGACCTTCTTGCCGGCGATGAGGCGGAGCGAGGCGTCGCCGGAGGCGGTGACGAGGTCGAAGCCGCCCTCATTCATCAGCGCGACCATCTCATCGGAAGTACCGGCGGTCTTCACATTGACCTTGCAGCCGGTCTTGGTCTCGAATTCCGTCACCCAGTCAAAGGCCTTGTCGGTGTCGCCGCGCTCGATATAGCCGGCCCAAGCGACGATATCGACCTGGCCTTCGCCCTTGCCGACCGAGGTCATTTCCGCAGCAAAAACAGGGTTTAAGGCGAGAGAGGCGCTGGCGGCGAGCGCCGGCAGACGCAGATAATGCGAGAGGCGCGGCATGGTCTGTTTCCCTCTGTTCTGCGGGCTATAGCGGCCCTTTGGAATGAGTGTGACGCTGCGTCGGGCCCAGCGCCACACCAAAGATCAGAAGGCTGCTATCGGATAAACCGATGAGTAGGGAATGGGCAGATAGTGGCCGTGTTCCCCGCATGCCAGCCCTCAGGCCGGGCGTGACCCGGCCCGCTCCCGGCACGGCTGGGTCCCCGGGGCACGCCTGGGGATGAGGGCGGGAATGGGGTGCACGGAGCGCATCCTCTCCCCCGTGTCCCGGCCAAGCGGAGGCGCAGCCGAAGCGCGGAGCCGGGACCCCGCGGAAGACGCTTCAGCAATGCTCTGAGAGGTGGCAGCGAGAAGCCGCCCGCCCGCGCCCGGCCCCCTGGGCCCCGGATCGGCGCCGCACCAGCGCGGCTTGTCCGGGGAACGCATCTGCGAATGGGACCGCAGGCTTGCCCGGGGAACGCGGGACGGGCGCGGCAAACAAGGCCCGCCCCCTCTACCGCCCGCGCCCGCCATGGCGCGTGGCGGCGATGGAGACGAAGCCGGCGGCGGCGGGGGAGAGCGGCGAGCCGCGCCGCCAGGCGGTCGCCACCTCCACCGCCGGCACATTGTCGATCAGCGTGCGCGCCTCGATCTTGTCGCCTTCCAGCGACCAGGGCCGGTAGGTGAGGTCCGGCAGCACCGCCACCCCGGCGCCGGTCGCCACCAGCGAGCGCACCGCCTCCACCGAGCGGGTGCGGAAGGCCACCGGCGGGCGGATGCCGAGCCGGCGCCAGACGATTTCCGACGCCTCGGCGATTTCGTCAATGGTGAGAAGCACATGCGGCTCCTCGGCGAGATCACGCAGGCTGACCCGCTCCGCCGCCAGCGCCGGATGGCCGAGCGGCAGCCACACGCGATAGGGCGAGATTTCCACCGCCTGCGTCTGCAGCGCCGCCGAGTGCCGGCCGGGCGGCAGCACCATGACCGCGACATCGAGTTCGCCACCGACCAGCAGATGTTCGAGATAATCGCCGGCATCCTCCACCGCCTCCACCGCAACGCCGGGAAAGGCGCGGCGGAAGCGGGCGATGAGGTCGGAATAGATGTAGCCGGCGACCAGCGGCGTCACCCCGACGGCGAGGCGCCCGGTGAGCGCCGCCATCTCCGGCCCCGCCAGCGCCCGCCGCGCATCGGCGACATCGCTGAGGATTTTGCGCGCATGGCGCAGGAAATGATGGCCCTTGAGGGTGAGGTCGACGCCGCGCGCATGGCGCTCCAGCAGTTTGATGCCGAGGTCCAGCTCCAGCTCGCGCAGGGCCTCGGTCACGGTCGACTGCGAGATCGACAGCGTGTGCGCCGCCGAGGAGACGGAACCGTTCTCCGCCACCGCGACGAGATATTGAAGCTGGCGCAGCGAAAAAGCCATCGGAAGTTCCGGGGGGAGAGGTTCCCGGCGAGTGTAAGCGCCCGATTTCCCGCCTGCTAGTCAGGCCGATGAGGTGGACGATCAGGCCGATGAGAGCAAACAGGCCAGCGACGCACCCGGCGCGCTATTTCGCCAGCAGGCTCTTCAGCTCGAAGCTCTCATCGGCGGCCTGCGCCGGCGTGATCGCCGGCGTGCCGGCGAGCAGCCGGCGGCCGAGCATGTGGTCGGCGGGGCGGTTGACGCTCTCAATGGCGGTGAGCACGCCGTCGCGGAAGCGGAACACCGAGAAGCGGCGCGAGGCGGGGTCGCCGCGCAGCACCGCGCTGTCGGTGGCGGCGGCGAGGCCGACCATCTGCAGCTTGAGGTCGGCCTGGTCGCTCCAGAACCACGGCACCGCGTCGAAGGGGGACACCCTGCCGGTGAGCCGATGGGCGAGGCTGCGGGCCTGGTCGGCGGCGTTCTGCACCGATTCCAGCCGGACATGGGTGGTGCCGTCTTTTGCGGCGAAGCGGCTGGGATAGGCCACCGCGTCGCCCAGCGCTGATATGGCGGGATCCATGGTGGCCAGATGCGCGTCGACGACGATGCCGTTCGCCACCTCCAGCCCGGCGGCGGCGGCCAGTTCGACATTCGGCACCACGCCGATGCCGACCAGCACGAAATCCGCCGGGTGCACCGTGCCATCACCGGTGGCGACGCCGGTGACGTGCCCGCCCTCGCCTTCCAGCCCGACCACGCCGGCGCCGAGCACGAGCTTCGTGCCCATGGCAGCGTGGGCGTGGGCGAAAAACGCCGACATCTCGGGCGAGACGGCGCGGGCCAGCACGCGGCCGGCGCCTTCCAGCACCGTCACTTCATGGCCGAGCGCGCGGGCGACGGCGGCGAATTCCAGCCCGATGAAGCCGGCGCCGATCACCACCACGCGGCGGGCGACAGCGAGCTTGCCCTTCAGCGCGTCGGCATCGGCCAGGGTGCGCAGATAGTACACGCCGGCGAGATCATGCCCCGGCACGGGCAGCGGCCGGTTGCGGGCGCCGGTGGCGAGGATGAGATGGGCATAGGGCAGCGCCGTGCCGTCTTCCAGCAGCAGGCGCTGGCCGGGCCGGTCGATGGCGGTGGCGCGGGCGTTGACCAGCTCGATGCGGTGGTCGGCGTAGAAGGCGCCGGCGCGCAGCTCGATCTGCTCGATGCCGGCCTCGCTTTTCATATAGGCCTTGGACAGCGGCGGGCGCTGATAGGGCAGGCCCGGCTCGTCGCCGACAAGCACCAGCCGGCCCGCATAGCCGCAATCGCGCAGCGAGGCGGCGGCCTGGAAACCGCCCTGCCCGGCGCCGAGGATAACGATGCCCGCCTCGCTCATGAAGCCTTCCCCTCCTGCGCGACCAGCCGGTCGCGTTCCGCATAGATCGCCTCGCTCAGCCTTGCCATGAACTCGCGGTCCGGCAGGCCGGGCGGAATGGGCGGCAGATAGGAGACGGTGATGGTGCCCGGCCGGATGGCAAAGCTGCGCGCCGGCCAGAACAGGCCGGCATTGTTGACGACAGGCACAACAGGCAGGTCCAGCGCCTTGTAGAGCAGCAGCACGCCGCGATGGAACTCGGCCCGCTCGTCGACCGCGCGTCGGGTGCCTTCGGGGAAGATCAGCAGGTTGCGCCCATGTTCGCTGGCCTCGCGGCCCTCGCGGAACATCTTCTTCACCGAGGAGGCGCCGCCGGCGCGGTCGATGGCGATCATCGGCGAGCGCTTGAGGAACCAGCCGAACACCGGGATGCGGTACAGCTCTTCCTTCAGCACGATGGCGACATCGGGGATGAGCACGGCGGCGGCGATGGTCTCGAAGGCGGATTGGTGGTTGCCGACATAGAGCGCCGGCTCGGGCGGGCGGTTTTCCTCGCCAATGGTGCGGTAGGAAAGCCCGACGAGGCGCAATATCGCCAGCACCCCGCCGGCCCAGAAGCGCGAAAAGCGGCGGGTGGCGTGCGGCCGGTCGAGCCACGCGAAATAGGGAATGGTCGCGGCGAGCAGCACCGTCCACAGGACGAGCAGCAGGAGGAAAACGGACGAGCGCAGGCGGGCCATGGGCGGGGGGTCTCTGACGGGACGCGCCGGGTCTAGCAGATCGGGCGGGCGGACGGGAGGGGTGCGGGGGAGTCCGTTCCCCGCACACGCCTTCCCCCATGCGCGACGCCCTCCCTTTACGCGCCGTCATCCCCGGGCTTGACCCGGGGATCCACGTCTTCCGCCCGAGCCAAAGGTAAGGCGTGGATGCCCGGGTCGGGCCCGGGCATGACGGTGTGAAGGCGGAGCCCCGGAAGGCGTGGGTGCCCGGGCCGGGCCGGGCATGACGGTGTGACGGCGAGGCCCCGGAAGGCGTGGATGCCCGGGCCACGCCCGGGCATGACGGTGTGAGAGCGGGGCACCGGAAGGCGTGGATGCCCGGGCCGGGCCCGGGCATGACGGTGTGAAGGCGGAGCCGGGGGGATGCCGGCGGCGGTTTCCCCTGGGTCCCGGCGCGGCGCTTCGGCTACGCCTCCGCTGGGCCGGGACACGGGGTGCGCACATCGCCGCAGCGCTCCCGCACGGGGCCGTGACGCGGGGGCGCGACAGGTTCACCCATTGCCGGCCGGCGGTGGGGCGGGTTCCAGCAGGGCGAAGGCGTTGACGTCGAACATGCCGAAATCGGTGATCTTCAGATGCGGAATGACCGGCAGCGGCAAAAACGCCACCTGCAGGAACGGTTCGGCCAGCACCACGCCCAGCGCCTTCGCCGCCGCGCGCAGCGGGATCAGCGCGTCGTGCACCTCCTCGAACGAGGTGTCCGCCATCAGCCCGGCGACGGGCAAAGCGAGCTCGGCCGTCACCTCCCCGCCATCGGCCACCGCGAAGCCGCCGCGCATTTCGATGAGCCGGTTCACCGCCAGCGCCATGTCGGCCTCGTCGACGCCGACCACGGTGATGTTGTGGCTGTCATGGCCGACCGAGGAGGCGATGGCGCCGCGCTTCATGCCGAAGCCATGCACGAAGCCGCGGCCGATATTGCCGTTGCGCCCGTGCCGCTCGACCACGCAGACCTTCACCGCGTCCTTCTCAAGGTCCACCCGCTTCTCGCCATCGAAGACGGCCAGGTCGAGCCGCACATCCTCGGTGATGATGCGGCCCGGTACCACGCCGATAACGCGGGTGGCGCTCTCCGTGGCCGGGATGCGGAAATCCGCCGCCGCGACCTTCCGCGCCTTCACCGAATCCATGCCGACCGGGGCGACATGCCCGCGCGCGGCGAACAGTTCCGGCGTCACCAGCCGGCCGGCGGAGATGACCTGGCGGACCGAGCAGGCTTCCAGATTATCCACCAGCACGATGTCCGCCCGCCTTCCGGGGGCGATGAGGCCGCGATCGGTGAGGCCGAAGGCATTGGCCGCCGACCAGCTCGCCACCCGGTAGACATGGTGCAGCGGCGCGCCATGGCGGATGGCCTCGGCGATCATGTAGTCGAGATGGCCTTCCTCGGCGATGTCCAGCGGGTTGCGGTCATCGGTGCAGAAGGCCAGGAACGCCGAGGTGTCGGCCGAGATCAGCGGAATCAGCGCGTGCAGGTCTTTCGAGACCGAGCCCTCGCGGATGAGCACCGTCATGCCCTTCATCAGCTTCTCGCGCGCCTCCTCCAGCCCCGTCGCCTCATGCTCGGTGCGGATGCCGGCGGCGATGTAGCCATTGAGGTCGCGCCCGCGCAGCAGCGGCGCGTGACCGTCAATATGCCCGTCGGAGAACAGCGACAGCTTGGCCAGGCACCCCTCATCGGCGAACAGCACGCCGGGGAAGTTCATGAATTCGGCGAGGCCGATGCCGGAGCCATGGCCGCGCAGCAGCGCGAGATCGGGCGCGGCGAGTTCCGCGCCGGCGGTTTCGAAGGTGGTGGCGGGCACGCAGGAGGAGAGCTGGACGCGCAGGTCCATGAGCGTGCGCTCGGCGCAGCGCTGGAAATAGGCGATGCCCTCCGCGCCCAGCACATTGGCGATTTCGTGCGGGTCGCAGATCGCCGTGGTGACGCCGTGCGGCAGCACGCAGCGGTCGAATTCCAGCGGCGTGACCAACGAGGATTCGACATGCAGATGCGTGTCGATGAAGCCCGGCACGGCGAACAGCCCGGCGCCGTCGATCTCCCGCGCGCCGTGATATTCGCCATAGGTGCCGACGATGCGCTCCCCCACCATGGCGATGTCGGTGCGGGTGATGGCGCCAGTGATGACATCCAGCAGCTGGACGCCCTTGATCACGAGGTCCGCCGGCGCGGTGCCGCGCCCGGCCTCGATGAAGCGCGCGATTTCGGCCGGGCTTTGCGTCGCCATTGTCAGTCCTTCCAGGCGCTGGCGCTGTCGAGCCGGGCCATGTCCGAGCCGGTGAGCGCGAGGTCGGCGCTGGCGATGAGGTCGCCGAGCTGTTCCACCCGCGAGGCGCTGGCGATGGGGGCGGTGATGCTGGGGCGGGCCATGACCCAGGCCAGCGCCACCTGGGTCGGCGTGGCGCCATGGGCGGCCGCCACCGTGTCGAGCGCGGCGAGAATGCGCTCGCCCCTCGGGTTGAGATATTTCTCCACCAGCGAGGCCCCGCGCACGCTTTTGCCGGCATCGGCGGCGCTGCGGTACTTGCCGGTGAGGAAGCCGGCGGCGAGCGAGAAATAGGGGATGACGCCAAGGCCGCTGGCGGCGCAGACCGCCTCGATATCGGCCTCATAGCCGGCGCGGGCGTAGAGATTATATTCCGGCTGCAGCGTCTCGTAGCGCGGCAGTTTTTCGCGGGTCGACACCGCCAGCGCTTCGAACAGCCGGGGCGCGGTGAGGTTGGACGCGCCGATGATCCGCACCTTGCCGGCCCGGATCAATTCGTCATAGGCGCCCAGCACCTCCTCGAACGGGGTGTCCGGGTCGTCGAAATGCGACTGGTAGAGGTCGATATAGTCGGTCTGCAGTCGGGAGAGCGAAGCCTCGGCGGCGGCGCGGATATGGTCCGGGGCGAGGCTCACCTTGCCCTGCCCCATATCGGCGCCGACCTTGGTGGCGATGACGAGGCGGTCGCGATTGCCGCGCGCCTTCATCCATTTGCCGATGATGGCCTCGGATTCGCCGCCGGTGTGGCCCTCCGCCCAGCGCGAATACATGTCGGCGGTGTCGATGAAGCAGAAGCCGGCGTCGAACAGCGCGTCGAGCAGGCGGAAGGAGGTGGGCTCGTCGGCGGTCCAGCCGAACACATTGCCGCCGATGCACAGCGGCGGCACCAGAATATCCGAGCGTCCGAGGCGGCGCAGTTCCATTCGTCTCTCCTCCGGCGGTCGATGAAGCGGGACGTGGCGGACGCCGCAGGCAGTCAGGCCCCGGCGCGCGCCGCCCCGATGTTGCAATGCGGGATCTCTAGAGTGCGATCCGATCAGATTGAACCAATCTGATCGGATCGCACTCTAACTCTAAGATAGAGAACGCGTTATCCGATCAGCTTGCGATGCAAGCTGATCGGCGCGTGCTCTAGAACCCGTCCTCGTCAAGCGAACCGACCTCGATCAGTTCCACCTGTTCGCGCTGGCACACATGGCGCAGCTCGGGGGAGGATACGGTGTCGGTGACGAAGGTGTCGACCTCCGACATCGAGCCGATGCGCACCGGCGCGGTGCGCTCCAGCTTGGAACGATCCGCCACCAGGATGATCTGGCGGGCATTGTCGATGATGGCGCGGGCGACCTGCACCTCGCGATAGTCGAAATCCAGCAGCGTGCCGTCCTCCTCGATCGCCGAGGCGCCGATGACGGCGTAGTCGACGCGGAACTGGCGGACGAAATCCACCGCCGCCGAGCCGATCACCGCCCCGTCGGCATGGCGCACCGGCCCGCCGGCCATGATCAGCTCGATGCGGGGATGGCGGTAGAGCAGCGTCGCCACATTGAGGTTGTTGGTGATGACCAGCAGATCCTCATGGTCGGACAGGGCGCGGGCGACCTCTTCCGTGGTGGTGCCGATATTGATGAACAGCGAGGCGCGGTTCGGCACCATGCTGGCGGCGGCCTCGGCGATGGCGCGCTTGGCGCCCTGCGCCATGGCGCGGCGGGCCTCATAGGCGAGGTTCTCCACCCCCGAGGCGACGACGGCGCCGCCATGCACACGCGACATCAGCCGGCGCACGCACAGATCGTTGAGATCCTTGCGGATGGTCTGTGGCGAGACGACGAAACGGCTGGCGAGGTCCTCGACGCTCACCCGTCCCTGGGCGCGCGCGAGGCCGAGAATGTCCTGCTGGCGTGAGGAGATCGCGTTCATACGGCCAACGGCCTTTCTCCCGAAATGAACGATCGTCTTCTGCGGACGATTCGTGCTGCATCCTGCACAAGGAGGCCGGGCGCGGCAAACGCCTGTTTAGAGGCGCTGCAACATGAGCACGCTGGCGAGCCCGCCCGCCGCCGCGATGGCGGAAAGGCCGAGCGCCTGCGGCGCCTCGCGCGCCAGCTCGTGGAACTGGCGCACGGCGAGGATCGCGCCCGAGGCGCCGATGGGATGCCCGCGCGCCAGCGCCCCGCCGCCGCGATTGAGGGTGGTGGGGTCGAGCCCGCTGTTTCGGCAGTTCAGCAGCGCCTGCCCGGCCGAGGCTTCCATCAGCTCGACGACGGGAATGCGTGCCCAGTCCAGTTGCACACCTTGGTCGTGAAGAATGTCGAAATTCATAAGGCCGTTGTCATAGGCCGTGTCGATCAAGCCTTGATCGATCGCCTCCGGCGGGTTCTCCGGCGCGGCGCCGAAGGAGCGGGCATAAAACACCTTGCAGATCGGACGACCGGCCTGCCGGCGCCGCTGCGCCCATTCCCGCGAGGCCACCAGCACCATGGCGGCGGCGTCCGCCTCCACCGCGACGCCGGCCGCGTCCACCTCGCTCTCGCCGTCACGGTGCAGCACCGGCGCGCGGGCGCACAAGGCCGGGGTGAGCGCGCGGGTGAAGCTGTCGAAGGCAAGCCCCGCCACCGGCACGATTTCCGCTTCCAGCCGCGCCCGCGCTGCCAGCGCCTTGGCGTGGCTCTCGATGGCGAAGGCCGCCTGCCGCTCGCGGCTGTAGCCATTCGCCGCGCGGGCCAGAACCTCGATCATCTCAGGGTCGCGCGCCGGCCAGGGGGTGAAGGGCGGGCGGTCATAAAACACCGGCGCCTCGCCCTTCGCCTTCGGCCGGGTGGCGCGCAGGGGCGAGCGGCTGAAGCTCTCCACCCCGCCGGCGAGCACGAGCTGCGCCGCGCCCGATTCTACCAGCCGCGCCGCCAGCTGGATGGCGTCGAGCCCGGAACAGCATTGCGTGTCCAGCGTCAGCGCCGGCACGGTGGGCGGCAGGTTGGCCGCCAGCGCGGCGAGGCGGGCGACATTGCCGCCGCCCGACAGCGCATTGCCGAGGATGACGTGCTCGACGTCATCCGATGCCACGCCCGCATCGTCGAGGCAGGCGCGCAGCACCGGGGCGGCGAGGTCATACGCCTCGACCAGACGAAAGGCGCCGCCGCGCGGGGCCACCGCCGTGCGGCAGGCGGCGAGGATAAAGGCCCGGTTCATCGCGCGAACCTTTCCCGCGCGATCGCCTCCAGCGCCCTGAGATCCGCCTTGCCGCCCGAGGTGCGCGGCCAGTCCTCCAGGCTGAGGAAACGGCGCGGGATCTTCGCCGCCGGCAGCAGCCCCCGGCAGGCGGCGCGCAGGGCGGGCTCGTCCACCGCGCCGCGCAGCACGGCCACAAGCTCGACGCCGCGCAAATCGTCGGGCAGGCCGAACACGGCGGCTTCCGCGATGCCGGGCAGGCTGGCGAGCACGGTTTCCACCTCCTCGGGATAGACGTTCAGCCCCGAGGTGACGAGCATGCGCTTCTCGCGCCCATGCAGATAGAGAAAGCCGGCCTCGTCGAGCCTTCCATGGTCGCCAATGGTGAGAAAGCCACCCACGCGGCGGGTTTCCGGCGCGTCGCCGCAGGCATATCCCTCGAACAGCATCGTGCTCCTGACCCAGATCGCCCCCGCCTCGCCGGCCTTGAGGTCATGCCCCGCCGCGTCGCGGATGCGCAGGGTGACACCATAAGCGGGCCGGCCGACCGAGCCGGGCGGCACCGCCTCCCCCGGCCGGGCAATGGTGATGAAGCTGGTTTCCGAGGCGCCATAGAATTCGGCGATGCCGGCCTTGGGGAACAGCGCCAGCGTGGCGGCCCGCGTTTCCGCCCGCCATTTGGCGCCTGAGATCATGAGGAGGCGAACCGTCGGAAAGCTCTCGCCCGCCCCGGCCTCAATGAGCATCTGCAGCTGGGTCGGGGTGGCATAGAGCGCGGTGACACCATGCCGGGCGATGAGGCGCAGCGCCCGGCGGGGGTGGAACTGGCGCATCATCACCGCCAGCGCGCCGATGTGCAGCGCGTGGACGACACCATAGAGATGCAGCGACGCCGCCAGCCCGCCGGGCGCCAGCACCACATCCGCTTCGCTGAGGCAGAATTCGGCCGCGCTGGCGGCGAAGCTGTCGATCCAGGAGCGGTGGGAACGCCGGTAGCCCTTGGGCAGGCCGGTGGAGCCGGAGGTGAAGCCGACATAGAACGGCGCGTCCGGCGCTGGCGTGGGCGGGAACGGGGCGGAGGCGAGGTTGGGCAGGGCCTCCAGCGCCGGGGATTCCAGCGTCAGGTTTGGGGCCAGCGCGGCATCGATGGCGGCGCGGTAGGGTGCGGGCCAGCCGGAATCATAGACCAGCGCCTGACGGCCGCTGATGGCGCAGGCGAAGAAGGCTTCCACCAGTTCCGGCCCGTTGCCCATGGCCAGCGCCACGCCCTGTCCCGGCGCGGTGCGCGTCTCCAGATGCGCCGCGAGCGCACTGATGCGGGACGCAAGCGCGGCGCGGCTCACCACCTCGTCGTCGCAGACCAGCCCGGCGCGGGTGGGTGCCGCCGCCGCGAGGGCGGGCAGGCCGGCGCCGATGGTGTGGGTCATCGCCTCAGGCGTTGCGCGAGAGCAGCGCTTCCGGCAGGCCGCGCGCCACGGTCTGCGCGATCAGCGCCACCAGCACCGCCTTGATCGCGTCGCCGGGAATGAAGATCAGGCAGGCCTTGGTGGCATCCATCACCGACAGCCCGCCGACCAGCGCCAGGCCGGCAATGCCGAAGGCGTACATCACCACGATGCCGCCAATGACGGCAGAGATGAGCGCGGCGGGGAAGACCGGCGCCTTGCGCAGCGCCTGCATGAGCCAGCCGGCCACAAAAGCCACCGCGATCCAGCCGAAGATGAAGCCGACGGAGGGGGTGAAGAACACGCCGAGCCCCCCGCGCCCGCCGGCCAGCAGCGGCGCGCCGAGCGCGACGACGAACAGCAGCAGCACCATGGCCAGCGCCCCGCGCCAGGCGCCGAGCATCACGCCGGCCAGCATCGCCCCCATGCTCTGGGCGGTGATCGGCACGCCGGCGGCGAAGGGCAGATCGAAGCGCGGCAGCAGGCCGAGCACGGCGAAGATGGCGGCGTAGAGCGCGACCTGAACGAGGTTACGGTCTTTCATCGGCGGGTTCCTCGCGGCGCACCGCCCCGCGCGGCCAGCGCCTCGGCGGTGTGATGGGACAGTCTCAATGTCTGGATACAGAAAGGCGCGAGCAGGCGCCAGCCGCCGCGCTTGCCGGTGCGGGCGCGCCAGGACTCGTTCAGCGCCTCCCACAGGGCAAAGAGCAGCGGCACAAAACGGATCATCATCGCCACCGCCAGCGCCACCGCGCGCGGCGAGCCGCCGAACCACGCCAGCGGGGCCAGCAGCGGCTCGACCGCGTCCATCATCGCGTCCATGCGGGTGGTCATCGTCACCGCATTGGCCAGCAGCACCATGGCGAGGATGCGGGCCAGCACGACGAGGCCGGCGGCGACGTCGCCATTCCACCAATGGAAGGCGAGCAGGATGGCAAAGAGCGGCCAAAGCGGGCGCAGCAGCGCGATCTGCGCCAGCGCCGCCTTGCCGAGCGAGGCATAGAGCAGCAGCACGGCGGCGAGCAGGCCGGCCATCACCGGCAGGCTGTCGAGCGGCGCGGCGATGAGGCTGAGCAGCGCCAGCGCCAGCAGCTTCCAGCCGGCGGGCACGCCATGCAGCCAGGTGCGCTGGGCGAGATAGAGCGAGATCATGTCAGACCCTCGGCGAAGGCGCGGTAGGCGGGGATGATCGCGGCGGGGGGGCCGTCGCCGCGCACCTGCCCCTCATGCAGCCAGATCACCCGCTCATATCTAGCGAAGGCGTCGAGCTCATGGGCGACGAGGATCACCTGTTGCTCCAGCCCGGCGACCAATGTTTCCAGACGCCGGCGGGTGGGCAGGTCGAGGCTGGAAAACGGCTCGTCGAGAATAAGCACCGACGGCGTCATCACCAGCACGGCGATGATGCACAGAAACTGCTTTTCCCCTTCCGAGAGCGCGTGCACCGGCCGCTCGGCCCAGTGCACGCGCTGGAAGCGAGCGAGCGCCGGCACCGCCTCGCGCGCGGCCTCCCGGCGCGGCAGGCCGGCCTGTTCCAGGCTGAAGGCAATCTCCTCGGCGACGGTGGGGAAGATGATCTGGTGGTCGGGGTTCTGGAAGATGAAGCCGACCTTGCGCGGCAGGTCGCCCGCCTGCTCCTTCGCGTCCAAACCGTGCACAGTGACGCGGCCCTTCTCCGCCGAGAGCAGGCCGTTGAGCAGGCGCACCAGCGAGCTCTTGCCCGAGCCATTGGTGCCGATCAGCCCGACCCGGCGCTCGGTGATGTCAAGCGAGATGTCGTCCAGCACCACCCGGCCGCCGCGCGAGAGGGTGACATTCTCCAGGCGGATCAGCGGGGCGTGCGGCACGGGCGGCGTTCCGGGGCGGGATAGGGGCGGGCGAAGATCAGCGACGTGCCGCTTATCGCGTCGCGACGGGGCGGCTGTCGAGAGGGGCAGCCTCACGCCCGTCTCACGCCCCTTCCGCGCCGGCCCCGCCCCGCAGCAGCGCCAGGGCGAATTTGCGCAGGCGCGCGAAGGCCGCCGGCCCATCGCCGGCCCGCGCCCGGATCACCGCGCCCTCATAGGTGTCGATGATGTGCGCCGCCACCTCCACCGGATCGAGCGCGCGATCGACCTCGCCGGCGCTCTGGGCTTCAGTGATCAGCGCGGCGAGATCCTGCTCCCAGCTGGCGAAGACGTCCGCCAGCTGGGAGCGCAGCCCGTCATCCAGCGCCGGGGCGGCCTGGGCGAGCACGCCATAGAGACAGCCCGCCACCTCCGCCTCCGCCACCGAATCGCGCTCCACCTGTTCCAGATGGCGCGCAATCCGCGCGAGCGGGCTCAGGCTGGCATCGGCGAAAAGCTCCTGCCGCTGCCGGCGGTACTGGCCGGCATAGGCGTCGAGCACCGCGCCGGCGAAATCCTGCTTGCTGGCGAAGAAATGGTAGAAGGAGCCCTTAGGCACCGCTACCGACGCCAGAAGCGGGCCGATGCCGGTGCCGTCATAGCCCTGCTCCAGCATCGCCTTGCGTCCCGCCGCGACGATCCTGTCGCGTGTGGATGGCTTTTCCGTCATACTAGACGACCGGTCTACTGTTGCCTATCATGCGTCGGATCGGAACACACAGAGGCCTTCATGTCCATCACGTCCCGTGCCTTGCTGACACCCCGCGCGGCCGGCCTTGCCGTGGTGCTGTTCTCCACCCTGCTGTGGAGCCTTGTCGGCCTGTTCGTGCGGATGGCCGATCTCGATGCCTGGACGATCATCCTCTGGCGCTCGGTGTTCGCGGTGCTGGCGCTCGCGCCGTTCTGGCTGCTGGCCACCGCCGACAGGGCGCAGGCGCTGCGGGCCGGCGCCTCCCGCGCCAGCCTGTTCGCCATCGGCCTCGCCGTGGTCGGCAACATCGCCTATATCGGCGCGCTGCAGCTGACCTCGGTCGCCACCGTCATGACGATCTACGCCACGCTGCCCTTCGTCACCGCCCTTTTGGCCCTGGTGGCGCTGCGTGAAAAGCTGAGCCGGCGCTTCGGCGCGGCGGCGCTGGTGGCGGCGGTGGGCATCACCATCACCGCCGGCGCGGCGATCTCAGTGGGCGACAGCGCCGGCATCCTGGTCGCGGCGCTGATGACGCTGAGCTGGGGCGGGCTGCTGGTGCAGGCCAAGCGCTACCCGAAACTCGACCTGACGCTGATCAGCCTCGTCTCCGCCGTGATCGCGGCGGTGATCGCCCTGCCGCTGGCGTCGCCCGGCCTGCCCTCGGCCTATGCGCTGTTCGTCTGCGCGCTGCTCGGCGTGCTGACCTCCGGCCTCGCCAATGTGCTGACCCTGATGGGCGGGCGGCACATAGGCTCGGGCGAAACCGGCCTGCTGCTGCTGCTCGACGTGGCGCTCTCCCCGCTCTGGGTGTGGCTGGCCTATGACGAGCGGGTCGGCCCGCCGGCGCTGTTCGGCGGCGCGCTGGTGGTGATCGCCGTCGCCGGCTACCTGTTCACCGATGCACGGCGCCGGAGCGTGCCCTGCCCGGCGCCGTGAGGGCAAGCCGCCACTCACCTTCCGTGCCCGCCCCATGCGGGATCAGGAAGGGGGCGGAAAGCGCAGCCCGCCGGCAATGCGGTTCCAGGCATTGATGGCGGCGATGGCGACGGTGAGGTGCACCACCTCGTCAGACGCGAAAACCTCGCCGAACTGCGCCACCGCGTCCTCCGGCACCGGGCCGCCCGCCATGCCGGCAAGCTGCTCCGCCCAGGCCAGCGCCGCTCGCTCGCGCGGGGTGAACAGGCCGGCGTCGCGCCAGACCGCCACCAGGTCGATCTTCGCCGCCTCCACGCCGAGCCGGCGGGCGAGCGCGATGTGGAACGCCGTGCAGAAGGCACAGCCATTGATCTGCGACACCCGGATCTTGACCAGTTCGACCAGCCCCTTGTCGAGGCCGGCATCCACCGACTGGCTCAGCGCGCGCAGCGCGGCGGTGGCGGCGGGAGCAACGGCCTGAAAGCCGGCATAGGAGAACGGCGCCGCCGGGGCGCTCTCAGGAATCGTCATGGTGGCGTGAACCTGCGCGAGGAGATATTATCAGAGCACGAATATGATATCAGGGCTCTGATAATGCGCAACTCCCCCGACGCCGTGCCGCCTGCCCCGGGCGAAGGCAGGCGCGGCGCCGACGGCCATCTCGGCTATCTGCTGCGTCAGGCGGCGCATGTGCACCGCCTGCGCGTGGAAGCCCTGCTGAGCGATCTCGGCCTCACCTCGGCGCAGTTCTCGGCCCTGGTGATGCTGGAAGCCTATCCCGCCGCGTCCGGGGCGGACCTCGCCCGCCTCGCTCTGCTGACGCCGCAGACGATGAGCACCATCATCGCCAATCTGCTGAAGGCCGGGCTGGTGGCCCGTCGTCCCCATGCGGTGCATGGACGAATCCAGCAGATCGCCCTGACACCGGAGGGCGAGGCCCGGCTTAGCGCGGCCAAGGCGCGGGTCTATGGGCTCGAATCCGGCCTCCTCGCGGGCCTCTCGACCGATGAGGAGACAATCATTCGTCGCTGGCTGGCCGGCCTCGCGGCCGGTGCGTAGACGTCGCTTAGAGCATTTCGAGCGAGCGCTTGCGCGACGGCGGCGGGAAGGCGGCGTCCAGCGCGGCGAGGTCTTCCGCATCGAGCGCGATGTCGCTTGCGCCGGCATTCTCGCGCATATGGGCGGCGCGCGAGGCCTTGGGGATGACGATGTTGCCCGGCATGCGCAGCGCCCAGGCGAGCGCGATCTGATAGGGCCGGGCATTGTGCTTGGCGGCGAGATCGGCCAGCACGCCGGTGCTCTTCAGCCGGCCGCGCTCGATCGGGCTGTAGGCCATCAGCGGCATTTCATGTTCCTGCAGCCAGGGCAGCAGGTCCCATTCCGGCCCGCGCCGGGTGAGATTGTACAGAACCTGATTGGTGGCGCAGGCCTCGCCGCCGGGGGTCTCGTACAATTCGTTCATGTCGTCCGTGTCGAAATTCGACACGCCCCAGTCGCGGATCTTGCCCTGGGTCTTCAGCTGCTCGAAGCCGATGATGGTTTCCGCCAGCGGCACGCTGCCGCGCCAGTGCAGCAGATAGAGGTCGAGATGGTCGGTCTTCAGCCGCCGGAGGCTGCGCTCGCAGGCTGAGACCACGCCGGCGCGGCTGGCATTGTGCGGGTAGACCTTGGAGACGAGAAAAACCTTGTCGCGCAGCCCGGCCAGCGCCTCGCCGAGAAAGCGCTCGCAGGCGCCCTCGCCATACATTTCCGCCGTGTCGATCAGCTTCAGGCCGAGCTCGACGCCGAGGCGCACCGATTCGGTCTCCTCGGCCCGCGCCTCGGGGCGCTCGCCCATCATCCAGGTGCCGATGCCAAGCGCCGAAACCTTGCTTCCGCCGGGTAGAACCACCTTGCCGCTCATCATCCGCCTCCGTTGCAACCTTTGCCGGAGTGCCACTCCCGCGCCGCCGGCGCAAGAGTTGCCGGCGCAGCGACGCCGCCGCTTCCATGCTAATGTGCGGCACGCCGAACCCACCGCCCGGAACCCGATGCCGACCACGCCGAGCCCAGACCCGCGCACGAGCGCCGCCCCTTCCCACGCGCCGGAACCGGCGTTGGCGATCGGCCTGTCGGCGGTGATCGTGGCCGTGACGGGCGACGACCCCAAGGTGCTGACGCTGCGCCATGGCGACGGGCGCGATTCGCTGCCCTCCGGCCCGCTGGAGCGCGGCCACCGCACGCTGGAAATGGGCCTGCGCAGCTGGGTGGAGCGGCAGACGCTGCAGGAACTCGGCTATGTCGAGCAGCTTTACACCTTCGGCGACCGCGACCGCGGCGAGGACGGCACCCGCGCGCTTTCCCTCGCCTATCTCGCCCTCGTGCGCGAGGCCCGGCCGGCCGGCGACACCGACGCGGCGTGGCAGAGCTGGTACCGCTATTTCCCCTGGGAGGACTGGCGCGGCGGGCGCCCCGCCGTGCTCGACACGCTCGAACACGGCCTGCGCGCCTGGGCAGCGGGGGCGGCGCAGGGACGGCTGAGCGAACGGCGGGCCGAGCGCATCGCGCTGGGCTTCGGCGGCGCCGGCGGCCATGAGGCGGGCTGGAACGAGGAGCGGGTGCTGGAGCGCTATGAGCTGCTCTATGAGGCCGGGCTGGTGGGCGAGGCGCTGCGCGAGCGCGGCTCCGACCGCATCGCCATCCCGCCCTCCGGCACCGAAATGCGCGAGGACCACCGCCGCATGCTGGCGCTCGCCATCGCCCGTCTGCGCGGCAAGATCAAATACCGCCCCGTGGTGTTCGAGCTGATGCCGCCGAGTTTCTCGCTCGGCCAGCTGCAGCAGGCGGTGGAGGCGCTGTCCGGCTCGCGGCTGCACAAGCAGAATTTCCGCCGGCTGGTGGAGCAGCAGCGGCTGGTGGAAGAGACCGGCGAGAGCACGGCCGAGACCGGCGGCCGCCCCGCCCGGCTGGTGCGCTTCCGCCGCGAAGTGCTGCTGGAGCGCCCGGCGCCGGGGGTGAGGTTGCCGGGAGGGTTCGGGCGGCGGTGAGGGTTAATCCCGCCCGTCGATCCATTTCGACAGGACCACGCGCGGGGCGACCTCGAAGCCAAGCTTCTCGTAGAAGGCGACGACGGCGGTGTTGGTCTCGCGCACCAGAAGCTGCACCTTCGGCACGTCGCGCGCCTGCAGCCACGCCTCCGCCGCGCTCACGATCTCCGCGCCGACGCCCTGGCGCTGGAGGATGGGATCGACGGCGACATAGTAAATCCAGCCCCGGTGCCCGTCATGGCCGACCATGGCAGAGGCGCAGACGCGGCCGCCTTCACGGCGGGCCACCAGCACCTCCGAATTCGCGCCACCGCGCGCGAACCGGAAATCGGCCGCCGGGTCATTATAGGGAACCGTGAGCCCGCAGGCCTGCCAGAGAGCGACCACCGCGCCCTCGTCGTCCATGCCGGCGGAGTCGATTTCAAGTGTCATGCGTTGCCTCACCGATCCAAATCCCATATCGCCCGATTTGTGACGAAGTGTTGACAGCGACTTATACTCAGTCCTAGCATAATGACGATCCGCCGGGCCCTGCTGCCCGGTCTTCTTTGGCCTGAGTTATACTCAAAAAGAGCATAATGGAGGACGCGATGCTGGACTTCGACGTCGCTGCCCATGCCGACCGCCCCGAGGCGTTTGTCCCGGGCCTGCCCGACGAGCGGCCCGCCCTGCCCGCGCTGCCGCATCTCTATGCGCGGGTGGCCAAGCACATCACCCCGGCGGAATGGCCGCTGATCGCCCGCGAGGTCGAGGCGATCGAGCGGCTGAAGCGGGAGCGCAACGCCGTGGTGCTCGGCCACAACTACCAGGCGCCTGAAATCTTCAACACGGTGGCCGACATTGTCGGGGATTCGCTGGCCCTCGCCCGCGAGGCGGTGACGGTGGATGCCGATGTCATCGTCATGGCCGGCGTGCATTTCATGGCCGAGACCGCCAAGCTGCTGAACCCGTCCAAGACCGTGCTGATGCCTGATATGGGCGCGGGCTGCTCGCTGGCCGACAGCATCACCGCCGCCGACATCCGCCTGCTGAAGCAGCGTTATCCCGGCGTGCCCGTCGTTACCTATGTCAACACCTCGGCCGAGGTGAAGGCCGAGAGCGATTATTGCTGCACGTCAGGCAACGCGGTGAAGGTGGTGCGCGCGGTGGCGAAGGAATGGGGCGTCAATCGCATCCTCATGCTGCCCGACGAATTCCTCGCGCAGAATGTGCAGAAGCTGGTGCCCGAGCTGGAGCTGATCGCGTGGAAGGGCCATTGCGAGGTGCATGAGCGCTTCACCCCGCAGGATATTCGCGATCTGCGCGAGAACCATCCCGGCGTCGTGGTGCTGGCACATCCGGAATGCCCGCCCGAAGTGGTGGCGGAGGCCGATTATGCCGGCTCCACCGCCGGCATGGCGGATTATGTGCGCGACGAGAAGCCGGCGCGGGTGGTGCTGATCACCGAATGCTCGATGGCCGACAATGTGGCGGTGAACCACCCCGACATCGAGTTCGTGCGCCCGTGCAACCTGTGCCCACACATGCGCCGCATCACCCTGCCGAACATCCGCCGGGCGCTGGAGACGATGACGACGCAGGTCGAAATCGACCCCGCGATCGCCGGCCGGGCCCGCCTCGCCGTCGAGCGCATGCTGGCGATCAGCTGAACGCCATTCGCTGAACGCACTTCGCCCGCTTATCGCACCTCGGAAGGGTCCGCTTGTGAGCCATTCGCGTGAGAACATCGTTGTCGTCGGCGGCGGGGTGGCCGGCCTTGCCACCGCGCTGCGGCTGGCGCCGCTCCCGGTGACGCTGGTCGTCGCCGCGCCGCTGGGGGCGGAGGCCGCCACCGGCTGGGCGCAGGGCGGCATCGCCGCCGCGCTCGGCGCCGACGACCGGCCGGATCTGCACGCCATCGACACGCTGGCCGCCGGGGCCGGGCTGTCGCAGCCGCTGGTGGCGCGCCGCGTGGCCGGCGCCGCGCCGGGGGCGATCGACTGGCTGGTCGGGCTCGGCACCCCGTTCGACCGCAACCCCAATGGCAGCCTCGCTTTGGGGCTGGAAGCCGCGCATGCGCGCCGGCGCATCGTCCATGCGCAGGGCGACGGCACCGGCCGCGTGGTGCTGGAAACACTGACCCGCGCGGCGCGGGACTGCCCCTCGATCACTGTCATGGAAGGCTGGCGGGCGGGCGAGCTTCTGGCCGACGCCAATGGCCGCATCGCCGGCATTGCCGCCCGCGACCGCGAAGGGCGCACGCTCACCCTCGCCGCCCGTGCCGTGGTGCTCGCCACCGGCGGGCTCGGCGGCCTCTATGGCGCCACGACCAACCCGCTCGGGGCGGTCGGCTCCGGCCTCGCTCTGGCGGCGCGGGCGGGGGCGGTGCTGCGCGATCTTGAGTTCGTGCAGTTCCACCCCACCGCGATGGCGGTGGACGGAGACCCCGAACGGGCGGCCTCTGGCGGCCCTGCGCCAATGCCGCTCGCCACCGAGGCGCTGCGCGGCGAAGGGGCCCGGCTGTTCAACAGCCGCGGCGAGCGCTTCATGGCCGAGGTGCCGGGGCAGGAACTCGCCCCGCGCGACGTGGTGGCGCGCGCGATCTTCGCTCAGCTCGCCGCCGGGGAGACCGTGGTGCTGGACGCCCGGATGAAGAACATCGACACCCGCTTTCCCGGCGTGGTCGCGCTGTGCCGCGCCCATGGGCTGGACCCGGCGCGGGCGCCGATTCCGGTGCGGCCGGCGGCGCATTACCATATGGGCGGGATCCGGGTGGATGTCGCCGGGCGCAGCAGCGTGCCGGGCCTGTGGGCCTGCGGCGAGGTGGCCTCCACCGGGCTGCACGGCGCCAACCGGCTGGCCAGCAATTCGCTGCTGGAGGCGCTGGCCTATGCGCAATGGATCGCGCAGGACATTGCCGGCGAGGACGCCGCGCCCGGCCTGGCGCGCGCGCCCTCTCCCGCTCGCCCGCGCTCCCCGGCCCGGGCCGAGATCCGCGCGCTGATGGACCGGCAGGTGGGCGTGGTGCGCGAGGCCGTGGGGCTGGAGGCCGCCGCCGCCCGGCTCGGCGCGATCGCCGACCGGGAGGGCTGCGACCTCTCGCTGGTGGCGCTGGCGATCACCGAGGCGGCGCTGCGCCGCAGTGAGAGCCGCGGCGGGCATTTCCGCGCCGACCACCCCGCCCCGGCGGCGGCCGCGCGGCATTCCGAGACGCGGCTGGCGGACGCGGCCGACGCCGTCGAGACCCGCCAGGTAGCGTGAGGAGTGGGCGTGGGCCCTGACACGAAAACCACGTCATGCCCGGGCTTGGCCCGGGCATCCACGCCTTCGGCACCGATAGCTGACGGGCAAGACGTGGAGGACCGGGCCAAGCCCGGTCCTGACGTTCCTTTTGCTGAAACGAGAGCATCATGACCCCTCCCCCCCTCCCCCGCCTGATGGTCGAGCCGATCGTGCGCGCCGCGCTGCTGGAAGATCTCGGCCGCGCCGGCGACGTGACGACCGATGCCTGCATTCCCGCACAGGCGCGGTTTCAGGCGGTGATCGCCTCGCGCCAACCGGGGGTGATCGCCGGCATCGACGCGGCGGTGATCGCCTTCGACCTGATCGACCCCACGCTGAAGGTCAGCGTCGAGCGCGGCGACGGCACTGAAGTGGCGCCCGGCGACGTGGTGCTGCGGCTCGACGGTTCGGCCCGTGCCATCCTCACCGCCGAGCGGGTGGCGCTGAACATCGCCTGCCGCATGTCCGGCATCGCCACCGCCACGGCGGGGCTGGTGGCGATCGCCCGCCAGCATGGCAAGGCGCAGATCGTCTGCACCCGCAAGACCACCCCGGGCCTGCGGGCGCTGGAAAAGCACGCGGTGCGGGCGGGCGGCGGCTCCAATCACCGCTTCGGCCTCGACGACGCGGTGCTGATCAAGGACAACCACATCGCCGTTGCCGGCGGCGTGGTGCCGGCGATCCGCGCGGCGAAAGCCCATGCCGGGCACATGGTGAAGATCGAGGTCGAGGTCGACACGCTGGCCCAGCTCGACGCCGCCATGGCCGAAGGCGTCGACGCGGTGCTGCTCGACAACATGACCCCCGTCCTGCTGGCCGACGCGGTGGCGCTGGTGGGCGGGCGGGCGCTCACCGAGGCCTCGGGCCGGGTCTCGCGCGAGACGGTGGGCGCTATCGCCGCCAGCGGGGTGGATTTGATCTCGGTCGGCTGGATCACCCATTCCGCCCCGATCCTCGACCTCGGGCTCGACGCGGCGGGGGTGTGAGGGGGGGGATTTGGCCCAATGCTTTTGCGCCGTGTCCCGGATCGCCCTCCGCTGACGCTCCAGGCGTCCGGGACACGGCGGCACGCCCCTTCCCCGGACAAGCCGCGCCTGCGAAGCGCCGATCCGGGGCCCAGGGGAAACTCTTCGGCAGATCTCTTTCCCACCCGGCGCGGCGCGAGGCGGCGTCTTACCCTCCTCCCCCTCCCAAGGTCGCAGGCTCAACTCGGCGCGAGCACGCCCGCCTGCCCTTGAATGAGGCATGCATTTGTGCGATGCATATAGCCGTCTGCTAGTGATCATGCGGGAGAGATCGACAGTCCCTCCCGGACAATTGTCGGCGCCGACGGAGCAACCCCCCAGGAAACTCTCAGGCACCACGGACCGCATGATCAGGACAATCTGGAGAGAGGCGTCGCGCCGGGTTTCCCCGGGGTAGGACGCCCACCGAAGGGGAAGCCCGGGATGGTTTGACGGCGCCGCCGTCTGTCTCGGGGCGAGCTCTCAGGTACCGCGACAGATGGGGACAGCCGGCCGGACGCCAAGCGGGGCACCGCGCGTCGGGCCATGTCGTCCTCAAGCGCGGGAGCCTCCCATGCGCCACATCGCCGTTATCGGTGCCGGTATCACCGGCGTCACCACCGCCTATGCCCTCCACCAGAAGGGCTATGACGTCACCGTCATCGACCGCCAGCGCTATTCGGCGATGGAGACCTCGTTCGCCAATGGCGGGCAGCTCTCCGCCTCCAATGCCGAGGTGTGGAACTCCTGGGCCACCGTGCTCAAGGGCATCAAGTGGATGTTCACGCCGGACGCGCCGCTGCTGATGAACCCCATGCCTTCCTGGCACAAATATTCCTGGATGGCCGAGTTCCTCGCCAATATCCCGAACTATGAGGCCAACACGGTCGAGACCACCCGTCTCGCCCTGCAGGCCCGCAACTACATGTTCGACATCGCCAAGCGCGAAGGCATCGACTTCAACCACGAGACGCGCGGCATCCTGCACATCTACCGCGACAAGGAAGCCCAGGATAACGCCCGCAAGGTGTCGGCCCTCTATGCCAAGGGCGGGCTGGAGCGGCGCGAGGTGACGGGCGAGGAAATCCGCGCGCTGGAGCCGACGCTGAAGGGCCATTTCTATGGCGGCTTCTTCACTCCCTCCGATTCCACCGGCGACATTCACAAATTCACCTATGGGCTGGCGGAAGTGTGCCGGCGCAACGGCGTGCGCTTCATCAGCGAGGCCAGCGTCGAGCGCGTGACCCACACCGGCACCGGCGCCGGCGGCACCGGGGTGGACGTGACCTTCTCGGTCGCCCCCGACGCCGAGGACGCGCTGCCCCGCCGCGAGACGCTGTCCTTCGACGGCGCGGTGGTCTGCGCCGGCATCGGCTCGCGCGCCATCGCCGCCGGGCTCGGCGACCGGGTGAACATTTATCCCGTGAAGGGCTATTCCATCACCGTCATGCTCGACGACGAGGAGAGCCAGGCCTCGGCCCCCTGGGTGAGCCTGCTCGACGACAAGACCAAGATCGTCACCTCGCGCCTCGGCAAGGACCGCTTCCGCGTCGCCGGCACCGCCGAGTTCAATGGCGAGAATCGCGACATCCGCGCCGACCGCATCCGCCCGCTGGTCGACTGGACCCGCAAGCTGTTCCCCGGCGTCAACACCGCGCGCGTCGTGCCGTGGGCCGGGTTGCGGCCGATGATGCCCGACATGATGCCGCGCGTCGCCGCCGGCAAGCAGCCGGGCGTGTTCTACAACACCGGCCACGGGCATCTGGGCTGGACGCTCTCCTGCGCCACCGCCGAGATCATCGCCGCCAAGGTGGCGGACGCGCTGCCGGTGGAAGCGCCGGCCCCGCTGCTGCGCCTCGCGGCGGAGTGAACCTCCCGCCGCGCGGGGCAAGACTGCCGCGCGCGGTAAGCAAGACTGCCGCGCGCTGTAAGACTGCCGCGCGCTGTAAGACTGCCGCGCGGCCTCACGACCGATCCCGCCGCCGGCGCGGCGGGGTGCCAGCACCACCCGTTTTCCGCCCCCCGCCCCGGCCGGCGTTTCCGCTCCAACTATCTAGGGTATGGGGTCTTCCGGGAGCCGACCCTTCCGGCTCCCGCCCCGCCTCCGGACGAACGCCGGGGGCGGGTTTTTTTATGCCGGGGGAAAGCCAACCACCTATGCCGGCCGGCGCGATCCCGTCCCGCCGGCCCTAGCCCTCCCCCTGATGACCCGGGGCGGCCTGCACAAGCTGGGTCTCCGGCGAGTGGACAAGGTTCAGATAACGTTCGAACTGCACCAGCACATCGGTGATGATCTGGTCGGGCGCCATGCCCATCACATCATAGCCGCGCCCGCCGCTGGAAAAGTATGTCCGCGCCTCATAGCGGTATTCCGGCTTGCCGGCTCCCGCCGTGAGGACCGTCGGCAGGCGGTGGGCCACTGCACTGACTCCATAGACGAAATCGCGCACGTTCTCGGCCGGGGAGCGTAGCGCGACGGCACCCTTTTCCTCGTCATGCACCTCGGCGACCCGTCCGCGGCGCGTCAGTTCCTGCGCGACCTGCTCCAGCGCGGGGCGCACCTGGGCCGCGATGAATCGCTCGATCTCGGCCTGCGTCGGCGCATGGAGGATCAGCGCGAGCCGGCGCTGCCAGGTGACGCCGGCCGCCGGGGCGCTCGGCACGGCGAAGGGCTGGCCGGCATGCGCCCGCTGCTGGGCGATATCGGCCCGCATCCCTGCGAACAGCGCCCATACCAGCGCCAGCATGACGAAGGTGAAGGGCAGCGCGCTGGCAATGGTGGCCGATTGCAGCGCACCCAGCCCGCCCGCCAGCAGGAGCCCGGCGGCGACCGCCCCCTCCAGCGCGCACCAGAACACGCGCTGGCCGGTCGTCGTCTGCGTCTCGCCGCCGGCCGCGATGGAATCGACGACAAGCGAACCGGAATCCGACGAGGTGACGAAGAACACGGCGATCAGGAGGATGGCCAGCGTCGAGGTGACAACCGGCAGCGGAAGGTATTCGAAGAACTGGAACAGCCCGACCGAGACATCCGCCGCCACAGCCTGACCGAGCTCGCCCGCCGCCACGCCTGTATCAATGAAGATGGCGGTGTTGCCGAAGACGGTCATCCAGAAGAAGGTGAAACCGGCCGGAATGAAGAGCACCGCGACCACGAATTCGCGCACCGTGCGTCCACGCGAGATGCGGGCGATGAACATGCCGACGAAGGGCGACCAGGAAATCCACCAGGCCCAGTAGAACAGCGTCCAGCCGTCGATCCAGGGCGTCGGCTCATAGGCGTAGATGTTGAAGGTGCGAAGCACGAGCGTATCGAGATAGAGCCCGATATTCTGCACGAAGTCGCGGAACAGAAGCGTGGTCGGCCCCATCACCAGCACGAACAGCATGAGCAGGATCGCGACGACGAGGTTGAGCTCGGAGAGGATGCGCACGCCCTTGTCGAGGCCGGTGACGACGGAGACCGTCGCCAGGCCGGTGATGACAGCGATCAGCGGCAGTTGCACCTCGGGACCGACGGGCAGTCCGGTGAGATAGTTAAGCCCGGCATTGATCTGGCTCACCCCGAGGCCGAGCGAGGTGGCGATGCCGAACATCGTGCCGACAATCGCGAAGATGTCGACCGCATGGCCGATCGGCCCGTTGATGCGCTCCTTGAGCAGGGGGTAGAGGCCGGAGCGGATGGTCAGCGGCAGGTTGTAGCGATAGCCGAAATAGGCCAGCGAAAGACCGACCACGGCGTAGATCGCCCAGGCGTGGATCCCCCAGTGGAAGAACGTCACCGACATGGCCTCGCGCATCGCCGCGATCGAGCGCGGCTCGGCGGTGGGAGGCTGCATGAAGTGGGTCATGGGTTCGCCGACGGCGTAAAACATGAGGCCGATGCCCATGCCCGCCGCGAACAGCATCGCGATCCAGGACGAGAACCGGAAGTCCGGCGTCGAATCGTCCGGGCCCAGCTTGAGCCGGCCGAAGTCTCCAAGGCAGAGCAGCAGCACGGCCGCGAGGAAGATGCCAACCGACAGCAGGTAAAGCCAGCCGAACCCCGCCAATATCCGGCTCTGCAGCCCCCCGAAGATCGCGCTGGCCTGTTCCGGAACGATCACGCCGACGGCAAGAAACAGAGCGATTATGAGGACGGACCCGAAAAAGACGGGCGGATTGATGATGAAAGGTCTGAACATCTTAAGCCCCTTCCGCGCCCCGGCCGCTAACCTTGCGGCATCAAGGCGACCTCGATGAGCCTCCCATTTAAGCAAATGATGAGCCCGCGCACACATCGGGCCCGGCGCGAATGGGGAAAAGTCGGGCCGACGCGGCCGGCGAGGCCGGGCCGATGCTGGATTTTGCGCCAATCGAACCGCTCGATGCCGCCCCTCTGCCCGCCCGTGTCCCGGACGCCTGCAGCGTCAGCGGAAGGCGCACCGGGACCCCGCGCAAACCGCTTCGGCAACGCCTTGCGCGACGAGAGGGGCAAGGCGGCGCCGCCCGTCGCCCTGGGCCCCGGATCGGCGCGACGCTGGTCCGGGGAACGGAACGGGTGCGGCTTGTCCGGGAACGACAGGCGCGGCGCGCCGGGACCCAGGCAGGCGGGGCGGCGGCTCAGAACACCAGCGAGCGGTGCAGCTGCATGCCGGCCCAGGCGCCGTCGGCGATGGCGAGGGTGAGCGAGTGCGGCACGCGGGCGGCATCGCCGCAGGCGAAAGCGCCGGGGATGCTGGTTTCCTTCGCTTCATTGGTGCCGATCTGCGTGCCGAACGGCGTCTCTTCCAGCGCGCAGCCGAGGCTTTCGGCCACCGGGGAGGACGGCCGGTTGCGCGGGGCGGTGAACAGGCCGGCGAAAGCGAGCCGGCGGCCATCGGCCAGCACAACGTCCGCATGCCCCTCCAGCCGCGCCAGCGGCGTTTCCTCCAGCGCGATGCCCTCTTCGGCGAAGGTGGCGCGCGTCGCCGCGTCGGGGGTGAAGGCGCCGTTGGTGAACAGGGTGACGGCGCCCCATTCCTTCACCATAAGTGCCTGATGCACCGACATCGGCCCGGTGGCGATGACGCCGAGGCGACCGCGATCGAGCTCATAGCCGTCGCAATAGGGGCAGTGGAACACGCTGCGCCCCCAGCGCTCGGCGAGCCCCTCGATGGCGGGTAGCTCGTCGCTGACCCCGAGCGCGAACAGCAGGCGCCGGCCGCGATGGAGCGCACCGGACGCGGTGGTGACGGTGAAATCATCCTTCGCGCCGGCGGCGTCCTGCGCCGCGCCCTCGACCCAGTCCAGCGTCGGATAGGCCTCAAGCTGGCGGCGGGCGGTGCGGGCGATCTCGGCCGGGTCGACCCCGTCCTGGCCGAGCAGCCCGTGCGAGGCGTGGGAGAAGCGGTTGCGGCGCAAGCCGGCATCGATGACCAGCACGCTGCGCCGGGCGCGCAGCAGCTGGAGAGCGGCGGCCATGCCGGCATAGGCGCCGCCGACGACGATGACATCATGCATATCAACTGTTCCCTTCGCGCCGCGCGGCATAGCGGCGGCTGAAATCGGCGGCGAGATCCGCCAGGGTGATCTCGCCGAGACGGGTGAGCAGCAGCGCCTCGGCTTCCATGAAGGCCTCGTCCAGCGCGGCATTGACCGATTGTTCGACAAGGCAGCCCGGCATGTCCTGCCGGTTGCCGATGGCGAAGATGGTGGGCTCGCCCAGCGTTTCGTGCAGCTGGCGCAGCGTGACCGTGCCGAGATCGGCGCTGATCCGCCAGCCGCCCTGCGGCCCCCGCGCCGAGCGCACCAGCCCGGCTTCACGCAGCAGGCCCATGGTGCGGCGGACCACCACCGGATGGGTGTGCATGCAGGCGGCAAGCTCTTCGGAGGTGATCGGCCCGTCCCGCTCCGCCATATGCAGCAGGGCGTGCAGAACCGAGGAGAGGCGGCTATCCCTTTTCATGTAACTTCGTTTATTACGAATTGGGCGAAGCGGCAAGTGCGGACGCCGCGCGCCCGTGTCCCGGCCAAGCGCAGGCGCAGCCGGAGCGCCGCGCCGGGACCCAGCGCAAAACACTGCGGCGTAAATCTCTTCGGCGAACCTAACGACGCGCCCGGTCCCCCTGGGCCCCGGATCGGCGCCGCGCGGGCGCGGCTTGTCCGGGGAACGGGGCGGCGCGGCCCTACCCTACAGCTTCACCGCCCTGAGCCGCAGCGCGTTGCTGATGACGCTGACCGAGGACAGCGCCATGGCCAGCGCCGCCACCATCGGCGAGAGCAGCAGGCCGAAGACGGGATAGAGCACGCCCGCCGCGATGGGCACACCGGCGCCATTGTAGAGGAAGGCGAAGAACAGGTTCTGCCGGATGTTGCGCATGGTCGCCTGCGACAAATGCCGGGCGGTGACGATGCCGGCGAGATCGCCATGCAGCAGCGTCACCCCGGCGCTCTCGATGGCGACATCGGTGCCAGAGCCCATGGCGATGCCGACATCGGCCACCGCGAGCGCGGGCGCGTCGTTCACCCCGTCGCCGGCCATGGCGACGACGCGGCCCTGCGCCTTCAGCCTCGAAACCACCGCCGCCTTGTCCTCCGGCGCCACCTCGGCCTCGACCTCGGTGATGCCGAGCCGGCGGGCCACCGCCTGCGCCGTCACCCGATTGTCGCCGGTGAGCATGACGACGCGGATGCCCTCCTTGGCGAGCGCGGCGAGCGCGGCCGGCGTCGTCGCCTTCACCGGATCGGCTATCGCCAGCGCGGCGGCGAGCTTGCCATTGATGGCGAGCAGCACCACGCTGGCGCCCTCGCCGCGCAGCTCGTCCGCGCGCTCGTGCAGCGGCGCGGGGTCGATGCCGAGTTCGGAGAGGAACGCCGCGCTGCCGATGGCGACGCGCTTACCCTCGACAAGCCCATAAGCGCCCTTGCCCACGGGGCTGTCGAAGCCGCGCACCTTGGGGATGTCGAGCCCGCGCCCCTCTGCCGCCGTGACGATGGCGTGCGCCAGGGGGTGCTCGGAGGGGCGCTCGACGGCGGCGGCAAGGCGCAGCGCCTCATCCTGCGTGAAGCCTTCCAGGGTGACAATCGCGGTGACGCTGGGCCGGCCTTCGGTGAGCGTGCCTGTCTTGTCGACCACCAGCGTGTCGACCTTTTCCATCCGCTCCAGCACCTCGGCGTTCTTCACCAAGAGGCCCATCTGCGCCCCGCGCCCGACCCCGACCATGATCGACATCGGCGTCGCGAGGCCGAGCGCGCAGGGGCAGGCGATGATCAGCACCGCGACGGCGGCGATCAGCGCATGGGCGAGGCGCGGCTCCGGCCCCACCATCGCCCAGGCGGCGAAGGCCAACAGCGCGCTGGCGACCACCAGCGGCACGAACCAGCCGGCGATGCGGTCGGCAAGGCGCTGGATCGGGGCGCGCGAACGCTGCGCCTGCGCCACCATCTGCACGATGCGGGCGAGCAGCGTGTCGCGCCCCACCTTCTGCGCCGTGATGACCAGCCCGCCGGAACGGTTCAGCGTGCCGCCGATCACCCGATCGCCCTCCCCCTTGCTCACCGGCATAGATTCGCCCGTGACGAGGGATTCATCGAGCGCCGAGCGACCCTCAAGCACGGTACCGTCGACCGGCACCTTCTCGCCCGGGCGCACCCGCAGATGATCGCCCACGACGATGTCGGCGAGCGGCACCTCCGCCTCGCTGCCATCGGCGTTGAGGCGGCGGGCGGTCTTAGGCGCGAGGTCGAGCAGCGCGCGGATGGCGCCGGAGGTCTGTTCGCGGGCGCGCAGCTCCAGCACCTGGCCGAGCAGCACCAGCACGGTGATGACGGCGGCGGATTCAAAATAGACCGCCACCGCCCCGTCGGCGCCGCGGAAGGCCGGCGGGAACAGGCCGGGCGCCAGCACGGCGATGAGGCTGTAGAGATAGGCGACGCCGGTGCCGAGCGCGATCAGCGTGAACATGTTGAGGTTGCGCGTCACCAGCGACTGCCAGCCGCGCACGAAGAACGGCGCCCCCGCCCAGAGCACGACCGGCGTCGCCAGCGCGAGCTGGATCCAGGCCGAGGTGACGGGCGGCACCAGGTGATGCAGCGCCGGCACCAGATGCGCGCCCATCTCAAGCGCGAACACCGGCACGGTGAGCGCGAGGCCGATCCAGAACCGGCGCGTCATGTCGATGAGTTCGTGGTTCGGGCCGTCATCGAGGCTGACCAGCATCGGCTCCAGCGCCATGCCGCAGATCGGGCAGCTGCCGGGGCCGATTTGCACGATCTCCGGGTGCATCGGGCAGGTATATTCCGTGCCCTCCGGCACCGGCTCGGCCGGGGCCTTGTCGCCGAGGTATTTTTCCGGGTTGGCGATGAACTTGGTACGGCAGCCCGGCGCGCAGAAATAATAGGTGAGCCCGTTATGCTCCGCCTTCAGCGTCGCTGTGTGCGGGTCCACATCCATGCCGCAGACCGGGTCCTTCGCCATATGCGCGGCGGGCGCGGCGTGCCCATGCGCGTGCGGATGTCCGGGATCGTGCGGATGCGCGGGAGCGGACGCAGCGTCATGATGATGACCGCCGCAGCAGGAGGCACCCTTGCCGGGCGCTGGCGTGCCGTGCGTGTGCGCCCCGTGATCGTGGCCGTGATCCTGATCCGCCATGTCGCTTCTCCCATACCCCTACGAGGTATCTGACACTTGCGATATATACCCCATGTGGGTATATGACAAGGATGCAGAACGACACACGCCTTGCCTGTCTGAAACGCCTGAGCCGCATCGAGGGACAGGTGCGCGGCCTCTCACGCATGGTCGAGGAGGACCGCTACTGCATCGACATCGTCACCCAGGTGGCGGCGGTGCGAGCGGCGCTGAAGAAGGTGGAAGAGGAAGTGCTGCGCGACCATCTCGGCCATTGCGTCGCCCACGCCATGGCGTCCGGCGACGCCGACGACCAGCGCGCCAAGGTGTCGGAGCTGATCGAGGTGCTCGGCAAGTTGCGGTGAGGAGCGGCCGCGCCCGGCCACGCCGTTCCCCGGACAAGCCGCGTCAGCGGCGCCGATCCGGGGCCGGGGGACCGGGCGCGCCCCCTTCCCGCCGCGTCGAAGAGTTGCCGAAGCGCTTGCCGCTGGGTCCGGCTCGCCTTCCGCTCACGTTCCAGGCGTCCGGGACACGAGGGCTGCCCGCGCTCCCCGGACAAGCGCCGCGCGGCGGCGCGCTGATCCGGGGCCGGAGCCGGAGGAACCGGGCGCCGTCAGCAGCCCGTCACGGGCATGAAATTGTTGGCGCGGCCATCAATTCGGCGCCGGGCGTCGCTGCCGCGAGCGTGGCGGGCGCCGTGGCCGCCGGTGCCGCGCCCGCCCCGGCGAGGGCGCGCCCCGGGCAGGTCGCCGTCAGCCCGAGCGAGGCGACATAGGAGGCGCGGATGGTGGTGTTGGCGAAGCGCGCGTTTTCGATATAGGCCCGCAGCGTCGCCGCCACGGCCTCGCGCGAGGGCTTTTCCATGCTCTCCCACTGGCTCTTCGGCACGCTGCCGAACAGAGCGATGGCGTCCCAGCCCTCAGGCCGGTTGATCGAGGAGACGGTGGAGGGGGTGTCGAGGTTCTTGTAGGTCCAGAAGCTCCAGCCGAGGCCGAAGCGCTCATTGAGCGTGCGGAACTTCTGGTTCCAGTCGTCATTCAGCTCGCCGGTCTCGCCGATGAAGATCGGCACCTGCCAGCGATTGCCGAAATTGACATATTTCTGGATCGAGCTGCGCTGCGGGCCGGCCCAGAACATGTGGTAGGTGTAGCCGAGATTATCGGCGAAGGGCGGGCCGAACACGTCGAAATTCGTGCTCCACTGCGCCCCCGCCAGCATGATCGGGTGGTTGGGATCGACCGCGCGGATCGCCTCCACCAGCTCGCGATAGAACGGCTCCAGCCGCGAATTCAGGAAATCGGTGTCGTGATAGGGGGTGATCGGCTCGTTGAGCAGATCATAGCCCAGCACCGCCGTCTCGTCCTTGTAGCGTTCGGCGATGGCGCGCCACATGGTGAGCGTGCGGCGCCGGTATTCCGGCACGTAGAAGGTGAGCGGGTAGCCCACCCCGTCATCATGGTTCACGCCGGTCTGCCCGCCGGGCGCGGCGTGGATGTCGAGGATGAGCTTGATGTCGTGCGCCTTGGCCCAGCCGACCAGCCGGTCGATGCGGGCCCAGCCCTCGCCATCGGGGTCCACCTGGTCGGGATTGGCGCGGTCGAGGAAGAACTTCCAGTGCAGCGGCACCCGGATGGTGGTGAAGCCGGACGCGGCGAGGAAGGCGACATCGTCCTCCTGGATATAGGCGTCGCGAAACTCCTTCCAGAAGCGCGCCGCCTCCTCCGGGCCGGCGAGATGTTCGATCACGTCCTCGATATCCTGCGGCGAGCGCTGGACCGTGAACTTGAACATATAGCCTTCCGGCAGCAGCCAGTTGCCGAAGCTCATGCCCTTGATGTTGAACGTCGATCCGTCCGGATTGACGAAGCGCGTGCCCTCCGCCCGGACGAAGCCGGGCACTGGCGCGGCGGGCAAAACCACGGGCGGCGCCGGCGCGGCCGGGGGCTCGGTCAGCGCGAGCGCCGGCACGGCGGCGAGGATGAGGGCGGTGGCGAGGGGAAGGGCGCAGCGGATCATGGACGGCAACCTAGTAAAGCCCGCGCGCGGCGGCAATCGCTGGAACACGCGCGGCGGGCCGCCCCGGCCGATTTTCACGCGACGTTGCGCCCGATCAAGCGCCGCTCGTCCGCAGGGCCTAGGCTGCCGGCAGGGAGATCATTTTGATGAACAGGCGGCAGATGCTCATCGCCGGGGCCGGCGGCGCGGCGGCGGCCACCGGCGGGTGGCTGGGATGGCGCGGGGTGGCCGGCAGCGCCAGCGCCTATGAACGCTACAGCGCGGCGCTGCGGGCGCCGCTGCGCGACGACCCGCCGGTTCTTGACCTCATCCGCACCGCCACGCTCGCGAGCGGCAGCCCGACGCTGCCGGACTGGCTTGGGGCGCGCGCCTTCGACCTGTTCGTCACGCCGGCCGCCGAGAACGAGAAATATGCCCGGCAGATCGATTCCTCGCCCGGAATCGCCATCTTCTTCGCCGAACAGGCTGACCGCGCGCACTGGATCGAGGTTGGCCGCGCCTGCCAGCGCTTCGCCCTCGCCGCCACCGCGCAGGGGCGAAGCTCGCATGCATCAATCAGGCGGTGGAGGTGGCGCGGCTGCGCCCGGAACTCGCCGCGCTCGCCGGCGCGCCGGGGCTGCGGCCGGACATGGTGATGCGTTTCGGCTATGGGCCGGCCCTGCCCTTCTCGCCCCGCCGCCCGGTGGCTGATGTGCTGGCGTGAGGCGCGCGGGGATCGTGCCGCACGGGCGGCTGCACGACGTTGCGACAAGGTGATAAGGTGCGGAGGGAGGGCGTCACATCCTCCTCGCTAGGGCGCACCCGAGCCGGACGGCAATTTCCCCGCAAGATTCTGGTATCACTTTCCGGCACCCTGACCAAGCGGAACAGCCGCTTGAGGCAGCACCTTTTAACAAAATGAGGGCGTGTGCGAGCGGCTCCGGGCCGCGGCGTCTTCGACCAGCGTGACCGCACGCCCCGCCGGACCGAGGACCGGCTGCGAGGCGCGGCGCTCTCCTCCCGGCCATCCCCCTTTCCGCCACGGTGACAGCGCGCGCGCGGCAGGCTAAGCGTGGGCCCCCCGCCCCGGCAGATCCTTACCTCCATGTCCTATCTCATCTACGCCGCCATCCTTGTCGCCGTCGTCGCTCTGTTCGCGCTGATCACCGCGCGCGGGCGGGTGCATCCGTTCATCGCTCTGGTGCTGGCGGCGTTCGCCTTCAATTATGGCGTCGGCTGGTCGCTGAGCTTTGTCGTGAAGTCCTTCGGCACCGGCTTCGGGCAGACGCTGGCGGCGCTCGGCGTCGTGGTGGTGACGGGGGCGCTGCTGGCGGAAATCGCCGACAGCACAGGCGCCACGGCGCGGCTGCAGCAGATGGCACGCGGCTGGCGCACCCGCTCCGGCCCGCTCGCCGTGCTCGGGCTGATCGGCGGCATGGCCTCCACCCCGGCGGCGGCGTTCGCGCTGCTGAACCCGCTGCGGCGCGGCATTGGCGGCGACAGCCCGCGCTCGGCGCTGACGCTCGGCCTCGCGCTCTCGGCCGGCCATGGCCTGCTGATCCCCGCCCCCACCGTGCTGGCGAGCCTGACCATTCTGCGCGCCGACTGGGGGCTGGCGGTGGCGATCGGCCTGCCTTTGGCGCTGATCGCCGGTGCGTTCGGGGCGCTGTTCGCCCGGGGCTGCGCCAGCGGCGCGCCGAACCCGCTCGACCCCGCCGCCGGCATGGTCGGCACGTCCCTGCACGCCCCCCGGCGCGGGGCGTTGGCGCTGCTGGTCGTCAGCCTCGTGCTGGTGGCGCTGCTGATCGTGCAGGCGCTGGGCGACATCGCCTCCGAGCCGTTCGGCGGCGGCAATGACCGGCACTTCATTCTGGCGCTGGGCAATCCGGTGCTGCTGCTGGTGGCGGGCGTCGGCCTGCTGCTGCTGCTGAGCTGGAGCTGGGAGAAGGGCGGCCTCTCGGAAGCCGGCTGGGCCGGCCGGGCGCTGACCAAGGTGGCGCCACTGCTGCTGATCCTGGGCGCCGCCGGCGGCCTGTCGAAGGTGGCGCAGGATGTCGGCATGGCTGACATGACGGCGGAATATCTCATTCCCCTCGCCCCGGCCTCCGGCGCGCTGGTGCTGGTGCTGCCCTTCGCCCTCGCCGCCGTGATCAAGACGCTGCAAGGCTCCTCGCTGGTCGCCGCGATCACGGCCGCCGGCATGATGATGGAGCTCGCCGCCCCGCTCGGGCTGGGCGATCCCTCGGGGCGCGTTCTGGCCGCGCTGGCGGTGAGCGCCGGCGCCATGACCGTGCCGCAGATCAATGACGGACTGTTCTGGCTGGTGACGCGGGCCGGGCGCTTCACCCCACCCGCCGCACTGGCGCGGTTCTCGGGTGGCGTGCTGCTGCAAAGCGGGGTGATCCTCGCCGGCCTCATCGCCCTTCGCGCCGCCACCGCCTGAGGAACTGCCTGTTTCGAGGACCCGCACTGATGCTGCGACGCCGTGACCTGCTGCTCTCCGCCCTTGCCGCCGCCAGCCTGCCCGCTCTGCCCCTGATGGCCCGCGCGCAAACCGCCGCCGCGCCGCTGCTGCCTGCCGGCACGCCGCGCCTGCCGGCGGAATTCGTCTGGGGGGCTTCCACCTCGGCGTACCAGATCGAGGGCGCGGTCGCGGAAGGCGGGCGCAAGCCTTCGATCTGGGACGTGTTCTCGCACACGCCCGGTCGCATCGCCGACGGCACCACTGGCGACGTCGCCTGCGACCACTATCACCGCTACCCCGACGACGTGGCGCTGATGGGCGATCTCGGCCTCCAGGGCTACCGCTTCTCCCTTGCCTGGCCGCGGGTGATGCCCGACGGCACCGGCCCGGTAAACGCGGCCGGGCTCGATTTCTACGACCGGCTGGTGGATTCGCTGCTGGCGCGCGGCATCCAGCCCATGGCCTGCCTCTACCATTGGGACCTGCCGCAGGCGCTGCAGGAACGCGGCGGCTGGCACAATCGCGACATCGCCCTTTGGTTCGCCGACTATGCCCGCGCCGCCGTCCAGCGACTCGGCGACCGGGTGAAGCCCTGGGCGATGCTGAACGAGCCCTCGGTGCACGCCATTTTCGGCCACGGCTTCGGCAATCACGCGCCGGGGCTGACCGGCTGGGACAGCTATGTGAAGGCGCAGCACCATCTCAACCTCGCGCAAGGCACCGGCATCGCCGCCGTGACGGGGCTGCATCCGGGGCTGAAGCTCGGCACCGTGCTGTCGCTGCAGCCGATCTTCCCCGCCTCGCAAGACCCGGCCGACATCGCGGCGGCCGCGCGCTTCGATGCCTGCTGGAACACGATCAATCTCGACCCGCTGTTCCATGGCCGCTACCCCGAACTGTTCGCGGAGGCCTTCGCGCCCCTGGTGAAGCCGGGCGACCTGGAGACGATCCGCGCGCCGATCGACTTCCTCGGGGTGAACTATTACGGCCCGTCCTACATCAAGCACGAGCCCAACGCCTTTCTCGGCCAGGCGAGCTGGGGCGCGCTGCCCCCGGACACGCCGACGACGCTGCTCGGCTGGCCGATCAGCGCCCAGGGCATGGTCGACGTGCTCGCCCGCCTGCGTGACACCTATGGCAACCCGCCGGTCTTCATCACCGAGAACGGCGCCTGCTACGAGGACCCCGCCCCGGTGGACGGCGTGGTGGCGGACCCCGCGCGCACCGAATATCTGCGCGCCCATCTCGTCGCCGCCGGCGAGGCGATCGCGCAGGGCTGCGCGCTGAAGGGCTATTATGTCTGGTCGCTGCTCGACAATTTCGAATGGGCGGAAGGCGAGCGCCGGCGCTTCGGCGTGGTGCGGGTGGATTTCGCCAGCCAGCAGCGCACGCCGAAGCAATCGGCACTGTATCTTTCCAGCCTGATGAAGGCCCAGCGAGGGCGCGCCGCGCCCTGAGGTACCCTGTTAACAGGCCGACATCCGGCCGACACATATGTCGGTCATTTGACGGCAAGCGCCCCAGCGGCCCTTCTATGTGCTACCTAACGCCACCGGGCCGAGACACGAGACAGAGCAGCCAGCATGCAGACAGACGATCCCGCCGTCGCCGAAATCGTCGACTTCATCTCCGGCGAAGTCGGGGTCGACAAGAGCCTCCTGACCCCGGAGACGCCGGTGGCGGAGCTGGGCATCTCCTCGCTCGACCTGATCGAGACCATCTTCAAGCTGGAGAGCCGTTTCGGTATCGAAATTCCCAATGACGGCCCGCTTAACGGCAATGACGTGACCGTGGGCACGCTGGTCAACCATGTCGCCGAGCTGCTGGCGGCGCAGAAGGGCAAGACCGCCTGATGAAGTCTCGCGTCGCCATCACCGGGCTGGGCTCGCTCTCGGCACTGGGCAATGACGTGGCCGCCCATCTCGAAGGCCTGCGCGCCGGCACGGTGGGCATTGGCGAGACGCGCGGCGTCGACGTCTCCTCGATGAAGACCAAGATTTCCGCCGAGGTGCGCGGCTTCGTGCCGGAAGAGCATTTCGAGCCGCGGCAGCTCGGCCTCATCGACCGCACGTCGCAATTCGCCGTGGTCGCCGCACGGCAGGCGCTGGCCGATGCCGGCCCGGCCTTCGAGGGCGTGGCGCGCCATCGGGTGGGCGCCATCTTCGCCGCCTCGGTCGGCTCGCACGCGGTGGATGACAGCTACCGCAAGCTCTATGCCGAGGGCGCGGCACGCCCGCACCCCTTCACCGTGCCGCGCGCCATGCCGAGCGGGCAGGTGAGCCATGTGACGATGGACCTCGGCATTCACGGCCCCGCCTTCGCCATCGCCTCCGCCTGTTCCTCGGCGGCGCACGCCATCGGCACCGCCTTTCACATGGTGCGTTCCGGCATGCTGGATGTCGCCGTGTCCGGCGGGGCGGAATCGCAGCTCACCTATGGCATGCTGAAGAGCTGGGAGGCGCTGCGCGTGCTTTCCCCGGATGGCTGCCGCCCCTTCTCCAAGGACCGCGCCGGCCTCGTCATCGGCGAGGGCGCTGGCGCCGTGGTGCTGGAGAACATGGACCGGGCCATCGCCCGCGGCGCCACCATCCATGCCGAGCTGGTCGGTTTCGGCATGAGCGCCGACGGCATGGACATCACCGCCCCCGACATGGCGAGCGCGGCCGCCTCCATGCGCTTCGCGTTGGAGGATGCCGGGCTGGCGCCGGAACAGATCGACTTTGTCAGCGCCCATGGCACCGCCACGGTGCTGAACGACAAGACCGAGGCCGGCGCGCTGCGGCTGGTGTTCGGCGATCATCTGGCCCGGCTGCCGGTGTCGTCGTCGAAATCGCAGTACGGCCACACCATGAACGCCTCCGGCGCGCTGGACTTTGTCACCACCGTGCTCGCCTTGCGCGAAGGCTTCCTGCCGCCGACCATGGGATTTCGTGAGCCCGACCCGGACTGCGCCCTCGACTGCGTGCCGAACGCCTCGCGTCCGGCGGCGATCGAGGCCGCGATCTCGTCAAGCTTCGCCTTTGGCGGGCTGAACGCGGTGCTGGCGCTGAAGCGGTTCGGGGGGTAGGCCTGCGGCATCGCCCTCTCTTCCTCATCCCCGGGCTTGACCCGGGGACCCAGCCGCCCCGCTCGGACCCGGCCGAAGACTGGGTGGCCGGGTCACGCCCGGCCATGAGGGCCGAAACGGGGAGCAGGGCCCTCACCCCTCCACCGCGAATTCCCCCGCCAGCTTCTCGCCCACCAGCGCCGCCACCGCGCCGCGCTGGGCGCTAAGGCGCGCGCGGCAGAAAGCGGCGATCTCGCGCGGCAGTCGGCCGAGTTCCTGCCGGCGGGCGATCAAAGTGAGATGCCGGGTCAGCCCCGGCCCGGGCAGCGCGTGGCAGGCGAGGCCGTCGAGCGGCAGACCGGCCTCCAAGAGGCAGAGCGGGGTGGTGACGGCGAAGCCCGCCCCTTCCACCACGGCGGCGGTGACGCCATAGGGCGTGTCGAACTCCAGCGGGCGCGGCAGATCGAGCCGCAGCCGGCGCAGATGCCGCTCCACCTCCATGCCGGTCTTGGAGCGGGCGGAAAAGCGCACCAGCGGCAGCGTGCGGGCCAGTTCCTCCAGCTCGGCGGCGCTGGCGGGGGCGGCGAGCGCCGCCGGCAGCAGCAGCAGATAGGGCTCGGTGAGCAGCGGCCAGCGCTCCAGCCCCTCGATCTCGTCGAGATCATCGGCGCCAACAAGCAGATCGAGCTGGCGGGTCAGCAGCGCCCCGGCATGCGAGGCGGTGAGGCCGGACAGCAGCGACACCTGCTCCGCCTTCTCGCCCAGCGCCCGGGCGAGCGGCGCCATCAATGCCCGCGAGAGCGAATCCACCAGCCCCGCGCGCAGCAGCGGCAGGCGGGCGTGCTCGGCCTCGCGCAGCAGCGGGGCGATCTGCCGGGCTTCCGAGAGCAGGGCGCTGGCCCGCTGGCGCAGCGCGCCGCCGGCGGCGGTGAGGCCGAGCGGGCGGGCGGTGCGGTCGAACAGGCCGATGCCGATGCGGCGCTCAAGGTCCGCCACCGCCTGCGAGATGGCGGGCTGGGTCAGGCCGAGCCGGCGCGCCGCCTGCGCCATGGTGCCGGCATCGCAGACCGCGAGGAAGATTTCCAGCGCCCTGAGGTCGAAGGGCAGCGTGTCGGCGGGGGGCATGGCTGGCGGCGACCCATTATGTCATGTCGTCATGCCCGGCCTTGGGCCGGCATGACGAGGTTGCCGATGAAGGCGTGAATGGCCGGATCAAGCCCGGTCCTGACGTTGCAGTGGAGGCACGGGATACTCCCCTCCGCTCATACGCCGTCATCCTGAAGTATCAGGCTGTACGCCGGGCGTTGAGGGATGCTCGCCACGTCGCGCCTGGAAACCCATCCTTCGAGGCTCGTTTCACTCGCACCTCAGGATGACGGCGCTCCTGACAGAATAGCTATAACCAAAACTTATATTATCACCAGATCGGCGTTGATCTATAGGTTTTCACCGTGTCTGGCACCGATCGTCCCCGAGCGAGCCCTCATGCGCTATTCCTTCCTCAGCCTCCTTGCCAATGGGCTTTCCGGGCAGTCCCGCTGGACCCCGGCCTGGCGCGACGCGGCGCCGAAGCCCGCTTATGACGTGATCATCGTCGGTGGCGGCGGGCATGGGCTGGCGACCGCCTATTACCTCGCCAAGGTGCACGGCATCCGCAATGTGGCGGTGCTGGAAAAGGGCGTCATCGGCTCCGGCAATGCCGGCCGCAACACCACCATCATCCGCTCCAACTATCTGCTGCCGGGCAATGAGCCGTTCTACGAATGGTCGATGAAGCTCTGGGAAGGGCTGGAGCAGGAGCTGAACTACAACGCGATGGTGAGCCAGCGCGGCATTCTCAACCTGTTCCATTCCGACGCCCAGCGCGACGCCTACGCCAGGCGCGGCAACGCCATGCGGCTCGCGGGTGTGGATTCCGCGCTGCTGGACAAGGCGCGTGTCAAGGCGATGTACCCGTTCCTCGACTTCGACAATGCGCGCTTTCCCATTCAGGGCGGGCTGCTGCAGGCCCGCGCCGGCACCGCCCGCCATGATGCGGTGGTGTGGGGTTATGCCCGCGCCGCCGACCGGCTCGGCGTCGACATCGTGCAGAATTGCGAGGTGACGGGGTTTTTGCGCGAGGGCGAGGCGATCGTCGGGGTGGAGACCACGCGCGGGCCGGTGCGGGCGGGCAAGGTCGCGGTGGCGGTGGCGGGCTCCTCCTCGCGCGTCGCCGGCATGGCCGGGCTCCGCCTGCCGATCGAGAGCCATGTGCTGCAGGCCTTCGTCTCCGAGGGTCTGAAGCCCATGGTCGACGGCGTCATCACCTTCGGCGCCGGGCATTTCTACATCTCGCAGTCCGACAAGGGCGGGCTGGTGTTCGGCGGCGATATTGACGGCTACAATTCCTACGCCCAGCGCGGAAACCTCCCCGTGATCGAGGATGTGTGCGAGGGCGGCATGGCCTTGATGCCGCGCATCGGCCGGCTGCGGCTGCTGCGGCACTGGGGCGGCATCATGGACATGTCGATGGACGGCTCGCCGATCATCGACCGCACGCCGGTGCCGGGGCTCTTCCTCAATGCCGGCTGGTGCTATGGCGGCTTCAAGGCGACGCCGGCCTCGGGCTGGTGCTTCGCCCATCTGCTGGCGAAGGGGGAGCCGCACGAAACCGCCGGCGCCTTCCGGCTCGACCGTTTCCGCACCGGCCATCTCATCGACGAGAAGGGAGTCGGCGCCCAGCCGAACCTGCATTGATGAGTGCCATTAGCGCCCTCCCCCTCACCCCATCCCTCTCCCCCACGGGGAGAGTGAACCGGCCGCCCTTCACCTCTCCCCGTGGGGGAGAGGTCGGATCGCCTAGCGATCCGGGTGAGGGGCTTCATCCCGAAGGTGCCGCCTGATGCGTATCCCCTGCCCCTATTGCGGCGAACGCGACGCCCATGAATTCGCCTATCTCGGCGACGCCACCCTGACGCGCCCCGACCCGGCGGCGGCGGAGGCGGAACAGGCGTTCCACGATTATGTCTATCTGCGCGACAACCCGGCCGGGGCGCATGAGGAGTGGTGGTACCACGCCAATGGCTGCCGGCAGTGGCTGCGCGTGGCGCGCGACACCCGCACCCACGCCATCGCAGCGGCCACGGCCGCCCGCGTTTCCGGAGAGCCGGCATGAGCGCGCCCAACCGCAACCGGCTCACCAGCGGCGGCCTGATCGACCGGGCGAAGCCGCTCGGCTTCAGCTTCGACGGCACCTCCTATCAGGGCTATGAAGGCGACACGCTCGCCTCGGCGCTGCTGGCCAATGGCGTGCGGCTGGTCGGCCGCTCGTTCAAATATCACCGCCCGCGCGGCATCGTCGCAGCCGGGGCGGAGGAGCCGAACGCGCTGGTGGAGCTGCGCTCCGGCGCGCGGCGCGAGCCCAACAGCCGCGCCACCGTCACCGAACTCTATGACGGGCTGGAGGCCACCAGCCAGAACCGCTGGCCCTCGCTCGCCGTCGATGCGCTGAGCCTCAACCGCTTCCTCCAGCCGTTTCTCGGCGCCGGCTTCTACTACAAGACCTTCATGTGGCCGGCTGCCTTCTGGGAGAAGGTCTATGAGCCGATCATCCGCCGCGCGGCGGGGCTCGGGCGGGCGGCGGACGAGGCGGACCCCGACCATTACGAGAAGGCCACCGCCTTCTGCGATGTGCTGGTCATCGGCGCCGGCCCGGCCGGGTTGATGGCGGCGCTCACGGCGGCGCGTTCGGGCGCGCGGGTGATCCTCGCCGACGAGGACTTCCTGCCCGGCGGCGGGCTGAATGCCGAGGCCGGCGATGTCGGCCGCAAGCCCGCCCCGGCCTTCGCCGCCGAGGTGGTGGCCGAACTCATGAGCCTGCCCAATGTGCGGGTGATGACCCGCACCTCCGTGTTCGGCGTCTATGATGGCGGCACCTATGGCGCGCTGGAGCGGGTGAGCGATCACCTGCCCGAGCCCGTCCCGTTCCAGCCGCGCCAGCGGCTCTGGCGCATTGTGGCGCGGCGTGCCGTGCTGGCGGCCGGCGCCACCGAGCGGCCGATCGTGTTCGGCGGCAATGACCGGCCCGGCGTGATGCTGGCCGGGGCGGTGGGCACCTATGTGCAGCGACACGCCGCGCTGCCGGGCCACAAGATCGCGCTGTTCGCCAATAATGACGGCGCCTGGCGGGCGATGCTCGCCGCCCACACCGCCGGGGCGCCGGTTGAGACGATCATCGACGTGCGCGCCGAGGTGGCGGCAGACCTCGCCCAGGCGGCGCGGGCCGAGGGCATCCGCGTGCTGACAGGGGCGCAGGTGATCGCCACGGCCGGCAAGACGCTCACCGGCCTCACCGTCGCCACCGCGTCGGGCACCGAGCGGATCGCCGCCGACACGCTCGCCGTCTCCGGCGGCTGGTCGCCCGCCCTTCACCTCACCTGCCACCATGGCGGCAAGCCGAGATGGGACGAGGGCCTAGCCGCCTTCGTGCCCGGCGCCTGCCCGCCCGGGCTGAGCGTCGCCGGCGCCGCCAAGGGAATTTTCGGCCTCGGCGCCTGCCTGAAGGACGGCGCGGCAGTGGGTGCGGAAGCGGCGCAGGCGCTCGGCTTCAGCGTTCCCGCGCTTGATGTGCCTGAAGTGGCGGACGCCCCCTTCGCCCTCACCCCGTTCTGGCATGTGGAGGGCTCGAAGGGCGCGGCGTTCGTCGATTTGCAGAACGACGTCACCGCCAAGGATATCGGCATCGCCCACAAGGAGGGCTTCCGCTCGGTCGAACTGCTCAAGCGCTACACGACGCTGGGGATGGCGACCGACCAGGGGCGGACCTCCAACGTCACCGGCCTCGCCATCATGGCCAGCCTCACCGGTGCCTCGATCCCCGAGACCGGCACGACGATCTTCCGCCCGCCCTATACGCCCGTCTCCATGGGCGCGCTGGCCGGGCACCATAGGGCTAAGGATTTCCGCCCGGTGCGCCTGACCCCGACGCATGAATGGGCGCGCGCGCAGGGCGCGGTGTTCATCGAGACCGGGGCGTGGCTGCGGGCGCAGTATTTTCCGCGCACCGGCGAGAAGGACTGGCTGGAGACGGTGTCGCGCGAGGTGACGGCCGTGCGCGCCTCAGTCGGGCTGATCGACGTCTCGACCTTCGGCAAGATCGATCTGCAGGGGGCGGATGTCGGCGCCTTCCTCGACCGGGTCTACATCAACGGCTTCGCGGCGCTCGCGGTGGGCAAGGCGCGCTATGGCGTCATGCTGCGAGAGGACGGCATGGTGATGGATGACGGCACCACCGCGCGCCTGGCGCCCGAGCATTATGTGATGACCACCACCACGGCCAATGCGGCCAAGGTGTTCCAGCATCTGGAATTCTGCCTGCAGGTGCTGTGGCCGGAGCTTGATGTGGCGCTGTCCTCCGTCTCCGAGCAGTGGGCGCAGATCGCTCTCGCCGGGCCGCGCGCCCGCGACGTTCTCGCCCGCGTGGCCGATGGCGATGTGTCCAACGCGGCGCTGCCCTTCATGGGCGCGATCGAGGGCTCGGTCATGGGCGGGGTGAAGGCGCGGCTGTTCCGCCTCTCCTTCTCCGGCGAGCTTGGCTATGAGATCGCGGTGCCGGCCCGCTTTGGCGCGGCGCTGGCGCAAGCGCTGATGCAGGCGGGCGAGGAGTTCGGCATCACCCCCTATGGCATCGAGGCGCTGGGGGTGATGCGGATCGAGAAGGGCCATGTCTCCGGCAACGAATTGTCCGGCCAGACCACGGCCGGCGATCTCGGCTTCGGCCGCATGGCCTCAACCAAGAAGGACTATATCGGCCGCACCCTCGCCGCCCGGCCGGGCCTGACCGACCCCGACCGGCCGGCCTTTGTCGGCTTCAAGCCGGTGGACCCCTCGCGCCGGCTGCGGGCCGGGGCGCATTTCCTCAAGCTCGGCGCGGCGCCCACAATGGCGAACGACCAGGGCTACATGACCTCGGTCGCCTATTCCCCGCATCTGCGCCACTGGATCGGCCTCGGCCTGATCAAACGCGGGCCGGAGCGGCTCGGTGAGCGGGTGCGCGCCTATGACCCGGTGCGCGGCGAGGAAATCGAGGTAGAAATCTGCGCGCCCGGCTTCATCGATCCGGAAGGAGTGCGCCTTCGTGGCTGACCATTCGTCTCACGATCCCCTCGCGGGCATCCCGTTCGACCGTGTGCCGCCTTCCGGTGATTATGGCGCGGGCGGGGCGGCGGGCGTTTCCGTCGCCACCACGGACACGCCGTTCATCGCGCTGGTGGTCGCCCGCAACGGCTTTGCCGCCAGCGTGGCGGGCCGGCTCGGCCGCGCCTTCGGGGTGGAGGTATCAGACCGGGCCAGCGCGGCCATTGGCGCCGCCTCCACCGTGGTAGGCACCGGGCCGGGGCGCTTCCTCGTGCTGTCGAAGATCGAGCCGGACCTCGCCGGCACGCTGCGCGCGCTGCTGGGCAATGAGGCGGCGATCACCGAACAAGACGACGCTTTTGTCACCTTCGACCTCGCGGGCGACAAGGTGCCCGACCTGCTCGCCAAGGGCGCGCTGATCGACCTCGATCCGCGCGTGTTTCTACCCGGCCATGCCGCCACCACGGTGATCGCCCATAGCGGCGTGACGCTGTGGCGGGTGCATGAGAGCGGCTGGCGCCTGCTCGTGGCGCGCAGCCTGGAGGCCAGTTTCACCCGCTTCCTCGTCGCCAGCGGCGCGGAATTCGGCCTGCGTCTGGAGAACGGAACGGCGGGACGAGGTTGACGGCGGCGCGCCGCGCGCTTTCCCCGTCACCGCTTCTCCCCTAGAACGGCCCGGCGCCTTCGCGGCGCACCGGCGTTTCGACGAGACAGACCCATGACCGACAGCACCGAACCCTGCATCCTCACCCTCTCCTGCCCCGACCGGCCGGGCATCGTCGCCGCCGTGGCGACCTTCCTGTTCGAGCATGGCGGCAACATTCTGGAGGCGCAGCAGTTCGACGCCACCGAGAGCGGGCGCTTCTTCATGCGAGTGATGTTCGACCGCGCCGCCGGCTCCGGACCGCTGGAGGCGCTGAAGGCGGATTTCGAGGCGGTCGCGGAAAGATTCGCGCTCGACTGGCGCCTGCGCCCGCGCAGCCAGAAGCGCCGGGTGATGCTGCTGGTCTCCAAATTCGACCATTGCCTCGCCGATTTGCTCTATCGCTGGCGCATCGGCGAGATTCCGATGGAGATCGTCGCCATCGCCGCCAATTACCCGCGCGAGACCTATTCGCATCTCGATTTCGACGGCCTGCCCTTCCATTACCTGCCGATCACCAAGGCGACCAAGATGGAGCAGGAGGCCCAGCTATGGGAGCTGTTCCAGTCGAGCGGCGCCGAAGTGGCGGTGCTGGCGCGCTACATGCAGGTGCTCTCCGATGGGTTGTCGGCCAAGCTTTCGGGCCGCTGCATCAACATCCACCACTCCTTCCTGCCCGGCTTCAAGGGCGCCAAGCCCTATCACCAGGCGCATGAGCGCGGGGTGAAGCTGATCGGCGCCACCGCCCATTACGTCACCTCCGACCTCGACGAGGGCCCGATCATCGAGCAGGATGTGGAGCGCATCAGCCATCAGGACACCGCCGAGGATCTGGTGCGCAAAGGCCGCGACATCGAGCGCCGCGTGCTGGCGCGGGCGCTGGCCTGGCACCTCGACGACCGGGTACTGCTGAACGGCCACCGCACCGTGGTGTTCCGCGACTGAGGAGGCCATCATGGTCGAGACCCGCCTGATCGACGGCAAGGCGTTTGCCGAGACGATGCGCGCCCGCCTCAAGGATGAGGTGGCGGCGTTTGTGAACGAGACCGGCGTGACGCCGGGCCTCGCCGTGGTGCTGGTGGGCGAGGACCCCGCCAGCGCGGTCTATGTCCGCAACAAGGGCAAGCAGACGCTGGAGGCCGGCATGGCCTCGATCGAGCACAAGCTACCCGCCGACACCGCGCAGGACGACGTGCTGGCGCTGGTGCGGGCGCTGAACGCCGACGACGCCGTGCACGGTATTCTCGTGCAGCTTCCCCTGCCCGCCCATATCGACGCGCAGGCGGTGCTCGCCACCATCGACCCGGCGAAGGATGTCGACGGCTTCCATGTGGTGAATGCCGGCCGGCTCGCCGTGGGGCTGGACGCGCTGGTGCCGTGCACGCCGCTCGGCTGCGTGATGCTCTTGAGGGACACACTCGGTAGCCTCGCCGGGCTGGAGGCGGTGGTGGTGGGGCGCTCCAACATCGTCGGCAAGCCGCTGGCACAACTGCTGCTGCGCGAGGACTGCACCGTCACCATCGCCCATTCGCGCACGCGCGACCTGCCGGGCGTGTGCCGGCGCGCCGACATTCTCATCGGCGCGGTGGGGCGCCCGGAGATGATCCGCGGCGACTGGATCAAGCCGGGCGCGACCGTGATCGATGTCGGCATCAACCGGGTGGCGGGCGCGGACGGCAAGGGCCGGCTGGTCGGCGACGTGGCGTTCGCGGAGGCGCAGGGCATCGCCGGCGCCATCACCCCGGTGCCCGGCGGCGTCGGCCCGATGACCATCGCCTGCCTGCTGGCGAATACGCTAACGGCGGCGCGGCGGCAGGTGGGGTGACGCGGCGCCGCTGCCGGCGCTTCAGATCGCCTGCGGGAAGTTGAACAGATTGCCCGGATCGACCGTCGCCTTGATGGCGGCGAGGCGCGGCAGGTTGGCGCCGTAATAGCGCGCGCGCCATTCGGCCAGCGAGGCGTCGGGGAAGTTGATGAACGCCCCGTGTCCCCCGGCCTGGACGACATCATGGTAGATCTCGTCCTGCCATTTCTTGGCGGCACGCACGATCTCGGGGCGCACCGTGTCGTGCTCACTCCAGCTCACCCCGGCCACGGCCAGCCACCGGCTGCCGCGATGGACAAAGGCGCTCGCCGCCGGCGCGACCTCGTTGATCCGCCCGCCGGTCTGGAAGAAGAACAGGTCGCCATGCGCGCCGGTGCCGGGCCAGCGCACCAGATGGTGGAAGGCCTTCTCCAGGAAGGTTTCGGACGGCGCGGTATCGAGAAAGGCCGAGCGCTCGCGGTACCAAGCCGGCGCGCCGGGCTCCATCAGGAAATTCTGCGCCTCCCAATAGGGCATCTCGCGGATGTCGGCGAATTCCGGCGCGGCGACCGCCATCACCGGCTGCAGCAGCTTTTCAAAAGCCTCCCGGTCGCCGGCGAACTGGCCGAGCAGCGTGATCGCCACCTGCCGCCCGCCCGCGTGGAGGGTCGGCGTCACGCCGGCAAGGCTGATACGGGTGCCAAGCGTCACCGGCGCGTCGTCGAGCGCGGCGAACAGGGCGCCCGCCACCTTACGTGTGTTCTGCCGCCAGACGATGCGGAAGGCGGTGACTTGGCGGTCGGCCGGCACGGTATCGAAGGTGAAGGAGGTGCTCACCCCGAAATTGCCGCCGCCGCCGCCCCGGGTCGCCCAGAACAGGTCCGGCTCCTCGGTGGCGGAAAGGGTACGCACCCGTCCGTCAGCGGTGACGATCTCGGCGCCGACAAGCATGTCCGAGGCGAGGCCGAGCCGGCGCATGTTGAAGCCGATGCCGCCGCCGAGCACGAAGCCGGCGACGCCGACCGTGGGGCAGCGGCCATGCGTCATCATCCGCCCGGACTGGCGCAGCGCATCGTAAATCGGCTGGTTGATCGCGCCGGCGCCCACCTTGGCCCGCCCGGTGGCGGGGTCATAGGCGATGGCGTTCATCGCCGCCATGTCGATCAGCAGGCCATGGGTGGTGGAGAAGCCGGCATAGGAATGGCCGCCGCCGCGCACGGCAAACGGCACTTCATAATCCTGGCACCAGCTCAGCACCTCGCCGACCATCTGCGGGGTGCGGCAGCGCACGATGCCCTCCGGCCGGACATGGCGGAAGCGCAGATTGTTGGGCAGCGCCTCGGAAGCGAAGCCGGCATCGGAGGGGCGCAGCAGCCCGCCATCGGTGATGCGGGCCAGCGCCTGCCAACGATCGACCGGCGGGCTCGGGGGCGGGACCGGCGCGGGGGTCGGCGCCTCTTGCGCCCGCAATGGCGCGAAGCCGGCCAGCGCGGCGCTGGCCGCCGTGCCAATGAGAAGACTGCGGCGGTTCAGCCGTGTCGGTACATTCATCAGGTCGCCCCCCGTGGCGCGGATACGGACCTCCGCAAAGCGGCCCCAGCGCCTTTTCCCCATGGGTCCCATATTGATGGCGACTTGTGAAGAGGATGGCGATAACTCTTAAAGTTGCATTACTCAATTACTGATTGCAGGCACTCGCCGCGAGCGTCCGGCCCGCCGGCGCGTCTCACACCCGCGTCATGCGGTTCCAGGCGTCAAGGCCGGCGATCTTGTAGGCTTCGGCGAGAGTGGGGTAGTTGAACGTGTTCTCGATGAAATAGTCGATCGTGCCGCGCAGGTTCAGCACCGCCTGGCCGATGTGGATCAGCTCAGTCGCGCCCTCGCCGACGATGTGGACGCCGAGCAGCCGGCGGGTCTTCACCGAGAAGATCATCTTCATCATCCCGCTGTTCAGCCCCATAATGTGGCCGCGCGAGGTCTCGCGGAAGCGAGCTATGCCGCATTCATAGGGAATCTCGCGCTTGCGCACCTCTTCCTCGCTCATGCCCACCGTCGACATCTCCGGCACCGAATAGATGCCATAGGGGAAGAATTCCGGCGGGGGCGGCGGTTCCAGCCCGAAGGCGTGGCAGGCGGCGACGCGGCCCTGCTCCATCGAGGTGGAGGCGAGGCTGGGAAAGCCGATGACGTCGCCCGCCGCATAAATGTGCGGCACAGCGGTCTGCAGCGTCTTCGGCTCGACGGCGATGCGGCCGCGATGATCGACGGCAAGGCCGGCGGCTTCCAGGTTCAGCCGGTCGGTGGCGCCGACGCGGCCGGCGGCGAAGAGCAGCATGTCGGAATGCACGGTGCGCCCGTCCGCCAGCTTGCACACCGGCCGCTCGCGCGCGTCGAGCGTGATCGAGGTGACGGCGGCGCCGAAGCGCAGCGCGACATTGCGATCGCGCAGCTCATGGACGAATTCCTCGATCAACTCCTTGTCGATGAAGTCGAGAAAGGTCGAGCGCGGCTCGATCAGCGTGACCGACACATCAAGCGCGCTGAAGATCGAGGCATATTCGACGCCGATGACGCCGGCGCCGATGACGGCGAGGCTGCGCGGCAGCCGGGGCAGGTCGACGATCTCGTCGCTGTCGAACACGCTCATGCCGTTGAAGGGCACATAATCGGGCCGGAACGGGCGGGTGCCCACCGCGATCAGCACATGGGCGGCCGTGACGGTGTCGACCTCGCCGCCCTCGCCGGTGATCTGGAGCGTGTGCGGATCGAGGAAGCAGGCCTCGCCGCGCGCGGTCTTCACCCCGTTGCGGGCGAACTGGTGCTCCAGCACGTCCACCTCGTGGTCGAGGGTCTTGTGCAGGCGGGACATCAGGTCGCCGGCGTCGATGTCCTGCTTGACCCGGTAGGAGCGGCCATAAAAGCCGCGCTCGCGCCAGCCGGAGAGGTTCAGCACCGTCTCGCGCAGGGTTTTCGAGGGGATGGTGCCGGTGTGGACCGAGACCCCGCCGACGCGGCGGCCCTTCTCCACCACCAGCACCGACTTGCCGATCTTGGCGGACTGGACGGCGGCACGGCGGCCGGAGGGGCCGCTGCCGATGACAATCATGTCGAAATCGTACATGGAAGCGCGGGACCATTCTGCTGGCGGCAGGAAATTACCGCCTATCGATGCACGATGAATGCCAAGCCTCCATGACGGAGGCGTAAGGCCGTGCAGGGTCGATCCTGCCGGCACGGGCTGGCTCGGGGCTTGCTTTCTCCGGCGGAACGGGTCCCATCGCGGGGCGAGCGGAGGGAACGGACGTGGTGAATGGCGGGCGGCGCAAGGCGGGCGGGGCGGCGGAAGAACCGGCCGAGGACCTGACCACCGGCTCGGGCGCGCCACTGGTGCGCGAGCGCACGCTGGAACAGGCGCTGGGTCAGCATGTGCGGGCGATCCGGCACGATCTCGACCTCACCGTCTCCGATCTCGCCAGCGCCGCCGGAATCTCGGTGGGCATGCTCTCGAAGATCGAGAACGGGCTGATCTCGCCCTCGCTCAGCACGCTGCAGGCCATTGCCGGCGTGCTCAACGTGCCGATCTCCACCCTGTTCACCACCTTCGAGGAAAAGCGCGACTGCTCCTATGTCCCCGCCGGTGGCGGGGTGCGGATCGAGCGGCGCGGCACCAAGGTGGGCCACCTGTACGAGCTGCTCGGCCATGCGGTGGGCGGCGAGGTGGCGGTCGAGCCCTATCTGATCACGCTGAGCGAGGAAGCGGTGCCCTATACCGGCTTCCGCCATGCCGGGGTGGAGTTCATCCACATGCTCTCCGGCGAAGTGAACTACCGCCATGGCGAGCGCACCTATCACCTCAAGCCCGGCGATTCGCTGCTGTTCGACAGCGCCGCCACCCATGGGCCGGAGGAACTGCTGGTGCGGCCGATGCGCTATCTCTCGATCATCATCTACCCCCGCGAGAGCGACCGCTGATTCCGCGAGAGCGCCTGCGGGTTTCTTCTCAAGAAAATATTATTCTCGGATTATTGACGCCCGCCCGGGGCGCTCCTAAAAGATTGGGCAAGGCCTTTGCGCCGTCCGCCCTCTCTTTTGCCTGCAGGAGTTTCCCGCCATGTGCGGCATTGTCGGCCTGTTCCTGAAGCAGCCGAAGCTGGAGCCGGAACTCGGCGCCCTGCTTTCGCAGATGCTCGACATCATGTGTGACCGCGGGCCGGATTCGGCCGGCTTCGCCGTCTATGGCGCCGGCACGCCCGGCTTTGTGAAGCTGACCCTTCGCGGCCCCGCCGGCACCGATTTCGCCGCGCTGGGGGACAAGATCGGCCACCCGGTCATCGCCCGCGACACCCATGGCGTGCTGAGCGTGCCGGTGGCCGAAGAAGCGACTGTGCGCGCCGCGCTCGCCCGCCTCGCGCCTGAGGTGCGCGTCGTCGGCGCCGGCACCCGCATGGAGCTCTATAAGGAAGTCGGCCTGCCCGCCGATGTCGCCAAGCGCTTCAAGCTGGAGACGATGAGCGGCACCCACGCCATCGGCCACACCCGCATGGCGACCGAGAGCGCCGTGACCACGGACGGCGCCCACCCCTTCTCAACCGGGACGGACCAGTGCCTGGTGCATAATGGCTCACTGTCCAACCATGCCGGCGTGCGCCGCCTGCTCGCCCGCGAGGGGCTGGAGGTGACGACCGAGAACGACAGCGAGGTGGCCGCCGCCTATCTCACCTACCGCATGCGCGGCGGGGATAGCCTGGGCGAGGCGCTGGAGCATTCGCTGGGCGACCTCGACGGCTTCTACACCTTCGTCGTCGGCACCGAGAGCGGCTTCGGCGTGCTGCGCGACCCGATCGCCTGCAAGCCGGCCGTCATGGCCGAAACCGATGATTACGTCGCCTTCGCCTCCGAATACCGCGCGCTCGCCGGCCTGCCCGGCATCGAGACCGCCCGCGTGTTCGAGCCGGAGCCGGCCAAGGTCTATTTCTGGGATCGTGCAGCATGAACCTGTCAGTGCAAACCGCCCCCGCGACCGACGGCGAAACCCGTGTCGACCTCGCCACCACCCCGCTGCGCGAGCTGAACGGCGCGCTGCATAAGCTCGCCGCCGACACCAACCAGACGCTGTGGACCATCGCCAACCCGGCCGGCCGCCATGCCATCGCCGCCGGGCTGGATGCGCCGATCACCGTCGAGATCGACGGGCCGGTCGGCTATTACTGCGCCGGCATGAACAAGAAGGCGCGCGTCATCGTGCATGGCAATGCCGGCGTCGGCGTCGCCGAGAACATGATGAGCGGGCTCATTCATGTGAAGGGAGACGCCAGCCAGGCCGCCGGCGCCACCGCCCATGGCGGGCTGCTCATCATCGACGGCAACGCCTCGGCCCGCTGCGGCATCTCGATGAAGGGCATCGACATCGTGGTGAAGGGGTCCATCGGCCATATGAGCGCCTTCATGGCGCAGGCCGGCACCCTCACCGTGCTGGGCGACGCCGGCGAGGCGCTGGGCGACAGCCTCTATGAGGCCAAGCTGTTCGTGCGCGGCTCGGTCGCCTCGCTCGGGGCCGACTGCATCGAGAAGGAGATGCGCGAGGAGCACAAGGCGCTGCTGGCTTCAAAGCTCGAAGCGGCCGGCCTTCTCGGCGAGGTCGATATCGCGGAATTCCGCCGCTACGGCTCGGCCCGCACGCTCTATCATTTCCACGTCGACAACGTGTCGAGCTATTGAGGGCGCGATGACCGACCACAGCAACACCCCGCGCACGGCGCCGCAGACCTTGCCCCGCGCGTCCGCCACCTTCGACGACTACACGCTCTCGGAAATCCGCCGCGCGGCGGCCACCGGCATCTATGACATTCGCGGCGGCGGCGCCAAGCGCCGGGTGCCCCACTTCGACGACCTGCTGTTCCTCGGCGCCTCGATGTCGCGCTACCCGCTGGAAGGCTATCGCGAGAAGTGCTCCACGGAAGTTCTGCTCGGCACCCGCTTCGCCAAGAAGCCGATCCAGCTGAAGATCCCGATCACCATTGCCGGCATGAGCTTCGGCTCGCTCTCCGCCAATGCCAAGGAAGCGCTCGGGCGCGGGGCGTCCGCCATGGGCACCTCCACCACCACGGGCGATGGCGGCATGACCAATGAGGAGCGCGGGCATTCCACCCAGCTCGTCTACCAGTACCTGCCCTCGCGCTATGGCATGAACCCGGACGATTTGAAGCGCGCCGACGCCATCGAGGTGGTGGTCGGCCAGGGCGCCAAGCCCGGCGGTGGCGGCATGCTGCTCGGCCAGAAGATCACCGAGCGGGTGGCCGGCATGCGGACGCTGCCCGTCGGCATCGACCAGCGCTCGGCCTGCCGCCACCCGGACTGGACCGGGCCGGACGACCTCGAAATCAAGATCGAGGAACTGCGCGAGATCACCGACTGGGAGAAGCCGATCTATGTGAAGGTCGGCGCCGCCCGTCCCTATTACGACACCGCGCTGGCCGTGAAGTCGGGCGCCGATGTGGTGGTGGTCGACGGCATGCAGGGCGGCACCGCCGCGACGCAGGAAATCTTCATCGAGCATGTCGGCATCCCGACGCTCGCGGCCGTGCGGCAGGCGGTGAAGGCGCTGCAAGATCTCGGCATGCACCGCAAGGTGCAGCTGATCGTCTCCGGCGGCATCCGCAACGGGGCGGACGTGGCGAAGGCGCTGGCGCTCGGCGCCGATGCGGTGGCGATCGGCACCGCCGCGCTGGTGGCGCTGGGCGACAACGACCCGCATTACGCCGCCGAATATGCGGCGCTCGGCACCCGTCCCGGCGCCTATGACGACTGGCACGAGGGCCGCGACCCCGCCGGCATCACCACCCAGGACCCCGAGCTGATGAAGCGGCTCGACCCGATCGCCGCCGGAAGGCGCCTCGCCAATTATCTCGCCGTGCTGACGCTTGAGTGCCAGACGATCGCCCGCGCCTGCGGCAAGAGCCATGTGCACAATCTGGAGCCGGAAGATTTGGTGGCGCTGACCATCGAGGCCGCCGCCATGGCCAATGTGCCGCTGGCCGGTACCGACTGGATACCGGGGCGGAATGGCGGATTCTGATCATCAACCCCGCGCCTCGGCGCGGGGTTTGCACGTCACGACGACCAACGAGCCCGAACGGGCCGGGGAACAGCGAAACCGGATTGCACCATGGCCAATGATCTCGCTCACGCCGCCAAAGAACTCGGCATCAAATATTTCCTGATCTCCTATGTCGACCTGTTCGGCGCGCTCAGGGCCAAGCTGGCCCCGGCGTCCGCCATCTCAGGCATGCAGAAGGCCGGCGCGGGCTTTGCCGGCTTCGCCACCTGGCTCGACATGAGCCCGGCCGATGCCGACCTGTTCGCGGTGCCGGACGCTTCCAGCCTGATCCAGCTGCCGTGGAAGCCGGAAGTCGGCTGGCTCGCCTCCGACCTCGTCATGAACAACGAGCTGGTGGCGCAGGCGCCGCGCAATATGCTGAAAGCCACGATGCAGGGCGCCGGCAGCCTCGGCTACCAGATGAAGACCGGGGTGGAATGCGAGTTCTTCCTCACCAATGCCGACGGCACAAAAATCTCCGACGCCGCCGACAACGCCACCAAGCCCTGCTACGACCAGTCCGCCCTGATGCGCCGCTATGAGGTCATCAAGGAAATCTGTGACTGCATGCTCACCCTCGGCTGGCGCCCCTACCAGAACGACCATGAGGACGCCAACGGCCAGTTCGAGATGAACTGGGACTTCGCCGACGCGCTGATTACCGCCGACCGGCATGTGTTCTTCAAATTCATGGCCCGCTCCATCGCCGAGAAGCACGGGCTGCGCGCCACCTTCATGCCCAAGCCCTTCATCGACCTGACCGGCTCGGGCTGCCACATGCACACCTCGCTGTGGGGGCCGGACGGGGCCAACCTGTTCGAGGACGAAGCGGGCGAACTCGGCCTGTCCGCCCTCGGCTACGGCTTCATCGGCGGGCTGATCCATTCGGCCGACGCGTTGTGCGCCTTCACCAACCCGACGGTGAACTCCTACAAGCGCATCAACGCGCCGCGCACCGTCTCCGGCGCCACCTGGGCGCCGAACACCGTCACCTATACCGGCAATAACCGCACCCACATGATCCGCATTCCCGATGCGGGCCGGCTGGAGCTGCGCCTGCCGGACGGCGCCGCCAACCCCTATCTCGCCCCGGCCGCCATGCTGGCCGCCGGCCTCGACGGCATCCAGAACCAGCGCGACCCGGGCAAGCGGCTCGACATCAACATGTACACGGACGGCCACAAGGTGAAGGGCGCCAAGAAGCTGCCGCTGAACCTGCTCGACGCCATCCGCGCGCTGGAGAAGTCGACCGTGCTGCGCAGCGCGCTCGGCGCGCCGCTGGTGGAGGGCTATTCCAAGCTGAAGCACGAGGAATGGAACGCCTATTCCCGCCACCTCACCCAGTGGGAGCGCGACAACACGCTGGATATTTGAGGCCGGCTGCGTGCTTCGAGGCCGCCCGGCGGGCGGCACCTCAGCATGACGGACGTTGCGCCGGCAGGGCTCTGTGGCCTGCGCCTGTCATCCTGAGGCGCCCGGCAAAGCCGGGCCTCGAAGGACGCAGGCGGCAAGGCCGGCCACGTCCCCTCCTGCGCCCCCCTCACTCCCGCACCGCGAACGGCACCACGTCGCGGCGGTCGGGGTCGAGCACGATCTCGCGGTCGAGCGGGGGGAAGGCGCGCTCCGGGCAGGCGGTGCGCGGGCAGATGCGGCAATTGACGCCGAGCGGTGCCACCGTGGCCGCCTTCAGGTCCAGCCCGTCGGCATGGATGAGCTCGCCGGCATAGGAAATCTCGCAGCCAATGCCGAGCGCGAAGCGGCGCTCGCGCGCGCCATGGCGCAGCGCCGGCTTGGAGGCGCCGCGCGCCAGGCAGAGATAGCGCACCCCGTCCGGCATCTCGCCGACCTGCACCAGCGTGCGGGCCGGCTGCTCGAACGCCTCGTGCACGTTCCACACCGGGCAGGCGCCGCCATAGCGGGCGAACTGGAAACGGGTGGCGCTGTGGCGCTTGATGACATTGCCGGCGCGGTCGACTTTCAGGAAATAGAACGGCACGCCCTTCTCCCCCGGCCGCTGCAGGGTGGAGAGGCGGTGGCACACCTGCTCATGGCTCGCCCCGGTCATGACGGCGAGGCGGTCGAGATCGTGCCGCGTCTCGCGCGCCAGCCGGGCGAAGCGGCGATAGGGCAGCAGCAGCGCGCCGGCATAATAGTTCTGCAGCGACAGCCGGCACACCTCGCGCGCCGTAGTGCTGCGGAAATCGGCCTCCCGCACGTGCCGGTCGATCAATTCGCTCTGCTCGAAGCGGGCGATGAGCGCGGCGAGGCGGAAGGCGCGGCTGGCGGGGTCGAGCGTGCGCGCCAGCGTCGCCACCCGGCGGTGGCGGTCATAGGCCAGCAGCGGCGCGTCGAGCTGGCCGGCGGGCGCCATTTCCACCGTGATGTCGTGGCGCTGACGCAGATGCGCCACCAGCACCGCCACCGCGTCGTCGCGGCCGAACAGGTCGAGCGCGGCGTTGCGCTCCTCGCCGGCGCGGTCGAGGCCGTCGACGTAATTGTCGATGTAGTGGAAATGGTCGCGCACCTCCTCATAGGGCGCGAGGTTGCGCGCCTCGTCGGGCGGCACAGCGCCATCCACCTCGCGCGCCACCGACACCACCGCGTCGTCCTGCGCGGCGCGGCGCTCCTCCAGCCGGCGCAGCGCCCCGTGCAGGCGCAGGAAGGCATGGGCGAAGGCGGGGGCGTGGGTGGTGGCGTTCTTCAGGTCCTGCAGGCTGGGCTCGATGCCGCGAAACACCGGATCGGCCAGCGCCTCGCGCAGATCGGCGACGATGCGGTCGAGATCGTCGGCACCGAAGCGGGTAATGTCGAGATCGAAGACGCGACTGATGGCGAGCAGCACGGCGGCGGTGACCGGGCGCTGGTTGCTCTCGATCTGGTTGATGTAGCTCGGGGAGAGCGCCAGCCGCCGGGCGAAATCCATCTGGGTCAGCCCCAGCCGCTCGCGCACATGGCGCACCGCATGGCCGGCGAAGACTTTCTTGGACATGATCGCCTCCCGCGGAACCATCTACAGAGCATCGTCATCCTGAGGTGCTGGCCGGAGGCCAGCCTCGAAGGATGGGCGCTCACGCGCACCCGGACGAACATCCTTCGAGGCTCGCTGCGCTCGCACCTCAGGATGACGGCGCGCAAGGCGGCGGCGTAGATCCGTCGATCTTGTGAAAATTTTACAACTTCACGATCCGCATTTTCACAGCTTATGTTTTCCGCCGCAAGCGCCTAGAACGGTTGCAACGGTCCGCATAAAGGCTGGGGGAGCGCCATGAAGCCTATTCTCGACGAGCTCGAACAGCGCCGCGCCGGCGCCCGGCTCGGTGGCGGCGAAAAGCGCATCGCGGCCCAGCACAAACGCGGCAAGCTCACCGCGCGCGAGCGGCTGGAGCTTCTGCTCGACACCGGCTCGTTCGAGGAATTCGACACCTTCGTGCAGCACCGCTGCACCGATTTCGGCATGGACAAGGCCGAGAAGATTCCCGGCGACGGCGTCGTCACCGGCTGGGGCACGGTGAACGGGCGCAAGGTGTTCGTCTTCGCCAAGGACTTCACCGTGTTCGGCGGCTCGCTCTCGGAAGCGCACGCGGCCAAGATCACCAAGATCCAGGACATGGCGCTGAAGACGCGGGCGCCGATCATCGGCCTGTTCGATGCCGGCGGCGCCCGCATCCAGGAAGGCGTGGCGGCGCTGGGCGGCTATGGCGAGGTTTTCCGCCGCAACGTGCTGGCCTCCGGCGTCATTCCGCAGATCTCCGTCATCATGGGCCCCTGCGCCGGCGGCGATGTCTATTCCCCCGCCATGACCGACTTCATCTTCATGGTGCGCGACACCTCCTACATGTTCGTCACCGGGCCGGAGGTGGTGAAGACCGTCACCAATGAGAGCGTGACGGCGGAAGAACTCGGCGGCGCCAAGGTGCACACGACCAAGTCCTCCGTCGCCGACGGCGCCTTCGAGAACGATGTCGAGTGCCTGTTGCAGATGCGCCGGCTGATCGACTTCCTGCCCGCCTGCAACCAGTCCGGCGTGCCGGTGTGGCCGAGCTTCGACGATGGCGAGCGGCTCGACCCCTCGCTCGACACGCTGGTGCCGGAACACCCGAACAAGCCCTATGACATGAAGGAGCTGATTTCAAAGGTCGTCGACGAGGGCGATTTCTTCGAGATTCAGCAAGGCTTCGCCCGCAACATCCTCACCGGCTTCGGCCGGATCGAGGGGCGCACGGTCGGCTTTGTCGCCAACCAGCCGATGGTGCTGGCGGGCGTGCTCGATGCGGACGCCTCGCGCAAGGCGGCGCGTTTCGTGCGCTTCTGCGATGCGTTCGAGATTCCCATCCTTACCTTCGTCGACGTGCCGGGATTCTTGCCCGGAACGGCGCAGGAATATGGCGGGCTGATCAAGCACGGCGCCAAGCTGCTCTTCGCTTACTCGCAGGCCACCGTGCCGCTGGTGACGGTGATCACCCGCAAGGCGTTTGGCGGCGCCTATGACGTGATGGCCTCCAAGCATATTGGCGGCGACGTCAACTATGCCTGGCCCACCGCACAGATCGCCGTGATGGGCGCCAAGGGGGCGGTGGAGATCATCTTCCGCGCCGATATTGACGATCCCGAGAAGATCGCGGCGCGGACGAAGGAATATGAGCAGCGCTTCCTCTCGCCCTTTGTCGCGGCCGAGCGCGGCTATATCGACGAGGTGATCACCCCGCGCTCCACCCGCAAGCGGATCGCGCGGGCGCTGGCGATGCTGGCGTCGAAGAAGGTCGAGGCACCGATGAAGAAGCACGATAATTTGCCGTTGTAGGCGTTCCCCGCCGGAACGCCGTCATCCTGAGGTGCGAACGCAAGCGAGCCTCGAAGGATGCCAACTGAGGCACGAGACGACCATCCTTCGAGGCCCGGCTGCGCCGGGCACCTCAGGATGACGACAGCACGAAAGCGAACGGTCAGGAACGCCCATGTTCTCCAAGATCCTCATCGCCAACCGTGGCGAGATCGCCTGCCGGGTCATCAAGACCGCCCGGCGCATGGGCATTGCCACCGTCGCGGTCTATTCCGACGCCGACCGGGACGCGCTGCATGTGGCGATGGCGGACGAAGCCGTGCACATCGGCCCCGCCCCCGCCGCGCAGTCCTATCTCGACGCGGAAAAGATCATCGCGGCGGCAAAGCAGACCGGGGCGGAGGCGATCCACCCCGGCTATGGCTTCCTGTCCGAGCGGGCGAGTTTCGCGCAGGCGCTGAAGGCGGCGGAGCTGGTCTTCATCGGCCCCAACCCCGGCGCCATCGAAGCGATGGGCGACAAGATCGAATCGAAGAAGGCCGCGGCGGCGGCCAATGTCTCCACCGTGCCGGGCTATCTCGGCGTGATCGAGGATGCCGACCACGCCGCCCGCATCGCCGACGAGATCGGCTATCCCGTGATGATCAAGGCCTCGGCCGGCGGCGGCGGCAAGGGCATGCGGATCGCCCATTCCCGCGACGAGGTGCAGGAAGGGTTCGACCGCGCCCGTTCGGAGGCCAAGTCCTCCTTCGGCGACGACCGGGTGTTCGTCGAGAAGTTTATCGTCCAGCCGCGCCATATCGAGATTCAGGTGCTCGGCGACAAGCACGGCAATGTCATCCATCTGGGCGAGCGCGAATGCTCGATCCAGCGCCGCAACCAGAAGGTGGTCGAGGAAGCCCCCTCGCCGCTGCTGGACGCCGAGACCCGCGCCCTTATGGGCGCGCAGGCGGTGGCGCTGGCAAAGGCGGTCAATTACGACAGCGCCGGCACGGTGGAATTCGTCGCCGGGCAGGACAAGTCGTTCTACTTTCTGGAGATGAACACCCGCCTGCAGGTGGAACATCCCGTCACCGAGCTGATCACCGGCATCGATCTGGTCGAGCAGATGATCCGCGTCGCGGCGGGCGAGGCGCTGACGCTCACGCAGGCCGACGTGACGCTGAACGGCTGGGCGGTGGAGAGCCGCGTCTATGCCGAGGACCCCTATCGCGGCTTCCTGCCCTCGATCGGCCGCCTCACCCGCTATCGTCCCCCGGCGGAAGGGGTGAGCGAGGGCATCACCGTGCGCAACGACACCGGCGTGTTCGAGGGCGGGGAAATCTCGCTCTATTACGACCCGATGATCGCCAAGCTGATCACCCACGCCCCGACGCGCGCGGCGGCGATCGAGGCGCAGGCGGATGCGCTGGACGCTTTCGCCATAGACGGCATCCAGCACAACATCCCCTTCCTCTCGGCGCTGATGACGCATGAGCGCTGGCGCGCCGGGCGGCTCTCCACCGGCTTCATCGCCGAGGAATACCCGGACGGCTTCCACGCCACCGCGCCGAGCGACAAGCTCGCCCGCACGCTGGCAGCGGTGGCGGCTGTCATCGACAATGTCGGCAATGCGCGGAAGCGGAAGATTTCCGGCCAGCTCGCCGGGCGGCCGGTCGTGTTCGAGCATCAGCGCGTGGTGCAGCTCGGCGGCTTGACGCTCGCCTGCGAAGTGGACCGCGCGGCGGGCGGCTTCATCGTCAGCTTCCTCGATGCGGCCGGCCGGCCGCTCTCCACCCATGAGCTGCGCTCGGGCTGGCAGCCGGGCGAGCCGGTGTGGAGCGGCGTGTTCGACGAGGAAGCGCTTGCCGTGCAGGTGCGCCCGCGCCTCAATGGCGTGGCGCTGGCCCATCGCGGCATCGCGGTGGAGGCCATTGTCTACACCAGGCGCGAGGCGGAACTCGCGGCGCTGATGCCGGTGAAGGAACAGGCCGGCAGCGGCAAGCACCTGCTCTGCCCGATGCCGGGGCTCGTCGTCTCCATCGCGGTGAGCGAGGGGCAGGAGGTGAAGGCGGGCGAGACGCTGGCCGTGGTCGAGGCGATGAAGATGGAGAATGTGCTGCGCGCCGAGCGCGACGCCACCATCGCCCGGGTGCACGCCAAGGCCGGCGACAGCCTCGCCGTCGACGCCGTCATCCTCGATTTCGCCTGAGGAGGGGAAATGGACCAGCCGGCGCTCGATCTCGACAGTTTTCCGCCCGCGACGCGCGCGGACTGGCTGGCGCTGGTCGAGAGCGTGCTGAAGGGCGCGCCTTACGACAAGCGGATGCTGACCCGCACGCCTGACGGTTTCAGCCTCGACGCGCTGCCCGAGCGGCGGCGCGACGCCGCCCCCATCGCCGGCCGCCCGGCCGGGGCGCCGTGGAAAGTGATCGCCCGGCTCGACCATGACGACCCCGCCACCGCCAATGCGCAGATGCTGGAAGATCTCAATGGCGGCGCCGACGGGGTGTCGCTGGTCTTCGCCGCCTCGCCCTATGCCGGCGGCTTCGGCCTGCCGGCGCGGTTCGAGGAACTGGCGGCGACGCTGGAGGGGCTGATGCCCGAGATGGCGACGCTGCGGGTGGAGGCCGGCGGTTTTCAGGGCCGCGACATCGCCCTCGCGCTGGCCCGGCTGTTCGAGAACACCGACCCCGCCGCGCTCGACCTGCGCTTCGGGCTCGATCCGATCGGCGATTTCGCCGCGCGCGGCGCTGCGCCGATCGACTGGGGCACGCTCGCCGCCCGGCTCGGCCAGACGGTGACGGCGCTGCGCGGGCGTGGGCTCACCGCGCCGATGGTGCGGGCGGATGGGCGGCTGCACCATGGCGCCGGCGCCACCGACGCGCAGGAACTCGCCGCCGTGCTCGCCACCGGTCTGGCCTATCTGCGGGCGCTGGAGGCGGCCGGCCTGCCGCTCGATGAGGCGGCGCGCAGCATCGAGGTGACGCTGACCGCCGATGTCGACCAGTTCGGCACCCAGGCCAAGCCGCGCGCCTTCCGGCTGCTCTGGCAGAACGTGCTGGAAGCCTGCGGGCTCGCGCCTTCTCCGGTCGCGCTGCACATGGAAACCGCGTGGCGCAGCCTCACCCGGCACGACCCGCATGTGAACCTGCTGCGCGGCACCCTCGCCGCCTTCGCCGCCGGGGTAGGCGGGGCGGACAGCGTGAGCGTGCTGCCCTTCACGCAGGCGCTCGGCCTGCCGGAGGCGGAAGCGCGGCGGCTGGCGCGCAACACCCAGCTCATCCTGATGGAGGAATCCAACCTGCACCGCGTCGCCGATCCCGGTGCCGGGGCGGGCGCCATCGAGGAGCGGACGGAAAAGCTGGCGGCCGCCGCGTGGGAACTCTTCCGCCAGATCGAGCGCGAGGGCGGCATGGTGGAAGCCCTCGAATCCGGTGCCTGGCAGGCGCGGCTCGGCGCGGCCCGGGCGGCGCGATTGAGGGACATCGCCACCCGCCGCCTGCCGCTCACCGGCACCTCGGAATTTCCGCTGCTCGGCGCGGCGGTACCCACCGTGATCGCCCCCGCCCGCCGCCGCGCCGCGCTTTCGCCGGCCGAGGGCGCGCTGATGTGCGAGCCGTTGAAGGGCGAGCGGCTTGCCGAGCCGTTCGAGCGGTTGCGCGCGGCGGCGGCGGCGGCGGCGGCGGCGGCACCGCGTGTGTTCCTGGCCAATCTCGGTACGGCGGCAGACTTCACCGCCCGCGCCGGCTTCGCCCGCGCCGCCTTCGAGGCCGGAGGGATCGAAGCGCCCGGGAATGACGGATTCACCGACACGGCCACGCTGGTCCAGGCGTTCCGCGCCTCCGGCGCCCGGCTCGCCTGCCTGTGCTCCTCCGATGCGCTCTATGCCGCCTCCGCCATCGAGGCCGCCGCCGCGCTGAAGGCGGCGGGCGCGCTGCGGGTGTATCTTGCCGGCAAGGCGGGCGAGGATGAACCCGCCCAGCGCGCCGCCGGCATTGATGGCTTTCTCTTCACGGGGATCGATCTCGTCGCCTTCCTTGAGGGTGCGCAGGCGGCACTCGGCATTGCCGTAGGGGTGGAACCATGAGCCCGGCCATCCGTTGCCCCAGGGGTGGCTCTCATGCCGCCATCAACCTAGGGACAGACCATGAAAACGCTGAATCACGGGTGGAAACGCGCCACCTGCGGCGCGGCGCTTTGGGGGGCGCTGCTGATACCGCCGGCAACGGCGCAGGAACTGGCCGCACTGAGCCTGCACGACGGCATCTGGGAGGTGTCGGCCGAGCCGATCTCGGGGCCGTGCGACAAGCGGCTGGAATTCAGGCTGGCGGTCGAGGACGGCCAGATCAGCTATGCCGGCGCCTGGCCAGTGGATGCCAGCGGCTCGGTGAGCGCGCTGGGCGCGATCACCATCCGCGTGGTGCGCGGCAACGAGACGCTCTCGGCCAAGGGCGTGGTGCGCGGCGATGTGGCGACCGGCAAATGGGAATCGCCTGTGAAGAACTGCACCGGTTCCTTCGTGGCGCGCCGGGCCTAGCCCTGCCGCCCATTGATGGGGAGGCCCGGCGATGAGCGCCATTCCCGACTTTTCCGCGCGGGAGTGGCAGAAGCCGCGCCCGCCCCTGCCCGCCGCCTCGGCGCAGAGCTGGACCACGCCGGAAGGCATTTTGGTGAAGCCGGCCTTTGGGCCGGACGACCTGGCCGGGCTTGGCTTCGTCGACAGCTTTCCCGGCATCGCGCCTTATCTGCGCGGGCCCTACCCCACCATGTACGCCACCCAGCCCTGGACCATCCGGCAATATGCCGGCTTCTCCACGGCGGAGGATTCCAACGCCTTCTACCGTCGCAACCTCGCGGCCGGGCAGAAGGGGCTGTCGGTGGCCTTCGATCTCGCCACCCATCGCGGCTATGACAGCGACCACCCGCGCGTCGCCGGCGATGTCGGCATGGCCGGGGTGGCGATCGACTCGATCTACGACATGCGCACGCTGTTCTCCGGCATTCCGCTCGACCAGATGAGCGTGTCGATGACCATGAACGGGGCGGTGCTGCCGATCCTCGCGCTCTATGTGGTGGCGGCCGAGGAACAGGGCGTTGCGCCGGAAAAGCTCTCCGGCACCATCCAGAACGACATCCTCAAGGAGTTCATGGTCCGCAACACCTATATCTACCCGCCGACGCCCTCGATGCGGATCATCTCCGACATCTTCGCCTTCACCTCCGCGCATATGCCGCGCTTCAACTCGATCTCGATTTCCGGCTACCACATGCAGGAAGCCGGGGCGACGCAGGATCTGGAGCTCGCCTATACGCTGGCGGACGGGGTCGACTATGTGCGCGCCGGCGCGGCGGCGGGGCTGCCGATCGACGCCTTCGCGCCGCGCCTGTCGTTCTTCTGGGCGATCGGCATGAACTTCTTCATGGAAGTGGCCAAGCTGCGCGCCGCACGGCTGATCTGGGCCAAGCTGATGCGCGATCTCGGCGCGAAGAGCCCGAAATCGCTGCCGCTGCGCACCCATTCGCAAACCTCCGGCTGGAGCCTGACGGCGCAGGACCCGTTCAACAATGTGATGCGGACCATGGTGGAGGCGATGGCCGCCACCCAGGGCCACACCCAGTCGCTGCACACCAATGCGCTTGATGAGGCGCTGGCGCTGCCCACCGATTTCTCCGCCCGCATCGCCCGCAACACGCAGATCCTGCTGCAGCAGGAAAGCGGCACCACCCGCGCCATCGACCCCTGGGGCGGCTCGTTCTTCGTGGAAAAGCTGACCGCTGACCTCGCCGAAAAGGCGCTCGCCCACATTGCCGAGGTGGAGGAACTGGGCGGCATGGCCAAGGCGATCGAGGCCGGCATTCCCAAGCTGCGCATCGAGGAAGCCGCCGCCACCACGCAGGCGCGGATCGATTCCGGCGCGCAGACCGTGGTCGGTGTCAACAAATACCGCCCGGAGCGCGAGACGCCGCTCGACGTGCTGCGGGTCGACAATTCGGCGGTGCGCGCCGCCCAACTCGACAAGTTGGCGCGGCTGAAGGCCGAGCGCGACCCGCAGGCCGTGGCCGGCGCGCTGACGGCGCTGGAGAATGGCGCGCGGGAAAATGCCAATCTGCTGGCGCTCGCCATCGATGCGGCGCGGGCCAAGGCGACGGTGGGCGAGATTTCCGACGCGCTGGAGCGCGTCTTCGGCCGGCACCGGGCGGATATCCGCGCCGTCTCGGGCATTTATCGCAGGGAGGCGGGAGCGATGGCCGACAAGGTGGAGCGCGTGCGCGCCCGCGTCGAGGCGTTCGCGCAGGAAGAAGGCCGGCGCCCGCGCCTGCTGGTCGCCAAGGTCGGGCAGGACGGGCATGACCGAGGGCAGAAGGTGATCGCCTCCGCCTTCGCCGATCTCGGCTTCGATGTCGATATCGGCCCGCTCTTCGCCACGCCGGAGGAGGCCGCCCGGCAGGCGGTGGAGAACGATGTGCACGTGATCGGCATCTCCTCGCTCGCCGCCGGGCACCTCACGCTGGTGCCGCAGGTGAAGGCTGCGCTGGCGGCGCAGGGGCGGCCGGACATCATGGTGGTGGTGGGCGGCGTGGTGCCGCCGCAGGATTACGAGGCGGTGCGCGCCGCCGGCGCCGAAGCGATCTATCCCCCAGGCACGGTGATCGCCGAAGCGGCCGAACAACTGGTCGACACCCTCGCCGCCCGGCTCGGCCATGCGAGGGCCGCGGCGGAGTAGGCAGCGCGCTGTCGCTCATTGCAGCGGCACACTGACTGCGGAAGCGGCAGATCGTGCGGGGACAGCGTTCGATCCTCCTCATGGCCGGGCCTGACCCGGCCAGCCAGAGCTGGCGGCTGGGTCCCCGGGTCAAGCCCGGGGATGAGGGACGTCGGGGTCTCGGATCGACGCGGACGGCAGGCCCTTGGAACAGTTGTTCGACCCTCCTCATGGCCGGGCTTGACCCGGCCACCCAGACCTTGCGGCCGCGTCTCTGGGTCCCCGGGTCAAGCCCGGGGATGAGGGCGGCGGGTGCGGGGCAGCTCCTGTCGCGCGCCCCTCGCCCCTTTGGCACGGGCATTGCTTACAGGCTTGTATACAAGATTGTCGCCAAGCGTGCGGGCCCAGCCTGATGAACCCAGCCACCGCCAATATCGAGGAAGCGATTCTTTCCGCCATCCTCGCCGGCCGCATCAATCCGGGCACGCGGCTCGGCGAGCAGAAGCTTGCCGACCTGTTCGGCGTTTCCCGCACCCGCGTGCGCGAGGCGATGATGCGGCTGGAGACGCGCGGCGTGGTGCAGGTGAGCGCCCGGCGCGGCTGGTACGTGGTCGAGCCCTCGGCGGAGGAGGCGCGCGAGGCGTTCCAGACCCGCCGCGTCATCGAGACCGGGCTGCTGCACTCGCTCCGCGAGGTGCCGCCCGACGTGCTGAAAAGCCTGAAAGAGCATGTCGCCATGGAGCGCGACGCGATCGGCGCGGGGGATGTGCACTCGCGCGCGTGCCTGCTCGGCGATTTCCACATCCATCTCGCCGACGCGCTGGGCAACCGGATGCTGACCGAGATCATCCGCGACCTCACCGCCCGCACCACGCTGATCTCGATGCTCTACCAGCCGACCGAGAAAGCCGAGGAATCCAGCCACGACCATGAGGACATCGTCGCCGCCATGGAGGCGGGCGACCTCGCCCACGCCGCCCGGCTGATGGATGAGCATATCGGCAAGGTCGAGGCGGGGCTGGACCTTACCGCCAAGCCCGACCCGCTGGCCGGGCTGCGCGCCCTGCTCTCGCCGGCGGCCTTCGCCGGCAATGCCCCTTCCGTGCCGCATACCCACGACCATCCGCACGACCATTCCCATTCCCACGGCCATCCGGCCACCAAGGAGGATTGACCGCATGAACCGCCGCCACCTCATCGCTTTCGCCGCCGGCGCCCTGCTGGCCGCCACCCAGATGCCCCTGCCCGCTGCCGCCGATGCGCTCGCCACCATCGAGAAGGACAAGGTGATCCGCATCGCCGTGCCGCAGGATTTTCCGCCCTTCGGCACGGTCGGCGCCGACATGGAGCCCAAGGGCTATGATGTCGACATGGCCAAGCTGATCGCCGGCAAGCTCGGCGTGAAGCTGGAGCTGGTGCCCGTCACCAGCGCCAACCGCATCCCCTATCTCCAGACCAACAAGGTCGACCTCGTCATCTCCTCGCTGGGCAAGAACGCCGAGCGCGAGAAGGTGATCGACTTCACCACCGCCTATGCGCCCTTCTTCAACGGCGTGTTCGGCCCGGCGGATGTCGCGGTGAAGGATGCGGCCGGCCTCGCCGGCAAGACGGTGGGCGTCACCCGCGGCGCGGTGGAAGACCTGGAGCTGACCAAGATCGCCCCGGCCGACCTCACCATCAAGCGCTACGAGGACAATAACGGCACCATCTCGGCCTTCCTGTCCGGCCAGGTCGAACTGATCGCCACCGGCAATGTGGTCGCCGCCGCCATCCTCGCCCGCAACCCGCCGAAGAAGCCGGAAATCAAGTTCCTGATCAAGAACTCGCCCTGCTTCATCGGCCTCAACAAGAACGAGCCGGCACTGCTCGCCAAGGTGAACGAGATCATCGCCGGCGCGAAGAAGGACGGCGCGCTCGACGCCATCTCGCAGAAGTGGCTCGGCGCCAAGCTGCCGGCGGAGCTGTGAGAGCGGGATTTGTGGGCGGTGACGGCGACCGCCTGCGTCCTTCGAGGCCCGGCTAACGCCGGGCACCCTGGGGATGACGACGGTCTGAACGCTTTCAACCGCCGTCATGCCGCGAAGCGGGGCTCGCCCCGCGTCTCGACGCACGCAGGCCCCCGCACTCCGCCGTGCCTCTGACAGTCTCTTCCCTTCCCCCTCATCAGCGGGAGTTCACGGGCATGAACTACACGTTCGAGTATGGCTGGCTGCTCGTCTACTGGCCGGTTCTCGTGAAGGGCATCGGCATCACCGTCGAGCTCACGCTGGTCGGCGGGGTGCTCGGCGTGATGCTGGGCATCGTCTGCGCCTGGGCGCGGGCGCTGGGGCCGCGCGGGCTGCGGCCCTTCGTGGCCGGCTATGTCGAGTTGATCCGCAACACGCCGTTCCTGATCCAGCTGTTCTTCATCTTCTTCGGCCTGCCGGCGCTCGGCGTGCGGATGGGCGAGCTGGAGGCGGCCAATCTCGCCATGGTGATCAATCTCGGCGCCTATGGCTGCGAGATCATCCGCGCCGGCATCCAGGCGACGCCCAGCGGGCAGTTCGAGGCCGGCGCGAGCCTCGGCATGAGCCGGATCCAGACCTTCCGGCATGTGGTGCTGATCCCGGCGCTGCAGCGCATCTGGCCGGCGCTGTCGTCGCAAATCGTCATCGTCATGCTGGGTTCGGCGGCGGTGTCGCAGATCGCGGCGGAGGATTTGACCTTCGCGGCGAACTTCATCCAGTCGCGCACCTTCCGCGCCTTCGAGGCCTATTTCGTCGCGACGCTGATCTATCTCGCCCTCGCCATCGGGCTGCGGCAGGCGCTGCGCGGGCTCGGCTGGACCCTGTTCCCGCGACGCACGGCACGGTGAGGGAGGCGAACATGGATGAATTCACCACCTGGGACATTCTGCGCAACCTGCTGCTGGCGGCGCGCTGGACCGTGCTCCTCTCGCTCGTCTCCTTCATCGGCGGCGGGCTGGTGGGCGCGGCGCTGCTGTTCGCCCGCATCGGCAGCGGGCGGATCGGCCCCACCTTCGTCAAGGCCTATGTCGAGCTGTTCCAGGGCACGCCGCTGCTGATGCAGCTGTTCCTCGCCTTTTTCGGCCTCGGCCTGTTCGGCATCGACGTGCCGGCCTGGCTGGCAGCGGCGGTGGCGCTGATCCTGTGGTCGGCGGCGTTCCTCACCGAGATCTGGCGCGGCTGCGTCGAGGCGATCGCGCGCGGCCAGTGGGAGGCCTCCTCCAGCCTCGGCATGGGCTATGTCCAGCAGATGCGCCACGTCATCCTGCCGCAGGCGCTGCGCATCGCCGTGCCGCCGACGGTGGGCTTTTCGGTGCAGGTGGTGAAAGGCACGGCGCTGACCTCGATCATCGGCTTCGTCGAGCTCTCCAAGGCCGGCACCGTCGTCACCAATGCCACCTTCGAGCCTTTCACCGTCTATGGGCTCGTCGCGCTGATCTATTTCTGCCTGTGCTGGCCGCTGTCCAAGTCTTCCCAGATCCTTGAGAGGAAGCTCAATGTCGCTCATCGAAATCACTGAGGTGAAGAAGCGCTTCGGCGACAACGAAGTGCTGAAGGGCATCAATATCGACGTCGCGCCCGGCGAGGTGATCGCCATCATCGGCCGCTCGGGCTCGGGCAAATCCACCCTGCTGCGCTGCATCAACGGGCTGGAGAACATCGACGAGGGCTCGATCTCGGTCGCCGGGGCGCAATTGCTGCCGGACGAGCTGCACCTGAAGGCGCTGCGGCTGAAGGTCGGGATGATCTTCCAGCAGTTCAACCTGTTTCCCCACCTCACGGCGGGGCGCAATGTCATGCTCTCGCAGATGGTGGTGAAGAAGACGCCGAAGGCGGAAGCCGAGGCAATGGCGAAGACGATGCTGGAGCGTGTCGGGCTCGGCCACAAATTCGACGCCTACCCGGACCAGCTCTCCGGCGGCCAGCAGCAGCGCGTCGCCATCGCCCGGGCGCTCGCCATGCAGCCCATCGCCCTCTTGTGCGACGAGATCACCTCCGCGCTCGACCCCGAGCTGGTGAGCGAGGTGCTGGCGGTGGTGAAGGAACTCGCCGGCGAGGGCATGACGCTGCTGATGGTGACGCATGAGATGCGCTTTGCCCGCGACGTGTGCTCGCGCGTCGTGTTCATGCATCAGGGCCGGGTGCACGAGATCGGCAAGCCGGAGGAGGTGTTCTCAAATCCGAAGACACCAGAGTTGCAGCAGTTCCTCGGCATGACGCACTAGATCAGTCGCGCGGGCCGGCGGCCAGCATCAGCGAGGCGGCGGCGTGGCGATAGGCGCCGCCGGAGCCGAACAGTTCCGCCACCCAGTCGACAAAGACCCGCAGCCGGCTGCTCAGATGCCGGTTCGGGGCGTAGACCACATGCAGCACGATGGGGCCGGCGTGCCAGTCTGGCAGCACCCGTACCAGCGCGCCCGATTCCAGATAGGGCCCCACCATCGGCTCGATGGTCTGGGTGATGCCGAGCCCGGCGAGGCCGGCGGCGAGATAGGCGGTGGAATCATTCGTCGCCATCGCATAGGGCAGGTGAAGCTCAAAGCTCTCCTCGCTGCGCACCATGTCGAACGATGCCGGCCGGCCGGTGCGGGCGTTGAAATAGCCGATGACGCGGTGGCCCTGGTGCAGGTCACGGGGATGTTCGGGCATGCCGTGGCGCTTGATATAGGCTGGGGCAGCATAGTGCATCAGCCGCACCTCGCCGATGCGGCGGGCGATCAGCGTCGGGTCCATCAGATCGCCGCCGCGAATGGCGCAGTCGACATTTTCCGCCAGCAGGTCGACCGTGCGGTCGGTGACGCCGAGATCGAGCTGGATGTCGGGGTGGCGGGCGAAGAAATCCGGCAGCGCCGGGATGAGGGCATAGAGCGCCAGCGAGGACGGCACATCCACCCGCAGCCGCCCCGAGGGCGTCGCCTGCGAGCGCGCCATCGAGCCGTCCAGTTCGTCGAGATCGGTCAGCAGCGCCACCGCGCGCTCATAATAGGCGGCGCCGTCCGGCGTCACCGCCACCCGGCGGGTCGAGCGGTTGAGCAGCTTGGTGCGCAGATGAGCCTCCAGCTGCTGGATCAGCTTGGTAACGGTGGGCTTGGGCATGTCGAGAAGATCGGCGGCGCGGCTGAAACTGCCGGCCTCGACCACGCGGGAAAAGGCCCGCATCGCGGCAATCTGGTCCATTTCTACCGTCCGATTATTTCCATACGTGAATAATGTTATCGCAGAACGGCTATTTTTTCGAGAGCCGGAGGGGATTAGCTTCCACCGCACTGCAACACAATGCATCGGCAGAATCGGGTGGCGGGCCGCGCCGGCAACCCGATGGTGGGCGTCATGACAGCATCATGGACCGAGGACCGGCTGGAGATCGAGGGAACCGCGCTACCGGCGCGGATCTATCGCCCCGCCACGCCCCTGCGCCCGACCCCGCTGGTGCTGCACCTGCATGGCGGCTGCTTCACCGATGGCGACCTCGATTGCAGCGCCAAGGTCTGCCAGATCATGGCGCAGGCCGGCGCGGTGGTGGTGTCGATCGACTACCCGCTGGCGCCCGAACATCCTTTTCCGGCGGCGCTTAACGTGTCGTTCAAGGCGCTCGGCCGGCTTTATGCCGAGCGGGCGACCTGGGCGGGGCGCGGCGCGCGGCTGTTCGTGGCCGGCGAGGAAGCCGGCGCCAATCTCGCCACCGCCCTCAGCCTGATGGCCCGCGACCAGCAGGCCCCGCCGCTGGCCGGGCAGATCCTGCTCTCGCCCATGGTCGATCCCAACCTCTGCTCGGGCTCCATCCACGCCGCCTCGGCCGGGGCGTCGGGGTGCAAATGGGCCGATGGCTGGCACCGTTATCTCGGCAGCGCCGACCGCGCCGCCCATCCTTATGCGGCGCCGCTCGGTTCGCGCCGGCTCGGCGGGGTCGCCCCCGCCCTCATCGTCACCACCGATGACTGCCCGATCCGCGACGAGAGCCTTGCCTATGGCAAGCGCCTGCGCGAGGGCGGCGTCACCGTCGAATGCCACATGCTCGAAGGCACGAACTGCTCGAACCAGAGCATGGACGAAGCCATCGAGGCTGCCCCGCTGTGGGAAGCGGTCCTGCGGGACCTGTTCAGCACCTTCCTGGCGGAGAATTCCGCCGCACCTGTTCGCACCGTTCGGGCCTGAGGGCCGGGAGATTCGTCATGAGTGACAAAACAATCGGCACCGATGCCGCGCGCACAGACATCGCGCACGCCGTCACCGCCCACGATACAGCACCCCGCGCCCCCCGCCTGAAGACCGCGCGCGGCTGGCGTGAGGCCGGGCTCGCCCTGACGCTTGCCATGCTGGCCACGACCGGCGCGGTGTTCGTTTCCTGGCCGAGCTCCACGGCACTCGCCACCGATCCCGCCCCGGCGGAAGCCGCCGCCCCGCCGGCCATGCCGGTGGAGGTCGCGGTGCTGAAGGTGCGCGACACCATGAAGTGGGACGAGTTCTCCGGCCGCCTGCGCGCGGTGGAGGAGGTGGAGGTCCGCTCGCGCGTGGCTGGCGCGGTGGAGAAGATCCACTTCCGCGAAGGCGCGCTGGTGAAGCAGGGCGACCTGCTCGTCACCATCGACCCCGCCCCGTTCCAGGCGGCGGTGACCCGGGCGGAATCGCTGAGCGAGGCCGCCGCCGCCCGGGTGGAACTCACCCGCAGCGAGCTGGAGCGCGGCAAGCAGCTGGTCGACAACCGCACCGTTTCGGTGCGCGATCTCGACCAGCGCACCAATGCCTTCCGCGAGGCGGAGGCGAATCTGCGCGCGGCCGATGCCGCCGTGCAGACCGCCAAGCTCGATCTCGGCTACACCGAGGTGCGTGCCCCGGTGGACGGGCGGGTCGGGCGGATCGAGGTGACGGTCGGCAATCTGGTGGCGGCCGGCGCCTCCTCGCCGGTGCTGACCAGCCTTGTCTCGGTCAACCCGATCTATGTCAGCTTCGACGCCGACGAGAACGCCGTCGCCGAAGCGCTGGCCTCGGTGGGCGATCACGATCTGGCGCTGACCGAGATCGACCAGATCCCGGTCGAGATCACCACCGCCACGACGGTCGGACGCACGGTGCGCGGCCATCTCCAGCTGGTCGACAACCAGGTCGACGCCGCCACCGGCACCTTCCGCCTGCGCGCGGTGTTCGATAATGCGAATGGCCGGCTCGTGCCGGGCCAGTTCGCCCGGGTGAAGATGGGCCGCGCCAAGACCGAGCCGGCGCTGGCGGTGAACGAGCGCGCCATCGGCACCGACCAGGACAAGAAGTTCGTCTTCGTGGTCGGCGACGACAACAAGGCCGTCTGGCGCAAGGTCACGCTCGGCCCGCCGGCCGACGGGCTGCGCGTCATCACCGAAGGACTGAAGGAAGGCGAGCGCATCGTCGTCAACGGCCTGCAGCGCGTGCGCCCCGGCGCCGTCGTCGCGCCCGAGGTCGTGCCCATGGAAACCGCATCCGCCGCGCCCGCGACGGACCCGACCACCTCCGTCGCCGCGCGCTGATCGCAGCCCCGACGCTCTGCCTCCTTGGGGGAGGACGCTATGAATCTGTCCAAATTCTTCATTGACCGGCCGATTTTCGCCGGCGTCCTCTCCGTGCTGATCTTCCTCGCGGGGCTGCTGGCCCTGCGGGTGATGCCGATCTCGGAATATCCGGAAGTGGTGCCGCCGCAGGTGATTGTGCGCGCCACCTATCCCGGCGCCAGCCCGAAGGTGATCGCCGCCACGGTGGCCACCCCGATCGAGGAAGCCATCAACGGCGTCGAGGACATGCTCTACATGTCCTCGCAGGCGACCACCGACGGCGTGATGACGCTGACCGTCACCTTCAAGCTCGGCACCGACCCGGACAAGGCGACCCAGCTGGTGCAGAACCGCGTCGGCCAGGCCGAGCCGCGCCTGCCGGAAGAGGTGCGCGCGCTCGGCATCACCACGGCGAAGAGCTCACCCACCTTCCTCATGGTGGTGCATCTCATCTCCCCCAATGACCGCTACGACATCACCTATCTGCGCAACTATGCGGTGCTGAACGTGAAGGACCGGCTGGCCCGCATCGGCGGCGTCGGCCAGATCGAGATCTTCGGCGGCGGCGACTATTCCATGCGCGTCTGGCTCGACCCGCAGCGGATCGCCGAGCACGGGCTTTCCGCCGGCGATGTCGTCAACGAAATCCGCGCCCAGAACGTGCAGGCCGCTGCCGGCATCGTCGGCGCCTCGCCCTCGCAGGCCGGTGTCGACCTGCAACTCACCATCAATGCGCGGGGCCGGCTGGAGACCGAGGAGGAATTCGGCGACATCGTCGTGAAAACAGGCGAGACCGGTCAGATCGTGCGCCTGCGCGATGTGGCCCGGCTCGAACTCGGCGCCGCCGACTACGCGCTGCGCTCACTGCTCGACAACAAGCAGGCGGTCGGCCTCGGCGTGTTCCAGGCGCCGGGCTCCAACGCGCTGGAAATCGCCGAGAATGTGCGCGCCACCATGGCGGAAGTGAAGAAGACGATGCCGGAAGGCGTCGACTTCGACATCGTCTACGACACCACCCGCTTCGTCGACGCCTCGATCGACGCCGTCATTCACACGCTGTTCGAGGCGGTGGCGCTCGTCGTGATCGTCGTCGTGGTGTTCCTGCAAACCTGGCGGGCCTCGATCATCCCGCTGCTCGCCGTGCCGGTGTCGATCGTCGGCACCTTCGCGGTGATGTACATCTTCGGCTTCTCGATCAACGCGCTGAGCCTGTTCGGGCTGGTGCTCGCCATCGGCATCGTCGTCGACGACGCCATCGTGGTGGTGGAGAATGTCGAGCGAAACATCGAGAACGGCCTGACCCCGCGCGCCGCCGCCTATCAGGCGATGAGCGAGGTGTCCGGGCCGATCATCGCCATCGCTTTGGTGCTGGTGGCGGTGTTCGTGCCGCTGGCCTTCATCTCCGGCCTGTCCGGCCAGTTCTACCGGCAGTTCGCCCTCACGGTGGCCATCTCGACCGTCATCTCGGCGGTCAACTCGCTCACCCTGTCGCCGGCGCTGGCGGCGCTGCTGCTGCGCGGCCACGACACCCCGCCGGACGCGCTGCAGCGCGTGATCAACTTCCTGTTCGGCTGGTTCTTCCGCGGCTTCAACTGGGTGTTCGCGCGCGGCTCGCGCGGCTATGGCAGCGGCGTGCGCGGCACGCTGAAGGTCAAGAGCCTCGTCATGGTGTTCTATGCCGTGATGCTGGGCGCCACCTGGTGGCTGTTCCAGGCGGTGCCGCCCGGCTTCGTGCCGGCGCAGGACAAGCAGTATCTCGTCGGCTTCGCCCAGCTGCCGGACGGCGCCACCCTCGACCGCACGGAAGAGGTGATCCGCCAGATGACCGAGATCACCCTGGCCCAGCCCGGCGTTTCCAACGCCGTGGCCTTCCCCGGGCTCTCGATCGCCGGCTTCTCCAACTCGTCCAATGCCGGCATCGTGTTCTCGGTGCTCGACCCGTTCGAGGACCGGCAGAGCCCGGAACTCTCCGCCGGCGCCATTGCCGGGGCGCTGAACCAGAAATACGGGGTGATCAAGGGCGCCTTCATCGCCATGTTCCCGCCCCCGCCGGTGCAGGGCCTCGGCGTCGTCGGCGGCTTCAAAATGCAGCTGGAGGACCGCTCAGGCCAGGGCTACGAGGCGCTGAACGACGTGACCAACGCCTTCATGGCCAAGGCCATGGCGGCGCCGGAACTCACCGGCCAGTTCACCACCTACCAGATCAACGTGCCGCAGATCTTCACCGATGTGGACCGCACCAAGGCCCGCCAGCTCGGCGTGCCGATCCAGTCGGTGTTCGAGACGCTGCAGGTCTATCTCGGTTCGCTCTATGTCAACGACTTCAACAAGTTCGGCCGTACCTACTCGGTGCGGGCGCAGGCCGACGCGCCGTTCCGCGCCCGGCCGGAGGACATCGGCAAGCTGAAGGTGCGCTCCAATAGCGGCGAGATGATCCCGCTCTCGGCGCTGCTGCGGGTGGAGACCACCGCAGGGCCGGAACGCGCCCAGCGCTATAACGGCTTCCTCACCGCCGATTTCAACGCCTCGCCGGCGCCCGGCTATTCCTCGGGCCAGGCGCAGGAGGCGGCGGCGCGGATCGCGGCCGAGGTGCTGCCGCCGGGCTTCGACTATGAATGGACCGACCTCACCTATCAGGAGATCCTGGCCGGCGACTCGTCCTACCTCGTCTTCCCGCTGGCGCTGCTGCTCGTCTTCCTGGTGCTGGCCGCCCAGTATGAGAGCCTGACCCTGCCGATCGCGATCATCCTGATCGTGCCGATGGGCCTGGGGGCGGCGCTGTATGGCGTCTGGCTGGGCGGGGGTGACAACAACATCTTCACCCAGATCGGCCTCGTCGTGCTGGTCGGCCTGTCGGCGAAGAACGCGATCCTGATCGTGGAATTCGCCCGCGAGCTGGAATTCATGGGCCGCAACCCGGTGGAGGCGGCGATCGAGGCCAGCCGCCTGCGCCTGCGGCCGATCCTGATGACGTCCTTCGCCTTCATCATGGGCGTGCTGCCGCTGGTGCTCTCCACCGGCGCCGGCGCCGAAATGCGCCATGCCATGGGCATCGCCGTGTTCGCCGGCATGATCGGCGTCACCTTCTTCGGGCTGTTCCTCACGCCCGTCTTCTACGTGCTGTTGCGGCGCCTGGCGGGCAACCGCCCGCTGCGGCAGCACGGCGAGGCTCATATCGCGCCGCTTGCGGCCGAGTGAGCCTTGCTGCCCGGCCGGGAGGCCACTTTCCTGTGCGTCGGTTGCCCCCTCGACGCGCCTGAGCCCAGCCTCCCGGCCGGTATAGTTCGACAAGGCCGGCCCCCGGTGACACATACGGGGGCCGGCATGTCGACAGGAACGCACAGCGCATGAAGCCCATAAAAGCCGACTGGACCGATGTGGTCCTCGTCTGCCGCAAATGCGCGAAGAAGCTTGATGGCGGCTTCGGCCCCGCTGCCGATCAGCCGCTGCCCAGGGCCCTGCGCGCCGCCATCGCCCGGCACGAGGGCGGCAAGCCGATGAAGAAGCCGCGACGCAAGGGCGCGCACGTCGCGGTGATCGAAGTGCCCTGCCTCGACATCTGCCCGAAGAACGCCGTCATCGTCATTCCCGCCGGCGCACCCGGACGCTGGCTCAGCGTGACGCGCGGCGCCGATCTCGACGCACTGCTGGCCGAAATCGCCCCGGCGAGGGACGAGGGTTGATCAGGCCGGTTTGCCCGCCGCCTTGTCCGCCGTGCCGGGCGGGTTCAGCGCCCAGACCAGCGCGGTCATGATGCTCACCCCGATGACGATGCCTACCAGCCGGTCCACCGGCGGAAACAGCGAGGTTGGCGGGCCCTTGTCGATCAGCGTGATGATGAAGGCGATCGCCGATTGCGTGCCGATATAGGCATTGGGCGTCTTGGACAGATGCAGCCGCGCGAAGGAAAAGATGCCGACAAACAGCATCGTCGCCCACCAGATCTGATCGGTCGCATCGAGCCCGATGACCAGCAGCCCCGCGACACCGCCGGCGATGCAGCCAAGGATGCGCTGCCAGCCCTTGTGACGGGTGGCGTTGGGGTCGGTGTCGACGACAATGAGGCTGGAAATCAGCACCTGCGGCAATTGCGGCAAGTCGAACTGCGACCAGACGATCACGATGACGATCGCCCCGAAGCCGGCGATCAGCGCCTGGCGCAGGGCATTCTCCGGCGTGGTGGCGACGGCCTGCGCCTTCAGCCGGGCATGGAGTTCGCCGGCATTGGGCCCCAGCGCCCAGCTCGCCAGCATGCCGCACACCACGCCGATGACGATCTCGTAGCAGCGATAATGCGCGAAGCTGTAGAGGTCCTGCGGCTGCACCATCGAGAACAGCATCACCAGCATGAAGGTGAGGCCGCCATAGAACCAGGCATAGCTGTAGACGCTGCGCTGCTTGCCATAGGTGCCGATCGCCGCCGCGGCGCCCACCAGCAGGGCCTGCTGGATTGGCAGCCCCTCCATCCATTGCGCGACGATGAAGCCGGTGCTCACCCCGACCAGCGTGCTGAGGACGCGCAGAATGCCCTTCGTCACCAGCGCGTCGCGGTCGGTATTGGCGATCATCATCACGCTCAGCGCCGCCCAATAGGGCTGGTCCAGCCCCATCGAGAGCGCGATATAGACCGCCGCCAGCACGCCGGTGGCGGTGGCGAAGGCCTGCCGGTCGACATCGCTGAGCCGTTCGGGGCGGGCTTCCTCCGCCATGCTCAGAACCAGATCAGGACGCGGGCATCGGCGCCGTTGAACAGGCCGAGACCCTCCGGCCAGTCGTCGAGCGTCACCTCGACCGGGAAGCGCCGGGGCAGCCGCACCCAGTCCGTGGTCGGCTCGACATAGGGGATGACCTGCGGGTTATCCGGCGAGCGGGCGACGCCGCCGGCAATGCCGCTCACCCTTCCCTCATGCAATACCCAAGGGTCGGAACCCAACGTCAGCAGCACGCGCTGGCCAAGCGCGATGCGGGCGAGATGGCGCTCGCTCACATTCGCCACCACGCGGCGGCGGCGATCGGTAACGATGGCGAGCACCTCGGAACCCGGGCGCAGATAATCGCCCACCCTTGTGACGAAGGGCGCCACGCGGCCGGCATCGGGGGCCGTCACCACGGTCTTGGAGAGGTCGTATTGCGCCTTCGCCACCGCGGCCTCGGCAGCGGCGATCGCCGCCTGCGCCACTGCCACCCGGCGCAGCGTCACCGCGAGCTGTGCCTCGGCGGAGGTGACATCGGCGCCGGCGGTGGCGACATTGCGGGTGGCGACATCCAGTGTCGCCTCGGGGGAATAGCCGTCCGTCTCCAGCGTCTTCACCCGGCCGAGCTGGTCCATCGCGTTGGTCTGCACCGCCTGCGCGGCGGTGACGCTGGCCTTGGCCGCGTTCACCTCGTCGCGCGCGAGGTCGAGATCAGCGCGGGCGGTAGCCAGCGCCGCCTGCGTTTCCTGCAGCTTAAGCGCATAGGGCGTTCGCTCGATCTCGAACAGCAGCTGGTTTTCCGCCACCGTCTGGTTGTTCTGCACGGCGAGCTTCGAGACCGGCCCCTCGATCTGCGCCGACAGGACGACAATGTCGCTCATCACATAGGCATCGCCCGTATAGGCGAAGAACCGCACGCTGGTCTCGTAAAGGGCGAACAGCCCGAGGACCACGCCGAGGATCAGCGACACCGGATGGCGTATGAGGCGGCTCAGCATAAAAGGCGCGGCTCCATGAGACCCGGCATGGAGCCGGCACATCGCCCATCATCGCGGCTTTGTCGCGCGCGCTCAATCCTCCCCCACTACCGCCGGGCGGCGTTTACGCGAAGCGGGGGAGCCTAGTGCCGCTGCTCCTCGATGGCGGGGAGCATCGGCTCCTCGTCGTCCTCGCTGCGCTCACGCGCGCCGGGATGCTCCTCGATCATCGGGCCCGGCGTGCTGGCGGCGGCGCGGGCGGCGGCGGTGCGGCGGGCGCGGGCGGGCGTGGCGAGTTCCTCCGCGCTCTGGTTCACCACCCGCAGCGGCGGGGCCATGCCCTTCTTGTCGCTGCCGAGATACACCGTCTGGTGCGGGTACGGCATCTCGATGCCGCGCACATCGAAGGCGGCCTTGATGCGGCGGTAGAATTCGCGCCGCACATTCCACTGGCCGAGCGGCCGGGTCTTGAAGCGGCCGCGCAGCTGGATGTGCGAGGGGTCCAGCGCCTCGACGCCCACCACCTCGAATGGCGCGGTGATGGTTTCCGCCAGCGGCCCGTTCGCCACCATGTCGGCGGCGACTTCCGCCATCAGCGCCAGCGCCTCATCGATGCTCTCGCGATAGGCGATGCGGACATCGACCACGGCATAGGCGAAGTCCTTCGACATGTTCTTCACCGTCTGCACCTCGCCGAACGGAATCGAATGCACATTGCCGTCGAAGTCGCGCATGTGGACGGTGCGGATGGTGATCTTCTCGACCAGGCCGGCATGGGCGCCGACCTCCACCACGTCGCCGACCGAGATGGTGTCCTCCATCAGGATGAACACGCCGGTGATGACGTCCTTCACCAGCGTCTGCGCGCCGAAGCCGATGGCAAGGCCGAGCACGCCGGCACCGGCCAGCAGCGGGGCGATGTTGATGCCGATCTCGGACAGCAGGATCAGCCCGCCAAGGGTGAGCAGCACGACGCGGAAGGCGTTCTGCAGGAAGGGCAGCAGCGTCTTCAGCCGGGTGGAGTTGGGATTGCCCGCCCGCAGGCGATCGGCGAAGGCGGTGGAGATTTCCCAGGCGATGAGGCCGACCAGCACCACCACGCCGATGGAGATGAGCCGCCCGACCGCCAGCCGCCCGCCCTCGGAGGCCAGCCGTTCGAAAGGCTGGGCGCCCCAGATTTCCAGCAGCACCAGCGCCGTGACCAGCACCACCAGCCCCTGCATGGCGCTGCGCAGCGCCGGCAGATAGCGGTTGGCCCGCGCCTCCAGCAGCGGATAGCGGGTGTTCATCTCGCCATTGAGCCGGAACACCCGGTCGAAGGCGCGCTGCATCAGCGCCGTCACCAGCGTGGCGAGGCCCAGCGCCAGCACCGACAGCAGCGTGGCGCGGGCAAGGAAGGCGAAGCCGCCATCGACGTCGAGCGTCCAGACCAGCAGGCCGGCGATCACATAGGCGATGGCGAGGACGTGCCAGAAATCTGCCACCGCGTCGCGCAGCCGCGCCAGCCTGCCCTCGCGGGCGCCGAGCCGCCGCAACCGTCGCGCCACCCCGCCGCGCACCTGCAGGATGAACACGATGCACATGCCGGCGACGAACAAGGCGAGCACGTTGCCGAGAAAGCGGTAGGTCGGCAGGGCCAGCCCCAGCACCCAGGCGGCGCGCAGCAGGAAATGACCGTAGACGAGGGTATAGGTGAAGCGGCGCACCCAGAGATAGCCATAGGCCGCGCCCTCATGGTCGAGCGGGAACAGCCGCATCTGCGGCGCGTCCGGCGTCAGCACCGCGCGGGCGCCGGCGAGGATGAGCCGCGCCAGCACATTGGCATTAATGACGGTGACGACGGCGAGGCGGACGATGAAGTTCAGCTCCACCAGCGCCAGCACGCCGAAGGCGGCCGCGGCGAAAGCGGCGATCGGCACGATGTCGATCAGCGTGCGCAGGGCCAGAAGCAGCGCGCGCATGAAGAAGCCGCGCCCGGGCCGCGCCTCGATCGCCCGCCGCAGCCGCGCCAGCGCCGCCTTGGCGATGTATTCGGCCAGCAAAGCGGCGGCGAGCACGGCGATGACCATCGTCACCGCCCAGCCGACACGCTCCAGCACCAGGGGATCGGACAGGTCGTCGAGCAATTGCCCGGCCTGCGCCGGCAATTGTTCGATCTCGCCCACCAGCGACAGCACCGAGCTGGAAAAGGCGCCGAGCGACTGGGTGGCGCCGGACAGCCAGTCGTCCCGGCCCGGCGCCGGGCTCTCCGCCGCCGGTTGCGCGGCTGTGCCGGCCTCGCTCTCCACCAGCGCCCGCAGCTGCGCGAGGAAACGGGTCCGAGCCGCCTCATCGCTCAGCGTGTCGAGCAGGGCACGCAGATCGCTGGGGGAAGCGGCGGGCGAGGCGGTGGGCGGCGGGGAGGCCGCCGGGGATGGCGGGGCGGCCAGCTGCGCGGCGGCCGGGGCCAGCCATAAGGGCGTGGCGAGAAGGGAGAGGGCGAGGGCGAGGAGCAGGCGGCTGAGGGCACGCAGCGGCATGAGGCCTTCCGTCGTTCGCGGCCCTTTCGGCGGTGAAGCCATGAGGACGCTGAGGTGAGGGAGCCGGAATGGCGGGTGCGGCTTTTTTAACGCGGCAGAGGGCAAATGGTTCCCGCCCATGGGCACGTCGCCCCGGCGAAGCGGCGCAATGTCGCTGCGGCCTTGCTCCTGTCACCTTCGTCGACACATTGGGGCGATCAAGTTCCGGCAGAGTGAGGGTATGGAAGCTTTATCCGCCGATGTGGTCGCGTTTCTCCAGGGCCACGACTATCTGATCCCGCTGGTCATCGGCCTGATCGCCTTCGGCGAATCCCTGGTCATCGTCGGCCTGCTGATCCCGGCGACAGCGCTGATGCTCGCCATTGGCGGGCTGGTGGGCACGGGCATCATCTCGCCGCTGCCGGTCATCGTCAGCGCTATTGCCGGCGCCATTGTCGGCGATGTCGTTTCCTACTGGCTGGGACGCTGGCTTGGGCCGCGCGTGGTGCACCGCCCGCCGCTGCTGCGCTACCGCGAGCAGGTGGCGCAGGCACGGCTGTTCTTCCGCCGCTTCGGCTTCGCCTCGGTGTTCGTCGGCCGCTTCTTCGGCCCGGTGCGCGCCACCATGCCGCTGGTCGCCGGCATGATGCGGATGGACCAGCGCCGCTTCCAGTTCGCCAATGTCTCCTCGGCCATCGTCTGGGCGCCTGTCATGCTCGCCCCCGGCTGGCTGGCCGGCAAGAGCGCCAGCGAGATGGGCGCGCACAGCCAGGGCGAATGGCTGGTGCTGATGGTCGGCATCACCTTCGTGATGCTGATCGCGACCTTTGTCGTGCTGCGGGTGATCAAGGGCCGCATTTCCAAGCGCCCCCGCACCCGCCGCCGGCCGGCCAGCGCGCCGATCGCCTGAGCCGCGTGGCTACCGGCGCGCGTCTTAACCATTTCGTAAGGATTCACCCGCCCGCCCGGCGGCTTGCGATATTATGGCGCCGAGTAGGCCCTTGACGGCCACGCCCGTGGCACGGCCGTCGGTGAGCGACAGCCTGGCCAAGGGCGGACGGGAACGCGCGATGATCGACAAGCTTGAGCCCTCCATCGACCCCATGCGGGCACGTGCCGGCGAGGATGCCGGCGGCGGCCCCCGCGCCCCGGCGGCGCCCTCCCCGGCCGCTCATCCCCCGGCCGCCGCCCGCGCCAAGGGCCCGCCGCAGGACCCGGTGGCGTTCCAGCGCTGGCTCGGCATCGAGCAGCTCAAGGTGCAGATGCGCCGGCTGGAGCTGGAGAACAAGCGGGCCGAGGCGCCCGCGCCCCGCGCCAGCCGCGCCGCCCTGCCGGTGCTCTATGGCCTGGTTCTGGTCATCCTGCTGGCGCTGGTCGCCTTCCTCGCCGCCCAGGTGCTGAGCCTGCGGGAGGATGTTTCCACGCTGCGCAGCGCCCAGGGCACGCTGGAAGAGCGTGTGCAGGCGCTAGAAATGCCGCCCCCCGCGCCGCAGGCGGCGGCTCCGCAGGCCGCAGCCCCGGCCGCGACGGCGATGGCCCCCGCCGCCCCGACGCCGGCCGCCCCCTCCAATGCCCAGCCCGCCCCGGCGACGCCGGGCACCGCTGCGACCGCCCCGGCGGATGCGCTGGTGCCGCTTGCCGGCACGACGCCGATGCCGGCGCCCGCTACGGCGCCGCCCGCCGTCCCGGCCCTGCCGGGCGCGGGCTATACGGTCCGCATCTTCGCGCCGATCAACACCGTGACCAAGGCGCGGGTCGAGGCCTTCACCGCCCCGCTGAAGGCGGCCGGCTTCGATGTCGTGGTTTCCGATACCGGGGTGGTGCAGACGACCAGCAACACGCTGTCCTTCCACGCCGGCAGCGCCGACATGGCCAATGAGGTCGCCGAGATCATCCGGAAGCGGCGGCCGGCGCTCGGGGTCGAGCTGCGGGCCTCGCCCTCGATTCCCGAGAGCGCGCGGCAGGTGCTGATCCTCAACCTTACGGAAGACGCCTTTGGCTGAGCCATCCCGCCCGAGGCGCTACGCCGCTCAGGCGGCGGCGCGTCCGCGCCGCGCGGTGCGGCCGACCTCGCGGATGGCGGCGATGTTGGCGCCATAGGCGTCCTTGCCGCCCTTGAACACGGCCGAGCCGGCGACCAGCACATTGGCGCCGGCGGCGGCGCAGAGCGCGGCGGTTTCCGGCGTCACTCCGCCATCGACTTCGAGATGGATCGGCCGCTCGCCGATCATCGCCCGCAGTCGGTAGATCTTCGGCAGCACGTCGGCGATGAAGGCTTGGCCGCCAAAGCCGGGATTGACCGTCATCGGCAGGATGAGGTCCACCTTGTCGAGCACATAGGCCAGCGCGCTCTCATGCGTCGCCGGGTTCAGCGCCACGCCGGCCTTCTTGCCGAGCGAGCGGATGAGCTGGAGGCAGCGGTCGAGATGGTGCGTCGCCTCGGCCTGCACGGTGATGATGTCCGCGCCCGCCTTGGCGAACGCCTCGATGAACGGCTCCACCGGCTCGATCATCAGATGCACGTCGAAGACCTTGTCGGTGTGCGGGCGCATGGCCTTGATGACATCCGGCCCGAAGGTGATGTTGGGCACGAAATGGCCGTCCATCACATCGAGATGGATCCAGTCGGCACCGGCGGCGACCACATCGTGCACCTCCTCGCCGAAGCGCGAGAAGTCGGAGGCGAGCATGGAGGGGGCGATGAGAACCATGGGGTTGTCTCCTGGCGAAGTCGCGTGACGAAATCCTGGCGCGGCGTCATCCCCGGGCTTGACCCGGGGATCCACGTCTTGGCTTCGGTCGACGCCTGAACAAAGGCATGGATGGCCGGGCCAAGCCCGGCAATGACGGTCAATTGGCGGGACGCAGCGGCGGGTAGCTGTCGATGCCGCCGGAAAACACCCGGCTGGCGAGGATATCCTCGGCGGTGATCGTCACCAGATCGTCCGCCGTCACCGGCCGGTCGGAATTGAACAGCCGGTTGGCCTGGCGCAGCCGGGCGCGGTCCAGCGCGTTGCGGATCGAACGGCCATTGGCGAAATGCGGCTGCTGCATGCGCAGCTCGACATAGCGCTTGAACGCCTCTTCCGCCTCGCGGCTCATGCGGTAGTTCATCGTGTCGAGGATGCGTGCGCCGATAGCGTCGAGCTCGCCGGCGGAATAGTCGGGGAAGTCGACATGGTGGGCGACGCGCGAGCGGAAACCCGGATTGGCGGTGAAGAAGCGCTCCATCCGGTCGGAATAGCCGGCGAGGATGACGACGAGGTCGTCGCGCTGGTTCTCCATCACCTGCAGCAGGATCTCGATCGCCTCCTGCCCGTAGTCGCGCTCGTTCTCCGGCCGGTAGAGGTAATAGGCCTCGTCGATGAACAGCACGCCGCCCATCGCCTTCTTGAGGATTTCCTTCGTCTTCGGCGCGGTGTGGCCGATATACTGGCCCACCAGATCGTCGCGCGTCACGGTGACGAGGTGGCCCTTGCGGACATAGCCGAGCCGGTGGAGGATTTCCGCCATGCGCAGTGCCACCGTGGTCTTGCCGGTGCCGGGATTGCCGGTGAAGCTCATATGCAGCGTCGGGCTCGTCGCCTCCAGGCCGAAGCGCCGGCGGGCGGTATCGACCAGCAGCAGCGCGCCGATCTCGCGCAGGCGGCGCTTCACCGGCACCAGCCCCACCAGCTCGCGGTCGAGCTGGTCGAACACCTCGGCCAGCCCGCTGGCGGTGAACTCGGCACGGAGGTCGATGGAATCAGGCACCTTCGGCGTGGCCTCGGTGGGGAGGGTCGGGTCGTCGATCACGGCGTCCATGGGAGCCTCCATTGGCGTTTTCGTCGTCCCGGAAGCGGCGCGGCCGCTCTCAGGGATCGCGCGCAGGAAGCGCGGCAGGACGCTTGATCGCGATCCCGGCTCTGCGCTTCGCTCCGGCCGGGATGACGGCCTGAGGCAGAGAAAGAAAAAGGGGACCGATGCCGGGCGCGGCATTCCGACATCGGTCCCTCGCGGCCGGGGAGGAAACCGGACGACCGCGGTTCTCCGTCGGGGGAGTAGTGGGAGACCGACGGATCAGTAGCGCGCGCCCTCCGGGCGGTTGGCCGCATAGGCGCGCGTCGTGTAGCGGATCGACCGGCCGTCAATCTCCTGGCGCTCCAGCACGAAGCCGGGCTCGTCAGCGGGACGGTCGGTGAGGAAGGAAAGGCGCAGCGATTCCCAGGTGTGGGTCGCGTCGAAGGCGCTGAGGCGGATGTAGTGCCGGCCCTTATAGGCCTTGCGGCACTCGTTCAGCTCGAACATCACGCCGGCCGCGTCCGGCACGTCGAACATCGGGTGGCCCCACAGCTCCCAATAGGTGTTGCGCGGGTGCGGGTCGTCGGTGAACTCGATGTTCACCGCCCAGCCCTTGTCGATGCAGTACTGGACCTGCTTGGCGATCTGCTCGTCCGTGAGGTCCGGCAGGAAGGAGAAGGCTCCCTGGGTCAGGCGCATGGTGGTGTCTCGCTCTCGTCATCCCGGTCGGCTGGAGGCCGAACCGGGATCGGGTTCCGGAAAGGGGTTTCCACGGTGGTCTCGCGATCCCGGATCGCGCCTGCGGCGCGTCCGGGATGACGGAAATCACTCCGCCGCGGTGGCCTGCGGCACGAAGTCGGGCGTGTCGGTGGAGGTGTAGTTGAAGGTCACGTCCTTCCACGTCTCCAGCGCCTGCTTCAGCGGCATGCAGTGGCGGGCGGCTTCCTTCAGGATTTCCGGCCCTTCGCCGAGCAGGTCGCGGCCCTCATTGCGGGCGAGAATCATCGCCTCCAGCGCCACGCGGTTGGCGGTCGCGCCGGCCTGGATGCCCATCGGGTGGCCGATGGTGCCGCCGCCGAACTGCAGCACCACATCCTCGCCGAGCAGGTCGATCAGCTGGTGCATCTGGCCGGCATGGATGCCGCCGGAAGCGACCGGCATCAGCTTGCGGGTCGAGGCCCAGGGCTGGTCGAAGAAGATGCCATGGGCGAGGTTCTGCGGCACGAAATCCTCGCGGCAGAGGTCGTAATAGCCCTTGGTGGTGTGGGGGTCGCCCTCCAGCTTGCCGACCACAGTGCCGGCATGGATGTGGTCGACGCCAGCGAGGCGCATCCACTTGGTGATGACGCGGAACGACACGCCATGGTTCTTCTGCCGCGTATAGGTCGAGTGGCCGGCGCGGTGCAGATGCAGGATCATGTCGTTGCGGCGGCACCACTTGGCCATCGACTGGATCGCGGTGTAGCCGATGATGAGGTCGATCATGACGATCGACGAACCCAGTGTCTTGGCGAACTCGGCGCGCTCGTACATCTCCTCCATCGTGCCGGCGGTGATGTTGAGGTAGGTGCCCTTGATCTCGCCGGACGCCGCCTGCGCCTTGTTCACCGCCTCCATGCAGTACAGGAAGCGGTCGCGCCAGTGCATGAACTGCTGCGAGTTGATGTTCTCGTCGTCCTTGGTGAAGTCGAGCCCGCCCTTCAGCGCCTCATAGACCACGCGGCCATAATTGCGGCCGGACAGCCCGAGCTTGGGCTTCACTGTCGCGCCGAGCAGCGGCCGGCCGAACTTGTCGAGCCGCTCGCGCTCCACCACGATGCCGGTGGCGGGGCCGTCGAAGGTCTTGATGTAGGCAACCGGCAGGCGCATGTCCTCAAGGCGCAGCGCCTTGAGCGGCTTGAAGCCGAACACATTGCCGATGATCGAGGCCGAGAGGTTGGCGATCGAGCCATTCTCGAACAGGTCGAGATCATAGGCGATATAGGCGAACCACGAGCCCGGCCCGTTCGGCACCGGGTCGACCCGGTAGCACTTGGCGCGGTACTTGTCGCAGGCGGTCAGGCGGTCGGTCCACACCACGGTCCAGGTGGCGGTCGAGCTTTCGCCGGCCACCGCCGCCGAGGCCTCGATCTCGTCGACGCCATCCTGCGGGGTGATGCGGAACACGGCGATCACGTCCGTGTCCTTGGGCTCATAGTCGGGCTGCCAGTAGCCCATCTTGCGGTATTCCATCACGCCGGCGCTGTAGCGGCTGCGCTTCTCCTCGGTGGGCTTGGTCTTGTCGATCGCGTTCATCGATCTTCTCCCTGTGCGTTCCGTCGGCGCGGCGCTGGAGCGCGCGCCCTTAAAATCTCGTTGGCAGGCTCCCCGTGGCGGGGAGGTGTTATTCCGCCGCCACCCGGGCGCCGCCGATCACTGGGTCGAGGCTGCCGGAGGCGTAGCGCTTGGCCATGGCGGCCAGCGGCAGCACCTTGATCTGCGCGGCGTGGCCGGCCGTGCCGAACTGCTCGAAGCGCTCGCGGCAGAGGTCGCGCATCGCGTCCATGGCGGGTTTCAGGAATTTGCGCGGGTCGAATTCGGACAGGTTGCCCTGCCCCACCTTGCGGAACTGCGCGGTCATGGCGAGGCGGCAATCGGTGTCGATATTGACCTTGCGCACGCCATGCTTGATGCCGCGCACGATCTCTTCCACCGGCACGCCCCAGGTCTGGGGCATCTCTCCCCCCGAGGCGTTGAACAGGTCCTGCAGCGCCTGCGGCACCGAGGAGGAGCCGTGCATGACAAGGTGCACGTTGGGCAGGCGGCGGTGGATTTCCTCGATGATGTTCATGGCGAGGATGTCGCCGTCCGGCTGGCGCGAGAATTTGTAGGCGCCGTGCGAGGTGCCCATGGCGATGGCGAGCGCGTCGACCCGCGTCGCGGCGACGAAGTCCTCCGCCTGGTCGGGATCGGTCAGCAGCTGGTCGTGGCTGAGCACGCCCTCCGCACCATGGCCGTCCTCCTGCTCGCCGGCGCCGCTTTCCAGCGAGCCGAGCACGCCGAGTTCGCCCTCCACCGAAGCGCCGACCCAATGGGCGGCATCGACCACCCGGCGGGTGATAGCGACGTTGTGGTCGTAATCCGCCGGGGTCTTGGCGTCCTCCCGCAGCGAGCCGTCCATCATGACCGAGGTGAAGCCGTGCTGGATGGCGGAGAGGCAGGTGGCTTCGTTGTTACCGTGGTCCTGGTGCATGCAGATCGGGATGGCGGGATACATCTCGACGAGGGCGTCGATCATCCGCGAGAGCATGATGTCGCCGGCATAGGAGCGGGCGCCCCGGCTGGCCTGCATGATGACAGGCGCGTCGACGGCCTGCGCCGCCTCCATGATGGCGAGGCCCTGCTCCATATTGTTGATGTTGAAGGCCGGCACGCCGTAGCCGTGCTCGGCGGCGTGGTCGAGAAGCTGTCGAAGGGTTATGCGGGCCATTGGCTCTTCCTCTGGCTCAAGCGCAGGTCAGGAGGTCGCAGGTCGCGTCGACCACCGCCTCCGGGGTGATGTTGAAGTGCCGGTAAAGCTCGCCGGCCGGGCCGGAGGCGCCGAAGCCCTCCATGCCGATGAAGCGTCCGCGCTCGCCGATCCAGCGGTCCCAGCCGAGCCGGGCGGCGGCCTCGATGGCGACGCGCGGGGCCGTGCCCAGCACGGCGCGGCGGTATTCATGGCTCTGGCGCTCGAAAAGCTCCCAGCACGGCATGGAGACGACGGCGGCGTCGACACCGCGCTCCGCCAGCAGATCCGCCCCCTTGAAGGCGATTTCCACTTCCGAGCCGGTGGCGAGCAGCGTCACGTCACGCCGGCGCTTGGGCTTGCGGGCGACATACGCGCCGTAGCCGGTGAGGTTTTCCTCGCTGTGCTCGGTGCGGAAGGTCGGCAGGTTCTGCCGCGACAGCGCCAGCACCGAGGGCGTGCCCTCCGCATGCAGAGCGAGCTGCCAGGCTTCCAGCGTCTCCACCGCGTCGGCGGGGCGGAACACATAGAGGTTCGGCGTCGCCCGCAGCATGGCGAGGTGCTCGACGGGCTGATGCGTCGGCCCATCCTCGCCAAGGCCGATGGAATCATGCGTCAGCACATAGACGACGCGCTGGCCCATCAGCGCCGAGAGCCGCATGCCGCCCCGGGCATAATCCGAGAACACCATGAAGGTGCCGCCATAGGGGATCGAGCCGCGGTGCAGGGCGAGGCCGTTCATTACAGCCGCCATGGCGTGTTCGCGGATGCCGTAATGGATGTAGCGGCCGGCATAATTGCCCGGCGCCACCGATTCCATGCCCTTGGTCAGCGTCAGGTTGGAATGGGTGAGGTCGGCCGAGCCGCCGACCGTGAGGTCGGTCGCCCGGTTGATGACGCCCAGCGCCATTTCGGACGCCTTGCGGGTCGCCACCTTCGGCGCGGTCTGCGACAGCTCGCGCTTGTAGGCGGTAAGCTTCTCATCGAAATCGGCGGGCAGGTCGCCCTCCATCGCCGCTTCGAAATCGGCGCGGCGGCCGGAGGCGGAAAGCCGCTTCTCCCAGGCGTCGCGGGCCTTGGCGCCGGCTTCGGCGATGTCAGCCCAGGCCGTCCGCACGCTGTCCGGCACCTCGAAGGGCGGATGGTTCCAGCCCAGCGCCGCGCGGGCCCCCTCGATTTCCGTCGCGCCGAGCGGGGCGCCGTGCACGGCTTCCGTGCCGGCCTTGGTCGGGGCGCCATAGCCGATGGTGGTGCGGCAGGCGATCAGCACCGGCTTATCGCTGGTGCGGGCCTCACCGAGCGCGTCGATCAGCGCGTGATGGGCGTGGCCGTCGACCCGCATCACCTTCCAGCCCGAGGCGGCGAAGCGGGCCAGCTGGTCGGTGGAGGTGGAGAGCGAGGTCTTGCCGTCGATCGAGATGCCGTTGTCGTCCCACAGCACGATCAGCTTGGAGAGCTTCAGGTGCCCCGCGAGGTCGATCGCCTCGTGGCTGATGCCCTCCATCAGGCAGCCATCGCCGGCGATGACATAGGTGTGGTGGTCGACCAGCTCGTCGCCGAAGCGGGCGTTGAGCATGCGCTCGGCCAGCGCCATGCCGACCGCCGTCGTCAGCCCCTGCCCCAGCGGGCCGGTGGTGGTCTCGACGCCGAGCGTGTGGCCGTGCTCGGGATGGCCAGCGGTGATGGCGCCGAGCTGGCGGAAGTTCTTGAGCTGGTCGGTGCCCATGTCGGCATAGCCGAGCAGGTGGTTGATGGCATAGAGCAGCATCGAGCCGTGGCCGGCGGACAGGATGAAGCGGTCCCGGTCCGGCCAGTCGGGGCGGCGCGGGTCGATCTTCATGAAGCGCGAGAACAGGGCGGTGGCGACATCGGCCATGCCCATCGGCATGCCGGGATGGCCGGACTTGGCCTGTTCCACCGCGTCCATCGCCAGCGCCCGCAGGGCGTTCGCCATGTCGTCATGGGGGATATCGGCAGGGTCCCGGTGGGGACGCAGCGCCGCAGAGTGGCTGGTCAACATGCTGTCCTCCCGTTTCACGCGGCGCGCCGCTTCTTCTCGACAAGGTTGAGGATCATCGGCGTGAGGATGAGCTGCATCGCGATGTCGAGCTTGCCGCCGGGGATCACGATGGAATTGGCGCGGCTCATCCAGGAGCCCTCGATCATCGAGAGCAGGTAGGGAAAATCGATGCCGCGCGGGCTCTTGAAGCGGATGACGACGATGGATTCGTCCGCCGTGGGGATCCACCGGGCGATGAACGGGTTCGAGGTGTCCACCGTCGGCACGCGCTGGAAGTTAATGTCGGTGTGGGTGAACTGCGGGCAGATGTAGTTCACATAGTCCGGCATGCGGCGCAGGATGGTGTCGGTCACCGCCTCGGTGGAATAACCGCGATGCGAACGGTCGCGGTGGATCTTCTGGATCCATTCGAGGTTGATCACCGGCACGACGCCGATCTTCAGGTCGGCATAGCGGGCAACGTCGATATTGCCGCTCGCCACCGCCCCGTGCAGGCCCTCATAGAACAGAAGGTCGGTCGGGGTCGGGATCGGCTCCCAGGCGGTGAAGGTGCCCGGCGCGCCGCCATATTCGGCCGCTTCCTTGTCGTCATGCACGTAGTGGCGGTACTTGCCAGTGCCGGTCTGGGAATAGGAGCGGAAGGTCTCCTCCAACTCCTCGAACAGGTTCGAATCCGGCCCGAAATGGCTGTAGTGATGATTGCCGCGCGAGGCCTCCTCGGACATGACGCGCTTCATCTCGGCGCGGTCATAGCGGTGATAGGCGTCGCCCTCGATATAGGCGGCGAGCACTTCCTCGCGGCGGAAGATCTGCTCGAAAATGCGCCGCACCGAGGTGGTGCCGGCGCCGGACGAGCCGGTGACGGAGATGATGGGATGATGGATCGACATGGGTCCTCTTCCCTCAGGCGCGCAGCAGGCCGCGGCGGCCGAACAGGGGCGAGCGCTCCGGCATGGCGGCGGCGTCGCAGTGGTAGCGGGAAATGCGTTCGACCTCGGCGCGCGAGCCGAAGACCAGCGGCACGCGCTGGTGCAGGCTCGCAGGAACAAGATCGAGAATCGGCAGCCGGCCATCGGTGGCGGCGCCCTGCGCCTGTTCCATCACGAAGGCGACCGGGTTGGCCTCGTAGACCAGCCGCAGGCGACCCTGGCCATAACCCCGGCGGGCGTCGCCGGGATAGAGATAGACCCCGCCGCGCACCAGGATGCGGAACACATCCGACACCATGGAGGCGACCCAGCGTGTGTTGAAATCCTTGCCCCTCGGTCCGTCCACCCCGGCCAGGCAATCCTCAATGTAGCAGCGGATTGCCACGTCCCAATGGCGCAGATTGGAGGCGTTGATGGCGTATTCCGCCGTTTCCGGCAGCACCAGCGCCCGCTCTTCGGCCAGCAGGAAGGCGCCGCTGGCACGGTCCAGAATGAAGATCTGCGTGCCGATGCCCACCGTCAGCACCAGCGCGGTCTGCGGGCCGTAGAGCAGGAAGCCGGCGGCGAGCTGCGCCCTTCCCGGCTGCAGCAGCGAATCGGCGCCGACATAGGGCAGGATCGAAAAAATCGTGCCGACCGTGGCGTTGCTGTCGATATTGGACGAGCCGTCCAGCGGATCGACCGCCACCGCGAGCGTGCCGGCGGCGTCCACCAGCACCGCCGCGTCGGCTTCCTCGGAGCCGAACAGGGCGACCGGCGCGCCCGCCAGCGCGGCGCGGACCAGATCGTCGGCGATCAGGTCGAGTTCCTTCTGGCTGTCGCCATCGGCGTGATAGCCGCGCACGGTGGCGAGCGGGCCGGCCAGCGGGCCGGCGGCGAGGAGCTCGGCGATCTTCAGGCCGGCGCCGGCCAGCGCGAGCACGGCGTCAGCGACGTCGCGACGCAGGGCGTCGGCCTGCGACCACCCCTCAAGGTGGTCCTGCAATGTCGGGCGTGTCATGGCGTTCCCCAGTTATGTTCTTGTGGGCTTGTGCCCTTTGGCGTGTCGTTTCCGTATGCCTTCGAGAGGGGACCCGAAGCGGCGGACGCCTTTTGTTGATGTCAGACTGCCTGAATTGCCGGCGTAAGGAAATTCGAATAATCTAACCAATCGCTTCAATTTAGCTGAAATGTAATGTTCCATGCGTAATGCCACGCTCAAGCAGCTGCGCGCCGTCGCCGCCATCGTCGAAACCGGCAGCGTCACCGGCGCCGCCAAGAAGCTGAACGTCACCCCGCCGGCGGTGACGATGCAGGTGCAATTGCTCGAACAGCATCTCGGCCTGCCGCTGCTCGACCGCGCCGGCGACCGCTTCCAGCCCAGCGCGGCCGGGCGCGAGATTCTCGCTGCCACCGCCCTCATCGAGCAGGCGCTGGCCGATTGCGGCGCGGCGCTCGATTCGATGAAGGGGCTGCGCTCGGGCCGGGTCTCGGTGGGGCTGGTGTCGACGGCGAAATATTTCGTGCCGGCGGCGCTCGGTGCCTTCACCCGCGCCCATCCCGGCATCGATGTGGTGATCTCGGTCGGCAATCGTGAGGCGATCATCGCCGGCCTGCGCTCGGACGCCATCGATGTCGCCGTCATGGGCCGCCCGCCACTCGACATCGAGGTCGACAAGACGCTGATCGGCGACCATCCGCATGTGCTGATCGCCCCGGCCGATCATCCCCTGCTCGGCCGGCGCATTCTTCCAACGGTGCTGGCCAGTTCGACCTTCATGTCGCGCGAACCGGGTTCGGGCACGCGCGGTCTGATGGAGCGGTTCTTCCAGCAATCGGGCATCGAGCCGCGCATCGGCATGGAGATCGATTCGAACGAGACGATCAAGCAGGCCGTCATGGCGGGGCTGGGCCTCGCCTTCATCTCCGCCCACACCATCGCGGCGGAAGTGGCGGATGGGCGCCTGGCTGTGCTCGATGTCGAGGGATTGCCGGAGGTCCGGCAATGGTTCGTGGTGAAGCGCTCGGCCAAGCGCCTCACGCCCCCGGCGGCGGCGCTGACGGAGTTTCTGGCCCGGCGCGGGCCGGAATTCCTGCCCGACACGCTGCATTTGCCCGGTGTGGCCGAGGCAAGGGCCGCGCGCGAGGCGGAGCGACGGGAAGCGCACGCGCCGGAGGGAGCGTAGCCCGCGCGGGCATCATCGGCGACCGCCGGGCACGACGGCGGCGCGAGGCCGTGGCAGAGGTCAGCCTCGGAAGGGGATTACCCCGCACGCAGGGCGCACCGGGCCCTCGGGCTTTCGCCTCTAGGCCCGGCCGCGCGTCACGGGGTTTTGGCGGCGCGGGGCGCCGTGGCGAGGAGTTCGCCGATCTCCTTGGCGTAGAACTTGGCCATGCCCAACGTCGCGTGGCCGCGCGTCTCGGCGCTGGCGGGGATGAGCAGCACCCGGCCATTCTTCACCCGCTTGATCTCGCGGTCCATGAGGCCGGTCTCGGGCGGGTTGCGCTCATCATCGGCGGAGTTGATGGCGAGCAGGGTGGCGGTGATCTTGTCCAGCCCCGGCGCGGCGTTGTAGTCGCGCGAGGCGTCCCACTGGTACATGTAATCGTTGGCGTCCACGGTGAGCGGTGCCTTCAGGCGGCTGTCGAGCAGCGCATCCGCCTTCTCCCGGGTCGGCGCCATGTTCTGCAGGGCGATGTTGCCGCCATTGGTGGCGATGCCGAAATACACATTCGCGACCTGCACCGCCTTGGGCTGCTCGGTGTAGTCGCCGCCCTTCCAGTCGGGATCGTTGCGCACCGCGTCGATGATCATGCGGCGCATCATCCAGTTGCGGCTCGACATTTCGGTCGGCTGCGAGGCCATCGGGACCACGATGTCCATCATGTCGGGGTATTTGGAACTCCACAGCCAGGCATGCATGCCACCCATGGAGTAGCCGATGATCATCCGCAGATGCTTGACGCCGAGCCCTTGCGTCACGAGGTCGTACTGGGCGCGGACCATGTCGTCGTAATTGTAGCGCGGGAACTTGGCGCGCAGGCCATCGGAGGGCTTGGCGGATGTGCCCGCACCGATGGAATCGGTGAGGATGACGTAGTAGCGGCTGGCGTCCAGCGGCTGGCCGGGGCCGAACAGTTCGCCGGCAAAGGCCGGGTTCAGCATCGAGGCGGCCGAGCCTGTCGTGCCGTGCAGGATAAGCACCGGCTCACCGGTCGGCTCCCCGACCGTGGTGTAGCCGAGCTTGAGTTCGGGCACGACCTCGCCGGTGTGGAACTTGAAATCCTTAGCGATCCACACGCCCGGCTTGGGGGCGGGGTAATCGGCGGCAAAGGCGGTGGCCAGTGAAGTGATCGCGACCGTGGCGGCAATCGCCACCCCGCGCAATCCGCGCATCATCATCGACATGGTAGCTCCGTTTCTTCCCTGAGACGTCGGGCTTGCTGCCCGGTTCTGATCGGTTGTCCCGGCCGAAACGAAGACTGCGACCCCAGCCGTTGGCGCGGCTGCGGGTGCCTCGATCAGGACAACCGTTGACATCCTTGGTCTTTCCGCACCAATTCGCAAGCACTTGAAAGCGCGAAGGGTCGAAAACGAAACGAAGCGAAACGGAAAGCGAGCCAGGACAGGCGCGGCTGCGCCGCACGGCCTAGGCGGCCTCTGACGCCTGAGCCAGCCGGTTCTGGCGCCAGCGCAGCAGCCCGGCGAGGCCGGCAAGGCACAGCGTACCGATGATGAGCAGGAAGGCGGCGGCCGCGACTGTCGGGCTCACATTCTCACGGATGCTGGAAAACATCTGCCGCGCCAATGTGCGCTGGTTCGGGCCGGCGACGAACAGGGTGATCACCACCTCGTCCAGCGAGGTGGCGAAGGCGAACACCGCGCCCGAAATCACCCCCGGCAAGGCGAGCGGCAGGGTTATGCGCCGGAACACCGTGGCCGGATTGGCCCCCAGGCTGCTCGCCGCCCGCTCGATCGACCCGTCAATGCCGCCGAGCGAAGCCGACACGCTGACGATGACGAACGGCACGCACAGCACCGCATGGGCGACGATGACACCGAGATAGGTGCTGGCAAGACCGAGCCGCGTATAGAGAATTTGCATGCCGACACCCAGCACCACCGCCGGCACCACCATCGGCAGCAGGAACATCACCCGCAGCAGGCTGGCAAAGGGCAGGCGGGCATTGCGCAGGCCGAGCGCGGCCAGCGTGCCGATGACGGTGGACAGCGCGGTGGCGCCGCAGCCGATGATCAGGCTGTTGATGATGGAGCGCCGCCAGGTCTCGCTGGTCTGCAATTCGACGAACCAGCGCGAGGAGAAGCTCTCGATCGGGTAGTTCAGGAACACGCTGGAATTGAACGCTAGCGGCAGGATGGCGATCACAGGCGCGACCAGAAAGAACACCACCGCGGCGCCGAAGACGATCTGGCCGGTGCGGAAGGCGGGGGAGTTCGCCGCCATCTCAGGCCCCCACCATGTTGGGCGAACGCGACAGGCGGCCATAGACGAGATAGAGCGCCGTGGTCGTCACCAGCAGGATCAGGCCGAGCGCGCCGGCCATGCCCCAGTTCGCGGTGCCGGTGGCGAAGAAGGCGATGACGGAAGAAATCATCTGGTCCTCCGCCCCGCCGACCAGCGCCGGGGTGATGTAGTAGCCGAGCGCCACCATGAACACGAGCAGCGCGCCGGAGGCGACGCCGGGCAGCGCCATCGGCAGCAGCACGTGCCAGAAGGCTCGCAGCCGGCTCGCCCCGAGCGAGGAGGCCGCCGGCATGAGATTACGCGGTATGCCGAGCAGCACGGAATAGATCGGCAGCACCATGAAGGGCAGCAGCACATGGGTCATGGCGATGACCACGCCGGTGCGGTTGAAGATCAGCTGCAGCGGCTGGTCGACAATGCCCACCGCGATGAGCGCCTTGTTTATCAGTCCCTCATTCTGCAGCAGGATCACCCAGGAGGCGGTGCGGACCAGCAGCGAGGTCCAGAGCGGCAGCAGCACGGCGAGCAGCATCACATTGCGCACCCAGCCGGTGCTGGCGGCGGCGATCATCGCGTAGGGCAGGCCGATCAGCGCGCACAGCAGCGTCACCAGCCCGGCGATAGTGAAGGTGCGGACCATGATGACGCGATTGGCCGAGGCGTCGGCGGTGATGCTGCCCTCGGTATCGCGCTTGAGATCGATGGCGGCCAGCAGGTTGCGGTCGGTGTAGTTCGGCATGGCCCGCTGCAGCGCCTGCCAGTAGCGCCCCTCGCCCCAGCGCGGGTCGATCGCCGCGAGGTCGACGGGCTGGCCGGGCGGCGCATCGCGCACGGCGGTGGCGGTGCGACTGAGCAGGGTGCGGAAGCCCGACACCTCGCTGTTGAGCCGCCGCACGGCATCGCCGAACGCCATCTGCTCGCTCGGCGCGCGCAGATCGGCAATGAGCGCGTCCTGCACCACCTTGGGCGGCACGCCCGCCCCATCCCAGGCGCCGATGGTGCTCGCGGTTTCCGGCATCACCTGCCGCACCGTGCCGTCGGTGACGGAGACGGTGATCATCATGACCAGCGGCCAGACGAAGAACGCCGCGAGAAACAGGAACAGCGGCGCCACCAGGAGGAGCGCCGAGACGCGGGCGCGTGCCGGGGACCCGCTCATGAAGCGCTTCCCGGCGCGTTATCAGGCGCGATCAACGTGCATTCGGAGGGCTCGAAGCAGGCGAAGGCCGTGCTGCCGACCGGCCCCACCGGCACCCGCCGCTGCACCTTGGCGACGAGGTCCAGCCCCGGCCCGGCCAGATGCGTGCGCAGATGATCGCCCTGATAGACATTGTCGGTGACGGTGACGGGAATGACATTGCCCGCGCCCGCCTCGCCCTGCAGGTGCAGGCGCTCGGGCCGCACCGAGGCGAGGATCGGCGCGCCGACCTCCACCGGGGCGAGCAGCGCGGCGCGCACGACCACGCCGCTGGTGAGCGCGACCTCGGCGATGCCGCCATCCACCCGCTGCACCACCCCCTCAAACAGATTGGTCTCGCCGATGAACTCGGCGACGAAACGGGTGCGCGGCCGGTCATAAATGCCTTCCGGCGTGTCGAGCTGCTCAATGCGGCCGCGATTGAAAACGGCGATGCGGTCCGACATGGTCAGCGCTTCGGACTGGTCATGGGTGACGAAGATCACCGTGAGGCCGAGCGTGCGGTGCAGGTCGCGCAGTTCGAGCTGCATATGCTCGCGCAGCTGCTTGTCGAGCGCGCCGAGCGGCTCGTCCATCAGCACCACGGTGGGCTCGAACACCAGCGCGCGGGTAAGCGCGACACGCTGCTGCTGGCCGCCGGAAAGCTGGGCCGGGCGGCGGTCCTTCAGATGGGCAAGGCGCACCATGTCGAGCGCCCGCGCCACGCGCGCGCCCGCTTCCGCCTTCCCAACGCCGCGCATGACGAGCGGGAAAGCGACGTTCTCGGCCACCGTCATGTGTGGAAACAGCGCGTAGTTCTGGAACACCACGCCCATGTTGCGCTTGTGCGTGGGCAGGTTCTCGATGCGGGTGCCGTCGAGCCAGATGGCCCCGTGCGAGGGGTGCTCGAAGCCCGCCAGCATCATCAGGATCGTGGTCTTGCCCGAACCGGAGGGGCCCAGCAGACTGACGAACTCCCCCTTGGCGACCTGGAGATCGAGCTTGTCGACCACCCGCAGCGGGCCAAAGGACTTCGTGACCTGATCGAAATGGATGAAGGGCGCCAACCGCAATCTCCGAGTGATGGCCTTGGCCCTGACGTTACCCGGCCGGGAAGCCCGCTCCAAGCGCGGGCCCGTCCCGGTCCCCGCCTTTCGGCGGTTGCGGGCGCCGGTCCCCGCCTTTGCCCGCACCAAGGGGCCTATTAGAGGCCGGGCCGCGCCCTCGAAAGGCGCGGCCCGGAAATGTAGCGTCGTCGGCGAGCCGGCGCGTGGCGCGGCCCGGAATTGGGGCGTCGTCGGCGGGCCGGCACGCGGCGCGGCCCGGAATTGGGGCGTCGTCGGCGGGCCGGCACGCGGCGCGGCCCGCCTGGCGCGCCTTACTTCGCCAGCCAGGCGTTGAAGCGCTTGGTCAGCTCTTCGACATTGTCGACCCAGAACGCGCCGTCCAGCGCGATGGCGCCGGTGAGGTTCGCCTGCGTGGTCGGCAGGTTCTTCTGCAGGGCGGCGGGAACCATCGCCGCGGCTTCCTTGTTCGGCAGGCCGTAGGCGATGTAGTCCGGCAGCTTCGACTGGTTGACCGGCTCGCTGGCGAAGGCGATGAAGTCCATCGCTTCCTTGGCGTTCGGGCTGTCCTTGAGGATCACCCAGCTGTCGATGGCGTAGATGCTGCCCGGCCAGACGCCCTGGAAGTTCTTGCCTTCGGTCTTGTTGATGCCGGCGAGGCGCCCGTTATAGGCGGTCGACATCACCACTTCGCCTGACGCCAGCAGCGAGAGCGGCTGCGCGCCGGCTTCCCACCACACGATGTTCGGCTTCAGCTCGTCCAGCTTCTTGAACGCGCGATCAACGCCTTCCGGCGTGCCGAGCACCTTGTAGACCTCCTCCGGCTTCACGCCGTCGGCCATCAGGGCGAATTCGAGCGAGTATTTCGGGCCACGGCGGAAGCCGCGCTTGCCGGGGAACTTGGTGGTGTCCCAGAAATCCGCCCAGGAGGTCGGCGCCGTCTTGAGCCGGTCGGCGTCGTAGCTCAGCATGGTCGACCAGACAATGGCGCCGACGCCGCAATCGCTCACGGCGGCGGGGAGGAACTTGTCCTTGCCGCCGAGCTTCGCCCAGTCGATCTTCTCATAGAAGCCGTCGGCGCAGCCGAGTTCCAGCTCCTCGGTCTCGACCTGCACCACGTCCCAGTTCGGCACGCCGGCCTTCACCTTGGCGGCGATCACGCCGATGCCGCCATCCCAGCTCTCGTCGAGCACCGGCTTGCCGATCTTCTTCGAGAACGGCTCGAAATAGATTTTCTTCTGGGCGTCCTGGTAGTTGCCGCCCCAGGACACGACGGTCAGGTCGCGAGCCGACGCCGTGCCACCGGCCACCATCAGGCCGAGGGCGAGGCTGGCGCCGCCGATCCGCAGAAGAGTCGATGTCGCCTTCATGGAATTTCCCCCTGTTGTCGCTTGTGTCAGCAGCAAAGCACGCCACCGGCATGGGTGACAGAACGGCACGGCCCCTACTGAGGGGTATGGTGAATATAATAACCGATTTTGCCCTGTTTTCGGGCGGAGAGCCGCCTAATAGGTGGGCGGGTTGATGGCGCTGACAATCTCGCTCGGCTCCTCAGCCACATTGCGGAAGCGATGCGGCAGCTTGCTGTCGAAATAATAGGCGTCGCCGGCATGCAGGATCTTTGAGTTGTTCTCCACCGTCACCTCCACGGCGCCGCGGATCACCATGCCCGCCTCCTGCGCCGTGTGCGAGAACGCCTCCCCGGTATCGGCGCCAACGGCATAGGTTTCGTGCAGCACCAGAATCTGCCGGTTGGGGTGATTGATGCCGATCACCCGATACGAGATCGCCTCGCCACTGCCGACTTCTGGCAGTTCCGAGGCCTCATAAAACGGCGAATAGGACGACATCTGCTGAAGCTCGGAGAAGAAGCCGACCAGCGTCGTTCCCAACGCCTCCAATATGGCGGCGAGCGTGTCGATGGACGGACTGATCCGGTCGCGCTCGATCAGCGAGATCGAGGAATGCGACACGCCGGAGCGCAGCGCCAGCCGGCGGATGCCGAGATTGCGGCGGCGGCGCAGCTCGCGAATTCCGGGTCCGATATGCGGCATGGGGGCCTCGTCTGCGTCGCACGATTTCCGGGCAAGGTGGAGAATATAATAGACAGCCCTGCCGCCGCCAATTGCCGGCATGAGCGGCGGGCCTCACCATCGGCCAATCCTCACAGGAAACCGCCATGCCCGCGCTCAGCCCCGACATCGCCGACCAGATCCACTCCGTCAAGGCGCCGCGCCCCGACGATGGCAGCGACTCCAGCCAGATCGCCGCCACCGTCAAGGAGGTACTGGAGGCGGTGCGCGCCCGTGGCGACGAGGCAGTGCGGCATTATTCCAAGCTGTTTGACAAGAGCGATGTCGGCTCCATTGAGGTGACGGCCGAAGAGCGCGCTGCCGCCCTCGCCGGCCTCGACCCGCAGACCCGCGCCGACACCGAATTCGCCATCGAGCGGGTGCGGGCCTTCGCGCAGGCGCAGCTCGCCACTATCCTGCCGCTGGAGATCGAGGCGCTGCCCGGCCTGCATCTCGGCCATCGGGTGATCCCGATCCAGCGCGTCGGCGCCTATGTGCCGGGCGGGCGCTATCCCCTGCTCTCCGCGCCGATCATGACCATCGTGCCGGCCAAGGTGGCGGGCTGCGACGAGGTGATCGCCTGCCTGCCGCCCACCGCGCACCCCGCCATGATCGCCGGCTGCCACCTCTCCGGCGCCGATCGGATTTTTCGCGTCGGTGGCGCCCAGGCGATCGCGGCGATGGCGTTCGGCACCGAAACCATTCCCGCCGTCGACAAGGTGGTCGGCCCCGGCAATGCCTATGTGAACGAGGCCAAGCGGCAGGTGTTCGGCCCCGTCGGCATCGACCAGCTCGCCGGGCCGAGCGAGATCTTCATCGTCGCCGACGAGACCGGCGATGCCGAGATGATCGCCACCGACCTGCTGGCGCAGGCCGAACACGACATCCGCACCCGGGTCGGCCTCATCACCACCAGCCGCGCGCTGGCGCAGGCGACGCTGGTCGAGGTCGAGAAGCAACTCGCCACGCTCTCCACCGCGCCGGTCGCCGGCAAGGCCTGGGCGGATTTCGGCGAGATCGTGGTGTGTGACAGCGAAGAGGCGATGATCGCCTATTCCGACCACATCGCTGCCGAGCATCTGCAGGTGCACACCGCCGATCCGCACGCCATGGCGGCCAAGCTGCGCAATTATGGCTCGCTGTTCATCGGCACGCTGGCGAGCGTGGTCTATTCCGACAAATGCTGCGGCACCAACCACACGCTGCCCACCATGGGCGCCGGCCGCTACACCGGCGGGCTCTGGGTCGGCTCCTTCGTGAAGATCTGCACCCATCAGTGGCTGGACGCGCGCGGCGTCGCCGCCGTCGCCCCGCCGGCCATCCGCCAGAGCGCCAGCGAAGGGCTGGAAGGCCACCGCCGCGCCGCCGCCTTCCGCCTTCAGGGCTGAGCGACGGCACGTCGAGCGCGCCCCCGTCCCCCGAGCCCTCGTAGGGACGGGGGCGCGTCTCGCTTCCTTGACGTCTCGACGATAGAAAGCCTCCAGGACCGGCCCGCGCCGGTCCTGGAGGCTTTCTGCTTTGGAAGGCCAACTGCGAAGGCACGCTCAGGAGGGCAGCTTACCCGCCACCTCAATGGAAGGGCGCGATCGCATCCGCGCTGTCGGTTGCGCGCTGTCGGTTGCGCGCTGTCAGTCGCGCTTGCCGCCGGTCAGCCAGGAGAGCAGCGGGTTCGTCGGTTCGGCGGATTTCGGCATCGCCTCGACCACGATCACTTCCTCCACATGCCCCTTCTTGAAGGCGGCCAGGAAGGCGTCGTAATCGGCGAGCGAGATGCAGCCATTGGAATCGCCGCGCGGCCCCAGAAGATAGGGGTGGAGCAGGAAACCATTGCGGCCATACATCTTGCCATCGCCCACCGGCGTCATCCGCACCGCCTCGGTGCCGTGGAACAGTGCCTCGCGCATGCGCAGCTTGTAGCGGTTGGGCGGGGTCGGCCCGAGCATCTTCACATGCACGTAGCGGGGATTGTCGAACTTGTCGCCATAGCCCGAATGCGCCTCCAGCTTCTTGCCGTTCGGCAAATAGAGCTTCTTGGCACGGATGTCGTAAATGGCGAACCGGTCTTCGCTTGTGGGGTAGCGCAGCTCGTCCTTCGGCGCCTCGGTGGCGGCGGGCGGCGCCTCCGGCTCGGCTGCGTCATCCTCTTCCATCGGCGGCGGAAGCGCGGCGATCTGCGCTTCCATGTCCGGCTTGCGCGGCGGGCGCGGCGCGAGGGTCAGCGTGTCTTCCGGCTCGTCGCCCGCCATCACCCGCCCGGCAAAGAGCGGGTTGGCCATGGGCAGCGGCACGGTGCTCACCGTCTCCATCGGCGGCACCACCTCGTCAGGGGCGGCGGCGACGGGGGCAGGACGCGCGATCATCGGCGCGGGATCGAACAGCCAGTGGGTTGGCGGCGCGAAGGCGCCCGCCGTCTGGAAATTACGGATGTCCATGACCGTAAAGGTCGGCGGCGGCGAGGGCTCATCCACCACCACGCTCGCGACGGCCGGGACGGGAGGGGCCGACATCAGCGGGGGATCGACCCGCGCGGCATCGGCCGGGGTCGGAATCGCGGTGTTAGAAATCCACGCGACGGCAACCGCCACGCCAACAAAACCCGCCGAGCCGATAAGGAACGAGCCAACTAGCCGCATAGGCATCTCTGTACAGATGACGGACGTTCGCGCACGACCCGCAGATCGTCCACGCCCGGCGTCAACCTTCGGTTGCACACGGCACCGGCGCCCAAGCCATTGTCCGCCGGTGGCCCCCAAGCCAAATCGTTCCTAGCCAAGTTTAGGTAATATTTCATTAATGCCACGCCGACAACCCGGCTCTGGCACCAACCCGTTGCCGGTGCACCGGCGCGTCCCTCGCTCCGCGACAGGCCGCGATCAAGCCTGAAAAGCGTAGCACAGGCGATGGCATCGACCCTAGTTTGGAACTACTAAAGACACGAATGCCGGCAGGTCCGCTGCCCGGCGAACCGACGGTGTCTTCGTGACCCCTCCCACTTTCCCCAAGCTTGCGCCCAGCTCGGACCCAACCCCTGCGACCCGCGCGGGGCAAGGGCGCACACCCGGACTTCGGAACCTGCTGCTGCCGGGCCTTCTGCTGGCGCTGGCGGCCGGGGGAATCAGCTGGGCCAGCGGGCAAGGCATGCTCGCCGAGCGCATCTGGGCCGGGGCGACGGCGCTGGTGCTCGCCCTGCTGGTCGTCCACATCCTCTCCAGCCTGCGGCGCGGCGAATTCGGCCTCGATCTCATCGCCGCCCTCGCGATGGGCGCGGCCCTCCTCTTCGGCGAAAATCTGGCGGGCGCCATCGTCGCGCTGATGTTCACCGGCGGCGAGGCGCTGGAGGCCTTCGCCCAGCGCCGGGCGGCGCGGGAAATGAGCGGCCTGCTGGCCCGGGTGCCGCGCACCGCCGCGCGCTATGAGAACGGCCGGCTGGCGGACGTCCCGCTCGACGCGCTGCGGCCTGGCGACCGGCTGCTGGTGCGGCGGGGCGAGGTGGTGCCGGTGGATGGCACGCTCGACAGCGCCCTTGCCGCGCTCGACCAATCGGCGCTGACCGGCGAGCCGCTGCCGGTTCGCCGGGCGCGCGGCGAGGCGGTAATGAGCGGCACGACCAATGCCGGCGACGCCTTCGACCTCATCGCCAGCCACGCGGCGGCGGACAGCACCTATGCCGGCATCGTCCGGCTGGTGGCCACCGCCCAGCAGTCGAAGGCGCCGATGGTGCGCCTCGCCGACCGCTATGCGCTCGGCTTCCTGGCGCTGACACTGGTCATCGCCGGGGCGGCGTGGGCGTTCAGCGGCGATCCCGTGCGCCTGCTGGCGGTTCTGGTCATCGCCACCCCCTGCCCGCTCATCCTCGCCGTGCCGGTGGCGATCATCTCGGGCATTTCGCGCTGCGCCAGGCGCGGCGTGCTGGTGAAGGAGGGCGGGGCGCTGGAGCGGCTGGCGGCGGTACGCACCGTGCTCATCGACAAGACCGGCACCCTTACCGGCGGCCGGCCGCGCCTCGTCGCCATCAAGGCGCGGGCCGGGCTCGCACCGGACGAGGTACTGCGGCTGGCCGCCTCGCTCGACCAGGCCTCCGCCCATGTGGTGGCGGGCGCGCTGGTGGAAGCGGCGGCGGATCGCGGCCTCGCCCTCGCCTCGCCGAGCGCCATCAAGGAGGAGCCCGGCGCCGGCCTCTCCGGGCGCGTCGAGGGTCATGAAGTGGCGGTGGGCGGTTGGGGCTTCGTCGCGGCGCGGCTGGCGGCGAGTGCCATCGATTCGGACATCGCGGCCGAGCGGGCGCTCTGGGCCGAACGCCCGAGCACGGTGGTGGTCGCCGTGGCGGTGGATGGCACGCTGGCTGGCGCGCTGCTGCTGGCCGACGCGGTGCGCGAGGAGGCGCAGGCGGTGCTCGGCGCCCTGCGCGCAATGGGCGTCACCCGTCTCATCCTCGCCACCGGCGACGAGACCGCGCGGGCGGAAGCGATCGCCGCCGGCCTCGGCTTCGACGCCGTGCTGAGCAACATGACGCCGCAGGACAAGGCCGCCGCCGTGGTCCGGGAACATTCCAACGGGCCGGTCATGATGATCGGCGACGGCGTCAACGACGCCCCGGCGCTGGCCGCCGCCGATATCGGTGTCGCCATGGGTGGAGGCGGTTCAGTCGCCTCCTCGGAGGCCGCCAGCATCGTCATTTTGGTGGACCGGCTCGACCGGCTGATCGACGCGATGTCGATCGCCCGGCGCTCCCGCGCCATCGCCGTCCAGAGCGTCGTCGCCGGCATCGGCCTCTCGACACTCGGCATGATCGCCGCCGCCTTCGGCCTGCTGGCGCCGGTGCAGGGCGCACTGCTGCAGGAGCTGATCGACGTGGCGGTGATCCTTAACGCGCTGCGTGCGCTGCGGGCGCCGCGAGAGAGCACGCCCGCCTGAAGGCGCGCCCGCCTCAGCCGAGAACGGAAATGACCGACCACCAGCCCCAGGCGGTGAGCAGCGACAGCGGCACGCCGAGCCCGATCAGCAGCGCCACGAGGTCGGGCTCCAGATCATGGTCCATCGCGATGATGCTGGCGCCGAGCATGGGCGGCATCGCCATTTCCAGCATCGCCACCTTGGCAACCGGATCGCCGGCCTGGCCGAGCGCCAGATAGAACAGGATGAGCAGCGCCGGCGCGACGATGAGCCGGTGGAACAGGCCGAGCGCGACGGCTCCGCCTCGTCCCGCCAGCCGGTCGAGCCGCAGCGCGAAGCCCACGGCCGCCAGCGCGATCGGGGTCAGCGTATTGGCGAGGGTCTCGATGAGCTGCGCCAGCCATTCCGGCCGGGCGAGATCATTGGTCGCGAAGGCGATCAGCACCGCATAGAAGGGCGGGAAGGTGGCGATGCGCTTTGCCACGACCGCGAGGTCGAGCCGGCCGGAAATCGCCACGGTGGCGACGGCGAGGCCCAGCGTCGACACGGCGAGATAGGTGCCGAAAAGGTCGATGACGATGCCGAGCCCCAGCCATTGGCTGCCGGCGAAGGCGGCGATCATCGGCAGGCCGACAAAGGAGGTGTTGCCCCAGCCCGCCACCAGCAGGATGGCGCCGGTGCGCTGGCGGGACCAGCCGAGCCAGCGGCAGAGCGGCACCAGCAGCGCGATAGACACGAGCACGCCGAGCCAGGGCGTCGCCGCCGCCAGCCACCAGTCCGGGTGCAGCGTCACCCCCTGCACGCTGTTGAGCGCCGCCGCCGGCAGCGCGACATTGATGACCCAGCCGCCCAGCACCTTGGTGGCGCTCTCCGGCAGCCGGCCGGACAGCCGCAGCAGCACGCCGATGGCAAGGCACAGAACGATCAGCAGAACTTCCGACATGGCCCGCGACCTCCCTGCCCGCTGTTTCCAGCGGTACCAAGGTCAGGATTGCCGGAAATCCCGCCGGACGTCACGCGGGCGGATTTCCAGATCGCCGCTCCACCCTGGGGCCGCTCACTGGTGTTGCCGAACGGCATCACTATATGAGCCCTGGCCGGGCCCTACCCGAAAGGGACAAGGGGACCGCCCCAGGAGAAACCCATGAACAAGACTGATCCCCGCCTGTGGATGTGGTCGGACGCGGTCGAGATGCTCAACCGCGCCGAGCGGATGCACCGGCAAATGTTCCAGCCGGTGGCGCGGCCCGAGGCGCCGGCGCGTCACCACGCCCCGTGCTGGGAACCGCCGGTCGACATGCTGGAAACCGACCACGAATTGCTTGTTCTCGCCGCCCTCCCCGGCGTCGACCCCGACCGCATGACCGTGTCGATCCAGAATGGCGTACTCACCATCGCCGGCGCGCGGGTGCTGCCGCCGGAGCTGCACCGCGCCACCATCCACCGCATGGAGCTGCCGCAGGGTAGGTTCGAGCGCCAGCTCGCTCTGCCGCCCGGCCGCTATGAGGTGAACCGCCCGCGCGTGGTCAATGGCTGCCTCGCCATCGTGCTGCGCAAGGTTTGAGGAGGGGGATTGAACCGATGACACATCCCGATTTCAACAGATATTCCCCGCTCCACATGGCCGATGCGGGCGGCAACGCCAGCGCCAGCAATGGCAATGGCAATGGCAATGGCAATGGCAATGGCAATGGCAATGTGCCTGACGACCAGATGATCCTGCTGCCGGTGCGCAATCTCGTGCTGTTTCCCGGCGTGGTGATGCCGGTGGCGGTGGCGCGCCCGGCCTCCATCGCCGCCGCCCAGCAGGCGGTGCGCGAGGGGCGGCCGGTCGGCATCCTCATGCAGCGCGACGCCAGCGTCGAGGAGCCCGGCCCAACCGACCTGCACCGCATGGGCGTGATCGCCAACATCCTGCGCTATGTCACCGCCCCCGACGGGACGCATCACCTGGTCTGCCAGGGCGAGCAGCGCTTCCATGTCGAGGAATTCGTGCGGGAAAAGCCCTTCCTCACCGCCCGCGTGACGCGGATCGAGGAGAGCGAGGAACGCAGTTCCGAGATTGAGGCGCGCTTCGTCCATCTGCAGAGCCAGGCGAACGAGGTGATGGAGTTGCTGCCGCAGGTGCCGGCCGAGCTGGTCGCCGCCGTGCGCGGCGCCAATTCGCCGGCCGGCCTTGCCGATCTCGTCGCCGCCTATGCCGACATCTCGCCCGACGAGAAGCAGGAGCTGCTGGAGACGGTCGACATCAGCGCCCGCATGGCCAAGATCTCGCGCCTGCTCGCCCACCGCATCGAGGTGTTGCGGCTGTCGCAGGAAATCGGCAAGCAGACCAAGGCGTCGCTGGACGAGCGCCAGCGCGAGGTGCTGCTGCGCGAGCAGATGGCGGCGATCCAGAAGCAACTGGGCGAGGATGGCGGCAACAGCCAGGAAATCGCCGATCTGGAAAAGGCGATCGCGGATGCCGGCATGCCGGAGGATGTGGAGCAGATGGCCCGCAAGGAGCTGGGCCGGCTGCGCCGCATGCAGGATTCCAGTGCCGAATACGGCATGATCCGCACCTATCTCGACTGGCTGATCGCCCTGCCGTGGAAGCTGCCGGAGACCGCGCCGATCGACATCGCCGAAGCCCGCAAGGTGCTGGACGAGGACCATTTCGGCCTCGACAAGATCAAGCGCCGCATCGTCGAATATCTCGCCGTGCGCAAGCTGGCGCCCAACGGCAAGGCGCCGATCCTGTGCTTCGCCGGCCCGCCCGGCGTCGGCAAGACCTCGCTCGGCCAGTCGATCGCCCGCGCCATGGGCCGCAAATTCGTTCGTGTCTCGCTCGGCGGCGTGCATGACGAGGCGGAAATCCGCGGCCACCGGCGCACCTATGTCGGCGCGCTGCCGGGCAACATCATCCAGGGCATCCGCAAGGTCGGCACCCGCGACTGCGTGATGATGCTGGACGAGATCGACAAGATGGGCTCCGGCATCCAGGGCGACCCGTCGGCGGCGATGCTGGAAGTGCTCGACCCCGAGCAGAACGGCACTTTCCGCGACAATTATCTCGGCGTGCCGTTCGACCTGTCGCGCGTGGTGTTCATCGCCACCGCCAACATGCTCGACACCATCCCCGGCCCGCTGCGCGACCGCATGGAGATCATCCAGCTGACCGGCTACACCGACCAGGAAAAGCTGCAGATCGCCCGGCGCTACCTGGTCCGCCGCCAGCTGGAGGCCAATGGCGTCACGCCCGAGCAGGTGGAGATCGACGACGAGGCGCTGAAGGCGCTGATCCGCGCCTATACCCGCGAGGCCGGCGTGCGCAATCTGGAGCGCGAGGTCGGCCGCGCCGTCCGCCATGTCGCGGTCGACATCGCCGAGGGCAGCGCAAGCCATGTGCGTATCGGCGTCGAGACGCTGCCTGAATTGCTCGGGCCGCCGATCTTCGAGGACGAGGTGGCGCTGCGGGTCAGCGTGCCGGGGGTGGCGACGGGCCTCGCCTGGACCCCGGTGGGCGGCGACATCCTGTTCATCGAGGCGACGCGCATTCCCGGGCGCGGCGGGCTGATCCTAACCGGCCAGCTCGGCGAGGTGATGAAGGAGAGCGCACAGGCGGCCTGGAGCCTGGTGAAGAGCCGCGCCGTCGAACTCGGCATCGACCCCGGCATCTTCGCCACCAGCGATGTGCATGTGCATGTGCCGGCCGGCGCCACGCCCAAGGACGGGCCGAGCGCCGGGGTGGCGATGTTCACCGCCCTCGTCTCGCTGCTCACCGGCCGCACGGTGCGCAAGGACACGGCAATGACCGGCGAAATCAGCTTGCGCGGGCTGGTGCTGCCGGTCGGCGGCATCAAGGAGAAGGTGGTGGCGGCCGCGCGGGCGGGCCTCACCCGGGTGATGCTGCCGGCCCGCAACCGGCGCGACTATGAGGACATTCCTCAGGATGCGCGGGACCGGCTGGAGTTCGTCTGGCTGGAGCGGGTGGACGACGCCATCGCGGCCGCGTTGGAACCGGACGAGGTTGCAGGCGAGGCGCGTGCGTTCAAGGCGGCGAGCTGAACCTGCCACGCCACAAGGGCCGTCCCGGGATACAGCCGGGGCGGCCTTTCTTCTGCCGCCCTGGCCGCAGATGACGCTGCGGGGAAAACGGGCTAGAGCACGCCCCTACCAGCTTGCAACGCAAGCCGATCGGATAATGCGTTCTCTGTCCTGGAGTTAGAGCGCGCCCTGCCTTGAATGCGTGAATGGACGTCGCCATGGAGAGTTTCTGGTCGACCTACTGGCCGCACATCGTGCTCGTCACGAGTGGTACGGTGGGCCTTGTCGCCGCCATCCACGCAGCGATGACCAAGGACGACGTGCGCGCCGCCATCGGCTGGGTCGGCGTCATCCTGCTGTCGCCGTTGATCGGCGCTTTCCTCTATCTGGTCGCCGGCATCAACCGCATCCGCCAGAGCGCGGCCGGGCGCCGGCGCGCCAGCCAGGACCGCCACCGCCGGCATGAGCGGGCGCCCGCCGCCATCGCCCTGTCGCCCAGCCTCTCGGCGATGAAGCGGCTCGGCGACCGTGTCTCCGCCTTCCCGCTGACCAGCGGCAATGCGGTGGCGATGCTGGACAGCGGCGACGAGGCCTATCCCGCCATGCTCGCCGCCATTGCCGGGGCGCAGCGGCATGTGGCTCTCTCCTCCTATATTTTCGACAATGACCCCGTCGGCGTTCAGTTCGCCGAGGCCCTGATCGCGGCGCATAAGCGCGGCGTGACGGTGCGGGTGCTGATCGACGCCATCGGCGCGCGCTATTCGCGCCCCTCCATCGTCGGGCTCTTGCAGGCGGGGGGCGTCGTCACCGACCTGTTCATGGGCAATCTGATCGGCCTGCGCCTGCCCTATGCCAATCTGCGCAGCCACCGGAAGATGCTGATCGTCGACGGCACGCTCGCCTTTACCGGCGGCATGAACATCCGCGCCCAGTTCACCCGCGCCCATGCCGGCGACAGCCCGGCCCGCGACACTCATTTCCGCGTCGAGGGAGCGGCGGTGGAGCAATTGCTCACCGTGTTCGCGCAGGACTGGGCCTTCACCACCGACGAGCATCTCGATGGCCCGGCCTGGGCGGAAGGCGACCATTCCACCCCGCGCGGCCCGGTGGCGGTGCGGGTGGTGCCCTCCGGCCCCGACCGCAACCTCGCCTGCGCCCATTCGATGATCATGGGCGCTCTCACCATGGCGCAGAGCCGGGTGCGCCTGTGCTCGCCCTATTTCCTGCCCGACCAGCAGCTGATCGGCGCGCTTTCTGTCGCCGGGCGGCGTGGGGTGGAGGTGGATGTCGTCATTCCCTCCGCCAACAACCTCAAGCTGGTCGATTACGCCATGACCGCGCAGCTCGACCAGGTGCTGGCGGGCGATTGCCGGGTGTGGCGGGCGGGCGGCATGTTCGACCATTCCAAGCTGATGGCGGTGGATGGCAGCTGGGCCTATGTCGGCTCGTCCAATCTCGACCCGCGCAGCCTGCGGCTGAATTTCGAGCTCGACCTCGAACTCTACGACCCCACCATCGCCGGGGAAATCGAGGCGCGGATCGGCGCCATGGTGGCGGATGGCAGCGCGGAGACGGCGGCGACCCTCAAAGCCCGGCCCTTCCTGAAGAGACTGCGCAACCGCGCCATCTGGCTGGCCTCACCCTATCTGTGAGGCGCGGAGCGCGATCGCCACGGGCTTGGCCCAAGCCGAAATCAATCGATGCGACGTCGAGCCCGGCCATGACGTTCCAACTGGCGGGTGGCGGGCCGGGACGAGGCGTCGGGGATGATAGCCGGGCGAAAGCCGCCCGCTCCGCACCAAAACAAAAGCCAGCCCCGGCAGCGGGGCTGGCTTGAAGGAGACGGAACGGACCGTCTCAGAAGAGTGTCGGCGGCGGGGTGTCCTGCCGCCCCAATCCTCACGCGGCGGCGACGGCCTTGATTTCGACTTCCGAGATCGTCTTGAGGACCTGGGAAGCGATCTTGTAGGGGTCCCCCTGGGAGTTCGGGCGGCGATCCTCAAGGTAGCCCTTGTAATCATTGCGGACGAAGGAGTGCGGGACGCGGATGGACGCGCCGCGATCCGCCACGCCGTAGGAGAACTTGTTCCACGGAGCGGTTTCGTGCTTGCCGGTCAGGCGCAGATGGTTGTCCGGGCCATAGACGGCGATGTGGTCGTCAAGGTTCTTCTCGAAGGCAGCCATCAGCGCCTCGAAATACTCCTTGCCGCCCACTTCGCGCAGATACTTGGTGGAGAAGTTGCAGTGCATGCCCGACCCGTTCCAGTCGGTATCGCCGAGCGGCTTGCAGTGGAACTCGATGTCCACGCCGTACTTCTCGGTCAGGCGGAGCAGCAGGTAGCGGGCCATCCACACTTCGTCGGCGGCGCGCTTGGAGCCCTTGCCGAAAATCTGGAATTCCCACTGGCCCTTGGCGACTTCCGCGTTGATGCCTTCGTGGTTGATGCCAGCTTCGAGGCAGAGCTCGAGATGCTCTTCCACGATCTCGCGGGCGACATCGCCGACATTCTTGTAGCCGACGCCGGTGTAATAGGGGCCCTGCGGCGCGGGATAGCCGTGCTCGGGGAAGCCGAGCGGGCGGCCGTCCTTGTAGAAGAAGTACTCCTGCTCGAAGCCGAACCAGGCGCCTTCATCGTCAAGAATGGTGGCGCGGGCATTGGTGACATGCGGGGTGACACCGTCCGGCATCATCACTTCGCACATGACAAGCACGCCGTTCTTGCGGGCCGGGTCGGGATACAGCGCGACGGGCTTCAGCACGCAGTCGGAGCTGCGGCCCTCGGCCTGCTCCGTGGACGAACCGTCAAAGCCCCAAAGCGGCAGCTCTTCCAGCGAGGGGAAGTGGTCGAATTCCTTGATCTGAGTCTTGCCGCGCAGGCTCGGGGTCGGCTTGTAGCCGTCGAGCCAGATGTACTCGAGTTTGTACTTCGTCATTGCGTGTCTCTCATCACTTAAGACCGGGTGCCGAACAGCCCTGGTCGTTGTGCCGGCCGTGCGACCGCCAACGGCTAGCCTCACACAAGCATATGCTGTGCCAAATGGGCTGATCCGGGCTCGAAGGCGTCCCGTCGGCGGGAGGCGACGGCGACACAAGCGCCTGGAACACGTGAGGAGAATGTGACGAGTCGCGTTGATCCTGCGGCATTTTCAGCCACCGGGCACCCGCCCGGCGGCTGCCGCGCCGCAACAGCCGATGCAACCCTCGGGGGGTGATTGCCGTTACCCCCGCAGGACTTGCAGAGTTCTGTCGCGGTGCACATATTCTATGCTCATTGTGATTGCAAAATGTGCATCTTGCGCAAACGCCATGCAAAAGATGTTATATGTAAACGAAGGGCTGGCGCAGGAACGCGCAGCCCAGAAAGGAGAAACGTGCCATGAACGCTCACACCCAGCGCGAGAGCGCGCAGATCGTCCCCTTCCCCGTCGGGGGCCGTGCCGGTCTTGCCGCCCGTCGCCCGGAACTGCCGTCTTCCGAGGCCCTCAAGGTGTCGCCCCGCGTCATGATCGGGAGCTGGTACCATGAAGAGGCCATCAAGGAAGATGGCGGGCGCACCAACTGAGCCGCATCCGTGCCCTTCTTACGGATGACCGCAGTGCCTCGTGCCCCCCACCTGACGACCACCGCCCAAGAGGGCCGCGACTGACCGTCCCGGCCCTCTTGTCATATCTGGCTCCCGGCCAACGGCATTTTCCGCGAGAGTTGATCGGCTTTCGCGGCGAAAAAACTCTCCCGCCGAACTTAGGGTAGAGCGCTTTCTTCTCGCGCAGGCGATCTCGCCCGTGGGATGGCAGCTCTAACGAGCGCGGCCGCCCGGCTTGCGTTCGGCGGCGAGGCTCTTCTTCAGCGCGTCCATGATGTTGACGACATTGGTCGGCGTTTCGTCGTCCTCGTTGACGCGGGCCGCGCGGCGCTTGGCGGGCCGCTTCTTCGTCTTGGCGGCAATGAGCTGCTTGAGATTGGCCTGCAAGGGATCGTGCACCAAAGTGGGGTCCCACTTGCCGGTGCGCTTGTCGATGAGCTTGCCGACCAGCGTCACCAGATCCGCCTCGGCGGGCGCGTCAATATCCTCGAAATAGCCCTCGGGTCGGCGAAGCTCGTCCGAGTAATGCAACGTCCACAAGACGATGCCTCGCCCGCGGGGCTCCAGCATCACCGGCCGCTCGCGCCGGTGCAGCACCACGCGCGACAGGCCGACCTTGCCGCTGGCGAGCATGGCCTCGCGGATGACGGCGAAGGCCTCCTCGCCCACCGGATCGTCCGGCATGAGAAAATGCGGCGTGTCGTACCAGATCCAGTCGACCGCATCGGCCGGCACGAAGCTCTCTATGTCGATGGTGCGGTTGCTCTCCAGCGCCACCGAGTCGAGGTCGTCGTCGTCGAGGATCACATAGGTGTCGGGCTCGCGCTCATAGCCGCGCGCTTGATCGTCGGCGTCGACGGTCTCCTCGGTCTGCGCATCGACATAGATGCCTTCCACCCGGTTGCCGGTCGCCCGGTTGAGGGTGTGGAAGCGGATCTTTTCCGCCGCGCTGGTGGCCGGTGCCAGAACCACCGGGCACGTGACCAGCGAGAGCTTGAGATAGCCCTTCCAGAGCCCGCGCGGCGCCATCTGACATCCCCCTGTCGAACCTTGCTCCGGTAACAATCTCCGGCCCGGCGACAGGTTCCGCGCGGCTGAACCGATCCCGGGGCTGGGCGTTGATAGGCAGCTCGGCGCGACCTCGCTCCGATGCGAGGAGCGACCTATGTCCGAAACCGACCGCCTGCGCCGCGCTATCGACGAGGGCCGCACCGGCGACAAGGTGCCGTTCTCCGATCCCGCCGCCGCTCCCCTGGGGACGGACGACGAAGCCGCCGGGCACCCCGCCGGGGCGGCGCGCCGCGCGACGGCCGCGGGTCCGGTTGGCCCGTCTAGCGCCGGAGGCGGCACTGACGAGCGCGGCCGGGCCTATGACGACAAGGGCACCACCGTGCCCGGCGTCTCCTTTGTCACCGCCGTTGTCGGCCTGCTGGTCGTGGTCATCGGCGCCGGGGCGCTGGTCGCCGCGCTTCTGCGTTGAATAAGCCTGGCTGAGGCCTGGGCGCAGCGTTCACCCGTCCCCCGCATACCTCCCTCCCGGGAACCGCTTCGACGGCTGCGCCGTTAGCGCAGGCTTGTTTCCTGCACCGTCTCCTCCTCCAGCCATGCGAAGCGATGCCCGTTAGCCAAGATCTGATCGAAAGCGCGATGGCCGTCCGGCCCACGCCGGAAGGCCCGAACCCGCCCAGGCGGCAGGATGAGGGCCCGGTGCTCGAACCCGGGCGGAATGTCTGGCGCGTGGCCGGCGCCGCGCGGGCGCGGGTGCTGGTCGATGGCGCGGCCTATTTCGGCGCGCTGCGGGCCGCGATGCTGGAGGCGCGCGAGACCATTCACATCGCCGGCTGGGACCTCGACAGCCGGATGAAGCTGGTGGGCGAGCGCGGCACCGCCGAGGATGGGCTGCCCGAGACGCTGGCGGCATTTCTCTCGGCGCTGGTGGCGCGCAATCCGCGCCTGCGCATCCGGCTGCTGCTCTGGGACTATTCGGTGATGTTCGCGCTGGAGCGCGAACTGACCCCGATCTTCTCCTTCCTCTGGGCGACGCCGAAGCAGATCGAGCTGTGCCTCGATGATGCGCTGCCGATCGGCGCCTCGCATCACCAGAAGGTGGTGGTGATCGACGATTCGCTGGCCTTTTCCGGCGGGCTGGACCTCACCGGCCATCGCTGGGACACGCCGGATCACACGCCCGGCGACCCGCTGCGCCGCGACCCGCAGGGTGCGCTCTATGAGCCCTTCCACGACGTGCAGATGGCGGTCGATGGCGAAGCCGCCGACGCGCTCGGCGCGCTGTTCCGCGACCGCTGGAAGCGCGCCGCCTCGGAGCGGCTTGCGCCGGCGCGGGCGCGGGGAAATCGCTGGCCGGAGGCCCTGCCGACCGATTTCACCAATGTCGAGATCGGCATCGCCCGCACCCTCCCGGCCTATGATGGCGCGCCCGGCGCGCGCGAGGTGGAGACCCTGCTGTTCGACATGATCGAGAGCGCCGAGCGCATGATCTATGTCGAGAACCAATTCATCACCTGCGACCGCTTCACCGAGCGGCTGGTGGCGCGACTGAAGGAGCGCCCCGCGCTCGAAGCGCTGATGGTGACGCCGAACATCTACCGCTCCTGGATCGAGCAGCAGGTGATGGGCGTGCCGCGCGAGCGGCTGCGGGCGCGGCTGGAGCAGGAGGGGCTGGCCGACCGCGCGCGCCTCGTCTTCCCGCAGGTGTCCGCCGGCAACGCGACGGTCGAGGTCTTCGTCCACGCCAAGATCCTCGTCGTCGACGACCGGATGATGCGCGTCGGCTCGGCCAATATCTGCAACCGTTCCATGGGCTTCGACAGCGAGTGCGACCTGGTGATCGAGGCGCGTGGCGCAGGCGAGCGGGCGGGGGTGGCGGCCATTCGCGACCGGCTGCTCGGCGAGCATATCGGCCACACCCCCGAGGAGGTGGCGACCCTCGTCGCCGCGCGCGGGCTCATCGCCGCGTCGCGGGAAGGCGCGGAAGGCAGGCGTCTCGTTGAACTGCCGGCCGTCGCCACCGATCTCTCGCTGCCGCAAATCAGTGCTCTCGCCGACCCGCAGGAGCCGCTTTACGACGAGCGCGAGTCGACGGGCGGCGGCAAGCGCCGCCGCTGGCCTCTGGCCGCCGCGCTGGTCGGCCTCGCCGTGCTCGCGGCACTGGTGATCGCCTGGGCGAATTCGCCCTTCTCGGAGCCGGAACGCATCATCTCCGCCCTCGACACCATGGCCGAGCGCCCCTGGGGCGCGGCCGCCGTGGTCGGCATCTATGTGCTGGGCGGGCTGGTGGTGTTCCCGGTCTCGGTGCTGATCATCGCCACGGTGGCGGTCTATGGCGGCTGGACCGGGGCGCTGCTGGCCGGGCTGGGCGCGCTGGCGAGCGCGGTGGTGACATTCTTCATCGGTCGCCATCTCGGCGCCGGGGTGGTGCGCCGCTTCATCGGGCCGCGCATCAACCGCATCCGGCGCGGGCTCGCCAATCAGGGCATTCTCACCGTGGCAACCATGCGGATGGTGCCGGCGGCGCCGTTCACCTTCATCAATCTGGTGGCCGGCGCGGCCGGGCTGCGGCTGGTGGACTTCGTGCTCGGCACCGCCATCGGCCTGCTGCCGGGGCTGGTGGTGCTGAGCGCGCTCGGCCACCAGATCGTCGAGGTGATTTCCAACCCGACGCTGGGCCGGGTGCTGCTGCTCATCGGCTTTGTCGGGCTGTGGATCGCCTGCTCGCTCGGCCTGCAATTCCTCGTCGCCCGCCTGCGGAGGCCGGCGTGAGCGCTGCGCCGCCACCGGGCCTGCGGCTGATGACGTGGAACATTCATGGCGGCGTAGGGCCGGACCGGCGTTTCGATCTCGACCGCATCGCCGCCCTCATCGCCCGCCACCAGCCGGACATTCTCGCCTTGCAGGAGGTGGATACGCGCGGGCGCGGCGTGGCGTGCCTGGCGCCGCTCGAAGGGCTGGGCATCGGCCATCTCGCCGAGGCGCGGACCATCGCCGTGCCGGACGGCCATTATGGCCATGTGCTGTATTCGCGCTGGCCGACGCACGACATCGTGCGCCACGATCTTTCCGTGCGCCGCCGCGAGCCGCGCATGGCGATCGACACCCATGTTGAGACGCCGCAGGGCCCGCTGCGGGTGGTCGCGGTGCATCTCGGCCTCGCTCTGCTGGAACGGCGGCGGCAGACGGCGGCGCTCGCCCGGATGGCCCACACCGGCAGCGGCGCGCCGACGGTGATGATGGGTGACTTCAACGACTGGTTCTCCTTCCGACCCGTGCGGCGGGCACTGGCGCGGGCGCTGCCCGACAGCACCGATGTGCGCAGCTTTCCCGCCTGCTGGCCGCTGCTGCGGCTTGACCGGCTCTATTGCAGCCGGCGCGACATGCTGGTGCGCAGCTTCACCGACACGGAAGCGCGGCACGCCTCCGACCATCTGCCTGTTATCGCCGACATCCAGCTGCAGTCGCGCCTTTCGCCGGCGCCCACGCGCGACCTTTCGGAACAGGCGGCCCGGCCGGACGTTGATCTCTGGAACAGGGAGAACGTCCATGAGCACAGGTGAGGAAGCCATCCGCCAGCGCGCCCACGCGCTTTGGGAGGCCGAAGGCCGACCCGAGGGTCAGGCCCACGACCATTGGCGACGGGCCAGAGAGATGCTGGATCGGGAAGCCGAAGGCGCGGGCAGCGGCTCCGGCGCCTTCCGCCCGACCGATGCGGCCGAGACCCCGCCTGAGGCGGCGGGAAGCCCGGCTGCCGGCCCCGGCTTTCGCGCGCCGTCAGAGGACGGAGGCATCGAGGCCGCCGAGCGCCCTTCGCAGGAGCCGGGGACCGACCCGCACGTGCGGACCGATTCGGGTCAGGACAACGAACCGGTCACCGAGATCGAAACTATCCACCGCACGCTGGAAATTCCCAAGAACCGGCGCGGTCGCACCTCGCCGCCGGACGACCGGATCGGCGCCATGAGCGGCGCGGCCGGCAGCCGCAAACGTTCGTGAGCGGCACCATGGGCAACTGGTTCGTTCAGCTTCTGGTGGAACTGGGCCTGCGTCGCCCCCGTGCCGAAGACGAAGCCCGGCGGGACGACGCGCACGGTGCTCCTCACCTCAAAGGCGATATTCGCTCCCGCGACTGAGCCGGACGCACGCACAAAGGAGATTTCCATGATCATCGCCGACCAGCACGACAAGAACCCCGCCAAGCCGGGCGACCGCCGCGTCGAGAAGAAAGACCGCGCGCCCGAGGAGGCCGGTCACGCCCGCAGCGCCAATCCGCAGCAGGACGACAAGGCCGGCGAGCGCGACGAGAAGCCTGCAGGCCGCGATGCGGGCTACGATCGCACGAATTCGCCCGCGAAATAGGCGGCAACGCCGCCGCCTTTAGAAGCAAATTTCGCCATTGTCTCGGCCGTCCCCTTGCCGGATGACTGTACCCGCGCAAGGGGGGACGGCATGGCGAAGACGGGCGGCGAAGTTCTCAAGGGCACTCTGGGGCCGGTGGAGGCGGTGGGGTTATCCCTCTCCGTCATCGCGCCGACCATGGGCATGGCGCTCAACGTCACTCTGGCCGTTGGCGCGGCGGGCGTCGCCGCCCCGCTTGGCTTCGCGGTGGGCACGGTGGTGGTGGGGCTTGTCGGCCTGTCCTTCGTGTTCTTTGCCAGCCGTGTCACCAGCGCCGGCTCGGGCTATGCCTATATCGGCCAGACCTTCGGCCCGCGCGCCGGCTTCATCGCCGGATGGTGCATGGTTCTTCTCTACATCGCCGGCGGTTCGGGCAGCGCGGCGCTGGTGGGAGATTTCCTGAGCGCGGCGCTCGACGATCATGGCGTGCATCTGGGCGCCTGGTGGCTGCCGGTAGCGGTTGCCGCCCTTGTCGGGGGCACGCTACTCGCCTGGCGCGACGTTCGGCTGGCCACCCGGGTCATGCTGGTGCTGGAACTGTCCTCCATCGCCGTCATCATCTATCTCGGCATCCGCATCCTGATGGCGGTGAACGACGCAGGCGGGCTGAGCCTTGCCCCCTTTCATCCCGACCCGACCATCGGCTGGTGGGGCATCGGCTATGCCGTGGTGTTCGCGGTGCTGTCCTTCGCCGGCTTCGAGGCGGCGGCCACGCTGGCCGAGGAAGCCGGCGAGCCCGGCCGCACCATTCCCATCGCGCTTGTTGGCTCGGTGGTGGTGGCGGGCCTGTTCTTCGTCTTCGCCTCCTACATCCAGGTGATCGGCTTCGGGCTCGACAATATGAAGGCGCTGGCGGCAAGCGATGCGCCACTCAACACGCTGGCGCTGAAATATGGCAACATCCACATCGCCACCGCGCTCGATCTCGCGGCCTCGGTTTCCGCCGTGTCCTGCGTGCTGGGCACGCTCTCGGCCGGCGCCCGCATGCTGTTCGTGCTCGGCCGCGGCGGGCTTTCCGACACGCTGGCGCGGGTGCATCCGCGCTATGGCACGCCCTTCGTCGCGGTGGGCGTGGTGAGTCTGTCGATGCTGGCGGGGCTGCTGGCCTGGGCGCCCTTTATCGGGCCGGCGAGCTATTATGACAGTGTCGGCACCATCGGCGTGCTGGCGCTTATCGTTGCCTATCTCGGCGTCACCGCCGCCGCCGCCGTGCACGCCGTGCGGGCCGGCAGCCGCCTCTGGCTGGTGCTGGGCGCTCTCGGCACACTGGCCATGCTGTGGCCGCTCTACAATTCAATCTATCCGGTGCCGTCCTTCCCAGACAATCTATGGCCCTATTTTGTGGCCTTCTGGATCGTCCTCGGCGGGGCGCTGGTGCTGCTGAAGCCGGCGATCGGGCGCACGAAAGTGTCCTGAGCGCCGAGCGGCACCGGGCTTGCAGGACGCGGCGTGGCTGAGGCACATGTGCCGTTCAGCCTTCCGCCCCTGAGGTGAACGATCCCCGTGCCCGAACTCGAAGCCGTCGTCCGCGAAATCGCCGAAGAAATGCGCGCCCGTCCCGACCGGGGCGAGGTGGCGAGCTATATTCCCGAACTGGCGCGCGCCGACGCCAATGCCTTCGGCATTGCGGTGGTTGATCGCGAGGGTCGGGTGGTGACGGGCGGCGATGCCGAAGTCGCGTTCTCCATCCAGAGCGTTTCCAAGGTCTTCACCCTGACGCTGGCGCTGGGCAAGATCGGCGACCGGCTGTGGCGGCGGGTGGGGCGGGAGCCTTCCGGCAGCCCGTTCAACTCCATCGTCCAGCTGGAGAACGAGCACGGGATTCCGCGCAACCCCTTCATCAATGCCGGCGCCATCGCCGTCACCGACGTCATCCTCTCCGGCCATCAGCCGCGCGACACGCTGGGCGAGATCCTGCGCTTCCTGCAGTTCCTGGCCGAGGACCCGGCGATCGGCATCGACGAGGCGGTGGCGGCCTCCGAGCAGCGCACCGGCTTTCGTAACCGGGCGCTCGCCTATTACATGAAGTCGTTCGACGTGCTGGAGAACCCGGTCGACTTCACGCTCGGCGTGTATTTCCACCATTGCGCCATCGCCATGAGCTGCCGGCAGTTGGCGATGGCCGGGCGGTTCCTCGCCCATAATGGGCGCAACCCCTCGACCGGCCTGTCGGTGGTCTCGCCCGAGCGGGCGCGGCGTATCAACGCCATCATGCTGACCTGCGGCCATTATGACGGCTCGGGCGAGTTCGCCTATCGCGTCGGCCTGCCGGGCAAGAGCGGGGTGGGCGGCGGCATTCTGGCAGTCGCGCCGGGCAAGGCCTCGATCGCCGTCTGGTCGCCGGGGCTGGACGCCAGCGGCAATTCGCATCTCGGGCGCATCGCCCTGGAGCGGCTGACCCAGCGCATGGGCTGGTCGATCTTCGGCTAGAGCACTTTCGCGCGAAGCGGGGTCCGGTTCGCGTGAAAAAATGCGGGAAACAAGAAGCTGGAGCGCGCGCCGGTCAGCCTTCGGTGAAAGACGATCGGACCGCACGCCGCGCCGGCTAGTCGTCGGCGACATTAGAGGGGCCGGCATCCCGCCGGGGCGGCGGCTCGGCTTCCGCCTCCAGCGCCTTCTCCATCGGCACCATCGCCGCCAGCAGCACGAAAGTCACCACCAGAGCGAGGAAAACGAGGTGCCAGGAGGCGATGGCGCAGGCGACTCCGAGCGCCGCCGTCACCCACACCGTCGCCGCCGTGGTCAGTCCGTGCACTTCCAGCCGGTCGCCGTCGCGCAGCACCACGCCGGCGCCGAGAAAGCCGATCCCGGTCATCACGCCCTGCACGATGCCCTGCACCACGCGGCTGGTGGCATCCGGGTGGCCCTCGATACCCCCAACATTGATCGCCGAGAGCGAGATCAGCGCCGCCCCCAGCCCGACAAGGCCAAGCGTCCGCATCCCGGTCGGCTTGCCGCGCAGGTCGCGATTGATGCCGAGGAGCATGCCGCAGCCTGCCGCCGCCAGCAGCCGCAGCAGGTCCTCCATCTCGTCGGGCGTCACCCACCAGTCCTGCGGAAGCCAGTCCATCATGTCTCCTTGGCGCCCCGCCGGCGTGCGCCGGCCATCTTGGGCAGCGGCACGGCGGCGGTGTGGAAACCGTCCCAGGGGTCGGCGGCGAGATGCGCGAGCCGGGCCGGCGCATCGGCCAGGGTGAACTGCGCCGCCCCGGCCAGCTGGTCGAGTTCGTCCCACGCCACCGGCATGGAGACGCCCGCCCCGGCACGGGCGCGCGGGCAATAGGCCGCCACCGCCGTGGCGCCGCGTCCATTGCGGAGATAATCGATGAAGATGCGCCCCTTGCGCCGCGCCTTGGTGGCCACCGCGATGAAACGGTCCGGGTCGTCGGCGGCCAGCGAATCCGCCAGCGCCTTGGTGAAGGCCTTCGCCGCCTCCCAGCTCGCCTGCGGCTTCAGCGGCGCCACCACATGCAGCCCCTTGCCGCCTGAGGTCTTGACGAACGCCGCCAGCCCCTGCGCCTCCAACCGGGCACGGATCTCGCGCGCGCCGGCGACCACCCCGTCCCAACCGACGCCCTCGCCGGGATCGAGGTCGAAGATCAGCATGTCCGGATGCTCGATATCGGCCAGCGGTGCGCCCCAGGGGTGGATTTCCAGCGCGCCGGACTGCACCAGCGCAATCAGCCCGTCGAGATCCTCGATAAACAGCAGCTCCTCGCCGTCCTTGTCGGTGCGGACCTTGATCGCCTTGTTCATGCCTCGCCAGGAGTGCTTCTGGAAAAAGCACTGGCTGGCGATACCGTCCGGGCAGCGCAGCAGCGCCAGCGGCCGCGCGACGACGAAGGGCAGGATGTGGCGCCAGACCTCGGCGTAGTAGTCCGCAAGCCCCTGCTTGGTGATGCCTTCCTCCGGCCAGTAGACGCGGTCGGGATGGGTGAGCTTGACCTTTGAGCGCGCCGCCGACCGGGCCGCACTTGCTTGGGGCGCCATGTCTTTCCCCTCCACCGGCGTCTCGCGCACGATCTCGCGCGCCGGCTTATCCTCGCGCAGACCGCGAAAGGCAGCGTGGCGCAGATGCTGGTCGCCGGTCCAGCCGCGAAACTCGACTTCCGCCACCAGTTCCGGCGCAACGAAGGTGACGCCGCGCCGTTCTTCAGTGGTCAGCGGGCTGGCGAAGGGGCTGCGCGCGCGTGCGAGGCCGGAAAGCCGGGCGTAGAGATCACGCGCCACACTGTGGGAAAAGCCGGTGCCGACCCGGCCGACGGCCACCAGCTTGCCCTCGTCATGAACGCCGAGCACCAGCGACCCGATGGCGTTTTTCGCGGCGGTGGAGGGTGTGAAGCCGCCAATGACGAATTCCTGCCGGAAGGCGCATTTCGATTTCACCCAGTCCTTGCCACGCCCCGAGCGATAGGGCGCGTCGGCCCGCTTCGACACCAGCCCTTCGAGACTGAGCCGGCAGGCATGGCGCAGCATGTCGCCTCCGTCCTCCGCCAGATGCTCGCTGTAGCGCAGGCAGTCCTGGGCCTCGCGCAGCAGATGCTCCAGCACCTGCTTGCGCGCGGCGAGCGGCCGGGTGCGAAAGTCCCGCCCGTCGAGGTGGAGCAGGTCGAAGGCGTAGTAGACGAAGCGGTCGTGCCGCCCTTCGCTGAGATCTTGTTGCAGGAAACTGAAATTCGACACGCCGGCGCCCGTCTCGACCACGAGTTCGCCGTCAATGAGCGTATCCCGCGCCGGCAGCGCTTCCAGCGCCGCAACCAGCGCCGGCCCGAAGCGGGAGGTCCAGTCGAGCCCGGAACGGGTGAGCAGCTTCACCCGCCGCTTGCCCTTCGCGGTGGCGTCGATCCGCGCCTGCAAACGGTAGCCATCGTATTTGATCTCGTGGATCCACGCCTTTCCGCCCGGTGCCTTGGCCACCAGCGTGGCAAGCTGCGGCTCGACGAAAGCGGGCAGCGGCGCCGGCTCGCCCACGGCCTCAGGACCGGCAGGGTCGGGTGTTTTTGTCCTGGTTTCAGGCCTGCCTGACGCCTTGGCTGCCGCCTTGCCGGCGGGTTTGGCCTTCGCGGCAGCGGGAGCGACCGGTGCCTTGCACGTTTCGGACTTGCGCGTTCCGGCCTTGCGCGTCATGAGCGGCACCTCGTCGCCCTTGGCGATGGCGTCCAGCGTGCGCCCGGTCTTCACCGAATCCGGCGCCTCCTCGAGTATATCCGGCGCGTCCTCTTCCCGCGCCGCCTCGTCGTCGGCCTTCATGAGCAGCCAATTGTCGGCCTTCTCACCCTTGCGCGGGGCGAGCCTCACGAGATGCCAGCGCCCGTGCAACTTGGTGCCGTGCAACACGAATTCGAGATGGCCCTTCTTGTAGCCGCGGGCCGGATCGCCCACCGGCTCCCAGCTGCCGGTGTCCCACAGCATGACGGTGCCGCCACCGTACTGGCCCTTGGGAATGGTGCCCTCGAAGCTGCCATAGTCGAGCGGGTGGTCCTCCACATGCACGGCCAGTCGCTTCTCGCCCGGCACCAGGCTCGGCCCGCGCGTCACCGCCCAGCTCTTCAGCACGCCATCCATTTCGAGCCGGAGGTCGTAGTGAAGCCGCCGGGCCGCGTGCTTCTGGATCAGATAGGCGTGCCCTTCCGCCGCGCCCTCGGTGCCCTGCGGCTCCTGCGTGCGGGTGAAGTCACGCTTGCGGCGGTACGTGTCGAGCGCCATCGCCGCCTAGCCCGCCTTGCGCGTGGGGGCGCGTGAGGCCGCGCGAGCCGCCGGTTTCTTGGCGGGACTCTTCTTGGTGGCCGCCTTCTTTGCCGCCGACTTTTTTGCGGGCGCCTTCTCGTGCGGCGCCTTCTTGTCACCCCCGCCCGCCAGACCCGCGCTCTCGCGCAGCGCGTCCATCAGGCTGACCACCTTGGCCGAGCTCTGCTTCGGCGGGGCGATCTTGCGACCTTCCATCTTCGCCCGCACCAGTTCGGCGAGCGCGTCGTCATAGCGGTCGTCGAAGGTCTCCGGCTGGAAGCGGCCGGCCTTGGTCTCGATGATATGGCGCGCGAGATCGAGCATTTCCGGCTCCATCTTCACCTCGGCAATGTCCTCGAAGGCCTCCTGCGCCGAGCGCACCTCATAGTCATGGTTCAGCGTGGTGGCGATGAGGCCGTCATCATAGGCGCGGATCAGCAGGCTGCGCGGGCGGCGGAACAAGACGGCGCTCGCCACCGCCGCCACCTTCTTCTTCCGCAGGCCCTCGCGGATGACGGCGAAGCTCGCCTGCGAGGCCTCGTCCGCCGGGCGCAGGTAATAGGGGCGATCGAAATAGAGATCATCGACCTCGGCACAGGGGAGAAAACTCTCGATCGTCAGCGCCTTGTCGCCCTTCGGCGTCACCTCGGCGATCTCTTCCGGCTCCAGCACGATGAAGTCGCCGGCATCGACCTCATAGCCCTTCACCTGCTCCTCGCGCTCCACCACTTTGCCGGTTTCGGCATCGACGAAGCGCCGTTGCAGGCGGTGGCCGGTCTTCCGGTTCACCATGTGCAGGCTGACGCGGTCGCTGGCGCTGACGGCGGTGTAGAGGCCGACGGCACAGACCAGCTCACCCAGCCTTAGAAAGCCCTTCCATGTCGCGCGCGCGGCCATGCCTGCCTCTGTGCTTGCCCCGAGGGGGGTGCCGGGATGCCTCGTCCTTAACGCGCCTGCGGGTGGCGCGTTCCCCGCTGGCAGGGAGCATCACGCAGCAGAACGGGCGCCGAAGCGCCCGCCTGTCGTCTTTATGGAAGGAGCGTTCACGCCACCTTGCGACGCTCGTGCCGGCCCTCGCCGATTTCCTCGATGATCTTGGCGACAAAGGCCTTGAGGTCGGCCGGCGAACGGCTGGTGATGATGCCCTTGTCCACCGCCACCTCCCGGTCGACCCAGTTGCCGCCGGCATTCTTCACGTCGGTGCGGATCGAGGCGTAGGAGGTCACGGTGCGCCCGCGCACGGCGTCGGCTTCCACCAGCAGCCACGGCCCGTGGCAAATGGCGGCGACCACCTTGCCGCTGTCGAGGAAGGCGCGGACGATCGCCATCGCCTCCTTGTTGACGCGCAGGATGTCCGGGTTGATCTGGCCACCGGGAATGACCAGCGCGTCGTAGTCTTCCGGCTTCACCGCGCCGAGCGTGGTGTCGGAATCGACGCTCTCGCCCCAGTCCTCGCCCTTCCAGCCGCGAATGGCCTTGCCGTCCGGGCTCGCCACGTCGACGCGGGCGCCGGCGGCGCGCAATTCGTCACGCGGCACCATCAGCTCAGACTGTTCGAAGCCATTGGCGGACATGATGAGGATGCGTGAATCGGTGATCTTCGCCATGGGATATCTCCTTTATTGTCATCGAGCCCCCATGCCCGTCATCTCCCTGGAGGCGAACGTGCGCGCCCGGCCGAGGTTCCCTCTCAAAGGCCAGTGCCGGGCGCGGGGATGCTCACATCGCCTGGTTCGGGGCGGGCGCTGCGGCCGCGCCAGGGGCAGGCGCGGCGCCTTCGGCCGGTGTCACCCGCCACACGGTATTGCCCACATCGTCGGCGACAAGCAGGCCGCCGCGCGTGTCCACGAGAACGCCGACGGGACGGCCCTGCGCATTGCCTTCGCTGTCGAGGAAGCCGGTCAGAATCTCCTGCGGCACGCCCGAAGGCCGGCCGTCGGCGAAGGGCACGAAGATCACCCGGTAGCCGACCGGCTCGCTACGGTTCCACGAACCGTGCTGGCCGATGAAGGCGCCGGAGGAATAACGATCCGCCAGCGCCGGGCCATTGGCGAAGGTAAAGCCGAGCGAGGCGGTGTGCGCGCCCAGCGCGTAATCCGGCTTAATCGCCTTGGCGACGAGGTCGGGCCGCGCCGGCTCGATCCGCTCGTCGACGTGCTGGCCGTAATAGGAATAGGGCCAGCCATAGAAGCCGCCCTCCCGCACCGAGGTCATATAGTCCGGCACCAGATCGTCGCCGATCTCGTCGCGCTCATTCACGGCCACCCACAACTCGCCATTGGCCGGATTCCAGTCGATGCCGACCGGGTTGCGCAGGCCGGTGGCGAAGACGCGCGAGGCGCCGGTGGCGACATCCACCTCCAGCACGGCGGCGCGGTTCTCCTCCTCCTCCATGCCGTTCTCGCCGACATTGGAATTGGAGCCGACGGCGACATAAAGCTTGGAGCCGTCCGGGCTCGCCAGCAGGCTCTTGGTCCAGTGATGATTTCGCCCGGCCGGCAGGTCGGCGAGCTTTTCAGCCGGCGCCGTGATCTCCGTCACGCCCTCTTGATAGGGGAAGCTGACGATGGCGTCGGCATTGGCGACATAGAACCGCTCGCCGACCAGCGCCATGCCGAAGGGTGAAGTGAGGTTCGCAAGGAACACCGACTTCACTTCCGCCGTGCCGTCGCCATCGGCGTCGCGCAGCAGCGAGATGCGGTCGGGGCTTGGCGTCTGCGACCCGGCTTTCTTCATGAACAGGCCCTGCACCCAGCTGCGCAGGCCCCCGGACTTGTCCTCGGGCTTGGGCGGCGCGTCCGATTCCGCCACCAGCACGTCGCCATTGGGCAGTTCATAGAGCCAGCGCGGATGGGCGAGGTCGGTGGCAAAGGCGGTCACCTGCATCCCTGCCGCCGGGGTCGGGCGCGCGCCCTCCTGCCAGCCGATAGCCTCCGCCACCTTGATGGTCGGAAGCGTGGAGCTGTGTGGCTCGGGAAGCTGCGGGTCGGGACCATAGCCGGCGCTTTCCGGCAATGTCGGCGGCGCCCGGTCGCATGCGGCGACGCCGACGGCGAGCACCAGCAGACAGGGCACGGCCAGTGCGCGGCGGGCGAAGGGGGTGCGGGCGGCATGGAATGGCATGGCTCTTCCTCTCGAAGACGGCGCAGCGCGTCGCCTTCGAGAGGCGATGCGGAGCCCGTGACGGGGTGATCGGAAGGCCAACGCCCGAAATGGCGCGATGGTTCGGCCGATCTGCCGGGGGCCGGCCCTCCGGATGGCGGAACCAACCCGCCAGCCAGCCGTTGGCCTCGCATCATTGCCCTGCCAATAGCCAAGGAGCCCCGACGATGCCGACGCCTCATCCGCGCCCGCCTTTTCAGGAGCAGCAGCAGCCCATGCCCGGGCGGACGGAGGCGATGTCGCCGCGTCCCGACCATGGCGAGCAGAGCTACAAGGGATCGGGCCGGCTGGAGGGCCTGAAGGCACTAATCACCGGCGGGGATAGCGGCATTGGCCGCGCCGTCGCCCTCGCCTATGCCCGCGAAGGCGCCGACGTGCTGATCTCCTATCTCGACGAGCACGACGACGCCGAAGCGACGGCGACGCTGGTGCGCGATGCGGGCCGGCAGGCGGTGCTGGTTCCCGGCGACATCCAGCACGCCGCCCATTGCCGCGCGCTGGTCGACAAGGCGGTGGAAGCTTTCGGGCGCATCGACCTCCTCGTGAACAACGCCGCCCACCAGAAGACCTTCGACGACATCGGCGACATTCCCGACGAGGAATGGGATCTGACGTTCAAGGTCAACATCCACGCCATGTTCTACCTGACCAAGGCCGCCGTGCCGCACATGCAGCCGGGCAGCGCCATCATCAACACCGCCTCGATCAATTCCGACAAGCCCAACCCCACTTTGCTCGCCTATGCGACGACAAAGGGCGCCATCCAGAATTTCACCGCCGGGCTGGCGCAGTTGCTCGCCGAGAAGGGCATCCGCGCCAATGCGGTGGCACCGGGGCCGATCTGGACCCCGCTCATCCCCGCCACCATGCCGGCGGAGAAGGTGGCGCATTTCGGCGAGCAGGTGCCGATTAAGCGACCGGGCCAGCCGGCCGAGCTCGCCACCGCCTATGTGATGCTGGCCGACCCGCTGTCGAGCTACGTCTCGGGTGCCACCATCGCCGTCACCGGCGGCGCTCCGATGATCTGAGATCGGCAGCTGAAGAGGAGAAAATCATGCAGAACCAATCATCTACCGGCTCGGCGCATTATCGCCTTCGCGGCAGCGAGGGGCAATGGCGGGTCGAGAGCGATGGCGACACCGGCATGGCCTATGCCAGCAAGGAAGCCGCCTTCGAGGCGGCCGTCGCCGCCGCCTCCAACGCCATCCGCGACGGCTACGACGTGACGATCACCGTGCCCGGCGCCGGCGAAACGATGCTCGGTGTCGAGGACACGGGGCATGGCGCGGGAGAGCCGGCCGGCGCCGCAGGCAAGGTCTGACCGTGCCGCCAGCCACCGGCTCCGCGGCAGCGTCTCTGGCGCGCGCGACGCGAAGACAAGGAGACCATGATGGAAATGCTCTACGGGCTTGGCGCCTTGCTGCTTGTCGCAGCTTTGGCCTACGCCATCCACCAGTCGAAACGACGCCGTCAGGCCAAGGACATCGAGCTTCCCGAAGAGAAGGTCGACCGCAAGAGCCCCCTATAGCTTGCCCTTGTTCCTGATCACTTCGCTGCCGCCACCGGAGCCGGCGCGCCGGCCTTTTCCGGTTGGGCCACGCGCGCGCCGGGCTCGCTTTGCTGCCGTGCCAGCGCCAGTAGGGCGTCGAGCGCGCTGAAATCGCCGAGGGCGGCGGCCTTCTGGCGGGGGTTGAGCGCACCGAGCGCGACGTCGAGGCTCGGCGCATCCTCGATCTTCGCCAACGCAATCAGCCGATCAGGTGCGTAATCGCCGGGACGGCGCTCGCCATCGACAAGCTGGGCCCGGTGGAAGGCGGCAAGTTCCGGCGCTGCGGCGAGATGGGCGACCGCCTCGGAAGGCGCCGGCGTCGGGTTCGCCTTCCGCAGCTGCCGCGCCCGCAGCAGAACCTCGGGCGGCGCCTGCTCCTCCGGGGTGCGGAACAGCGCCGGCAGTGAGGCCCGTGCGGCACCGGTCCAAAGCACCAGAGGTATCGCCAGCGCGAGACCCAGCACCACCGGCGTCATCCAGAGGAACAGCGGCAGCGAGATGCTGAGCGCGGCCGCCCCCAAGAGCCATCCCGCCACCGTATGGGGCAGGAAGTAGCGCAGGATCGACGCGGTATCGATCCGGTCATCGTCACGCCGCTGCGGCTGCCAGCCACCATCGCGCCCGGCCAATATGCCGACCACCGCCGCCGACTGTGTGAACATCGTCACCGGGGCGAGCAGGCCGGAAATCAGCGTCTCCCCCAGCATGCCGGCAAACGCTCGCACACCCCCGCCGAACCGCTGGCGGCTGGCGCGGGACGCCAGCAGCGCAGCAAAGGCGAACAGCTTTGGCAGCAGAAGCACGGCCATGGTGGCGACGAACACCCACACGGCCCGCACCGGGTCCTGGGCCGGCCAGCTGGGAAACAGCGCGAAGCCGGCGGGGAAATAGTCCGGCGGCACGAAGCGGGCCTGAAGTGCGGTGGCCAGACCCGCCAGCAGCATGACCAGCCAGAGCGGCGCGGTCAGATAGGAACCGATGCCGGTAAGAAGATGCAGCCGGCTGACCGGATGTAGCCCGCGCGCCGGCAGGACGGCGATATGCTGCAGGTTTCCCTGGCACCAGCGGCGGTCGCGCACCGCGAGGTCAGCCAGCGTGGGTGGGCCTTCCTCATAGGAGCCCTCCAGCCAGGGAACCATGTGCATGCCCCAGCCGCGCCGGCGCATCAGCGCCGCCTCGATGAAATCATGGCTGAGGATATGGCCGCCGAACGGCTTGGGTCCCTTCAGCTCCGGCAATCCCGCGCCCTCGGCGAAGGCGCGGGTGCGGATCATGGCGTTGTGGCCCCAGTAATTGCTCTCCGGCCCGCTCCAGCTGGCGAGCCCATGGGCGATCAGCGGGCCATAGAGCCGGCCGGCGAATTGCTGCAGCCGGGCGAACAGGGTGCGGCCGCCGACGATGACCGGCAGGGTCTGGATCAGCCCGGCGCTCGGATTGGCTTCCATGGCGGCGGCGAGGCGCACGAGGCAATCGCCGGTCATCACGCTGTCGGCGTCGAGGATGAGGAAGCTCTCATAGGCACCGCCGAAGCGGGTCACCCATTCGGCGATGTTGCCAGCCTTGCGGCCGGTGTTGCGCGGGCGGCGCCGGTAGAACAGCCGCCCATGGTCGCCGCGCCGGGCCCGCAGATCGAGAAACCCCGCTTCCTCGGCGATCCACACATCGGCATCGGTGGTGTCGCTGAGGATGAAAACGTCGAAATGAGCGGCCGCGCCGGTGGCGTCGAGCGATTCGCAGGTTGCCTCAAGCCCGGCCAGCACGCGCGCCGGCTCCTCATTGTAGATCGGCAGCAGAATGGCGGTGCGCGTGGTCAGGCTCGGCAGCGGCCCGTCCGGCGCGATGCCGAGCTGCCCCCGCGTCCGGCTAAGCAGGCTCGGCAGGCCGACCAGCGCGTTGGTGAAGGCAAAGCTGATCCAGGCGAAGAGGACGACGAACAGGCACAGCACGAGATATTCCAGCAGCGTGACGCCGCCGACATCCAGCACGAGATACATTTCATGCGCGGCCAGCACCGTGAGCGCGCCCGCACCAAAGAGCACGAAGACGCGGCGGAGGGCGAGGCTTGCCGGGCGGGGGCCCGGCGCTGCGGCCTTAGGCACCTTGCCGAGCGACTGAACCGGCATCGCCAGCGAGAATTCCGGCGGCAGCGCCGGGCCACTCTCGGCCCCGGCGAGGCGCGCGCGATCCATGTCCTCGGAGCGCCTCATGGCGTCCACCGATAGACCCAGCTTTCGGCCATGCGCTCCTCACCACGCAGCAGGTCGGCGCGCAGTTCGACAAGTCCGGCCCCGCGCGGCTCCAGCGCAAACGAGACGCGCCAGCCACCGATCTCCGGGTTCGGCTGCAGGACGATATCCCTGATCTCGCCGGTATTGGCCGTCACCCGTGCCGCCAGACTTTCCGGAGCCAGGTCCTTCACCCTGTCGCCGACAATATCGAGCACGAACAGCCGGCGATCGGCATTGCCGCCAACGCGGGTGGCGGTGAAACGTCCGGCATCGGTGACATCCGGGCCCGACCAGCCCCAGTGCAGGCGGTAGGTGTTGCTGTATTCGCGCCCCTTGCGCAGCGGCTCGCGCGGGCGCCAGAAGGCGACGATGTTGTCGTGAATCTCCTCCGGCGTCGGGATTTCGACCAGCACCACCGAGCCATCGCCCCAATCGCCGATCGGCTCGACCCAGACGCCGGGTCGGCGCTCATAGCGCGCCTCAAGGTCCTGATAGTCGAAAAACGAGCGCTGGCGCTGCATCAGGCCGAAGCCTCGCAGATCCGAGACAGCGAAGGAGGAAATCTGCAGCCGCTGCGGGTTCGCCAGCGGTCGCCACAGCCGTTCGCCCGTTCCCGTGACGATGGCGAGGCCATTGGCGTCGCAGACCATGGGTCGGAAATCATCGATGCCGTCGCGATCATTGGGGCCGAACATGAACATGCTGGTCAGCGCGCCGATGCCGACCTGGTCGATGTCCACCCTCGGATAGACCGTCATCTCGACCGACATCAGCGTCTCGGTGCCCGGGCGGATAGTGAAGCGGTGCGCCGCCGCCGCGCTCGGGCTGTCGAGAAGCGCGTGAACGACCACCGAATCCACTCCCGGGCGGGGCTGTTCGAGCCAAAACGCGCGGAAGGCGGGGAATTCCTCGCCGCCGGCATCGCCGGTTTTTATCGCCAGCCCGCGGGCGGACGAGCCATAGACCTGCCCCTTGCCCACGCCGCGGAAATAGCTGGCACCCTGGAAGACGGCGATCTCGTCGAAATAGTCCGGCCGATTGATCGGGCCGTGCAGGCGAAAACCGGAAAAGCCGATATCGGTCTTCGCCGGCGGCTGGGCGACGCCATGCTCGAACCGGAACATAGATGGGTCATAGGCGAGCTTGCGGGCCTTGCCTTCCACGACCTGGTAGATGTCCACACGGTCGCGGAACAGAAAGCCGCGATGCAGCAACTGCGCCTGAAAGCCGGTATTGGCCTCGCGCCAGAGAGCCCGATCGCCGTTGAAGCGAACATTGCGGTAATCGTCGTAGCTGAGCTTGTCGAAGGCACCGGGCAGGTCGCTGGCCGGGCCCTTATAGGGCTTAGAGGCCAGTTCGCGCGCCAGCTGACGCACGGTCTGCGCGTCGAAGGGAACAGCCTGCTCCTCTTCCTCCGACCACGCCTCACTGATGCCGAGACGTGACAATGGCACCGGCGCCATCGCCAGGAGACCCAAACCCAGCAACAGGTGACGTCGATGCATGCCTGACCTCGCGCGTTCCAGGGCGGCAGGCCCTACGCCCGAGACAAGTACCCAGAGCGCCCTGGGTTCCGACAATTGTGCGTTGCGGCGAAAATACGCACGATACCGCCCCGCGCACGGAACCGGCGTTGCACCGCAGCACGATCTGTTCTAAGCAGCCCTCACTCGTCAGGACCCGGTGAAAGCCCGGGTGGCTCTTCCGGCCGCCGATCCGCCGGATCACGCATCGCCAGCGCCCGTCTCACCCGCCTTGTCGGCGGACGCCCGCTCTTTGCGAAGATCGCTCCCACATGACATTGACCTCACGCTATTTCCGCGACTGGACCTCCAACATTCGCGGCGACATCCTTGCCGGAATCGTCGTCGCCCTTGCCCTCATTCCCGAAGCCATCGGCTTCTCGGTCATCGCCGGTGTCGATCCGAAGGTGGGCCTTTTCGGCTCCTTCGCCATCGCCTGCATCTCCGCCATCGTCGGCGGGCGCCCGGGCATGATCTCGGCTGCCACCGCCGCCACTGCCGTGGTGATGGTCAGTCTCGTGCGCGACCACGGGCTGGAATATCTGTTTGCCGCCACGATCCTGATGGGGCTCATCCAGTTTCTCGCCGGTTTGCTGAAGCTCGGGCGGGTGATGCGCTTCGTCTCGCGCTCGGTCATCACCGGCTTCGTCAACGCCCTCGCCATCCTCATCTTCATGGCGCAGCTGCCGGAGCTAATCGGCGTACCGATGGAAACCTACCCGATGATCGTGGTCGGGCTCGCCATCATCTATCTGTTTCCGTTCCTGACCAAGGCGGTGCCCTCACCTCTCGTCGCCATCGGCGCGCTCACCCTGTTCGCGTGGTGGAGCGGGATGGACCTGCGCACCGTCGGCGATCTCGGCGAGCTGCCGTCCGGCCTGCCGATGCTGATGCTGCCCAGCGTGCCGCTCACGCTCGAGACGCTGCAGATCATCCTGCCCTATTCGCTCACACTCGCCGCCGTTGGCCTGCTGGAATCGCTGCTCACGGCGCAGATCGTCGACGACATGACCGACACGCTGAGTAACAAGAGCCAGGAATGCATCGGCCAGGGCGCCAGCAATATCGGCGCAGCGCTGATCGGCGGCATGGGCGGCTGCGCGATGATCGGCCAGTCGGTCATCAACGTCACCTCGGGTGGACGAGGCCGGCTCTCCACCTTCGTGGCCGGCGCCTTCCTGCTCTTCCTGATCCTGGTACTCGACGACATTGTCCGCATCATCCCGATGGCGGCGCTGGTGGCTGTCATGATCATGGTGTCGATCGGGACCTTCTCCTGGCGCTCGATCCTCGACCTGCGCAGCAATCCGCGCTCGTCCTCGCTGGTGATGCTGGCGACGGTCGTTACCGTAGTGACCACCCATGACCTCGCCATCGGCGTGCTGGTCGGCGTGCTGCTCTCAGGCGTGTTCTTCGCCGGCAAGGTCTCGCAGCTGGTGGCGGTCGGCGAGATCATCGACGAGACGGCGGGCCGCATCACCTTTGTCGTCGAGGGGCAGATCTTCTTCGCCTCCTCCGAGGTGTTCCTCGCCGGCTTCGACTTCGACAACCCGGCGCGCGAAGTGGTGATCGATCTCACCCACGCGCATTTCTGGGACATCACGTCGATCGGCGCGCTGGACAAGGCCGTGCTGAAGTTCCGCAAGGCGGGAGCCAGCGTCGAGGTGATCGGGCTCAACGAGGCGAGCGCCACCATGGTCGACCGCTTCGCCATTCACGACAAGGACGGGCCGGTCATCGCCAGCCTGCACTGAGGGGCCGATGGGGCGGCCGGCTAAAGCCCCTGCCCCATCGCCTCGATTCGCGCCAGCACCTCGGCGATTTCCGCATCGGTCACGGTGAGCGGTAGTGACAGGCCGATGGCGCCGTCGCCCTTTGCGGTGGTGGAAAGCCCATGCGCGAAGGCGCTCGCCACCAGATGCGCGGCGAAATCCGGGCCCGGCTGGCGCTCGCAACGGGCCGCGTCGAAGGCCACCGCCAGCAACAGCCCCAGACCGCGCGCCCCGATCACGCAGGGCACGCGGGCCGCGATAGTGGCCACGCCGTCCTTGAGCTTCCGGCCCGCCTCATCGGCGCGGGCCACCAGATCGTCGCGGGCGATGATATCCAGCGCCGTCAGCGCCGCCCGGGTGGTGAGCGGGTTCTTCTCATGGGTGTAGTGGCCCAGCTCCAGCTCCGGCGCGGTGTTGAGCTGGGCATCGGCGATCACGGCAGCGATCGGCACCATGCCGCCGCCCAAGGCCTTGCCGAGCACCACCGCATCCGGCAGCGCGCCGAAATGCTCGAAGGCAAAGAAGCGCCCGGTCTTGCCGAGCCCGGAGGGTATTTCGTCGAAGATCAGCTTGGCGCCATAAGCGTCGCACAAGGCGCGGATGCGCGGCCACAGATCGGCGGGGGGCACATGGCAGTTCGAGCGCATCGGCTCGGCGATCACCGCTGCGATGCGCCCGGTGGCGAGCAGGCCGGCCACCTCCTCCAGCATCCGTGCCGGCCCCTCCTCGCCCACCCAATAGGGGGTGACGTGGTGGCGCCCCGGCAGAAAGGCGCCGAGGCGCGGGTCCGTTGCGCCTGACGACAGGCCGAAAGCACCGAAGCCATGGCCGTGATAGGAGCCTTCCAGCGACACTGTCTCATGCCGGCCGGTGGCGACCCGGGCCAGCTTGAGCGCGATCTCGATCGCGTCGGAGCCGCCGGTGGCGAACAGCACCCGCGCCGGCGCCCCCGGCCAGCGCGCCAGCAGCGCCTCCGCCAGCGCCACGGCCGGCTCATTGGTGAAGCGACGGGGGGTGAAGGCCAGTTCGTCAAGCTGCCGCTTCAGCGCCGCCACGATCTCCGGATGGCCATGGCCGAGATGGTGCACCGTGTTGCCGTGCAGATCGATGAAGCGGCGGCCGGCCGTATCTTCCAGCCATAGCCCCTGTGCGCTGCGCAAGGCGCCGATGCAGGGGCTGGAGCCATGCTGATGGAAGAAGGAAGCCGCGTCGCGGGTGACGAAGGCGTCGGTATCGGTCATGGCGTCACCAGAGCGGGGTCGATCGGCCGAGCGCGCGGCGCGGCGCGGCACAGGCCAGGCTTGCGGTTCTCAACGAGCCACACCAGCCCCATGGCGGCAAGCGCAAAGCCAAGCAAGGCCAGGCTCTTGGCGGCGGCGTAGCCATAATCGCCCGATGTGGCGTGGTTGAAGATCGCCACCGAGGCCAGCTTGTGATTGCCGGAGACGAGGAAGATCACCGAGGACAGCGTGGTCAGCCCGTCGATGAACACATAGAGCATGCCCAGCAGCAGCGCCGGCCGCAGCATGGGCAGCGTCACCCGGAAGAAGCGGGCGATCAGCCCGGCGCCCAGGCTTTCCGCGGCCTCGTCCACCGAACGGTCGAGCCGCTGCAGCGCCGCGCGGGCGGCGAGCACGCCGACGAACAGGTTCGAGAACAGAATGTTGATCACCAGGATCGCCGAGGTTCCGGTCAGCGACAGTGCGGGGATTCCGAACGGCACGTTAAAGGCGACGATATAGCCGATGCCGAAGACGATGCCGGGCAGGATCGCCGGCACCAGCGCCAGGAACATGATGAGATGGGCGCCGGGCGGGCGCAGGCGCTCCACCACATAGGCGATGATCACAGCGAACAGCCCGCCGATCGGCCCGGCAAGGCCGGCGAGGCGCACACTGTCCCACACCAGCCCGAGCCCGCGCTCGGAGGAGCCATAGCCGGAACCCGCCAGCCCGACATCAACTCCGGCGCCGGTGAAATAGCCCAGCGTCAGGCTCCAGTCGGTGCCCCAGACGCGGGTGACGGCCCCCAGCGCCATGGTGCCGTAAACCGCGAAGATCAGCCCCGCCACGACGCCGGCCGTCAGGGTGAGCCCGGCCCGAACCATTGGCGGCACCGGAAGCTCGGCGCGCGCACCGGCGGTGCCGGCATAGGATTTACGCCGGCCGAACGCTTCCAGCCCGAGATAGAGCAGCAGCGAGGGGATCAGCAGCCACATGCACAGCGCCGCCGCCAGCGGCGTGTTGCGATAGGCGGTGATCTCATCATAGACCACGCCCGCCAGCACCGGCGTATCGCGGCCGAGCACCATCGGGTTGCCGAAATCGGTCAGGCTCAGGATGAACACCAGCACCACGGCACGCTTGATGCCCGGCCAGGCCATGGGCAACGTCACCTGCAGGAAGCTGCGCAGCGGCCCGGCGCCGAGCCCGGCAGCGGCCTCGTCGATGCGACCATCCTGCTTGCGCAGGCTGTTGTCGAACACGATCAGCGCGGCGGGTACGAAAGACAGCGTCTGCGCCAGTACGACACCGAACAGGCCATAGAGATTGGTCTGGTCGGCGTCGATCAGGCCGAGCCCCTCGTCGAGCAAGGTGTGCGTCACCAGCCCGCGCCGGCCGAACAGCATGATGGTAGCGGTGGCGATCAGCACCGGCGGCGCCACCAGCGGCATCAGCAGCACCACGCGGGTGAGCGAGGGCCACGGGATGGCGCCGGCATTGATGCCATAGGCGAGCGCAAAGGCCAGCGTCACGGTGAACGCCACCGAAAGCGCCGCCAGCATGAGGCTGTTAAGCGCCGCCGCGCGCAGATAAGGCTCCTCGAACACTTTGAGATAATGGTCGAGGCCCCAGCGATCATCGGTGCCGTTGCGCAGGGCGTCGAAGCCCTCGGGCCCCAGCGCCTCCTTTACCTTGAAGGCCAGAGCGGTGCGCTTGTGCAGCATGATATGGGCGACGGCGAGATTGTCCTCCACCGCCGCGCGCTCCGCCTCGGGCAGTGCCTTGAGCGCTGCCGTGATCGCCGCGCTCTGCTCGGAATAGGCAGCCTTGCGGTCCCACGCCACCGCGGCGCCGGCGAGCGTGAAGGCGGCGGCGGTGGCCTCCACCTTCTCGGCCTCGGTGGCGCTAGCCGTCCAGCGCTGCACCAGCGCCTCCCGCTCAGCGGCCGGCACGGCGTCGAGCGCGGCTGATGTCACCGCCTTCAGCGCGGCGGGCGGCATCGGGCCAGAAATGACGAAGCTCTCCACCAGCACCGCGCCGATCGGATAGGCGATGAACAGCGCCAGAACCAGCGCCACCAGGGCGCTGATGAGCAGGCCCGGCAGAGAGCGCAGCGATAGTGTCATGGCGCAGGCTCAGCACCGATGAGGGCGGCGCGCAGCGGGTCGGGCCGCAGCCATGCCACCGCGCCGCGCCGCCATTGCCCGCCGGCCTCGAAGGAGGGACGGTCGGCGATAACGGCGCGGCCGGAGGCGAGGCGAAGGGTCAGCCGCACATGCGCGCCGAGGAAAGTGACGCTTTCCACTGTCGCAGGAATGCCGCCGCCCTCAGTGGCGAGCCCGACATGTTCGGGTCGATAGACCGCGGTCAGCGCCGCGCCCGGCGCCATGCCGGCCGGCAGCGCCAGCGGCCAGACCACGCCGTCGGCCTCGATGCCTCCCGCCACCGCCCGCCCCTCGATCAGGTTGGAGAGGCCGATGAACTCGGCGACAAAGCGGGTGGCGGGGCGATGATAGACATCAGCCGGGCTGCCGATCTGCTCGATCCGCCCGCGCCGCATCACCGCCACCCGGTCGGAAAGCGCCAGCGCCTCCTCCTGATCGTGCGTCACATAGAGCGTGGTAATGCCGAGCCGGTCGACCAGCTTGCGCAGTTCTCCACGTAGCTTCACCCGTATGCGGGCGTCGAGCGCCGACATCGGCTCGTCGAGCAGCAGCACCTCGGGGTCCGAGGCCAGAGCCCGCGCCAGCGCCACACGCTGCTGCTGGCCGCCGGAAAGCTCGTGGGGGTAGCGCTCGACAAGTGCGTCGATTTCGACAAGCTGCGCCAGTTCCTCGATGCGGCGTACGCGGGCAGCGCGCGGGCCGGTCAACGCGAAGCCGATATTCTGCGCCACGGTCTTGGTGGGAAACAGAGCATAGGACTGGAACACGAAGCCCATGCGGCGCCGGGCTGGGGCCATGCCCGTCACATCCTCGCCCTCGCGCAGCACCTGGCCGGCATCGGGGCGGGCAAAGCCGGCGATGATCCGCAACAGCGTGGTCTTGCCGCAGCCGGAATCGCCCAGCAGCGTGACGAACTCGCCTTTGGCGAGATCGAACGACACCGCGTCTACCGCGCGATGGCCCTCATAGGCCTTGCTCACCGCGCGCACGGCCAGATGCGGCCGGCTCACCTGCGGAGCCGGCCGCGCCGGGGCGCGCATGAAGGAGGCGTCGTTCACTGCTTCAGGATGCGGCTGGCGAACTCGCGGCGGAAGGCCGCGATATCGACCGGGCGGCGCATCTTCCACAGCGTGATCTCGTTGAGGTCGACCAGCCCGTGGCCGGGAACGGCGGTGGCGCCGACCACTTTGCCGAGAACCTGCGCCGCGTCTTCGCTCGCCATGAAGTCGAGGAAGATCTTGCCTTCCGCCGGGTTCGGCCCGCCGGCGACGAGGCCGCCGCCTTCCGAGACGTTCGGGGTGATGCGGCCATAGACGATCTCCACCGGCTTGCCGGAGGACTTCGTCTCGAAGCAGGTGGTATCGAAGGTGAGGCCGATGGCGACCTCGCCCGCGCCCGCCAGCGCCGCACCGCCTGAGCCGCCATCGGAATATTGGTAGACGTTCTCGTTCAGGTTTTCGACGAAGGGCCAGCCGAAGGCGTCGACGAAGGTGGTGAGGATCGCCCCGCCCGTGCCGGACTTCAGCGGCGAGGGCAGCGCGATTTCCTTGGCATAAACCGGCTTGATCAGGTCTTCCCAGGTGGTCGGCATCGGCAGCTTCTTCTGCGCCAGCCGGTCCTTGTTCACCACCATGCACATCGTGGTGGCGAAGTACTTGCTGTAGAAATCGTCCGGGTCGCGGAAGGCGGGGGCGATCTTGCTGTCCTCGGGCGCGTAGGGCTCGAACACGCCCGCCTGCTTCAGCTGTTCCAGCGCGACATTGTTGACGAGATAGACCACATCCGCCTGCGGCTTGCCCTTCTCGGCAATCGCGCGCTCGGTGATCGGCCCGGTGGAGCCGGAAACGAATTTCACCTCAATGTCGGGATGCGCCTTCTTGAAGGCCGCGACCAGCGCCGTGTTAACGCTGTCGGAGGCGTTGTAGAGCACGACTTCCCGGGCAAGGGAGGGGGCCGCGCCGAGCGTGGCGAGAGCGGCGGCAAGGCCGAGGGCTTTCAGCATATCGAAGAACATCGGGGTCTCCGCAGGCAGGGGGAATAAGGCCGTGATATAAGTGTCGTTAAAGTGTGTGACGTCTGAATGAAGCCACGCTTATGACCTGAGCCTCCTCGCCGAGACCGATCACCATGAACTTCGCCCAGCTCCGTGCCTTCCAGGCCATCGCCACCCACCGCACCTTCTCGGAGGCGGCGCAGGCGCTGGGGGTGAGCCAGCCGGCCATCACCCAGCATGTGAAGGCGCTGGAGGAGGCGGTCGGGGCGCGGCTGTTCCTGCGCACCGGGGCGGGCATCGAGCTGACCCCCGATGCGCGCGACCTGCTGCCCCGGGTGCGGCAGGTGATGCTGATGCTCGACGACATTGGCGCCCGCATGGATGAGGGCCGCACCCTCAATGCCGGCTATCTCGCGCTGGGCCTGTGCGCGCCCTATGTGGCGATGCCGATTCTGGAGCGGTTCACAGCGCTGCATCCCGGCATAAGGCTCGATGTGCGGCTGGAGAATTCCAGCGTCCTGCTCGACCTCGTGGCCCAGCATCGGGTGGATGTCGCCATCGCCACTCTGGAGGCACCGCATCCGGATTTCGCCTGCGACCGCCTGCTCTCCCAGGAGGTTCTGCTGCTGGTGCATGAGGGCCATCCCTGGTGGGGACGGGAAAGGGTCGACCTCTCGGAGGTGAAGCACCAGCGCCTCGTGCTGCGCGAGGCGGGATCAATGACGCGGCATCTGTTCGAGGCGGCGCTGGCCAGGCGCGGCCTCGCGATCACGCCGCACCTGGTGCTCGGCAGCCGCGAGGCGGTCAAGGAGGCGGTGGCGGCGAAGATCGGCCTTGGCATCGTGCTGAACCGCGAACTCGGCTGCGATCCGCGCCTTCATGCGGTGGCGATCGACGGGGCGCCCGCGCGCGCCGACGAATATCTCGTCACCCGTCGGGAGATCCGCCCGCTCGGCGCCGTCGCGGCTTTCGCCGCTGTGGCGCGCGCGGTGTTCACTACGCAGGGCAACGTCCCGACCGATCAATCGACCAGCGCTGGCACGTCATAGCGCTCCGGCGCCGCCGTCGCCCAGCGCCGACCAGGCCGCGCGTCAGTTGCCCTTTGCGGGGTCTTCGATCTCGACCTCCGGACGGTCGACGCCCTGCGCCACTTCCTCATGCCACCGGCCGCTCTTGTCCTGATAGGCGATCGGCCGGGTCTCGCCGGAAACCGACTGCCGGGCCGCGGCGTCGCGGGCAGCGGCAAGCGCCGATTCATGGGTGGGATGGGTTTCCGAGAACACGTCGCCGAGCTTATAGGCCCAGCCGCCGTCATGCTCGACGATCTCGTAGCGTATCTGGCTCATGATGGTTCCTCCCGCTGCTTAACCGTCGTGCCTGCTTGGCGGTTCCGGTGTCCCTTCGGCGCAAGGCAGCACAGACGACGCACGCCCGCTTGCCGTTTGCCACGGTTGGCGCCAGCGTCAATTCGGAAAGCGCATCACATGCCGGACCCGTTCGAAATCATCGACGGAAAACTCACGTTCGATCGCACGGATACAGCGGCGATCATAGGAATCGTTCAGGTTCCAGGGGATGAACCGCACGCCGGCCGAGCGGAGCTTACTGTCGATGATCTCCATGGGATCGAGCCAGGAACCCCGGACTGACGTTGCATAGGCGGATGGGGCCACGGTGCCATCGTCGAAGGTGACGTTGTAGATCATCTTGTCGCTGGTGCGACCCTTTCGCGAATAATGGCTGCAGCCCGTTTCGACGTAAGCCGCCGTCGCCCAGGGGTGCAGGCGCGGCGTGTTCCACGGCAGCAGGGGCGAGACGTAGTAGCCTTCCGGCGTGAACACCTCGAAGGCCCGGACCTGCAACATCGCCAACGGGACGCTCATCGCGAATAGCAGAGCGGCTGCACCCGTCAGAAACCACGCCGGCATAAACACGAAACGGCGCACATAACGCGCGGGGTCTGCCTCGGTCGCAAGCCGAGCCATCATCCGACGCAGCAGCCAACGCGTGAACCAGTTCTGCTTTGGCGCGGCGACATCGTTGACAAAATCAGTGACCTGCCAGTTGGGCGACGAGAGGGTCGTAAATATCGCGAGCGCGATGGAAATCAAGAAAGCGCCCGGCATACCAACGAATAGAGGAGCGATAAAATCATATTCGTACAGCATCCCATTCATATTACTGGAAACTATTAATACATTTGTTCGTGTTATATTTTCAATATAATAAGTAAGAAAAAGTACTAATGTAAAAAACATTGCCATAAAGAATATGGACGCGAATGCAACAATCACATCGTACGAACCGATAAGGCTGCACTTCGAGACATATGCGATGACAGATGTGCCCCCCCCTCTCGCGCCAGCCTTTCGCTGACTTCTTCCTTCTGGGCTCCGTCCACAGGCGCCTCCCCCACCACACTCAACGACGACGCCGCAAAGGCCGGGGCATCCGGAGCCGCCAGCGGGTGTGGCACGCGACGCGCGCCGCAGCGCCCCCTTCCACGAGAGGTGCAGGGGAGCGCAACGCCAGATGGATGTAAGCCGCCGGTCGGCCTTTCGTCCATCGCCATGCGCGCGCACGCGCCCAGCGGCGCCGTCCTGCGCCCGGGATGACCTTTTCTTGATGCAACTCGTTTGCAGTTGCACGACGCTCGACTTCGCGTAGAGTGCTTCTGCAACTCATTCGCAAATGGAGGCTGGCATGTGGAGACAATCGAGGCGCGCAATCCTGGCCAGTCTTCTGGTCGCCGGCCTGGCTGGGCTCGCCGGGGCGCCGGCCGCGCTGGCGCAGGAGAGCGCACCGCAGGGCACGCCGCCAAAATTCAAGGCGGTGACGACCTTCACCGTCATCGCCGACATGGCCCGCAACGTGGCCGGGGATGCAGCGGTGGTGGAATCGATCACCAAGCCCGGCGCGGAGATCCACAATTACGCCCCGACCCCGGGCGACATACAGCGCGCCCAGGGAGCGCAGCTGATCCTCTGGAACGGGCTGAACCTTGAACTCTGGTTCGAGAAGTTCTTCCAGAACCTCAAGGATGTCCCCAGCGTCGTCGTCAGCGACGGCGTCACGCCGATGAGCATTGCCGACGGCCCCTATCGCGGCAAGCCGAACCCGCATGCCTGGATGTCGCCAAGCAACGCGCTAATCTATATCGACAACATCCGCGACGCCTTCGTGAAATACGACCCCGCCAATGCCGCGACCTATGAGGCCAATGCGAGCGCCTACAAGGCGAAGCTGGAGGCGTCGGTGGCGCCGATCCGCGCCGAGCTGGAGACGATCCCCGCCGACAAGCGCTGGCTGGTGACGAGCGAAGGCGCCTTTTCCTATCTCGCCCGCGACTATGGCCTGAAGGAACTCTATCTCTGGCCGATCAATGCCGACCAGCAGGGCACGCCGCAGCAGGTGCGCAAGGTAATCGACGCCGTGCGTAAGAACGGCGTCCCCGCCGTGTTCAGCGAAAGCACGGTTTCCGACAAGCCCGCGCGGCAGGTGGCGCGGGAGACGGGTGCGCTCTATGGCGGCGTGCTCTATGTCGATTCGCTCAGCGAGGCCGACGGCCCCGTGCCAACCTATATCGACCTGCTGCGCGTGACTTCCGGCACGCTCACCAAGGGCCTTTCGCAGGGGTTGTCGCAGTGAACGCGCCCTCCCCTGCCCTGTCGGCGACCGGGCTTTCGGTCAGCGGCCTCACCGTGACGTATCGCAACGGTCACACCGCCCTGCGCGATGCCAGCTTCGCCATTCCGCTGGGCACCATCACGGCCCTTGTCGGGGTGAACGGCTCGGGCAAGTCCACCCTGTTCAAGGCGATCATGGGCTTTGTGCGCCCCGCGGCGGGGGAGATAAGCATCCTCGGCGGCACCGTGGGCGAAGCCCTGCGGCAGAACCTCGTCGCCTATGTCCCGCAGAACGAGGAGGTCGACTGGAACTTCCCGGTGCTGGTCGAGGACGTGGTGATGATGGGCCGCTACGGCCATATGGGGTTCATGCGCATCCCCCGCGCGGCGGACCGGCAGGCGGTGACGCAGGCGCTGGGCCGCGTCGGGATGAACGACTTCCGCACCCGGCAGATCGGCGAACTCTCCGGCGGCCAGAAAAAGCGCGTCTTCCTTGCCCGCGCGCTGGCGCAGGATGCGCGGGTGATCCTGCTCGACGAGCCGTTCACCGGCGTCGACGTGCAGACCGAGCAGGCGATCGTCGCGCTGCTCCGGTCGCTGCGCGATGAGGGCCGGGTGATGCTGGTCTCCACCCACAATCTCGGCAGCGTGCCGGAGTTCTGCGACCGCACCGTGCTGGTCAAGGGCACCGTCCTCGCCCATGGCCCGACCGCCGAAACGTTCACCGAGGCCAATCTGGAAAAGACCTTCGGCGGCGTGCTGCGCCATTTCGTGCTGGGTGGCGCCGGACTGCACGCCGATGACGACAGCCGCCAGATTTCCGTGCTGACCGACGACGAGCGCCCGCTGGTGTTCTATGGCGAGAAGGGCGAATGCCCGCCCCGCACGCGGGAGAACGCCCCGTGATCGACCTTCTGACGGAGCCCTTCGGCTATGAATACATGCGCAACGCCATGTGGGTCTCGGCCCTTGTCGGCGCCGTCTGCGCGTTCCTGTCCTGCTACCTCATGCTCAAGGGCTGGTCGCTGATCGGCGATGCGCTGTCCCACGCCGTCGTTCCCGGCGTCGCCGGCGCCTATATGCTCGGCCTGCCCTATGCGGTCGGCGCCTTCTTCTCCGGCGGGCTCGCCGCCGCCGCCATGCTGTTTCTCAACCAGCGCACCCGGCTGCGGGAAGACGCCATTATCGGGCTGATCTTCTCCTCCTTTTTTGCGCTGGGGCTGTTCATGGTGTCGTTGTCGCCGACCTCGGTGAACATCCAGACCATCGTGCTCGGCAATATCCTCACCATCACCCCCGAGGACACGCTGCAACTCGCGATCATCGGCGTGGTCTCGCTGGCCATCCTCCTGCTGAAATGGAAGGATCTGCTGGCGGTGTTCTTCGACGAGGCGCATGCGCGCTCGATCGGGCTGAAGCCGACCGCGCTGAAGATCATGTTCTTCACACTGCTCTCGGCCTCGACCGTGGCGGCGCTGCAGACGGTGGGCGCCTTTCTCGTCATCTGCCTGGTGGTGACGCCCGGCGCCACCGCCTATCTCCTGAGCGACCGTTTCCCGCGCCTGCTGATGATCGCCGTCACCATCGGTGCCGCAACGAGTTTTGTCGGCGCCTATGTCAGCTATTTCCTCGACGGCGCCACCGGCGGCATCATCGTGGTGCTGCAGACGCTGATCTTCCTCGCTGCCTTTGTCTTCGCCCCCAAGCACGGCATGCTGGCGGCGCGGCGGCGGGCGGCGCAAGCCCTGAAGTCGAATGCCCTCAAGGTCGAGGAGGCATGACCATGGTCGAGAGCCTGCTCGCGCCGTTCCAGTTCCCGTTCATGGTCAATGCGCTCGTCATATCGGCGCTGGTGGCGGTGCCGATGGCGCTGCTGTCCTGTTTCCTGGTGCTGAAGGGCTGGTCGCTGATGGGCGACGCCATTTCGCACGCCGTTTTCCCCGGCGTGGTCATCGCCTATATCGTCGGCCTCCCGCTGGCGGTCGGCGCCTTCGCCGCTGGCATGTTCTGCGCCGTGGCGACGGGATTCCTCAAGGACAACAGCCGGATCAAGCAGGACACGGTGATGGGCATCGTGTTCTCCGGCATGTTCGGCTTCGGACTGGTGCTCTACGTCAAGATCCAGTCGGAAGTGCATCTCGACCACATCCTGTTCGGCGACATGCTCGGCGTTGCCTGGCGGGACATCGGCGAGAGCGCGCTCATCGCCGCCATCGTCGCCGGAATCATCGCGGTGAAGTGGAAGGATTTTCTGCTGCACGCCTTCGACCCCGCGCAGGCGCGCGTGGTCGGGCTGCGGGTCGGGCTGCTGCATTACGGCCTGCTGTGCCTGATCTCACTCGCCATTGTCGGGGCGCTGAAGGCGGTGGGACTGATCCTGGCCATCGCCATGCTGATCGCGCCGGGGGCGATCGCGTTCCTGGTGACGCGCACCTTCGGCGCCATGCTGGCGGCCTCGCTGGTGATCGGCGTCGGGGCGTCTTTTCTGGGGGTCTATCTCTCGTTCTTCCTCGACAGCGCCCCGGCCCCGACCATCGTGCTGGTGATGAGCGCGGTCTTCATCGCCGCCCTGCTGCGCTCGTCGCTGGCGACCCGTCGGATCGAGACGGGAGATGCCGGCTGAGCGACGCCGGCTTTCTCAAACGCTCGGCGCAGGAAGGCTAGACGACGAGCATCAGTGCCAGCCATGCCGACGCCGCCGCCCGGGCAAACACGCCCCATCCGGGCGCCTCCCGCCCGGCGGAGCGCCAGACCGAGACGGTGAGCAGCACATTCAGCGGCAGCGGCAGAAAGAAGATCAGCGCCGCGAGCCAGAGCGGGGCGCCGGCGACATGGGCGGCCAGCGCCGTCCCGCCGGTGATCAGATTGACCAGCGTGCCGACGATGAGCATGTTCCACCAGAAGACGCGCGCCAGCGGCACCTCGCCCCGCCAATGACGTCTCACAAAATCCACCCTGCCACCTCGCGCTGACACACCGGCGCCCCCCCGGACTCCGGGCGCGCCGATGTGCCTTTACGGGAGGTTGCGCGCGAGCGCCACCGGCACCGGCCTTGCGGCTCCGTTGTGCCGTCAGTGGGCGAAGGCCTCAGCGACACCCTGGTTCTCCGGATCGCGCGGCTTGAGGCCGGCACGGTCGAGCGAGACCAGGCGCGGGGCCATTTGCGTGTCGACCACCGCCGGCGTTCGGTCGTCCACCTTGCCGGTCCAGCCGCCACCCAGCGCCTTGTTGAGCGCGACATAGTCGGTGGCGATGGCCACCCGACTGGTGAGGAGCGTGTCGTCAGCGGAATAGGCCGAACGTTCGGCGACCAGCACGTCGAGGAAGCTCGACGAGCCGCTCTGGTAGAGCACGCGGGCAAGCTCCACGGCCTGCCTGTAGGACGCGGCGGAGGCGCTGAGGCTGCGATATTTGATGCGCTCCTGCTGAAGGGAGACGCTGGCATTCTCCACATCCTGCAGGGCGCTTAGCACGGCGGCATGATAGGTGAGGAAATACTCGTCGCGCTGGGCCTGGGCGAAGTCCACCGCCGCCTTCAGCTGCCCGGCGTTGAAGATCGGGATGCTGACGCTCGGTCCGAAGCTCCAGCTGACCGATGAACTCTTGGCGAGATCGCCAACCTTGGCGGCCGAGGTCGTGACCTCGCCGACGAGGCTCACATCGGGGTAGCGCGCGGCCTCGGCCTGGCCGATCTTGGCCGTGTACTGGGCGTATTGGCGCTCGGCGAGGCGCACATCGGGGCGCGAGAGCAGCACATTGGCCGGCACGCCGCGCGGGATCGCCTTGACCGGCGTCGGGATCGGGGCGCTGCGCTTCATGGTTTCGTTCAGCGCGCTCGGCGGCTGGCCGAGCAGGATGGCCAGCTGATGAACGGTCTGCTGGTAGTTCGATTCCAGTTCGGGAATATTGGCCTCGGTGCTCGCCGCCTGCCCTTCCGCATTGGCGACATCGACGGCGGAAGCCGAGCCCGCCTGCAGCTTGGTGCGGGTCAAGGCGGCGGTCTCGCGCTGGGAGACGGCGGTACGCCGCGCCAGCGCCGCCCGCGCCTGATAGCCGCGCGCCTCGACATAATAGGTCGCCACGTCGCCGATCAGGGTGAGCAGCGTGTTGCGCAGCGTCTCCTCGGCGGCATCCAGCCCATAGGTCGCCGCCTCGGCCGCGCGGCGGTTCTCGCCGAACAGGTCAAGCTCCCAGCTGGCATTGGAGCCGAGGGTGAAGGTGTCGAACGGGCCGGAAACCGTCACATCGCCGCTACTGGAAACGTTGCTGCCATTGTCGGCCCGGCTATAGCTGCCCGAGCCGGCAACGGTGGGAGCCAGCGCGCCGATCGCCTGCTGCCGGGTGGCGCGGGCCTGGCGCACCCGCGCCTTGGCGGTGGCGACATCGAGATTGCCGGCGACCGCCTCGTCGACCAGCCGGTTCAGCGTCGGATCGCCAAGCCGCTTCCACCAGTCCGCAAGCTCCGGTGGGCGGTTGTCCGCCTCCTCGCCAGTGACGGTCACGGACGGTGATGCCTTGCCCCAGCTGGCGGGCAGTTGGAAGCCGGGGGCGCGATAGTCAGGCCCGACGGCGCAGCCCCCGAGCAGAGCGGCGAGAAGGAGCGCACCCGCGAGGCGCGGTGCCGCTACAGGGAGGGAGCGGCACTTCATGGGCAGGAAGGACATCGATGCACCTGACCGGCGAATGAGGGGCGTGGCGGGGCGGCGGGGATCAGGCAGAAGGAGCATCGTGAGCCTCCCCGGCCGGACGGGCCGGCGCGGATGTCGGCGTCGCTTCCTCCGTTTCCGGCGCCTTGCCGGGAAAGACCCGGCGCACGACGACGAAGAGCAGCGGCACGAAGAACACGCCGAGCACGGTGGCGGCGATCATGCCGCCCATGACACCGATGCCGATGGCGTTCTGCGCGCCCGAGCCGGCGCCGCTGGCGATCGCAAGCGGGGTGACGCCCAGAATGAAGGCGAAGGAGGTCATCAGGATCGGGCGCAGCCGCTGGCGCGCCGCGTCGAGCGTCGCCTCGACGAGGCCCATGCCATGCGCCTGCCGTTCAAGGGCAAATTCGACGATGAGGATCGCGTTCTTCGCCGCGAGACCAATGGTGGTGAGCAGCCCAACCTTGAAATAGACGTCGTTGCTCTGACCGAACAGGGATGCTGCCAGCAGGGCGCCGAAGATCCCGATCGGCACCGACAGCAGCACCGCGAAAGGGATCGACCAGCTCTCATAGAGCGCGGCAAGGCAGAGAAAGATGACCAGCACCGAGATCGCGTAGAGCGCTGTCGCCTGGTTGGAGGAGAGCCGCTCCTGATGCGAGAGGCCGGTCCATTCATGGTCGTAGCCCGGCGGCAGTTGGGCGATGAGGCTATCGATCGCGTCCATCGCCACGCCGGAGGACACGCCCGGCGCCGCCTGCCCCTGGATTTCCACCGCCGAAGCGCCGTTGAAGCGCTCCAGCCGCGGCGAGCCATATGTCCAGCGTGTCGAGGCGAAAGCCGAGAAGGGCACCATGGCGCCCCCGGAATTGCGCACCTCCCATTTGGCGAGGTCTTCCGGCTGCATGCGGAAATCCGCCGCCGACTGGAGATAGACCTTCTTCACCCGGCCGCGGTCGAGGAAGTCGTTGACATAGTCGCTGCCCCAGGCGGAGGAGAGCGTGTCGTTGATGTCGGCGAGGGAAACGCCGAGAGCGCTCGCCTTCTCCTGGTCGATGTCGACAACGAGTTGCGGCTCGTCTTCCAGCCCGTTCGGGCGGGTTGCGATGAGCCGACGGTCCTGCGCCGCCATGCCAAGAAGCTGGTTGCGGGCCGCTATCAGCTTCTCATGGCCGGCACCGGTAACGTCCTGAAGATAGAAGCTGAAGCCGCCGGAATTGCCCATTCCCTGGATCGCTGGCGGCATGAGGGTGAAGACCATGGCGTCGCGCGCGTGCAGCGCCGCCATCGCCCGGCCGGCAACCGCGCTGGCGGAAACTGCTGGGGATTTGCGCTCGTCGAAGGGGCGCAGCTGCACGAAGGCGATGCCAAGGTTCTGCCCCTGTCCGCTGAAGCCGAAGCCGTTGACGGTGAACACACCCTGGACGGCATCCTTCTCATCCTCGAGGAAGTGGGCCCGGACCTTGTCGAGCTCCTGCTCGGTGCGGTCGGCAGTGGCGCCGGCCGGCAACTGCACCATGGTGATGAGCATGCCCTGGTCCTCCTCCGGCAAAAAGGAGGAGGGCAGCCGGGCGAACATCCAGCCCATGCCGAGGGCGAGGGCGAGGAACACCACGAGAAAGCGGCCCGAGCGCGCCAGTATGCCGGCGGTCCCGCTGCGGTAGGCGTTGGTGGTGCGGTCGAAATTGCGGTTGAACCAGCCGAACACGCCACGGCTCTTGGCGTGCTCCTTCGGCGGCTTGAGCAGGGTCGCGCACAGGGCGGGGGTCAGGACAAGCGCCACCACCACGGACAGTACCATGGCCGAGACGATGGTCACGGAGAACTGGCGATAGATCACGCCGACAGAGCCGCCGAAGAAGGCCATCGGGATGAATACGGCCGAGAGCACGGTGGCGATGCCGACCAGCGCGCCGGTGATCTCGCCCATGGATTTGCGGGTCGCCTCCTTCGGCGAGAGCCCTTCCTCCTCCATCACGCGCTCGACATTCTCGACCACGACGATGGCGTCGTCGACCAGCAGGCCGATGGCCAGCACCATCGCGAACATGGTCAGCGTGTTGATGGAATAGCCGAACAGCGCCAGCACGCCGAAGGTGCCGAGCAGCACCACCGGCACGGCGAGCGAAGGGATAAGCGTTGCGCGAAAGTTCTGCAGGAAGACGAACATTACCACGAAGACGAGGACGATCGCCTCGAACAGCGTGCGCACCACCTCCTCGATGGAGAGCAGCACAAAGGGCGTGGTGTCGTAGGGATAGACGACCTCCACCCCTTCCGGGAAGGTCGGCTTCATCCGTTCAATGGCGGCCTTGACCTTCTCCGCCGTGTCGATGGCATTGGCACCCGTGCCCAGATTGATGGCAAGCCCGCCCGCCGCCATGCCGTTGTAGCGGGAGGAGGTGGTGTAGGTCTCCGCGCCGAGTTCCACCGTCGCCACATCGTTGACCCGCACCAGCGAGCCGTCCGTGGTGCTCTTGAGGATGATGTTGCGGAACTGCTCGGGCGTTTGCAGCCGCGAGCGCGCCGTGACCGTGGCGTTGAGTTGCTGGCCCTGCCGCGCCGGCAGGCCGCCGAGCTGGCCGGCGGAAACCTGCGTGTTCTGCGCCTCGATGGCGCTTGCCACGTCGCTCGGCATCAACTGGTACTTGGAGAGCTTTTCGGGGTCGAGCCATATGCGCATCGCATAGGAGGAGCCGAACAGCGTGGTGGAGCCCACGCCCTCAATGCGCCGCAGCGTGTCGTTGAGGGTGGAATCGATATAATCGGACACATCGGTCGACGACATCTGCCCATCGGTCGAGACGAAACCGATGACCATCAGGAAGCCGTCCGAGGCCTTGTCGACCGAGATGCCATTCGTCTGCACCACGCTCGGCAATTGCGGGGTGACGAGCTGCAGCTTGTTCTGCACCTGCATCTGCGCGATGTCGGGATCGGCAGCGTTGGTGAAGGTCAGCGTGATCGTCGACTGCCCGGTCGAGAGCGAGGTCGCCGACATGTAGTCGAGATTGTCGATGCCGGTCAGGCCCTGCTCGATGACCTTGGTCACCGAATTCTCCACGGTCTGGGCATCGGCGCCGGGATAGGAGGCCGTGACACTAACCGTCGGCGGAGCGATCTGCGGGTACTGCGCGATGGGCAGGGTGTTCAGCGCCAGCAGGCCGCCGAGCATGATCAGCAGCGCGAGAACCCAGGCGAAGACCGGGCGGTCGATGAAGAAACGGGACATGAACGCGCCTCAGTTCGACGTGGCTGTCGGAGACCCGGCGGACGCGCCGGCCATGGCCTGACTGCCGGCGGGAACAGGCGCGGTGCTCTGCTGGCCACGCTCGCGCACTTCGCCGGTGGTCTCGTCCACCACGACGTCGACGGGAGTGACGTCCTGGCCCGGGCGGGCGAACTGGCTGCCCTCGACAATGACGCGGTCGCCATCCGTGATACCGCCATCGACCAGCCAGCTGTTGCCGACGCTGCGCGACACGGTGAGTACCCGCTGCTCGACTTTGTTGTCGGCATTGACGACGAGCGCCACCGGCTCGCCCTTGGTGTTGCGCGTCACCCCGCGCTGGGGAACCAGGAAGCTGTCAGGCGCCACGCCCTCCTCGATGAGGGCGCGCACATACATGCCGGGCAGAAGCAGCCGGTCCGGGTTGGGAAACTGCGCCCGCACGCCATAGGTGCCGGTGGTCGTGTCGACATAGGCCGAGGTGAATTCCAGCGTGCCGGGATGGGCGTAGGTTTCGCCATTGTCGAGTTCGAGCCGCACCTGGACCCGGTCGCCGGAAATCTTGATCCGCCCGTCGCGGATCGCTTGGCGCAGGTTCAGCAGGTTCGTGCTCGACTGGGTGACGTCGACATTGATCGGGTCCAGCGTGCGGATGGTGGTAAGCGCCGTGTCCTGGCTCGCCGTGACCAGTGCTCCGGGGGTCAGGGTCGACTTGTCGATCCGCCCGCCAATCGGCGCGGTGATGCGGGTGTAGTCGAGATTAATGCGAGCGGTGTCGACATCGGCCTTGGCGGCGGCCACATCGGCCCGGGCCTGCGCCAGCGAGGCGACGGCGTCGTCGTAATCCTGCTTGCTCACCGCGTTCTGCTTGATGAGCCCTTGATAGCGCTCGACCTTGGACTGGGCGCTCGGCACCGCCGCCTCAGCCTTCTGCTGGCTGGCGACCGCGCTGTCATAGGCGGCCTGATAGCTCGCCGGGTCGATCTGGTAGAGCGCGTCGCCCGCCTTGACCTCCGAGCCTTCCTCGAACAGGCGCGACTTGATGATGCCGCCGACCTGCGGGCGCACCTCGGCAACGAGCGAGGCGGTGGTGCGGCCGGGCATCTCGGCGGTGATGGCGACGGACTGCGGGCGCACCGTCACCACGCCGACCTGCGGGCGCCCCTGCGCGCCCGGGCCCTGCGGCTGGCCGGCCTCGCGGCCATCGCAACCGACGAGCGCGAGAAGCAGGGCGAGAGTGCTGGGAAGAAGCGCCGAACGCGCGGGGCGAAATGACGCCACAGTGAAAATCCCTATATAGAGTACCGTTGCGTATCTATATTATCGAAATTGTTGATCTGTCAATTGGTGCGCTCGGATGGTCGGCCGGGTCCTGGAGGGGAGAGTTTCGTGTCACAGGCTGAGGGTGAGGTGCGGGCGCCGCAGCGCCGTTCCCGGGGACGTCCGAAAACGGCGCCGGACTCCGCCCGGCGCAGGGACATCGTGGCGCAGGCGCTGCAGATCTTTCGTGAGCTTGGCTATGCGCGGATGACGACCGACACCGTGGCCGCCCGCTGCCAGATCTCCAAGACCACGCTCTACCGGCTGTTCCCCAGCAAGACCGCGCTCATGGCGGCGATCATCGAGGCTCATACCGAGAGCATGATCGACCTGCCGCACGACTATGACCATCTATCTCTGGCCGAGGCGCTCGACCGCATCTTCTTCAACGAGATCGACGACGAGGCTGATCGCGAGCGCTTTGCCTTCCTGCAGTTCCTGTTTCTGGAGGCGGCGGTAAACCCCGAGCTCAAGGAGATTTCCGACAAGTTCGGCCGCCATGCCGTGCTCGGGCTACTCACCGACTGGATCGACCACCAGCGCTCTCTTGGCCGGGTCGACGTACCGGACTCACACGATGCCGCCTCCATGCTGATGGACCTCGTGGGGGGATCGATCGCGCTCACCCGCGACGGCCGGATGCAATGGCCCGGCAGCGAGCGGCGCCGCGCCTATGTGCGCGAGTGCATCCGGGTGTTTCTCGGCGGGGTGGCGACGCGGCCGATGCCGGCCGGCGACGCGCCCTAGAGCCGGGGCGTCCACTCAACGTGAAGCGAGGCCAAGCCCCGCGCAGGTGGCCTCGCTCTCGCGCGCCAGTTCCTCAAACTGCCCCGCGCGCCCATTGCCGGCGCGCCAGAAATAACCCATGTCGCGACTGGCCGGCCAGCCATCGAGGGTGAGCAGGGCGATGTCGTCCTCCATCCGGAACTCCGAGCGCGCATAAAGCTCGGGGAACAGCGACATGCCCATGCCCATCACCACCATCTGCCGCAGCGCGTCGAGGCTGGTGCCCTCATAATCCTCCCGCATGTCCGCGCCGCAGGCCGCAGCAAGCTCACGGGTCCGCTCGAACAGATGGTGCCCGCGCCCGAGCGTCAGCAGCCGCTCGCCCCGCAGCGCCTGCGGGTCGACATGACCGATGCTGGCGAGTGGATGGTCCTTGGGCACGCCGAGAAAGATCGTCTCGCGGCACAGCCGCCGGAAGGTGACGGCATGGCCGGAATCCGGCGCTGGCCCCAAGCCGCAGTCGAGCGCGCCGGCAACCACCTCGCGCAGGATCACCGCCGGGCGTTCCTCCTTGATGTAGATCTGCAGCGCGGGATAGCGGGCATGGAGGGAGGGCAGCAGGTAGGGCAGAAAATAGGGCCCGAAGGTCGGTGCCACACCGAGCCGGATCAGCCCGCCGAGATTGCGCGCCCCGCTCGCCGCCACCGCCACAATGTCGTCCAGCGTCAGCAGCACGGCCCGCGCCGCCTCGATCACCCGCCCGCCGATGGCGGTGGGCTGCACCCGGCCGGGCGTGCGGTCAAACAGCGTGGCGCCAAGCTGCGCCTCCAGCTGGGCAATCTGCACGGAGAGGGTCGGCTGCGAGACATGGCAGCGCCGCGCCGCCGCGCCGAAATGGCCGGTCTCGGCCAGGGCGACGGCATATTCGAGCTGGCGATGGGTCGGACGGAAGGCCATGCCGATAGTTCCAATCTATCGATGATATTGAGACTATGCATTGGAACTATGATGGCGTCCACGTCATCTTGCCCTCATTGAAAGGAGGGTGACGTGGACCAGTTCCTCAAATCACTGACCACCCGCAGCCAGATGCTGGATGTCGAACTCGCGGCCGAACGCCGGCGCGAAAAGCCCGACGGCGAGCGCCTGATGGCGCTCAGGCGCATCAAGCGCCAGTTGCTGGCGCAGATCGAGTATCTCCGCCGCGAGGGCCGCGAGAGGGCCGAGGTGAGGGTCTCGCGTCGGCCAGGGCGGTTCACCGATCTAAGCCTCCCGCCGCTGCGCTGAGCGCCACGTCGCCGCCTTAACCCCTTCCAGCCGAGGCCCGGGTCCCTCTGACGGCAGCGCGCCGCCATGTCGGTCCTCCCCCTACCCGCACTCCCCAGCGCATGTTCGCACGGACGACCTACGGCGCCTTCCCGGCGCCGTGGGCCGGCGTGCCGGCGTGTGTCTTGGGGGCTGAACCGAGGACCCGATGGACACATTGATAACGCTGATCACCGCCGACATCGTCGGCACGCCCGCCTGGCTCTGGCTGAGCTTTCTCGCCATCGTCTTCATCCTGCTCGCCTTCGATCTCGGCGTGCTGAACAAGGGCGACAAGGAACTCGGTATCGGCGAAAGCCTCCGGCTCTCGCTGTTCTATATCTTCGTCGCCGTGCTGTTCGGCGGCTGGGTCTGGTACTCGCGAGGGGCCGACGCCAGCATGCAGTACTTCACCGGCTATGCGATCGAGAAGGCGCTCTCGATCGACAATGTCTTCGTCATCTCGCTGATCTTCAGCTACTTCGCCATTCCCCGCATCTACCAGTACCGCGCGCTCGTCTGGGGCATCATCGCGGTGCTGGTGCTGCGCGGCCTCATGATCGGCGTCGGCGCCGCGCTGGTGCAGGAATATGACTGGGTGCTGCTGCTATTCGGCGCCTTCCTCGTCGCGACCGGCATCAAGATGCTGATCGTCAAGGAGGGCGAGCAGGACATCTCCAAGAACCCGGTGGTGCGCCTGCTCTCGCGGGTGCTGCGGGTGACGCCGCAGCTGCATGGCCAGCGCTTCATCGTGCGCCAGCCGCACCCGGTGACGGGCAAGTTGGTGCTCTGGGTGACGCCGCTTTTCCTGGCGCTGGTCGTCATCAACATTGCCGACCTGGTCTTCGCGGTCGACTCGGTGCCGGCGATCTTCGCCATCACCACCGACACCTACATCGTCTTCACCGCCAACATCATGGCGATCCTTGGCCTGCGCGCCCTCTACTTCGCACTCGCCGCCATGGTGCACCGCTTCGAGTACCTGAAATACGCCCTGGCGCTCGTGCTGGTGTTCATAGGCGGCAAGATCTTCTGGAACTACTTCTACGGCAAGCTCGACCCGGCGGTCTCGCTTTCGGTCACTTTGGCGATGATCGCCGGTGGCGTTGTCTTCTCGCTGTGGAAGACCCGCAAGACCGGGCTTGGCGCCCATTGATCCCAAGGCCGGCGCCACGGCGCCGGCCTTTCCCCTGAAGCCTTCAAGGGCCGGGCCGGCCGCCGCGCAGAGCGGTGCCGCGCCCGGCTCTCGCCTGTCCGCCACGTGCCATCCACCGAGGGAACCCCATGTCGCTCGCCAGTGCCGCCCTGCTCTCGCCCCCGGTCCTGTGTTTCGGCCTCGGGGCGCTCGCCTGCGCCCTGCGGAGCAATCTGCGCGTGCCGGCGCCCGTGTTCGAGGCGGTATCGATTTATCTCCTCCTCGCCATCGGGCTGAAGGGCGGAGCGGAACTGGCGGAGACACGCTGGGCGGAGTTCGCCGCTCCGGCGGGCGCGGCGCTGGCGCTCGGCCTGTTCATCCCGCTCTGGTGCTTCGTCGCGCTGCGCCGGCTCGCCGGCTTCGGCGTGGCGGACGCCGCCTCGCTCGCCGCGCATTACGGCTCGGTCTCCGCCGTCACTTTCATAGCGGTGGTGAGCTATCTCGCCCGGGCCGGCATTCCCCATGAAGGCTTCATGAACGCCATATTGGCGCTGATGGAAGCCCCGGCGATCCTCGTCGCGCTGCTTCTCGCCCGCATGGTCAGGGACCGGGCGGCGGACAGGGCCGGCATTGACGCGGCGCACAGCGCCCAGCCCTCGCTGGGTGCGGCCTTGCGCGAGGTGATCTCTTCCAAGAGTTTCGTGCTGCTGGTCGGCGGGCTCGCCATTGGCGGGGTGATCGGCAAGGCCGGCATGGCCCCGGTGCAGCCCTTCTTCGGCGATCTGTTCCTCGGCTTCCTCTGCCTGTTCCTGCTGGAACTCGGCATCGTCGCGGCGGAGAAGGCGGACGAGGCCTGGAAGGCGGGCGGCCGGCTGCTGGCCTTCGCGATCGCCGCGCCGCTGGTTAATGGCGGGCTGGGACTGTTGGCAGGGGCTGCCGCTGGCCTCTCGGAAGGCGGGGCGATCGTGCTGGCGACGCTGGCGGCCAGCGCCTCCTACATCGCGGCGCCCGCAGCGGTCCGCCTCGCCCTGCCGCAGGCCAATGCCGCCTATGCGCTTGCCGCCGCCCTCGCCGTCACCTTCCCGTTGAACGTAGTGATCGGCATCCCGCTCTATGCCGCGCTGGCAGGGCTGATCTATCGCTAGAGCGTTTTCGAGCGAAGTGGATACCGGTTCGCGTGAAGAAAACGCGACTAAACAAAGAATGAGATCATTTCACCGTTTCCATGAAAAGGGGAAATGATCTAGGCGCCGGGCCATGGGTGCGGCACCCTGATCCGGGCCGAACGCCGCACCGTAGAAGCCGCATGATCCCGGCTCCTGCCTCTTTCGCCCCTGCCTCCACCGTCCGCGTCACCGCCTGGTTGCTCGCGGCGGCCGGGACGCTGCCCTTCCTCGCCGCCATCGCCGATGCCGCGCTGCTCGGGGGGAGCCGGCTCGGCATGGTGCAGATTTATGGCGCGCTGATCGCCTCCTTCATCTGCGGCATGCACTGGGCGGCGGCGCTGTTTGCGCCCCAGACCCTGGCTGTCCGGCTCTTCCTGCTGAGCAACGTCGGCGCGCTGATTGCCTGGCTGGCGGCGCTGCTGCCGCCGCAGCCTGGCTTTCTGCTGCTGGCCGCGATTTTCGCAGCGCTGCTCGGCATCGACCGGCATCTGCGCGTAGGCGGGCTTTGGCCCGATTGGTTCTGGCAGCTGCGTGTCGTCATCAGCGCGATGGTGGTGGGCGCCTGCATCTGGATCGGGCTGACCGCATGAAACGCATCGCCATTATCGGCGCCGGCCTCTCCGGACTGACGCTTGCCCAGGCGCTGAAGGGGCGGGCGGAGGTCACCGTGATCGAGAAGGCGCGTGGCCCCGGCGGGCGCACCGCCTCACGCCGCGAGGGCGTATATCGCTTCGACCATGGTGCGCCCTGCTTCACCGCGCGTACGCCGGCCTTCCTGGCCTGGCTGGCCCCTCTGCTGACAGCGGGCGTGGTGGCCGAGTGGCCAGGTGCGGTGATTAATCTCCAGGCCGGCCGCGTCGCCGGCATCCGCCATCAATCCGAGCGCCTGCTCGTCGGCGTTCCCGGGATGAACGCTCTCGCCGGGCATCTTGCCGGGGCCATCGATGTCCGGGCCGGAACCGATGTGGCGCCGCTCGGTGGCGGGGCGGGGCCCTACCCTCTCGCCAGCGTCAGCGGCGAGGCGCTGGGCACGTTCGACCTCGTGGTCTCCACCGCGCCGACGCACCAGACCCGGGCGCTGTTCAGCGCGGCGGCGGGCGCGGCAGTCCTGCCTGAAGCCACGATGAAGCCCCGTCATGCCCTGATGGTCGCGATCGACAAACCCTGGTTCGAGGGCTGGGTCGCCGCCCGGGTGAGGGGCGGGCCGCTGCGCTGGATCACCGTCGACAGTTCGAAGCCCGGGCGCGCGCGCGATGTCACCACCCTCGTCGCCCAGACCCGAAGCCGCTGGTCGCGACCCAATTGCGACACGCCGGCGGAACTGCTGGCGCCGATGCTGCTGCACGCTCTGCGGGCGGCGTTGCCCTTTGACCTGCCCGAGCCGGTGCTGGTGAAGGCGCACCGCTGGCGCTCGGCGCTGGTTGACCATAGCGAGAGGCCCGGCCCGTGGATCGCGCCGGACGGCAGCTTAGCCGCCACCGGCGACTGGGCCGGCACAAGCCGGATCGAGGAGGTGTGCCTGGCGGCGCTCGATCTCGCCGAAATCATCAAGCGAGACCTGCCATGAGCGCGGTGACGGTCTGGTACGATTCCCAATGCCCACTCTGCCGGCGCGAAATCGCCCTGATGAAGCGCCTCGATCATCGCGGACGGATCGCCTTCGTCGATCTGGAGACAGCCGATTCCTGCCCGGTCGATCGCGCCGACATGCTGGCGCGCCTGCACGCCGCCGAGGAGGGCCAGCTTTATTCCGGTGCAGCGGCCTTTGCCGCCATGTGGCGGCAGATCCCGCTGCTCCGGCCGGTGGGCCTTGCGGCGCGCAACCGTCATGTTCTGGCGCTGCTGGAGTGGAGCTATACGCACTTCCTCCGGCTGCGGCCGCGCCTTCAGAATCTGGCTCGGCGCTTAGAGGAGACGCGCCGGTGAGGCTTGCTGTGGTCATCGGGTCGAGCGGCGGCATCGGCGCGGCGCTGGTCGAGGCGCTGGTCGAGGGCGACGCCTTCGACGCGGTGGTCGGCCTTTCCCGCCGGTCCGCCCCCCGGCTCGACCTGCTTGAGGAGGAGACCGTGGCGCAGGCGGCGCGCCATGTCGCGGCGAACGGAACGCCTCATCTAGTGCTGGACGCCACCGGCCTGTTGTCCGATGCGACGCTGCAGCCGGAGAAGGCGCTGCGGGCGATCGACCCGGCGGCGATGGCGCGTGCCTTCGCCATCAACGCCATTGGGCCGGCGCTGCTGATGAAGCACTTCCTGCCCCTGCTGCCGCGCGCCGCGCCCGCCATCTTCGCGACGCTGTCAGCCAAGGTCGGCAGCATCGGGGATAACCGGCTGGGCGGCTGGTACAGCTACCGCGCTTCCAAGGCCGCGCTTAACCAGCTGGTGCGCTGCGCCGCGATCGAGCTGAAGCGCACCCATGGCGCGGCGATCTGCGTCGCGCTGCACCCGGGCACGGTGTCGACACCGCTGTCGCGCCCCTTCGCCAAGGTCGGGCTGGAGCCGCTTTCCCCCGCCGAAGCCGCGCGCGACCTGCTGGCCAGCCTGACGAGGCTGGGCCCGGCCGACAGCGGCGGCTTCTTCGACCGCCACGGCAACCCGCTGCCCTTCTGAGAGCGGCGGCCGCTTCCAGCCGCACGGCGGCGGCCCCGCCGATACCCAGCTCGCCGATGACAGGATAAGGCGCGGCCGTGCCTGAATAGTGACGGGCGCGGAGGGAACAGGCCGGGGCGCGGGGGATTGACCGGCAGGCATCCGGCCCCTTGTCCCCAAACTACCCAAGGATCCCCCGATGAAAGCGCTGACCTGGCATGGCAAAGGCGACATACGCTGCGACAGCGTGCCGGACCCGAAGATCGAGGATGGCCGCGACGCCATCATCAAGGTGACGGCATGCGCCATCTGCGGCTCCGACCTGCACATCTACGGCGGCATCATCCCCGGCATGGAGCATGGCGACGTGCTCGGCCACGAGACCATGGGCGAAGTGGTCGAGGTTGGTGCCGGCGTCGGCAATCTGAAGGTCGGCGACCGTGTCGTCGTGCCGTTCACGATCTCCTGCGGCGAGTGCTTCTTCTGCACGCGCGGCTTCTATTCCGGCTGCGAGCGCAGCAATCCCGACCGTGCGAAAGCTGCCAAGCTCTAGGGCAATTCCCCCGGCGGCCTGTTCGGCTATTCGCATCTGCTTGGCGGTTATGCCGGCGGTCAGGCAGAATATCTGCGCATTCCCTATGCCGATGTCGGGCCGATCAAGGTGCCTGACGGCATGACGGACGAGCAGGCGCTGTTCCTCTCCGACATCTTTCCGACCGGGTACATGGCAGCGGAGTTCTGCGACATCCAGCCCGGTGACACCGTCGCCATCTGGGGCTGCGGCCCGGTGGGCCAGATGGCGATCCGCTCGGCCTTCCTACTCGGAGCCGAGCGGGTGATCGCCATCGACACCGTGCCCGAGCGCCTGGCGCTGGCCCGGGTCAGCGGCGCGCTGACGCTCGATTTCCACGAAGAGGACATCTATGACCGCCTCATGGAGCTAACCCATGGTCGCGGCGCGGACGGCTGCATCGATGCCGTCGGCACAGAGGCCGACGCCATGGCTAGCGCCGATTCCATGATCGACCGGGTGAAGACGGCGCTGTTCATGGGCACGGATCGACCACATGTGCTGCGCCAGGCTATCCAGTGCTGCCGCAACTTCGGCACAGTCTCCATCGTCGGTGTCTATGGCGGCTTTCTCGACAAGGTGCCGATGGGATCGGCGATCAATCGCGGCCTACGGTTCCGCATGGCCCAGACCCCCGTGCAGCGTTATCTGCCGATGCTGATGGAGCGAATCCAGAACGGCGACATCGACCCGTCCTTCGTCATCACCCACCGCGCCTCGCTGGAGGACGGTCCCGACCTCTACAAGATCTTCCGCGACAAGCATGATGGCTGCATCAAGGTGGTACTCAAACCCTGACAAGAGGCCCGCGCAGCTTTCACCGTTCACGGTCTCGGCTCGCGGGCCAACTTTCACGATCCGAACAGATCGGATCAAGCGCCAGCTACCATCAGTCGCGCCACGGCGCGGCGGGCCATCGCGCCGGCGAGGTGGGCGCGATAGGCGCCGCTGCCATGAATGTCCTCTATCATCTCGTCCGCCGGCGGGACGAGGCCCTCCAGCGCCGCCGGGCAGAAGGCGCCGGCCAGCGCCGTCTCCGCATCGCGCCAGCGGAAAACCCCACCCTGCCCGGCCCCGGTGACGGCGACGCGCACCAGAATTTCGCCGGTCAACGCCTCTCCCGGCGCCACTTCGCCCCGCCAGATGAACACGCCCGCCATGGCATAGCGCGAGGCAGGGTTGCGGAATTTCTCATAGGCCCCCTCCCCGCCGAGCGGAAAGGCGACACGGATGACGATCTCGTCCGGCTCCAGCGCGGTCTCGAACAGGCCGGTGAAGAAGTCGGCCGCAGCGATTTCCCGCCGATCGGTGATGATGGTGGCGTCGAGCGCGAGGCACGCCGCGGGATAGTCGGCGGACGGGTCGTTATTGGCGATCGAGCCGCCCAGTGTGCCGCGATTGCGCACGGCTGGATCGCCGATCAGCCCGGCGAGCGCCGCCAGCGCGGGCAGGCAAGCGCGCACCAGCGGCGAGGCTTCGACCTCGGCATGCCGAGCCATGGCGCCGATCACCAACCGGCCGTCCTCGCGCGAAATGGCGCGCAGGTCCGGCAGGGCGGCAAGGTCCACCAGATCGCTCGGGGCGGCAAGCCGCTGCTTCAGCGTGGCGATCAGCGTCTGGCCACCAGCGAGTGGCTTCGCCTCCTCCCGCGTCTGCAGCAAAGCGACAGCCTGTGTGAGGGTGTCCGGGCGGTGATAGGTGAAGGCGAACATGACGCTCTCCTATTCCTGCCCACCGGCAGGCCCGCCCATAGCGCGCGCGCCTGTGATGATGGCCTTGACGATGTTGTGGTAGCCGGTGCAGCGGCAGATATTCCCTTCCAGATCGGCCCGCACGGTCGCCTCGTCCAGAACGGGACCGTGGCGGCGCACCATGTCCATGGCGACGAGGATCATTCCGGGCGTGCAGAAGCCGCATTGCAGGCCGTGATGCTCGCGGAAGGCCTCCTGCATCGGGTGCAGCGTCTCCGCCGTGGCCACCCCCTCGATCGTCCGCACGTCGCGTCCTTCCACCTGCACAACGAGCACGGCGCAGGCTTTGACCGCCTCGCCATCGACATGCACGGTGCAGGCACCGCATTGGCTGGTGTCGCAGCCGACATGGGTGCCGGTGAGCCGCAACTCGTCGCGCAGCAGCTGCACCAGCAGGGTCCGCGCGTCCACCGTGACGGCGACCGCAGCGCCGTTCACGGTCAGCGCGAGGGCGTGCGTCGGGGGAGCCGGGGCGTCGTTGAACGGACTGGGCTGCATCGCGCTACTCCCACGTGCCGGAGGTGATTGTGGTTCGGGCGGCGATCACGACGCGGCCTCGCTCGGCAGGGCCGGCGCGGGGATCGGCGGCGGGGCGACGATCTCAGCGAAGGCGCTGAAGAACTCGCCCGCCAGCTTGCGGGAGGTGCTGTCGATCAGCCGGGCGCCCAGCTGGGCGATCTTGCCGCCGACCATGGCCTGCGCAGAGTAGTTCAGGAGCGTGGCGCCGTCTTCCTCCGACTCCAGCCAGACGTCGGCGCCCCCCTTTGCGAAACCGGCGACGCCGCCCTGCCCCTCACCCGTGATGCGGTAGCGGTGGGGCGGAACAAGGTCGGACAGCGTCACCGCGCCGGAAAAGCTGGCCTTCACCGGCCCTATCTTCAGGGTGACGCGCGCAGTAAAGGCGGTGGCCGACGCCTGCACCAGTTCCTGGCAACCGGGAATGCACTGGCGAAGGATGTCGGGGTCGTTCAGCGCCTGCCAAACCGCCTCGCGGGGAGCCTCGATGCGCTGCGCGCCGGTCAGTTCCATGTGCCACCTGCCTCCAAAGCCACGCGCCGGCGTCGAAAGCACCGGGCGCGAAATCACGCTCATTCGCCTCGCCCCGCCTGACCGCGGGCGGCGACTGGGACGCCGGGCACATAGCGTCGTCGAAGAGCTAGCAACGCCCATGCCAAGCGGCTCCCCGCCCGCCGATGCGCCCCGCGCGGTGATGGCACTGTCAGTCGGACCGCGACGGAGGGCGCGATTGCCCCCTTGTTCACCGCCGGCTGCCCAAAATTAACGCAGCCATCAACGCCATTAAATATTGAGCAAATCACCCTGATTGGTATGGTTACATAGCACACCATACCATCCGGCAGTGGCACTGACCCGCCGTCGCTGGAGGCGCGCGACACGAAGGCCCCGCCGGGCAGGGGCCGCAGCGACCCTTTGGCATTTCCAGCACAGGAAAGAATCGCATGTTCGCTCACGGTATCCTTCGTTCCGCACGCGCCGGCCTGCTCGCCAGCAGCGTCGCCACCGGCCTTCTTGCCGCCGCGCTGACGTCCCCTGCTTTGGCGCAGGAGACGATCAAGATCGGCGCTCCGCTCGCCCTCACCGGCGGCCTCGCCGACGAAGGCCACAAGCAGGATGTCGTCTGGAAGATGTGGGTCGAAAAGATCAACGCCGCCGGCGGCATCCAGGTGGGCGACAAGAAGCTCAAGGTCGAGCTGATCGAATATGACTACCAGTCGGAAGGTCAGCGGGCCTCCCAGCTCGCCGAGAAGCTGATCAACGACGACAAGGTGCAGTTCCTGTTCTCGCCCTTCGGCTCGGGCCACACCAAGATCGTCGCGGGTGTCGGCGAACGCTACCAGGTGCCGACCATCGCCTGTGTCGCCTCCTCCGAGAGCGTCTATGACCAGACGCTAAAATATCTGTTCGGCACGCTTTCCCCCAATGGCGGCATGACCACCGCCATGGTGAAGTTCTTCAAGGAGAAGTTCCCGGAGACCAAGTCGATCGCCGTGCTCGGCCGCGACGACGTGTTCCCCAAATCCATGGCCGAAGGCATCGCCAAGGCGGCCGAAGCGGGTGGGTTGACCGTCGCCTACAAGGAACTCTATCCGGTTGGCACCATGGACCATGCCGCCGCGCTGTCCTCGATCAAGGCCGCCAAGCCGGACTGGATCTACATCACCGGCTACACCCAGGACCTGATCCTCGCCCGCAAGCAGATGCAGGATCTCGGCGTCACCGCGCCGATCGTCACCATGGTCACCGGCCCGTCCTACAAGGAGTTCACCGACGGCCTCGGCCCGCTGGCCAATGGCATCTCCTCGTCGAGCTGGTGGCATCACCTCACCAGCTATGAGGGCCAGGGCGTGTGGCCGACCACGGCCGCGTTCTATGAGGACTTCAAGGCCCGCACCAAGGGCGACCCGGACTATGTGCACGGCTCCTGCGCGGCGGCGGGCGAGGTCATCGTCGACGCGCTCGCCCGTGCCGGCTCGCTCGACAAGGTCAAGGTGCGCGACGCCATCGCGGCGACCGACATCCAGACCTTCTACGGCCCGATCAAGTTCGGCCCCAACGGCATGAACCTCTCGCGCGAACTGCCGATCATCCAGGTGCAGGACCAGGCGATCAAGGTGCTCGCCCCCGCCGCGATCAAGAACGCCGACATGATCGCCATGCCCTGACCGGGGCGCCTTCCGAGCGCGCGCCGAACCATCCGGCGCGCGTCCTCTTCAGTCTTGCGGCCGTCCCACAGGCACCGAGCGCGAGCCAGCGACAAGGGCGATATGGCGATCTACCTGCAGATCCTCTCCAACGGCCTGATGCTCGGCGCGCTCTATGCCTGCCTGGCGGTCGGCTTCTCGCTGGTCTGGGGCGTGTTGAACGTGATCAACATGCTTCACGGCTCGTTCATCATCCTGGGCGGCTATCTCACCTTCTTCGCCTGGCATCTCTACGGCATCCATCCCGTGGTGATGTTGCCGGTAGTCGCGGCGCTGATGTTCGCGCTCGGCTTCGCACTGCAGAAGCTGGTGATTAATCGGGTCGTCAGCGCCCCCGTCCTCACCACGCTGACGCTGACCTTCGGCCTCGACATGATCCTCTACAACGCGATGACCTACTGGTTCACCGCGACCCCGCGCCGGATCACGCTCGACCTCGGCGCGGTGCATCTGGGCTCCATCGTGCTGCCGGTGGACCGTCTCGTGGGAACTGGCCTCGCTTTGGCGATGACGCTGCTGCTTTATGCCGTGATGCGCGGTTCCTCCATCGGCCGGGCCATCGTCGCAGTGCGGATGGACCGCTCCGCCGCCGAACTCATGGGCATCCGCACCGAACGCATCTACGCCATTACCTTCGGCATTGGCGCGCTGATGGCGGGCGTCGCCGGGGTGGTCTTCGCCACTGTGTTCCCCATCACCACCAACGTCACCGGCATCTGGCTCGGCAAGGCCTTCGTCGTCTGCGTGGTGGGCGGGCTCGGCTCGGTGCCGGGCGCGCTGGTCGGCGGGCTGGTGCTGGGGCTGGTGGAGAGTTTCGCCGGCCACTGGTTCGGGCCGCAGCAGGCGATCACCGCCGGCTTCGTGCTGATGCTGGTGCTGCTGCTTACCCGGCCCACCGGCCTCGTCGGCGTGAGGGGGTACGAATGAAATCCGGCTTTCCACTTTACGCGGCCATGGTTGCCGGCCTGCTGGTGCTCGCCACCACGCCGCTCTATGCCGATAATTACGTGGTTCGCACAGCCGCCATTGTCGCCATGTATGGCGCGCTCGCCACCTCATGGAACTTCATCGGCGGCTTCACCGGCTACCCCTCCTTTTCCACCGCCGCCTTCTTCGGCCTCGGCGCCTATGTCGGGGCGATCTGCCAGCGCCACGGCATCCCCATGGGTCTCGCCTGGGCGATCGCCACCGTGGTGGTTGCCGCCTTCGCCGCGCTGCTCGGCGGCATCATCCTGCGGCTGCGCGGGCACTATTTCGCCATCGGCTCCATCGCCGTGGTGGAACTGTGTCGGCTGGTGGTTTCCTCCTGGTCGAGCCTCACCGGCGGCGGCGACGGGCTCAACCTGCCGCTGATGGCCTGGCCGCCGGAAGAACTGATGCGCTTCTTCCTGTTCGTGATGCTCGGCATCCTGCTGGCCAGCCTCATCGCCACGATTCTCGTCGACCGCTCGCGGCTCGGCTTCGGCCTGCGCTGCATCCACCAGAACGAGGATGCCGCGGCGATGGTCGGCATCAACACTACCGCCTACAAGATCGCCGCCTACACGCTCTCGGCCATGTTCTGCGCCACCGCCGGCGCTGCCTATGCCTCATGGACCGGTTATATCGACCCGACCGATTCCTTCCAGATCGTGATGACGGTGAAGGTCGTCGTCATGGCACTGCTCGGCGGCGCCGGCACCATTCTCGGCCCGGCGCTGGGGGCGGCCGCCTTCGTGCTGCTGGAGGAGCTGTTCTGGGCGAACTTCCTCGACTGGAACCGTGCCATCCTCGGCGTCGTCATCGTACTGCTGATCTTCTTCCTGCCGGGCGGACTGCTCAGCCTCGGCATGCGACGGCTGCGGGCGGCCAAGGTGGGGGGCGGCCAATGATCGAGCCCATCTTGCGCCTCGACGGCGTCTCCAAACAGTTCGGTGGGCTCGCCGCCCTCACCGACGTGTCGTTTTCGCTGAACGAAGGCGAGGTGGTGGGTCTCATCGGGCCGAACGGGGCGGGCAAGACCACGCTGGTCAATGTCGTCACTGGAAATCTGCGCCGCTCCTCCGGGCGCATCCTGTTCAAGAGCGAGGATGTCGGGCTGCAGAAGCCCTATCAGGCCGCCCGGCGCGGGCTGGCCCGCACCTTCCAGATCGTCCAGCCCTTCCCGGCCATGACGGTGTTGGAGAATGTCACCGCCGGAGCGCTGTTCGGCGCCGGGGCCGGCTCGCTGGGCGACGCGCGCGATATGGCGATGCAAAGCCTCGAATTTGTCGGCCTCGACGCGCTGGCGGACCGGCCCGCCGCCAATCTCGCCTTGGCGGCACGCAAACGGCTGGAACTGGCCAAGAGCCTTGCCATGAACCCGCGCGTGTTGATGCTCGACGAGGTGAATGCCGGGCTCAACTCATCCGAGATCGACGGCGCGCTGGCCCTCATCCGCAAGATCGCCGAGCGCGGCGTCACCGTGCTCATCATCGAACACCTGATGAAGGTCGTCCTCTCGCTTTCGAAGCGCCTTCTGGTGCTGCATCACGGCCAGCTCATCGCCGACGGGCCGAGCTCGGAGATCGTCGCCGACGAGCGGGTGATCGAGGCCTATCTCGGCGCCAAGTTCGCCGCCCGGCTGAAGGAACTCAACCATGTCTGAGCCTTTGCTGGCGCTGGAAGGCGTGACCTCGGGCTATGGTCAGATCCGGGTGCTGTGGGGCATGGACCTTGTGGTCTATCCCGGTGAGATCGTCGCCCTGGTCGGCTCGAACGGCGCCGGCAAGACCACGCTGCTGCGCACCATCTCCGGCCAGCTGGCCCCGCAGGCGGGCACGATCCGCTTCAACGGTGCCCCCATCGAGGGCGCCCGGCCCGATGTCGTGCTCAGGGCCGGCATCGCCCATGTTCCGGAGGGCCGTCGCCTGTTCCGGGGCCTCACCGTGCGCGACAATCTGATGCTCGGCGCCTATCTGCGCACCGATCGCGAGGCGATCGCCCGCGACCTCGACTGGGTGTTCGATCTGTTCCCGATCCTGCGCGATCGCCAGCGCCAGGACGCCACTACCCTGTCGGGCGGCGAGCAGCAGATGTGCGCGGTGGGACGGGGAATCATGTCCCGCCCGCGCCTCTTGATGATCGACGAACTCTCGCTCGGGCTCTCGCCGCGCATGGTGGAGCACCTGAGCGAGGCGCTGATCGCGCTGAACCGAGCCGGCCAGACGATCCTCCTCGTGGAGCAGGACGTGATGACCGCCTTCGAGCTCTCGCACCGGGCCTATATCGTCGAGAGCGGCCGCGTCACCCGCTCCGGCGTCTCGGCGGAACTGGCGCGGGACCCGACCGTCAGCGAAGCCTATTTGTCGATTTAATCCCCGCGATATAAGAATAATTTGCATCAATGGTTCTATCATTAGTATCATCTGATTTCGTCGCGTCGCCGACCCTCGCTCGCCGCCTCGCAGGACACGCATGAACCCGTTCGATCTGCCCTCCACTGTCGCCGACGCCTCGACCTATCAGCGCACCGTCGCGCATCTGCGCGCGCGCGGCATTGTGCTGCCCCGCTTTTCGGAGCTGGCGGCGCCGGCGACAATGCCCGCTGGCGCCCGCGCCATGGCTGAGGCGGCAGACAAGCACGCACCGGACGCGCGAAACCTGTTCGGCCTGCACTGGTTCAACGAGGCGGCCAAGCTCGCCGGCCGCGCCGTGCCGGCGCATATCGAGCTTCCGAGCGCGATCACCGGCGTGCCGGCGCGCATCGTGGTGATGCTCGGCCGGCATTTTCCGATGATCCAGGCGCACAAGGTGCTGGCGGCCTATGCCTGCCTCGCGCCGCGCCTCGTCACTGGCACGTTCGACCCCACCCATCACCGCGCCGTGTGGCCTTCCACCGGCAATTACTGCCGCGGCGGCGTCGCCATCTCGCGCATTCTCGGCTGCCACGGCGTCGCGGTTCTGCCGGGCGGAATGAGCGCCGAGCGCTTCAACTGGCTGGAGAAATGGGTCACCGACCCCACCGATATCGTGCGCACACCCGGCACGGAATCGAATGTGAAGGAAATCTACGACGCCTGCGCCGTGATGGCGACGGACGAGAGCAACTTCATCCTCAACCAGTTCTCGGAATTCCCGAACTACCTTGCCCATTACGCCGTCACCGGCGCGGCCGCCGGGGCGCTGTTCGAGGGGCTGAGCGCAGGCGCGCCCGGGCTGCGGCTGGCGGCCTTCGTCGCCGGCACCGGCTCGGCCGGCACGCTCGGCGCGGGAGATCATCTCAAGGAAAAATACGGCGCCCGCATCGTCGCGATGGAGCCGGTCGAGTGCCCGACCCTGCTCTATAACGGCTTCGGCGAGCACAACATCCAGGGCATCGGCGACAAGCACGTTCCGCTCATCCACAACGTCACCAACACCGACATCGTCGCCGGCGTCTCCGATGCCGCCTCGGATGATCTCGCTTTGTTGTTCAGCACCCCGGCCGGGCGCGCCTATCTCACGGAGCGGCGCGGCGTGGATGCGGCCACGCTGGACGGGCTGGCCTCGCTCGGGCTTTCGGGGATCGGCAATGTGCTGGCCGCCATCAAGACCGCGCGTCGGCTCGACCTCGGCGCCGACGACGTCATCCTCACCGTCGCCACCGACGGCGCCGCGCTCTATGCGAGCGAGCGCGCCCAGCACCTTACGCGCAAGGGCGGCACTTTCGACCAGGTAAGCGCCGGCGAAGCCTTCGGCCAGCATCTGCTCGGCGCCGGCGCGGACCATGTGCTGGAGCTCGACCACCGCGACCGCCAGCGCGTGTTCAACCTTGGCTACTACACTTGGGTCGAGCAGCAGGGCATCAGCGTCGAGGATTTCGAACGGCGCCGGCACCAGAGCTTCTGGCGTGGGCTGCGGGCCCATCTCGACATCTTCGACGAGTTGATCGTGCGCATGAACCGCGACATCGGCAATGCGCAGGCGGCGTAGGAGAGACATGTGACGATCCCCTCCTATCTCGACCTGCGCAGCAAGACCCGCGCACGCGACCGCAGCCTCCGCGACAAGGTGATGTCGCTGGAGGAAGCCGCCCGGCTGGTAGCCGACGGCGACAGCCTCGCCATCGGCGGCTGCACCGCCTCGCGCACGCCAATGGCGATGATCTGGGCGCTGATCCGGGCCGGCAAGCGCGACCTCGAAGTCTCGCGCTCCATCGTCTCCACCGAGGGCGACCTGCTCTACGCCTCGGGCGTCTCGCGCCACATCATCACCTCCTGGTTCAGCCAGGGCATCGTGTGGGGCGTGTCCAAGGTGATGCGCGCCTATACCGAGAGCAAGCGCGCCCGCTTCGAGGAATGGAGCCACATGGCGATGGGCCTGCGCTACCGCGCCGGGGCTATGGGCGTGCCCTTCATGCCGATGCGCTCGATGCTCGGCTCCGGCGTGCTGGACCGCGCCGAGGGCGCCAAGACCATGGAATGCCCCTTCACCGGCGAGACGCTGCTGCTGGTGCCGGCGCTGAACCCGGAGGTGGCGATCATCCATGTCCAGCGCTGCGACGCCTATGGCAATGCCCAGATCGACGGGTTGACCTTCATGGACATCGACATGGCGATGGCGGCGAACAAGGTGATCCTCACCACAGAGCGGATCGTCTCCAACGAGCAGATCCGCCGCCATCCGGACCAGACCAAGATCGGCTTCTTCACGGTGGACGCCGTGGTCGAGGTGCCTTTCGGCAGTGCCCCGCATGAATGCTACGGCCTCTATGAGCCGTTCTACAGCCACATGGACCTTTACGCGCAGATGACCTCGAAGGACCCGGATGCGGGGGCACAGGCTTATCTCGAGCGCTTCTATCACGAGCCGAAGAATTGGGCCGACTATCTCAGCCGCATCGGCATGGCGGAACTGCTCGACGCCCAGCGCCGCGGGAGTGGCATCTATGACGACTGAACGTGCCCGGGTCAGCCTCTCCGTGGCGCCCGCCTATACCGGCTCCGAATTGCTCGCGGTGATGAGCGCGCGGCTGCTCAAGGAAGGGCAGACCGTTTTCGCCGGCGTCGGCATTCCGCTTCTGGCCGCGATCCTCGCCCAGAAAACGCATGCGCCGGGCCTTACCATCCTGTTCGAGGGCGGGGTGATCGGCCCCTTCGTGGAAGCGGGCAAGCTGCCGCCTTCCACCAACGAACAGCGCTGCTCGCGCCGCGCCAATATGCTTGTGTCGATCACCGAAGTGCTGCTGCTGCTGCAGCGCGGCTATGTCGATGTCGGCTTCATGGGTGGCGCGCAGATCGACCGTTTCGGCAATCTGAATTCCTCCTTCATCGGCGATGCCGAGAACCCGAAGATCCGCCTGCCGGGCACTGGCGGGGGCAACGACATCGCCTCGCTGGCCGACATGATCGTCGCCATGAAGCACGAGAAGCGCCGCTTCGTGGAGAAGGTGGATTTCATCACCTCGCCCGGCTTTCTCGACGGCGGCGACACGCGGACCCGGGCCGGCCTGCCCGCCGGCGGCATGTTCCGGGTGGTGACCGATCTCGGCATTCTCGGCTTCGACGCGGAAAGCCGCGCCATGACGGTGGTGGCGCTCCACCCCGGCGTCTCGGCCCCCGACATCAGGGCCAATACCGGCTTCGATCTGCCAGTGCCGGACGATGTGCCGGTCACGCAAGCCCCGACCATGGACGAACTCGCCATACTGCGCGAGCTCGACCCCGAACAGCTTTACACGGCCTGAACGGGCCGCCATCGGCAAGCGTGGAGACGATCATGAGTGTGCCGGCCTTCGGCGTGGCGATGCGCAACTTCACCCGCTTCCCGGAGCTTCCCGACGCGCAGGCGCTGATCGACTATGGCGTGCGGATGGAGGAACTCGGCTTCGAGTCACTCTGGGTCTGGGACCACATCCTGCTCGGCACCGACCCGCATTTCCCCATTCTCGATTCGCTCTCCCTGCTCACGGCGGTGGCCGCGCGTACCAAGACGATCAAGATTGGCACCGGCGTGCTGGTGTTGCCGCTGCGCAACCCGGTCATCCTCGCCAAGCAGCTTTCCACTATCGACCTGATCTCGAACGGGCGCCTGATGCTCGGCGCGGCGGTCGGGTGGTACAAGCGCGAATTCGACGCCGTCGGCATTCCCTATGAGCGTCGCGGCAAGATCATGGACCGCAACCTCGATATACTGAAGCGTCTGTGGACCGAGGATTCCGTCAGTGGCGAATGGGACGAGCTGAACCTGCGCAACGCGGTGATGTTCCCCAAGCCCGTGCAGAAGCCGCACCCGCCCATCCTCATCGGCGGCTATGTCGATGTGGTGCTCAAGCGCGCCGCCACGCGCGGGGATGGCTGGCTAACCTATTTCTACACACCAGAATCCTACACCGAAGCGTGGGGCAAGATTTCCGCCTATGCGCAAGAGGCAGGCCGCGACCCGGCCGAGTTGTACAGCCTCAACCAGTTGCCGATCTATGTCGGCCCGCGCGAGGTCGGCATGACCAAGATGCAGGAATGGCTGCATGCCGAATGGGACCTGTCCAAGGGTTCCCTGTCCAGCTTCGACAGCGCCATTGTCGGCACGCCGGCCGAGTGCGCCGAGCAGATCGCCGCCCATGTCGCCACCGGGGTGAAGAAGATCGTCTTCGTGCCGTGGCGCTACGAGAAGGAGCAGGTCGACCTGCTCGCCCACGAAGTGCTGCCGCTGCTGCGTAAGTGAGGGGCGAATCCGCAGGCAGCATGCAGGCGTTTACGACGAATCGAGGCGCCGCTCGACTCGCGTCCCCCTCTTGATACGGTTCGCCCTCCGGGAATTGCCAACCGTACAGGAGACGCTACCGTGAAGATGTCTGCGATCGCTGCACTGACGCTCATCGGCGTCACGGCCGCCGCCTGCGTGACGGCGACCCAGCAGAAGGAGAACATGCTCTCCGCCGCCGGTTTCCAGATCCGCCTCGCCGATACCCCGGCAAAGATCGCTTCGCTGCAGAGCCTGCCGCCGCATAAGTTCACAGTGCAAAATCAGAACGGCCAGCCTGTGTTCCTCTATGCCGACCCGACGGTGTGCGGCTGCATCTATTACGGCACGCAAGACAATTTCGCCGCCTATCAGCAGATGGTGTTCCAGCAGCAGCTCGCCAGCGAACAGCAGATGACCGCGATGATGAACCAGCAGATGGCGTTCGACTACGGTCCGTGGGGCGGCCCCTTCATCCCCTACTGATCCTGCCCACGGCCGCGCTGGCCGCCTACCCCCGCAGCGCGGTCAGGCTTCCCGCCCTCGCTCGCTTCCCGGCCGCCGGCTCAATCCGGGGGCTCAGCGGCTCGGCGGCGTAGGAGCGCTGCTTCTGCCGTGAGGGAGCATCCGCGTAGAGCGTGGTGCGCTGGCGGGCCAGCCGGCCGGCGGCGCTGATCGCGGCTTCCATCCGGTCGGGCGGAAACTCCTGCCCATGCGCGCCGCCGGCAGCGCGGCTGATCGATTCATCCATCAGCGTGCCGCCAATGTCGTTGGCGCCCACCTGCAGCGCCTCGACAAGGCCGCCCGCACCCAGCTTCACCCAGGAGGCCTGGATGTTCGGGATCAGCGGATGCAGCGCCAGCCGCCCCACCGCATGCATCAGCAGGGCCTCGCGCCGGCTCGGCCCTTGGCGGGTGCCGCCCTTCAGGTACAGCGGCGCCTCCATGTGCAGGAAAGGCAACGGCACGAATTCAGTGATGCCGCCGGTCTCGCTTTGCAGGCGGCGCAGGCGCAGCAAATGGCGCGCCCAGTGTCGGTAGCTGTCGACATGGCCGAACATGATGGTCGATGTGGTATGAAGGCCGGCGCGATGGGCGTCGCGCACCGTTTCCAGCCATTCCTGCGTGGTCAGCTTGTCCGGGCAGATCAGCGCGCGCACCTCGTCATCCAGGATTTCCGCTGCCGTGCCGGGCAGGCTGCCGAGCCCGGCCTCCTTCAGGCGAACCAGAAATTCCGGCACCGGAAGGCTGAGCGTCGCCGCACCGTGGCGCACCTCCAGCGCCGAGAAGGCGTGCACATGCATGTCCGGCACGGCTTCCTTCACCGCGCTCAGGATGGCGAGATAGGTCTCGCCGGAGAAATCCGGGTGGATGCCACCCTGCATGCACACTTCGGTGGCGCCGCGCGCCCAGGCCTCCCGCGTGCGGCGCTGGATCTCGGCCAGGTCGAGCTCATAGGCCCTGCCGCGCAGATGCTGGTTCTGCCGGCCCTTGGAGAAGGCGCAGAAGCCGCACGTATAGGCGCAGACATTGGTGTAGTTGATGTTGCGGGTGACAACATAGGAGACCGTGTCGCCCACCGCCTCCCGGCGCAGCGCATCGGCGGCCTCGAAGACCCGCCGAGCGCGGTCGCCGCGCGCGTCGAACAGGCGGGCGATATGCGCCTCGTCCAGTTCGCGCCCGGCGAAGGCGCGGTCGAGGAGGGCATCGAGCGCACTGTCCGGCCCGGGTAATGCCGGCGCGGCCGGCCAGTCGATCACCACCGCGCTCTCGCCCGCGATCCCGACCCGCCAGCCGCTTTCCTGGGCAAGGCCGGCCGCGTCGGCACGGTGCAGCACATGAGGGGCGACGCGGGCGTCGAGCCAAGTCGCTCGCGCGGCGATATAGGCGGGATAAGTCGCGAGACGGGGCGCGAGCACCTTGCCCGCGCGCGCCGTCACGGCGCCGAGCATCGCCAGCGCCGGCCACGGCGCCTCCGGGTTCACATGATCGGGCGTCACCGGCGACACCCCGCCCCAATCATTGATGCCGGCGTCGATCAGCGCCTTCAGCCCGTCGGGCTGGAGATTAGGCGGGGCCTGGATCGAGACATCGGGCCCAAGGATGAGCCGCGCCACCGCCACCGTCCACAAATGATCCTCCAGCGAGGGCTCGGGCGCATTTGCCATGCGGGTGCCGGCCTTGGCGCGGAAGTTCTGGATGATGACTTCCTGCACATGGCCGTGCCGCTCATGCGAGCCTCGTATGGCGAGCAGCGCCTCGATCCGTTCGCGGCGGGTCTCGCCGATGCCGATGAGCAGGCCGGTGGTAAAGGGCACCCGCGCCCTGCCCGCCGCCTCCAGCGTGGCGAGACGCGCGGCGGGCAGCTTGTCGGGCGAGCCGAAATGCGGGCCGCCACGGGCGGAGAGACGCTCGGCGGTGGTCTCGATCATCAGCCCCTGGGAGGCCGACACCTCGCGCAGGCCGGCGAGTTCCGCCTCGTCCATCACCCCGGCATTGAGGTGGGGTAGCAGCCCGGTCTCCTCCAGCACCAGCGCCGCCATGGCGCGCAGATAGGAGAGCGTGCTGGCATGGCCGAGCGCTGCCAGTTCCTCGCGCGCCACGCCGTAGCGCCGCTCCGGCTTGTCGCCGAGCGTAAACAGCGCCTCGTCGCAGCCCATCCGCGCGCCGGCGCGGGCGATCTCCAGCACCTCGTCGGGGCTGAGGAAGGCGCGCTGTCCCCTTCGGGGCGGGTGGGCGAAGGTGCAGTAGTGGCAGACATCCCGGCAGAGCTGGGTGAGCGGGATGAACACCTTGCGCGAAACCGTGACGGTGTCGCCGAAGCCAGCATCACGCAGCCGAGCTGCCCGCGCCATCAGCCCGGCGAGATCGGTGTCGTCCGAGAGCGCGAGGGCGCACTCTTCGTCGAGGCGCACGTCCGCCTGCACGATCTCCCCTCCTCGCGCGCCGGCCATCGGCTCAGCCCGCCATCATCTCAGGCAGAGTGACGAGCTCGACCCCAGCCGCGCGCAATGCCTCGCAGCAGGCGGATGCCACCGCAATGGCGCTCGGCTCATCGCCATGCACGCAGAGCGAATCGAATGTCGTCGGCATCTTCTTGCCGTTCACCGAAATGATCTCGCCATCCAGCACCATGCGAACGACCCGCTCCGAGGCGACCTTGGGGTCGCGGATCATCGAATCCGCATGAACCCGCGAGCGCAGATTGCCGTCATCCTCGTAGAGCCGGTCGATGAAGGCTTCCCGCGACAGCGGCACGCCGAGATCGATCGCCGCCTTCTCCATCTCTGTGCCCGACAAAGCGAGGTAATAAAGCGTGGGGTCGACCACCTTGATGGCGCGGCCAATGGCGCGCGCATAATCCTTGTCCACGGCGCACATGTTGTTGAGCGCGCCATGCGGCTTCACATGCGTGACCTTAACGCCGGCATAGGCCGCCATGCCGGCGAGCGCGCCGAGCTGATAAGCGACGAGATATTCGAGATCGTCGGCATTCATGCGAATCTGCCGCCGGCCGAAACCCCAGATATCGTTAAAGCCGGGATGCGCGCCGACCGAGACGCCGTTCGCCTTGGCCTTGAGGCACACGTCGCGCATTACAGTGGCATCGCCGGCATGCTGGCCGCAGGCGACATTGACGCTCTTGACGATCTTCAGGATCGCGTCGTCATTGCCTATGTCGTAATGGCCGTAGCCTTCGCCCATATCGGCGTTGATATTCATGCGCTTCGCCACGGCTAGCCTCCGATATCCTATGCCCTGTTGACATTAACACATTATATAATCATGCATTTCAAGTCGAAACATACTAACATTAGTATGATTGGCGGACGCCGGCAATGCGCGTGGCGGCGGCGGAGGCAGGGATGGTGGGCGGAGAGGCGATGACGGCCAAGCGGATCGACGCCCGGGCGCGCTTCCTGCCCGTGGGCGACACCGCTTTCGCCGTCGAATTCGGGGACCGTATCGATCCGGCGATCAACGCGCTGGTCCACCGTACCGCCGCCCTGCTGGCCGAGACGCGGCCGGAGGGCATGGTGGAAACCGTTCCGAGCTTCCGCTCGCTGCTGGTGCATTACGATCCGCTCCGCACCAGTGCCAAGGCGTTGCAGGAGTTGATCGGCGCGCTGGAACTGGAGGACGAGGCCAGCCGAGCCCCCGCGCGCATTTGGCGTATTCCGGTGCTCTATGGCGGAGGGGCGGGGCCGGATCTCGCCGAGGTCGCGGCGGCGACGGGCCTTGGCGAAGCGGAGGTCATCGCCCTCCATGCCGGCGCGCTCTACCGGATCTATGTGCAGGGCTTCCTGCCGGGTTTCGCCTACCTCGGCGACTTGCCGGAGGCGCTCGACCTGCCGCGCCGAACCAGCCCGCGCGTGCGGGTGCCGCCGGGATCGGTCGCCATCGCCCAGCGCATGAGCGGAATCTACCCCGTTGAATCGCCGGGGGGCTGGCACCTCATCGGCCATACGCCGCTGCGGTTCTTCGACCCGGTACAGTCGCCGCCGACCCTGTTCGCGCCGGGTGACGGTGTGCGGTTCGTCCCGGTGGGCGAGGACGCGCATGCCACGATCGCCGAGGCTGTGGCGCAGGGCCGCTATAGCGTGGCCAGGGAGGAGGGGCCGGCATGAGCGCACGCCTCCAGATTCTCCAGCCCGGCCCGCAAACGACCGTGCAGGATCTCGGACGCCACGGTTTCCAGGCCTATGGCGTGCCGGTTTGCGGCGCGCTGGACGGAACCGCGCTGCGGCTCGCCAATGCGCTGGTCGGCAATGAGGCGGCACAGGCGGGACTGGAGATCCGCCTTGCCGGCCCGGCATTCGAGGTCATTGGCGGACCGGCAAGGCTGGCGCTGGCAGGGGCGCTGGCGAGCATCGAGGTCACGCTAGGGGACGAGATGCGGCGCTACAGCGCCTGGCGCGCCATCGATGTGCCCGAGGGCGCTCGTGTCCGGGTGGGTGCGCTTGTCGGCTCCGGCTGCGCGGTACTGGCCTTCGCCGGGGGCGTCGACGTGCCGCCCGTGCTGGGCTCGCGCGCCACCGACCTGAAGGGCCGCTTTGGCGGGCATGAAGGCCGCGCACTGGCCGCTGGCGACAGGCTGCCCCTTGGCATGGGAGAGTCGCAGGGCCCCTGCCTCGAACTCCCCTCCCCGCCGCGCGCCAGCGGCGAGGTCACTTTGCGCGCCGTGCCGGGCCCCCAGACGGACGCCTTCACCGATGAAGCGCTCAACGCCTTCTTCGCCACGACTTACCGCATCTCGCACGAGGCCGACCGCATGGGAATGCGGCTGGAAGGCCCGCCGCTCGCCTTCCGGAGCGGCGCCGACATCGTCTCCGACGGCATCGCCACCGGAGCGATCCAGGTGCCGGGCTCGGGCCTTCCCATCCTGCTGCTCGTCGATCACCAGACCATTGGCGGCTATGCCAAGATTGCCACCGTCATTTCCGCCGATCTGCCCCTCGCCGGCGGGCTCACGCCGGGGACTATCATCCGTTTCCAGGCGGTCACGGTTGCCGAAGGCGAAGAGGCCCGTCGCGCCCGGCAAGCGGAAATCGCCCGGCTGATCGCCTCGCTGGCGCCGGTACGCGAGGGCCCTCGCATCGACGAGGCGGCGCTCCACCAGGCGAATCTGATCTCGGGCGTTGTCACGGCGTTGGAAAGCAGCTAACCCGCCCGGCGAATAGGATTACATGATACCGAAGATAGAACGACGTCGCCGATTCTACCCTGACGAAAGGCCGCCGCCCAAGGCGGCACGAGCGGACCGATACGCCCATGCTCAAGGATTCTCCCGCCGCGACGGTTAATCCCGATTACCGCCGCAGCCCCGTGCCGCGCTATCTGCAGATCGCCGGCGTCATCCGCCGCCGTATCGAGGACGGCGTATGGGGCCCCAACGAGAAGATCTCAACGCTGCAGGAACTCGAAGCCGAGTTTCAGGTGGCGCGCGTCACCGTGCGCCAGGCGGTGGAAGTGCTGCAGGGCGAGGGACTGGTGCGCCGGATCCAGGGCAAGGGCACCTTCGTCTCCGCCTCGGTCGAGGATAAGCGCTGGCTGAAGCTGGATCTGAAATGGCACTCGCTCGCCGGCACCATCGGCGCCAATATTCCGCGCTTCCTCCCCGTGGCGACGCCTCCCGCCCCGCCGACGATCCGGCCGGAAGACGGCACTCCGGCGGCGCGCTACCGCTATCTGGAAAGCGTGCAGTCCCGGCGCGGGCAGCCTTATTCTTTCGCCCGGGTGCATTTCGACGCCGCGCTTTATGAGCTCGCCCCTGCCCGCTTCGACCGCGAGCCCACCATCGCCGTGGTGGCCTCGCTGGAGGGGCTGAAGGTGAAGCGCGCCCGGCAATCCTTCATCGTCGGCACAGTGGAGCCCCGCGTGGCGAACCTGCTCGCTACCGGGATCGGCTTTCCCACCGTGGAGGCCCATCTGGTCATCACCGATGAGAACGACGTGGTGATCTATGTCGCCGATATCGTCTATCGCGGCGATTGCGTACAGCTCGACATCGACCTTCTGGGCTGAAATCGATAGGCGAGTTGGTCGGGCCTTCACGCCCGCCGGAACAGGCGCCGAACCCAGTCCTTCACCAGCGAGAGCAGCAACGATCCGGCATCGAGCGGAGCAGGCTGCGCCGCGGCTGCCTCGCCCCGCAGCAAGGCGGCGAGATGGGTCGCGAACGCCGCTGTCAGACGCGCGGCAAGGTCGCGGGCGAGCGCTCCCCGGCTCATCTGGGCGAGCGGGCCCTGCAGCACATAGGCGACCTCCACGCGGACGCGGGTCGCCGCCGCCCCCGGCAACTCGTCGAGGCCATAGACAAGCCGCGCCTGCACCCGCGTTGCGCTGCGCCGATCGACACCGCCACCGTCGATCGTTCCGGTCCAGTTCGCCGGATCAGCGGCGATCACCCCCGTGCCACCAAAGGCGGCCTGGATCGGCCCGAGCTTCACCAGCATTTCCGCGTTCACCGTGCGTCCGTCGCTGGGTGCCGTCAGCCGCGCCCCCGGCAGGCAGCCGATCACTTGCGCCGGGTCCTGGAACAGCGCCCAGACCTGTGCCCGCGGCGCCGGCACCTCAAACTCCTGCACCAACTCCACCGGATTGCGCAGCTTCTCCGGAACGAACACAGCACTCGCGGCCGACACGTCCTCACCTCGGCCGAGGCGCTCATCCCCCACAGCCGAAAGTCGCGCCGGTGCCACCGGCAGGGTCAGCGGCGAGACGTGGAGCGGGGGAACGACCGCCCCGCCGCGCGTCACTACGGGCGCTTCGCCGGCCGCGCAGCGCTCGGCCGCCACCGCCCGGATGGCGCGGATGATACCGATATAGCCGGTGCAGCGACACAGATTGCCCGCCAGTTCGTGGCGGATCGCGGCGTCATCCGCGCCAGGTCGCCGCAGCACGATATCGCGCGCCATGATGAGCATGCCCGGCGTGCAGAACCCGCATTGCAGCCCGTGCTCCACCATGAAGGCCTTGCGCAGCCGCTCAGTCACAGGATCGTCCACCAGCCCCTCGACCGTGGTGATGACGGCACCGTCGAGCGCGACGGGAAAGGCGATGCAGGCCCGCGCCGGCGCGCCATCGATCAGCACGGTGCAGGCTCCGCACACGCCGTGCTCGCAGCCGAGATGCGTCCCGGTGAGCAACAACTCCTCGCGCACGAAATCGGCAAGGTGCTGGCGCGGCTCAACCTCTGCCTCAATGTCGCGGCCGTTGACGGAAAGACGGATCGGCTTCATGCGGGCTGACCTTCAGGCTGGCTTTCGCTTGCCAGCGCGGCAATGGCTTGCCGGACGACCTCGCGGCGGAGGCGGAACGCGGCCGGATCGGCGGCCAGACCGGCGTCTCGCAGGATATCGTCGACACGCGCGGGAGAGCGAAGGACGTCGTGGGCCGCGGGAAACACCAGTTGCCGCGCCTCGGTGGCGCCGATGGCGAGGCGCTGCACGTCGCTCTCCCGGTCGACCAGCACAGCGCACATCGCTTCGGCAAACTCCCCGACCTTGCGGCAGGACTTGCGATAGCCGAAGCGCGCCTGCGCCGAGCGGCGCGGCACGAAAACCCCGGTGATGATCTCGCCAGGTGCCAGTGCCGTCTCGAAGGCGCCGAGGATGAATTCGTCGACAGCCAATTCCCGCGTCTCCGCAGGTCCGGCAAGATGCACGCGGGCGCCGAGCGCCGCCAGCGCCGTCGGCCAGTCGGCGGCGGGGTCGGCATGGGCAAGGCTGCCGCCGATCGTGCCGCGATTGCGCACGGCGCGATAGGCGATGCCGTGCGCTACGCGGGCGAGAAAGCCCGGGGTCGGATCCGGTACCGCACCGTCCTCGAACTCGGCATGGGTGAGCGCGGCGCCATAGAGGATGCCGTCCGGCCGCGCCTCGACGCGCCGCAGCTCAGGCAGGTGGGAAACATCGACCACGCGCCCCGGCCGGGCGAGGCGCAGATTGAGCATTGGGCCGAGGCTCTGCCCCCCGGCCATCGGCCGGGCGCGGCCCTCCGCCAGCGCGACCGTGGCGCCGGCAAGATCGTCGGGTCGTAAATAGTCGAAACGCGCGGCCTTCACGACGCAAGCCTCTCCGCTGTCGCCTTTTGTCGGGCCGCCTCGACCGCCTCGCGCACCCGGCGCGGCGTCATCGGCGAGACGGTCATCTCGACGCCGAGCCCGGCCAGCGCGTCGTTGATGGCGTTGCCAATCGCCGCCGGAGGGGCGATGGCGCCGCCCTCGCCGATGCCCTTCTGGCCAAAGCGTGTATTGGGCGAGGGCGTCTCCATATGGGCGATGCGGACATCCGGCATCTCGCCGGCACCGGGAAGGAGGTAGTCGGCCAGGGTCGACGCCAGCGGCTGCCCGTGCTCGTCATAGGCCATCTCTTCATAGAGAGCTGTGCCGATGCCCTGCGCCGTGCCGCCATAGATCTGGCCGTCCACCACCATCGGGTTGAGCAGCACGCCGCCATCCTCGACGATGACGTAATCGAGGATCTCCACCTCCCCGGTTTCCGGTGCCACCGCGACCACGCAGGCATGGGCGGCGTAGGAGAATGTGCCCGTGTCCACGGACGGACGGTAGCCGGCAACGAGGTCCAGCCCGTCCGGGTCGATGTCGGCAGGGAGGTTCTGCGGCGCGAGATACCAGGTCGCCGCCACCTCCCTGAAGCTCACCGAGCCCTGCGGGCCGACCACCTGCGCGTCGCGCACCGTCACGGCCTCCACCGGCGCCTGCAGCAGATGCGCCCCAATCCGCGCGATGCGCCCGGCGAGCCGCTCGCAGGCGCTCGCCACCGCGCCGCCGGCCATAACAGCCGAGCGCGAGCCCCAGGTGCCGGTGGAATAGGGCGTCATGGCGGTGTCGCCATGGACCACGTTCACGAGATCTGGGTCGATTCCCAGCACCTCGCAGGCCACCTGCGCCAGCGTGGTTTCCATCGACTGACCATGACTCTGGCTGCCGATCCGGACTTCCAACGTGCCATCCGGAGTGAGCCGGGCACCGCAGGACTCGATGCCGGGCACCATCGGAATGCCCCAGCCATGATAGACAGAGGTGCCGTGCGCGCCCTGCTCGCAATAGACGGCATAGCCGAGCCCGATGCGCCGCCCGTCCGCCTCCCCCACCTTCTGGCGGGCGCGAACGCCCTCATGGCCGACCATAGCGAACGCCCGCCGCAGGCTCTCGGGGTAGTCGCCCATGTCGAAATCCTTGCCGGTGATCGAGGTGAATGGCATCTGATCCGGACGCACCAGATTGCGCTGGCGCACCTCATAGGGCTCTAGCCCGGCCGCGCGCGCCACCGCGTCGATCATCAGCTCCATCGCCGTGCACACGCCGGTGCGCGCCACGCCGCGATAGGGCACGATGGGTGGCTTGTTGGAGCAGACGGAATAGGTGCGGCAGCGATAGGCCGGCAGGTTGTAGGGGCCCGGCAGGTTGGACACGACCTGCGCCCCTTCGAGGCAGGCCGAGAACGGGTAGACCGAATAGGCGCCGGCATCGACATGCGCCTGCGCCTCCAGCCCGAGCAGGAGGCCCTCGGTGTCGGCATAAGCCGTCATCACATAATGATGCTCGCGGCAATTGGCGGCAGCGACCAGATGCTCGCGCCGGTCCTCCAGCCATTTCACCGCGCGATCCAGCTTCAGCGATGCCCAGGCGCAGCAGACTTCCTCCGGCTGCAGCAGGCCTTTCCAGCCAAAGCCGCCGCCGACATCGGGCGCCACGACGCGGATCTTGCGGGTGTCGAGCCCCAGGCATTCGGCCAGCCCCGAGCGGACGATGTGCGGCATTTGGGTCGAGGTCCACAGGGTGAGCTGCTCGAAGGTGCGGTCGAACAGGGCGATGCAGCCCTTGCCCTCCAGCGGCGCCATGCATTGCCGGCTGGTCCGCACCTCGCGCGTCACCTTGATCGGGGCGTCCTGAAGAGACTCGTCGAAGTTCTTCTCGGTCGATGAGACCAGGAACACGTTTTCCGGCCAGTCCTCGTGGATCAGCGCGGCGCCTTCCTTGGCCGAGCGCAGCATGTCGACATTGGCCGGCAATTCCTCGTACTCAACCTCGATCTCCTCGCAGAGATCCTCGGCAAGCGCCCGGGTTTCCGCCAGCACCATCACCACCGGCTCGCCGACAAACCGCACCTTGCCGCTCGCCAGCGAGGGCTGGGCGGAGACGCGAAAGCCTGGCAGCCCGGTTTTTGCCAGAATGTCCTTCACCCCAGCCATGTCGGCATGGACGAAGGCGCGCCCGTGCAGATGCGGCGGAATGTGCACCGCCTTGATCCGCGCATGAGCCAGCGAGGAGCGCAGGAAAGCCGCCTCCAGCTGGCCCGGAAATCGCATGTCGCCAATGAACCGCCCGCGCCCGGCAAGCAGGCGGGCGTCCTCCTTGCGGCGAACCGAGGCGCCGACGCCTTTATGCGCCTTCACATCATCCGCGCGCTCGCCATCGTGCCCAAGGGCGCCCATTAGCAACTCCCGCGGGATCGCTCCCGCAAAACACTATCTCATTCGATTATCGACACTATCGTTCGATATGTGCTTATCTTTACATAGATAGAATGATTAGAAAAGATGCAGCGGCAAGGCTGCTGCGTTGCGCGCCACTCTGATGGGAAGCCGAAGGGGAAAGCCATGAAATTCGGGGTTGGCCAGCCGTTCCGCCGGGTGGAGGATCTGCGCTTCATCACCGGCGCCGGCCGCTTCACCGACGATTGCCGTTTCGCGGGCGAGGCCTTCGCCTGCGTGGTGCGCTCGCCCCTCGCCCATGGGATGATCAACGCGGTGGATGCCGAGGCCGCCCGCGCGATGCCCGGCGTGCTGGCGGTCTACACCGCGCAGGACCTCGCCGCCGACGGCATCGGCGCCTTGCCCGTCGTCATCGTGCTGGACCACGCGGAAGGCGGACGCATGCCGCTGCCCGCGCACACGCTGCTGGCCGTGGATAAGGTGCGCTATCTCGGCGAGCCGGTGGCCTTTGTGGTGGCGGAAACGGCGCGTGCCGCGCTTGAGGCCGCCGAGGCGGTGGAACTCGATATCGCCGATCTGCCCGCCGTGGTCGAGCCGGCAGCGTCGCTGGCGGACGACGCACCCCAGCTGTTTGACGAAGCCCCCGGCAATCTCGCTTTGCACTGGCAGCTCGGCGACATCGCGGCGGTGGACGCCGCTCTACAGGCCTCCGCCCAGGTGGTGGAGTTGGAACTGGTCAATAATCGCATCGTCGTCGCCTCGATGGAGCCGCGCAACGCCATCGGCCTCTTTGACGGGGCGACGGGGCAGTTCACCCTCGTCACCGGCAGCCAGGGCAGCCACATGGTCCGCGACTTCATGTTCGAGGGCGTATTCGGCCTGCCAGCGGCACAGTTGCGCGTTATCACCCCGGATGTCGGCGGCGGCTTCGGAATGAAGGCCATTCCCTATCCCGAACAGGCGCTCGTGCTCTACGCCGCGCGCAAGCTGGGCCGCCCGGTGCGCTGGCAGTCGAGCCGCGCCGAGGCCTTCCTTTCGGACACACAGGGCCGCGACAATCTTTCCCGCGCCACGCTGGGGCTGGACGCCGACTCGCGCTTCACCGCGCTGAAGGTGGAAACGCTGGCGAGCGCCGGCGGCGCGCTTTCCGCCTTCGGCGTCTACTGCCCCACCCTCTCCGGTCCGCCCATGGCACCGGGGGTCTACCGCGTCCCTGTTGTCGCCACCGATGTCCGCATCGCCTACACCAACAACGCGCCGATGGACGCCTATCGCGGCGCCGGCCGCCCGGAGGCCGCCTATCTCATCGAGCGCCTGGTTGACAAGGCGGCGCGGGAGATCGGCCTCAGCCCGATCACGCTGCGCGAGATCAACATGATCGCGCCCGAGGAGATGCCGCACCGCACCGCGACCGGCGTTGTCTACGATTCGGGTGATTTCGCCGGTGTGATGAAGGCCGGCCTGCAAGCGGCGGACTGGGACGGATTTGCCGCCCGGCGGGAGAAGGGCGACGGCCTTCTGCGCGGTATCGGGCTTGGCTATTACATTGAGCGCACTGGCGTGCCGGGAAAAGAGGGCGCCGTGGTGCAGATCGGCGCCGACGGCCATGTCGTTGTCCATGTCGGCACCCAGTCGACCGGACAGGGGCATGAGACCACCTATGTGCAAATGACCGCCGAGGCGCTGGGCATCGAGCCTTCGCGCATTGCGGTGAAGACCGGCGACACCGAGCAGCCCCTTCCCTCGGCCGGTGGCACGGTCGCCTCTCGTTCCATGGTGCATGGCGGCGGCGCCCTGCGCCTCGCGACCGGCGCGTTGCTGGGCAAGGCGAGCCGGGAGGCCGCGCACCTTCTCGCCGTCGACGAGCGCGAGCTGGACTTCGATGCCGGCATCTTCCGCGTGCCGGGCACCAACCGCCATATCGGTCTGCTGGAGGTCGCGGCGCAGGTGGGCGGACTCGAAGGCATCGGCGATTTCGAGCAGATGGCCGGCACTTTCCCGAACGGCGCCCATGTCTGCGAGGTCGCGGTCGAGCCGGAAACCGGCCATATCACGGTGGAGCGCTATACGGTGGTCGACGATTTCGGCCGCACGCTCAACCCGCTGGTGCTGAGCGGGCAGGTGCATGGCGGGATCGCCCAGGGCATCGGCCAGGCGATGATGGAACGCACGGTGTACGACCCCGACAGCGGCCAGCTGCTGTCGGGCTCGTTCATGGACTACGGCCTGCCGCGCGCGGACGACCTGCCCTTCTTCGATGTCGCCACGCACAACGTGCCCTGCACAACCAACCCGCTGGGCATCAAGGGCGCGGGGGAAGCCGGTGCCATCGGCGCGCCGCCCGCCTTCGTCAATGCGGTGGTGGATGCGCTGGCCCCGCTCGGCATCACCCATCTCGACATGCCACTCACCCCCGCGCGGGTATGGGAGGCGATACGAGAGGCGCGGGTCGAGGGCCGTTGAGGGTTCAGGGCGTGCGAGGCAAAGTAGCCTCGACCGGCCACCAGCCGTCCGCACGCATTGCGAACAGCGGGCAGCCATAGGCGGCGCGAACCTGCGCGGGTGCGAGAACTCCGTGCATCGCAGCGACCCAGCGATTGGTCTGCTTCATCGCCACCACCATGCCGGCGAGGCGTGCCCCGGCCCGCTCAAGAAGCCGGCAGGCGGCGAGCGCGGTGGCCCCGGTGGAGATCGCATCGTCGACCAGCAGCACGCGACGCGCATCGACCAGCGGCAGGAGATTGGGGTCGAGCCGAAGGCGCTTGCCCGCCTCCGGGCTGGTGATGGAAGAGACAGGTTCGGAGAGGTCGTCGCGGTACCAGAATTTCTTGGAGTAGCCGAGCGGAACGTAGCGCGGCTGGCCCAGCCGCTCCGCCACGAGGGCGGCGAAGGACAGGCCAAGGGTCGGCAAGCCGACCACGCAGTCCGCCTGGAGCGCTCGCGCCTCCTGCGCCATCGCATCGGCAAGGGCGCTCACCACCCCATGCGAGGCCTGGTTGGCGATGAGCGAGGCGGCGGCATGAACGCCGTCGGGCAGGCGACGCAGCGGCAGCACCAGCACGCGGCCATCCGCCAGCCGCACCGGATAGCCATGGCGATGCGGCGGGTTGAAGGAAAAGGGGGCGAGAGGCTCGTCGGTCAGTTCCTGCCAATAGGCCAGCGTCGGTTCGGTGAAGTCCTCGCTCACAGCGCGCCGGCCGCCATCTGGCCCGCGATGAAGTCGGCCTGCCGGATCGACAGCGCAACGATGGTCAGCGTCGGGTTGCAGGCGCCGCCGGTGGCAAAGGCGCTGCCATCGGCGATGAACAGGTTCGGTACCTCATGCGCCCGGCCGTTTCCGTCGAGCACACCGTCCTCGGCCCGCGCGCTCATGCGGTTGGAGCCGAGATTGTGGCTGGCGGGATAGGCCGGCGCCTCGATGGAGCGCTTGGCCCCCGCCGCCTGATGGATGGCGGTCATGGTCTTGTAGCCATGGCTGCGCATCTTCAGGTCGTTGGGATGCTCGTCGTAATGGATGTTGGCGACCGGCACGCCGAAGGCGTCGAGTTCGTCGGTCAGAGTGATCCGGTTGCCCGCCTGCGGCATGTCCTCGCCGGAAAGCAGCATGCCGGCCATATGGGCATATTGCTCGATGACGCCGGCGAAATCGCGCCCCCACCAGCCCGGATCGAGGAAGGCCGCGGTGGTCGGCAGGCCCATGGAGTTCAGTTCAACATAATAGCCGCCGGCAAAGCCCCGCGCCGGGTCATGGCGGACGAAATCGTCGACCATGCCGGTCATGATCTCGCCGCGGTGCATGTTCACCAGCTTGTCGAACACCGACCACACGGTCTGGATGATGTGGCGCAGATAATAGCGCCCGACAGTGCCATGGCCGTTGGCCAGCCCGTGCGGAAACAGGCCGCTGGCGGAGTGCAGCAGCAGGCGGGAGCTTTCCACGCAATTGCCGGCCAGCACCACCGCCCGCGCCTTCTGGCGGTGGCGCGTGCCGGCGGCGTCGACATAGACCACGCCCGACGCCTTGCCGGCCGCGTCGTGCTCGATGAACACGGCCCGGCTGCGCTGCCGCAGCTCCAGCTTGCCGGTGGCGAGGGCACGCGGGATCTCGACATTCAGCGTCGACCAGCGCGACCCGACCTTGTCGCCAGTGACCGTGAAGCCATCCTGGATCGTCGCCGGGCGACCGTCATAGGGGATGGGGTTGATCGCCTGCCGACCCGTCGAGGCGTTGAGTCCCAAGGCCGTCGCCCCGGCATACATCACCTTGAAGTTGTTGTTCGCCGGCAGTCCGGGCAGGCCATTGGTGCGGGTCACGCCCATCTTGGCCTCGGCGAGGTCGTAATAGGGCTCCAACTCATCGAGCGTGAGCGGCCAGTCGATCAGGCTGGCGCCTGATATGTCGCCATAGACGGTGCGGGCGCGCATCTCGTCAGCGATCAGGCGGTAGCAGCAGCCGGACCAGTGCGTGGTGGTGCCACCCACCACCTGGCAGCTCCAGCTCGGCGTTACCGGATGGTCGCGGGCAACGCGCCAATCGCCCGACGCCGTGCGCTTGTCCAGCCAGGACAGCATCTCGTAACCGCCCCACTCGTCATTGACGAAATCCTCGGCGGTCAGATGCTTGCCGGCTTCCAGCAGCACCACGTCGACGCCGCGCCGGGTCAGCTCATGGGCGAGCGTACCGCCGCCCGCGCCCGAACCGATGATGACGACGACGCCGGCATCGTCGAGTTCATATTGTGTCATCGTGGGACCCTTGATGTGAGCGGAGTCAGATGCCGGCCGGTGGTTCCGGTAGCCAGTTGAGATCGCTGAAGCCCCGGTTCACGTAGCCACCGAGATGCACCGAGGCGCCCTCATAGCCAAAGGCCTGCCAGACCTCGACATCGTCATAGAGGAAGCGGACGGTGGAACGCTGGACCAGCCGGAACGACGTGCTGGCCTCCAACCGCTTCAGCACCGCCACCCGATAGCTCTCCGACAGTTCGCGGAAGGGTAGCGGCATGGCCGCGTCCACTCGGTCGACGAATTCGGCGAAGGACTGCGCCGCAGCGGGTGAGTGTGCCGCCATGCGGTCGAAATGGAGAATGACCCGCCGATAGACCCGCTCGGGCAGGCCATCATGGGGGTAGAGGGTGCGGGCGGCGGCGAGGAGCGTTTCCGCCACGTCGCGGTCGAGGAGGGCCAGCGCCTCCACCCATTCTGGCCCTTCCGCGACCTCGATCGGTGGCGGCAGCTTCGGGTCCTTGTGAGCCTTGATCCCGTTCATTCCGATCATCCCTTCACCGCCCCAAGGGTGAGGCCGCGCACGATGTGACGCTGCAAGACAAAGACCACGGCGAGGACGGGCAGGAGCGCGGTCATGCCGACCACCGCCATCTCGCCCCAGCGCACGCCCTGCGAGGTGATGAGCTTGGGGATGGAAACGGGCAGCGTCTGCACCGCCCGCCCGCCGAGCATGAAAGCGAACAGGAACTCGTTCCAGGCGAAGATAAAGCACAGCACGGCGGTGGCAACGATGCCGTTGCGCAGCAGCGGGAACACCACGCGGCGGAAGATCTGCGGCTTCGACCAGCCTTCCAGTGCCGCCGCCTCCTCCAGCTCAACAGGCAAATCGCGACAGAAAGAGCGCAGCACCCAGATGTAGAAGGAGAGATTGAAGGTCATGTAGGCCAGGGTCAGGCCGAGGAACGTGTCGAGCAGGCCGACCTTGGCGAAGATCAGGTAAAAGGGAATGACGAGACACACGGGCGGCGCCATGCGCGAGGCCAGGATGAACAGGAACAGGTCGTCCTTCGCCCGCATCTCGAAGCGGGCAAAGGCATAGGCCGCCGGCGTGCCGATGATGACCACCAGCGCCGTGGACACCGTGCACAGCAGGAACGAGGTCAGAAGATACCAGTGAAAGCCGTGCTCAAGCACGTAGCTGAAATGCTCCAGCGTCGGCATGAACAACCACTGGGTCGGCCGGGCGAACATGGCGTCGTTCGGCTTCACCATCATCGACGCCATCCAGAAGATGGGGAACAGCATGATAGCGGCGTAGACCACGGTGACGCTGGTCCAGAGCAGAGCCTTGGAGCCTTCGGGGCGGCTTTGTGCTTCGGCCATTGGCGCGGTTCCTCAGAATGCGTTCAGGCGCTTCTTGGCGACCTGGTAGAAGACATTGCAGAAGGCGAAGAAGGCGAGCCACACCAGCACCGCGAGCGCCGAGGCCTCGCCGATGTTCCAGAACTCGAAGGTCATCTTGTTGGCGAGGATGGAGGGCGTCTCTGTGGAGATGCCCGGCCCACCACCGGTGAGAATGTAGATGGTGTCGAACACCTTGAAGGCGTCGATGAAGCGCAGCAGGCCGATGACCGCCAGCAGCGGCGTCAACATCGGCAGGGTGATGTGGAAGAACATCTGCAGCGGGTTCGCCCCGTCCACCGCCGCCGCACGATAGGGGCCGGTGGGCAGCGCCTGCAGGCCGGCAAAGAAGGCCAGCATCATGAAGGGCGTCCATTGCCAGATATCGACGAAGATCAGCGCGTAGAGCGCGAATTCCGGCGAGGCGAAGACCGAGGTGCCCTCAAGCAGATTGAAGCGTTCCAGCACATTGTAGGAGAAGAACCCCCACGAGCCGGCCAGCATGATCTTCCACAGCAGCCCGACCACGATCGGCGCCATCATAGTCGGCATGAACAGCAGCGGCACGAGGATGGAACGACCCCGCACATTCTGGTTCAACACCAGCGCGCCGGCCAGCCCGAGCATGAATTCCACCGGCACCGCGATCAGCACGAAAGTGGCGGCGACGCCGATGGAGTTCCAGAAGCGGGGATCGGTGAGCAGCACCGCGTAATTGTCGAAGCCGATGAAGTCGGTAACGCGGCCGAACTTGGCGGCGTGGAAGCTGAGATAGATCGTGTAGAGGAACGGCACGAGCGACACCACGACCAGCATGAGCATGGACGGGGCAATGAGAAGGTACGGGTACCAGAGCCGCTCGCGCGGGGCCCCAACAGTGCCCTCCGCCGGAGTGATCGTCTCGCTTGCGCTTGCCATGGAAAGTCCGCTCTCCGGGTTGCGGCACGTATCACCTCGCCCCGCGAAGCGAGGTCGAGGGGTCTGAGGATGATCGGCCCGCGAACCCCTCACCCCATCCCCCTCCCCGACGGGGAGAGGGAGCCGGCCTGTTCAGTTCAATCGTTCACAGCAGGTCGATCACAGAAGGCATTTGGTGCAGAGCTTGAGGAGTTCCGCCTGGCCCTTTTTCGCGCCCTCTTCCGGCGAGATCCGACCGAGGCCGACTTCCTGCGCGACGCCGCTCATAACATCGTAGATCTCGTAGAATTTCGGCATCTTCGGCTTGGCCTCGGCGACATCGAGGGTCGCCTTCATCGCGACGTAGAGCGTTTTATTGGCCGAGCCTGTGATCGCCGGCAGCGCCCAGGAGGATTCTCGGATCGGCACGCCGCCCGCCCCCAGCGCGATCAGCTTGTCTTGCTGCTTCTTGTCGGCGAGCCACTGCAGGAAGATGAAGGTGGCCTCGGGGCTCTTGGAGGCGGCACTGATGACGGTGACCGACGGCTCGGCCTCGGCGTAGCGCTCCTTCGAGCCGGCCTTGATCGGGATTGGGCCGTAGACGAACTTGCCGGCGAGCGGCGAGACGCCGGGCTTGTCGATGCCGAGCACGAAGTCCGACCAGGCGATTGACTGCACGGCGATACCGTTGCCCATCACTGTCGGAACGTCGACCAGCGAGTATTCAGCGATGCCGGGCGGGGCGAAGGTCCATAGCTCGTGCCACATCTTCAGCGCGGCGACGGTCTGCGGGCTGTCGAAGTCCGGCTTGCCGTTGGCGTCGATAAGATTGCCGCCATAGTTCTTGACGAAGTTGTTCCACAGCGTCGGGAAGGTCGAGCCGCCCTTGATGCCCTCAAGCACGATGCCGTAGAAGTCGCTCTCCAGCGGCTTGCCGGCCAGCATCGCGCCCTTCTTGCGGGTGAAGAATTCGGCGATGTCGCGCATCTGCTCGATTGTGGCGGCCGGCGCCAGTTCATAGCCATACTTGGCCTTGAACGCCTCCTTCTCGCCGGGGTCGTTCAGCAGGTCGGCGCGCGCCCAATAAATCTGGTTGTAGTTCCAGTTGATGAACGAATACTGCTTGTCGCCGACGAACGCCGCAGTCTTGAACGGGTTCTGGATGAAGTCCGCCGAATTGAGGTTCGGATTAGCGAGCTTCGGATCGGCGACAAAATCGTTGAGTTGGCGGATCACCCCGGCCGAGATCATCGGGCCGAGCTGGAAGCCGTGCAGCATGATCGCGTCATAATAGCCGCGGCCGGACAGCATGTCGGCCTGGCCCTTGTTGATGACCTCGAAATGGTTGAGCAGTTCCCACTCCACCTTGATCCCGGTCTCCTTCTCGAAGTCCGGCACGATCTTGGACAGGGTTTCCTGCAGCGGCGTGATCTCGTCGAGCACGCGGATCGTGCTGCCCTTATAGGGCTTGGCCGCCTCGGCGTAGAAGGACGTGTCGTCCGCCTGCACCTTTGCCACCGGTGCCATCAGCATGGTCGAGGCCGCCAAGGCGGCGGCGAAACACCAGAACCTGCTCTTCATCGCTCTTTCCCTCTGTTTATCGTCAGCGGCTTCAAGTGCCGGGCAGCGCGCGGCCCGTCGTCCCGTCGAAAAGCGCGAGCCCGCCCTTCGGGAACATCAGTCCCACCGGCCGGCCGATGCCATCGCCCGCGCCGCTCCCGAGGGAGGCGGCAATGGCCATGCTCGTCTTCGCCTTGGCGAGCAGGGCGCCGAGATCGAGGGTGACGATGGCGTGCTTTCCAAACGGCTCGTTGGAGTAGATTTCGGCGCGGACCGCGCCACTTGTGTCGGGTGCGGCGAAGGCGATGTCGTCTGGTCGCACGCCGAGACTGACCGCCTCGCTGCCCGCCTGCTCAGCCGCCCGGGCGAGGGCTGGCGGCAGGGCAAGGCGCAGCTCGCGGCGGGTGAAGAACAGCGTGCCATTCTCGCGCGCCAACTGCCCGTCGATGAGATTCATCGGCGGATCGCCGAGAAGCCGGGCGACCCGGGTGCTCGCCGGCCGCTGCCAGATATCCTCCGGGGTACCGACCTGTTCGACATGCCCGCCATCGATAACCACCACACGATCGCCAACCGAGAGGGCCTCCATGCCGTCCGGCGTCGACCACAGGGTTGGCGCCTCCTGGCGGGCGAGGCGGCGGCGGATTTCGCCCCGCAGCTTGTGGCGCAGCTTGGCGTCGAGATGGGAAATCGGCTCGTCGAGAATGTACAGATCCGGCGCCTGCACCAGGGTGCGGGCAAGCGCCACGCGCTGCTTCTGCCCGCCGGAGAGCGCACCGGGCAGGCGTTCGCCGAGATGACGTATTTCCAGCAATTCCAGCACCTCGTCGACGCGCGCGGCAGCCCCTGCGGGATCGAGTCGACCGCCCGGCGCCTGCAGCGGGGAGAGTGCATTGCCGCGCACGGTGAGGTGCGGATAGAGCGCATAGGATTCGAACATCAACGCGACGCGCCGCCGTTGCGGCGGCACGCTGGCGAGATCACGCCCGCCCAGCGTCACACTGCCGGCATCGGGCCGTTCCAGCCCGGCGAGAATGCGGCAGAAGGTCGACTTGCCGGCGCCCGACGGCCCGGTGATGGCGACCAGCTCGCCCGGTGCGATGTCGATGCCGACACTGTGCAGGACCTGATGGGCGAAGCGCTTGGAGATGCCACGCGCGGCAAGCCCGGACGGGACCGAAGCGATCATGGCAGAACCTCCCAGTTTCGCCCGCTCACCGCGTCGAAGACCAGCAGTCGCGCCTCGTCGATGCCCAGCGTCACCCGGTCGCCCGCCCGCCAGCGCGCGGGGCCGGGGATTTCCGCGATGAGCTTCACCGCCGCGTCACCCGTCGTGTCGAGGGCGACCGTGAGAATATCGGCATCGCCGCGCGGCTCGCGATAGACGATGCTGCCGCGCGCCTCCCCCGCGGCGTCCGGCCCGCGCACCGCGATGTTTTCCGGGCGGATGCCGGCAATGATGGCGCTTCCGCCCGACGGCAGCGTGCTGAAGCGCACCGGGCCGAGCCGCGCGCTCCACCCCTCGCCGACGACGCGACCTCCCTCGGCAAGGGTGGCTTCCATCAGGTTCATCGGCGGCTCGCCGATGAAGTTGGCGACGAAGAGGTTGGCCGGGCGCTCATAGAGGTCCTGCGGCGCTCCCACCTGCTGGAGCACGCCATGATTCATCACCGCCACCCGGTCAGCCATGGCGATGGCCTCAGTCTGGTCATGGGTGACGAGGATTGACGTGACCTGCCTGAGCTTCTGCAGCCGTTTGATCTCGGCGCGCAGCTGCACTTTCTGGTCGGCATCGAGATGGGAGAGGGGCTCGTCGAACAGGATCACATCGGGATCGCGAACCAAGGCACGACCGATCGCCACCCGCTGCTGGGCGCCGCCGGAAAGTCCGCGCACGTCCTGCTCCGCCATCTGCCGCAGCCCGAGCAGTTGCAGCACCTCGCCGATACGCTGCGCGGCCGGCTGGCCGGTAATGCCGCGCACCTTCAGCGGAAAGGCGACGTTTTCCCATACGGTCATGCGGGGATAGAGGGCGTAGTCCTCGAACACCATGGCGATGTTGCGGGCACCGGGCGCAAGGCGGGAAACGGGTCGCTCACCGAAATAGATCTCGCCCGAGGAGACGGCCTCAATGCCTGCCGCCATCTTCAGTGTCGTGCTCTTGCCGCAGCCCGAGGGACCGAGCAGCGCCAGCATTTCTCCCGACGCGCAGGCGAGGTCGAGCTGGCTGACCGCAGCGACCTCGCCGTAGCGTTTGGAAACGGAGACAAATGCGATGGAAGACATCGGGCACTCCAGGGCTATGCCGATGATCCATCCAAGTTCTGTGCCAAAGTGTGCTGGTTTATAGAAACTCAGGATAACCTGGTTTAGCGCAGGTCGATCACGCCATCCCTGCACAAAACGGCGCCTCGAACGCCCGCACTGCACCGATTATGAGCAGTGCACGGATGCAAGCAGCCGGCCGGTGCGTGAGGAAGGCGGAAGACCCGTCAGCCGTTGCACGGCCTGCGGCGTATCGATGTCGCGCGCAAAGCCGGGAAAGCGTTCAGGCTCATGCAACTGCGGCACAATGCCGAGCCCCTGCGCGCAATCCCGATGCCGCGTGAAGCTCCCCGGCCCGAAGGCAAAGTCCAGCGTCGCCGGCGGTGCGACGATCAGGCCATTGGTGCCCTGCCTGTCCTCTGCCGGGATCAGGCTGACCGCCCTGCCCGGCCCATGGCCGGCAACGAACCCGTCAATCTCCCCCGCCGTCAGGGCCGGCAGGTCGCCGGGCAGGACCAGCACCGCCGCGCACCGTTCCGCGCCCAGCACAGCGGCCGCCTCGGTCGCTGCGGCATTGAGGCCGCGAACCTCGCCCTCGATCAACCAGCGCCCGCCATAGTCCCGCGCCAGCCGGCCCGCCTGCGGATCTGCGGTGATCACGGCGAAGCCCGCCAGCGACCGCGCCTGCCGCAGCGCCGCCAGCACATCGCACAGCATGGCCTGCGCCAGTTCCTGGCGGAAAAGGGGCGTGAACGTAGCGGCGAGCCGCTGCTTGGCGAGGCCGAACGGCTTCACCGGTACCACCGCCCAGATGCCACCCGTCTTTGCGTTCATGCAAGTTGCGCCGCCACGCCGAGCACGAAACGGGCGAGGCGTTGCTTGTCGTCGAGGCTGCGCATCAGTGTCGGGGTCGCCGCAACGTGCATTCCCGCGATCGCGAGGCCGGCATCCGCCTCGTCGACCACGAAAGCGTCGATCAGCCCCTCATAATGGCGCGCCACCGTTTCCGCGCTCGGCTCCAGCCCGAGCTCGGCCATCATCTTCGCCGTCGGGCCCTTCACCGCCTGCCCGGCGATGATCGGCGAGACGGCGATGACAGGCGCGGCGCACCCGGCCAGCACCGCCCGCATCCCGGGCACGGCGAGAACGGGATCGACGCTGAGATAGGGGTTGGACGGGCACAGGATCACCGCCCGCAGGGCCGGATCGGCAAAGGCCGCCGCCACCTCAGGCGCCATCCGCGCCTCACCGGCGCCGGCGAAATCGAGCCCGACCACGCGCGGCTCGCAGCGCCGGCGGACGAAATAATGCTGGAAATCCAGCCATCCCTCGTCGGTGTGCACGCGGGTGGCGACCGGCTCGTCGCTCATCGGCACGATCCGCGCGCCGATGCCGAGCCGGCGCCGCAGACCCTGCGTCACCTGAGACAGCGTCTCCCCCGTCGCCAGGCGCCGCGTGCGCTCGACATGGATGGCGAGATCGCCATCGCCGAGCTGAAACCAGGCCTCGCCGCCCAGTTCCGCCAGCGCGCGCATGAAGGTCCACGTCTCGTCACGCCGTCCCCAGCCCTTCACCGGGTCGTCGAGCCCGGCCAGCGTGTAGAGCAGCGTGTCGATATCGGGCGAGATGTGCAGGCCCAAATGGCGGAAATCGTCGCCGGTATTGGCGATGATGGTCAGCTCCCCCGGCGCCAGCACGCGGTCGAGCCCCAGCGCCAGCTTGGCGCCGCCGATACCGCCGGAAAGCGCGATCACATGCCCGCTCATCGGAACAAATCCTCGGTTTCGGGACGCAGGAGTTCAGCCGCCGGGTTGGGCGGCGCGCGCCAGGTGAGGCCGCGCATGAGAACAACCGGCCGGCCTTCATCCGCCGGCCCCATCAGCAGCGAGGCGGCGGCGGCGATCTCGTCGGCATGGCCGATCTGCGTCACCTGCAACGCCCGGCCGAACAGATCCGGGTCGCCGCGCCGGTCGATCAGCGCCGGCAGGCCGGCCGCGCCGATGGCGATCCCGGTCGTGCCGCGCCGCCAGGGCCGGCCGAAACTGTCATTGATCACCACGCCGACCGCCGCCCCGCTCGCCTGACAAAGCCGCGCCCGCAGGCTTTCCGCGCTGGCGTCCGGGTTTTCCGGCAGCAGCAGCGCCACTTCCCGCCCGCCGGAATCGACATTGGACTGGTCGATGCCGGCATTGGCCATGATCAGCCCGAGCCGGTGCTCGACGATCAGCACATGCGGCCGCGCGCGCACCACCCGGCGGCTTTCGCGCAGCACCAGCTCGACCAGACGCGGGTCCTTAAGCACCTGACCGGCCAGCGTTTTCGCCCCCGTCGAAGGCTCGACGGCGGCAAGGTCGACGAGCCTGCCCTCGGCCTTGGAGACGATCTTCTGCGCCAGCACGACCACATCGCCGTCCTGCAGCTGCACGCCGGCCCGCGCCACCCCCTCGACGATTAACCGGGAGAGATCATCCCCTTGGGTCACAAGAGGAAACTCCGGCAGCGCGATGAGTTCGAGGCGGGCGGGTGGCGCGCGCATGGCTTAGCCGAAAGCCGCGCGCAGCTTGGGCAGCACGGCGCTGGAATAGAGGCGCAGGAACCGTTCCTGGTCCTCGCCGGGGGCGTGGAACACCAGATGGCGGAAGCCGAGATCGATATAGGGGCGGATGCGCTCGACATGCTCGTCGGCGTCGTCGGAGACGATCCAGCGGCTGGCCGCCCGCTCGGCCGGCAGCGCGTCGGCAAGGCGCTCCATTTCAAGCGGATCCTCGACCGAGTGCTTCTCTTCCGGCGAGAGCGCCAGCGCCGCCCAGTTGCGGGTGTCGGCCAGCGCGCGGGCCTTGTCGGTGTCGAAAGAGACCTTCATTTCGATCATCCGGTCGTAATCCCCGGCCCGTCCGGCCTCCTCCAGCCCGGCGGCGACGTTGGGCAGCAGCGTGTCGCGGTACAAATCCCAGGATTTTCCGCTGGTGCAGATGAAACCATCACCCGCGCGCCCGGCAAATTTCGCCACCATCGGACCCGCACCGGCGATGTAGATCGGCACGGGTTCTTCCGGTCGATCATAGATAGTCGCGCGCTCGGTCCGGTAATAAGCTCCCTCGAAGCTTACGCGCTCCTCCGTCCAGAGCTGGCGGATCAGACGTACCGCCTCGCGCAGGCGGGCGAAACGCTCTTTCATCTCCGGCCAGGGCGCGCCGGTGGCGGGAACTTCATTCAGCGACTCCCCCGAGCCGACGCCGAGAATGACGCGCCCGGGGTAAAGCTGCCCCAGCGTTCCGAAGGCTTGGGCGACCATGGAGGGGTGGTGGCGGAAGGTGGGGGTGAGGACGCTCGTTCCCATCACGATGCGCGAGGTCGAGGCGCCCAGCGCGCCGAGCCAGGCGAGGGCGAAGGGGGCGTGGCCGCCGGTGTGGCGCCAGGGCTGGAAATGATCGCTGATGAAGACGGAATCGAAGCCGCAGCGCTCCGCCAGAACGGCGTAGTCGAGCAGCCTGCGCGCGTCGAACTGTTCCGCCGACGCCTTGTAGCCGAGCCTGAGCATGACACCTCCTCCCGCCGAGAGGGGGATCATAGAGTCATATCGTAGTGCAGCACAATATGATAAATTTTCTTTCTAAAACAATGAACTGCGTTTTCATTTCCGCCGTATATGCGCGATCAGCGCCTCCACCGCGACACCATATCCACCCGGTCCCAGCCCGATGATGCAGCCCATCACCGCCGCCGCCAGCGGGGCGTGGTGGCGGAATTTTTCGCGCTGGAACACGTTGCTCACATGCACCTGGATCGCCGGCTTGGCCACGGCCGCGAGGGCGTCGAGCAGGGCGATCGAGCTGTAGGACAGGCTGCCGGCATTGATGACGATGCCGTCCGCCTTTGTGCGCGCTTCCTGGATCCAGTCGACCAGCACGCCCTCATGGTTGGACTGGCGGAAATCCACTGTTGCGTCAAGGGCTTGCGCCCGTGCCCGGCAGTCCTGCGCGATGTCCTCAAGGGTCAGGCGGCCATAGGGGCCCGTGGGGTCGAGGCCGTAGAGATTGGTGTTGGCACCGCTGAGAACGAACAGGCGGACGGGCGACAGGCTCATGATATCCAACGCTTTTCCGGGACGGGTCAGGCAACGCGCTCATGCGGGCGGGTGGCGGCCATGGCAGGGCGCGCGTCGAAGCCGGCGAACCATGCCGCCGTCGCCGGCCGGCCCTGCCGCCATTGCAAATCCGCATAGCGGAAGTCGAGATAGCCGAGCGCGCAGCCGAGGGTAATCAGGCCGATGTGGTGGAGTGTCGGGCCGATGAGGCCAGTGTGAACAGCCTGCTCGATCACATCGAGCCCGCCCGCGATCTTGGCCATCTGCCCCTGCGACCAGTCCGGCCAGCGCAGCGGCTCCGGGCGCATCACGCTCTCATAGCGCAGGCCGACAGCGGCATCGAGCAGGCCGTCGCCGAGCGCCTGCAGGGTCAGCGCCGGCCAGCGCGCCGGGCCGGTGGGGAACAGCGCCGTGTCGCCGGCGAGGTCGGCGAGATATTCGCAGATCACCGCGCTGTCATAGAGCGCGGTGCCGTCGTCGAGCAGCAGCGCCGGGATCTTGCCGAGCGGGTTGAGGCTCGTCAGTGCCGGGTCGCGCTGCAGCGGGCTGGCGGCGTTGAAGACAATCTCGATCCGGTCCGCGAGGCCGGTCTCCAGCGCGACGACCATGACCTTGCGGACGAAGGGGGATGTGGGGGCGTGGAGCAGCTTCACGGGATCTGGTCCTCCGCGCCGATGGCGGCCAGCGCCGCGCGCGCGACCTCGACATCCTCCGCCCCCTTGCCCGAGCCGACACCGATGCCCCCAATGCAGACGCCGTCGATGACGATGGGCAGGCCGCCTTCCAGATTGGTCAGCCGCTGGCCGGCGGCGAGCGAGAGCTTGATCTCGTCGGCCGGGTTCAGCCGCGATGTCGGCTGGCGGTGCGAGGCGGCGGTGATCGCCTTCGACAGCGAGGTCTCGCGCGAGAGCAGCTTGGCGCCGTCCATCCGCACGAAGGCGAGCAGGTTGCCGCCCTCGTCGACGATGTTGACGTTCTGCGGCACGCCCATCGCGCTCGCCTTGGCGACGGCGGCGGCAAGCATTTTCAGCGCCCCCTCATGGGTGAGCTTCAGGGCCGGGCGGGTGACGGACATGGGGCCTCGCGGGGCTGGTGGGAGGGGGGCAGGCGGAGAGGGCTGCGTGCTTCGAGGCGCGCTCACTCATCGCCCGGCACGCCATAGGACGGCGCGGTGGAGGGGTCGAGGGCGCGGGTGACATAGGCCTCCATCTGCGGCTTCCACAGCTCCCACAGCGCGGCCAGCGCGCCGATCGGGTCGCTCTCGTGCCAGTCGACGCGCAGATCGGCTACCGGCCACGCCACCTTGTCGACGATCAGCATGCCGACCGAATGGACCGGGCCCTCCTCGCCGCCGGCGGCAAGCGCGGCCTGCATGGCGGCGATCAGGCGATCGCCGAGGGGTCCATGCGCGCGCGCGAAGGCCTCGATCATGGCCTGCGGCACCTGCGGCGAGGAGAGGAGGTTGCCGGCCGCCACCACGCCCTCGCCCTGCGCGATATGGTGGGTGCCGAGCGTCCGGGCGCCGGAGAAGCCGGCGGTGCGGCCCTGCGCGTCAATGAGCGCGACCTGGCGATAGTCGATATGCGACCCCTCGCTGCGCAGCCGCGCCAGCGCCTGCGGCGCCGACAGGCCGGACGCCATCAGGTCGAGCCCCTTCGGGCCCAGCGTCGGGTCGGTGATGTTCTGCGTCGCCACCGCCCCCACCCCGGCGCGGGCATGGGCGCAGCGCGCCGCCACGGCGGGCGAGGAGGAGGACACGGCGATGCCGAACTGGCCGGTGCGGGCGCAGCGGGCGGAGATCGAGAAGGTCATGCCCCCACCCTCACGCGGGATCGGGAATGACGGCGGTGATCTCGATTTCCACCACCCATTCCGGCCGCGCCAGAGCGGGCACCACAAGGCCGGTGGAACAGGGGAACACGCCGGCGAGCCACTTGCCCATTTCCTGATACACCGCCTCGCGGTAGCGGATGTCGGTGAGGTAGACGACGATGCGGCAGATATGGCTCATCTCGCTGCCCGCCTCTTCCAGCAGCATCTTGATATTGGCCATCGCCTTGGCGGTCTGGGCGCCGGCATCGCCCACATGCAGGCTCTCGCGCGTGTCGAGGTCCTGCGACACCTGCCCGCGCAGGAACACCATGGTCCCGCGCGCCACCACGCCCTGCGAGAGGTCGTTGTTCAGCTTCTGCTCGGGATAGGTTTCCTTGGTGTTGAAGGGGCGGATGCGGGTGTGCGTCGGCATGAAGGGGCTCTTTGCTGGAGAGGGAAGAGACAGGGGGACAGCGCTCACGCCACTTCGAGCCGGCGGTAGCTTCGGTTGGAATAGACCAGCGGGTGCTCGGCATGGGTTTCGATCGCCACCACGTCGCCGGTGATGATGCGGTGGGTGCCATAGTCGAACACCTCAGCCAGGCGGCAGTCAAAGCGACACAGCGCCCCCTGCAGCAGCGGCGCGCCGGTGGTCAGCCCGTCCCATTCGCCCGCGCCGAAGCGGTCCTCGCGCAGTTCCGGCACCAGCCCGGCGAATGAATCCGCCACGCGCTGCTGGCCCTGCGCGAGAATATTCGCGGCGAACACGCCATTGGCCAGCAGCACCGGCAGGCAGCGGCTGTCGCGGTGCAGGCAGAACAGCACCGAGGGCGGCTCCAGCGAGAGCGAGGACAGGCTGGAGACGGTGACGCCGACACGGCCATGTGCCCCGTCACTTGTCACCACGGTCACGCCGGCCGCGGTGCGGCCCATGGCGTGGCGAAAGGCGGCGGGGTCGATGGCGTGCATCGGCGCGTCCTCAGTTCTTGCCCATCACCTTGTCCGACAGCCCGGCCGCCTTGCGGACGAAATCGAGCGGGCCGGAGAAGTCGAAGGCGTTGTAGACCGCGTTCAGATGATTGAAGTGCGGCGCCTGCGCGAACTGCACGAAGGTGAGCCGGTGGCCGGCATAGTCGGAGTTCAAGAGGTCGCGGGCGAAGGCCAGCAGCTTGCGGCGATCCTCCGATTCCCACTGCTTGTTCAGCGTGTAGAACTTCTTCAGCCAGTCGCCCGAGCCGGCATTGTGGAAGGCGGCGGCGTTCGGGGTGACGCAGATCTGCCCGCCGCACAATTCGCGGGCGATGTGCATCATCGCCGGCAAATTGGCGCAGCCATGCACGCGGCCGGCATAGAGCATCGACTGGTTGGGCATCAGGAGCCCGCCCGGGCTCTTCTCGGCCAGCGCGATCGAGGCGGTGAGATGGGCGTTGATGCCCTCGCGGTAGCAGACCAGATCGGCCAGCTTCTCCCGCACCGATTGCAGCTTGTCGAGGCCGGTCTGCTTGGCGTTCCACATCGCCGCGCCGATCATCATGTCGGCGACATAGAGCAGGCGGTGGACATAGGGAAACGCCGAGTAGCGGTGCAGCGTGGCGCGGATGTACTGCGCCGCCTTGGTGTGGCGGTAGAAGAACACGTTCTCCCACGGGATCAGCACATTGTCGAAGATGACGAGGGATTCGACCTCGTCGAACTTGTTCGCCAGCGGGTAGTCCTGCGGGTCGGTGCGGCCGGCGAAGGAGGAGCGGCAGATCTGCTTCACCCCGGGCGCGCTCATCGAGATGATGCCGCCCACCGCATAGTCGGACAGCGTCTCATTGGTCCAGGCGCCGACGGTGGGCTTGAGGAAGGCCTGGTCGGCATAGGCGGCGGCGGTCTCATATTTGGCGCCGCGAATGACGATGCCGGCATCGGTTTCCTTGACCACATGCACCATCATGTCCGGGTCCTGCTCCTGCGGCGGCAGGGAGCGGTCGCCCTTGGGGTCGGTGTTGGCCGAGATGTGGAAGATGTCGTTGTCGAAGATGTTCTGCACATGCTTGTCGACATTGTCGGCGAAGCGCGGGTCGAACTCGGCCAGCACGTCGCGGCCGTCGATCAGCGACCAGACTTCGCCGATAGTCTCGTCGCCGACGCGGGTGACGACGCCGCCAATGTCCTTCATGACCAGATCGACGGCGTCGACCTTGTCGTTCCAGTCCTTGGTCTCGCGCGGCGGCTTGTAGAAGATGGTGTTGCGCTTGTTCTCTTCGACATAGGTGAGGCGGTCCTGATAGGCCGGCTCATGCGCCATGTCGTACATGCGCGCGCGCACATCCACGATCGGCTTGAAGGCGGGGTGGGTGGTGACATCCTTCACCCGCTCGCCGTCCATCCAGACTTCGCGACCGTCCTGAAGCCCCTGCCGATAGTCCTGCCCTGTGCGGATCATTGAAGCATCCTTTTCCTGTCAGGAAATATTGCGTTGGGCCCATAGATCGGTAAAATATTTTGATTCATTCCTCGACATAGAAAATCCTGATGAACATCTCGCTGCGCGCCCTGCGCTACGTCGTGGCCACCGCCGATTTCGGCAATCTCACCGAAGCGGCGCGGCATCTGAACGTCTCGCAGCCCTCGATCTCGGCGGCCATCGCCCAGTTCGAGGCGGAGTACGGCGTGCAGGTCTTCGTGCGCCACCATGCAAAAGGCGTGACGACCACCATCGCCGGCACCCGCATCGTCAATGAGGCGCGGCTGCTGCTGAACCATGCCCGCGATTTCGGCCAGAACGCCCGCGCCATGGCCGACGAGGTGCGCGGCGAGATCGCGGTCGGCTGCTTCTGGACCATCGCCACCCATTTCATGCCCGGCCTGCTCTCCGCCTTCGCCGGCTCGCATCCCGGCATCACGGTGAGCCTCGACGAGGGCGACCAGCAGCAGATTCTCGACGCGGTGATTTCCGGCCGCACGGAGATGGCGCTGTCCTATGAATTCGCCCGGCCGGAGGAGGTGATGGCCGAACAGCTGGCCGAATTGCCGCCCTATGCGGTGCTGCACCCCGACCACCCGCTGGCGCAGCGCGAGCGCATCAGCCTCGCGGATCTGCGCGACGAGCCGTTCATCCTGCTCGACCTGCCGCATTCGCGCGACTATTTCATGGGGCTGTTCCGTTCGGTCGGGGTGGAGCCGCAGATCGCCTTCCGCTCGCGCGCCTATGAGCTGACGCGCGGCCTTGTCGGCCATGGGCGCGGCTACACCATCCAGAACGTGCTGCCACGCACCCAGATCACCCATGATGGCGGGCGCGTCGCCTCGGTGCCGCTGACCGACACGCTGCCGCCCGTGCGGCTGGTGAGCCTGCGCCTGCGCCGGCAGGCGCCGCGCCCGGCGGTGGAAGTGTTCGCCCGCCACCTGAAGGCGGCCTTCGCCCCCGGCGGCATTTTCGAGCCCGGCACGCTCTCGCCGCGGGCGACGGTGCGCTAGGCGATAGGAAGCGCCTATCCAGCGCATCGGCAATCTGTTTCCCGTTCACGCGCGTACGCATTGCCTCAAGGGCCGGCGGCTCTCTAGACCGGGACAGGATGAGCAGGGGCGAGGGGCAATGAGCGCGTTGCGGGTGATCGGGCCGTCGGACTACAGGCGCGTGCCGTGGAAGAATGGCGGCGGCGTCACGCAGGATGTACTGCTGCTGCCGGAAGGCGCCACGCATGAGGATTTCGACATCCGCATCAGCCTGGCGCCGATTGTCGAGGAAGGCCCCTTCTCTTCCTTTCCGGGCATTGACCGCCACATCACCCGGCTGAGCCCCGCCCCGCTCGCCCTCGCCTTCGCCACGGGCACACGGGCGCTGGCGCGGCTCGAACCGCTCTATTTCGACAGCGTGCTGCAGCCGCGCTCGGTGCTGACCGACGGGCCGGCCTGGGTGATCAATGTAATGACGCGGCGCGGGCGCTGGCACGCGCAGGTGATGCCCGCTGCCGGTGGCCATGGCCCGCTGCTCGCCGCGCCCGAAGGCGGGCTGGTGGTGCTGCACGCGGTGACGGGCACCTGGCAGGTCGGCGATGCCGCAGGTTCGGCGCTGGTGCGGCCGGGCGAGACGCTGCTGGCCGGCGACGCGCAGACGTTGCGCATCAGCTGCGACCCCACCGGCGAGGCGCTCGTCGCCTTTCTCACCCCGACCGGCGCGCGCGGCGAGGCTGCATAAGAACTGCCTATGTTATGTAACAGGTAAAAGTATTTTCCGATCCAATCTCCGCAGCGCACCATTTCCTGACAGGAAAAATAACAAAGCCTTCGGAGACGGGATTGATGAAGCGGGAACATGCCCGGCGGCATGGGCCGGCCGCGCGTGGCCATGGCGTCGCGACGTTGCGTCAGGCGCGCCTATGAGCCGCGATGCACTGGTGTTTTACAGTCCGGTGGACGATGCCGACGCCTGGCGCGCGGCCTTGGCCGCCGAACTGCCGGATCTCGACTTCCGCGTCGACCCCGAGATCGGCGACGCGGCTGACATCCGCTATGCGCTGGCCTGGCTGCCGCCCAAGGGCTTTTTCGCCCGCTTTCCCAATCTCCAGCTCGTCACCAATCTCGGCGCCGGCGTCGATGCGCTGGTGCGGCGCGACGACCTGGTGCCGGTGAAGTTCTCCCGCCTCTCCGATCCCGGCATGGTGGCGATGATGACGAGCTATGTCGTCTTCGCCGTCACCCGCTATGCCCGCGACATCCCGGTGTTCGAGCGCGCCAAGGCGCGCGGCGCATGGGACTATGTGCACCCGCGCGCGCTCTCCGAGATCAAGGTGGCGGTGCTGGGCCTGGGCGAACTCGGCGGGCCGGCGGCGCGCACGCTGGCCACCATGGGCTTCACCGTCAGCGGCTGGTCGCGCAGCCCCAAGGACATTCCCGGCGTCGCCTCCCATACCGGGCGCGCGGGGCTGGAGCGGGTGCTTAGCCAGAACGAGATCATCGTCAGCCTGCTGCCCCTCACCCCGTCCTCGCGCGGCCTGCTCGGGGAGGCGGAATTCGGCCTGATGCAAAAGGGCACGAAATTCATCAACGCCTCGCGCGGCGCTGTCGTGGACGAGGCCGCGCTGATCGCGGCGCTGCGCTCGGGCCAAGTGGGGGAAGCGACGCTCGACGTGTTCGAAACCGAGCCGCTGCCGCAGGGCCACCCGCTGTGGGGCCTCGATAATGTTCTGATCACCCCGCACATGGCCAGCATCACCGTGCCGGCCCTGGCGGCCCGCGATGTCGCCGAGAGCATCCGCCGCGTGCGGCAGGGGCTGGCGCCGCTGCACGAGGTCGATCCCGGCCGCGGCTACTGAACACGCCCTTCGCGCCCGAGGGCGCGAGGCACGACCTGCGCAAAGCGCGCCCGCCTGAAGGCGCGCGGCCGGAACTATCTGGGCGGCCCGCCGCCCCAATCACAGAGGTGGAACATGAAGAAGCTGTGCATTGCACTGAGTGCCCTGGCCGTCATGGCCGCCGGCGCCCTGCCCGCATCGGCCCAGGAAAAGCTGGTCGTCAGCACCTGGGGCGGCAATTGGAAGGCCGGCGTCGAGATCGTCGGCAAGGAATTCACCAAGCGTACCGGCGTCGAGGTCGAGTACATCACCGGCGGCACGCTGGACCGGCTCGCCAAGGCGAAGGTGGCGCGCGACAACCCGGAATCCGACCTGATCAACACCACCGCCCATGTCGGCTATCTCTATTATTCCGACGGGCTGATGGAAAAGCTCGACTGGTCGAAGATCCCCAACGCCGACAAGCTGTACCCGATGGCCAAGCGCTCGGACTACACGGTCGCGGACTATGTCTATGTCTACACCCCCGCCTTCCGCACCGACCTGATGCCGAAGGGCTTCAAGATCAACAGCTGGGAAGACCTGTGGAGCCCGGAAGTCGCCGGCAAGCTCGGCCTGCCTGATTTCGACCCCAGCCACATCATCATCGCCGCCACCCGCCTCGCCGGCGTGAAGCCGGAAGAATGGGACAAGGTGAAGCCCAAGCTCTTGGAGCTGAAGAAGAATATCAAGGCGTTCTACCAGTCGGACGCCACCAGCCAGAACCTGATGCGCACCGGCGAGACCCCGGTGCAGGTGCTGCTGAACATCAATGGCTATCACCTCGAAAAGCTCGGCATGCCGGTCGAGATCGACGTGCCGAAGGAAGGCGCGGTCGCCGGCACCGATGTGTGGGGCATCAATGCCGGCTCGAAGAAGAAGGAGCTGGCGCTGCAGTTCCTCAACATCGCGCTGGAGCCCGCCATGCTGGCGCAGCTGTGCAACTTCCACAAATGCTCGCCGATGACCGCCGAGGCCAAGCTCGACCCCGCCATCGCCAGCCTGCCGGGCATCTTCACCAGCCAGGAAGCGATCGAGAAGGGCACCATCGTGCTTGAGGACAAGACCTACGCCACCCTGCTGCCGCAGTGGAAGGCGTGGTTCACCGAGAACATGATGCACTGAGGGCGGGCGGCTCTCCCCAACGCCGTCATGGCCGGGCCGTACCGGGCATGACGGACGCGGAGTGACGGGTGCGTCCGGTCCTCAGGCGGACAGGGTCTGCGTCCTTCGAGGCCCGGCGGTGCCGGGCACCTCAGGATGACGCGGGCCTGCCGGCGGTGAGGCGCGGCCCCCGCACCTTCGTCATGCTGAGGAGCGGGGCCCCGCCCCGCGTCTCGAAGCACGCACGACACCGCCACCGACAAAGCCACCTCTGCCTTCAATCGTTCGAGACCCCATGATCCAGCGCCGCCCCTTCTTCCTCATCTTTCTCGCCCCTGCTGTGGTGACGGCGGTGATCCTGGCGGCGGCGCTGTTCGAGGTGCTGCAGTACAGCGTGCGGGAATTCGTGCCCGGCTCGCTGAATGTCGGCGGCTTCACGCTGGAGAATTTCACCCGCATCAACCGGCCGATCTACTGGTGGGTGCTGCTGGATACCTTTTACATCAGCCTGCTGACGGCGGTTTTCTCGCTGCTGCTGAGCTATCCCGTCGCCTTCGCGCTGGTGCGGGCGAGGCGCGACTGGGTACGCTCGCTGCTGGTCTCGCTCTCCATCACCCCGCTGTTCACCGGCGAGATCGTGCGCACCTTCTCGTGGATGCTGATGCTGGGCTCGGACGGCTTCATCAACTCCCTGCTGCGCAAGCTCTCGCTGATCGAGATGCCGCTGCAGATCATGTACACGCGGCTCGGCGTGGTGGTGGCGCTGGTGCAGTTCTCCATGCCGGTCATGATCATCCTGCTCGCCACCGCGATCAGCCATGTCGACCGCGACTGCGAGAAGGCCGCCGCCAATCTCGGCGCCAGCCCCGGCGCGGTGTTCTGGCGCATCACCCTGCCGCTCACCTTGCCGGGCATTCTTTCCGGCATCGTCGTGGTGTTCGCCTGGACGATGAGCGCCTTTTCCACCCCGCAGCTGATCGGCGGCGGCAAGGTGCTGATGATTTCCAACCTCGTCTATCTCCAGGGCTTCTCGGTGCTGAACCTGCCCTTCGCCGCGACGCTGAGCCTGATCGCGCTGATCGCCGCGCTCGGCAGCCTCGTCCTGATGAAATCGCTGACCGGCCGGCTGGAAAAGCGGCTGGCGGTGCGCTGAGGGAGAACGTCATGACCTTTGCCCGCCTGCGCTCCCTCGGCTTCTGGAGCCTCGTCGTCGCCATCCTCACCTATATGACGCTGCCCACCCTGGTGGTGCTGATGACCTCGGTGAACCCGACCGAGATCCTCGCCTTTCCGCCCGAGGGCGTGTCGTTCCAGTGGTACGAGAAGGCGCTGACCTACCCGGACTTCCAGCGCGCGTTCAAGAACGGGCTGATCGTCACCTCGCTCGCCTCGACGCTGGCGCTGATCGTCGGCTCGGCCTTCGCCTGGCTGGTCTATCGCTACAGCTTTCGCGGGCGCGGCGTGCTGGAGGCGGTGCTGTGGTCGCCGCTCATCATCCCGCACTTCACCCTCGGCTTTGGCTTCCTGCTGCTCGGCGGGGCGTTCAAGCTGCAGCAGGGCTATGTGATGATCGTACTGGCGCACATGGTGCTGGTGATGCCTTTTGTGACCCGCGCGGTCTATGTCAGCCTCGCCACCATCGACCCCAACCTCGCCCGCGCCGCCGCCAATCTCGGCGCCTCGCCCTTCCATGTGCTGACCCGCATAGAATTGCCGCTGGTGCTGCCGGGCATGGCGGGGGGCTGGCTGATCGCCGCCGTGCTCTCGCTCACCGAGTTCACCGCCTCGCTCTATGTGACGGGGAGCCGGACCCAGACCCTGCCGGTCGCGATGTACAACTACATCCGCGAATATGCCGACCCGACCGTGTCGGCGATCTCGGCGATGCTGATCATCACCACCACCCTCATCATGTTCATCGCCGACCGGGCCTTCGGCCTGCGCCGGGTGCTGGCGATCGACACGCACTGACTGCACGCACTGACTGCCCTGCCGGAGAGCCGACGCCTATGACCGCCACCAGCCAAGCCCCCGCCGCCGTCGAGCTTGTCCGCGTCCGCAAGGAATTCGGCAGTGCGGTCGGCGTCGCCGATGTGTCGCTGAAGATCGGCCAGGGCGAGTTCCTGACCCTGCTCGGCCCTTCCGGCTGCGGCAAGTCGACCTTGCTCGGCATGATCGCCGGCTTCCTCACCCCCACGGCCGGCAAGATCGTGGTCGACGGCGTCGACATCACCGAGGTGGAGCCCTACCGGCGCGACATCGGCATGGTGTTCCAGTCCTATGCGCTGTTTCCGCATATGAACGTGTTCGACAACATCGCCTTCGGCCTGCGCATGCGCAAACTGCCCAAGGCCGAGATCGCGGCCGAGGTGCGCCGGGTGATCGAGATGATGAAGCTCGACGGCTTCGCCGAGCGGCGGGTGAGCCAGCTTTCCGGCGGCCAGCAGCAGCGCGTGGCGCTGGCGCGCGCCATCGTCATCCGCCCCAAGGTGCTGCTGCTCGACGAGCCGCTCTCGGCGCTGGACAAGAATCTGCGGGCGCAGATGCAGGTTGAACTGTCGGAACTGCACCGCAAGACCGGGCTCACCACCATCTTCGTCACCCATGACCAGGGCGAGGCGCTGAGTCTCTCCGACCGCATCGTGGTGATGAACCGGGGCGAGGTGCAGCAGGTGGCGCGCCCGATCGAGCTTTACCGTACCCCGGCCAATGGCTTCGTCGCCTCCTTCATCGGCGAGATCAACGCCCTCCCCGTGGCGCGCTATGAGCGCGACGGGCGCGAGGCCGCGCTGGTGCTGCCCGGCGTCGGCCGGCTGGCGGCGCCGGCGCGGGACGACGGCCTGATCCATGGCAGCGCGGTGCGGGCCTTCCTGCGGCCCGAACATGTGCGCCCGGCCCTGCCTGATGAGGCCGGCCCCAACATCGTGAGCGGCGTGGTGGCGGCGCATATCTACCAGGGCTCGCACACCATCACCCGGGTGGAGGTGGATGGGCTCGGCCTGATCGAGACCCGCGTGACCGGCGCCGACATTGTCGGCGCGCACCCGGTGGGGGCGCCGATCGCGCTGATGCTGGACCTTGGCGAGGCGGTGCTGCTGGCCACGCCCTGAGCGGGAGGGCTGCCCCCCTCGCCACGCCGGCTTGACTCGCAGGACCGGCTTGCCTCGAAGGACCGGCTTGCCTCGGCGGGCCGAGGCTTGCCTCGGCGGGCCGAGGCTTGCCTCGGCGGGGTAATGGACTATGCCCTGCCGGGTCCGTTCCTTCCGGCGGGGGTCCCCGATGAAATATGTTCTGCCCGGCCTGCTCTGCTTCAATGCCGGCTTCGTTGACACGGCCGGCTTCGTCACCCTGCACGGCCTGTTCACCGCCCATGTCACCGGCAACATCGTCACCTTCGCCGCCGCGCTGGCCGAGGGGCACATGCCCTCGCTCTCCAAGATCATCGCGGTGCCGGTGTTCTGCTTCGTGGTCGTCGCCGCGCGGCTGGTCAGCCGCTGGCTGGTGACACGCGGCTACGACGATTTCCGCATCCTGATGGCGGCCAAGCTGATCCTGCTCGCCCATGCCGCGCTGGTGGCGATCCAGCTCGGCGCGCCGCTGGCGGCCGACACGCCGAACGCGATCATGATGGGCATGACGCTGGTGAGCGCCATGGCGCTGCAGAACGCCCTGCACCGCACCCATCTCACCGACGCGCCGCCCTCCACCGTGATGACCGGCACCATCACCCAGCTGCTGCTCGACCTGACCCATGTGTGGAAGCCGCATCCCGGCGCGGAGCCGGGCCAGGTGCGCGAGCGGCTGCGGCGCTTCGGCGTGTTCCTCGCCAGCTTCGCCGCCGGCTGCGCCATGGCGGCGCTGCTCTATCTGCTGGCCGGAATGTGGTGCTTCCTGCTGCCGCCGCTGGTGGCGCTGGTGGAAATCTATGTGCTGCCGGTGACGCCGGAGCCCGCCGCGCCCGCCAAGGGCAAGGGTTAGGCGCCCTCAGGCGGCGCGGGCGGCGAGCGTCATCTCGGTGGCGCCGTCCATGATGGCGATGGCGCCGAGCCGGGCCTTCAGGCTGGCAAGGTCGAGGGTTTCAAGCGGCAGGTTGACGAAGGCGGACATGCGCGCGGCGATCTGGCGGTAGCTGCGGACAAACGCCGCCCGCAGCTCCGCCTCGGTTCCGGCGCCGGCGGCGGGGTCGGCAAGGCCCCAATGCGCGCTCAGCGGGTGGCCGGGGAAGACCGGGCAGCTCTCGCCGGCGGCGGCATCGCAGACGGTGATGACGAAATCCATCGGCTCGGCGGCGCGGCCGGCGAACTCGTCCCAGCTCTTGGAGCGCAGATCGTCGGTGGTGTAGCCGAGATTGCGCAGCAATTCGAGCGCCAGCTTGTGCGGCGCGCCGCGCGGCACGCTGCCGGCGGAGAAAGCGCGGAAGCGCCCGCCGCCCTCGCGGTTCAGCACCGCCTCGGCCATGATCGAGCGGGCGGAATTGTGCGAGCAGACGAGCAGCACATTATAGCGGCGCTCCACCGCCTCGCCCGGCCGCAGGCGCGGAAAGGCGGCGCCGGCATCGGCCTCACCAGGCAGTTCGCCCAGCAGCAGCTCCAGCACCGCCGCCGCCCGCCCGGCAATGGCGGTGTAGATGATCGAGCGGCCCTCGCGGCGCGAGGCCACCAGGCCGGCCCGTTCCAGATGCGCCAGATGGGTCGACATGGTGTTGTGCGGCACCGCCAGCAGGCGCGCGACATCGCCGGCATTCAGCCCGAAGGGGGCGTAGCGCAGCAGCAGGCGGAAGGCGTCGAAGCGGGTGGGCTGGGCGAGGGCGTCGAACATCGCGACCGCGTCATCCGACAGAAGACGCCGTATGCCGCCCGCCTGCCCGAGATTCGCCTGCCCGAGATTCGCCTGACCCTGCATCGCCGCCCTCCTCGTCGTCGCTCAGCTGCCGCTCTTGAACGTCGCCGCCCAATAGGTCCGCACCTGCTGCACCAGTGGCGCCGGCAGCGGGACATAGCCGAGCTGTGAGGCATAGTCGCTGCCTTCGCCGAGCGCAAAGTCGAAGAAGTCCAGCGCCGTCCGGTTGGCCGCGCCATCCGCCGGCGCCTTGTACAGAAGCGCAAAGGTGGTGGCGGCGATCGGGTAGGCCTCGGGAACGGCGGAATCGTTGATCGTGGCGTAGAAATCGCGGGTCTGCGCCCAGTCCACCCCCAGCGCCGCTGCCTGGAACGAGGCGGCGCTCGGGGCGATGAAGCGGCCGGCACGGTTCTGCACCAGACCGTAAGTAAGGCCGGCCTGCGTCACATAGGTGAACTCGACATAGCCGATGGCGTTGGGCGTGCGCTTCACCTCCAGCGCGACGCCTTCATTGCCGCGCGCGCCGCTGCCCACCGGCCAGGCGACGGAACTGCCCTCGCCCAGCTCACGCTTCCAGTCCGGGCTGGCCTTGGCGAGATAGGACACCCAGTTGAAGGTGGTGCCCGAGCCGTCCGAGCGGTGGATGACGGCGATCAGCGTGTCCGGCAGGTCGAGGTCCGGGTTCAGCGCCTTCAGCGCGGGATCGGACCAGCGGGTGATCCTGCCCATATAGATGTCGGCCAGCACCGCGCCGGTGAAGCGCATCGTGCCCGGCGCGACGCCCGCGAGGTTCACCACCGGAACGACGCCGCCGAACACGATGGGAAACTGGCCGAGGCGGAGGCGATCGAGATCCTCGGGCTTGAGCGGCTTGTCGGAGGCGCCGAAATCCACCGTTTTCGCGCGAATGCGGTTCACGCCGGCGGAGGAGCCGACCGACTGGTAGGCCACATCGGTGCCGGTGGCGGCGCGAAACGCCTCCGACCATTTCCAGATGATCGGATAGGCGAAGGTCGAGCCGGCGCCGGTGAGGTCGCCAGCGCGGGCGCCCGGCGCCAGGACCAGCAGGACGGCGGCGATCAGGAGAAGCAGGCGGCGCATGAGATTACCCTCAAATCAATATGTCGGGACGGATCGACGTATTAGGCTTTGAGATATAGCGCAGCCGGGCGGCGGGGGAAATGATTTCTTTGCGCGCGGCGTCCCCTGAGGTCCGAAATGGGGCGTTCACGGCGGCGGCGCAGCGCAGCTTGGCGTCGGCTTGGTGTCGTCTTGGCGCCGGCGAGGAGTCAGAGCCGCGCCAGGGCTCTACGCCTCCGCTTGAGAGCCCGACAGAAATGGACAGCCCGGCGCCGCCATGGCCGGCCTGTGGGGTCCGGGCGCCGGGCAGAAGCGGATCCGCCCGCTTCGCCACAGAATTCCTCGCCCTCTTGTCATCCATCGTCCACCAGCGCGCGGCCCTCCACAGGGTGGATGCCCGACGGTAAAGGCGCTCTTGTCTCGCCTGCTCAACTGGTATAATCACTATCTCAAGATATGAGTGAGCGCAGACTCACCGTGAGAGGAAACGCATGGAAGGCTGAGGCGGCGGCGCGGAAACGCGCGGCGGAGCGGCTTTGCGTGCCGAGCCAGGAGTGCCGCATGCCCGCGCCCCACCGCATTGAAGCCGACTACCTGATCGAGACCGCCTATGATCCGCGCCGCGCCGCCGAGGCGATGGCGGGCGAACAGTCGAGCGGCACCTTTGTCGCCATTCCCGGCGAGACGCCGGAACTGAAGGAGCGCTCCGCCGCCCGCATTGAAGCGCTGGAGCTCGTGGGAACGGTCGACGCGCCCTCCCTGCCCGGCGCCGGCCATCCCCAGGGCGGGGTGATCCAGCGCGCGCGCGTCACCCTTTCCTGGCCGCTGGACAATCTCGGCCCTTCGCTGCCCAACCTGCTGGCGACCGTGGCCGGCAATCTGTTCGAGCTGAAGCAGTTCTCCGGCCTGCGCCTTCTCGACATCCGCCTGCCGCAGGCGTTCGCGCAGGCTTATGGCGGGCCGAAATTCGGCATTGAAGGCACCCGCCGCCTCGCCGGCATCGAGGGGCGGCCGATCATCGGCACCATCGTCAAGCCGAGCGTCGGCTTCGGGCCGACCGAGACGGCGGATCTGGTGAAGCTGCTGGCGGAAGCGGGGATCGACTTCATCAAGGATGACGAGCTGCAGTCCGACGGGCCGCAATGCCCGTTCGAGGACCGCGCCCGCGCGGTGATGCGCGTCATCAACGACCATGCCGACCGCACCGGCAAGAAGGTGATGTTCGCCTTCAACATCACCGGCGAAATCGACCAGATGCGCCGTCGCCACGATCTCGTGCAGGAAATGGGCGGCACCTGCGTCATGGCCAGCCTCAACTCGGTCGGCCTTGTCGGCATGATCGAATTGGGCCGGTTCACGCAGCTGCCGCTGCACGCCCACCGCAATGGCTGGGGCTATCTCTCGCGCGCGCCGATGCTCGGCTGGTCTTATGTCGCCTGGCAGAAGATCTGGCGGCTGGCGGGGGCCGACCACATGCATGTCAACGGCCTCTCCAACAAGTTCTCCGAGGCCGATGACAGCGTGATCGCCTCCGCCCGCGAATGCCTCACGCCGCTGTTCGACGACAAGCCCTGCATCGCCATGCCGGTGTTCTCCTCCGGCCAGTCGGCCAAGCAGGCGCCCGGCACCTATGCCGCGCTCGGCACGGCCGATCTGATCTTCGCCGCCGGCGGCGGCATCATGGCCCACCCGGACGGCCCGGCCGCCGGTGTCGCCTCGCTGCGGCAGGCCTGGGAAGCGGCGATCAGCCATGTGCCACTGGCCGACTACGCCCGCGACCATGCCGCACTCGCCCGCGCGCTGGAGACCTACGCGGCATGAGCCCTTCCCCGCGCGCTTCCGCCCCGCGGTTGCCGGGCGGCCCGCTCATTGCCTTCTATGGCGACGACTACACCGGCTCGTCGGCGGTGATGGAGGTGCTGAGCTTTGCCGGCCTGCCGACCGTGCTGTTCCTCGGCCCGCCGACATCAGCGCAGCTCGCCCGTTTCCACGACCAGCGCGCCATCGGCATTGCCGGCGTCGCCCGCTCGCAGCCGCCGGAATGGATGGACGCGCAGCTGCCGCCGATCTTTGAACAGCTCGCCCGGCTGAAGGCGCCGATCAACCACTACAAGGTCTGCTCCACCTTCGATTCCGCCCCGCATGTCGGCTCGATCGGCCGCGCCGCCGAAATCGGCGAGCGCCTCCTCGGCGGCGCCTGGCATCCGCTCATTGTCGGCGCGCCGGCCATCGCCCGCTACCAGGCCTTCGGCAATTTGTTCGCCGGTATTGACGGCACCGGCTACCGGCTCGACCGCCACCCGGTCATGGCGCGCCACCCGGTGACGCCGATGAACGAGGCGGATGTGCGCCTGCATCTGGCGCGGCAGACCGATATGCCGGTCGGCCTTGTCGACTTCGTCGCGATGAAGACCGGCCGGGCCGAGCAGCAGCTCGCGGCCGAACGCGCGGCGGGCGCCCGCATCCTGGCGCTCGACGTGCTCGACGACGAAACGCTGGCCGAGGCCGGTCGGCTGGTGTGGGAGCATCGCGGTGAGCGCCTGTTCGCCCTCGGCTCGCAAGGGCTGGAATATGCGCTCGTCGCCTATTGGCGCCGCGCCGGCCTGCTGGCGGCGGAAGTGCCGACGCCGGCCCCCGCGCGCACGGAACGTCTCGCCGTGGTCTCCGGCTCCTGCTCGCCGATCACGGCGGCGCAGATCCGCCACGCGCTGGACCATGGCTTCGGCGGCGTCCGCCTTGACGCCACCCGCGCGGTCGACGCGGGCGCGTGGGAAGCCGAGGTCGCGCGCGGCGCGGCGGCGGCACTCAACGTGCTGGAGGCCGGGCAGGACCCGCTGGTCTTCACCGCCAGCGGCCCGGACGACCCGGCCGTGCCGGCGCTGGGGCAGGCGATCGCGGCGGCGGGCGTCGCGCCGTCGCTGGTCAATGCGCGCATCGGCGACGGGCTGGGGCGCGTGCTGGACGAGCTGGTGCGCCGGGCGGGGCTGACGCGCGCCATCATTTCCGGCGGCGACACCTCAGGCCATGCCGGCATGGCGCTCGGCATCTATGCGGTGACCGCGCTGGCGCCGCTGGCGCCGGGCTCGCCGCTCTGCCGCGCCCATGCCGACGGCACCCATGACGGGCTCGAAATCGCGTTCAAGGGCGGCCAGATGGGCCGGCCGGACTTCTTCAGCGCCGCGAGGGGCGGCGCCACCAACCACTGATCAAGGGAGAGGACCTCAGATGAAAAAGATCGCCTTGCTGGGCGCCGGCGGAAAGATGGGCGTCCGCCTCGCCACCAATCTCCAGGGTTCGCCCTATGAGGTGATGCATGTCGAGCCGACCGAGGCCGGTCGTGCCCGCCTGAAGGAGAAGACCGGGCTCGACTGCATCGACGGCGACAACGCGCTGGCCGATGCCGACGCCGTGCTCATGGCCGTGCCGGACCGGCTGATCGGCAAGATCGCCCACACCTTCATCGAGAAGGTGAAGCCCGGCACCGCGATCATCATGCTGGACGCCGCCGCCCCGCATGCGGGCGAGCTGCCCAAGCGCGACGACGTCACCTATTTCGTCACCCATCCCTGCCACCCGCCGATCTTCAACGACGAAGTGACGGCCGAAGCCAAGAGCGACTTCTTCGGCGGGGTGCATGCCAAGCAGCACATTGTCTGCGCGCTGATGCAGGGCCCGGACGAGCACTATGCCCAGTGCGAGCAGATCGCCCGCACCATCTACAAGCCGGTCATGCGGGCGCATCGCTGCACGGTCGAGCAGATCGCCATCATGGAGCCGGCGCTGGCCGAGACCATCGGCGCCACGCTCTGCCTCGCCCTGCGCGAGGCCACGGATGAAGCGGTGCGCCGCGGCGTGCCGCGCCAGGCGGCCACCGATTTCCTGCTCGGCCATCTCACCATCGAGCTGGCGATCGCCTTCGAGATCTTCCCCGAGGGCAAGTTCTCCGATGGCGCGCTCTATGCCATTGACCAGGCCCGGCCGCAGATTTTCCGCGAGGGCTGGCTGGAGCGCATCTTCGACCCCAAGGCCGTGCAGCGCTCGGTCGAGGAAATCTGCAACCCGCCCAAGGCCGCCTGAAGCGGCCCACCGGGCTTCAATTGCCCGGCTCGTCCGGGGCCCTCGACGGCCCCGGACGCATCAAATCCAACAGGGACAGGAACGCCATGAACCGGATCATCGCCCTCGCGGCCGCCGCCGCGCTCAGTCTCGCCGCCGTGCCCTTCGCCACGCCGGCCTTCGCCACCACCATCATCAAGGCCGGCCACGGCACGCAGACGGCGCACCCCACCCATATCGCCCTGCAGAAATTCGCTGACATCGTCGCCGAGAAGAGCAAGGGCGACCTGAAGATCGAGATCTATCCCGACCGCCAGCTCGGCGAAGAGCGCGAGATGGTCGAGGGCCTGCAGCTCGGCACGGTCGACATGGCGGTGGTCTCCACCGGCCCGCTCGTCGCCTTCGTGCCCTCGCTCGGCACGGTGGACCTGCCCTTCCTGTTTAAGAGCTCGGAGCATGCCTACAAGGTGCTGGACGGCGAGGTCGGGCAGGACCTGCTGGCCAAGTTCCAGGACCGCGGCATTATCGGCCTCGCCTGGTGGGAGAATGGCTGGCGCAGCCTGACCAGCAAGAAGGAAGTCAAGTCGCCGGCCGACCTCAAGGGCATGAAGCTGCGCACCATGCAGAACCCGGTGCACATCGCCGCCTTCAAGGAGCTGGGCGCCTCCCCCATTCCGATGGTGTGGGGCGAAGTGTTCACCAGCCTCAGCCAGGGCGTGATCGACGCCCAGGAGAACCCGGTCACCATCGTCTACAGCAACTCGCTGTGGGAGGTGCAGAAGTACATGACGCTGACGCGCCACGTCTATGGCCCGCATCTCGTGCTGTTCAGCCAGCAGGTGTGGGACCGCCTGACGCCGGCGCAGCAGACCATCCTGAAGGAAGCGCTGATCGAGGCGACGACCTTTCAGCGCCAGACCTCGGCCCGGCTGGAAACCGAGCAGCTGAAGCTGCTGGCCGACAAGGGCATGATCGTCGAGCAGGTCGACATCACCCCGTTCCAGGAAGCCACCGCCAACACCGCCTCGGCGTTCAAGAACATCGATCCCGCTGTCGTGGCCAAGATCAAGGCCGCCGCGAACTGAGCCGCGCGCGTCGGCCGCAGCCCAAGGGCTGCGGCCGGTTCGTAAGCCAAAATTGCCGCAGCCCTGACGGCGGCGGCCGGCTCACAAGCCAAAATTGCCGCAGACCAACGGCGGCGGCCGGTTCGTCATCCAAAATGCCGCTCCCTCGCCGGGGGCGGCCTGCAAGCCAACGCAGCCGCAGCCCGGAGGCCCCCGCCTCCACGGGAGAGGTGTGACATGCTCTTGAAGTTCTGGACCGGCGTGGAATGGCTGGCGCGTGGCCTGCTCTGCGCCCTGCTGAGCGCGATGGTGCTCGTGTGCCTCGGCCAGGTGATCTGGCGCTACGTCTTCAACGATCCCTTGACCTGGTCGGAGGAGCTGGCGCGCTACCTCTTCGTCTGGGTCGGCTATCTCTCGGCCTGGTTCGCCTGGACCAAGCGGGCGCATATCGCGCTCGACGCCGTGACCTATCTGCGACTTCCGGGGCTGGAGCGGGCCTGCGGCCGGATCGTCGAGGCGCTGGTCCTCGTCTATTGCGGCTGGACGCTCTACGCCTGCCTCGGCTTCCTCAGCCTCACCAACAACCAGCCCTCCGCCGTGCTCGACGTACCGATGAGCTACGTCTACGCCGGCTATGCGGCCATGTGCGTCCTCATCATCGGCGACATCCTGATCGGCTGGGCCTATGGCGCCCGCCAGCCCTCGCCGGCTGTTCCCCAGGAGTAAGATCCATGGCCACGGTTCTCTTCGTCGCTTTCGCCGTGCTGCTCATTTTGAACATGCCGGTTTCCTTCGCCCTCGCCGTGGCGTCGGCGATGGCGCTGCTCTATGGCGGGCTGCCGCTGGCACTGGTGGTGCAGAAAATGACCGCCGCCATGGACAGCTTCGTGCTGCTGGCGGTGCCGTTCTTTCTGCTTGCCGGGCATCTGATGGCCCGCAGCGGCATTGCCCGCGACATCATCGATTTCGCCGACACGCTGGTCGGCTGGATGCGCGGCGGGCTGGCGCACGCCAATATCGGCGCCGGCATGCTGATGGGCGGGATGACCGGCTCGGCGGTGGCGGAAGCCTCCTCCACCGGCGGCGCGCTGATCCCCCCCATGCTGAAGAAGGGCTATGGCGCGCCCTTCACCGCCGCCGTGACGGCGGCGGCCTCGACCATTTCCGTGGTCATTCCCCCCTCCATCCCGATGATCGTGTTCGCCGTCGTCACCGGCGTCTCGGTGAGCGACCTGTTCATTGCCGGCATCGTGCCGGGCATTCTGATGACGGTGGCGCTGATGGTCACGGCGTGGCTGATCGCGGTGCGGCAGGGCTACCAGCGCGGCCCGCGCCCGACGCTGGGCTCCATCGCCCGCGCCACCCGCGCCAGCGTGTGGGGCCTGCTGATGCCCGTCGTCATCATCGGCTCGATCCGCTACGGCATCGCCACCCCGACAGAGGCCTCGGTGGTCGCCGTCGTCTATGGCATGCTGGTGGGGCGCTATGTCTACCGCACCATCGCCTGGCGCGACCTGCCGGGCATCATTCTCGACAGCGCCGTCACGACAGGCATCGTGATGCTGATGATCGCCGCCGCGTCGGTGTACGGGCTGATCGTCACCCGCGAACAGATTCCGCAGGCGGCGGCGCAGTTCATCCTGGAGTTGACCAACAACCCGCAGCTGGTGCTGCTGCTGATCCTGTGCGTCTATCTCATCGCCGGCATGCTGCTGGACCTCGCCGCCAACATCATCATCTTGGTGCCGGTGCTGTGGCCGCTGGTGAAGCGGCTCGACATCGACCCCGTCCAGTTCGGCGTCGTCACCGTCATCGGCCTCGCCATCGGCCTGATCACGCCCCCCGTCGGCGCCTGCCTGTTCGTCACCTGCGGCATCGCCAAGACCGACCTGCTGCGCGGCAGCAGGGCGGCGGCGCCGTTCATCCTCGCGCTGATCGTCGTGGTGCTCCTCATCATCGCCGTGCCCGGCATCGCCACCTGGCTGCCCTACAGCGCCAAGGCGATGCACTGACGCGGGAAGCGAGCCGGGCAGGGCAGGCTGGCCCGCCGCGGACGCCACTGGTATGCTCAACATGCCGATCCGCGGCGAGACGGCCCAGACCTGGCAGGAGCGTGTGAATGGCTGATGTTTCCGACACCATAGTGCGACGAAAGCTGTCCCATGAGGTGTTCGACCGCCTGAAGACGCTGATCACCTCGGGCGAGCTGGGGCCGGGCGACGCCCTGCCCTCCGAGCGCGACCTGATGGAGCGCTTCGGCGTCGGCCGCCCCGCCATCCGCGAGGCGATGCAGGCGCTGGCCAATATCGGCCTGATCGCCATCACCCATGGCGAGCGGGCGCGGGTGCAGCAGCTCTCCGCGCGCTCGCTGTTCCAGCAGGTGGACCTCACGGCGCAGATCCTGCTCTCCGCCTCGCCGGACAGCCTCGAACATCTCAAGCAGGCTCGCCGCTTCTTCGAGCGCGGCATGGCCCGCGAGGCGGCGCAGCGCGCCACCGCCGAGGATGTGGCGCGGCTGCGCGGCATTCTCGACCAGCAGGCCAAGGCGGTGAGCGAGCCCAAGCAGTTCATCGCCTATGACATGCGCTTCCACACCCAGATCGCGGCGATTTCAGGCAACACGATCTTCGAGGCGGTGAGCGAGGCGATGCTGTCCTGGCTGCGCCAGTACTATACGGAAATGCTGACCTGGTCGGGCCGCGAGAATGTCACCCTGGTCGAGCATGAGGAGATCATCGACCACATCGCCCGCCACGATGCCGACGGCGCCGAGGCGCTGATGGTCAAGCATCTCGACCGCTCCAGCGCGCTGTTCACCCGGCAGGGGTGATCCTTCACCCTTCCAGACGCAGCACGGCGTAGGGCGGCAGGGTGAACGGCCCGGCGCCGATCTCCACCGGGCGCGGGCCCTCGCCACTCAGCACGCTCGTCTCATCCAGCAGCCGCGCCCGCCCACCGAAGGGCAGAGCCAGGGCCTGCTCGCGTGGCGTGAGATTCGCGGCCAGCAGCACCCGGTCCCCGGCTTGCGTCGCGCCGGCCAGCGCCAGCACCCGTGACGGGTCGGCGGAAACCAGGGCGATCGCCGGCGCGCCCCCGATCGCCGCCAGCCAGCGCGCCGCATGGAAGACCGGGCGGCGCCCGCCCTCCCCCGGCCCGGCCAGCAGGCCGAACGGGCCGGTGAGGGCGGCACCGATGAAGCTCTCCACCCCCGCTGCCGCGAGACGCGCGGCCGTGCCGACCATATAGGCGGCGGCGAACAGACCGTCCTGCCGTGGGTCGATCTGCGCCATCGGCACCCGCCGGCGCGCGGGATTGGGCATCACCCGCGCGCCATAGGGGTTCTGACGCATGCCGATGGTCGAGGGGCCGATGCGGTAGGGCTTATCCACGCCGATGATGGCCCGCGCCGAGCGCAGGATGAAGGGCAGCGCCTCCAGCGACTGCATCACCGCGCGGTCGTCGGCGTCGTGCACGATCGGGCAGGTGCAATGGGTGACATAATCCAGCAGCGCCACCGGCGGGCGCTTGCGGTTCAGCTCGGTGAAATAGCTGAACATGCCACCGCCGAGCCGCAGCGCGGGAAAGGCGCGGCGGGCGGCTTCATAGACCTCCTCCAGCGGCGGACAGGGCGGCCAGACGCTGCCGGGCGGGGTGGAGCGCCGATCAACCGAGGGGCTGACGGCGATGGCGTCGAGCCGCAGCCCGGCCGCCGCCACCTGCCCGGCGAGGTCGCCGAATTCCGCGTCCAGCGGGCGGGCGCAGGGCACCACATATTCCAGCACGGCTTCCCCGCTTTGCGCGGCCGCGAGTTTGGCGAAGGCCGCGAGCTCCGCCGGCCCGTGCCCGGCGGTGGGGTCGAAATGAAACAGCAGGGTCTGGGGGGCGAGCGCGGCCAGCTCGTCGCCGGCCTCAAACGTCGCGGCGGCTTCCTCGGGGGCGATCGCCAGCCCGAAGCGCGGCAGCCGCCCGCGCGTCGCGCCTGGCGTGAGCGCCACCGGCGCATCGGCCTGCGGGGTGGGCGCCCCGGCGGCTTCCGCGAGGATGGCGAGCGTCACGCGCTGGCGCACCGGCACGCCGGCCGGCAGCACATAGGGCCAGGGCAGGGACAGCGGGCGGACATAGGTCTTGTAGGAAGCGTCCGACCAGTTGCGCTGGTCCTCCATCTCGAAAGCGTCGCCCTCCATGCGGCAGGTCGCCCGCACCCCCGGCGCGACACTGTGGCTGATCGCCCGCATGTCCTTGAAGGGCTGCGCCGGGTCGATCAGGTCCGGCAGGCGCGCCGGCACGCGGCGCCCATCGACATGCTCGACCTCGACCTCCGCGCCGGCGAGGCCGATAACGGGGTGAAGGACGGTGAAGCCGCAGCGATTGGTGAGGAAGTCGCCCTCCGGCACCGCCTCGCCCTCGAAGACGAGGCGAGCCGGTGTCCCCTCGATGCGCCCCGCATAGACCAGCCGCTCCCCGCCCGGCCCGACGCACTCGGCGCGGTAGCGGACCGCAAAGCGCCCCTCGCCTTCCTCGATGACGAGATCGCTGAGCGTGGGCGCATAAGTGCCCCAGTCCTTGTCGCGCACCACGAAGGAGATCGCCCGCAGCACCTCCACGCCGTGGAAGCGGATATTGCGCAGATTGCCCTCGATCAGTTCCGCACTCAGTGGCCCGGCGGTGAGAATGCGCACCTCCGGCTCCGGCGCGGCGGTGCCATACAAAGCGAGGCGCAGCGCGTCGGACGAAAGGCCGGCGGTCATGGCGCCACAGCCTCCGGCTTGGGGGCGGCGCGGCGGCGGCGCACCGCGCGCCCGCCCGCCAGCGCCAGCACGGCGATGACGACGAGCCCCTGCACGATGTCCTGCGTCCCCGCCGGCAGGCCGGCGATCTGCATGGTGGTGACGATGAGGATGAGAAGGAAGCTGCCGCACAGCGTGCCGAGCGCCGTCGACGAGCCGCCGAAAATCAGCGATCCGCCCAACACCACCGCGCCGAGCGACTGCAGCAAATAGGGCTGGCCCATCTCCAGAAACGCGCCGCCGACATAGGCGCCGAGCAGCATCCCCGTCAGCGCCGCCAGCAGGGCCGAGGCCAGGAACGCGGAAGCAATGACGCGGCCGGTGCGGATGCCGGCGAGCGCCGCCGCCCGCTCGTTCTGCCCCACGGCGGAGAGCCGGCGCCCATAGACGGTGCGGCCCAGCAGCAGGCCGGCGAGCGCCACCGCGATCACCGCGATAACCAGCATCAGCGGCACGCCCTCGACCCGGCCGGCGGCCAGCGTCTTCAGGAAGGGGCTCATCGAGAAGCCCGCTGCCCAGCGATTGGCGATCAGCGTAGCGGTGGCGAGGATATAGCCGGTCGCCAGCGTGGCGATGATGGCGGGGATGCGCAGCACGACGACCAGCAGCGCATTGGCGAGCCCCGTCACCAGCCCGATGCCGAGCACCGCCGCCAGCGCCAGCGGCAGGCGGGCATCCGAACCGGCCGCCACCACGATGCTGGCAAAGGCGCTCAGCGTCAGCACGCTGGCGATCGACAGGTCGATATTGCCGCGCCCGGTGGTGACGACCAGCATCTGGCCGAGCGCGACGAGGGTGAGAAAGCTCGCCGAAATCGCCACCCCGGACAGCGAATGCAGGCTGAACCGCCCGGTGGTGATCGACAGCACCGCCCAGAGCAGCAGCACGCCAAGCGCCGACCAGACCCAGCGGTGGCGTTCCAGCCGTTCCATCAGCGCGGTCATCGGCGGGCCTCCCGGCGGTCGGCGAGCGCGCGCAGCGCCAGCATGGACAGCAGCAGGCAGCCCTGCACGGCGGCATTGTAGTCGGTGGAAACGCCGAGAGCGCCGAGCAGCGCCCCCACCAAAGCGAGGGTGAGCGCGCCCGCCACCACGCCGAGCGGCGAGATCATCCCGCCGATCAGCGCGCAGCCGCCCATGACCACGGCGGCGACGCTGATAAGGGTGAACGGGCCGCCGGCATTGATGTCGCTGGCGGTGTTGATGGCGGTGAGCGACAGGCCCGCCGCCAGCGCGAACAGGCTCGCCAGCATGTAGCGCATGATGGCGTAGCGCAGCGGCGACCAGCCGCCCAGCGTCATCGCCTGCGCGTTATTGCCGAAGCCGCGCAGCACGACGCCGAGCGGCGAGCGGTCGATCGCCAGGGCGATCACGGCCGCCACCGCGATGAGGATCAGCGTGGCCGGCACATCGGCCAGCGTCCAGGCGAAGGCCGCCGACAGCCATTCCGGCGACGCGCCGCCGGGGGTGGGCTGCAGCGTGTAGCCAAGGCCGAGCCAGATGAAGGACGCGCCCAGCGTGACGACGATGGCGGGGATGCGCCGCAGCTGGATCGTCGCGCCGATCAGCCCATAGGCGAGGACGCTGGCGAGGAGCGCCACCCCGCCAAGCCAGGGCGTGTCGAACAGCAGCGTGGCGCTCAGCACATTGATCAGGCCGGCAAAGGCGCCGACGCCGAGGTCGATCTCGCTGCCGCCGACCACGAACATCTGCGCCAGCGCCACCAGCACCAGCGCGATCGCCGGCCCCAGCAGCAATTCGAGCCCGAACATCGAGACGGTGAGCGGGTTCACCCACGCCATCAGCGCGAACACGGCGGCGAGGCTGGCAAAGGGGGCAAGATCGACCAGCCGGTCGAGCGGGCCGCGCGCGCCGGCGGTGGCGTCGCGCTCGGTCGCGCCGGTGCCGGCGAAGGACGCATCGACGATCGCCGCCTCGGTGATCTCGTCGCCCACCAGCTCGCGCACGATGCGCCCGCCTGAGAACACCAGCACCCGGTCGCATTCGAGGAATTCGATGTCTTCCGTCGAGTGCCAGATGACGAGGCGCCCGGCCCGCGCCACCGAGCCGATCAGCGCGTAGAAATCTTCCTTGGCCGCGACATCGACGCCGCGCGTCGGATCATCGAACAGGATCGTGTCGGCCTCGCCCACCAGCGCCCGGGCGACCAGCGCCTTCTGCTGGTTGCCGCCGGACAGGTCGAGGATCGGGGAATCGAAACGGGCGGGATCGAGCTTCAGCTTTTCGGCGGCGGCGCGGGCGGCGTCACGCTCCTGCCCGTCATCGACCCGCCCCAGCGGCGCCCGGCTTTCCAGCCGGCCGAGGGCGATGTTGGAGAGCACGCTCCAGAGCGGAAAGACGCCTTCCTTCTGCCGGTCGCCGGAGACGAAGCTGGCCTTGCCCGCGCGGGAGATGCCCGGGCCGGGCCTTCCATAGAGCCCGTGCAGCAGGTCGCGCTGGCCGGAACCTTCCAGCCCGGCAAGGCCGACCACCTCGCCGGCGCGCAGCACCACGTCGCGTCCGAGCGGGGCAATGAGGGCGCCGCTCAGGCGGACCCTTTCGCGCGCGCCCTCGCCAATGGCGGGGCGGGCGGCGCGGCGGCTCGCCATCACTCCCTCAGTCGGGCCGCCCATCGCCTGCACCAGCGCTTCCACGCTCGCCTCCACGGCCGGCCCGGACCAGACGGAACGGCCATTGCGCAGCACCAGAACGCGGTGGGCGATGTCCACCACCTCCTGCAGCTTGTGGCTGATGAAGATAAAGGCGAGCCCCTCTCTGGTGCGGGCCTTGATGAAGGCGCGCAGCTGCCGGCTGCGCTCCAGCCCGAGCGAGGAGGTCGGCTCGTCGAGAATGACGAGGCGCACCTGCGGGGTGGCGACGGCGCGGGCGATCTCCACCATCTGCCGCTGGCCGATCTGCAGATGGGCGACGCGGGCGTCGACCGAAATCCCGTGATCGGGAAACACTTCGTCCAGCGCGGCGCGGGCGCGGGCGCGAAAGATGCGGCGCCAGCCCGGCAGCGCCCGCGCCGCTTCCGGCGCTTCCAGAAAGAAGTTCTCCGCCACCGAGAGATTGTCGCAGAGCGACAATTCCTGATGGACGATGCGGATGCCGCCGGCCTGCGCCAGCGTGGTGTCGTAGAGGTCGGGGGCGATGTCGACGCCGCGGATCTGCAGGCTGCCTTCATCGGCGCGGGTGACGCCGCACAGCACACGCATCAGCGTCGACTTGCCGGCGCCATTGCCGCCGACGAGGCCCAGCACCTCGCCGGGCGCGACCACAAGATCGATGCCGTCATTGGCCCGGGTGGGGCCGAACGCCTTGCAGATGCCGGACAGACGCACCACCGGCGGGTGGGGGGCGCCAGGGTCCGTCCCGGCGGCGGGGGGCGAGCGGCGAAGCGGCGCCGACACCCCGGCGCTGGCGGCCGGGGCGTCCTGCGCGGCAGGGAAGACTGCCGTCATCATCAGGTTCCGTGGTCTGCCTCGGGAAGCGATCGGCCGGCGGGTCAGTTACCCGCCTTCGCCTTGAGCAGATTGTCCTGCACCCATTGCTGGGAATAGGACGGGCTGACGATAACGCCGGCCGGAAGGCTCTGATAGTCCTTGAGATTGTCGTCGGTGACGGTGGCGACCGGCATGATCATCAGCTTGGGCGGGTTGGCACCCTTGACCAGCTCATAGGCCAGCCAGAAGGCGGCGCCGCCAATGCCGGGCGTGGTGTTCATCGAGATGGTGGAATAGCCGTTGGCGTCCTTCTGCTTCGCCCACCACTGGATGAAGTTGGAGGAACCGCCGCCCTCGATCACCGGCATCTTCTTGGCGTACTCGCCGCCATACTGGTCGAACGCCTGGGCGATGCCGGTGTCGTCCGAGCCGCCCTGGCCGAGCACCGCATCGACATGCGGCAGGCTGGGCAGCGCATTGGCCACTGCCGACTGGGCGACGGAGGCGGTGGCCTGGCCATAGACGGTCGCCACCACCTTCACGTCGGGGTAGTTCTTCAGCACGGCTTCCTGCGCGCCATACATGTCGGCATCCGGCGCCGAGCCCTTCACGCCGCGCACGACGATGACATTGCCCTTGCCGCCGATCTTCTTCAGCACCCACTCGGCCTGCTCGCGCTTGTAGCCCTTGAAGTCGAAATTGAGCTGCCAGTTGCAGGGGGCGGAGGCGATGGAATCGAAGGACACCACCTTGATGCCGGCCTTGCAGGCCTTTTCGATGATGCCGTTCACCGCCGTCTCGGAAGCGGCGTCGACGGCGATGGCATCGACCTTCTTCAGGATCAGCTCGGCGATCTGGCTGTTCTGCTGGGCGACGGTGCCATCGCCATTCAGGATGATGTAGTCGGCGATCCTGCCATCGGCCTTGGCCTTCTCGGCGGCTTCCTTGAAGGCATCGACCATCTGGTGGCGCCAGCTATTGCCGAAATAGGCATTGGCGAGCGCGATTACCGGCTTGTCCGGCGTGGCGAGCGCCGGCAGGGCGCCGGCGGCAATAAGGGCAAAGGTCGCGCAGGCTGTGGCACAGGCGCGCGAAAGGGTTTTCAGGCGCATATCGTTCCTCCCATTGGCCCCGTTGGTGGGGCTCTTGATGGATTTCCCAGGCATCGGCGGTCTTCTGCCGCTCGATGGTAGCAAGAGTATCTCATTATACCAGTTGCGCAAGCCCGTCGGCCGGGTTCATCTGTCTCCCGGCAGGGCCGGAGGCTCTCCATACCGCCACCGAGAGTACCCCGATGCTTGATGTGTTCGAGATCATCGATCCCCGCTTCCGCGACCTCATCCTCCCCATTGCCTGGCTGGAGCGGCTGCATACGGGGATGCGCTGGTGCGAGGGGCCGGTCTATTTCGCCGACCAGCGCTGCCTGATCTGGAGCGACATTCCCAACAACCGGCTGATGCGCTGGTGCGAGGACACGCAGGCCGTCGGCGTGTTCCGGGCCGATTCCAACTTCGCCAATGGCAATACGCGCGACCGGCAGGGGCGGCTTGTGACCTGCGAGCACCGCACCCGCCGCCTCACCCGCACCGAGCCGGATGGCACGCTCACCGTTCTCGCCGACCGCTACCGGGGGGCCCGGCTCAATTCGCCGAACGATGTGGTGGTGAAGTCGGACGGCACGCTCTGGTTCACCGATCCGACCTACGGCATCGCCTCGGACTATGAAGGCGGCCGGGCGGAGCCCGAGCAGGACGGGCGCTATGTGTTCCGGCTGGACCCGCGCGCGGGCACGCTGGCCGTGGTGGCCGACGATTTCGGCCAGCCCAACGGCCTCGCCTTCTCACCCGATGAAAGCCTGCTCTACATCGCCGATTCCGGCGGCATCGGCCGCGAGGCCGGCAACCGCCATATCCGCGCCTTCACCGTCCGCGCCGACAACACGCTCGCCGATAGCAGGGTCGTCACTGAGGTGACGCCCCATGCCCCGGACGGGTTTCGCGTCGACGAGGCCGGGCGCCTGTGGTCGAGCGCCGGCGACGGGGTGCATTGCTACACACCGGAGGGGGACCTGCTCGGCAAGATCCGCGTGCCCGAGCGCGTCGGCAACCTCGCCTTTGGCGGCGCGGCCGGCAACCGCCTGTTCATCTGCGGCCACACCTCGCTCTACGCCGTCTTCGTCAACACGCGCGGCGCGAGGCCGCCGGCGCCGAAACGGCTTTAGTGGGCGGCTCGAACCGTCGGCCTCGGTGAATCCGCCCGCGTCGGCAGCGCCAGCGTGATCAGCCAGCAGAGGAACAGCATCAAAGCCGAGCCGAGAAGGCAGGCATAGATTCCGCCGAACTGGTAGAGGAAGCCGGAGGCGAGGATGCCGAGGAAGCGCCCGGCCGCGTTGGCGGCATAGTAGAAGCCGACATCCTCCGCCGCCTTCTCCGAGCCCGCATAGGCGAGCACGAGATAGGAATGCACCGACGAGTTAACCGCGAAGGCGACGCCGAACACGCCGAGGCCGATGACCAGCACCAGCGTCGGATCAGGCGGCGCCAGCGCCAGCGCGGCGGCGATCAGCGCCGGCACGAGGGCGAGCCCCAGCGACCACCACCGCGCCGCCGGCACCTCGCGCGACAGCCCGTCGGGGCTGCGCGCGACCAGCGCGGGCGCCGCCGCCTGCACCAGCCCGTAGCCGATGGTCCACAGCGCCAGAAACGCCCCGACCATGGTGAAGGTCCAGCCGCTGGCATAGAGGAAAACCGGCACGCCGACGACGAACCACACATCGCGCGCGCCAAACAGGGCGACGCGGGCGGCCGCCAACAGGTTGATGCCCTTCGACTTGGCGAAGAGTTCGCGCGCGCTGGCGCTGGCCTTGGCCTTGCCCATCATGGCGGGGAGCGAGAACACCACGCCGAGCATGACGAGAAAGAGCGCGCCCGCCATCAGCCACAGCCCATAGCGGAAGCCGACCAGCTGCAGCAGCAGCCCGCCGAGGAAGAAGCCGACGCCCTTCATCGCGTTCTTCGAGCCGGTGAACCACGCCACCCATTTGAACAGCCGGCCCTCGGCCTGCCCGCCCGCCTGCGATTCCGTGATCTTGATCGCCGATTTCGAGGCGGTCTTGGTCAGGTCCTTGGCGACGCCGCACACACCCTGCGCCAGCAGCACCCAGGTGACGAGCAGCGTGCTGCCCCATTCCGGCGAGGCGGCGGAGAGCAGCAGGAAGCCGGCGATCTGCGTCACCAGCCCGACGGTGAGCATGCGGGTGATGCCGTAGCGCGCCGCCAGCCAGCCGCCGATGAAATTGGCGCCGATGCCCGCCGCCTCATAGAGCAGGAACAGGAAGGCGAGCGTGAAGGGCGAATAGCCGAGCTGGAAGAAGGTGAACAGCACCAGCATGCGCAGGGCGCCATCGGTGAGGGTGAAGCCCCAATAGGCCGCCGTCACGATGGCGTAGTTGCGCAGCCCGCTGCCTGAGGAGCCTGTCATGGTCAAATCCCGACCTTGTGCATGTGGCAGGCGAGATCGACCATGCGGCAGGCATAGCCCATCTCATTGTCGTACCAGGCGTAAACCTTCAGCAGGGTCTCGTCGGTGACCATGGTCGAGAGGCCGTCGACGATGGAGGAGCGGGTGTCGCGGGCATAGTCGGCGGACACCAGCGCGCGCGGCTCATAGCCGAGAATGCCGTTGAGCGCGCCCGCCGCCGCCGCGCGGAACAGGTCGTTCACCTCCTCGACGCTGGTCGGGCGCTGCATCTCGAACACCGCATCGGTGAGCGAGGCGTTGAGGACAGGCGCGCGCACCGCATGGCCGTTCAGCTTGCCCTTCAGCTCCGGATAGATCAGCGCGATGGCGGTGGCGCTGCCGGTGGTGGTCGGCTGCAGCGAGAGCATGGCGGAACGGGCGCGGCGCAGATCCTTATGCGGCGCGTCGACCACCACATTGGTGTTGGTCGGGTTGTGGATGGTGGTGATCTGGCCGTGGCGGATGCCGATCGCCTCATGCACCACCTTCACCACGGGGGCGAGGCAGTTGGTGGTGCAGGACGCCGCCGTGACGATGGGGTGCATCGCCGGCTCATAAAGCTGCTCATTGACGCCGACGACGACATTGAGCACCGACGGGTCCTTAACCGGCGCGGCGACGATGACGCGCCGGGCGCCCCGGTCCAGATGCCCCTGCAGCGCGGCCGGGGTGAGGAACCTGCCGGTGCATTCCAGCACGATATCGACACCGAGATCGCCCCAGTGGATGTCGGCCGGCGCGGCATGGGCGGAGAAGCTGATGCGCCCGCCATCGATGATGACCGCGTCTTCGCCTGACGCCTCGATCGGCGCGCGCCAGCGGCCCTGCACGCTGTCGAATTCGATGAGATGCGCGGTCGCCGCCGCGCCGCACTTGAGCTCATTGACATGGACAATGTCGAGCCGGTTGCCGGCGCGCGGGTCGCTCGCCTGGCGCTCGGCCGCCCCCATCGCCGCCCGCAGCGCCAGCCGCCCGATCCGCCCCATGCCGTTGATGCCGACTCTCATGCCCGGTTTCCTCTCGGCTGGCTGACGCGCGCGATCTCTCGCAGCTCGCTGCGCCGTAGCAGTCCGGGATGACAGTTCAGTGACAGTGCCGGCACCTCTGGAGCGCGAAACGGCGGAGAAGCGCCATTTCTATCGGCTTTATTTCGGGACGGATCGACATAATCAGGCGCGGCCTGTCACCGCGACGGGGCCGTCTCGGTCATGGCGATGGTGGAGAGATCCGCCTCCGCCGCCACCGCCGCCTTGAGCGCGGCCTCGCGGCGCTCGCTGTAGCGGCTGGTGAAATAGTCCCGGCGGTCGCGGGTGAGCAGAGTGAACTTCATCAGCTCCTCCATCACATCGACCACCCGGTCATAATAGGGCGACGGCTTCATCCGCCCGTCCTCATTGAACTCCTCGAACGCCTTGGCGACCGAGGACTGGTTGGGGATGGTGATCATCCGCATCCAGCGGCCGAGCACGCGCAGCGTGTTCACCGCATTGAAGGATTGCGAGCCGCCCGACACCTGCATCACCGCCAGCGTGCGCCCCTGGGTCGGGCGGATGCCACGATATTCCAGCGGCAGCCAGTCGATCTGGCTCTTGAACACGCCTGTGATGGTGCCGTGCCGCTCCGGGCTGCACCAGACCTGGCCCTCCGACCATTCCGACAGGCTGCGCAATTCCTGCACCTTGGGATGGTCGGCCGGCACGGCGTCCGGCATCGGCAGGTCGCGCGGATCGAAGATGCGGGTTTCCGCCCCCATGGCGGTGAGCAGGCGCGCCGCCTCCTCGACCAGTAGCCGGCTATAGGACCGCTCGCGCAGCGAGCCGTACAGCAGCAGGATGCGCGGGGGATGGCTCAGCGGGCTAGCGGGCGACAGCTTGTCCGCGTCCGGCCGGTCGAAATGGGCGGGGTCGAGCGCGTCGGTGAAATCGTCTGTGGTCATCGGGCAGCCTCGGATGATGCGCGGCGCGACAGGAAGGCGGCGAGCCAGAAGCCGCACGCCAGCAGCAGCGTCAGGACGATGATGGCGGCGAGCACGCCGTCATAGGAGCCCGACATCGACCAGATGAGCGCGGCGCCGAGCGGGGCCACCGCGCGCGAGATCGTGCTCGGCGCCGACATCGCTCCGTTCACCGCGCCATAGGCCTCGCGGGTGAGCATTTCCGGTACGGAGAGCCCGCGCACGATGGTGGTGATGCCGTTCGCCGCGCCATAGAACAAAGCGACGAGCGCGATCAGCAGGAAGCTCGGCGGCAGCACGTCGAGCGCCACCAGCGCCAGCGGGAACACCGCCACCGTGACCGAGCCGATCAGCCGCACCGGCGCACGCGGCGCGAACACCCAGATGGCGACGCGCCCCGCCACCTGCGCCGGGCCGATCAGCGTCATGGCGGCGACAACGGCGGAGACCTCGAACCCCTTCTCCACCAGCATCGGGTAGAGATGGAAGGTGAAGGCCGAGAAGGCGGCGGAATAGGCGGTGAACGCCACCGCCAGCGCCCAGAACACCGGCTGCCGCGCCGCCCATGCCACCGCTGCCCTGCCGCTGAGCGGCGCCGCCGAGGAGGAGCGGTGCGGCGGCGCGTCGGCGGCGGGGTCGATCACCGACCAGTAGCAGCCGGCGCAGACAAGGATGTTGATGCAAGCCAGCACCATGAGCGCCTCGCGCCAGCCCACCGTATCGAGCAGCAGTTGCACCAGCGGGATGAACACGGTGGAGGCGAAGCCGCCCCACAGGGTCAGCGCCGTGATCCCCGCCCGCGCATGCGAAGGGCCGGAGCGGCGGGCGATGACGGCGAAGGCGGGATCGTACAGTGTCGCCGCCTGCAGGGCGCCGATGCCGGCCACCGCGACATAGAACAGAGCGAGGCTCTCGACCTGCGACCACAGCACCAGCAGCAGGCCGGCCAGCACCGAGCCAATGGTCATGATCACCCGGCCATGGCCGCGGTCGATGGCGGCGCCGATGGGATAGGCCGCAAGCCCTGCGAAGGCGAGCCCCAGCGTCGCCGCGCCATAGAGCGCGCTCTTCGACCAGCCGAGTTCATGGCCCATCGCCTCGGCGATCAGCGGGAAGCTGTAATAGAGCGAGCCCCAGGAGCAGACCTGGCCGATGCCGAGCCCGGTGACGAACAGGCTGCGCGCGCCGGGCGGGCGATGCTCGCCGGCACCGGCGACAAGAACATTCTCGCTCACGCCCGCACTCCGCCCGCCCGCGCCACGCCGTCCGTGACGGGTGCCCCCTGCCCGCCGCTGTCGTGCGCGGCGCAGCCGGCATCGGCGCAGCATTCGTCGGCGAGATAGCCGATCAGCGCCTCCATGGCGGGGTAATGCGCGCGGCAGATCAGCGTCGTGGCGTGGCGCTCCTGCGTCACCAGCCCGGTGTCGACGAGGCGCTTGAGATGATGCGACAGCGTCGAGGCGGCGATGCCGATCCGCTCCTGCAGGCCGCCGACCGGCAGGCCGGCATGCCCCGCCCGCACCAGCGTCCGGTAGATCTGCAGCCGGGTGGGGTTGCCGAGGGATTCAAGCTGGCGGGAGGCTTGTTCGAGATTCATGGAAATAAGCTAGGCGCCGCCGCCATCAGTGGTCAAGCCCTGTTTCGACAAATGTCGAAATATCACTTACCGCCCCTCAAGAGGCGCCGGGCGCCGTCCGTGGAAACCACCACCGGCCGAGCCGCAGCGCGACATGCACCAGGAGGATCAGCACCGGCACCTCGACCAATGGCCCGATGACGGCGGCGAAGGCCACCGGCGAGGCAAGGCCGAAGGCGGCGATGGCGACCGCGATCGCCAGCTCGAAATTATTGCCGGCGGCGGTGAAGGCGATCGCCGTGGTGCGGGGATAATCCGCCTCGATCAGCTTGCCCATGGCGAAGCTGATGAGGAACTGGACGATAAAATAGATCGTCAGCGGAATGGCGATGATCACCGCGTCCATCGGCAGGCGCACGAGATCGCCGCCCTTCAGGCTGAACATGGCGACGATGGTGAACAACAGCGCGCCGAGCGTGATCGGGCTGATCTTCGGCAGGAACACGTTGGCGTACCAGTCCGGCCCCTTGCGGGCGATGAGGACGCGGCGGGTGAGGAAGCCGGCGAGGAAGGGAATGCCGAGATAGATCAGCACCGCCTCGGTGATGGTCCAGAAGCTGACATCCACCACGCTACCCTCCAGCCCGAACAATGGCGGCAGCACGGTGAGGAACAGCCAGGCATAGGTCGAGAAGAACAGGATCTGGAAGATCGAGTTGAACGCCACCAGCCCGGCGACATACTGGTTGTCGCCCTTGGCCAGCTGGTTCCACACCAGCACCATGGCGATGCAGCGCGCCAGCCCGATGAGGATCAGCCCGGTCATATATTCCGGGTAGTCGCGCAGGAAGATCACCGCGAGGGCGAACATCAGCGTCGGGCCGATCAGCCAGTTCTGCACCAGCGACAGCACCAGCACCCGCTTGTCGGCGAAGACGCGGTGCAGCTCCTCGTAGCGCACCTTGGCGAGCGGGGGATACATCATCAGGATCAGCCCGATCGCGATCGGGATGTTGGTGGAACCGACCGAGAGCGTGTTCAGCGCCTCCGGCAGGCCGGTGAACACCGTGCCGAGGATAACGCCCAGCGCCATCGCCGCGAAAATCCACACGGTGAGGTAGCGGTCGAGAAAGGACAGCCGCGCGGGCCGGGGCGTCATCGCCATTGTCTGGGACATCGGGGGTTCCGGTTCTCGTTCAGCCGGCGCGATGGCCGCTGGCGTCGATGACCAGCTCGCCGTCTTCCTTGCGGAATTCGCCGCGCTGCGGGGCGTCGATGAGGTCCAGCACCGCCTCCGAGGGCCGGCACAGTTTTACACCGCGCGGGGTGACGACGATGGGGCGGTTGATCAGGATCGGGTGCGCCATCATCGCGTCGAGCAGCGCGTCGTCGCTGAGCGCGGGATCGCCGAGCCCAAGCTCCGCATAGGGCGTGCCCTTCTCGCGCAGCAGGGCGCGGACCGGAATGCCCATGCAGGTGATAAGCGCCACCAGTTCCTCGCGGCTCGGCGGGGTCTTCAGATATTCGATGATAACAGGCGTGATCCCGGCATTGCGGATCAGCCCCAGCACGTTGCGCGAGGTGCCGCAGGCGGGGTTGTGAAAGATGGTGACGGCGGCACTCTCAGGCGACATCGCAGGCCTCCTCGGTGGAGTTTCCTTGGGCGTCATAGGCGTCGGCCTCATGGGCCCCGGTAGGGCAGCAGGGCTGAAGATCGGCGATCAGCGGGGCGCAGATCTCCGGCTTGCCGCCGCAACAATCCTTCAGGAGAAAGGAAGCCAGATGACGTACCGCCTCCAGCTGGGCGCGGTAGATGATGAGCCGGCTCTGGCGCTCGGCGCCGATCAGCCCGGCGCGGGCGAGAATGCCGAAATGGGTGGAGAGCGTGTTGTGCGGCACGTCGAGCCGGCGCGCCACCTCGCCGGCCGCCAGCCCCTCCGGCTCATGGGCGACGAGCAGCCGGAAGACATCGAGCCGGGTCGGCTGCGAAAGCGCCGCGAAGGCGGAGAGAGCTTGATCCGTGTCCATATGTCGACGATAGCCGACACGTGGACGCAAATCAAGCTCTCTGATTTGGCCCACCGTGTATGTCCGATGACCGGGCGGTGCCTTAGGGCGGCATCGCGGTCCAATAGGTGCCTTCCAATGGGAAGGGCTGGAAGCGCTGGTGCAGCCGGCGCAGCAGGCCTTCCGGGTCGAGATCGGCGAACAGCTCGGGGTGGAGCCACTTCGCGAAGGCCTGCAGCGCCGCGACATTGAACGGCGAATTGTAGAAATGGTGCCACACGGCAAACGCCCGGCCGGCTTTCACCGCCGGCATTTCGGCGATGCCGACGCGCCCGGTGGCGCGGGCAAGGCTCTCGGCCGCCTGCCGGGGCGCGACATCCGGCCCGAGCGCGATCCACGGGCTGTCGGGCGGGCTCGCGGCACTGCCGATGGCGGTGCCGATATAGATATCCGGCGGGTTGACCAGCAGATATTCGAGACTGACCGTGCCGGCATCGGCGGGGATGACGCCGGCGGCGAGGTTGCTGCCGCCCGTCGCGGTGACGAAATCGCCCATCATGCCGCGCACCATGGTCTCGCAGCAGGGCATCAGGCCCACCCGGCTCTCAATGAAGACGCGCGGCGCCGGCGGGCGGTGCCGCGCCAGCCGATCGCGCACCTGCTCATAGGCGGCGCGCCATTCGGCGACAAACGCCGCCGCCTCCTCCTCCCGCCCCAGCACGGCGCCAAGCACTTCGATGCTTTTGGGCGTATTGACCAGCGGATCGGTGCGGAAATCGATGAAGACGATAGCGATGCCGGCCTGTGCGAGCACCTCGATCACCCGCGCATTGCTCGCTCCCGGGCCGTGCCCGTCGAGCCCGAAAATGGCCACCTGCGGGCGCAGCGCCAAAGCCCGCTCCAGGCTGAAACTGTCCTGGGAAGCGCGGCCGAAGCGGGGAATGTCGGCGATGGCGGGGAAGCGGGCGCGGAAGCGGGCATAGGTCGCCGGATCGACCTGCTCATACTCGCCCATCATGCCGACGACGCGGCCGATGGGGTCGTCGCGGTCGAGAATGGCGAGGGCCGGGATATAGCGGCCCTCGCCGAGGATGAGGCGCTCGACCTTGTCGGGCACGATGACCGTGCGGCCGGCGAGGTCGACGATCTCCCGCGCCGCCGCCGCCGCCGGCCAGAGCGCGACCAGCCCGGCGACCAGCAGGGAAATAAGCGCGGCGGCGCGCGCGGCAGGGCGTGCCGTCATCGACGGGTCAGAACTTCGCCGATGCGGTGACGATGAAAGAGCGCCCCGGCTGGTAGAGCGGCACGACGTCCGCGATGTCCTGGCCATAGGTGCCGCGGCTGGCATAGGTCTCGTCGAACAGATTGTTGATGTCGAGCCGCAGCATCAGGTGCGGCGCGGTGACCGGCCGGTACTCCGCATAGACATTGACGACAGTATAGCCGGGAATGGTCGTCGTCAGCGTCTCGCCATCCGGCAGCAGCGCCGGCACGTCGTCCATCTCCAGCGCCACCTCGATGTTGCCGCCGATGGTGAGGCCCCATTCGGGAATCCTGTGGGCGGCGACGAAGGTGATCATCTGGCCGACCGGCGTGGCGAGGTAGTTGCCGGTGTCGGAATCCGCCGCCTCGCCGTCGATGGTGACGTCGATATCGGCATATTTCACCCTGACGAAGCCGGTCTCCCATTCATAGCCGCCGGCAATCTCGAAGCCGCGCGATTCGATGTCACGGGCGCGGATCGCACCCAGGACGCGGTTGCTGTAGGTGACGACGCGGGCATTGTAGATGTCGGTGCGGAAGATGCTGCCTTCCAGGGTGAAGCCCTGATAGGTCGCCTTCAGCCCCGCCATGGCGTTGTTCGAGGTCACCGGCTCGGCGCCGCCGTCATAGTCCCAGGCCGGGTTCATGTAGAAATTCTCGGCCAGCGGAATACCGGCCCAGACATGGGAATAGCCGGCGCGCGCGGTCAGGAAGTTCTCGATCACATCGTACTCGCCCGAGACATTGCCGCTGAGCCCGGCATTGTCCCACGACTCGCCTGTGGTGCCGGTGAACCACTGGTTATCAGCGCGGCCGCCGAAGGACAGGCGGGTGCGCTCCCACGGCTCCAGCCGCGCCTGGGCGTAGAGGCCGACATTGGTCGCCTTTTCGGTGGCGGCGTCATAGGGATCGTAGAGCTGGGCGGTGTCGTCGTAGAAGTCGATGCCGGCGATGACATCGCCGATGCCGAAGGCGAACTTGTTCTCGAACTTGCCGTTGAAGCTGTCGGTCTTGCCGGAGACCGTATAGGGCGAGGGCAGCCCGGAGCGGGGGTTGAGATAGGTGAGCTTGGAGATCTCCGTCGAGCTATAGGCCAGCACCAGCTTGGGATCCCACCAGCCCTCGGGCGTGGAGTCGGTGTAGGTGAACACGGTGTTCTGGCGCTGGATATCGTAGGGCGTCAGTTCCGGGTCCCAGGGCCGCGCACCGGGAAAGTCCGAGCCATTAGCGCGGTAGGGGCGCGGGGCGTCGTCGCTCACGCTCTCATAGCTGATGCTGAAGCGGTCGCCGGTGGGGGCCTCGTAGGACACCTTGCCGATGCCGTTGATGAGGTTGGTGCTGGTGCCCATCACCACATCGCCATTGCCGGCGGTGAACTCGTTGCCCTGGCCGATGTTGAAATAGCCCAGCGTCTCGAAGCCGCCCTGCCGGGCGTAGCCGGTGATGTTGGCGAGCGAGGTGTCACCATTGAAGTTGAAGGAGTATTTGCCGAAGCCGCCGAAGCCGTCGGCATCGAGAAAGTCCCGCGCGTCCTTGGTCTCATAGGCGATCGAGCCGGCGAGCGCGCCGGGGCCGGCATCGGCGGGGGCGACGCCCGCATCGACGCGCACGGCCTTCAGCACGCCCGGGTCGATCAGGTTGGTGCCCATATGGTGGAACACCTTGTTGTTCTGCCGGCTGCCGTCGATGGTGACGGCGAGGTTGGTCTCCTCGATGCCGTGGACATAGACCTTCTGCGACATCGGCACCGAGCTGCCGACCTCAATGCCGGGCTGCTCGCGGAACACATCGGCGAGGTTCTGCGGGTTGAGCCGCTCCAGCGCCTGCGGGCCGATCACCGTCTCGGCCACGCCGCCCCGGCTGATGCCGTCGCCGGCGACCGAGATGACGTCCAGCAATTCGCCCTCGACCGCGCCGCCGGCATGGCTTTCCACCGGCGCGCTCTGGCCGACCACGGCGGTGCCTTCGCCTGTTATGCGGAAGGCGATGCCGGTGCCTTCCAGCATGCGGGCAAGCGCCTGCTGCGGGGTGAGGCTGCCCTGCACCGGCCGCGAGGTGACGCCACGCGAGGTCGCGGAGGCCAGCGTCACCTGCAGGCCCGATTGCCGCCCGAAGGCGTTCAGCGCGCTGGCGAGGGGCTGGGCGGGAATGTTGAACGGGCGGGCCGCGCTGGTGGCGACGGGCGCCGGCGCTGTCTGCGCCACGGCGGAGGACAGGGCCGCCAGAGAGACAAAGGCCGTCGTCGCCATCAGGCGCAGCAGGCGCCGGTTCGTGCAGGATCGCGCCGCGTGATCGTCGGCGGGGCGCATCGGCGCGCTCATCAAGTCTACTCCCCAGATCGTTCCGTGCGTTCAGCGAACGCATCCCGGGTGTCAGACGATCGAGCGGATGCGGTTTTTCATCCCGACGGGCAAAATCTTCTAGAAGCGCGAGAGAACCCGCATATAGGGCGAGATTTCCCGCATCCTGCCACCATGCGGCTCCACCAGCGCGCGCAAAGCGCGGTCGGGATCGGTGAGATCATAGAGGCCGGTGACGCGCTGCTGCGCCAGGGTGCCGTCCGGCACGGTGATCCAGGCGCGGTGGTAGCGCTGCAGCTGCTCGACCACGGCGGCGATCGTCGCGTCCTGGACGAACAGCCGGCCCTCGCGCCAGACCGCGATGTCGTCCACCGCGATCTCGCCCTTCTCCAGCGCGCCGGTGCGCAGGTCGACCCGCGCGCTCTCGCCCGGCACCAGCCGGGCATGCGCCTGCCCATGGCCGGGATAGTCCAGGCTCACCGCCCCCTCCGCCAGCTCGACGCCGGCATCGGTGGAGGTGAGCCGCACATTGAAGCGGGTGCCGAGCACGGTGACATCGACACCGCCGGCATCGACCACGAAAGGGCGGGCCGGATCGGGGCGCACATCGAAGAACGCCTCGCCCGCCAGCAGCCGGACGACGCGCGCGGAGCCGCTGAGGTCCACCGCCACCGCGCTGTCGGCGCCGAGTTCGATCCGGCTGCCATCCTCAAGCGCAAGCGCCTGCCGCGCGCCGGTGCCGGTGCGGTAATCCGCCTCCAGCAGCAGAAGCAGCGCGGGAAAAGCGAGAAAAGCCGCAAGGCCCGCCGCCAGCGCCGCGCCGATCGCCAGCGGGCGCCACAGGCGTCGCGGAAAGGAAACGACGCGGGAATCGGCGGCGTCCTGCCGCTCATCGGCCCGAGGCTCCGCAGGGGCCGGCGCCAGCGCGGCCATGAGCTGCCAGGAATGTTCGACACGGGCATAGGCACGGCGATGCTCGTCCCGCTCCTCCAGCCATTGCGCCAGCGCGCGCGCCAGCGCGGCATCGCCGGGCGCTTCCCGCACCCGCATCAGCCAGTCCGCCGCCACCTCGTGGAGCGACAATGTTGCATCGTCAGTCAAGGCGCGTATCGCCGCTCATTCGCGCTTCTCAGGAAGCGGCACCGTTACCATGCAGAAGACGATCTGCTGCGCGCTAGTTTTCATGTCCACATCGCGATTGTCACCCGCCCGCCCGGTCGAGCTCCTGCGCCAGCCGCGCCAGCGCCGCGCGCACATGCCGATGGGCGGTGGCTACCGAGATGCCCAGCCGGGCGGCGACCTCCTCCAGCGTGCAGCCGGCGAAACGGTACATTTCCAGCGCCGCGCGCTGCTCGGGCGGCAGCTCGCTCACCAGCCGTGCCATCCGCCGCAGCTCGTCCCGGTCGATAAGCTGCCGCTCGGGCGAGGCCTCCGGCGCCGGCTGCGCCCAGTCGGGAAGCGCGTCCGATTGCGTGCGGGATTCGAGCCTGCGCCGCTTCAAGCTGTCGAAGGCAAGGTTGCGGACGATGCGGTAGAGATAGCCGATGCCGCGCTCGGCCTCCTCGCTCGCGGGCGGGAATTTGAGGAAGGCGTCATGGACCACGTCCTCGGCCGCCTCGCGCGAGCCAAGGATCGGCGTCGCATAGGCGACCAGCGCCGAGCGATGCGTGGCGTAAAAGCCCGACCAATCATTCCGTCCCATGCCGACAACATTGACCCTGGGTCACAGCGGAATGGGAATAGACGGATCGGTTTTTCTACGCAATCACAATGATTTAGAAGGAATACAATGTGTGCGGGCGCGGACGCCCGGCACGGGACTGGCCGCGCCCGCCAGCGACGGACGGGATCAGGCCGGCACGCCGGCGCCGACCGCCCTCACAGCGGGCCCATCACATAGGTGGGAAGCCAGGTGGCGATTTCCGGGAACAGGCTGAGAATGACGATGCCCATCAGCATCAGCACCACATAGGGCACCGATCCACGCAGCACCTGCTGGGCCGGCACCTGCGGCGCGATCGCCTTGACCACGAACAGATTGAGCCCGACCGGCGGGGTGATGAGGCCGATCTCCATATTGATCGTCAGCACCACCGCGAACCAATAGGGGTCGAAGCCCGAGGACACGATGATCGGGTAGAGCAGCGGCGCCGACATCACGATGATGGCGACCGGCGGCAGGAACATGCCGGATACCAGCAGGAACAGGTTGATCAGCGCCATCAGCACCCAGCGGTTCACGTCGAGCCCGGCGATGGCGGCGGCGACGGTCTGGGTGATGAACAGCGAGGACAGCGCGAAGGCGAAGAGTTCCGCCGACGCCATGATCATCATGATCATCACGCTTTCGCGCAGGGTGGAGGAGAAGATCTCGAAGATCGGCTTCGGCTGGAACAGCCGGTACATGATGATGACGACGCCGAGCGTCAGGAAGGCACCCGCGCCGGCCGCCTCGGAAGGCGTGGCGACGCCGCCATAGAGCACATAGAGCGTGCCGACGATGATGATGAGGAAGGGCGTGACCTTGGGCAGCGCGGCAATTTTCTGGCCGAAGGTGAAGCGATTGCCGCTGATGTCGAAGGTGAAGTTCTTGCGGCGGCAATCATAAAGCGCCCAGGCCATGAACATGGCGGTGAGCATCAGCCCCGGCATGACGCCGGCCAGGAACAGCCGGCCGATCGAGGTCTCGGTGGCGATGCCGTAGACGATCATCGTCACCGACGGCGGAATGAGGATGCCGAGCGTGCCGCCGGCGCAGATCGAGCCGGTGGCGACCGAGGCGGGGTAGCCGCGCTTGAGCATCTCCGGGATGCCCATCTTGCCGATGGCGGCGCAGGTCGCCGGGCTGGAGCCGGTCATGCCGGCGAAGATGGCGCAGGCGCCGATATTGGACAGAACCAGCCCGCCCGGCACCCGGTTAAGCCAGCGGTCCAGCGCCTCGTAGAGATCGCGTCCCGCCGGGGTGGCAGCCACCGCCGCGCCCATCAGCACGAACATCGGGATCGAGACATAGGCGAGGTTGGCGATGCCGGCGAACATGGTCTCGGCCAGCACCTCGAACACGCCGATGCCGTTCGCCATCAACAGCCCGCCAATGGCGGTGAGGCCCAGCGCGAAGGCGATCGGCATGCCGGTGGCGAGCAGCAGAAACAGCAGGCCGATGATGAGCCCGCCGGACAGAGTGGGGGAAAGGCTCATCATGCGTGACCCTCGGCTTCATAGGCGCCGCTCAGGCGGCGGACCAGCTCGGCGACATATTGCAGCGACAGCAGGGCGAAGCTGACCGGCAGCGGCAGCAGCGGGATCCACAGGGTGATGGCCGCGACCGTCGAGGTGCGCCATTCGTTGACATAGGCCTCGTGAAAGAACGTCGCGCTGGCGATGGTCATCAGCACCGCGAAGGTGAGGCCGAGCAGCGCACCAACGATGCCGAGAGCCCGCCTTGGGCCGGGCGGCAGCGCGATCTCGATCACGTCGACGCCCACATGGCCGCGGGTCTTCAGCACATAGGGCGCGCCGAGGAACATCGCCGCCGTGGCGGAGAACACCACGAAATCGGTCTGCCAGATGGTGGGGGCGCGGAAGACATAGCGCAGGAAGATCATCTCGCAGATCACCAGCATCGCCGCGACGAGCAGCAGCCCGGCGATGAGGCCAGCGACTTTGGAGAGAAGATCGACCGCTCGCAGGAACAGGCTGACCATGGGGAGCTTTCGCGTGTCGAAGGGAGGGGCGCGCGGCGCGGTGACGACGCCCCCGCCTTCTCGCGGGGGTGCGCCGTCACAGCTGCGCAGGCCAACGTCCCGCGGCGCCCGGGCGGGGCCGCGGGACGGGCGGGCTACTGGACGGACAGCGCCTTCTTGATCAGTTCGTCGCCGCCCTTCACCTTCTCGGCGAAGTTCTTGTAGGAGCTTTCCTGCGCCACCTTCAGCCAGGCGTCGTAATCGGCGGCGGACATCTCCACCACTTCGACCCCGGCCTTCTTGTAGGTGTCGATCAGCTTCTGGTCGCCCTTGCGCACCTCCTTGGCGAACCAGGCCTGCGCCTTCTTGCCGGCGTCGAGAAGCGCCTTCTGCTGCGCCGGGTTCAGCCGGTCGAAGGACTGCTTGGACATCAGCACCGGCTCATACATGAACCAGATCGCGTTCTCGCCGGGCGCGGTCAGGCACTTCACCTGCTCATAGAGGCGATAGGAAACGAAGCTCTCCGAGGAGGTGTTGGTGGCGTCGAGCACGCCGGTCTGCATGCCGGAATAGATTTCCGAGGACGGCATCGAGGCGATGGAGGCGCCGGCGGCCGCGAGCATCTGCTCGAAGGCCGGGCCGGCGGCGCGCGTCACCTGTCCCTTGATGCTGTCGGGCCCGGTGATGCAGCCCTTCTTGGAGGCGAAGGCGCCCGAGAGCCAGGCATCGGCGATGACCAGGGCGCCGTTCTTCTCGATGATCGCCTTGATCTCCTGCATGAAGGGCGAGTCGTTGAGGCGGTCGGCGCGATCGAAATTGCGCACCAGCCCCGGCATCAGCGTGGCGGAGAATTGCGGCACGCGGCCCGAGGCGTAGTCGAGCGGGAAGGAGGTGATGTCGAGCTGGCCCTTGGTGATGGCGCCCCATTGCTCGTTCGCCTTGAACAGCGACGCGCCCGGGAAGACCTGGATCTTCAGCCCGACATTGGCCGCCTCGACGTCGCGGGCGATCATCTGCACCATCTCGTCGCGGGGATCGCCCTTGCCGCCCGGGAACTGGTGCGAGGCGCGCAGGGTGATGTCCTGCGCGAAGGACGAAGTGGCGAGGGCGAGGCCACCGGCCAGGCTGAGGGCGCAGCCAAGGGTCAGGGCGCGCGCAAGGCGTCGCGTTGCGTTCATGGTTTCCTCCGTGTCGCCGCCTTCCGGCGGACTGTTGGCGTTTCCTCGGTATCGTCGCGTCGGGCGGTTGATCCGCCACCTTGTCGCGTTTTCCGCAGCCGGTGTGATCGCAGTGGATCAACGATGTCAGGCACTCCGGCGGTAGATATCCTTGTAGCTGTCGCGCAAAATGTTCTTCTGCACCTTGCCCATCGTGTTGCGCGGCAGCTCCTCGACGAAGAACACCCGCTTGGGCTGCTTGAACTTCGCCAGCCGGCCTTCGAGCGCCTGCAGCACGGCCTGCTCGGTCAGATCCGCCCCCTTGGCCGTCACGACAACGGCGGTGACGCCCTCGCCGAAATCGGGATGCGGCACGCCAATGACGGCGCTTTCCACCACGCCCTCAATGGCGTCGATCTCGCCTTCGACCTCCTTGGGGTAGACGTTGAAGCCGCCCGTGATGACGAGATCCTTGCCCCGGCCGACAATGCTGAGATAGCCGCGCGCATCGATGCAGCCGAGATCGCCGGTGACGAAGAACCCGTCGTGAAATTCGCTCGCGGTCTTCTCCGGCATGCGCCAATAGCCCTTGGTCACGTTCGGGCCCTTCACCTCCACCATGCCGATCTCGCCGGCCGGGAGTTCAGCGCCGGTGGCGGGATCGGTGATGCGCAGAGAGATGCCCGACAGGGGAAAGCCGACCGTGCCGGCGATCCGCTCGCCCTCATAGGGGTTCGAGGTGTTCATGCAGGTTTCGGTCATGCCGTAGCGTTCCAGAATGGCATGGCCGGTGCGCTCGCGGAACGCCCGGTGCGTCTCCTCCAGCAGCGGGGCGGAGCCGGAGACGAACAGGCGCATGTTCGCGGTCGCCGCGCGCGTCAGGCCCGGCTGGTCGAGCAGGCGGGTGTAGAAGGTGGGCACGCCCATCAGGCAGGTGGCGTGTTCCATCAGCGCGATCGTCTCGCGCGGGTCGAACTTGGCGCGGAAGACCATCGACGCCCCGCTGAGCAGCACGATGTTCACCGCCACGAACAGGCCGTGGGTGTGGAACAGCGGCAGGGCATGGATCAGCACGTCCGCCTCGGTGAAGCGCCAGCACTCTTTCAGCGCCCGCGCATTGGAGAGCAGATTGCCATGGCTGAGCATGGCGCCCTTGGCGCGGCCTGTGGTGCCTGAGGTGTAGAGGATGGCGGCGAGGTCGTCCGGCCCGCGCGGCACGTCATCGAAGTCAGACGGGAAACCGGCGGCAGCGTCCATCAGCGAGCCGGCGCCCTCGCCGTCCAGCGTCTCGACGGCGGCCACGCCAAGCTCGCCCGCCAGCGCGCGGGCCTCGGCCGCGCTCTCCGGCCGGCAGACGAACAGCGCCGGCTCGGCGTCACCGAGGAAGTACCTGACCTCGTTGAGGGTGTAGCCGGTGTTGAGCGGGAGGTAGACCGCACCGGCGCGCACCGTGGCGAGATAGAGGGCGAGGCAGGGCCAGGATTTCTCGACCTGCACCGCCACCCGGTCGCCCGGCTTCACCCCGCGCGCGACGAGAAGGCCGGCGAGCCGGGCGGAGAGCGCCAGCATCTCGCCATAGGTGACGGCCGAACCGTCCGCCAGCAGGGCCAGCTTCTTGTCGCGGGAGGGGGCGGCGGACGCCAGGGCGGAGAACAGATGATTGTCGGACATGACGCTTTTCAGGTGACGGGAACAAGGGCGCGGGAGGCGGGATCGACCTTGAGCAGCTTGCGCACCTGCGGGCTCGCGACGATCTCGCCTTTTCCGGCGAAGGCTTCGTGGTTCTTCTCGATATCGGCGGGGGTGTAGCGGTAGTTCACCATCAGCCCCGCCGCCTGGGCGAGGCCCTTGGGCGAGAGGTCGCCCATCGGGTTGATGCGCTCCAGCCGGGCGCCATTGCCGAGATGGAAGCGGGCGACCGGATCGACCGGCGTACCCTTCGGCGTGCGGGCGGCGAGGAAGTAATAGGCGGCGATGGGGGCGAGCACGCCCGCCAGTTCCTCGCGCAGTTCCGGCTTCTCCGCCCAGTCCGGCGCGTCGAGCGCCTCCAGCGCCTTGCGGTCGGCGGCGGAGAGCACCACGCTCTGCTCCGCCCGGCGCTCGGCGTCGAGCCATTTGCGGAAGCCGGGCACCGGCGAGAGCGTGACGAAGGTGGTCAGGACAGGCAGTTCGCGCGAGATCTCCTCCAGCACCTGCTTGATGAGGAAATTGCCGAACGAAACCCCGGCAAGGCCCTTCTGGCAGTTGGAGATCGAATAGAACACCGCCGTGGTGGCGTCCTGCGGCCGCAGGAGCGGCCGGGCCGGGTCGAGGATCGGGAAGATCGCGCCGGGGCTTTCCTTCATCAGCGCGACTTCGACGAAGATCAGCGGCTCGTCGACCAGCGCCGGGTGAAAGAAGGCGTAGCAGCGCCGGTCCGGGGAATCGACCCGGGCCCGCAGATCGTCCCAGTCGCGGATGGCGTGCACCGCCTCGTAGCGGATGATCTTCTCCAGCACATTGGCCGGGGTCGACCAATCGATGCGCTTGAGCACCAGGAAGCCGCGATTGAACCAGGAGGAGAACAGGTGCGCGAAATCGCGGTCGACCTCGGCGAGGTCGCGCCGGCGCACCATCGCCTCCATCAGCTGCTCGCGCATCCGCACCAGCGAGAGCGTGCCGCCCGGCGCGAGGTTGAAGCGGCGGAAAAGCTCCTGCCGGCGCGGCTCGCTGGCCCGGTGCAGGTCGGCGACGGCGGACGGCACCTTCCGGCCATAGGCCTCGATCGCGGCGGCGAGGCCGTCGGGATCGGGGCCGAACTTCTCGGCCAGCACCTCGAAGAAGGCGATGGCCTCGCCGGTCTTCATATGGGCGTAGCGATCGAGAATATCGGCCGCGAGGGCGACACCGGAGGCTTCGCCGCGCCCGGACAGCAGCGTCTGGCAGCGCTCCGCCAGCGTCTCCACCCGCGTCGCCCCGCTCACCCTTTGCGAGCGGTCGAGCAGCGTGCGGCCGCGCTCGGCGATGGAGGCGAGCAGGTCTGCCACGAAGGAGGTGTTGGATCCCATGGCCGTTCCAGCGGTGGAATTTGCCAATGGCCCCGCCAAAGCGCGGCCTTCTGTATGGGATGATGACGGATTTGCATCGCCAGTCAACCATCAAGTATACAAGATGATGCCTCTTGCATTGCAGCACGGGAAATGGCTTTCTCTGCGCGGAGGTATGCCGTGCGTGGTGAACAGACGCCGAGGCTTCGCGAAGCCCTTGAGGAAGACATCGTCGCCGGGCGGCTGCGCCCGGGGCAACGGCTTGACGAGGCTGGCCTCGCCGAGCGCTTCCATGTGTCCCGCACGCCGATCCGCGAGGCGCTGATCCAGCTCTCCGCCTCCGGCCTCATCGAGATGCGGCCCCGGCGGGGGGCCTATGTCGCGCTGCTCGGCCCGCGCGAACTGGTCGAATCCTTCGAGCTGATGGCGGAAATCGAAGCCTCCTGCGCGCGGCTGGCGGCGCAGCGGCTGGGGCCGGCGGACCGGGCCGCGATCTCGGACGCCCATCTCGCCTGCCAGCAGGCGGTAACGGCGGGCGATGACGACGCCTATTACCCCGCCAATGCCCATTTCCACGCCGCGATCTACGCCGCGACCGGCAACCGCGTGCTGCGGGCCGAGGCGACACGGCTGCAAACCGCCCTTCAGCCCTATCGGCGGCTTCAGCTGAAGGTGCCGCGCCGGATCGCCACCTCGCTTGCCGAGCACGAGGCCATTCTGGAAGCGCTGCTTGCCGGCGACGGCGCCGGGGCGGCCGAGCGCATCCGGGCGCATGTGCTGGTGCAGGGCGAGCGCTTCATGACGCTGCTGGCCGCCCTCCAGCAGGAAGCGCAGATGGCGGATTGACCGGGGCGACGCCCGGGTGTGCCAGTGGCCGCGGCCGGCTGTGGCGGAAGCCCACCCCCTGGCAAGTCAAGGGGCTTCCGATCAAGTGAGGCCACCGGGCCGGAAACCACCTCGCGCGAAAAGGCTCTAGGCGAGCCCGGCGACGAAATCGGACATTGTCCTCACCAGCAGCACGCCGACCGTGGCGCCGGCATCCTGCAGCCCCACCGTCTTCTCCTGGAACGCCGCCGCCTTGCCGTGTTGGGCCACCATGGTCTTGGTCCGCTCCAGCGCCGCGTCGGCGGTGTCGGCGGCTTCCTTCAGCGCCGGCGCCAAAGCGAGGCCGGAAGCCGCCGCCTGTTCCAGCGCGCCGGCCACCGGGTCCAGCACGTCGAGAATGGTCTTGTCGCCGAGCTTGGCCTTGCCACGCTCGGCGATGCCGGTGGCGAAGGCGCGCCAGAACTGGGCGAGCTCGGCGGTGCCGATGGCCTCCACCCCCTCCAGCGCCTTGGCGCCTCGCAAAAAGCCCGTGGCGGTGAGCGTGCCCATGGTGGAGGGCGCGGTCTTGGCCATGATCGCGCCGGCGGAGCGCAGCAGCTTGGTGATCCCCGCCGCCGGCCCTTCCGCCGTTACCGTGTCGGCGGCGGCGGCGAAGGACTTCGCCATGGTGATACCGAGATCGCTGTCGCCGACCTTGCCGTCGAGCGCGATCAGGAAGTCGCGCTGTTCGGCGAACATGTCGCACCAGCGCTGGAAAAGGCCGATCAGATCATCGGCGCGGAGCGCGTCCATGCGGAAACCTCAGGCCTTGATGTGGGCGAAGAACGGGGTATTGGCCGACGCGGCGACCAGCGGGTCAAGCTCGGCGTCGAGCTTCAGCACCGAGATGGAGGCGCCGGCCATTTCCATCGCGGTGGCGAACTCGCCGATCCAGACATGCTTGACCTTGGAACCGCGCGCCTCGAACAGCTGCGACACCCGGCGGAACAGGATGTACAGCTCCTCCTTCGGCGTGCCGCCGAGGCCGTTGACCAGCACCGCGAACTCGTCGCCATTGCCGGCGGGCAGCTCGGCGAAGATGCGCTCCATCATCTCGTCGACCACGGCATCCGCCGGGGCCAGCTTGGTGCGTCCGATGCCCGGCTCGCCATGGATGCCCATGCCGATTTCCATCTCGTCGTCACCGACCGAGAAGGTGGCGTGGCCGATCTCCGGCACGACGCAGCTCGACAGGGCGACGCCGATGGTGCGCACATTCGCCCGCGCCTTGTCGGCGAGGCGGGTCACTTCGTCGAGCGACAGCATGTTGGCGGCGGCGGCGCCGGCGACCTTGTAGACGAAGAAGATGCCGGCGACGCCGCGCCTTTTGTGCTCCTCGCCGACGACGGAGGAGGCCACGTCGTCATTGCCGACGACCTGCTTCACCGTGATGCCGTCAATGTCGGCCAGCTCGGCGGCCATGTCGAAATTGATGATGTCGCCGGAATAGTTGCCATAGATGTAGAGCACGCCCGCGCCCTGATCGATGTACTTGGTGACCTCGTGCATCTGGTCGGCGCTGGGGGACTGGAACACCCCGCCCACCGCGCAGCCGTCGAGCATGTTGTCGCCGACATAGCCGAGGAACAGCGGCAAATGGCCGGAACCGCCGCCGGTGGCGATGCCCACCTTGCCCGGCTTGCGCGTGGCGACGACCAGGCAGCGCTTGTCGCCGTTCACATAGGTCACCTGCGGATGCGCCCGGTAGATGCCGTCCAGCATCTCGTCGACGAAATGCGCGGGATCGTTGAGAAACTTCTTCATGTCGGTCCTCGTGAGCTCAAATCGGGCGGTCTGTTTCAGTTTTTCTTCTGGCTGAACACGAAGAAGGCGGCGGCCATCAGGATGAAGCCGCCCACCACCACGCGCTGCCAGGTGGAGGGAATGCCGACCATGACCAGCACGCTGTTCACCACCACCACCAGCAGCACGCCCAGCAGCGTGCCGAGCACGGTGCCGGTGCCGCCGGTGATGCGCGCACCGCCCAGCACCACGGCGGCGATGACGTTGATCTCGCTGCCGACGAGATCGAACGGATTCGCCTGCCGGTTAGCGCAGGTGTGGATGATGCCGGCGAGGCCCGCGAGGCCGCCGGCATAGGCGAACAGGAAGATGTGGATGGTGCGCAGATTATAGCCGAGCCGCTCCGCCACGCTGGCATTGCCGCCCACCGCGAAGATGGCGCGGCCCATCAGCGTGCGGTTCAGCATCCACCAGGTGATCAGCGCGGCGATGGGAAGCACCAGGAAATAGAACGGCAGGGTGATGGTGCGCCCGTCGGCGGCGTCGAACTGCAACAGCGGCAGGCGGCCAAACGCGCCCATCTGCGGCGGCAGCGACATGATCCACACCGTGCCGATGAAGGCGAGCAGGATGCCGCGAAACAGATATTGCGTGCCGATGGTGACGATCAGCGAGGGCACGCGCAGATAATGCACCAGCAGGCCGTTGATCACGCCGAGCCCCGCGCCACCAAGCACCGCCGCCAGCACGATCAGCGCCATCGGCGCGTCGGGAAAGTGGTTCTTCACCAGCAAAGTGAGCGAATACATGGTGAAGGCGGCGATGGCGGTGAAGGAGACGTCGATGCCGCCCGCCGCCAGGATGATGAACACGCCAAGCGCGAACAGCCCCATCACCACGCTGGAGCGTCCGATGTCGATCAGCGAGGAGGGTTGCAGGAACGCCGGATTGGCGATCGCCACCGCGACGCAGATTCCGACCAGCAGGATGAAGGTGATCACCTCCGGCCGCCGCCGCACCAGCTCCAAAAGCGGGTTGGCGCGGGCGATGGGTAGCTCGGCGCTGTCGATCGGGTGCGTGGTGCTCATTGAATCGTCTCCGGCGGGGCGGAAGGCTGCGGCCGGGAGGCAAGCATGGCCTGGTAAAGCTGATCTTCGGTCGCCGCGCCGGCCTCATATTCGGCGACGATGCGGCCGCTGTTCATGACCAGGATGCGGTCGCAGTTCTGCAGCAGTTCCGGCAGGTCGTCGCTGACGATGAGAAGGCCCATGCCGGCCTCGGCAAGCTGCTGGATCACCTTGTAGATCGTGTCCTTGGAGCCGACATCGACGCCCACCGTCGGGCCGTGCAGGACGAGGAGCTTCGGCAGAATCGAGAGCCAGCGGCCGATCAGCACGCGCTGCTGGTTGCCGCCGGAGAGCGCGCCGACCGGCAGGTCGATATTGCCGGTGTTGAGCCGCATGTCCTTCGAGATCTTGTCCGCCAGCGCCCGGCCCTTCGCCCGGTCGACAATGCCCACCGCATTGGCGAGGTCCTGCACGACAAGGGCGATCTCGTTCTCGAAGATCGACTTGTCGAGGAACAGCCCCTCCCCCAGCCGGTCTTCCGGGACATAGCCGATGCCGAGGCGGATCGCCTGCGCGGGATGGCCGATGCGCTGCACCTTGCCATCGATGCGGATGCGCCCCTCCGCCGCCGGGGTGACGCCGGCGATGGCGGTGGCCAGCTCGTTGCGGCCGGAATCGGCAAGGCCGGTAATGCCGAGGATCTCGCCGCGCCGCAGGCTGAAGCTCACGCGGGCAAGGCTCGGCGGCAGCGACAGCCCGTCCGCCGCGAACAGCTCCTCCGCCATCGGGGCGCCGGTGCGGTAGCGCGCGCCGTCAATGTGGCGGCCGGTCATCATCTCGGTGAGCTGGTGCTTGGTGTAGTTGGCCAGCGGCCCCTGCCCCACGCACTGCCCGTCGCGGAACACGATGGCATGGCCGCCGATGCGGTAGCACTCATCCAGCTTGTGGGTGACGAACAGCACCGCGACATTCTCCGAGCGCAGGCGCTCGACCACGGCGATCAGATTGTCGACCTCGCGGCGGGTGAGCGAGGTGGTCGGCTCGTCCATGATCACCATCTTCGCCTTGGTGGCGATGGCGCGGGCGATGGCGACCAGCTGGCGCTGCGCCAGCGGCAGGTCGGAAACGATGGCGGAGAGATAGGCCGGCGCCGTCGGCAACCCGACCACCTCAAGCGCCGCCTCGGCGGTGCGCCGCAACCGGCCACGGTCGAACAGCCGCCCCAGCCGGCCGCCATGGGCGACGAGCTGCTCGTTCAGCGCGACATTTTCCGCGACGGTGAGGTTCGGCAGCAGCGACAGGTCCTGGTAGACCGTCTCGATACCGGCGGCGAGCGACTGGATGGGGTTGAGCGCGCGGAAGCTGCGCCCCTCCAGCACAATCTCGCCCTCGTCCGGGGCGTGGGCGCCGGACATGATCTTGATAACGGTGCTCTTGCCGCAGCCATTCTCGCCGAGCAGATGATAGGCCTCGCCCGGCTCAATGGTGAAGCCGACGCCGCGCAGCGCATGGACGCCGCCGAAACGCTTGTGAATGCCGCGCAGTTCGAGGAACGCGCGGGAGGCAGACGCGGCTGGGAGGCCCTGGGACATTAAGCCGTGGGACACTGGCGACCCCTTCCTCGATTGGCGGCGCGGCGGAACGGCGCGCGGGAGAGCTGCCGGGGACGCGCGCGGCGCCCCCGGAGGCCTGGTTGGTCAGGGGATCAGAAGAGGTATTCCTTGTAGTTGGCCTTGTCGGCCAGAACCATGCCGTTGCCGATGATCAGCACGCCGACGCCCGGCCCCTTGGTGACCTTCACCTTCTCATAGCCCGGCACGCCGAGATTGGCGCCGTCCTCGATCTTCTTGCCGGCGATCAGGCTCTTGGCGACGGAGTTCATCGCCATGCCGGCCTTCTGCGGATCCCAGAAGCCGATGGCGGTGATGGCGCCTGACTCCAGCAGGTCCTGCGAGGGGTTCGGCAGGCCGGTGCCGACCAGGCACACCTTGCCCGAGAGGCCCGCCTCGTCGATGGCGCGGCCGACGCCGAGCACGTCATTGCCGGCCGAGGTCTGGAAGCCCTTGATATCCGGGTGCTTGCGCAGGATTTCCTTGGCCTTCTCATAGGTGGCGTTGGCGTCGTCGAACGACTCATTGTTCGCGTCGACCAGCACCATCTCCGGGTGGGTCTTGGCATTGGCCTCGCCGGCGCCGACCCACTGCATGTGCGTGCGGCTGCCGAGCGAGCCGACAAAGGTGGTCCACTTGCCCTTGCCGCCCATGCACTGCGCCAGGCGCTCGTTCAGCGCCTTGCCGTAATCGGCATTGTCGAAGGCCTCGACATCGGCATGGGTGTTCTTCTGGTTGTCGGCCTCATGGGTGACGACGATGATGCCGCGATCCATGGCGCGCTTCAGCGTGCCTTCCAGCACGGACGGGTCCATCGGCACCACGGCGAGGCCGTTCACGCCCTTGGCGACGAGATCGGTGACGATCTGCAGCTGCTGGGCGGCATCGGCGGTGGCGGGGCCGTACTGGGTGGCGACGACGTCCGGGTTTTCCTTCTGGAACAGCTTCACGCCGGTTTCCATGCGGTCGAACCACGGAATGCCGCTGATCTTGACCACGGTGGCGATGACAGGCTTGTCCTGCGCCACCAGCGCGCCGGCCGAGCCTGCCACCAGAGCCACGGCCATGGCCGAGCCGAGCAGCATCTTCTTGGAAAGAGCTCCCATAGTTTCCTCCATTTTTGTTGCTTCCCTCATGGCGAGTTTCGATGCGTGAGGGGATCGCATCACACGAGCCGTTTGCTCTTGTTGGGCGTCAGGAAGCCGACCACGTTGTAGCGGCCGACCGCCAGGAAGGTCAGAAGCAGCGCGCCCCAGGCGAAGTCGCGCACGAAGTTCGACAGCCCGCCGAAATTCAGCATGCTGGACATCAGCTGCAGGGCGATGGTCGCCAGCACCACGCAGATCACGCGGCCATAGCCGCCCTCGGGCCGCACGCCGGCCATGACCGCGATGAGGATGGCGATCAAGAGATAAGAGGTGCCGTAGTCCCACTTCACGTTGACGTTGCGGGACGCGATGATGATGCCGGCAAGGCCGGAAAGCAGGCCGCTGGTCGCATAGGTGGCGATGAGCACGCGCGTCTTCGGGAAGCCGGCATAAAGCGCCGCCTTGGGGTTCGTGCCCATCAGCATCAGCCACAGCCCGAAGGGCGTGAACTTCAGCAGCGCGGCGATGAAGGCGGCGACGCCGATGAAGATGAGGAAGCTGATCGGCACGCCGAGGAACAGGCCGTTGCCGATCTCCGACAGCAGGTCCGGGGTGCCAACCGCCACCGCGCGCCCATCCGAGGCGACGACCGCAAGGCCGGTGAACAGCATCTGCGTGCCGAGCGTGCAGAGAATGGGGGTGATATTCAGCCGGCTGATCAGCAGCCCGTTGAACGTGCCGCCGAGGACCCCGACCAGCAGCGCGCCGACGATGAAGGCGAGCGAATAGGCCGCCTGCTGGTCCGTGCTCGACAGGAACGAGCCCACGACCACCGCCGAGACGACGCCGGAAAGATTGGCCAGCGCGATGCCGGAGAGGTCGATGCCGCCATTGCCGGCGCACATGGCCAGCATGACGCCGATGGCGAGGAAGCCGATCTCCGGCAGCTGGCCGGCCATGGACTGGAGGTTGAACGGCGACAGGAAGGCGCCGCCTGATATGGCCGCTCCCAACGCCAGCACCGCCACATTGATGGCGATGAGCATGACCAGCTGTCCGCCGGTGGCTCGCATGGTCTCCTCCCGGAGTCGCGCTGGCATTTTTAGTAAACTATGACCAGCTTCACTAAATTCGTAGCAAAGGCTTTTGCCCGGCGCAAGCGGCCTGCGGCGCCGCTGCGACACCGAATTTCCGCCCGGCCGGAACCTGCCGAAAAGCGCGGCGGGATCAAAAAAGCGGCAACATCCGGCGCCGGCAGGGACGCACCGCCGCATGAAATGCCGTATGCAAAATCCTTATGGGACAGCCCTTCTTACGCATTTGCGGCTCTCGTCGCACCGCCGAGAGGGCGAACGGCGACGCCATCTCGGCGGCGGAGACGCGGGCACGTTCCGGACAGGTCGGCCACCCGCGACGGGCGGGCCGCACCATTCTTGCAAGACGGTTGCAAGGTCGAGATTTTTGGCTTAACGCTCGAAAAGGCACCCGAATGTTTACTAAACAAAATCTGCATCACATGTGCATCACGGGTTCCATGAGGACACGTAGCCGGACATGAAAGCCAAGACGTCTTTCACCATTCGGGACATAGCCGGGGCGGCGGGCGTCTCGCCGGCCACAGTCTCGCTCGTGCTAAACGGCAAGGGGGAAATCTCCGGCCTCACCCGCGCCCGGGTGCTGGAGGCCGCCGCGCGGCTCAACTATGTCCCCCGCCTCGTCAAGGCGCGGCCGGAGGCCACCGGCACCATCCGCTTCCTCAAGATCGCCAAGCACGGGCACACCGTGAACCGCGACCACAGCGTCTTCGTCTCGGACTATATCGACGGCATGTCGGCCGAGGCGACCCGGCGCGGCTATGCGCTTGAGGTGGTGAGCCATGAGGGCCAGGGCATGACGGCGGTCGCCGACATGATCGCGGTCGCCCCGGTCAGCGGCATCATCGCGCTCGGCACCGAAATGTCGGAATCCGACATCCGCGTGCTGCAGGGCGTCGGCCGGCCGATCGTTTTCATCGACACCTTCTACGACGTGGTGGAAGCCAATTTCGTCAATATGAACAATGAGGATGCGGTCCATCAGGTGATGGCCCGGCTGCGCCAGCAGGGCTTTTCGCGCATCGGCTTCGTGGCGAGCCATGTCGAGACCACGAATTTCCAGCTCCGCCAGCACGCCTTCCACCGCAACGCCGCGCGGCTGGGGCTGACCATCGACCCCGCCCATATAATTTCCGTCGAATCCACCTTCGACGGCGCCCATATCGATACCGTCAAGGCGCTGAGCGAGGGGCTGGCGCTGGCCGACGCCTATTTCTGCACCAATGACGTGATCGCCTATGGCTTCATCAAGGCGCTGCGCGAATTCGGCATCCGCATCCCTGAGGATGTCGGGGTGATCGGCTTCGACAATCTCCCGCTCGGCGCCACCATGGAGCCGGCTCTCACCACGATCGACGTGTCGAAGCGCAAGATCGGCAATCTTGCCGTCACCCTTCTCGACGATCTCATTAACGCCGCCGAACCACAGCGGCCGGTAAAAATCCTGGTCGGCGCCAGCCTCGTCGCGCGGGCCAGCGACCGTGGCCCGGCCGATCCCCGCCCCGCCCCGCGCGCCGTGCGCCGCCGGGGCGTCGTCCCGGCCGCGTGAGGAGAAACCCATGCCGACGCTGGCGATGATTCACACCGTTCCCGCGCTGCCCGCGCGGCTGGAAACACTGGCCGCGCAGGCGCTGCCGGGGTGGAGCTTCACCCATTCCGTCGATGAGAGCCTGCTCGCGGAGACGATCCGCGAGGGCCGGCTCACCGACGCGACGCGGGCGCGCCTCGCCGCCGGGGTGCAGGAAGCTGCCGCCGGGGCCGATGCGGTGCTTGTCACCTGCTCGACGCTGGGCGAGGCGGTCGATGCCCTGCGCCCGACCCTTGCCGTGCCGCTGTTCCGCATCGATCGCGGCATGGTCGAGGAAGCGGTGCGCCGCGCCCGCCGCATCGGCGTGCTGGCGACGCTGTCGACCACGCTGGAGCCGACCGGTCGGCTGATCGACGCCACCGCCGCCGCGACGGGGCGCGAGATCACCATGGTCGCGCGGCTGTGCGAGGGCGCCTTCGCCGCGCTCGCCGCCGGCGACCGCGAGACGCATGACCGGCGGGTGCGCGAGGCCTTCGAGGAGGTCGCGCCGCAGGTCGATCTCGTCGTGCTGGCGCAGGCCTCGATGGCCGATGCGCTGCCGGCTTCCGTGCGCGCGGCGGGCACCGTCCTTACCAGTCCCGAACTCGGGATCGCCGCCGTCGCGGCTGAACTGACAGGTCGCGCACCTGCGACCGCGCTTTCCGGGAGAGAGCCCTGATGAAATACCGCACGCTCGGCCGCTCCGGCCTCAAGGTTTCCGCCCTCAGCATGGGGACGTTCTCCTTTGGCGGGGTCGGCGCCTTCGCCATGGTCGCCAATCACGGCGTGCCGGAAGCGCGCCGGCTGGTCGATACCTGCATCGATGGCGGCATCAATGTCATCGACACCGCCAACATGTATTCGCTCGGCCGCTCCGAGGAGATCGTCGGCGAGGTGCTGGAAGGCCGCCGCGACCGCGTGCTCATCTCATCCAAGGCGCGCATGCGGATCGGCGACGGACCCAATGACGAGGGCGTGTCGCGCTATCACCTCATCCGCGAGTGCGAGCGCAGCCTGAAGCGGCTGCGGACCGACCATATCGACATCTATTTCCTGCATGAATGGGACGGCGTGACGCCGCTGGAGGAGACGCTGTCGGCGCTGGATTCGCTGATGCGGCAGGGCAAGATCCGCTATATCGGCTGCTCCAACTATTCCGGCTGGCACATCATGAAGGCGCTCGGCATCGCCGAGGCCAAGGGCCTGCCGCGCTTCGTCACCCAGCAGATTCACTACACGCTGGAAGCGCGCGAGGCGGAGTATGAACTTCTCCCCATTGCCGTCGATCAGGGCGTCGGCGTCATGGTGTGGAGCCCGCTGGCCGCCGGCCTGCTCTCCGGCCGCTTCGGCCGCGACAAGTTCCCGGCCGATTCGCGCCAGGCCGCCGGCTGGAGCGAGCCGCCGATCCGCGACAGCGAGCGCCTGTGGCGGATCGTCGATGTGCTGAACGACATTGCGAGCGCGCGCGGCGTCACGGCGGCGCAGATTTCCATCGCCTGGACACTCTCCCGCCCCGGCATCGCCTCGCTGGTGGTCGGCGGCACCGAGGAAGCCCATTTCCGCGACAACATCGCCGCCGTCGACATCACGCTCACCGCCGAGGAGCTGGAGCGGCTGAACCTCGTCAGCCGTCCGCCCTATCTCTACCCCTACTGGCACCAGCACAATTTCGCCCGCGATCGCTTTTGCGAGGGCGATTGGGCGCTGCATGCGAGCTATGAGGACCTCGGCCAGGTCTAGGCGTAGGGCTGTCGATCTGGACGGAGATGTGTTTCACCGTCTCCGTCCGGCCGGCTGCAACCTCGGCGAAATCATCGCCGTAACCGGCCTACCCAGCGCCGCGCGCCGGACATCCGCGACACGTCTTTCGCCCGCGTACGCACAAGGGCGGACAGCGCACGTGCCGAGCCTACGAACGTTCTGGAAACGGGGTTCGTAAAACAGACTGCCCAAGACGAGGCGCAGGGTGGTTTGTGGGCGTTCGGGATACCGTCTGCGCGGTGGTGTCAGGCGATTCCACCGATGCCCTGTGGCAGATGGCGCTTGATCGCCACCCGCTGCCCGCCGTCCGGCTGGATCGGCAGTCGCCTCGGACCGCGCGGCAGCGATCACCGGCACCGAGTACATCATAGACGGCGGCACGGTTCCCACCGCCGAGCGCTGGGCCGAACAAACCCGGGGCCGACCGGAAAAAACCCGTGCCGACGGGAATAAGCGGCGCGGCAGGGAGTCCAACCTTCAGACGCCGCCAATAGACGCCGCTCGGCCGCCGAAGGAGAACGCCATGCGACACGCCCTCTCGCCTGCCTCGGCCGCAGGGCTGGTCTCCGGGTGCACCGTGGAACACGCGCGGCGCGATTGATCGGCTGACGAGCGCCACCGGCAGCGCCGACCCGGCATCGACACCTACCTCACTAAGTATTGGACATGTAAACGCGGAAGTCGTTTCCGCGATTGGCGCTACGCGCGGCCGTCACAACAGCGGATCACGCAGACGTGCCGATAATGATATCGCGTACAAAAAGGAAAAGCCTCATGAATACAAAGACCAGAAACATCCTTGCCGCCACCGCAGCCGCCGCAGCCGTCATCGGCATGGAGCCGGCGCGCGCGGCCGACCCCATCCCGCAGAGCCAGGCGGTCAAGAATGTCGTGCTGGTGCACGGCGCCTTTGCCGACGGCTCGGGCTGGCGCGGCGTCTATGACCAGCTGACCCAGCGCGGCTACCGCGTCACCATCGTCCAGAACCCGCTGACCTCGCTCGCAGACGATGTTGCGGCCACCACGCGCGCGCTGGAACGGCAGAGCGGCCCGGCCATTCTCGTCGGGCATTCCTGGGGCGGCACGGTCATTACCGAAGCCGGCGACAATCCGAAGGTGGCGGGGCTGGTCTATGTCTCCGCGCTCTCGCCCGACGCGGGAGAAACGACCGGCCAGCAATATGAAGGCTTTGCGCCGGCCACGGACTTCGTGCTCGACAAGGCGGAGGACGGTTTCGCCTTTGTCGACCGCGAGAAGTTCAAGGCCGGCTTCGCCCATGACGTCAGCGATCAGGATGTCGCCTTCATGCGGGACTCGCAGGTACCCATCAACCTCTCCGCGTTCGGCACGAAGCTGACGAGGGCGGCCTGGCGCTCCAAGCCGAGCTGGGCGGTAATCGCGACCGAGGACAAGGCGTTCGACCAAGCGATGCTGCTGCACATGGCCAAGCGGATCGGTGCCGACATCACCACGGTCTCCGCCAGCCACGCGCTCTTCATGACCCAGCCCAAGGTCGTCGCCGACACGATCGACAAGGCGGCGCGGACGGTTTCCAAGCAGCCGTGACCCATCGATGATGCCGCCTTGTCGGGGTCGGCAGCTCCACGGGGCGCCGCCCCGACAAGGCGGGTCCCTGCCGTGGCGCGGCGACCGCCCGGTTGCGTCCTCTATCGTTTCGATCAAATCCAGCAACTCTCCCATTTTTTGCTGCGCGCCCTATAGTGCGGGATCCGCGCCCCTTCCCGACGCCTTCGCCGGGGTGGGACGCCGATCTCCGCGTGTGGGAAGGCGATGGGAAAGACGGACAAGGACATCCTGACCACGGCTGAAACTGCCAAAATACTCGGCGTGTCGGTCCGTACCGCGCAGCTGCTCATCGAGGGTGGCTCCGTGCCGTCGTGGAAGACACCGGGCGGGCACCGCCGGGTCTACCGCGCCGATGTCATGGGACTGATTGAGCGGCCCGCACCGGGCGCATCCGGCGCGCCGCTCGCGTCCGCCACCGTCATCATTGTCGCTGCATCCGAACAGCTTGCCCATTATGATCGCCTGTTCGCCGGCATTGCCGAATGCACGGTGGAGGCGGTCGACAATGTCCACCGGGCCCTGTTTGCCATCGGCTCCGTCCGGCCGCACGCCATCATCGTCGATCTTGAGCCGCCCGATGCCGAGCGGGTGAGGCTGCTGCACAGCCTGTCGGTCAACCCGTCGCTGGGCCACAGCCGGATTCTCGCGGTCGCGGCCACAGGCACGATCGCCAGCGCCGATCTGCCCGGCCGTGTCGTGCCTGTCGAGACCGCCGAACAGGCGGCCGCCGCGATACGTGTGTCCCTGACCGACACGGGTGTGCCGACCCCGCCGCCCGCCGAGACGCTGTTTCCGATCGCGCTCAATGAGAGCCAGAGGCTGGTGGCGCTCGAGCGCTCGGGACTGTTGGACACGCTTCCCGAGGAAGCGTTCGACCGGCTGACGTGGCTGGCCGCCCGCACTCTCGACGCGCCGATCGCGCTGCTGACCCTGCTCACTCCCACGCGGCAATGGTTCAAGTCGCGTATCGGCGTTGATGCGCCGGAAACCCCGCGCAGCTGGGCCTTCTGCAATCATACGATCCTGCAGAAGGGTGTGTTCTCGGTGGAGGACCTGCCCAGCGATCCGCGCTTTGCCGCCAATCCGGCCGTCGCGGGGGATCTCGGCTTCCGCTTCTACGCCGGCGCCCCCGTCCACGACAATGAGGGCTTCACCGTGGGGTCGCTGTGCGTCATCGACCGGAGGCCGCGCACGCTGGACGATGGCGAGAGGCGGGCGCTGATGGCGCTTGCGGCGCTGGCATCGGACGAGGTGCGGCTGCGCTCCACCGAGCGGCAGTTGCGGGACGCGCTTCGCACGGCAGAGCGGCAGACACCGGGCCCAGGGCCCCATCGCGCCGGTCGCGCCAGCCGGGCCTGAAGGTGGAGACCGATCTCACAGAGGACGGCCGGCGCGAGGACGTCAGAGGTCGTAAGTCCGGCGGATCATTCCGGCGGCACGCTCGCCGATGACGGCGCAGGGGGCCTGCGTGTTTCCGGTGGTGACGCGCGGCATGATGGAGGCGTCGGCGATGCGCAAACCCTCGACCCCATAGACATTGAGAGAGGCGTCCACGACCGACATCGCGTCGCGGCCCATCTTCGCCGTGCAGCTCTGGTGCCAGTAGGTGACGGCGGATTCGCGCACGAACTGCTTCATCGCCTCGCCCTTGAGCGGGCCCGGCATCGCCTCGCCCTTCACCAGAGGCTGGAAGGCCCGGGCATTGCCAAGCTCGCGACAGAGCTCGATGCAGGCGAGTGCCGTCTCCATATCGGCCGGGTCCGACAGCATGTTCGCGTCGATCTCGATCGCGGACAGCGGATCAGCGCCGGTGAGGCGAAGCCGGCCACGGCTGCTTGGCCGCGCCAGCCCGGCGAACATCGTCCACCCCTGCGCGGGCACACCCCGTGCCGCCGTTCGCTCGCTCGGCACCGGGAACTCGGCCTGGCAGAACAGCAGGTCGGGCGATTCAAGCTCGGGACGAGTCTTCCAGTACAGTTTCGCCTCGCTGCCATTATTGCGTGGCGCGAGGGCGTCGCGGTACTCCCAGATGCAGCAGAAAGCCGTGTGATCCTGCAGGTTCGCACCGACGCCGGGCAGATGCTGGCGGACGGGGATGCCATGTCGGCCAAGCTCCGAGGCGTCGCCGATCCCCGAATACATCAGAACCTTTGGCGTATGGATGGCGCCGAGCGAAAGGATCACCTCCGCACTGGCGCAAATGCGCGAGACTTCTCCGTCGCGAACCACTTCGATCCCGACGGCGCGCCGGCCTTCGAAGATCACCCGGCGCACCGTCGTTCCGGTCATGACCGTTAGGTTGGGCCGGTCCATCCAGGGCCGCGCATAGGCGCGGAAGAGGGAGTGGCGTCGCCCATCCCGCACCAGCATGTCGGAGAGGGCGACGCCTCCGGCGCCTTCCATCATCGCGCCATTGGGATGATCGAAGCGCGGGATGCCGATTTCGGTTGCGGCATCGAGCAGGGCGAGCGCGACCGGGCTGGGATCGCGCGGCGGCTGCACCCACACCGGGCCCGATGTGCCGCGATAGTGCGGATCGGGCGTGCCCTGCCAGTTTTCGATTCCACGATAGATGTCGAGTACCGCCGGGTAGCCCCAAGCGGGATCGCCGCTCTCCTTGGCAAAGAAGTCCCAGTCGCTGCGGTGCCCGCGCGACCATACCATCACATTGATGCTGGACCCGCCGCCGAGGCCCTTGCCCATCGACATCGACAGAGTCCGGCCGTCGAGGTGCGGATTGGGCGTCGCCTGAAAGCCCCAGTCACGCGCGCTGCCGAGATTGAGCGGCCACTGCGACGGGTCGAGCACCGTCTCCGCGTCGTCGTCGCCCCCCGCCTCGACGAGGAGCACGTCGACATCGGGGTTCTCGGCCAGGCGCCGCGCCACCACCGAGCCGGAAGAGCCGGCGCCGCAGACGATGAAATTGTACTGCGCCGGCGGTCTTTCCCTCAGCCGGTGCTGGTTCTCGGCGGCTCGCCTGGCGAAATCCAGCGCCTCGTCCTTGTCCATCTCGCTCATGTCGCAAACTCCTTTGAATGGCGACGCGGTATCAATTTTATCAAATTCATCAAATATAGCTTTTGTGCTAAATCGCTGCGGCGGGCCGTGAACCGAGACAACAGGGCCTCGTTGCCGTAACGGCGGGCCCCGCTCGTGACCGCGCTTCGTCGTGCGCCGCCGATCAACCGGCCTGAGGCGCCGTGCGTCTCAGGCCGGCATGGGTGTGGGGGTGTCGGCCGTTCGGCGGGGGCCTATGCCTCGCCGGCTCGCCCGTCCGGGGGCGAGAACGCCCCCTGCGCGATCGGCCCGCTCAGTTCGTCGCGGCCGGATTGACCTGCCAGATTTCGTCGACCAGCTTGTCGCCGCGATAGAGCAGCACGTAGCGCACCTTGACGGTGTTCGTGCCGGCGAAGGTGGCGTCCACCGTCACGGTGCCGCCCTTGGGATTGGCCGCCTCCACCGCCGCGGCGATGGTCGCGTTCTGGGCGCCCTGGGCGGCGAAGAAGGTCGACCAGACCTCCTTGATCTTGGCGGGCTGGCTATAGGTGCCGTCGAGCGGGCCGCCGACCCAGTGCAGGGTCGCGCCGGGGCCATAGGCCGCCGACACGCCCGCGAGGTCGCCGCTGGCGATCGCGGTGATGCGCGACCTGGCGAGGTCCTCGGCGGATCCCGCCAGCGCGGCCGAGCCGGGAGCGGCGATAAGGACGAACGTGGCGGCGAGGGTTGAAAGGCGCATGTACCTGAATCTCCAATGTGGCCTGCACCGGGAGACTCGTGCCGCGCCGCTTTATTCCGCCGGACAGGGCCCACGTTCCGATTTTCGCGTCGGACGGGGGGGCGTCGGGGGCGGGGGCGAAGGGCCGGAGAAAATTCGCGCCCGGGCGGAATAATCGCGCCGGCTGCGAGTCCCACCTTCCGAAGGCGTCATCGCCCGAAGGAGAAAAATCCATGCGACAGCGACACCCATCTCGTGTCGGCGTGCTGCTCGCGCTCTGCCTGGCCGGCAGTGCGGCCGAGGCGGGCGACCACAGCCATGGCGCCGCTACGCCTTCCACAACCGGCGCCGAATCTCCGTTTCTCGCCGAGAACGCCGCCGCCATGGACAAGATGATGGCGGAGATGGAGGTGACGCCGACCGGCGACATCGACGCCGACTTCACGGCGATGATGATCCCGCACCATCAGGGCGCCATCGACATGGCGGTCGCCTATCTGCGCTACGGCCAGAACCCGCAGCTGCGCCGCCTCGCGCAGGAGATCGTCATCGAGCAGCAGCAGGAGATCGCCGCGATGCGGCTTGCCCTCGGCCAGCCCCTGCCGCCTTCCGCGCCGGCGCCGACCCTGCCCGAGGCCGGCGCTGCCCATGACCCTTCCGCCATGCCGCAAAACACCCTGTCGCCCCGCCCGATATCCGCCAGCACCATGGCGATGCCGGCCCTGCCGACCCCGGTGAAGTAGGAACCGTCCCATGAACAGATCCGTCCTCACCGGCCTGCTCGCCAGCGCCCTGCTCTCCTGTGCGGTGCCTGCCTTCGCCGGACAGGCGCCATTCGCCGCCGCCGCACCCGACATTCCGCTGAGCCGCCGCGACCGTGTCTATGCCGCCGAGCAGTTCTCCAACACCATCTCCGTCACCGATCCCGCCTCCAACCGGCTGGTCGGCATCATCCGGCTGGGCGAGCCGCAGCCGATGAACTTCAGCCCGCTCTACAAGGGGCAGGTGCTGGTGCATGGCATGGGCTTCGCGCCGGACGCCAAGACCCTCGTGGTGGTGTCGATCGGCTCGAACGCCGTCACCTTCATCGACACCGCCACCAATGCGGTGAAACACACGACCTATGTCGGACGCTCGCCGCACGAGGCCTTCTTCACGCCTGACGGCAAGGAGGTCTGGGTGACGGTGCGCGGCGAGGACTACATCGCCGTGCTCGACAGCGCCACCTATGAGGAGAAGACGCGCATCAAGGTGCCGAACGGGCCGGGCATGCAGATCTTCTCGCCCGACGGCACATACGGCTATGTCTGCTCTTCCTTCATGCCCGAGACGGTGGTCATCTCAGTCGCCGACCACGCGATTATCGGCCATGTGAAGCAGGCGAGCCCGTTCTGTCCCAACATCGCCGCGACGCCGGACGGCAAGCAGGTCTGGCTCACGCTGAAGGACATCGGCAAGACGCAGGTGTTCAACGCGCAGCCGCCGTTCGAAATCATCAAGACGCTCGACACCGGCCCGCTCACAAACCACGTCAACTTCGTCCACAAGGCCAATGGCAGCTTCGCCTATGTGACAATCGGCGGGCTCAATGAGGTCAAGGTGTTCCGCACGGACGACTTCATGCCTGTGGCGACGATCCCGGTCGGCAAGCTGCCGCACGGCCTCTGGCCGTCGGGTGACGGCTCGCGCGTTTATGTCGGGCTGGAGAACGCCGATGCGCTGGCCACGATCGACACGCTGACAAACAAGGTGATTGCCACCATCCCGATCGGCCAGGCGCCGCAGGCGGTCAACTATGTGCCCGGCGCCGTGCCGGAGGGCGAGGGCACGCAGAACCTCCAGCCGCTCGGCGTCGCGGGACAGGCGGCCCATCTCAGCCTGACCAAGGACGGCAAGGCCGCCGACAAGGCCCCGACCAGCATCACGCTGTTCGACCAGGGTCTGATCCAGGTCCTGCAGGCGTCAGTCACCGGGCTCGCGCCGAAGAAGCCGCATGTACTGGCGCTGGCCAGCCAGCCCGACGGCACGGGCGCGATCGAGCCGCTCTCGGCCTTCATGTCCAATCCCGCCGGCTCGGCGATCGTCAACGCCGCCGGGCCGATCCGCCAGATCGTGCAGAACGAGGCCAAGGGCCAGCGCCGCTATCTCGTCATCACGGAGGGCACGGTCGCGCAGCCCGGCGCCGTCGTCCAGCGCCAGGCGCTGGAGTGACGCGCCACGCCTGCGCCAGGAAAGTCGCTCACGGGAGAGGTTCGCCTCTCCTCGAAAGGAGACACCGTGAATAACGAGATGGTGCGCCTTATCGAGCCGCTGATCCCGGCATTGCGGCGATATGCGCGCGCGCTGATGCGCGAGCGGACGGCGGCGGACGATCTGGTGCAGGATTGTCTGGAGCGTACCATCAGCCGCTGGCACCAGCGGCGGCCGGGCGAAGACCCACGGGCCTGGATCTTCACCATCCTGCACAATCTCGCCATGACGCGGCTGCGCCGGACGACGCAGCGCCCGATCCATATCGGGCTCGACGACGCCGATCCGGCGAGCTACGCCTCCGCGGCGCGACAGGAGGACGGGCTGCGCCATCGCGACCTCGTCAATGCGCTGGCGCAGCTGCCGGATGAACAGCGGACGGTGCTTCTGCTGGTCACGGTCGAGGAACTCTCCTATGCCGACGCGGCGCAGGTGCTGGGCGTGCCGATCGGCACGGTCATGTCGCGCCTGTCGCGTGCCCGCGAACGCCTTGCGAAGCTGATGTCCGCCGAGCCGCGCGCAGCCCGCCCGTCGCCCCATCTCCGGAGCGTGAAATGAACCCTCTTCCGATCACCGAGGACGACCTGAACGGCTTCGTCGACGGCACGCTCACTCCCGAACGCCGCGCCGAGGTGAGCGCCTATCTCGACGCTCATCCGCATATTGGCCGACGCATCGCGGTCTATGGCGAGCAGCGCGACATGCTGCGCGACGCCTTTGCGCCTGTCATGGACGAGCCGGTGCCGACGGAACTCGACCTGTCGCGCATGATCGCGGAACGACGCCTGCCCCGGCAGGCGCCGCGCTGGGCGATGGCGGCGGCGGCGGTGCTGCTGCTGTCGGTGGGGGCCGCCGGTGGCTGGTCGCTGCGCGACCTGAGGCCCCCGACCTCCGAAGGTGTCCAGGCGCTCGCCCGCGAGGCGGCGGCGAGCTATGCGACCTATGTGCCCGATCAGGTGCGGCCGGTCGAGATCCGGGCCAGCGATCGCGACGTGCTCGCGGCCTGGACCGCCAAGCGCATCGGCCGTCCGATCGGCATTCCGGACCTGACGGCGGCGGGCTATCGCCTGATGGGCGGGCGCGTGGTGCCGACCGAGCACGGTCCTGCCGCGCTGTTCATGTTTGACGATGATCGCGGAACGCGCCTCGTGATGCTGGCGCGGCCGATGAAAGCCGATCCGGCCCTGCCGATGTCGCCCCATACCGAAGGCGCACTCAACGGCTTCGCCTGGGCCGATGACGGCCTCGGCTACAGCCTCGTCGGAGCGGTGGCCCCGGACCGGCTGCATCCGCTGGCAGATGAGCTGCGCCGGCAGATACGCAGCGAGGCCTGAGCGACAGGCGATCACGCGCGTCGCCGGCTCACGCGCGCGGCTGGCCGGCAGGTCGCGCGGGCGGTCAATGGACCGCGATTCGCGAAAAGCCCCCGGCCGACGCCGGCGCGCGCAAGCGGCTGTGGAGAGGATGGTCCGAACGTCACCGCCGAGAGCCTGAAGCGCTTCTCTGAGGTCGCCCGCGCCAGGCTACGGATGGAAGCCGGGGAGCATCACCGGGATCATCTTCGCGCGCTGGCCCAGCGCGTCGAGGTGGTGAGCAAGTCGGAAATTCGGCTGATGGGGAAGTCGGACCTTCTGCGCACGCGGGCTGCCGCATCAAGCGTAGGAGCGGCGGCGAACGACGTTCGCAGTTTTGTACCGAAATGGCGCGCCCGAAGAGATTCGAACTCCTGACCCCCAGATTCGTAGTCTGGTGCTCTATCCAGCTGAGCTACGGGCGCCCGGCTTCCTGCCCGTTAGGGAGGAAGCCTGTTCGCGGCCGGTCGGCAACACGTGATAACCAACCGCGAGGGCCCGTCTGCTACCCCGTTTGCGCGCGCATTGCAAGACGTCCTGGCAAGGAAGCGCGCTATCCACAGGCTGCGGCCATCCAAGACCTCTTGGAACGCGGCAGGTATCGCGGCTCACCTGGACATACCCGTCTTGCATCACCGGCGGGCCGGGCGGCTCTTACGCCCGCCCCCGCTCCAGTCACCGCACCTCGAACGGCATGTTGGCGGTGGCGCCGGCGCCCTTGCCGTCGCGCAGTTCGACGAAGACGCGGTAGCGGCCCGGCTTGAGGCCGGAGATCCGGGCTCCCGTGGGGCCGCTCTGGCGCACCGAATCGGGAAACAGCGCCGGCACCTGCTCGGCATCGCCGCCCACGCCACGATCGGCGCTCTCGGCCATGACGAACCAGCGCACCTCCATCAGGTCGCCATCGGGCTCGATGGCATCCAGCGTGAAGGCGCCCTCGTCCTCGGCCGCCCAGGCGGCGAAAGGCGCGCTCGGCTCGCCCGCCACCCGCAGCGAGGCGATGCGGGGCGCCTGGTTGCCGCCCGGCGACTGGCCGCCCCAGGCCTGGGCCATCGCTTCCGCCGCCTCCAGCCACACGCCATCGGGCAGCAGCAGGCTGTGCCAGCTCGGCGTCACCTCCTGCTTCTGGCCCCAGAGGAAGAGGATGGTGCCGGCGCCCTGCTCTTCCAGCGCGGAGAGATAACGGCGCAGCTGGATCGCCTTCTGGGTCGAGCTCGGCTCAAAGGGCGCGCCCCAGGGGGCGTGCGCGGCCTGCCACTGGCCGAGCGCGCCGAGCTCGGTGATGATGATCGGCCCGTCCCAGCCCTGCTTGCGGGCCCGCTCGACCACCGAATAGAGCGCATCGCCATAGGAATTGAGGCCGAGCACCCTGATGCTGGGCGCCGTCTTGCGCAGCTTCTCCACCTTGTCGCTGCCGGTCTCGGCCAGCACGGCGAGCGGCGGGTGAAGCGGATCGACGCGGGCGACCATGGCGGCCACCTCCTCGATGACGGGCCAGACGGGCGAATCATCGGCGAGATCGACCTCCACCTCATTGCCGATGCCCCACATCAGCAGCGCGGGATGCTCGCGATATTTCGTCACCATGGCTTCCAGCGCGGCCAGCTGGCGGGCGCGGAAGGCGGCATCCGTGTAGTCGGCGCCCTGGCGCGGCTGGCCGACCCACAGGCCGGCGATCACCTTCAGCCCGAGCTTGCCCGCTTCGTCGAGCAGCGGGCCGGGGTCCTCGCCATAGCTGCGCACGGTGGTAGCGCCGAGGCCCGGCAGCAGCGCCAGCGGCCCATCGCCCGCGACGCCGCGCACGGCGAAGGGCTGGCCGTCGACCTCGATCTCGCGGCCGGAGACCGTGACGGTGACCGGCGCCGCGCCCGGCGTGCCGGGAAGCACGGGGGTGGCGAGCTGGGGCTGGGCGAAGGCGGGCACCGCCATCAGAGGCAAAGAGGCCGCAAGGCCGGCGAGAAGGCGACGCCGGCTGACGCCGATTCGCGGGCGCCGGCTTTCGATGGTGGAGCTAATTTTCAAATCGCATCCTCTCTCGGCGCTGCGCCCCCGCGCCCTCAGCCGTAGGATCGCAGCGCCCGATGGGCGTCGAGATCGACCGGGCGATCCGGCACCCGCAGCTGGAACGTAGCGCCGATCGTGCCCGGGACCAGCTGCACATCGCCGCCATGGGCCTGCATCAGCTCGGCGGCGATGGCGAGGCCGAGCCCGGTACCACCCCGGCTCACCGAGCCCTGGAACGCCTCGAACAGATGCGCCTGCGCCCGCTCGGGCACGCCCGGGCCGGTGTCGGCAACCTCGATGACGACGATGGCGCCCTCGCGCCTTCCGGTGATGCGGATCTGGTCACGGGCGACATCGTTGGGCGCGCGAGCGCGCAGCGCCTCGACGGCATTGCGGCAGAGGTTCAGCAGCACGCGGAACAGCTGGTCGGGATCGGCGTCGACCATCAGGTCGCGGTCGATCGATTCGACGAAGCCGATGCCGGTCCCGTCCTCCCCCACGCCGAGGCCAAGCGTGTCGCGCACTTCGGCCACCAGCGGGGCGAGCGCCACCATGCGCCGCTCCGGCGGGGGCTCCTGCGCCTTGCCGTAGGCGAGCGTATGCTCGCAATAGGCGATGGCACGGTCGAGCGCCGCTTCCAGCTTGGGGGCGAATCGCTGCACCGCCGGGTCGCGTATGTCGGCGAGGCGGTCGGAAATCAGCTGCACCGAGGCGAGCAGATTGCGCAGGTCGTGGTTGATCTTCGACACGGCGAGGCCCAGCGCGGCGAGGTGGTTCTTCTGCTGCAGCGTTTCGGCGATCTGCCGCTGCATGGTGGTCAGCTCGCGCTCGGCCTGGCCGATCTCGTCCAGCCGCCGGTCGTCGTCCACTTCCAGCACCGGCAGGGCCGGGTTGAGGCGGAAGGCGACCATGCGCTGGGTGAGGCGGCGCATCGGGCGCACGAACATCCAGGCAAGGCCGAGATAGACCAGCGCCCCAGTGAGCGCGGCGATAACCAGCGATACCAGCAGCACATTGCCGGTGAAGCGCAGCATCGCCTTGCGCAGCGGCGTCTCGCTGATGACGATCTCGACGAAACCGTCGCCGCGCGGCGGGGTGCCGACGGCGCGGATCACCCGCCCATCCGGCGCCAGCAGCGTGTCGAACGCCTCGCGCACCGCCTGCAGCGGCCCGACATCGCGCACATCGGCGTGGTGGTCGACTTCCGGCGGCATGTCGGAGGAGGCGAGCAGGCGGCGCGTGTTGTCGCGCTTGAGAGCGACGGTGATGGCGCCGACGCTGCGCAGAAGTTCCTGCGTCAGCTGCGGCGAGATCATGCCATCCGGCGCGGCGTCGAGCACCAGGGCAGCGGTACGGGCGGAGGCCAGCCGGTCGGAAAGCCAGTTGAGCCGGAAGGCGGCGACGGCCGGCACCAGAATCAGCACCTCCGCCAGCAGCACGAAGGCGAGGGTGAAGGCCAGCAGCTTGCCGGACAGGCCGAGATGGAAACGTCGCCCTTCGCAGAGCCGGGGCGCGGCCGGGTCGTCCGAGACGCCGAATCCCATCGCCCCCGCCAGCAGGCGTCCGCCGCCCGAACGCGCGCGATCGCCGCCCGCCGGGACGGCGGGCACGGCGACGCCATCGGTCCCGGCTTGCGATCGCTTCTTCATGCCACCAACGCTTCTTCCGCTCCCGCGCCCCACCCCTCGCGAGTCGGGCGCGCGCGCCATCGGATGGGAGGATTACGGCAGGGAAACGACCTCGGATCAGGAAGGCGCGTGGCCGCCCCCTCCCCCGGCCCGCCTCCCGCGCCCGATCACATTCATGTAAGGCGCGGCGGCGCCGTTGCCAGAGGCCCCGCTGCCATGCTTGCGAGTCAAAATGCGCCGCAACAGCAGCTGACGCGCGCCGTCCGAGGCGACGGGGTGGAAGCGGCTGCGAGCGGTGGAATGGGCGGTGGATGGAGGGGCGCAACCGGAGTGGCGCAGGGACTCGGCATTGACTTGGGCAAGAGTGCCCCCTATAAGCCGCCCAACCACGGCTGCCCCGCCGTTGGGTTGCTTCCCGCATCTGCGTTTTTCGCCCCGGCTGGTTCCGTGGCGTGCCGGAACGGGAACCTTCCGGCACCAGGGCGGCAGATCGAACAAGCGGAGAAAGACCCGTGAAGCGCACTTATCAACCGAGCAAGCTCGTGCGCGCCCGCCGGCACGGCTTCCGTGCGCGCATGGCGACCCGCACCGGCCGCAAGATTATCAATCTTCGCCGTGCTCATGGCCGCAAGCGCCTGTCGGCCTGACCTAGCCTTTCGACCCCACATGGCTGGGGCGCGCCCCTCTGTTGCCTGAGGATCGGCGCCCTATCATGGACCGGCTCGTCAAGCGCAAGGATTTTCTGGCCGCAGCGTCCGCGCTGCGTGCCAATTCCGGGCCGCTTCTACTCCAGGGCCGCGACCGCGCCGATGAGGCGCCGGCCCGCATCGGCCTCACCATTACCAAGAAACACGGCAATGCCGTGGTGCGAAACCGTATCCGCCGGCGCCTGCGCGCGGCGGCCCGCGACGCCTTGCCACGCGCGGCCAAGGACGGTTTCGACTATGTGATCGTCGCCCGGCGCGCTGCGCTCGGCACGCCTTTCACCGCCCTCATCCACGACATAGAGCGGGGAATCGCCCGCCTTCACTCAGGAAGCCGGCGCCCGCCGAAGCCTGCGCGCGACGCCGCGCAGAGCCCGCCGCGCGCCGACGGAGAGCCCCTGCCATGACGTCCGAAAACCGCAATATGATCCTCGCCATCGTCATGTCGATGGCGGTGCTCATTGCCTGGCAGTTCTTCTCCGGCGTGCCGCAGATGGAGCAGCAGCGCCAGGCGGCCCAGCAGCAGGCGGCCCAGCAGGCCGCCGCGCCGGGCCAAGCCGCCGCGCCGGGCCAGGCCGGCAGCGAGGCCGGCTCGCAGGCCCCCGCGCCCGGAACCGCCGCCCCCACCGCCGCCGGCACCGCGCCGCGGGCGATGACCCGGGCCGAGGCGCTGGCCCGCACGCCGCGCATCGCCATCGAGACGCCGAGCGTCATCGGCTCCCTCGCCCTCAGGGGCGGCCGCATCGACGACCTGTCGCTGAAGGGCTATCACGAGACCGTCGACAACAGCAGCCCGATCATCGTCCTGCTCTCGCCCTCGGGCGGACCGAATCCGTTCTACGCCGAATTCGGCTGGGTGCCCGGCGCCGGCGTGAATGTCGCGGTGCCGGCCGGCGACACGCTGTGGACCGCCCCGGAAGGCGCGCGCCTCACCCCCGAGACGCCGGTTGTGCTGACCTGGGACAATGGCGCCGGCCTCATCTTCCGCCGCACCCTCTCCATCGACGCCAACTACATGTTCCATGTGCTTGATGAGGTGGACAACACCACCGCCGAGCCGGTCGCGCTGCACCCCTATGCGCTGGTCTCGCGCCACGGCACGCCGCACACGCTCGGCTATTACATCCTGCATGAAGGCCTGATCGGCGTTACCTCCGAGGGCGGGCTGCACGAAATCAAGTACAGCGCGATCGCCGAATCGCGCAGCCAGACCTTCCCCTCGGTTGGCGGCTGGCTCGGCATCACCGACAAATACTGGGCGGCGACCATCATCCCCGGCTCGGCCGAGAAGGTGCAGGCCCGGTTCTCCGCCGCGCAGACCGGCAATGACCTGACCTACCAGACCGATTTCCTCGGCGACGCCGTCACCGTGGCGCCCGGCGCCAAGGCCTCCACCGATGGCCGCCTGTTCGCCGGCGCCAAGGTGGTGCAGCTGGTGGACGGCTATCAGACCCAGTACAATATCGACCGCTTCGACCTGCTGATCGACTGGGGCTGGTTCTATTTCATCACCAAGCCGCTGTTCCTGGTGATCGACTGGATCTACCGCTTCGTCGGCAATTTCGGCGTCGCCATCCTGGTCGTCACCGTGCTGTTGAAGGGCATCTTCTTCCCGCTCGCCAACAAGAGCTACGCCTCGATGGCGAAGATGAAGGCGGTGCAGCCGGAAATCTCGGGGCTGCGCGAGCGCTATGGCGATGACCGCGTCAAGCTCCAGCAGGAGATGATGGCGATCTACAAAAAGGAGAAGATCAACCCGGTCGCGGGCTGCCTTCCGATCCTGATCCAGATCCCGGTCTTCTTCGCCCTCTACAAGGTGCTGTTCGTCACCATCGAAATGCGGCATGCGCCGTTCTTCGGCTGGATCCGCGATCTCTCCGCGCCCGACCCGACGACCATCTTCAACCTGTTCGGCCTCATTCCCTGGGACCCCGCCACGGTGCCCGTCATCGGCCACTTCCTCATGCTCGGCATCTGGCCGATCATCATGGGCATGACCATGTGGGCGCAGATGAAGCTGAACCCGGCCCCGCCGGACCCGACGCAGAAGATGATCTTCGACTGGATGCCGCTGGTCTTCACCTTCATGCTGGCCTCGTTCGCCTCCGGCCTCGTCATCTACTGGGCTTGGAACAACACGCTCTCGGTGATCCAGCAGTCGATCATCATGCGGAAGAACGGCGTGAAAGTTGAATTGTGGGACAATCTGAAGAGCATATTTATCCGCACGAAGAAGCCGAAGGCCGGCTGATGCGGGGACATTGAACGCCATGGAACAGGCCGACGATACGTCTGCTGCGTCGGCCTTCACGGCCGACGAGATCGAAGCCGGGCGCCGGCTCTTTGCCGGCGAGTGGAACTTCCTCACGGCGGCGCCCACCATCGCCACGCTGCCGCCGATGCGCTCGATCGAGATCGCCTTCGCCGGCCGCTCCAATGTCGGCAAGTCGAGCCTGGTCAACGCGCTGACCGGGCGCAAGGCGCTGGCCCGCACCTCGGTGACGCCGGGGCGCACGCAGGAGCTGATCTTCTTCGGCCTCGGGCCGGAGCTGACCCTGGTCGACATGCCCGGCTATGGCTTCGCCAAGGCGCCGAAGGACAAGGTCGACGCCTGGACCGCCACCGTGCACGCCTATTTGCGCGGGCGGGCCAATCTCGCCCGCGTCTTCGTGCTGATCGATTCCCGCCACGGGCTGAAGCCGATCGACCGCGAAGTGCTGGATGGGCTCGACAAGGCCGCCGTCTCCTATGCCGTCGTGCTGACCAAGGCCGACCAGCTGCGGGCGGACGAGCTGGTGGAACGGGTGGCGGAGACGCAGGCCGGCCTTGCCCGGCGGCCGGCGGCGTTTCCCATCGTCTTCCCCACCTCCAGCCGCGAGGGCTTCGGCATCGGCGATCTCCGGGCGGCGGTGATCCGCCTGATGGCCGAGCGCGGCATACGCTGAGGCATCTTCCTGCGGGTTGGCGCGTTAAAGCCCCGCAGGGTTAGATCGCCGGCTTTTGACCCCTGTCATGGCCACACCCTGTCGGGCGCGCGAAGGATCGCGCGCGTCAACCGCAGGAGAGAACCATGCCCAAGATGAAAGCCGCCATCTTCGTCGAACCCGGCCGAATCGTCCTCGACGAGAAGCCGATTCCCGATGTCGGGCCGCTCGACGCGCTGGTGCGGATCACCACCACCACCATCTGCGGCACCGATGTGCACATTCTCAAGGGCGAGTATCCGGTCGCCCGCGGCCTGACCATCGGCCATGAGCCGGTCGGCATCATCGAGAAGCTCGGCTCGCAGGTGACGGGCTATGCCGAGGGCCAGCGGGTCATCGCCGGCGCCATCACCCCCTCAGGCTATTCCTATGCCTGCCTGTGCGGCTGCGGCTCGCAGGACGGGCCCGGCATGAAGCACGGTTTCAAGCCGATGGGCGGCTGGAAGTTCGGCAACACCATTGACGGCGCCCAGGCGGAATATGTGCTGGTGCCGGATGCCCTCGCCAATCTCGCCCCGGTGCCGGATTCGCTCTCCGACGAGGAGGTGCTGATGTGCCCGGACATCATGTCCACCGGCTTTTCAGGCGCCGAAAGCGGCGCGGTGCAGATCGGCGACATCGTGGCGGTGTTCGCCCTCGGCCCGATCGGCCTGTGCGCCGTCGCCGGCGCCAAGCTGAAGGGCGCCACCCGCATCATCGGCGTCGACACCGTGCCCGAGCGGCTGGCCATCGCCCGCCAGCTCGGCTGCAGCGACGTGGTGGACTTCAAGCAGGGCGACGTGGTCGAGCAGATCCTGGCGCTTACCGACGGGCGTGGCGTCGATGTCGCGATCGAGGCGCTCGGCACCCAGGGCACGTTCGAGAGCGCGTTGAAGGTGCTGCGCCCCGGCGGCACGCTGTCCTCGCTCGGCGTCTATTCCACCGATCTGAAGATCCCGCTCGGCGCCTTCTCGGCCGGGTTGGGCGACAACAAGATCGTCACCACGCTCTGCCCCGGGGGCAAGGAGCGCATGCGCCGGCTGATCGACGTCATCGCCTCCGGCCGCATCGACCTCAAGCCGCTGGTCACCCACCGCTTCAAGCTGGACGATATCGAGGCGGCCTACGACCTGTTCGCGCACCAGCGCGATGGCGTGCTGAAAGTGGCGATCACGCCGTAGAAGAACAGGATGGCGCCATCCCGGCCGCAACGCTGAGCCGGGATCGCGCCATCAGCCCCGCAAACGTCCCGGACCGGCCCTGAGGTCCGTCCGGGATGACGCTGCGATGTCAGCCATCATTGGCGGAAGAGAGCTGTTCGGCCGAGATATAGCCGCCCTGCTGGCGGATGCGCAGGCCCGGCCCGCCGCCGGTGCTGGCCTGGCCGGGCGCGAGCAGTTCGACGCCGGCCTCCTCCAGCGCCCGCAGCACCCGCTCCGCCTCGCCGGGGTCGAGGTCGTCCACCGCCTCACCACCACGTTCGAAGGCCTGCAGCCAATCAGGTGTCACCCGCGCCTTCGCGGCCAGTTCGGCGGCGCTCCAGCCCAGCAGGGCGCGCGCGGCGCGGCATTGGCCGGCGGAAAGGGCGAGGCTGGCGGGAAGTGTTTCGGGCATGGCGCGGCTCCTGACGTCTGACCCTGCTGAGGTAGGGCGCCGGGCGGGGAAAGTCATCACCCGCCCGCCCCTTGTCTGGCGTGGGCCGTCGCCGGCGCGTTACGCCGCGTCGGTGGCCGGCGCGCCGGTCAGGAGAGTGTGGATCGCCTGCGCGTCGCGGCAATGGCGCAGCTTGCGGGCGGTCTCGGGGTCGCGCAGCAGCCGGGCCACCCGCGCCAGGGCCTTGAGGTGATCGGCCCCCGCCGCCTCCGGTGCCAGCAGCAGGAAGATGAGGTCGACCGGCTCGCCGTCCAGCGCCTCGAAATCGATCGGCCGGTCCAGCCGGGCGAACATGCCGAACAGCTTGTCCATCTTCGCCAGCTTGCCGTGCGGAATGGCGATGCCATTGCCCACCCCGGTGGAACCGAGGCGCTCGCGCTGGTTCAGCGTCTCGAAGATCTCGCGCTCGTCCCGTTTCAGCAGCGCCGCCGCATGGGCGGAAAGCTCCTGCAGGGCCTGTTTCTTGCTGCCGACCTTGAGAGTCGGAAACACCGCGGACGGTGCCAGAATGTCGTTCAGAGCCATGAGACGATCCGCGGCGTGGCGATCCGGGTCGGGGCGAGATGAAGCGCGCGAACCGCTCCAGCGGCCGCGCGCTTCCCATGAGGCAGGGTGATCAATGGATTTCTTCCGCCAGGGCGCTGGCCGGCGGGTCCACCCAGCCGACATGACCGTCCCCGCGCCGGTAGACGACGTTGATGCGGCCATGGCCGGCATGGCGGAACACCAAAGCGGTGGCGCCGGTAAAGTCGAGTTCGAGAACCGCGTTGCTCACCGAAAGGCGCGGCAGGTTTGCGGTCGCCTCGGCGACCACGGTCGGGCACCAGCCCTCGCTGGGCTCGGCCTCCTCGTGGTCGGGTGCCGAGAACACGGTGACCGGAACCATCTCGCCCCTCGGGGCGGGCTCGCCGGCGCCCTCGCCATGGCCGGCGCGGCGCTTGACCCGGCTCTTGTAGCGCCGCAGCCGCGTTTCGATCCGCTCCACAGCGGCATCGGCGCTGGCGTAAGGGTCCTGCGCGTCCGCATGGGCCTGCAGCACCGTCCCGCTGTCGAGATGGAGCGCGCAGTCCGCGCGATAGCCGGAGCCCTCGCGGGCCACGGTGACGTGGCCGGACCAGCCACCGTCGAAGTACTTGTCCATCGCCCCGGCGACGCGATCGGAAACGCGCTGCCTGAGAGCTTCGCCCACGTCGAGATTTTTACCTGAAACCCGCAGCGGCATCGTGACTAGTCCCTCTGCTGGGGCGGGTCGGGAAGCGTTCGCGAAATCGCCCCTCGCCCTGCCCGAACTCCCTAACATGCCCGGCCGGTGCCACTAAGAGGTATGAGCCGCGAAGGAAAGTGTCAACGAGAAGCGGTGGACAGCGTGTGTGAAGCTTGTGTGAAGCCGGTTTGAAACCCGCTTCGCGCCCCTTCCTGGCCTGTTCAGCCGGCGGCGGCCGCCGCCTGCTTCTCGCGCCGGCGCTGCACGGAGGAGGGAATCCGCATCGCCTCGCGATATTTCGCCACCGTGCGGCGGGCGATGTCGATGCCCGCCTCGCGCAGGCGCTGCACCAGCGTGTCGTCGGAGAGCACGTCGTCGGGGCTCTCCGCCTCGATCATCTGCTTGATGCGGAAGCGCACCGATTCCGCCGAATGCGCTTCCCCGCCATCCGAGGACGAAATAGACGACGAGAAGAAATATTTCATCTCGAAGATTCCGCGCGGCGTCGCCATGTATTTGTTGGACGTCACGCGCGAGACGGTGGATTCGTGCATGCCGATGGCGTCGGCCACTATGCGCAGGTTCAGCGGCCGCAGATGCTGCACGCCGAGCGAGAGGAAGGCGTCCTGCTGGCGCACGATCTCGGTCGCCACCTTGAGGATGGTCCGGGCGCGCTGGTCGAGCGAGCGGGTGAGCCAGGTCGCCGTCTGCATGCAGTCGGAGAGAAAGGCCTTCTCGCGCTCATTGCGGGTGATCTTCTGCACCCGGGCATAATAGGCCTGGTTGACCAGCACCCGCGGCAGGGTCTCGGAATTGAGCTCCACCAGCCAATTATCGGTAGCGCCGCGCACGAAGACATCCGGCACCACCGGCTGGATGATTCCCGAGCCGAAGGCGAGGCCCGGCTTGGGGTTCAACCGGCGGATTTCGCCGACCATCTCGGCCAGATCCTCGTCGTCGACGCCGCACACCCGCTTCAGCGTGGTGAATTCGCGCCGGGCCAGCAATTCGAGATGGGCGAGCAAGGCCGCCATGCAGGGGTCGTAGCGGTTGCGCTCGCGCAGCTGGATCGCCAGGCACTCCGCCAGCGAGCGCGCGCCGATGCCGGGCGGATCGAAGGTCTGCACCACGGCCAGCACCTTCTCCACCGTCGCCAGCGGGGCGCCAAGCCGCTCGGCGACGCCGGCGAGGTCGGCGGAGAGGTAGCCGGCCTCGTCGATCAGGTCGATGAGGTTGAGGCCAATGAGCCGCTCGACCGGATCGCTGACCGCCAGCACCAGCTGAGCTTCGAGGTGGTCGGCCAGCGAGATCTCGGCTGAGACGAAGGCTTCGAGATTGTAGCCCTCGCCATCCTGGCCGCCGCCGCCCGCGCCGGTCCATTCGGAATAGGCCGGCGCCTCGCTGCTGGGCATGGGGGCGACCGGCTCGCGGCCGGTATCGTCGGGAAAGACGTTCTCCATGCTGGTGTCGAGGCGGTCCTCAATGGCGCTGCGGCTGGTGTCGAGCCGCTCTTCCAGCCAGTCCGACACCCGCTCGTCGCGGCCATCGCGCTCGTCCCGCACGTCGCGTTCGCCGGCGGCTTCCGCCCTCGGGTCGAGATCGGCATCGCTGGTGCGCTCGCGCACCGCGCCGGCATCGCCCTCGCCCTCCCCGGTGCCGGTCCGCTCGCCCTCGGGCTCCGACTGGCGTTCCAGCAGCGGGTTGCGCTCCAGTTCCGCCTCGACATAGGCCACCAGATCGAGATTGGACAGCTGCAGCAGCTTGATCGCCTGCATCAGCTGCGGCGTCATCACCAGCGACTGGGTCTGGCGGAATTCGAGACGCGGACCTAGCGACATGGCGCGCACTCTCCACGGGCAGCGGCGGCGGCGGTGGGCGGGATGCGGTCCATGCTACAGACGGAACTCCTCGCCGAGATAGAGGCGGCGGACTTCCTCGCTCGCCACGATTTCCTCGGGCGAGCCTTCCATCAGCACGGAACCGGAATGGATGATGTAGGCGCGGTCGATGAGGCCAAGCGTCTCGCGCACATTGTGATCGGTGATCAGAACGCCGATGCCGCGCTCGGTGAGCTGGCGCACCAGCGCCTGGATGTCGCCGACCGCGATCGGGTCGATGCCGGCGAAGGGCTCGTCCAGCAGCATGAATGTGGGGCGCGAGGCCAGCGCGCGGGCGATTTCCACCCGCCGCCGCTCGCCGCCGGAAAGGGCGATGGAAGGCGATTTGCGCACATGGGTGACGCGGAACTCTTCCAGCAGCTCGTTGAGCTGGCGCTCCCGCTCGCGGCGGTTGGGCTCCACCACCTCCAGCACGGCGCGGATGTTGTTTTCCACCGAGAGGCCGCGAAAGATCGAGGCTTCCTGCGGCAGGTAGCCGACGCCGAGACGGGCGCGGCGGTACATTGGCAGGTGGGTCACGTCGTGGCCGTCCAGCTCGATGCGGCCGGCATCGGCCTTCACGAGGCCGGTGATCATGTAGAAGATGGTGGTCTTGCCGGCGCCGTTCGGCCCCAGCAGCCCCACCGCCTCGCCGCGCCGCACATGCAGGCTCGCCCCGCGCACCACCTGCCGGCCGCCATAGCTCTTGGCGAGGCCGACCGCGTTCAGCATGCGCTGTTCGCCGACCGTCGGCTCGGGGGTGCGGAACGCCGTCACGGCGGGCAGGACCGGGGCGCGGCCCGTCCCGGCCGCGCGGGCGGCGCCCGGCAGCACCGCCGGCGCCTCGTGCGGCACGCGCAGATCCGCCGCCAGCGCCGCTTCAAAATCGGCCTGGAAGCGGGCCTCGATCTCGTCGGCGCCGGGCGCCGCGTCTTCATGGTCGCTGAAGCCGCGCACCGGCGCGGACGCGGACCCGGAACGTTGCGGCGCAGCCTTGCCGCGTCCGACGATCGTCGAGAAAAGTCCCACGCGCACCCTCCGTGGTGAGATCACCACCCGGAAGGTGATAAACGTTCGGCGCGCCGCTGGCAAATCGCGATGCAAGAAGCGGGCCGAAATGGGGGCAGAGTCAGGCGAAACCCGGAAACGGGTGTTTGCGTACCCATGAAATCCGGACGAATTTTCGCCGCGCACCCGCGTCCGCGCAAGGGCGAAACGCCAGGCCCAACGGGCGCGAGCGCGCGCCGCGAACGCTACGGCGCCGGCTTGGGCTTGGCCGCCGGGGCCGCCGGCTTGGCGCCGGGCAGGCCGCCGCCATTACCCATGCTGTTGGGCACAATCAGGCTCTCAATGCGGCCACCATCGAAGCGCGACAGGCCGCTGGTCAGGTCGACGGTCAGCTTCCTGCCGCGAATGACGTTCTGCCCGGAGGTGAGCACGACGGGGTTGCCGGTGAGGGTGATGGTGTTCGCCTTGGTTTCGAACACTCCCTGGTCGCCGGTGGCCGTCTGCTCCTTGGTGGTCACGATCACGGAGCCGTTGATTTCCAGCCGGCGGATGGCGGAAGAGTTGATCGGGCTGCCGGCGGCCAGCGCGTCGCCGGAAGGCGCTGCCGCCTCCTTGCCGCCCGCTTCCTTGCCGTCATAGAAAACCACCAGTTCCTTGCAGCGCATGGTGGTGTCGCCCTGCTGCACCACCACATTGCCGCTGAACACCGCCTGCTTCTGCTGGTCGCGCACTTCCAGGCTGTCGGCGTTGATCCGGATCGGTGCGTCGCGATTCGCCGCGAAGCCCTGAAGGGCGTTCGGTACGTTCTTGCCTTGGGCCAGGGCCGCAGGCGCCAGCGGGCCGAGGCACGCGGCAGCGAGAAGGGCGGCGAGGCCGGCACGGGTGAAAGCGTGGGGCGTGTTCATGCCGACATGTCTAGCCGCCCCGCGCCGACGGTTCAATGAGGGCGGCGTCACGGAATGGTGCCATGGGCGCTCGCGCCGGGGACGGCTGCGCCGGCCGGTGCCGGCACGGCGGCACCCTGCCCGCCGGGTTGCCCGCCTTTGGCCGCCGGCTCTTCCGGAGCCGGCATCTTGAAGTCCAGCTGCACATTGCCCACGAGCAGCGCGCGCGAATCCTTCTGCGACACTTCCAGCGTGTCGGCGGTGAGCTTGCCGTCGAGATAGGTCAGTTCGACCGGGCTGTTCGACACCATCTTGCCGCCCTTGATGTCGATCGCAGCCTCCTTCAGCCGCCCGCCATAGCCGGAGGAGGTATCGAAGATCACGCCGCCATCCAACGTAAGATTCTCGGTCTTGGTATCGTAGCTGCCGCCGATGGCGCTGAGATTGGCCCAGCCCTTGTCCGCCAGTTCCAGCTTGGCCTCGATCTTGTCGAGCGTGATGAGGTTGGGCTGCGTCAGGTCCTGCGAGGCGGCGAAGGCGGAAACATTGTAGCCGCGATTATCGGCGGTAAACCCGTGCAGGCGGGGAAATTCCATCTTCACCTGTGTGCCCGACAGCGACACCCGCCCGAGATCGAAGGGCAGGTCGACGGCGAGGGTGAAGGGGTCGAGATAATTGATCGCCAGCGTGGCGCCGAGCGTCAGCACCACGCCGAGCGGCAGGGCGACGCGAAAGAAACGCACCCGGCGGCTGTGGCGCCGCGCGTTCTTGAACAGTTGGGCCTGCGAGGGACCACGAGACGCCCCATAGGCGGAGGCGCCATGAGAGGGGGCGCCAAGAGAGGGGGCGCCATGAGAGGGGGCGCCAAGAGACGAGGCGTGCGCCGCCCCGCGGCGCCCTTCCGGCTCGCCCGCTTTCGCGCCCCGCGGAACGGGGGGTTCGACATGCTTGTTCATGCGCGACGGTTCATCCCCGGCTGACGGCCACCCTCCGCACCCCTGGCCGCCGCCCAAGATGGCGGCTAACGGCCAAAGGCGCAAGCCGGAGCGGACGCACGTCCCCTCTCGCCCGAGAAGCCGGCGATTGTCAGGCGACGCGCTCACATATGCGCGAAAATATCCTCGTCCGGCCATCCCGCCAGGTCGAGCTTGGCACGGGTGGGCAGGAACTCGAAGCAGGCCTGCGCCAGCTCACCGCGTCCCTCGCGCGCCAGCATCGCGGCGAGCCGCGCCTGCAGGGCGTGCAGATGCAGCACGTCGGAGGCGGCATAGTGCAGCTGCGCGTCGCTCAGCTCCTCGGCCGCCCAGTCCGAGCTTTGCTGCTGCTTGGAGAGGTCGATGCCGAGCAGCTCGCGCACCAGCTCCTTCAGCCCGTGCCGGTCGGTATAGGTGCGGGTCAGCCGCGAGGCGATCTTGGTGCACCACACCGGCGAGACGGTGAGATCGAAGGTCTTGCCGAGCACCGCCACATCGAAGCGGGCATAGTGGAACAGCTTCACGCTGCGCGGATCGGTGAGCAGGCTTTCGAGGTTCGGCGCGCTGCCCGGCCCCGCCCCGGCGGGAATCTGCACCACATCGGCGGTGCCATCACCCGGGGACAGCTGCACCACGCACAGCCGGTCGCGGTGCGGCTTGAGGCCGAGCGTCTCGGTGTCGATGGCGATGAAGGGGGCCTTGTCGGGGGTGTAGCGGGCGAGATCGACAAGATCGCCGCGATGCAGGCGGATGCTCATGGGAACCGTGGGTTTAAAAGGTTTGCGCTGCTTACCATCACCTGCCCCGGCGCGGCAACCGCGCAGGCCATGTCCATCGGCGGCGGCTCAGGCGAGCAGCGCGTCGGCGAGGAGGCCGGCGAGCAGGATCAGGCCGGCGTCGCGGTTGGAGCGGAACAGGCGCAGGCACAGCGCGCGGTCGTCAATGTCGAGCCGCCACATCTGCGTGCAGAGCTGCACGGTAAAGATACCGAGCCCACCCCAGGCCAGCGGCCCGGCTTCGGCACTTGCCAGGGCAAGGCCGAACAGAACCACCGCCGCGCCATAAAGCCCGGCCAGCCATTTGGCTGTATCGCCGGCGAACAGCAGGGCCGAGGATTTCACCCCGACAATGGCGTCGTCCTCGCGGTCCTGATGGGCATAGATCGTGTCATAGCCCACCACCCACAGCACCGCGCCGGCATAGAGCAGCAGGGCGGGCGCCGGCAGCGCCTCCAGCAGCACGGCGAAGCCCATCAGCGCGCCCCAGGAAAAGGCGAGGCCGAGCACGAGCTGGGGAATCCAGATCACCCGCTTCATCAGCGGATAGACCACCACCAGCCCGAGCGAGGAAAGCGCCACCCCTATGGCGAAGCCCGGCAGGCAGAGCAGCACCACCAATCCCACCAGGCACTGAAGGGCGAGAAAGAGCACGGCCCCGGTCAGCGTCACCTGCCCGGAGGGCAGCGGGCGCGAGCGGGTGCGCTCCACTCGCCCGTCAATATCGCGATCGAGAATGTCGTTCCAGGTGCAGCCCGCGCCGCGCATCGCCACCGCGCCGAGGGCGAACAGCCCCGCCCAGGCCGCCGCCTGCCCATAGGCGGCAACGCCGCTTTCCGCCTGCACCCGCAAAGCGAGCGCCAGCGACCACCAGCAGGGAATCAGCAGGAGCCAGCTGCCGATCGGCCGATCGGCGCGGGCGAGGCGGAGAAAGGGGCGCAGCGCGGCCGGGGCGTAGCGATCGACCCAGTTGCCGGCGGAATCGGCCGGGGCCGGCGCGACGGGTGACGGCGCGGCGCTGGTCATCGGTTCAGCGCAGCGCGTCGCCACCGAGCGTGTCGAACACGCCGCCGGGAGGCGCGCCCATCGTCGGCAGGCCGGTGGACAGGCCCAGCCCCGCCGAGAGCGCCCCCTGGGGCGGCGGGCCGCCGGGGCCGGCGCCGGCGCCGCTTTCCTGCATCTTGGCTATTTCGCAGACGCGGTTGCGCGTGGAGTTCACGGAGGAGACATTCTCCTTGAACTTCGCCAGCACATCGTCCGGCACGCCGCATTTGGCCTTGTTGGTGTTGAGGAAGGAATAGAAAGCCTGCTGAGCGTTGGCGAAGGTGCGGAACATCGGGCACAGCTCGCTCGGCGGAAGCTTCTTCTTCGACGCGGCCTGGAGAGCGCCGCCACGGGTTTCGAGATCCTCGCGCAGCTTGGCCACCTGCCCCTGGCATTCAGCGGCATTCGGGTTCGCCTGCTGCGGCGCCGGCGCCCCCATGCTGGGCGAAAAGCCGGGCGCCACCGCACCAGGCGCGGCCGGCGCGGCGCTGGAGGAGAAGCCCGGGTCGAACCCCGGCGCCGGCTGAGCCGGCGCCTCCCCCAGAGCGGCGGGCGCGGGCGAGACCACGACGGCACCCGAGGAGGTGCCGTCGGTCGAGCCGCCGGGGGCGCCGATCCACTGCGCGCCGGCCGGAAGCGTGCCCAGCATCCCGGCAAGCAGGACACCTGCCAGCATCGGGGTCGTGGAACGTGCCCGCAGGCGCATCGGGTGATTGTTCAAAGGCCAATCTCTCATCAGGAGGTCGATCGGTGCCGTGTCATTGATCAAGCGTGATACAGAGGCATGAAAGATTGGGCAACATCACGGCGCACGCGATATTGCCTGCAAATTCCGGACAAAAATCGACCCATGACCCGCGCTCCCGACGATTCCACCGCCGAACCCTATGATTTCCGTGCCCAGCGGCTCTTTGTCGACGATGCGCTCACCGAGGGCGCGTGCGTCAGTCTTGACCGCGACCGGGCGCATTATGTCTCCGACGTGATCCGGCTGGCGGTGGGCGAGCACCTCCATCTGTTCAACGGCCGCGACGGCGAATGGCGCGCGGTGCGCGAGGCGGGCGGGCGGCGCGAGGTGCTGCTGCGCTGCGAGGCCCTGTTGCGGCGCCAGACCCCACCGCCCGACCTCGACTATGTGTTCGCCCCGCTCAAGCATGCGCGGCTCGACTATATGGTGCAGAAGGCGGTGGAGATGGGCGCCGGCCGGCTGGTGCCTGTGATGACCCGTCGCACCCAGGCGACGCGCGTCAACACCGAGCGCATGCGCGCCAATGTCATCGAGGCGGCCGAGCAATGCGGCATCCTCACCCCGCCGCAGGTGCTGGAGCCGGTCACGCTGCCGCGCTGGCTTGCCGACCTGCCGCCCGAGCGGGTGCTGGTGTTCTGCGACGAGGCGGCGCCGCAATCCGACCCGCTCGCGCCCCTGCGCGCCGCCATCGCCGGCCCGCTCGCCGTGCTGATCGGCCCCGAGGGCGGCTTTGCCGACGAGGAGCGGCGCCTGCTGGCCACCCGTCCGGGCGCTGTGGTGCTCTCGCTCGGTCCGCGCATCTTGCGCGCCGACACCGCCGCCGTGGCGGCACTCGCGCTGGTGGAAGCGGCCCGGCAGGCCGCGCGCTGACCGCGCCGCCACGCCCTCCAGCGGCTGAAGTCACGCGGAAGGCCAGCGCCAGATTTTCAACAATAAACGACAATTCATCAATTTTATTAGAATAAATACACGCTATATTCCCATTTACTTACTATTTTGAAAGGTCACATTACGGTCTTACTTTTCCATCATCCCTCACCGCGCCGACAAGCGAGCCGATTCTGCGTCGGCTAAGCTGCGACGCGACGCGCGATCTGGCGCGATCTGGAATGAATGCGGGGAGGATGCCATGTCCGGGGCCAGCACGGATGACTACCGCATCGGCATCGAGGAAGAGTATTTCATCGTTGAGAAGACCAGCAAGAGCACCCTGCGGCGGATGCCAACCGCCTATATGGGCGCGGTGCGCGAGGCGCTCGGCCCGGGCGTGAGCGGCGAGAGGCTGCACGCGCAGATCGAAGTGATGACCCGCCCGCACCGCTCCGCCGCCGAGGCACGGCGCGAGTTGCACGGGTTGCGCCGCAGCCTCGCCGAGGTGAGCGCCGGGTTCGACCTCGCCTTCATCGCCGCCGGCACCCACCCCACCGCCAGCTGGCAGAGCGGCAAGCGCCCGCAGGCGCAGCGCGATGACGGGCTGATGCACGATTTGCAGATGCCGGGCGAGCGCAACCTGCTGTGCGGCATGCATGTGCATGTGGAACTGCCCGATGCCGACCAGCGCATCGACGTGATGCGTCGCATCCTGCCCTATCTCCCGGTCTTCGTGGCGCTCTCGACCTCCTCGCCCTTCTGGGAATCCCGGCGCACCGGCCTGATGGGCTATCGCCTCGCCGCCTATGACGAATTGCCCCGCACCGGCCTGCCGGAACTGTTCGAGAGCGCCAGGGACTATCAGGACTATATCGACGCGCTGGTGGCGGCGCGGGCGATCCGCGATTCGAGCTATGTGTGGTGGACCATCCGCCCCTCGGAAAAGCAGCCGACCCTGGAGCTGCGCGCCCCCGACAGTTGCACCCGGGTGGAGGATGCGGTCGCCATCGCCGCGCTGTACCGGGCCTTGGTGCGCCATCTCGTGCGCAACCCGAAGCTCAATGCCGGCGTTGACGCGGTCGACCGCGCCATCGCGGTGGAGAACAAATGGCGCGCCCAGCGCTACGGCATCCATGGCAGCTTCGTCGACCGTCACACCCGCGAGGCGGTTCCGGTGGCGCAGGCGGTGGACGGGCTGATCGACCAGCTGACCGATGATGCCGACGCGCTCGGCGGGCGGGCGGAGCTGGAACATCTGCGCACCATCATCAGCGGCGGCACCAGTGCCGACGTCCAGATCGCCGTCTACCAGGAGGCCGCCCACCGCACCGGCAATCGCAATGAGGGGCTCGGCGCGGTGAAGACCTGGCTCACCCACGCTTCGGCGCAGTAGAGGGGGGCGCAGGAGAGGGTGAGAGCGGGAGACGCTGGGTAAGGCGCGCACCTGCGGTTTGCAGCGCCGCAATCTCCATTTTCGGTCGGTAGTTACCGTGATTTGCGCCGCGCCTGCGCCTGTGTATGGTCGCGCGCCCAGCATGCCGGCCGGAGTTCCCTATGGCGCGAGACCAGATCGATACGCAGCCCATCGAAAGCCGCGACGAACTCGTCGCCTGGTTTGAAGCGGGCAGCAAGGCGCCGTCGAAATTCCGCATTGGTACCGAGCATGAGAAATTCCCCTTCACGCTGAAGGGCCATGAGCCGGTGCCCTATGAGGGCGCGAACGGCATCCGCGCTTTGCTGGAAGGCATGCAGGCGCTGAACTGCTGGGAACCGATCATGGAGGGCGAGACCATTATCGGGCTCGCCGACACGGTCGGCGGCGGGGCAATCTCGCTGGAGCCGGGCGGGCAATTCGAACTGTCAGGCGCGCCGCTTATCACCATTCACGAGACCTGCGCCGAGGTGAACAGCCATCTCGACCAGGTGCGCGAGGTGGCGACGCCGCTGGGCTTCGGCTTCCTCGGCCTCGGCATGAGCCCGAAATGGACGCTGGCGGAAACGCCCGTGATGCCCAAGGGCCGCTACAAGATCATGTCGAACTACATGCCGAAGGTCGGCTCGCACGGCCTCGACATGATGTTCCGCACCTGCACGGTGCAGGTGAACCTCGATTTCGCCTCCGAAGCCGACATGGTGAAGAAGCTGCGCGTCGGCCTGGCGCTGCAGCCGGTGGCCACCGCGCTTTTCGCCAATTCGCCCTTCACCGAAGGCAAGCCCAACGGCTTCCTCTCCTACCGCTCGGAAATCTGGCGCGACACCGACAATAACCGCGCCGGCATGCTGCCCTTCGCCTTCGAGGACGGCATGGGCTTCGAGGCTTACGTCGACTATGCGCTCGACGTGCCGATGTATTTCATCAAGCGCGGCGACACCTATATCGACGTCGCCGGCTCGTCGTTCCGTGACCTGCTCGCCGGCCGGCATCCGGCCGTGCCGGGGGAGACCGCCACCGTCTCCGACTGGGCCAACCACCTCTCCACCATCTTCCCCGAGGTGCGGTTGAAGCGGTACCTGGAAATGCGCGGCGCCGATGGCGGCTCGTGGCGCAATCTCTGTGCCCTGCCGGCGCTGTGGACCGGGCTCTATTACGACACCACCAGCCTCGACGCCGCCTGGGACCTCGCCAAGGGCTGGAGCGCCGAGGAGCGCCAGAAGCTGCGCGACGACGTGCCCCGCCTCGGCTTCAAGGCGGAGATCGCCGGCCGCTCGATGCTGGATCTGGCGCGCGACGTGGTCGAGATCGCCCGCGCCGGCCTCGCCCGCCGCGACTATCGCGACAGCCAGGGCCGCGACGAGAGCCGCTTCCTCGCCCCGCTGGAGGCCAGCCTCAAGGCCGGGAAGACCCCCGCGGAATTGCTGCTGGCGCGCTATCACGGCGCCTGGAACGGCTCCGTCGAGCCGGTCTTCGTCGAGGACGCCTACTGAGGTCCGACGCGCGGAGAGAATTTACTCCGCCGCGATCGCCGCCTCGGAGATATTGTCGAGCCCCTGCACGATGTGATGGGCCAGCGCGTCGGCCAGCGGCGAGACTTCGTGCCGATTGCGCAGCAGGCCGATGCGGCAGGGCGCCAGCGTCGGGAAACCATCGGAGGGCCCCAGCACCCGCATGCCGGGGCGCAGGCCGGATTCCGGCAGCACCGAGATGGCGAGCCCGGCCAGCACCGCCGCCGAGACCGCGGTCGAGTTGGACGAGGTGTAGAGGATGCGGAACGGCCGATCGGCCGACTGCAGCATCGAGATCGCCTCCTGCCGCCAATTGCAGGTCTGCCGCCCCAGCGCCAGCGGCACCGGCGTTTCCAGATGCAGCGAATGGCGGGTGGAGCCGACCCAGAGCAGCTGTTCGCGGCGGATGATCTCGGTCTCGCGGTTCATCGTCTCGCAATCGGTGATGATGGCGAGGTCGAGATCGCCGGTATCGATGCGGTCGATGAGATCGGTCGAGGGATCGCACACCACGGTCAGCTCGACATTGGGATGGGTGGCGGAAAACCGCGCCATGATCTCGGGGAGATAGCGGTCGGCGTAATCATCCGGCACGCCGAGCCGCACCCGGCCCGACAATTCGGCCGAGGCGAGGCTCGCCATCGCCTCGATGTTTAGCTTGACGATGCGGCGGGCATAATCGAGCAGCCGGTCGCCCTCGTCGGTGAGGCGCGAGGCGCGCCCGTCACGGGCGAAGATGGCCCGGCCGACCCTCTCCTCCAGCCGCTTCATCTGCATCGACACCGCCGACTGGGTCTTGTGGACCACTTCAGCGGCTTTCGTGAAACTGCCCGTTTCAGCGATTGCGATGAATGTTCTTAATTGATCAATGTCCAGCAACACGCTCATCGGAGCCCTCACGACGGCCTATCATCAACGATGATGATATCAGCGATCATAAACATTCGCTAGTGTGATTGATTGCCCTCCTCCATAACGATCCCGCCGCGAACGGATGATGTCGATAACGGGTGGCCCCAGCGCCTGCCCGCGATCAAAAAGCCCAACGTCGTCGCTGCGCGGCCGGCACATGGAGGTTACGATGTCGTATGTTGGCGAAGTTCGGAGAACCGCGTTCTCCTCGTTCGGTACCGCGGCGAGCGGTCTGCTGATCGCCGCTGTCATGGGTTCCATCCAGTTCATCAAGGCGGTCGCCCGCCGGCGCCATCTCACCCAGCTCGGCGGGTTCGATGAGCGCATGCTGCGCGACATCGGCCTCACCCGCGGCGATCTGCTGGACGCCTCGTCCGGCCCGCTCTGGCAGGACCCGACCGCCCTGCTCGTGGTGCGCGCGGTAGAGCGCCGCGCCGCCCGCCGCATGACCATGCGCGAGGCGCTGCGCGAGGCCGCCCGCCAGGATGCGGCGCAGAACGCGCGTCAGGAGGCCCGCCGCGACGGCGCCGCCGGCCATACGCCTGTCACCCCGCGCCGCGACGATACCGTCTCCTGCGGTTGAGCATGCCCGCTTCTCTTTCGCGGCCACGTCAGGCCGAACGAGTCTACGGCGACATCGACCCCCTCGTGTCGCCGACTTGAAGCCCGCTGGTTCGTCCAGCGGGCTTTTTTTCGGTCTGCACCTCACAGGACCCCGCCCTCTCCCGTCTTTGCGAAAGCGAAATCCCGTCCTTGCACCGGCGGGGATGCACGCCCGCGCCGTCCGGTCCATATGGGGAGCGCCGGCGCGATGCCGGAGATAAGGGGACCCTCTCCCATGGCACAGCATCTTGAACTCGGCCTCGACACCTTCGGCGACGTGACGTCAGGCGCCGACGGCAAGGCACTCTCCCACGCGCAGGTGATCCGCGACCTGGTGGAGGAGGCGGTGCTGGCCGATGAGGTCGGCATCGATTTCATCGGCGTGGGCGAGCATCATCGCGACGATTTCGCCGTGTCGGCCCCCGAAGTGGTGCTGGCGGGCATCGCCACGCGCACACAGCGCATCCGCCTCGGCTCGGCCGTCACCGTGCTGTCCTCGGACGACCCGATCCGGGTGTTCCAGCGCTTCGCCACGGTGGACGCGCTGTCGAACGGGCGAGCCGAGGTGATTCTCGGGCGCGGCTCCTTCACCGAATCCTTCCCCCTGTTCGGCTTCGACCTGAAGGACTATGAGGCGCTGTTCACCGAGAAGCTCGATTTGTTCGCCGCACTGCTGCGCGACAACGCTTCGCCGGAGGGCGTCAGCTGGCAGGGCGATCTGCGCCCGCCGCTCTCTCGCCAGCATGTCTATCCGCTGGTCGAATCCGGCACGCTGAAGACTTGGATCGGGGTGGGCGGCTCGCCGGAATCGGTGGTGCGGGCGGCACGCTACGGCCTGCCGATGATGCTCGCCATCATTGGCGGCAACCCGGCCCGCTTCGCCCCCTATGTCGAGCTGTACCACAAGGCGGTGGGCCAGCTCGGCGGCACGGTGCAGCCGATCGGCGTGCATTCGCACGGCTATGTCGCCGAGACGGATGCGCAGGCGCGCGAGGAGTTCTATGCCGATTACAAGCGCATGCATGACCGCATCGGCGCCGAGCGCGGCTGGCCTTCCTATGGCCGCGACGCCTTCGAGCACGAGATCACGCACGGCTCGCTCTATCTTGGATCGCCGGAAACCGTGGCCCGCAAGATCGCCAGAACGGTGAAGGCGCTCGGCCTCCAGCGCTTCGACCTGAAATACAGCGCCGGCCCGCTCTCCCACGCGCGGATGATGCGCGCCATCGAGCTCTACGGCACCAGGGTGATCCCGCGCGTGCGGGAGATCCTGGCCGAGGAGAAGGTCGAGGCGTAGGGGGCGCGACCTTCAGAACATCATCCCCGGGTCCGGCCCGGGGATGAATGACTCAAGCTAGGACTCATCAATCAAACACATGGATTCCCGGACCAAGCCCGGGCATGACGCTGTACTGCGGGAGAACCTCACACGTTCAGCAGCAGATATTCCCGCTCCCAGGGCGAGATCACCCGCATGAAGGTGTCGAACTCGGTCTGCTTCACCGCCGTGTAGGTCTTCACGAAGGACGGCCCGAGCACGGTGGCGATCTCTTCGGAATGCTGCATCGCCGCCACCGCTTCGAGCAGGCCGCGCGGCAGTTCGAAGTCGAGGCCCTTGGCGTCGGCTTCCAGCGGCTCGGTCGGGCGCAGCCCTTCCACCATGCCGAGATAGCCGCAGGCAAGCGAGGCGGCGATCACCAGATAGGGGTTGGCGTCGGACGACGGCACCCGGTTCTCCACCCGGCGGGCCGCCGGCGAGGAGGGCGGAATGCGCAGGCCGGCGGTGCGGTTGTCATAGCCCCACTGCACGTTGATCGGCGCCATCGAATCGCGCGTCAGCCGGCGATAGGAGTTCACGTAAGGGGCGAGGATCGACATGACCGCCGGCAGATAGCGCTGCTGGCCGGCGATGAACGAGAAGAACTCCGGCGTCGGGTCGCCATCCGAGTCGGAGAAGATGTTCTTGCCCGTCTCGCCGTCGACGATGGACTGGTGGATATGCATGGCCGAGCCCGGCTCGTCGGCGATCGGCTTGGCCATGAAGGTGGCGTAGATCTTGTGCTGCAGCGCCGCCTCGCGGATCGTGCGCTTGAACAGGTAGACCTGGTCGGCGAGCACGATGGGATCGCCGTGCAGCAGGTTGATTTCCATCTGCGCCGCGCCGTCCTCATGGATCAGCGTGTCGATCTCCAGGCCCTGCGCCTCGGAATAATCGTACATGTCCTCGAACAGGGCGTCGAACTCGTTCACCGCCTGGATCGAATAGGACTGGCGGCCGATTTCCGGCCGGCCCGAGCGGCCGATCGGCGGCTTCAGCGGGTAGTCGGCATCGATGTTGGGCTCGACCAGATAGAACTCGATCTCCGGCGCCACCACGGCCTTCCAGCCCTTTTTGGCGTAGAGATCGACCACGTTCTTCAGCACCTGCCGCGGCGCCAGCTCCACCGGGCGTCCGTCGCGGTGATAGGCGTCGTGGATGATCTGGGCGGTCGGGTCCTGCGCCCAGGGCACGATGGCCAGGGTGGAGAAATCCGGCTCCATCACCAGATCGCTGTCCACCACCACCGAATCGACAAGGTTGTCATAGGGCGGGTAGTCGCCGGAAATGGTCTGGAAGAACACGCTGAGTGGCAGGTTCATCGTTGGACCGGAGAGGAACTTGGACACCGGCATGATCTTGCCGCGCCCCACCCCGGCAAGGTCCGGGACGGCGCATTCGATCTCGGTGATACCGCGCGCGGCCATCCAGGCCTTCGCCTCGGCGAGGGACGCGACACCGCGGGGATTGTCGACCGCGTCCTTGTCGGAACGCTTCTTCTTGGCCATGATTGCCTTCCTGATGCGCTTTCTGCGCCGCCAGAGGCAATCACGCCCCGCTTATGGCCGTCAAGGCGGCGCCGCGTCGCCACCTTTCAAGGCATGGTAAAATTGTTCGCATTCTGCCGTTGAGCCGTCATGAGAAGACGGTTAGCGTCTACCGGCCGACATAGCCGGCGGGGGAACGGGATCAGTGAGCATGAGCACCGGCGTCACCGAGAAGACGCAGAAAACTATCGGCGGCATTCGCCGCACATTCGCTCCCTGGAACGACCCGCAGGCCGTCCCGCTGATCCGCTACCAGAACGTCACCAAACGCTTTGGCGAGTTCGTCGCCGTCGACAACCTCTCCCTCGACATTTATGAGCGCGAATTCTTCGCCCTGCTGGGTCCGTCCGGCTGCGGCAAGACCACGCTGATGCGCATGCTGGCCGGCTTCGAGGACCCGACCGAGGGCCAGATCACCCTCGCCGGGCAGGACCTTGTCGGCACGCCGCCCTACAAGCGGCAGACCAACATGATGTTCCAGTCCTACGCGCTGTTCCCGCATATGAGCGTGTGGGACAATATTGCCTTCGGCCTGAAGCAGGACCGGATGGAGAAGGGCGCGATCGACGCCCGGGTCGAGGAAATGCTCAAGCTGGTGAAGCTTGAGAAATTCGCCAAGCGCAAGCCGCACCAGCTGTCCGGCGGCCAGCGCCAGCGCGTGGCGCTCGCCCGCTCGCTCGCCAAGCGGCCCAAGGTGCTGCTGCTGGACGAGCCGCTCGGCGCGCTCGACAAGAAGCTGCGCGAGGAGACGCAGTTCGAGCTCATGGACATCCAGATGGAGCTCGGCATGACCTTCCTGATCGTGACCCACGACCAGGAAGAGGCGATGACGGTGGCCGACCGCATCGCGGTCATGAACCAGGGCCGACTGGTGCAGGTCGACCAGCCGGCGGTGATCTACGAGCACCCCAATTCGCGCTACGTGGCCGATTTCGTCGGCGACGTGAACATTCTCGACGCCACGGTCGAGACGGTCGAGCCGGGCATGGTGACGCTGCGCCCGGTGGCAGCGCCTGAGCGGCGCTTCCGCATCGCCCAGGATTGCGCCGCCAAGCCCGGCGACAGCGTCGCCATCGCCCTGCGGCCGGAAAAGATGCGGGTGGAACTCGATCCGCCGGCCGATACCAACGTCAATTGCGTCCAGGGCGAGATCTGGGACATCGGCTATCTCGGCGACCTCTCGATCTACCATGTCGAGCTGCCCGGCGGCGTCCGGGTCAAGGCCGCCAAGCCCAACCTCACCCGCATGGTCGAGCGCCCCATCACCTGGGACGACAAGGTCTATGTGTACTTCTCGCCCGATGCCGGCGTGGTCCTGACGAGCTGAGGAGGCCCCAATGGCAAGCAAGGCGACCGGGCGATGGCTGGTCCTCGCCGTTCCGTATCTGTGGCTGCTGGCGCTGTTCCTCGTCCCGTTCCTGATCGTCTTCAAGATCAGCCTGTCGCAGGACGCGATTGCCCAGCCGCCCTATCTCCCGACCTTCGACCTGGCGGAAGGCTGGGCAGCGTTCAAGGAGGCCTTCGCCGAACTCTCCTTCGAGAATTACGGCTATGTGCTCTCCTGGGACAATGAGTTCATCGAGGCCTACGGTTCCAGCCTGTGGATCGCGGGCATCTCCACCATTCTGCTGCTGCTGGTCGGCTACCCCATCGCCTACGGCATGGCGCGGGCGCCGAAATCGATCCGCCCGACGCTGCTGATGCTGGTGATCCTGCCGTTCTGGACCTCGTTCCTGATCCGCGTCTATGCCTGGATCGGCATTCTCTCGCCCGAGGGGCTGCTGAACCAGCTATTGTTCTCGCTCGGCATCATCAGCCGTGACAGCCCGCTGCAGATCCTCAACACCGATACGGCGGTCTATATCGGCATCGTCTATTCCTACCTGCCCTTCATGATCCTGCCGCTCTACGCGGCGCTGGAAAAGATGGACGAGACGCTGCTTGAGGCCGCCGCCGATCTTGGCTGCCCGCCCTTCGCGGCGTTCTGGAAGATCACCTGGCCGCTCTCGCTGCCGGGCGTGTTCGCCGGTTGCCTGCTCTGCTTCATCCCGGCGGTGGGCGAGTTCGTCATCCCCGATCTGCTCGGTGGTTCGGACACGCTGATGATCGGCAAGGTGCTGTGGACCGAATTCTCGGTGAACCGCTCATGGACGGTGTCCTCGGCGGTGGCGGTGCTGCTGCTGATGGTGCTGGTGATCCCGATCGTCTTCTACCAGAACCTTCAGGCCCGCGAAGTGGAGAGACGCTGATGCGCAAGGGACTCTCCTGGTTCAACGTCACCTCCATCGCGCTGGGATTCGCCTTCCTCTACATCCCGATCGTCCTGTTGGTGATCTACTCCTTCAACGCCTCGCGGATGGTGACGGTGTGGGCGGGCTTCTCCACCCACTGGTACTGGCAGCTGTTCCAGAACCAGCAATTGCTGGATGCCGCCTGGGTGACGCTGCGCGTCGCCTTCCTCACCGCCACGGTGGCGACCGTGCTGGGCACGCTGGCGGCGATCACGCTGACCCGCTATGGCCGCTTCACCGGGCGCACCCTGTTCTCCGGCATGGTCTATGCCCCGCTGGTGATGCCCGAAGTCATCACCGGCCTGTCGCTGCTGCTGCTCTTCGTCGCGGTCGACATCGACCGCGGCTTCTGGACCATCACGCTGGCGCACATCACCTTCACGATGTGCTTCGTCTCGGTGGTGGTGCAGTCGCGCCTCGTCACCTTCGACCGCTCGCTGGAAGAGGCGGCGCTCGATCTCGGCTGCACGCCGTTCCGCACCTTCTTCGTCATCACCCTGCCGATCATCCTGCCGGCGGTGATTTCCGGCTGGATGCTGGCCTTCACTCTGTCGCTGGACGACCTCGTCATCGCCAGCTTCACCACGGGGCCCGGCGCCACCACCCTGCCGATGCGGATCTACAGCCAGGTGCGGCTCGGCGTGACGCCGGAAATCAACGCCGCCTGTACCATCCTCATCGCCATCGTCACTGTGGTGGTGATCGTCGTCTCGATCATGACCAAGCGACAGGAACTGGAACGCCAGAGGGCCGAGCGGCTGGCGGCGGCGGGGTAGCACCCCACCTTGTGCGCGCCTCGCCGCTTGGCGCACTGGCCCTCAAGGCCCATTGCCTTCCCTCATCCCCGGGCTAGACCCGGGGATCCAGCCATGACGCAGAACCCTGGGTGCCCGGGTCTAGCCTGGGCGTGAGGGGTAACGGCACGCACCATCGGGCGTCGCCCGCGTGCCCCTGCTATAGTCCGGCGCTACCCTGCCCCGAATCGCCGCCGAGACGAGCCCGCCATGCCGCTGCGCCTTCTGCCTTCCACCCTGGTCGACCGCATCGCGGCGGGCGAGGTGGTCGAGCGCCCGGCAGCGGCGCTGAAGGAGATTGTCGAGAACGCGCTCGATGCCGGCGCCAGCCGGGTCGAGATCGTCATCGATGGCGGCGGCCGGCGGCTGATGCGCGTCACCGATGATGGAAGCGGCATGAATGCCGAGGAGCTGGCGCTGGCGGTGGAGCGCCACGCCACCTCCAAGCTCGACGGCGAGGACCTGCTCGCCATCCATACGCTGGGCTTTCGCGGCGAGGCGCTGCCCTCCATCGGGTCGGTCGCCCGCCTTTCCATCACCAGCCGGCCGCGCGAGGCCGAGAGCGCGTTCGAGATCCGCGTCGAGGGCGGGGTGAAATCCCCGGTGCGCCCGGCGGCGCTCGGCTTCGGCACGCGGGTGGAGGTGCGCGACCTGTTCTTCGCCACCCCGGCGCGGCTGAAATTCCTCAAATCCGAACGCGCTGAGACGGCGGCGGCGGTGGATGCGGTGAAGCGCCTGGCGCTCGCCCGCCCCGAGGTCGGCTTCACCCTCGTCACCGATGATCGCCCGCCCCTCACCTGGCCCGCCCGCGCGCGCGATGCGGCCGGGCAGCGCGCCCGTATCGCCGATGTGCTGGGACAGGAGGCCGGTGGCAACGCGCTTGATGTGGAAGGGCTGCGCGAGGGCGCACGGCTGTCGGGCCTTGCCGGCCTGCCGACCTATTCCAAGGCCAATTCGCTGTCGCAATATCTGTTCGTCAATGGCCGCCCGGTGCGCGACAAGGTGTTGATCGGCGCCATCCGCGCCGCTTACGCCGACCTTCTGCCCTCTGACCGGCATCCGGTGACGGCGCTGTTTCTCAACCTCGACCCGCGCGAGGTGGATGTGAATGTCCACCCCGCCAAAACCGAGGTGCGCTTTCGCGACGCCGGCAACATCAGGGCGCTGATCGTCCGCACCCTCACCGACGCGCTCACCGCAGGCGCGCCGCGCACCACCTCCACCGCCGCCGACCGCTTGACCCAGTTCGCCCGACGCGATTTTTCGACCGACTATCGGCCGGAGGCGCGGCCAGACAATTACGACTGGTCGCGCTCCTGGGCGGCGCCGGAAGGGTTTGCCGGGTCCCGGCCCGATCATGCTGGCCTGAACGAAGCGCCGTCACGCTTCGATTTCGATTTGCCGGCCGGCGACGGGCGCGGCTTCGGCGGTGGCAGTGGCGGTGGCAGTGGCCTCGGCCTCGGTCTCGCACCGTCGGCCGACGCCCGCGCCAATGCCGCCCCCGCCGCGGCGGAGGCGCTGGAGCGCCCGCTCGGTGCCGCCCGCGCCCAGTTGCACGAGACCTACATCATCGCCCAGACCCGCGACGGCGTGGTCGTGATCGACCAGCACGCCGCCCATGAGCGCATCGTCTATGAAAGGCTGAAGGCGGCGATGGAGCGCGACGGCCTCGCCCGGCAGATGCTGCTGGTGCCGCTGGTGGTCGAGCTCGACCCCTCCGAGGCGGCGCGGCTGGCGGAACGGGCGCCGGCGCTGGAAAAGCTCGGCCTCGTCATCGAACCCTTCGGTGCCGGGGCGCTGCTGGTGCGCGAGGTGCCGGCGCTGCTCGGCAATGCCGATGTGCCCGCGCTGGTGCGCGAGCTCGCCGAGCACGCGGCGGAATGGGACGACGCGCTGCCGCTGGAGCGCCGGCTTCTCCGCATCGCCGCCACCATGGCCTGCCACGGTTCGGTTCGCGCCGGGCGCCGGCTGCGGGTGGAGGAGATGAACGCTCTGCTGCGCGAGATGGAGGAGACTCCGAACGCCGCCCAGTGCAATCATGGCCGGCCGACCTTCGTCACCCTGGCGCTCGCCGATATCGAGCGGCTGTTCGCGCGGCGCTGACGGCAGGAATCGAGTGAACATGGCCTCCCAGATCGATCACCCCAAAAGCTGGTACGCTGCCACCGCGAACCGGTCCTCGCCGCTGCCCCCGCTGCAGGGCGGGGCGCGGGCCGATGTCTGCGTCATCGGCGGCGGCTATACCGGGCTCTCCGCCGCGCTGCACATGGCCGAGGCCGGGCTCGACGTGGTGCTGCTGGAAGCCGGGCGCGTCGGCTCGGGCGCTTCGGGCCGCAATGGCGGGCAGATCCACAGCGGCCAGCGCCGCGACCAGGACTGGCTGGAATCGCGGGTCGGGCTCGACGACGCCAAGGCGCTCTGGCGCCTGGCCGAGGACGCCAAGGCTCTGCTGCACGATCTCATCAAACGCCACGCCATCGCCTGCGACCTTCGCCCCGGGCTGATCGAAGCCGACCACAAGCCCGGCTATGTCGCCCACAGCCACGCCTATGCCCGCAAGCTCAATGAGATCTATGACTACCCCCACGCCGCGCCACTGACCCGCGAGGAGTTGCGGGAAATGGTCGGGTCGGACGCCTATTACGGCGGCATGATCGACCATGGCGGCGGCCATCTGCACCCGCTCAACCTCGCCCTTGGCCTTGCCGAGGCGGCACGGCGGGCCGGGGCGCGGCTTTACGAGCAGTCCCGCGCATTGCGCATCGAGGAGGGCGGCAAGGTGCGCGTCGTCACCGCCGCCGGCTCGGTGGAGGCGGATTGGGTGCTGGAATGCGGCGACGGGCTGCAGGACGGGCTCGACCGGCGTGTCGACACCCATGTCATGCCGATCTGCAACTACATCGCCGCCACCGCCCCGCTGGGGGAGCGGGCGCGGGAGATCATCTCCAATGGCGCGGCGGTGGCCGACAGCCGCTTCGTCGTCAATTATTACCGCCTCTCCGGCGATGGCCGCCTGCTGTTCGGCGGCGGCGAGAGCTACAAGCGCGGGCTGCGGCCGAACCCGGGCGAGTTCGTGCGGCCCTATATGCTGAAGATCTTCCCGCAACTCGGCGATGTGAGCATCGATTATGGCTGGGGCGGCGTTCTCGGCATCACCATGACCCGCCTGCCCTTCGTGCGGAAACTCTCGCCGCGCGTGCTCACCGCCGCCGGCTATTCCGGCCAGGGGGTGATGCTGGCGCCCTATTTCGGCAAGCTGCTGGCGCAGGCGGTGCAGGGCCAGCTCGGCGAGTTCGACCTGCTGGCGCGCCTGCCGGTGCCGGCTTTCCCCGGCGGACCGCTGATGCGCTGGCCGTTGCTGGTGGCCGGCATGAGCTATTTCGCGCTGCGCGACCGGCTCTAGCGTGGCGGATTTCCACGCCTATGCCCGCGACGTGCTCGCCTTCGTCGAGGCGCACGCCCATTACGCGCCCTATGTCGCCTTCCTGCTCGCCTTCTGCGAATCCCTGGTCATCGTCTCACTGTTCGTTCCCGGCACTTTCGTGCTGCTCGGCCTTTCGCCTGTGATCGCCGCCGGCGGGGTGCCGCTGCTGCCGATCTGGGCGGCGACGGCGGCGGGCGCTGTGCTGGGGGACAGCGTGTCCTATTGGATCGGCTTCCGCCTGAAGGGCAGCGCGCGCCAGCGCTGGCCGCTCAACCGCTTCGCCGAGGGACTGGCGCGCGGCGAGCGTTTCTTCCTGCGCTACGGCGTCTGGGGCGTGTTCCTTGGCCGCTTTTCCGGCCCGCTGCGTTCCATGGTGCCGCTGATCGCCGGCATGTTCGCCATGCCGCCGTTGCAGTTCCAGATGGTGAACATCACCTCCGCCATGCTGTGGGCGCTGGTGATGCTGGGTCCCGGCGCCGCAGTGGTGAAGGCGCTGGGCTACTGAAGCCCGCACACAGCACGCCGGCTTGCGTTTCCTCAACGACACTGGGCGCGCCTTCCCCGACACAGGCGCAACCAAATCAGCCGAGGAAGGGCATCCCAATGGCCAAGATCCACGAAGTGGAAGGCGACATCCTGCTGAGCGGCGCCGCCGCGATCGCCCATGGCGTGGCGCCGAACGATCATTTCGACACCGGCCTCGCTTTGACGCTGCGCGAGCGATTCCCCTCGCTGGCCAAGGATTTCCGCCATTATTGCCGCATCGACAACCCCAAGGCCGGTGGGCTCTGGGCGTGGGGCGGCGTGGACGAGGAGGGCGGCGCGGCGCGCATCCTCAATTTGCTGACGCAGGAGCCGGCGGAAAACGCGCTCGGCCGGCCCGGCCGGGCGACGACCGAGAATGTCGGCCACGCGCTGAAGGCGCTGGCCCGCCATGTCCAGGCGGAAGGCATTGCCAGCCTCGCTCTGCCGCGCCTCGCCACCGGCGTCGGCGGGCTGGACTGGGATGAGGTGAAGCCGCTGATCGAGCGACATCTGAGCGAGATCGACATCCCGGTCTATGTCTATGTGGTCTACCACAAGGGCCAGAAGGCCAATGAGCCGGGGCTGAAGGCGGCGGCCTGAGCCGGGGGGCGGCGCCAAAAAACAAGGGCGGCCACAGGGCCGCCCTTTGCTTTTCAATGCAACGCCTCCACGCCTATTCGGCGGCTTCTTTCGGTGGCTTGTCGCCGCCTGCCGGCTCGGCCAGCGCCTCCGCCCTCTCCCGCCGTGCCTTGGCGGGAAGCACCAGATCGAATTCCGCAAGCTCGGCCTCGGTGGGCCAGGTCATGTCCTTGTCCCACGCCCAATGCGCGCGGATTTCATCGTCCGACATGGCATCGAACGGCGACCAGTCGACCGTCTTGGCCAACCGATCAGCTTCTTCCAATTGCTTCCTGGTAGGCACGGCGCTCCACCTCGTTCGCGTATCGGAAGGATATGGCGCGCCGACGCCGGTTTCGCCATGTCCACGCGCACAGTAGCACATCCTCGCCATAGGCGGCGATGGTCTCGAACCGCGGCTCGCCGCGCGAGGGTCGGTCAAGCCGCGCTCGTCCATCGAAAAGGCGGGCGGCCAGCGGTAGCGGCAAACCGTGCTTGGCACGGTTCGCCGCGTCCTTGTCGTCGTCCCAATCGAAATCGTCCGTCTCGCCCATAGACGCCCCGCACTGAGATGTCGGAACGATGTTAAGCTGAGTCCGCTGGAAAAAGCGCGCACCATCAGCGGCCTACCCGTTATCCCCATGGTTCACAGCCCGGGACCTGTGGGCAGTCCAAAGATGTTCTGCTCCTCCAAACGCACATGGCCGGGCAGAGCCCGGCCATGTCGTTATTCCCGAAGGCGAAAGACCTCAGTTCTTCGACTTGTCGACCAGCTGGTTCTTGGCGATCCAGGGCATCATGCCGCGCAGCTTGGCGCCGACTTCCTCGATCTGGTGGCTGTCGTTGATGCGGCGGATGCCCTTGAAGCGCGAGGCGCCGGCGCGGTATTCCTGCATCCAGTCGGAGGTGAACTTGCCGGTCTGAATGTCGGTGAGCACGCGCTTCATCTCGGCCTTGGTCTCGGCGGTGATGATGCGCGGGCCGGAGACGTATTCGCCCCACTCGGCGGTGTTGGAGATCGAGTAGTTCATGTTGGCGATGCCGCCCTCATAGATGAGGTCGACGATCAGCTTCACCTCGTGCAGGCACTCGAAATAGGCCATTTCGGGGGCGTAGCCGGCTTCCACCAGCGTCTCGAAGCCGGCGCGGATCAGCTCCACGAGGCCGCCGCAGAGCACCACCTGCTCGCCGAACAGGTCGGTCTCGCACTCTTCCTTGAAGGTGGTCTCGATGATGCCCGAACGGCCGCCGCCGACGCCGCAGGCGTAGCTGAGGCCGAGGTCGAGCGCGTTGCCCGAGGCGTCCTGGTGCACGGCCACGAGGCAGGGCACGCCGCCACCCTTCTGGTATTCGCCGCGCACGGTGTGGCCGGGGCCCTTGGGGGCGATCATCACCACGTCGACCGAGGCCTTGGGCTCGATCAGGCCGAAATGCACGTTGAGGCCGTGGGCGAAGGCGATGGCGGCGCCGTCACGGATGTTGGGGGCAATCTCGTCGCGGTAGATGTCGGCCTGCAGCTCGTCCGGGGTGGCCATCATCATCAGGTCGGCCCACTTGGCGACCTCGGCGACGGTCATCACCTTGAGGCCGTCGGCCTCGACCTTCTTGGCGGTCGCCGAGCCGGGCTTCAGGCCGATGGCGATGTCCTTGACGCCGGATTCCTTGAGGTTCAGCGCATGGGCGCGGCCCTGCGAGCCATAGCCGATGATGGCGACCTTCTTGCCCTTGATCAGGTTCACGTCGGCGTCGCGGTCGTAATAAACGCGCATGGGTGTCTCCTATGTCATGCGTTGGTTTTTGGCAGGCCCGGCACGGGGTTGGCCGTGCCGTAAAGGGTGAGGAACTGGTCGGTGGCGCGGGCGGCGTCGGCCTCGATCTCGGCTGGCGTCAGGCGGAGCGTGTCGCCGAGCAGCAGCCGGATCTGCACGTCGCGGCCGACCAGGCCGATAAAGCTGCGAAAGGCGGTCTCGGTGTCGTCGAACGCGATCAGCCCGGCGTCGCGGCCGGCATCGAGCACCGGCTTCAGCCGGGCGCCGATGGCGAAGCGGCCATTGGCCAGCATGATGGCGCCCAGGCCGCCCCCCGGCGCGCCCCCGCCCGCCTGGGCGATGGCGAAGCGGTTCAGCGCGATCGAGGTCGGGCTGGAGATTACCCCCAGCCAATTGGCGGCGAAGCGGATGAGGCTGTCGCGCAGAGCGAGGGCGTCGAGCTTCGTGCGGTCATAATTGCCGGTGCGGACCTTTGAGGCCTGCCAGCGCACGGTCGCGGTAAGAAGCCCCTCGCGATCGCCGAACCATTTGTACAGGCTTTCCTTGGAGCAGGAGGCGCGGCGCGCCACCGCATTCATGGTCAGCTCGCCGCCCTGCTCCACCATCAGCGCGAGCACGGCGTCGAGGACCGCCTGCTGGCGGTCCGTGAACGTCTCGTCCTGCGTGTCTGGGGGCGAAGCCATGGGCGGAAAAGGTCCGTACCGTACGTTACGGTTCTCCTACCGCAGCCGATGGCGCTCCGCAAGTGTTCAGGTGCCTGAGCCGTCAGCGGCGGCGAAAGGCGGCGAGGCGGGCCCGCCATGTCAAGGGCTGCGCCGAGGCCAGCGCGACGCCGGAGGCGGCCAGCGCCATGCCGGCCCAGGCAAGCGGCGGCATTTCTTCGCCGAGCAGAAAGAACGCGATCAGCGCCGAACAGGGCGGCACCAGGAAGAACAGCGCCGAGACCTTCGCCACCTCGCCGGCGCGGATCATGGCGAGATAGAGCGAGATGGCGATCAGCGAATTGCCGATCACCAGATAGGCCAGCGCCGCCACGAAGGGGACCGACCAGTCGACATGGCCGTCATCGAGCAGGAGCGCCAGCGGCAGCGTGAACACGAAGCCGACGGCATATTGCACGCAGTTGGTCACCAGCGGGTGCTGGGCGATGCCGTGGCGCTTCTCGTAGAGCGAGGCCGTCGACATGGCGAGCAAGGCCCCGACCGCCAGCAGGATGACGCCGGGGGACGTGACCTCGATGGCGGCGCGCGAGACGATCACCAGCCCGGCCCCGGCAAGGCCGAGCAGCAACCCACCCCAGCGCAGCAGGCCGACCCGTTCGCCGGCAAAGACCGGCGCGGCAAGGCCGACCACGATCGGCTGCATCGAGACGATCAGCGCCAGCGCCCCCGCCGAGATGCCATAGCGGAAGGCGAAATAGCTCAAATCGAAATACAGCACCTGGATCAGGAAGCCGACGATGAAGAGGTTCAGCCATTCCCGCCCCGTCCGTGGCAGCGCCGGGCGGAACCAGGCCAGCAGCGGCAGCAGCACGACCAGCACCAGCCCATAGCGCATGGCCAAAAGGGTGAACGGCCCGGTGGAGAGGATGCCGATCTTGCCGACAGCGAAGCCGCCCGACCAGAGCAGGAGGAAGATGAACGGGGCCGCTATCAGCCACAAGGGCTTGCCTGCCGCCGCCGCCGGCACCGCGCCTGCACGCTCGCTCACGTTTCCCACGCCTCCGTCGCCTCGCGTGGCGGCGGTGCGAGGCACCGCGACGCACCCCGCGAAAGCGGCATCTTCACATGGCTTGATCGCACAGGCCAAGAGTTCGTGTGCAACGCAGCACAGGCTTGGGGCTCGACTTTAGCCCTCGCGCCGTCCTATCCGGGACCGTCGACAGAAAACGGAGCCCCCGCCATGCCCCTGCCGAACATGAGCCTGCCCACCGCCGACAACATCATCGCGTTCTGGCGCGAGGCCGGCCCGGAGCGCTGGTTCGCCAAGGACGACGCCTTCGATGCCGCCATCCGCGCCCGCTTCCTCGGCGCCTATGAGGCGGCCGCCGCCGGCACCCTGACGGGATGGGAGGAAACGGCCGAGGGCTGCTACGCGCTGATCCTGCTGCTCGACCAGTTCCCCCGCAACCTGTTCCGGGGCTCGCCGCAAGCGTTCGCCACCGACGCGCAGGCGCGCGAGGTGGCGGATGCCGCCATCGCGCGCGGCTTCGACCGCGCCTTCGAGCTGCCGGAACGGCGCTTCTTCTATGTGCCGTTCATGCACTCGGAGGAATTGGCCGACCAGCAGCGCTGCGTCGCGCTGTGCGAAGCGGCGGATGACGCGGAGGGCGTGCACCACGCCGTCATCCATCACGACATCATCCGCGATTTCGGCCGCTTCCCGCACCGCAATCCGGTGCTCGGCCGCGACACCTCGCCGGAAGAACACGCTTTCCTCAACGCCGGCGGCTTCGCCGGCTGACGAAAGGCGCGGCACGCGAGGGCGCCGCGCCTGTCCTTTACATACCCTCGGCGCCACGCCCAATGGCGGCGACGCCGGTACGCGAGACCTCGACCAGGCCGAGCGGCTCCAGCAGCGAGACGAACTGGTCGATCTTTTCCGGCTTGCCGGTGATCTCGAACACGAAGCTCTCCAGCGTGGTGTCCACCGTGCGGGCGCGAAAACTGTCGGCGATCAGCAGCGCTTCCTGGCGCAGCTCGCCCTTGCCGCGCACCTTGATCAGCGCCAGCTCGCGCTCCACCGATTTGCCGGCGACGGTGAGATCGACCACCCGATGCACCGGCACCAGCCGGTCGAGCTGGCTCTTGATCTGCTCGATGATCGGCGGCGCGCCCGTGGTCACGACGGTGATGCGCGAGAGGTGCGAGGCGTGGCTGACCTCGGAGACGGTCAGGCTGTCAATATTGTAGCCGCGCCCGGAAAACAGGCCGACGATGCGGGCGAGAACGCCCGGCTCATTGTCGACCAGCATGGAAAGGGTGTGGCGCTCGGCGGGCTCGATGACGGGAGGCATGGGGCACTCTGAAACGGGGGCTGCTGAAAGGCGAAAGATCCATCATTCCTCATGGCCGGGCTTGACCCGGCCACCCAGATTTCGGCTTCACCCGGACACTGGGTCCCCGGGACAAGCCCGGGGATGAGGGAAGGAAGCGAAGGCGGCGAAAACCCGCCTCACACCAGCATCTTGCCTTCCTCGTCGATGGCCTCGTCCAGCGCCTCGGGATGATCGGGCATGATCATCTCGTTGTGCGGCTTGCCCGAGGGGATCATCGGCAGCACGTTCTCGGTCTTGTCGACGAGGCAGTCGAACAGCACCGGGCGGTTGACGTTGATCATCTCGTGGATCGCCCCGTCGAGATCGGCCGGGTTGGCGCAGCGGATGCCGACGCCGCCATAGGCTTCGGCCAGCTTGACGAAGTCCGGCAGCGATTCCGAATAGGAATGCGAGTAGCGCCCGCCATGCAGCAGATCCTGCCACTGGCGCACCATGCCCATATATTCATTGTTGAGCACGAAGATCTTCACCGGCAGGTCGAACTGCAGCGCGGTCGACATTTCCTGCAGGCACATCTGGATCGAGGCCTCGCCGGCGATGTCGATGACGAGGCTTTCGGGATGGGCCACCTGCACGCCGATCGCCGCCGGCAGGCCATAGCCCATGGTGCCGAGGCCGCCGGAGGTCATCCAGCGGTTCGGCTCCTCGAAGTGGAAGTGCTGCGCCGCCCACATCTGGTGCTGGCCGACCTCTGTGGTGATGTAGACGTCCTTGTCCTTCACCTGGTCGTACAGCGCCTTGATCGCCTGCTGCGGCTTGATGATGCTGCTGGAAGGCTGGAACGCCAGCGACTTGCGGGCGCGCCACTTGTCGATCTGCCCCCACCAGCCGGCGAGCGCGCGCCGGTCCGGCTCGGCCTTCATGCCGCGCCAGACGGTGAGGATATCCTCCAGCACATGCTTCACATCGCCAATGATCGGCAGGTCGACCTTGACGTTCTTGTTGATCGAGGACGGGTCGATATCGATGTGGATCTTCTTGGAATCCGGCGAGAAGGCGTCGAGGCGGCCGGTGATGCGGTCGTCGAAGCGCGCGCCGATGCACACCATGACGTCGCAATCATGCATCGCCATGTTCGCCTCATAGGTGCCGTGCATGCCCAGCATGCCCAGCCACTGCTTGTCCGAGGCCGGGAAGGCGCCGAGCCCCATCAGCGTGGACGTGACCGGATAGCCGGACAGGCGGGCGAACTCGCGCAGCACGCGGCTGGCCTCCGGGCCGGAATTGATCACGCCGCCGCCGGTGTAGAGGATCGGCCGCTTGGCCTTGGCCAGCATCTCGACGGCGGTCTTGATCTTCTCCGGATCGCCCTTCAGGCGCGGCTGATAGGTGCGGTGCTGGATGTTCTCCGGCCCGACATACATGCCCTTGGCGAACTGCACATCCTTCGGAATGTCGACGACGACCGGACCCGGCCTGCCGTTCTGCGCGACATAGAACGCCTCGTGCATGACGCGGGCGAGGTCGTTGATGTCTCGGACGAGGTAGTTGTGCTTGGTGCAGGGCCGGGTGATGCCGACCGTGTCGCATTCCTGGAAGGCGTCCGAGCCAATGAGATGGGTCGGGACCTGGCCGGTGATGCAGACCAGCGGAATGGAATCGAGCAGCGCGTCGGTCAGGCCCGTCACGGCATTGGTGGCGCCGGGGCCGGATGTGACGAGCACCACGCCCACCTTGCCGGAGGAGCGGGCATAGCCCTCCGCCATGTGAACCGCGCCCTGCTCGTGCCGCACGAGAATGTGCTTCACCTGGTTCTGGTGGAACATGGCGTCATAGATCGGCAGCACCGCGCCGCCGGGATAGCCGAACATGTGCTCGACACCCTGATCGATCAGGGCCTGCATCACCATTTCGGCGCCGGTCATCTCGCGCATCATGGTCTTGTTCCTTTTTACGCTCGTCGTCTCTTGCGTCGTGTGCGGAAGGGTCGAAGGGAGGGCCAGAAAATCAAAAGGCCCCGTCAGGGGCCATTTCCGCGCGTCACCGTTGAGCGGAGAAGCCGTTAGGCCAACTCCGCGGCGACGCGCCGTCCTACGATAAGGGTAATATTCTTGCGCATTGCGGCGCCGCTCCTTCGTAAAGTTGCGCGAGCTGTACAGGGACCCCGCGCAGGCGTCAAGACGCTCGGTGTCGTGAGGCGAAGAATGTAAGACGATAGCGCACTTTTCGTGGCGGATGAACGCCGCTATACCGCGTGCAGGAACAGGGAGTTGGCGTTCATGACGCAGATGCGGCTCGTCGTCGTCGGGGCCTCGGGCCGCATGGGCCGGGTGCTGGTGCGCGCCATCAGCGAGGCGCCCGATCTCATGCTGGTCGGCGCCGTCGACCAGCCCGGCAGCGAATTCCTCGGCCGCGACGCCGGCGAGCTCGCCGGCCTGCCGCCGCTCGGCCTCAAGGTCTCCGACGACCCGTTGACCCTGTTCGCCGCCGCCGACGGGGTGATCGACTTCACCATTCCCGCCGCCAGCGTCGCCTATGCCGCCTTCGCGGCGCAGGCGCGGATTGTCCATGTCATCGGCACGACAGGCTTCTCTGCCGAGGACGAGGCGCGGATCGCCGCCGCTTCGCGCCATGCCGCCCTGGTCCGCTCGGGCAATATGAGCCTGGGCGTGAACCTGCTCTCCGCGCTGGTGCGGCGCGTGGCGCGCACGCTTGATGAGGATTTCGACATCGAGATCGTCGAGATGCACCACAACCGCAAGATCGACGCTCCTTCGGGCACCGCGCTGCTTCTGGGCGAGGCGGCGGCGCAGGGGCGCGGGGTGAGCCTGGAGGAGAACGGCGTGTTCACCCGCCACGGCGTCACCGGCCCGCGCCAGCCGGGCGATATCGGCTTCGCCACCTTGCGCGGCGGCACGGTGGTGGGCGAGCACAATGTGATCTTCGCCGGTGCCGGCGAGCGGATCGAACTCGCCCACAAGGCCGAGGATCGCGGCATCTTCGCCCGCGGGGCGCTGGCCGCCGCCCGCTGGGCGCGCGGGCGCAAGCCCGGCCTCTATTCCATGACCGATGTCCTCGGCCTCACCGATTTCTGATCCCCCGGAGAACGACCCGATGTCCGAACGCCTTCTCGTGCTCGTGCGCCACGGCCAGAGCGAGTGGAACCTCAAGAACCTGTTCACCGGCTGGCGCGACCCGGACCTCACCGCCCTCGGCGTCGAGGAAGCCAAGAAGGCCGGCGCGCGGCTGAAGGCGGAGGGCTACCAGTTCGACATCGCCTTCACCTCGCAGCTCTCGCGGGCGCAGAAGACGCTGGACCTCGCGCTCCATGAGCTCGGCCAGACCGACCTGCCGATCACCCGCGACCTCGCGCTGAACGAGCGCGACTATGGCGACCTCTCCGGCCTCAACAAGGACGATGCCCGGGTCAAATGGGGCGAGGAGCAGGTGCATCTCTGGCGCCGTTCCTATGACGTGCCCCCGCCCGGCGGCGAGAGCCTGAAGGACACGGTGGCGCGCACCCTGCCCTATTACGTCACCGAGATTCTGCCCAAGGTGCTGCAGGGCAACCGGGTTCTGGTCGCCGCCCATGGCAATTCGCTGCGGGCGCTGATCATGGTGCTGGAGAAGCACACGCCCGAGACCATCACCCATCGCGAACTCGCCACCGGCGCGCCTGTCATCTATCGGCTGAAGGCGGATTCGACGGTGGAGAGCGTCGTCGACCTCGCCGGTTGAGCCGGTCTTCCGGCCGGGCTTCCGCGCCCGGCCGCTTGCCCGAGACAGAAGCAGCCCCATATGAGATGCGTGAAGACGGCTTCCCCCTCTCGGGAATCCATGCGGGACGGCCCGACATGAAGGGGAAAACCGTCATGCGCGGGACCGCCGATCGCATTCGTCACGTCATCAGCTTCGAGATCATCGCCCTGTCGCTCATCACCCCGCTCGGGGCGTGGGTGTTCGGGGTGCCGATGTTCGACATGGGCGCGATAGGTGCCGGCGCGGCGCTGATCGCCGCCAGCTGGAACTATGTGTTCAATCTCGGCTTCGACCATGCGCTGGCGCGCCTGCGCGGCTCGGTGCGCAAGACGCTGGGGCTGCGCGTGCTGCACGCCATTTTGTTCGAGCTCGGCCTTGTTTTCGTGCTCGTGCCCTTTGTCGCCTGGTATCTCGGCGTCGGGCTGGTCGAAGCGTTTCTGATGGACCTCGCTTTGACCGTGTTCTTTCTCGTCTACGCCTTCGCGTTCAACTGGGCCTATGACGCGCTGTTTCCGCTGCCCGAAGCCCGCCATCCGGCCATCGCCGGGCAGCGCTGAGAGCCCGCGCGGGCGCTCAGAGCCCGCCCCATTCCTTGCACAGCTGCCCCGCCTCCCAGCCGAGAATGGCGCGCTTGCGGGTGAGGCCCCAGTGATAGCCGGTGAGATCGCCGTTCTTGCCGAGCACGCGGTGGCACGGCACCACGAAGGACATCGGGTTCTTGCCCACCGCCGCGCCGATGGCGCGCGCCGCCTTCGGCTTCTCCACGCATTGCGCGATGCTGGAATAGGTGGTGGCCTTGCCCAGCGGGATCCGCATCAGCGTCTCCCACACCTTCACCTCGAAATCCGTGCCGATGAAGACGATGCGCAGCGGGTCCTGCGGGCTCCAGCTGCCGCGATCGAAGATGCGGGCCGCATAGGGCGCGGTGGCCACCGGGTCCTCGATATAGGTGGCATTGGGCCAGCGCCGGCGCATATCGGCCAGCGCCGCGTCCTCCTCGCCCTCATCGGCGAAGGCGAGGCCGCACAGGCCGCGCGGCGTCGCCATGGCGAGGGCGCTGCCGAAGGGCGAGGCGTGGAAGCCGTAGCGCACGACGAGGCCGGCGCCGCCGGTCTTCCATTCGCCCGGCGACATGGATTCATGCACCACGAACAGATCGTGCAGCCGCCCCGGGCCGGACAGGCCGACCTCATAGGCGGCATCGAGCACATTGTCGGATTCGGTCAGCACCCGCCGTGCGGCGTCGATCGTCACCGCCTGCAGAAAATCCTTCGGGGTGAGGCCGCACCAGCGGCGGAACAGCTCGGTCAGCGCGCGGGGGTGGACGCCCGAGGCGCGGGCGATCTCCTCCACTTCAGGCTGGTCGCGGAAGCGCAGATTCACATATTCCACCGCGCGGCGCACGATCTCATAATCGGCAGCGGCGATTTCCAGCGGAAGGGCGGCGTCGAGATTGGGCGCGAGCACGGGCGTTCTCCTCAAGCTGGCTGCATCCGACCACGCCCGCCAGCCCCGGGCCACCCGATTTCGACGGAACCTTCAGACGACGGATCGCACCACGCCGCGCTTGGCCTCGGCCAGCGCCCGGGCGAGATTTTCCGCCAGTTCCTCGCGCTGCGCCGTGTGCAGGAAGCTGCCGATCACATAGGGCCGACCGCGCATCTCCAGCGCCAGCCGCTGCACGCCAAAATCCTCGATCTCGTCGCAGGTCAGCCGTGTCCAGAGCGGGTTCAGCTCTTCCCGGTACTCGGTGCCATCCGCCGCGACATGGCGCAGCCGGATGACGCTCGGCGTCACGGTGATTTCCTCGCAGGCGCGAGCGGCACGGTAATTGAGCCGGAAGCCCCACCAGATGGCGAGAACGTCGAGCCCGAACAGGCCGAACACCGGCCACGCCCCCATCATCAGGAAGGCGAGGCCGCACACAAAACTGATGCCGGCGACGATGCACATCACCACCAGGAAGCCGCGCGGCCCGAGCGAGCGATGGGGCTGGTAGCGGGCCGAAAACAGTTCCGGCTCGGCGGGGGCGAAGGCATCTTCCGGAGGGAGGGTACTGGCCGCGCTCATGGGGCGGCAGTATAGGTCGAAAATGGCGGATGAGGATAAGGATTCGGTGCGTCGTAACGCGCGCCCCCGCGTGAGGCCCGCGGCCGAGGCCCGCCCGCCCGGCGCCAGCCCCGCGCGCGCGCCCAAGGGTCCGATAAGATCGGCCAAGGCGACCAAGCCCAAAGCTGGGACATCTAGAGCCCTTGCGGCCGCAGCGGTGCTGGAAGAGCAGGCCGCCACCCGCCCCGCCCGCCGGCGCGCGGTGGCGAATGCAGCCGCTGCTGCCATTGGCGGGGCCTTCCGTCCGTGGAGCGCTGAAGAAATCACCACCGCCTTCTCCCGCTTCGAGGCCGCCAACCCGCATCCGGAGGGCGAGCTCGACTATACCGACCCGTTCACCCTGCTGGTCGCGGTGGTGCTCTCGGCGCAGGCGACCGATGTCGGCGTCAACAAGGCGACGCGCGGCCTGTTCAAGGCCGCCCCGACCCCGCAGGCGATGGTCGCGCTGGGCGAGGAGGGGGTGGCGCAGCACATCCGCACCCTCGGCCTTTATCGCGGCAAGGCGAAGAATGTGGTGGAGCTCTCGCGCCGCCTCATCGCGGAGCATGGCGGGCAGGTGCCGGCCGACCGCGCGGCGCTGGAGACCCTGCCCGGCGTCGGCCGAAAGACCGCCAATGTCGTGCTCAACATCGCTTTCGGCCTGCCGACCATCGCCGTCGACACCCATCTGTTCCGCATCGCCAATCGCACCGGGCTGGCGCCCGGAAAGACGCCACTGGAGGTGGAGCTAGGGCTGGAGCGGACGATTCCCGAGCGCTTCCTGCTGCACGCCCATCACTGGCTGATCCTGCACGGCCGTTATGTGTGTAAGGCGCTGAAGCCCGACTGCCCGCGCTGCCTGATCGCCGATCTGTGCCGCTGGCCGGAAAAGACCCCGGCCTGAGCCTCACCCCGCCCGCGACAACCGCTTGTGCATCCGCACCATGAAAATGGTGGCGAAGACCGGGGTGATGAGGTTGAGGATCGGCACCGACACCACGACCGCAATGACCAGCCCGCCGAGAAAGACCGCCACGCCATGGTGCCGACGCATCAGGGCCACCTCATCCTCGCTGCGGTAGCGCATGGCCGCGAGCTGGAAATATTCCCGCCCGAGCAGATAGCCATTGGCGACATAGAACACGACGAGATTCACCCCCGGCACCAGTAGCAGCAGCAGCGCGACGAGGTTCACCCCCAGCATCACCAGAAAGAACTTGAAGGTGAGCACCAGCGAACGGCCGATCGGCAGCGCCTGGCCTTCCGGCTCCAGGGGGAAATCGGTCCGCTCCACCTGCGCGGCGACATCGTCGAGAAAAAGCCCGGCGACCAGTGACGTCACCGGCGGCACCAGGAAGATCGCGCCGAGGAAGATGCCGAAGGCGGCGAGAATATCGACGGTGATCTCCGCCCAGCGCAGATCCAGCGTGACGAAATAGGTCAGCGCGTAATGCGCGCCAATGCCCAGCGCGATCAGCAGCCCGATGGCGAGGCCGATGGAGCGCAGCAGCACCCGGCGATAGGCCGGCGAAAAGGTCTGGGCGAAAGCCGTGATCGCGTCCCGCAACATGAAAATTCCCCCCTGACAACCGCACGTAAGTAGGGCGCCCGCCCCCATCTCTCAAGGCAATGACGCAAGGCAGGCCGCAGGCGCGGGCAATCAACGTCCTTGCCTTTCTGAACCGGCCGGTGAGTCCCGATTCGTTCTCCCCTGAACAAAACATGATTCATGCCAACCGCTTAGCCGGCATCTCCACGTTCAGGCCAGCGCTCGCGGCGACCCGTCTTCGCCCCTCGCGCCGGGCGTGCTAGCCTGTGCGCCTCACCGCTTGAGTGCTTGCCGCATGACCCGACCGCGCCTTCCCGGCACGCTGAACCGCCGCCATTTCCTCGCCGCCGCTTCCGCCGCGCTGCTGCCCGCGCCGGCCCTCGCCCAGACCGGCGCGAGCGATGTCGACGTCGTCATCATTGGCGGCGGTGCCGCTGGCATCGCGGCTGCACGACAGATCGCCGGAGCCAAGCGCTCCTATGTGCTGCTGGAGGCCTCATCGAAGCTCGGCGGCCGCGCCCGCACCGAGGACGCCTTCGGCGCGAGGGTCGATCTCGGCGCGGGTGGTTTCGCCCGCAGCGAGGGCACGCTCGCCAGCAGCGCGCAGGGCGCGGGGCTGGAGTTGATCGCCCTGCCCTCCGGGCGCCGTCTGTTCGCCAATGGTCGCGAGGTGCGCGAGAGCGCTTATGACGCCTTCGCCGCCGCGCTCGGCACGGCACGGCGCGACTTGCTGGCGGCGGTCGAGGGCGGCAAGGATGTCGCCGCCAGCCTCGCCCTCACCGGCGCCGGCCCGGCGACCACGACCCCTTGGGCCGCCACGGTGGCGCAGTTCCTCGGCCCGCTGGGCTGCGGGCGCGCGCTCTCCACCCTCTCGGCGCTCGATCTGGCCCGCCGCGATGCCCTGCCGGACGACACCACCAGCCCGGCCGGGATAGGCACGCTGATGGAGGGGCTCGGCGCCTGGCTCAATGTGCAGAAGGACGCGCCGGTGACGCTCGTCACCAATGCCGGCCGCTTCCACACGGTCTCGGTGCGCGGGCAGCGCACGCCGATCCGCGCCCGCGCCATCGTGCTCGCCGTGCCGGCGCCGGTGCTGGCGGCCGGGGCGATCCGCTTCAATCCGGGGCTGCCGCCGCGGCTGGTGGCGGCGCTGCGGGCGATTCCGGCCGGACATCTGGAGCAGGTGGCGTTCCTGCTGCCCGGCAATCCGCTGGCGCTCCAGCCCAATGAGGCCGTGCTGACGAAGGCCGGCACCGCCCCACCCGCCCTGCTGCGCGGCCGGATCAATGGCAGCGACCTGCACGTGCTCACCTTTGGCGACGCCCCCGCCCGCACCATTGCCGAAAAGGGCGCGGCGGCGGCACTGCCGCTGGCGCGCGACTGGCTGCGGGCGAATTTCCCCACGGCGGAGGTCGCGATTTCCGAGGTTGTGGCCTCGAAATGGGGGCAGGACCCGCTGATCCGGGGCGCGCTCAGTGCCGCGCTGCCGGGCCAGGGGGCGCAGCGGCGCGTCTTTGCCGACACGGTGCAGAACCGGATTTTCCTTGCCGGCGACTATGTGCCGGTCAGCGGCTGGGGCACGCTGGGCGGCGCCTTCGCTTCCGGCGAGGCCGCCGCCACAAGGGCGCTGCGCCTGTTCGGCGACGGGCCGGCGTGAGGAGCGCTCCAACCATCGTTGCCGCATGAACCGCCGTCATGGCCGGGCCTTGCCCGGCCATCCACGATTGGCTCTTCTGTATCGAAGCAAGGCGTGGATCCCCGGGACAAGCCCGGGATGACGCATCGCGTCACCCCGTGCTGACGCCCAGCCTCACCCGCGCAGCGTGGCGCCGGTCTTCTTCGTTACTTCGGCGACGATCCTGGCCGCCACCGCGTCGATCTCGGCATCGGTCAGCGTCTTCTCGCGCGGCTGCAGCGTTACCGAGAGCGCCACCGACTTCTTGTCGGCCTCGACTCCAGGTCCTTCATAGAGGTCGAACACGTTCACGCTGGTGATCAGCTTGCGGTCGACGCCGGAAGCCGCCTTGACGAGATCACCGGCGCCGACACCCCGCGCGACCACGAAGGCGAAGTCGCGCTCCACCGGCTGGAAGGGGATGAGTTCCAGCAGCGGCTTCACCCGCGTCGCCTTGGCCTTGGGCTCGGGAATGCGGTCGAGCAGGATCTCGAAGCCGACCAGCGGCCCCGCAGCGTCGAGCGCCTCCAGCACGGACGGGTGCAGCTCGCCGAAATGGCCGATCACGTTGGGGCCGAGCCGGAACGTGCCGGAGCGGCCGGGGTGGAACCAGGCCGGCGCATCGGTCGAGATCTGCAGGTTGGCCACCGGCGCGCCGCAGGCAGCGAGCAGCGCCAGCGCATCCGCCTTGGCGTCGAACGCATCGACCGCACCCGCCTTGCCGGTCCAGTGCCGCCCCGCGCCGGTCGGCTTCGCGCTCGCCCGGCGGATGCCGGTGGCGGCGATGAACTGGTCCTGAGGCCGGTCGCCCTTGAACACTTGGCCCAGCTCGAACAGCGCCACGTCGCCGAAGCCGCGATCGGCATTGGCCTGCGCGGAGCGCACCAGCCCGGGCAGCAGGCTCGGGCGCATGTCGGAGAGATCGGCGGCGATCGGGTTGGCGAGCGCCAGCTGCGGCTGGCCGCCGCCGAACGCTTCCGCCTGCGCCTTCGGCACGAAGGACCAGGTGACGGCCTCCACCAGCCCACGCGCCGCCAGCGCTCGCTTGCCCTTGCGGGTGCGCAGCTGCAGCGTGGTGAGCACCGGCTTGCGGGCGGTCTCGTCGCGCGGGAAGGGCGTGGAGGGCACGCGGTCGAGGCCGGCGATGCGGATCACCTCCTCCACCAGATCGGCCTTGCCCTCGATGTCGCCGCGCCAGCTCGGCGGGGTGACACGCACGGTGGCCTCGGTGCCCTCAACGGCGAAGCCGAGCCGGCGCAGGATCGCGACCTGTTCGGCCTCCTCGGCCACCAGCCCGGTCAGCTTCTCGGTCAAAGCGAGCGGAAACTCGATCACCCGCGCGGTGTCCGGGATCGCGCCGGCCAGCACCACCTCGGAGGGCTCGCCACCGCACAAATCGAGGATCAGCTTTGTCGCCAGCTCCAGCCCCGGCAGCGTGAAGGCCGGGTCGATGCCGCGCTCGAAGCGGAAGCGCGCGTCGGAATTCAGCCCCAGCTTGCGGCCGGTCTGGGCGATGTTTATCGGCTCCCACAGCGCGGATTCGACCAGCACGTCGACCGTCGCCTCGTCGCAGCCCGATTCCTCGCCGCCCATCACGCCGGCGAGTGATTCCACCGCGCGGTCGTCGGCGATGACGCACATGGCCTCGTCGAGCGCATAGGTCTTGCCGTCGAGCGCCAGCAGGCTCTCGCCCGCCTTGGCACGGCGCACGACGAGGTTGCCCTGCACCTTGGCGGCATCGAAAACATGCAGCGGGCGGTTCTGGTCGAAGGTCAAAAGGTTGGTGATATCCACCAGCGCGTTGATCGGGCGCAGGCCGATGGCGCGCAGCTTGGCCTGTAGCCAGTCCGGCGAGGGGCCGTTCTTCACCCCGCGCACCAGCCGCAGCGCGAAGGCCGGGCACGGCGCATCCTCCGCGAGGATGACGGAAACCGGGCACGGGAAGACGCCCGGCACCGGCGCGATCTCGTCCTCGACCAGCGTGCCGAGACCGGCGGCGGCGAGATCGCGGGCGATGCCGTGCACGCCGAGCGCGTCGGCACGGTTCGGCGTCACCGCGATTTCGATCACCGGGTCGTCAAGGCCGATCCAGTCGACGTAAGTGGCGCCGAGGGGCGCGTCCTCAGGCAGGTCGATGATGCCGTCATGGTCTTCCGAGAGCTGCAGCTCGGCCGCCGAACACAGCATGCCCCGGCTCTCGACGCCGCGAATCGTGCCGATGCCAAGCGTCATGTCCTTGCCGGGGATATAGGTGCCGGGCGGCGAGAACACGCTCTTCATGCCGGTGCGGGCGTTCGGCGCGCCGCACACCACCTGCACCGGCTCACCGGCACCGGTGTCGACCATGCACACGCGCAGCTTGTCGGCATTGGGATGCTGAACGGCGGAGACGACATAGGCGATGGTGAAGCCGCGCAGCTTGGCCGCCTTGTCCTCGACGCCTTCGACTTCCAGCCCGATGCGGTTGAGCGCACCGGTCACGTCGTCGAGCGAATAATCGCCGGAAAGGTGCTCGCGCAGCCAGGAGAGGGTGAATTTCATGGGAGTGCCCTACCGTTCCGCTCGTTCACTTGTTCTGGGCGTGACCGGCCCAGGTGTAGCCCTTCTCGCCCGTCCCGCCGCCGGGCCATGCAAGAGGCACCTCGTCGGCAGCCACCAGAAACTCGAACCCGATATTCCGCTTCTTCGCCGTGTCGCCATCGCTTCTGCGATAGTCGAGAATCTTGCCCTGACGATAGGATCTGTCGGCGCGCGAGCTGTGCAGCGCCAGCTTGCCGCCCGCCTGCACGCTCTTGATGATCTCGTCCTCCGGCACGACCCAGGAGCCGGTCCAGAAGAAGCCTTCGCCATCGGTGCTGACACCGCGGTCGTTCTCGCAGACGAAATGGAACACCGAGACATAGTCCCGCGCGGCGCGCTTGCCGGGCGAGGAGGTCGACGACGACGACGAGGAAGACGACGGCTTCTTCACCGGGCCGCGCGTGGCCAGCACCTCTTCGCACAGCGCCGCCAGCTCGTCGGCGCCGCGCGCCTGCGCATTGGCGAGCAGCTGCTTGAGCTGTGCCGTCTCCATCGCTTGAAGTCGCTCGGTCGACCAGACGGGTGCCTTGCTCATGAGCTCAGCCCTCCCGCCAGCGTCGGGAAGTCGAGCGGGCGGAATCCGTAATGGGCGAGCCAGCGCACATCGGCCTCGAAGAAGGCGCGCAGATCCGGCATGCCGTATTTCAGCATGGCGATGCGGTCGATGCCCATGCCCCAGGCGAAGCCCTGATATTCGTCCGGGTCCAGTCCGCAATTCCTCAGCACATTCGGGTGCACCATGCCGCAGCCGAGAATCTCCAGCCAGTCCGAGCCCTCGCCGAAGCGGATCTCGCCCGGGCGCGAACGGTCGCACTGGATGTCGACCTCCATGGAGGGCTCGGTGAAGGGGAAGAAGGACGGGCGGAACCGCATCTTCACCTGGTCGACCTCGAAGAACGCCTTGCAGAACTCTTCGAGGATCCACTTCAGATGGCCAAGCGTCGCCCCCTTGTCGATGACGAGGCCCTCGACCTGGTGGAACATCGGCGTGTGGGTCTGGTCGCTGTCGGAGCGATAGGTGCGGCCGGGGCAGATGACGCGGATCGGCGGCTTGTTGGCGAGCATGGTCCGCACCTGCACCGGCGAGGTGTGGGTGCGCAGCACGAGGCGCGAGCCGTCCTCGCGGGTCGGCAGGTAGAAGGTGTCGTGCATCTCGCGCGCCGGATGCCCCTCGGGGAAGTTCAGCGCGGTGAAATTGTGGAAGTCGTCCTCGATGTCGGGCCCTTCCGCCACCGCGAAGCCCATATCGGCGAAAATGGCGGTGAGTTCGTCGATCACCTGGCTGATCGGGTGCAGGCGGCCCTGCTCCGCCGGCGTCTCGCGCACCGGCAGGGTGACATCGACCCGCTCAGTCTCCAGCCGCTTCGCCAGCGCGGCGGCCTTGAGTTCGGTGCGGCGGGCGCCCAGCGCCTCGTTAAGCCGGTCGCGCAGTCCGTTGATCGCCGGGCCGGCGCTTTTGCGCTCGTCCGGGCTCATGCTCCCCAGGCTCTTCAGCAGCTCGGAAACTGAGCCCTTCTTGCCAAGCGCGGCGACGCGGATCGTCTCCAGCGCCGGCTCGTCGGCCGCCGCCGCGATTCCGGCAGTCAGCTCGCGCTCCAGCGCGTCGAGATCGGGAAGGGCGGCAACGGACATAGTGGATCCTCGGTACTAAGCGACGTCATCCCCGGGACTTGGCCCGGGGATCCACGCCTTGCGGACGCGGAAGGAAGGCGTGGATGGCCGGGCCAGGCCCGGCGATGACGGCGTGAAGCGGGCAGTCAGGCGCGCTTATAGCCGGACGCGTTTGAGGCGCAAAGCCACCGCAGGCAAAAGCCGCGCGCGCAAAGCCGCACAAACGCGAAAAGCCCCAACGCTCGCGCGCGGGGCTTCTCGATTTTGGTCTCGGCACTGCCGAAAGATCAGGCGGCCTGCTTTTCCGCTGCGGCGCTCTCAAGCGCCGCCTTGGCCTGCTCGACCAGCGCCGCGAAGGCGGCGGGCTCGTGGATGGCGATATCCGAGAGCACCTTGCGGTCGACTTCGATCCCGGCCTTGCTGAGACCGTCGATAAACCGGCCATAGGTGAAGCCGAGCTCACGGGTCGCAGCGTTGATGCGCTGGATCCAGAGCGCGCGGAAATTGCGCTTCTTAACCTTACGGTCGCGATAGGCGTATTGCTGCGCCTTCTCGACGGCCTGCTTGGCGATGCGGATGGTGTTCTTGCGGCGGCCATAATAGCCCTTCGCCGCCTTGAGCACCTTTTTGTGCTTGGCGTGAGAAGTTACGCCGCGCTTGACACGTGCCATGGGAATTTCTCCTGGGACTGGCTAAGGCTGGCGTCAGCCGTTGGGCAGAAAATACTTGCGAACGTTGAAGGCATCACGCTCGGACATGACCGTGGTGCCACGCTGGTCGCGGATCTGCTTGTTGGTGCGCTTGATCATGCCATGGCGCTTATTGGCCTGGGCCATGATCACCTTGCCGGTTCCGGAGAGCTTGAAGCGCTTCTTCGCTCCGGACTTGGTCTTCATCTTGGGCATTTGGCTCGATCTCCACGGCCGGCGGCGCTCCCGCGAGGGGATGTCCCGGCCCAATCTAGTGTGAGCGTTCGAACCGCCACGGCAGCCCTTGTAGCCGGGCGGTTCTTGAAGGCCGCACCCTCTACAGGAGCGGCGCGATTATTTCAAGGGTGCGACAGCGATGCCCGGCCGTATTCACCGGGGATCGCGGCGCCTTGGTGGGCAGCGCGGGCCCGGCGAGAGGCGCCGGGCTTCCCGCGCCGGCCCTCAATTGGCGCAGCCGGGTGCCCCCTTGATGCAAGGGCCCCGCACCTGACCGGGCTTCTGCCCCTGCTGGGGCTGGCCCTGCGGCGGACGCTGGCCCTGCTGCGGGGGACGCCCCTGCTGGGGACGGCCTCCTTGGCCCGGGGGACGCCCCTGTTCGGGACGGCCTCCACCCGGCGGACGTCCGGCATTGGGACCGCCCGGACCACCCGGACCACCCCAACCGGGTCCACCGGGATTTCCCGGCCCGCCGGGACGCCCGGGATTACCCGGATTGCCGGGACCGCCGGGCTTGCCCGGACCGCCCCAACCAGGACCACCCGGATTACCCGGCCCGCCGGGACGCCCGGGATTACCCGGATTGCCGGGACCGCCGGGCTTGCCCGGACCACCCCAGCCGGGACCACCCGGATTGCCCGGCCCGCCGGGACCGCCCGGCCGACCCGGTCCGCCCCAACCAGGACCACCCGGATTCCCCGGCCGACCCGGGCCGCCCCAGCCGGGACCACCCGGATTGCCCGGCCGACCCGGACCGCCCCAGCCGGGACCACCCGGATTACCCGGCCGGCCCGGACCGCCCGGACCCCAGCCGCCCGGAGGCGGCGGGCCCCAGCCCGGTCCCGGCCGCGGGCCGGGATAGGGACCCGGCCGGTAGGGCGGGCCCCAGCGGTCATAGGTCGAATACCAGGGGCGGCCGCGATAGTAGGTTCCCCAGTAATCATTGAAGCTGAAAGCGACGATCGGCACGCCGATGGTCGGCGCGTAGTCGTAGAACTCCACGCGCCGGCCGCGATAATCCGTCTCGATATAGGCCGCCGCGACCCAGCCGCGCACATCGTCCACGGCCACGTCGCACCAGCTGTAATCGCTGAGGCAGCCGAAAATCGCCAGCGGCGCCCCCTCGGCCAGCACCACGACGACGGGATAATCCGTGCCGGGCCCGGCCCGCAGATTGACGTTCGTCGTCACAAAACCGCGGTCCTGCGCCACCGCAGCACCCGCAAGCGCCAGCCACAGCAGGGCGCCCGCCACCAGACTTTTCATTGAAAACTCCCCAAACGCTGCCGTTTCCGGGCAACGCCGACCAAGATCGAAGGAACCTGCCAGTTGAGGCGGATTCATGTCTGCCGCGGCTCGGCCACCACGGCAACGCAGGTTTATTTCCAGCGGCTGTCGCGAAGCCCGCCGCGCCACCTGCCACAGCGTCACGTTGCGCGGGCCGGGCGAAGCGGACAGGATGCGCCCGCGCCGCCCCCGCGCGGCGGCGCCCACCCCTTGCACATCGTCTCCCACGGAAAGCGCCTCATGTCGTTCGGCACCTTGCTCGAAGCCTTCCTTCTCGGCCTGCTGGAAGGCTTTACCGAGTTCCTGCCCGTCTCCTCCACCGGCCATATCCTGCTGGCCGGCCATTTCCTCGGCTTCGAGAGCGAAGGCAAGGTGTTCGAGGTCGTCATCCAGCTCGGCGCGATTCTCGCCCTCCTCGTGGTCTATTTTCAGCGCTTCCTGAAGGTGCTGCTGACGCTGCCGTCGAGCCCGCGCTCGCGCAATTTCGTCCTCGGCATTCTCGTCGCCTTCCTTCCAGCGGCTGTTATCGGCGCCTTCGCCCATGGCTTCATCAAGGAGGTGCTGTTCGAAACGCCGGCGCTGATCTGCATCATGCTGATTCTCGGCGGCATCGTGCTGTTGTGGGTCGACACGCTGAAGATGAAGCCGGTCTATGAGGACGCCATGGCCTTCCCGCCGAAGCTGGCGCTGAAGATCGGCTTCATCCAGTGCCTCGCGATGATTCCCGGCGTGTCGCGCTCGGGCTCCACCATTGTTGGCGGCCTGCTGCTGGGCGCCAGCAAGCCGGCGGCGGCGGAATTCTCGTTCTTCCTCGCCTTGCCGACCATGACCGGCGCCTTCGCCTATGACCTCTACAAGAACCATGACGCGCTGAATGCCGACGACACGGCGCTGATCGTGGTCGGCTTCATTGCCGCCTTCATTGCCGCGCTGGCGGTGGTGCGCAGCCTCATCGCCTTCGTCTCCCGCCACGGCTTCGCGCCCTTCGGCTGGTGGCGCATCGGCGTGGGCGGCGCCGGGCTGGTGGCGCTGGCGCTGGTGGGCTGAGAAAAGCCGGGACGCATGAAAAAGCCGCCGGCGCGGGCGCGTCGGCGGCTTTTCGATTCCTGGAGTGGAGAAGATCAGGCCGCTTCCGGCCGGGAAAACTGGCCGGCCTTGCGGTAGCGCCAGAGATAACCCGGCAGAATGGCGCCGAGCGCGGTGGGGGCGATGCCCAGCCCTTCCAGCGTGCGCCCCTCGGCCTTGGCGGCCTCCGACACCACATTGTCATAGCCGAGCAGCCGCACCTGGTCGCGGGTGAGCAGCGGGTTCGGTAGCATTTCGAGCAGACGCGCGTTGAACGAGGCGAGCCCCGACGGCATCGGCACCAGAAGGCGCTTGCGGTCGATCTCGGCCAGCAGAAGTTCCATCAGCTGCTTGAAGGTCAGCACTTCCGGCCCGCCCAGCTCATAGGCCGTGCCCGGCCGCGCCTGCCCGTCCACCGCCTTGGCGAAAGCGTCGGCGACATCGCCGACAAACACCGGCTGGAAGCGGGTTCCCCCGCCGCCGATCAGCGGCAGCACCGGGGAAAGCCGCGCCATGGCGGCGAAGCGGTTGAAGAAATCATCCTCCGGCCCGAACACGATGGACGGGCGCAGCACTACGGCGTCGGGCACCGTCTCCAGCGCCGCCGCCTCGCCCGCCGCCTTGCTGCGGGCATAGAAGGCGTCCGAATCGGCACTGGCGCCGATGGCGGAGGCGTGGATCAGCCGTGCGCCGACATCCTTTGCCGCCAACGCCACCTGCTTGGCGCCGAAGGCGTGCACGGCCTCGAAGCTCTGGCGGCCGCTCTCATGCAGCACGCCGACGAGGTTGATCAGCACCTCCGCCCCTTCCGCCGCCCGCAGCACCGAGGCGGGGTAGCGCAGATTGGCCTGGACGGGGATGATCTGCCCCACCGCCCCAAGCGGCTGCAGATGGCCGGCGAGGTCGGGCCGGCGCACCGCCACCCGTACCCGCCACCCAAGCCGCGCCAGCGCGCGCACCACATGACGGCCGACAAAGCCCGAGCCGCCATAGACCGTCACCAGCCGTTCCATCGGCGCGGCGCGCCTAACCAGCGCGGCCTCGCTCTCCAGCGGCAATTCCCTCGTGGTGTCGACCATGTGACGTCTCCCGGCCCGGCAGTGGCATGCCACGACGATTAGCGCGCCGCTGCGGCAGCGTCCAGCGTCCGCGCGCGCCAGCGAGCCGGGCTTTTGCGCGCACCGCCCCCGAAGGCCGGCGCACGGCGCGGATGGGACCGGCGGGGGACCGGGCGAGGGAGATTTCCACCGCTTCGTGACATCTCGAGCGAAAGGCACGTTGACAAGGGGGAGTCCACACGACTATCTCTCGCCGCCGTGCCGCAAGGCACATGCCCAGGTGGCGGAATTGGTAGACGCGCACGGTTCAGGTCCGTGTGGGTAACACCGTGGAGGTTCGAGTCCTCTCCTGGGCACCACTCATTTTCTAACCTCGTGATTTTTCTGAGGTTTTAGGCTTTGCGCCCGCACTTCGAGAGAAGGTGCGGGCGTTTTTGTTCTCGGGCTGTTTCCGCAGCAAAAGCTGGGCAGCATCCGTCGCCAGACGCTTTTTCTCGGCCGTGCGCGTGTAAAGCGCCGCCATCTTGTTTGTCGACCAGCCGAACAGCGCCATCAGCTGACGCTCCGTCGCTCCATTTTCCGCCGCCCGCGTCGCGCCCGCCTTGCGAAGGCCATGAGCCGAGCCCTGGCACTTCGCCGCCGTGCAGGCCTGACGAAACCAGTTGCCGAAGCTCTCCTTCACGAAGGGCTGGCCGCGCTCCGTCACAAGGAAAGTCAGGTCGCCTGTCGTCGTCGCCGCGATGGACCGCGCCAGCGGCTCAAGGATCGGCAGCGTGACCGGCTCGCCCGTCTTCTCCGTCCGCAGCGTAATCAGCCCGTCCTGAACGTGCTGGCGGCCCAGCTTCACGGCGTCGCCCCGGCGCAAGCCGGTATAGAGAAGAATGTCGAAGGCGAGGCGCTGGCGGGTGCCCACCGGCCACTTGGCCTCGAACCGGGCAAGCTCGTCCTCATTCCATGTGTGGAAGCCCACATCGTCATTGCTGCCCTTGAGCAGCTTCACGCCAATGCAGGGATTGTCCTTCACCAGATTGCCGTCGCCGGCCGCCCAGTCGAAGAAACCGCGCATCGCCTTCAGGAAGTTGTTCGCGGCATGCGGGTGCGCCGAGCGGCGCTCGCGGCCCGCAATGATGACCTTCTGGGTGATCTGCGAAAGAAGCTCCTTGCCGGCGGTCTTCTCGACCTGGTGGAAGATGTTCTCCCGCTGCCGGCGCGTCGCGGGCGCCAGCGCCGCCCAAGCCGAGCTGGCACGGTAGCGGGTGATTGCCCATTCGAGCGAACCCGGGCGCCCGCCCTTCTTCGCCGGCGCGGTGCCCGCGAGCGCCGCCTTGTACTCCTCCCAGAACTCGGCCGAATCATACTCGGCGCGCAGGCGAATGCGCGGCCCGTGATCCCGGCGGACGTACCAAACCGGAATCCCGTGCCGCGAGCGCTCGCGATGAAGGAAAGGGGGGCGTTTCTTCGGCATGCCCTACCTCACAGCACGATGTCGTGCTCGGGCTCGGCCGCATGAGCCGTGCCCGCGTGCTTCTTGTCCAACGGCGCGATCACGATCGTGCCGTCGGGGCGAGCCTCTACCTGAGACTCCTTCTGCATGCCCGCCTGCTTCAGCGCGCGCAGCGCGCGAGCGATGTCTGCCTGGGTATGCTTGGCTCCCGTGCGCGCCATCGTCAGAGCCCTTTGCTTGTTGCGAGATAGACGACCTTCGCCGGGGCATTTGCCCCGGCGATCTGGCGCTCGACGTCGGCGATGGCGGCGGCGAGTTCGCTGTCGGTGCGATACTCCACCTCCTTGCCGTCGGTGTAGCGCAGGCGGCGGACGCCATCGGCGCGCACCGAACGCAGCCGGGCAAGGCGGTCTTCGAGGCTGTCCTTGACCGCCATCACGCGCCCTCGTTCTTGTAGAGGCCGCGGAAGTCGATGACGCCACAGCCGAAGTCGAGCCCGGCGGCGACCTTGACGGCGCGGGTGTCGAAGTCGATCTCGGTGCGGATCTGCGGCCCCTCAGCGCCGGAGACGTAGCCATAGACGAGGCTGGGCGCCGCAGCGGGGTCCGCCACGACGTACCAGCCGGCGCCGATGATGTTGGCGTCGACCACCAGCTCCATCGTGCCCGCCCAGGGGTTCACGTCGCCCGCCTTGGCGGCGGTGATGGCGGCGAGCACCTGGCGGGCGGCAAGCTCGGTGTCCGGCCCGACCACGAGGAAGCGGGGGGCGAGGTTGAGCGGCACGCCGTCGAGGCTCTTCTGCTTGCGCAGGGAGGCGACGGCGAGGCCGACCGAGGCGACCGAGAGAGCGGCGCCGGTGGTGGCCTTGTTGCCATGGTCGGCGTGGAACAGCGCCTTGCCGTCGGAGAGGGCAGCATTGGCGGCGAGCAGGCCGTAGACGCGGGCATTCTCGTCGCTGGCGGCGCGGATGGCGATCATGGAGGAGAAGTCCGCCAGCGCGGAGAGGTCGTCATTGATGAGGGCGCGGCGGCCGATGGCGATGCCGGCATTCAGCTCCTTTGCCCGCACCTTCTCGCGGTTCTCGGACAGGGTGCCGTACTTCAGCTCGCCGCCCTCATTGGTCTCCCGGAAGGTCGGGAAGTCGCCGATGCGCAGGAAAGAGTGGTCGCGGAAGTCGGTGAAGCCGCGCCGGGCGGCGATGAGGCGATAGGTCGCCTCGGCGGCGGCGTAGTTGGCGAGCAGGGCCTTGTTGGCCGCGTCCGCCAGCAGCAGGGGGAAGTCGCTGGTGGAATGGGCGCCGACGGCGCGCTCCATCAGCGCGTTCTGGTCGCGCAGGTTGAGGCGCTCGCCGCGCGCCTGGGCGAGGTCGCCGATCATGTCCAGCATGCGGAAGCCGGCATAGGCGCGCGAGCGCCCCTCCAGCTTCACCCGGCCGGGGGCAAGGCGATGGGCGAGAGCCTCGCCCATGGCGGAGCGGATCGCCGCCGGGTCGGCGTGGTCGTTCGTCACCGTCGCCACCGTCGGGTGGAAGGTCTGCAGCGGGGCGCTGCGGGCCTGCATGGCGGCGAAGGCGGCGCCACGGGCGGCGTCGGTGGTGGCGTTGGCGTCGATCTGGCTGTCGATCCAGCCCTGGTCGAGGCCGGCGACGTTGGCGATGGAACGGATCTCCATGTTGATTGCCGCCCGCTCTGCAGCGGCCGGCGGGTTGAGGGGCTGGGCGGAGGGAGCGGGCGCGGGCGCCGGCTCGGTGCTGACCGTCATGTCGTGGCTCCTGATGCCTGCATGCGGGTCGGCGGGGACAACGACGAGGCTGGCCTCGATCAGGGTGAAGCGCTCGGCCACCTTCTCGCGGCGGCCGGTCTTCGCATTTGTGCGCTCGGACCAGCGCTCGACGCCGTAGCCGATGGAGATGCCGAAGGTGGCACCGTCCGTCAGCTCGGCGGCGATGCGCCGGGAGCGGGGATTGTGGCGGGAGAGCGTGGCGCGCCCGAGGAGGTCCCCGCCGACCACGCGCAGCGTGTCGACGTTCCCGAGCTGGCGGTCCACGCTCTCCCTTCCGTGGCTGTCGAGCAGGGGCACGCGGGCGGGCCACGCCGGCTGCGACAGGAGGAGAATCTCGTCATAGGGGCCGCGCACGTCCCAGCGCTCGACGGCGGCGCCGGTGGAGAGCACGGCCTCGAAGGTCTGGCTGTCGGCATCCCAGCTGGAGGCGGGAAGCGGCGCGCGGCGGGTGAGTATCTCGGTGGGAGCGTTCATGCCACGGTCTCCTCGTTCGCCGGCGCGGCGGCAGGCTTGGCCTTGGCGGGCGCGGTGAAGGTGAGGCCGAGGCTTGCCTCGCGGGCCTTGTCGGCGGCGATCTCGGCGTCGAGCGCGCCCACATCCATGCCGCGCGCCGCCACGGCCTCGCGGCGGCTCATCAGCCCGGCATTGATCGCCTGGATCTCCGCCTGCACGTCCTTGGCCGGGTCCACCCATTGCTGCTTCGGGGTGATCCAGCGCACCGGGAGAAGCTCCTGCGGCCGGGCGGCAAGCCGGCCCTGCAGGCTCTCGATCATCGCCCAGCGGCGCCAGATGGGGCGCAGCGCCTGGAAGACGATGACATTGTGCTGGATCATCTCGACCCGGCGGCGCCACTCGACGAGGCCGGCGCGGATCGAGGAATAGTTGACGCTGGAGAGGTCGCCGGTCAGCACCTCATAGGGCAGGCCGAGCGCGGCGGCGATCTCGTGCAGGGTGATGCGGGCGAAGTCGTTGGCCTCCTGCGCAATCGCCGGCGGGTTGGAGAAGGTCACGTCCTTGCCCGGCGGCAGCACCACGATGGCGCCCGGCTCCAGCGAGCCGATCAGCGCCTCGCCCTGCGTCTCGCCGCCGAAGGGCACGGTGCCGTCATTGGTGGTGATGAGGCCGGCGAGCAGCGCGCCGACCTTCTGGCGGGTGAGCTGGGCGCCGTGCCACTCGTCATGCTCGGCCAGGCGCAGGATCGCCGGGGCGAACCACGAGACGCCGCGCACCTGGCCGGGGAAGTCGGGGCGGAACAGATGCACCACGTCCTCGGCCGGCACGCGCACCGGCTGGAGGTTCAGGCCGAGGCCGATCTCGGGGCGCTCCTTGACGATCCAGTAGGCGACGCGGGAGCCGAACATATCGAACTCGACGCCGTTGACGATGCGCCCGCCCTGGGGGAGCGGACGGGTGAGCGAGGCGTCCAGCTGGTCGGGATCGAGCACGCGAATACGCAGGCCGGCCGGGGTGGCGATCAGCAGCGCCAGCGCCTCGCCATCGACCACCATGGCGCCGACCATCAGGGCGGTGAGGCCATAGAAGTCCATCAGCCCGTCGGCGTCCGCCTCGTCCGTCCACGCCGTCCAGCGGGCCGCCAGCGTGCCGGTCACGGCCGGCACTATGCCGGTGCCGACGAGGCTGCTGACATGGGCGGCCTTGCCGGCCGCTGCGTGCGGGTTGTTCGCGACGAGATAGCGGGCGCGGTAGCCGAGCGGGGCCCGCGCCGCCTGCGCCGCCCCGTGCTGGTTGCGCATCGCGCCCCAGCCGGACGCACGCCGGCCCGTCGCCGCGCCCTCATAGGCGGGCGAACGGCTCCACCAGCGCCAGCCGCCCTTGGCGCGGTCAAAGAGCGAGGAAAGAAGGGTGCCCATCACGGCGCCTTGCCTTTCAAGCCGGCGTTCTCTGCCTCCGCGAGGCGGCTCTTCACCTTGGCGATGATCGCGATGAGGTCGACGAAGATCGCCGTTTCGGGACAGTCGGGCTCACGCTTCTCGACATAGCTTCCGAACGTGGCCTCGGGAGGAAGGAACGAGCACACCTGATCGGTGATGAGGGCGAAGCGCGAGGCCTCTACGCCGTCCAGATGCATCGCGAAGGCAAGCCAGATGTGTTTGCTGAAGGTCACAGCCGCTTCCGCAGAAAGGCCGCTCCGCGTCACCTGTGCAACGAACCGGATGACGCAGAGATCTGCCATCGAAAAGCGGCTCCAGCCCGGGTTCTTCTTCTCACCCGTATCTTTGTCCGGATCGGCGAACAGGCCGTTGAGGTTGCGCCAGGCGCGAAGTGTCGGCGCCGGCACGTCAGCGACGGCGCAGGCAGTGGCGGCGGTGAAGCGGGGCTGGGAGGAGTCCATAACGATGACATTCCATCGATTCCTTCGCATAGTCAAGAACGATGTTTATTCATCGTATTTGGTTCGCTTGTCGGGTTACTCCACCCGCCACCCGTTCCACGCGCCGCCCCATTGCTCCATCAGCCCCTCGGCATCGGCGATCCCGTCTTCCGCCTGGTCGTTCTCGCAGTCGCAATCCCAATGGCCGGTGCCGCCAGCGAACCCTTCGGGCCGGCCATCTTCCCAGCCAAGGGAGGGCTCGCCATCGTTGTCCGGCTCGGCGTCGCCGCCGTCTTCCTCGTCCGGGTCGGCGTCCAGCTCGTCGAGCAGCCCGATCAGCGCCTCGATGGTGCGCTCGGCCCGCTCGCGCAGGCGCTGGCGCTCCACCATGACGAACTCGCGGGTATGGGCGTTCATGGCTGCGCCTCCCGGCTCGCCGGCGCGGACATCAGCAGCCGCGCGTCGCGCACCTTTACGTCCGCCACCACAATGGCCAGCACAGTGTCCTCGAACGCCTCGCGCGGTACGAGGTGCTCGCCATAATGCTTGTTGTCGACATGCAGCAGGATATGGCCGGGGCCGCCGAGCACGCTGGAGGCGCGGGTGAGCTTGCGCCCGCCAAACAGGTCCTGCAGCAGATAAATCCCCTCGCCCTCATAGCTTGTGCAGGGCCGCACCAGCACATGGTCCCACTGGCTGCGCAGCGTCGGCTCCATCGCGTCGCTGGGCACGATTTCCAGCCGCAGCTGGGGCGACAGCAGCGCCGTCGCCGGCACCGCCTGCCCGAACAGGTCGCCGCTCATGCCACCCTCCTGCCAAACCAGTCGGTCGCGGTGTGGCTCGTCAGGCCGGCGGCGAAGCGCGCGCTGAAAGAGTTGGCGGTGACTGACACCATCGCCATCTGGCCGGGGGTGAAGCTGCCATCGGCAAGGACCGGCGAGGCGAAGGCGTCCGTGGCCGGCAGTTGCAGGATCGGGTGCAGGCTGGCGCCGGGATAGATCTCGGCGAGCGCCGTCTCGATCTCTCGTACGGCCGCTGCAATGCGCTCCTGCGGGGAGAGGGGCGCCGGTATCGTGAGGGCACCCGTCGGCACCGCGACCAGAGCCGCCCCGAGGGCGAGCGCCTGGCGCCGGCTGGGGGCGAGGGTTTGGCCACTCATGTCCGCCCCTCCGGCTGCGAGGCGCGGGGCTTGCGCCAAAGGTCGATCGGTTCGGCGCGCTCGTCGAGGATGCCGCCGGCACGCAGGCGCGGATCGGCCTGCCACTCATAGGTCAGGCGGCTGGCATAGACCCATGCCTCGGCCGGCCGGCCATGCGCCGCCCGCCGCGCGCCGGCGCCCTCCAGCATCCAGCCATCGCCCGGCGCCGCCAGCTCGTCCATGGCGGCGGCGAAGGTCAGCCACGCCGCACGGGCGCGCTGCAGCGGATCGGCGGGGGCCGGCGCTGCAAGGGTCGGTGCCGGCACTGCCAGCGCCAGAACACCCGTCGGCACGGTCACAAGCGCCGCGCCAAGGCAAAGCGCCCGGCGCCGGCTGGGAACAAGGCTCTCCCGTTCGCGAACATGGCTGTCCATGCGCGTGCTCCTGTGATAGAAATTCGTTGACGGTCAACGAATAGCGTTGCTCGTCTAAAAATGTCAACGGTTTTCGTGGATCTTAAATGGAAAGCGCCAACTCTGCGATCACACCCGCGCAGTCGCGGGCTGCCAGGGGTCTCCTAGACTGGTCTCAGTCGGCGCTTGCTCAGGCATCGAACCTCAGCGAAAGCACCGTTCGCGATTTTGAGAAGGGCCGCAGGTTGCCAACGGTGAACAATCTTGCCGCGATTCAACGCGCTCTCGAAGCTGCCGGCGTCATCTTCGTCGACGAGAACGGCGACGGGCCGGGGGTGCGGTTCAAGAAAGAGAGGCGTAAGCCAGGTGCATGAAAACGATGTGCCTCCCAGCGCGACAAGCTGACCTTTGCGTCAGCGCCAGCAGTCGACATTCACTGTCCATTGACTCCCGACATTCGGGATCCCACTGGCGATCAGATCGAGACTATAACCAAACCAAGCTTACGGGACGACTACCGCGCGCGACAAGTTCGTTCAGAAGAACGCTCACACTCGTCTGGTCAAAAGGCAGCGATGCTGCAAGCTCGCCGGTCAAGCAGCTATCTCTGCACGCCGAAAGCCCCCCTCCGACAACGGAAGCGCGAGGCGATCCGATGGCGCAGCAGTTATATCTGCGGGCAAGTCTGGAGCCTATATCCACAAGAAAATGATCCTAGCGCGGTATCGATTTGGATTCGACCGCAATTGGGCGTTGCAAATTCCAGAAACCGCAGGCGAAATCGCGTAGTCCTACTTCGTAGTGAATGCAACGCGTAGAAGGTTTGAAGTGACAATCGAGACAGTTCGCGAATCGGCTCGATCAGGCAATCTAGTCGTAGTGCTGGGAGCTGGCGCGAGTATCGCTTTAACTCCAAAAATCCGGCCACCCCTCTCGTGGGTCGGGCTAGTCAAATCTGGCCTTTCTTACGCAACACAGCGTGGTCATGTGAATGAGTCTCAGAATAGGCGCTATATTGAGGCTTTGGAATCGGCCGACATCGATGATTTACTCGGTGTCGCAGAGTTTGTCGGTCGAAAACTCGGAGCCCCAAACGGGGATACGTATTCCCGCTGGATGTCTAGCGTATTCTCGCAACAAGTTCCCGAGGCAGGGGGGATGCAAAATGCGCTCCGCGCTATACACTCTCACAAAGTTCCGATCGCCACTCTGAATTACGATACGCTTGCTGAAAAAGCGACAGGTTTGCAATCGATTGATTTTGTAGATACTAAAGGGCTTCTAGAGTGGAGCAGGGGCGAGAAGGAGGGTGTGCTTCATCTGCATGGCGTATGGACAGATCCTAAGAACTGCGTCTTTGGAATACGTGATTATCAAAACACAGTTGACGACGAGATTCGGGCCGTTATCCAGCCCGCTTTGGGCTCGCTGAAGCGACTGCTTTTCGTGGGTTGCGGTGACACGTTTGCCGACCCTAACTTTTCGGCGTTAGTAAAATGGTTACGAACCAACCTCGGAGCAAGCGCCCCTCAACACTATGCTCTTGTTCAGCAAAGCGAGGTGGCTTCGCGTCTTGTCGACCCTAGCTGGCATGGCTTCGTTGAACCCTTGTCACACGGGGAGACGCACGCCGATCTTCCGGGGTTCCTTCTTGACTGCTTTCCGACAAAAGCTGCTCGTCGGACGACCATTGCGAGGAGGGCCACAAATATCGAGTTTGAACGGATAATTTCCGCGTACAGGGCGTTTCTCATTCGCGACTGCGGAGAGATGACGATTGAGGGGATGCGTGCGGATCTGGACACGGCTCAACGAAAGTTCAATATCGAACGACTTTTCGTACCATTAGACCTGCAAGAGTTCCCTCCCGCCAGTCTGGCCAGTGATCCCCGCCGGAAGGAGGAGCTAACCGAATGGCATGCTAGCCACGGAGCGCCAAAGTCATTCTCAGAGGTTTTCGAAAAGAACCTCAAAATGGCGCTGTTGGCTCTTCCGGGCGGCGGAAAGACAATGCTTCTGAAAAGGCTTGCCGTTGCATACGCAAACCCTGCGAGACGACAGGACAGTGCTGATAAACTTCCGATATTAGATTTAATACCTCTTGTTATCAGATGCCGAGAATGGAAAGAGCACATTCGAAAGCCGATTTCGTCTCTTATCAAGAATATATCAACCATAACTGGTGACAGTTCACTCGACGGTCTAGCTGGTGCGATTGAGAAGCCCTTGAAGGCTGGAACGGTTATTTTATTAGTCGATGGTTTAGATGAGATACATGACGACGGTGATCGCTCTGTCTTCGTGGAAAATCTAGAGAAATTTCTTGAGATCTATCCGAAGATAAGACTTCTTGTTACTAGCAGAGAGGCTGGATTTGACTTAATTGCACCATGTCTGAATCGCTTTTGTGTCAAATTCCGGATTGCGCCTCTCAATCGAGAGGCCGTTACGCTTCTTTGTGACTCTTGGCATAAGCTAATGGGCGGAGGCGCGCTCGAATCTATTGCAGAAGCCCGTATGGTCGCCAGTACTCTGCTTGGCACAGATTCACTCAGGCGCCTGGCCGAAAATCCTCTACTATGCACCATGTTGCTAGTAGTAAAGCATGGATTTGGGCGCCTGCCTCCGGATCGCGTTACACTCTATGATCGAGCTGTCGAGATACTTCTCGACACATGGAACATCAAAGGGCATGACGCTCTTAATACGAAGGAGGCAGTCCCGCAACTGGCGTGCGTCGCATATGAGCTCCTCCGGCTCGGAAAGCAGACCGCCACTGAGCGAGAGATTTTGAAAATTCTTGAAGAAGCGCGCGCTTGGCTTCCAATGATTGGGAGGTACGCAAAAGATAGCCCACACGATTTCCTTAAAAGAGTCGAGCTTAGATCGAGCCTAATGATTGAAGGTGGATATACAACTGAAGAAGGAAGAGTCGTTCCATTTTACCAATTCAGGCATTTGACATTTCAGGAGTATCTAGCTGCAGTTGCAGCCGTTGATGGCCATATCGTCTCTCAGCCACATTCAGTAAACGTTCTTGATTTTCTTCGCTCTAATCTCGTGAGTGAAGAATGGAAAGAAGTTATTCCAATGGCGGCAGTGTTGGCGAGGTCTCAGGCTGCACCATTGCTTACGGCATTGGTTGAAGAGGCGGAACGAGAGTATAAAGTTTTTTCGCCGGGCGCTCGAGGGCGGCAAGCTTCCGTGTCTTTGGATGGCGGATTGCCGCCTGCGACTGCACGCATAGTTCGGGCAATGGTAGAAGAAGCCAACTTCCCTGCCGACCTTTTAATGCGTTCCGCGCCAATCGTCGCGTGGTTTGCGCATGGCTGTGAATTCAATGAGAACTGGCAGTCGCTCAGTCGGGGTCCATATGGGCCCGAAATACGTTCAGCAGCATTGAGGCTCTACATGAGTCATCCGCTTTTCGAGGAAACTAATGTACGAAGAACGCTTTGTTACCTCGAGGCGTCCTCACACCCAGCATCCGATTGGGCAGATGATCATCTTATTGCGAGTTCTATCCAGATCATTAGGAACGGTGATGAAGAAGATGTCGTGAGAGCAATTTCTGCTGTCGCTGGAAGTTTTCAATTGATTCATCGTTCAAGTGCGGCAGCTAGGTCAGATGAGTGCTATCATGAAATAGAAAGAAGGTTATTCGACAAAAATATTAAAATACGATTGATTGCGATATGGGCTTGGGGTTATTGGCGGCATTTGCAGCCAGATATTGGAAGGCACAAGCCATTGCCGTCGCCTGAAACGATAGAGCTTCTGTCGAGGCGATTTTTGTCACTCGACGAGGACTGGGAGGACTTTGGCGACCTCGGCGTCGCCGATCTCATTGGAGTTCCGCGCGGCAGTTGTGATCTTAACTTGTCTGAAAGTGAGATCGCTCGTTTCAAGAATCTAATTGATGATTATCGTAAAGATTCGAGGTCTAACAATGTTACTTTGAATAGGCTATCTGCCCTGTCCAGGGTGGCCTTCATTGCAAAAGACCTGATGTATGATTACGAAGTAAGGGAGCTATTTACGATTAGAAAGCTGCCACTATACCACAATGGGGAGTTTGACGACATGTTGGCCGCATTAGGGCTACCTCTGCAAGAGTCGCGAAGGAAGCCGCGGCGGCGGAATACCGCTGTCACTGCTAATTAGTAGGTTCAGCTTTGTGCAGGCGGTGATTCAGCAGTCCGTTCCGCAAGTGGTGCAGTGAGTTGATCGAAGTGCGCCAAATGAAGGTGATCGTTCTGTAATGTTGGGTTCGTCGGGCCGTAATCGGATGGCATGGTTTCTTCAGCACGAGATTTTCCGTTTCGGAACAGTCGCTCTGCGGATTGATCGTCGATGGGATGAAACAATGCTCGTATTGAGCGATATCACGCGATTGAGGATGGTAACATAATGATCGCGCACGATCGTATTGTTGCCGGGGATCAATGCTCTGTCCCTCACCCCACCCAGCTGGACCGCACCACGGCCGGCGCCCGGCGTGGCGCCTCCCCATTGCTCTCCCGTCCCACCACCCCAGCCCGCCGCGCCGCCCCCTCCACCTTCCCCACCATCTCCGCCAGGCTCATGCCGGCGGCATAGAGCCCGTGTAGGGCGGCCGTGGCGTAGACGCGGCAGTCGAGGGGCTCATTACGCACGCCAGGGTCCGGCACCCATTCGATGCGGGCGACGCCGCGCGTGTAGCGGCGCACCGGGCGCTCGGCGACAAGGCCGGTGAACCAGAGATAGTCGCGCTCCGCCGGCCAGTGGCATGCGCCGGGGCCGCCATCGTCGATGCGAAGCCGCGAGAGCAGCCCGTGCTTGAGCGTGTCGACGCCGACAATGTGTACCGGGGCGAGGCTGGCGCTGCGCAGCTTGGGCGGGCGCTTTGGCCAGGGCGGCACGCCCGGCCCGCCACGGCCCTTGATCGCCCATATCCGGCGGTTGAGCCGCTCGGCCGAGAACCGCATCACCTGGTCGGTGCGATGCCCGCCGGAATCGATCGCAACGGCAAGGATGGGAAGATCGGGGATGGCCTTCGGGTGGCGGAAGCGGCGGGCGAGCAGGCGGTCGAGCGCCGCCCATACCTCGGGGCGCGAGGTGTCGCCGTGCAGGATCTCATAGTCGAGCGACCAGCTGGCTTCGCCCCGGCCCCAGCCGACAAACTCCACCTCAATGCGATCGTCCTGGGTATCGACCCCGGCGGTGATGACGGCGACGCCCTCGGGCAGCAGCTCGGTCCATGCCGGGTCGCAGGCCAGGCCGCGTGAGGCGAGACTGTCCGGCGCCAGCGGCGCCATGTCCCGGTCCTCATAGGCCTCGCCGAGCTTGAGGTTGGTCCATGTCTTCAGCCGGGCCGGGTCGCGCTTCGAGGTGAGGAAGTCGGCGGCGATCTCGCCCCAGCTCTCGAAGGGCGAATAGAGCGCCGAGAGGTGGAAGCCGGCGGTAAGGCCGTCGCCCTGCGCCGTGGCGCGCCATTCGCCCTTGGCCAGCATCGCCGGCTTGTCCGCTTCCTCGATCACCCCGCCGCAGGCCTCGCAGGTGTAGAACGCCTTGCGCGGCTCGCCCTCTGGCCAGGTCACGCCGCGCCAGCTCAGCGCCTGGTGCGTGCCGCAGTGGGGGCAGGGCACGAAGTAGCGGCGCTGGTCGCTCTCGGCATAGGCCTTCTCGATGCGCGATACGCCGGCCTCGGTCGGGGTGGAGATGAGGAAGATCTTGCGGCGCCCCCGGAAGGTCACGGTGCGCTGCACCGCCAGCGCCACCGGGTCGCCCTCGCCATCGGCATCCGCCGGGAAGGCGTCCACCTCGTCGAGCACGAGATAGCGGGCCGGGGTGGAGCGCAGGCCCGTGGCGGAGTTGGCGCCGGTCATGATGAGGGCGCCGCCGGGGAACTCCTTCAGCCCCACCGTATTGCCGGGGTCCTTGGAACGGGCCGGGGCGATGCGCGAGCGCAGCGCGGGCGTGCCCTCGATCAGCGGCTCGATGCGGGTACGCGAGTTGCGCCGCACCATGTCGATCGAGGGCCACACGGCGAGGATGAGCCCCGGCGCATGCGCCACCCAATAGCCGATGGCGTTGAGCCCGGCCTCGGTGCCGCCAGTCTGCGCGCCCTTCATCAGCACCACGCGCTCGACGGGCGAGGCGGTGGAGAGGCAATCCATGATCTCGGCGAGATAGGGCACGCGGGAGGTGCGCCACGGCCCCGGCTCGGCATTGGTGCCCGGCAGGGTGCGGTTGGCGTCCGCCCATTCGGTGACGGTCAGCTGCAGCTCCGGCCGCAGCCCCCGCCGCCAGGCCGCGTCGACCAGCTCGGCGGTGAGGTCGGCAAGGTCGAGGGCGTCAGTCATGGTTCACCGGGAAGTGCTGGTCGAAGAAGGCATCCCGACTGCGTTCAATCCGCCCTTTGATCATCCGCATCACCTCGAAGTGCCCTGCGAATGGCGGCTCGTCGTCGCTGTAGAGGTAAGCCACGCCATAGGTCGCCGGGGCGATGCGGCCGATATCCTCCAGCAGGTGAAGCTGCCGCCGGAGGATGTTCTCCGGGACGTGGTTGCGCTCGAAGTTCAGCGAGGTGATGAATCCGTCCGATGTTCCGATGAAGGCGAGGCCATCGCGGATCTTGCGCACGCTCATATCGACGGGGCCGGGCTCCAGCACCCGGATCTCATTGTGGGTGAGGTGCTTGAAGATACTGTCTTCGACCGACTGCTGCAGCCGCTCGACGAGGGCGCCGCCCCGCTCGATAGGGGCGTATTCCTCGTCGCTGCAGGGCTCGTGACCCAGCTTCTGGCCCGGCGCGCTGACAAGCCACATGTGGTAGCTGAACATCTCGGCTCCCCGGTTCGGCGCGCATGTGCGCGCTGGTGATGCAATCATTGCTCGTCTCTCCTGGGCACCAATTGACCGTCCGAGACGGTTCTGGGACTACCGAAAAGCCGCTGAAACCGTTTGGTTTCGGCGGCTTTTTCGTTGGGCTCGCTGCGGCGTCAAATCTGTCGCCGTCCCGCGCGATCGATTGGCATGCCGCGGTTCCGCTGGCTTATGTGTCGGCACAGAGCCAGGCCAGCTCACCAGCCGCCATACTGGTCATCACGCCTTCCGGGGTGGGGAAACGGGCCGTTGCACGCTGCGCGCGCGATCACGACCGCTGTAGTCCGACGCCATGTGGACTTCCTCCGGCCCGTTGCACGCCGCGCGCGCGATCGGCGTTGCCCGTCGGTGGACGGGCGCCGCCCGCCGCGACGCAGCCGCTTGCGGGTTGAGGCCGCGCACGCAGAGAGCGGCCCGCGCGGCGCGCGCGGCGTCCTTCCCGTCACTCCGCCCTCGGAAGCTCCCGCGACCGATCCGCCAGCCCCTCGACGCCCTCGGCATTGTAGCGGGCGATCCAGTTTTGCAGGGTGCGGGTGCGGACATGGGCGCCGGCGGCCGCCTCGGCGAGGCTGGCGCCAGCGAGCACATGGGCGACGGCGCGCATGCGCAGCGAGGCGCGCAGACTGGGCGTCCGGCGGGCGAGCAGTCGCAGCGCGTGGGCGCTGATGTCCGTGCGGACGGCAACCTCATTGCCGGGCCGGCCGGCTCGGGCGCGCGCCTCCTCCGCCGGGCGCGCCCCGGCCTGTGGGCGGGCATCCGGGGTGGAGGTCACGCCACCTCCGACGCCAGGGTCGCCGCCAGCAGCGAATCGCGGTCGAAGCCAGCGCGCGGCCGCTCCACCGCCACGCGGCCGGAATGCACGACCATGATCCGCTCGCTGAGCGACAGCAGTTCATTGAACGAGGTCGACATCAGGATGATGGCGGCGCCGTCGCGAGCCATTTCAAGCATGATCTCGTAGATCTGGCGGATGGCGCCGACATCGACGCCGGAGGTGGGCTCGGAGAAGATGTAGATCTTCTGGTCCCGGCTCAGCCATTTGCCGATCACGGCCTTCTGCTGGTTGCCGCCGGAGAAGTAGCGCATCTTGATGCCGGGCGCGGCGGGATAGACCTGCAGCCGCTCGATCACCCGTCGTCCGCTGGCGAGTATGTCGGCCGTGCTCACCATGCCGAAGCGCGAGAGCCGATCGAGAATCGGCAGCGAGACGTTTTCCGCCATGGTGAGGTTCGGGAACAGCGCCTGCTTGCGCCGGTCTTCCGGAATCAGCGCCACGCCGATGTCGAGCGCGTCGGAGGGGCTGTCGATGCGCACGGGGCGCCCCTCGGCGAAGATCTCACCGTGATAGGCGATGAGGCCGCTCAGCGCCTTCTCGATCTGCTCCATGCCGCCGCCAATGGGGCCGGTGATGCCGAGAATCTCGCCACGATGGACGCGGAAGCTGGTCGGGCTCAGCTTGGCGGTGCCGAGCGCCTTCACCTCCAGCGCCACTTCCGGGCGGGCGAAGCCGGGATTGGTGATCTCAAGATCCGAGGCCGAGCGGTTGACCATGAGCCGGGTCACTGCCGCCTCGTCGATCTCGCCGCGGGCGAGCGTCGCCACCACCCTTCCGTCGCGCAGAATGGTCGCCCGGTCGCACAGCAGTTTCACCTCGTTCAGCCGGTGCGAGATGTAGACGATGGTCAGCCCTTCTGCCTTGAAGCGCCGAATGAGGGCGAACAGAAGCTCGCTCTCGCGCCCGGACAGCCGCGCGGTCGGTTCGTCGAGAATGATGACCTTGAACTTGCGATGGAACAGCGTCGCCAGCGTCAGCATCTGCATCTGCGCGGCGGTGAGCGCGCTGGCGCGGGCGGCGGGGTCGATGTCGAGGCCGATGCGGGACAGGATGTCCCGCGCCTCCCGCTCCATCGCCCGGCGGTCGATCCAGCGCCGCTCGCTGCCCAGCAGCAGGTTCTCCGCCACCGTCATGTTCCAGGCGAGCTCGGCGTCCTGATAGACCGCGCCGACGCCGGCATCATTGGCGGCCTTGGGCGAATGGCCGTGGAACGGCGCGCCCTCGATGCGGATCTCGCCGCTCGACGCGGTGTAGACGCAGGTCAGGATCTTGATCAGCGTCGACTTGCCGGCGCCGTTCTCGCCCAGCAGGCCGTGGATTTCCCCGCGGTCGAAGGACATGTCGATGCCCTTGAGAACATGGACACCGGAGAAGTCTTTCCGGAGATCGCGGATCTCAATGATGGGACGCGCATCCATGATCGGTCCTCAGATGAAGCGGAGATGAAGTTCTTCGCGATTGAGCAGCGCATTGGTGCCCACGGCCGCCAGCAGGACGAAGCCGTTGAAAATGTTGCGCGCGGAACTGTCGACGCCGAATTGGGTCATGCCGTTCGACACCATGTAGAGGAAGAACACGCCCAGCAGCGTGCCCAGCACGTGCGGCTTGCCCTTGCCCAGGATGGTGGCGCCGAGGAAGACGGCGGCGAAGGCTTCCAGCAGATAGCCCGCGCCTCCGGTCGGCTGCGCCGAGGACGAGGTGGAAGCGAGGAAGATGCCGGCGATGCCGCAGAACAGCGCGCTGAGCACGAAGCTCGAAATCACCCAGCGATAGACGGGAATGCCCGAATAATAGGCCGCCAGCGGGTTGTCGCCCACCGCGTTGATGTAGTGGCCGATGCGCAACCGGTTGGCGATGATGAAGGCGATGATGAAGAAGACGAACAGGAAGACCGACTTCACCGCGATGAAGCCGTAGCGGCCCTGGCCGAGCCAGCGGAAGAAGTGCTCGTCATAGCCCACCGCCACCTGGTAACCGCCGGTCAGATATTGATTGCCGCCTTCGAGCAGAAACATGACGCCGATGGTGCCGACGATCCCCGAAATGCGGAACCACGTCACCAGCACGCCATTGGCCAGCCCGATCAGCATCGACACCAGCAACGCGACGATGATCGCGGCGGGCGCGCCGAGAACCGGAATGCACAGCGCGCAGACGATCGAGGACGTAGTGACGATGGTGCCGATGGAGAGATCGAAGCTTCCCGCCGCCACCACGAAGGTCAAGCCCATGGACAGCAGGGCGCAGGTGAACATCGAGAACAGGATGTTGTTGATGTTCGACACGGTCAGGAAATAGGGCGAGGCAAAGGAGAACGCCACGGCGACCAGAAGAATGACGAGAATGGTTCCCCACACCCGCAGGAAGCGCACCAGGGGGTGCGACGTGTCGCGCCCGGCGGCCTCGGAGCGCGAGGGGGACGCGCCCGCGGCGGGGGCCTGCTGCTCAGCTATGGTCATGGTCGTTCCTCTTGAATCATCCATCCCGGGCCGGGCATCGCGTGGTCGTCACGGACGCCCGATGGATCATGGCGCGCCAGCGCGCCAGGGTGCTCGCGGCGTGACGCGGGCTGCCGGCCTCTCAGTGCGGGCACCGCGCCCCGGCGATCCGACGGCGGCGCCGGATCGCCTGAAGGGCCGCGCCGCGACGGGCGAGGCCCGGCCCGTGCGCGACGGCAGTGCTGCCGTCGCGACGCGCCTCTCGTTTCCTAGACCTCAGCCGCCGAAGGGCTTGAGATAGGCGATGGCGGCGGCGTCCATGGCGCGGATCTCGTCGAGATATTTGGCGGCGTCCTGCGGCAGGATGGTCGGCACCGGCACGTAATCGACGTTGTTGGGCACCTTCTCGCCACGGCCGAGCTGCAGCGCCAGCTTGCCGACGCGCTCGCCGATGGTGTGGTAGGGCACATCGGTGGAGAAGACGACGGGCACGTTGCCGGAAGCGATGCCGGCGAGCAGTTGGTCCGAGGTGTAGTGGTTGTACAGCTTGATGTCGTCGCGGCCCATCTGCTGCATCGCCTGCGCCGCGCCGATGGTGAGGGGCCACCACCAGGACATGAAGGCGGAAATCGAGCCCGGCTTCGGATTGGCCTGCAGCAGGGCGAGCATGTTGTCGCGGCCCTTCGAGATCTGGTCTTCCGTCGACACCGAGCCGGAGATGAACGGCAGCATCTTCATGCGCGGCTCATAGGAGGTCATCAGCGACAGCATGTCCGCTTCCTGATCGAACGGCGTGTAGAAGCCGCGCGCTTCGGCGGTCTGGGCGATGGTGCCCTGGCGACCCAGCATGTTCTGCATGTGGTAGCCGATGGTCATCGCCGTCGCCCAGGTGTTCTCGCTCACCGCCGGCGAATCCTTCACCGTGACGACGAAGCCGACCGTCTTGATGCCGCGCTTGCGGGCCTCGTCGACGATGTAGGCGGTCTCGGATTCGAGCGAGTAGATGCCAAGCACGAGGACGTTGATGTCGCGGTCGAGCAGGGCCAGCGCCGAGCTCTGCTCGGAATTCTTCGAGGGCTCGCCGCGCACCGTCACCAGCTCGCCACCACCGTCGGTGACCGTCTGGGCGATCTTCCAGCAACCGCGCCGCCAGGGCTGGTTGAACGGGCCGTAATTGAGGCCGAGGCCGACGCGGACCTTCGAGCCCTGGGCACGCACGATGCTCGGCATGGCGATGCCGGACGCCGCCAGCGTGGCAAAGCCGACGCCGGCGCCGACGCCGCCGAGCAGGCTGCGGCGGGTGACGCCCGACGCGGTGCCCGGGGTCACGTCCGGTGTTGCTTCGGCGGCCTCGATGGGGGCGCCGTTCTCAGTGTGATGGGTGCTCATTGTTCCTCCCAATGCGCTCATGGCTGTCGACCGGGCTGTTGCTCAGCCTCTGGCAGCCGGTATAGGGATTATCGATAATCCCGTCTATAATTTTTTTCATGATGCGCTCGATGTTATTGTCGAGCGAATTGACAACCAGCGGTTCTTGTCGCTAGCGTCACCGGGCAATGGAGGGTTCGATGCCGTCGTCCCAAGTCATGAGACGGCCCAGCGGTATGGGCGCCGAGGAGATCTACGAGATCCTGCGCCGCGACATCGCGCTCGGGAGACTGATGCCGCGTCAGCGCCTGGTCGAAAGCGACCTGTGCGAGCGCTTCGGCGCGACCAACCACAATGTCCGCCGCGCCTTCGACCTGCTCGATCGCATCGGCGTCATTGAGCGCAAGGCCAATCGCGGCGTCGAGGTGCGGGCCCTGTCGGCGCGCGAACTCCAGGACCTCTACGACATCCGCTCCATGCTGCAGGCCGAGGGCGTGCGCCGGCTGGATGTCGAGCGGCTGGACGAGCTGGCCGACCGGCTGACCGTCATCAACACCACCTATGAGCAGGCGCTTAAGGAGGGCCAGATCGAGGCCGCCGTCGACGCCAACGACCTGTTCCACACCACCCAGTTCGACTACTGCAAGAATGCGGAACTGGCGGCGCTGCAGCTCAATTATTGGCTGCGCGCCTCGGCCATCATCTCACGCGCGCTGATCGAGCAGGGCTCCTCGCTGAAATCGCTGCAGGATCACTGGGACATCATCGCCGCCATGCGGGCACGCGACATGGCCCGGCTGGAAGAGCTGACCGTGACCCACATCCGCCCGCCCCTCGCCGCCTATATGCGCGTCTACGGCCTGTACTGAGCGACGGTCGGCACGGGACAGCGGCACACCCACACGAAGCGCCAGGCGCTTCCAACAAGAACCCGGCGGCGCGGGACGCCTCTCGCGCCGCTGCAATGAAAATCTCGCTACACGTGGAGGAAGCAATGAGCGACGCCATTCGGCTTTATTTTTTCCAGACCGGACGCATTCGCCAGAAGGAAGTCGACATTAAGCTCGGCTACGGCCAGGAAGATTTCTTCACGCCCATTCCCTGGTTCTTCATCACCCACCCGCGCGGCAATGTGGTGATCGACGGCGGAACGGCGGTCGAGGCGGCGCTGGACCCGGAAGGGCACTGGGGCGCGCTGACCAACAAATACTACCCGCTGATGGACCCGGAAGACGGCTGCGTGAACCGGCTGAAGCAGGCCGGCTTCGATCCGGCGGACGTGAAATACGTCATCCATTCCCACCTGCATCTCGACCATACCGGCGCCTGCGGCAACTTCCCCAACGCCAAGCATATCGTGCAGCGGCGCGAATATGAGTGGGCGTTCAGCGCCGACTGGTACATGAAGCTCGGCTATGTGATGAAGGACATCCTCAAGCCGGGGATCGAGTGGGAGTTCCTGGAGGACGAGGACGGCTTCGACCTCTATGGCGACGGCGTGATCCAGACCTACCAGTCGCCCGGCCACAGCCCCGGCCATCAGTCGATCATGGTCCGCCTGCCCAATTCCGGCCCGATCCTGCTCGCCATCGATGCCGCCTACACGTTCGAGCACTGGAACGACAAGTGCCTGCCGGGGGCCCTCACCTCGGCCATCGAGGTCGCCGCCTCGGTGCGCAAGCTGCGCCGCCTCGCCGAACGGGAAAACGCCATGGTGGTGCCCGGCCATGACCCCGATTCCTGGCCGAGCTTCAAGAAGGCCCCGGATTTCTACGACTGAGCGGCCCGGCCGGGCGCGTCCTTGGGGCGCGTCCTGTCACCCCGTCCCTGCGCCTGCCATTCGCCCCCCTGCGCGCCTCGGCGCATGGTTCGGCGAGGGCTGCCTGCGCCCGCGCGCCCCGCCCGGTTGACCTGAGCGGGGCGCGGAACCAGCCTGCCGGTGCGCGCCAGAGCGGCGCACACCGAACGGTTGTTTCACGCCGAACGGGCAACTCCACTGCGGTCAAGTCCCATGAAGACGACCTACGACTACATCATACTCGGCGGCGGCACGGCGGGCTGCGTGCTGGCGAACCGTCTGTCGGAAAACGGCCGCCACAGCGTGCTGCTGCTGGAGGCCGGCGGCGAGCCGACCAGCCCGTGGATTCACATTCCCGCCGGCTTCTCCAAGCTGCTGATCGACGCCAAGTTCAACTGGAAATTCGTCTCGGAGCCCGAGCCGGGCACCGCCGGGCGCTCCATCGCGATTCCGCGCGGCAAGGGCCTTGGCGGCTCCTCGCTGATCAACGGCATGATCTATGTGCGCGGCCAGCCAGGCGATTTCGACAAATGGGCGCAAGGCGGCGCCTCGGGCTGGAGCTTCGCCGATCTCGTGCCCTATTTCCGCAAGGTCGAGGCCTTTGACGGCGCCGAGGGCGAGACGCGCGGGCGCGAGGGCAGGCTGGCGATCACCGAGGTGGCGCTGCGCCCGCCGCTGGCCGACGCCTTCATCGCCGCCGCCCGGCAGGCCGGCCACGGCCTCAACAGCGACTATAATGACGGCCACCAGGAAGGCTTCGGCTATTACCAGGCCACCCAGCGCCACGGCCGCCGGGTCTCCGCCAAGACCGCCTATCTCGATCCGGCGCGCGGGCGGCGCAATCTCGACATCGTCACCGGCGCCCATATCCTCAAGGTCGATCTTGAGGGCAAGCGGGCGGTCGGCGCGACCTTCCGCCGCCAGGGACAGACGCTCAGCGTGCGCGCGGGGCGCGAGGTCATTCTGTGCGCCGGCGGCGTGCAGACCCCGCATCTGCTGGAGCTCTCCGGCATCGGAAATCCCCACCTTCTCAAGGCGCTCGGCATTGAGGTGGTGCAGGCGCTGGCCGGGGTGGGCGAGAACTACCAGGACCATTTCTGCACCCGGATGAACTGGCGGGTCAGCCAGCCGATCACCCTGAACGAACAGTCGCGCGGGGTGCCGCTGGCGCGCTCTGTGCTGCAGTATTTCACCTCAGGGCGCGGCATTCTCTCGCTCGGCACCGGGCTGGCCTTTGGTTTCATCAAGACGCGGCCGGGCCTCGAAGACGCCGACGTGCAGCTCTATTTCATGCATGCGAGCTATGCCGATGCCTCCAAGCGCATTCTCGACCGCCAGCCCGGCATGACGATCGGCGTCAGCCAGCTGCGGCCGGAAAGCGTCGGCTCCATCCATTCCCGCTCCGCCGACCCGCTGGAGCCCCCGGCCATCCGGCCGAACTTCCTTTCCTCGCAGGTCGATCTCGACACGATGCGGCGCGGCATGCAGATGGCCCGCGACATCGTCGACCAGCCGGCGCTTCGCCCCTACGTGACGCATGAGATGAGCCCGGGCGCCGGCTGCCGCAGCGATGCCGACTGGGACAGTTTCACCCGCACCAACGGGCAGACGATCTACCATGTCAGCGGCACCGCCAAGATGGGCACAGATCCTTCCGCCGTCGTCGATCCGGCGCTGCGGGTGATCGGGATCGCCGGCCTGCGCGTCGCCGACGCCTCGATCATGCCGGCTATCGTCTCGGGCAATACCCAGGCCGCCGTCTATGTCATCGCCGAAAAGGCGGCCGATCTCGTTCTGCGCGACGCCCAAGCAACCGGCGGCAGCTGACGCTTCGCGCGACCCGCGAAGCCGCAGCCTGGAGGAAGACACGCCACGACACCGACCGCGCAAACCTGCGCGGAACGTGCGTTCACCAAAGACGATCCCGATACGCGGCGGCGCATGGCGTCCGTTTTCCGCGCGGGAGTCGTGCGCCATCAACAAGCATAGACGGGGGAAGCAACATGTCGCTGTTATCGGTCACGAACGATGTTGAAACACGCTGGAATGCGGCAGCATCACCGTGGGATGCCGCAGCCCTGGCCGATATCTACAATGATGATGCCCTGTTCTTCGGGCTTCTCCCCGAGTTCTTCGTCGGCCGGCGCGCCATCGAGGCGTATTTCTCCCATTATGTCGGGCTCTATAGCGGCGTGAGCCTGAGCCTCGTCGATCAGGAAATCCGCGAAATCTCGCCCACCATCGTGGCCGCGCAAGGCTTCGGCGAGATCCGCAACACCCATTGCGACGGCCTCGTCGTGTCGTCGCGGGTCCGCACCTCGCTGGTGATGACACGCTCCACCAAGGGCTGGGGCATTAGCCTGCACCATTTCTCCCACATTCCCGCCAGCTTCCCCAGAAAGGCACTGCCGGCCGAGGCGTAGACGCGGCTCAAGCGTGATGTCGGCCCCCTCCGGCCGCATACTGCCTAGGGATGAGTGGATGCGCCCTTAGCCGGCGAAGCGGGCGATCCCGGCGGCCAGGCCGTCCATGTCGCGCTCGCGCAGCGCGAACAGCCAGTAGGGCAGCGGGATCGCCAGGCTGCCGATGCGCGCCACCCTCCCCGCCTCCAGATGGGCGCTGGCCGCCCGCTCGGGCAGCACAGCGAGGTGAAGCCCAGCCCTGAGCAGCGAGAGCACCGCCGAGGTAGAGGCGAGCCGCAGCTTGGGGCCGAGAAGCCGGCCGGGGTCCAGCCGCTGCGCCGTCAGCCCGGCGGTGATCGTCGGCGTCAGGTCGCTCTGTTCCCAGACCAGCGGCGCGTGATCGGCCAGCTCGCGCCAGCCGACATCCGCCGGCAGGCGCTGGGCGAGGGTCGGGTGGGCGCAGACGATCAGCGTGTCGGCGAAGACGCGGGCGAGCCGGAACTGCGGGTGGCTGGGCATCACATTGGTAATGCCGACATCGGCGCTGCCGCGCATGACCAGGGCGGTGACGTCGTCCACCCCGGCGCGCAGCAGGCGCAGACCCGGAAAGTCCTCGCCGCCGGCCGCCGTCATCTCCGGCATCCAGTGATCATAGGCATGGCCGGTGCAGGCGGCGATGGCGAAGGCGTCGAGCGGGCGCCGGCTCTCGATGCGCAGGATGGTCAGTTCCACGTCGCGCAGAATGCGCTCCGCTTCGCTCAGCAGCACCTGCCCCGCCTCGGTGAGCACCAGCCGCCGCCCTGTCCGATCAAACAGGGCGACATCGTGCTTTTCCTCCAGCTTCTTGATGCAGACGCTGACGGCCGACTGGGTGATGCCGAGCCGCTCGGCGGCATGGGTGAAGCTGCCGTAATGGGCCGCCTCCAGAAAGATCTTCATCTGCTCGAAGGTCACGCCAACTCTCCGATCACGCCAGATCTCCCTCGCCGGCTGTCCCTGTGCCGGATCGCCCGCCCCCCCGGGGCGTGGCGGCCGCGTTCACATTCGGGCCACCCCGTGGGCGCCGCTGCTGCCAAATCGATCAGCCCGGCGCGGCACGATGAGCCCGACTCATCTTCCTCAACCGGAACGATGATGTCGACGTCGATCCATTAGTAATATTCCGACTTCATGAACTGAATATATGGCCGCGCCTGTTCTGCACTTTAGATACTCATCTAACTGACTATTATCGTTCATCTCAGCCCAAATTTTCGGCATTTCATTATTTCGGCGCCCGCTTCGCTTTCTTGGCGCACCGCTTGCCATTGAAGGACACAGCGCAGAAGTCGCGAGGGAAGCGGGCGAACCGGGTTCGCCGCCTTCCCCGCGCCGAGCGCGCGCGTCGCAGGGTGAACGGGTGAGTGGACACATGGAAATCGGCATCTGGCTTCCGGTCTATGGCGGATGGCTGCGCTCGCGGGACGCGCCCACCGGGCCGGACGTGGCCGCCTGCCTCGCCATCGCGCAGCAGGCCGAGGCACTGGGCTTTGATTTTCTCTACGCCTCCGAAAACCTGCTCAACTGCATCCATGGCCCGCGCGAAAGCGTCGCCGACGCCTGGACCATCCTCGCCGCCATCGCCGCCGTCACCCACAAGGTCGGGCTGTGCGGCGCGGTGAAGCCGGGCTTCCGCTCGCCCTTCCTGGTCGCCCGCATGCTCGACACCCTCACCCGCATCTCCGAGCGGCGGCTCGGCATGAACATTGTCTGCGGCTGGTGGCGGGAGGAATTCGATCTCTCCGGCGTCGACTGGCTCGACCATGATGGCCGTTATGACCGGGCCGCCGAGTTCCTGCGCTCGCTGCACGGGCTGTTCAACCCGCCCGCCGAGGCAAACGCGGCCGGCGGGACGGAGGAAGCCGGGCTTGGCGAGCCGCCCAATTATGGGCTCGACCCCGCCGCCCTGCCGGAAGTGTGGATCGCCGGCCATTCCGATCGCGCCATCCGCATGGCGGCGGAGTGGGGGCACTGCCTGTTTCTCAACGGCATGGGCGACGACGACCTCAAGCGGCACATCGACAATGCCCGCCAGGAGGCCAATCGCTGGGGCCGCGAACTGCTGATCGCCGCCAATGCCTATGTCATCGCCACCGACACGACGGAACAGGCGCGGCAGCGGTGGAAATCGGTGGTCGCGCGCCGCAACCCGGACACCATCGCCTTCTTCCGCGAGGTGATCGGCGCCTCGGGCGCGGCCGCCTGGGCCTCGCTGAGCGAGGACCAGATGGTCGATTCCAATGCCGGCTTCGAACTCGGGCTGATCGGCTCGTTCGAGGACATCCGCCAGCGTATCCCCCGGCTGGAGGCGCTCGGGGTCAACCGCATCGTCTGCCAGTTCGACGACCCGATGCGGGATGCCGGGCCGTTCATGAAGCACGTCATCCGCCCGCTGCGCCTGGCACGGCCGCTGGAAGTTGCCGAGAGATAGAAATTTATATATTACCTATAGATTATATCTTTAACCTCATGAGGCTTCCCCATGTTCCTCCCCCCGCTCCGCCCCAGCCTGCCCGCCGGCCCCGCCCTTGCCGCGCCCTGCGGTGCGGGAGTGCCGTGCGACGCCGGGAGGAACGGGCGATGACCGACGATGCCCACGACATCACCCGCGGCTTCAAGGATGTCTTTAGCCGCCTCGCTTCCGGCGTGTGCGTCGTCTCGTTCTGGCGCGGCGAGAGCGTGCACGGCTTCACCGCGACCTCGGTGACCTCGGTGTCGCTGGCGCCGCTGCGGGTACTGTTCTGCCTGTCGCGCGGCAGCGACAGCCATGCCTGCCTGCGGCCGGGGCTGCCGGTCGGCATCTCGGTGCTCCATGCCGAGCAACAGGCCCTGTCCGAGCGCTTCGCCCGCCGCGTCGGCGAGAGCAATGCCTATGGCGATATCCGCCTGTCCCCGGTCATCCGCCACGCCCCGGTGCTCGATGGCGCCATCGGACAGATCGCGGCGCGCGTGGCGGAAATCATCCCCTCGGGCGACCACTCCATCGTGCTGTGCGACGTCACCGACGCGCACGCATCCAGCGATGGCGAACCACTTCTCTACTGCAAGAGAACCTACCACCGCCTTCACCACAGCCTCTAAACCTGCGGAGAATATCGCAATGGACAAATCACTATTTGCGTCTATGCCGAGTCTCACGCCGACGCTCGGCTTCGCCTCGATGATCGGGCTGGGGCTGTTCTCGCTGGCGCTTTCCTACGCGGTGAAACTGCTGCTCGTGCGCAACACGCACGACTTCATCATCGCCGACCGGCGCGTCGGCTTCGGCTTCGGCGTCGCTTCCGTCATCTCGGTCTGGACCTGGGCCATGGCGGTGATGATGAGCTCGGCCATGACCTTCCAATGGGGTCTGTCCGGCCTGTTCTGGTTCGTGGTGCCCAACGGCCTCGCTGTCATGGCGATGATCCCGTTCGCGCGGGTGCTGCGCAAGAACATGCCCGAGGGCTACACGATCTCGGAATTCATCCAGTACCGCTTCTCGAAGTCCAAGGTGGCCACCGGCATCGTCACGCTGACGATGATCTTCGGCATCGTGCTGGAGATCCTGATCAACCTGAAGGGCACCTCGCTCGTCGTCTCCACCGTGTTTGGCATCGATTGGCGGGTGGCGACCGTGGTCGGCATCGTCTGCGTGCTCACCTATTCCTATTTCGGCGGGCTGTGGACCAGCGTGATGACCGGCACGCTCAACACGCTGATGATCACCGTGCCGGCGGCGATCGTCGTCGCGGCGGTGTTCGCCACCGTTCCGGGCGGCGCCGATGCGGTGTTCGGCGCGGTGAACACGGCCGGGCCGGAATATCTCTCGGTGCTGCGCCCCGAGGCGGCGGCGGGCTTCGGCATCACCCTCGCCTTCGGCCTGCTGGCGGCCACCGTCTCCGACCAGACCTTCTGGCAGAAGGTGTGGGCGATCAAGAGCCGCGATGTCGGCCGCACCTTCCTCTGGGCCGGTGCGCTGTTTTACCCGATCCCGATCTGCCTCGGCATGCTGGGCCTGGTCGGCATCGCCTATGGGCTGACGCCGGCCGATTTCGGCGGCGACATCGCGGCGGTGGGGCCCTACATCGTCTCCCATATCGGGCTGCCGCTGACCCTCGTGCTGCTCTATGTGCTCGTCATCCTCGCCGCCTGTTACTCCACCATTGACGGCGCCTCCTCGGCCCTGTCGTCGATCGTCGCGGTGGACATCGTGAAGCGCTATTTCCCCAGCGTCTCCGAGCGGCTGCTGTTCCCGATCACCAAGATCTCGGTGCTGCTGGGCGGCCTCGTCGCCACCATCATCGTGCTGTCGGGCGTCGACTTCACCACGCTGGTGCTCACCACCTACGCCCTCAAGACCTCGATCCTGCTGCCCCTCGTCTTCGCCATTCTGTGGCCGCGGACCAACACGCTCGGCTTTGTCGGCGGCATCGTCGCCTCCATCGCCATCGGCATGCCGATCTATGAATGGGTCGGGGAACTGGCGGGCACGCTTTCCATCGTCGCCATTGGCGGGCTCACCGTGGTCGTGTTCGGCATGCTGGGCGGCAAGGATTTCGACGTCACCAGCCTGCGCCGCGTGCGCGACGAGATCGCCAGCCCGGTTCCGAGCGCCGAGTGAGACAGGCCGCGCCGCCGCGCCGGAACGCCGCGCGGCGGCTGTCACCCAACCCCCAGGAAGGATCGAACATGTACACGCTCATTGTCGTCCTCGGTATCGCGGCGGCTCTCCTGTTCCTCGCCGGCTTCTCGCGCGGTCTGCGCAACGCGGTTCTTGAATACAGGCGCGGCAAGCCGGAGCCGACCGAGGTCCCGGACTATAATTATGTCGGCGTGGCCGCCGTCTCGGTCGTGCTGTCGGCAGGCTTCATCGCGCTCGCCGGTGTCGCCCCGATGTGGATCTATGCCGGGCCGCTTTTGGTGCTGGGCACCGCCGCCGGCATCGGGATTGCCTTCTTCGTCGAGCGCCCGAGCGTCTGACGCCGGGCACCCGCCCCTCCGACAAGTGCGCATGGCCGTCACCCCACGGCCATGCCCGTTTCATGACCTTCCAGGCGCGAGGCCCGACCATGACGACAGCGACCAAGAAGCACGCCCATCTTCTCGGCTTCATCCAGCACGGCGTGAACAGCCACGCCACCGGCATGTGGCGGCACGCGCGCGACAAGGTTGAATGGAACTTCGCACGCCCGGAATACTGGCAGCACATGGCGCGGACCATGGAGCGCGGCCTGTTCGACGCCATGTTCATCGCCGACGAACTGGCGCCCTACAACACCCATGAGGACAGTTCCGACGCCATCGTGAAATGGGCGGTGCAATGCCCGACCCACGAGCCCTCGACCATCGTGCCGATCATCACCGGGGCGACAAAACATCTCGGCGTCGGGGTCACACTGTCCACCGCCTTCGAGCACCCCTATTCAATGTGCCGGCGGCTCTCCAGCCTCGATCACCTCTCCTCCGGCCGGGTGGCGTGGAACATCGTCTCTTCCTATTCCAAGAGCGAATGGGACGCCTATGGCCAGCCCATGACCGACCGCAGCGGGCGCTATGAGCGGCTCGAAGAATATATGGAGCTTTGCTACAAGCTCTGGGACTCCTGGGAGCCCGGCGCCATCATTGCCGACAAGGCGAGCGGCATCTATGCCGACCCGGACAAGGTGAAGGTCGTCTCCCACGAGGGAAAATACTACAAGTGCAATGGCCGGCATTTCTGCGCGCCCTCGCCGCAGGGTCGGCCGGTGCTCTGGCAGGCCGGTTCCTCCGGCCAGGGGCGCGACTTCGCCGCCAAGCATGCCGAGGCGATCTTCGCCGTGCATCCCAATGTCGAGCGGATGAAGGGCTACGCCAGCGATCTCAATGAGCGCCTGTCGGGAAAGTACAACCGCGCCCCCGGTTCGGTGAAGCTGATCTATGGCCTGCAGACCGTGGTGGCGGAAACCCGCAGCGAGGCGCAGGAGAAATATGAGCGCATCCGCGCCTGCATCCCGCCCGAGGGCGCGCTGGCCTGGATGTCCGGCCATTTCGGCCTCGACTTCTCCAAATTCGCGCCCGACGCCATCGTGCAGAACATCGAGGTGCCCGGCATTCAGGGCCTGTTCGATTCGATCATCTACGCCAAGGGCGGCGCGCCGGTCACGGTGAAGGAGGCGGCGATGATCTATGCGCAGGGCATGGGCATGCCGGTCGCCATCGGCACGGCGGCCGACATCGCCGACCAGATCGAGCACTATATGGACGAGGGCGGCGCCGACGGCTTCATGCTGGCCGCCACCTACACGCCGGGCTGCTTCGAGGAGTTCGTCGATCTCGTGGTGCCGGAACTGCAGCGGCGCGGCCGGCTGCGCACCCGCTATCAGGGAACGACGCTGCGCGAGAACCTGCTCGAAAACTAAGCGCCGGAAGGACCAGACCTCACCGTAGCAGCAGCGACGCCCCCGCCGCCAGCAGGGCGAGGGCGCTCGCGCCGGCCAAGGCGAGCGCGAAGGCCCGCGTGCCCATAAGGCCGGCATAGGCCACCTTGGCCAGCATGTTGGCGAGAACGGCAAGGCCGAGCGCCCGCGCCGCCACGGCGGGATCGAGCGTCGGCAGCATGCCGGCCACCGTCACCGTCACCGCGTCGACATCGGCCAGCCCGGCCAGCGCCGAGGCGGCATAGAGCCCGCCATCACCCCAGAGCTGGCTCGCCACCCGCGCCGCGAAGGCCACGCCGACCAGCAGCAGCGCCATCTTGAACACCGAGGCGAGGTCGAACGGGTTGCTCGGCTCGGGTTTGCCTGGCGCGGCCGTGTTCGGCTCGGGGTTCGCCGCCTGCACCGGAGAACTGGCACGCGCCAGCAGCAGCGCGCCGGCGAACATCGCGGCCGCGCCGGCCGCCAGCGGCAGCAGCAGACGCTCCGCCAGCGAGGGCAGCACAGCCACCACGAGGAATCCGGTCCGCAGCAGCGACACGCCGCCGGCGCTGACCGCCCCGGCCGCCAGCGCCCGCACGGCGGGGCTCTGCCGCGAGCGGCGGGCATTGGCGATGGTGGTGGCGGTGGACGAGATCAGCCCGCCAATGGTGCCGGCGACCAGCTCGCCGCGCGTCGCTCCCAACAGCCGCACGGCGATGTAGCCGCAGAAGGAAATCGCCGCGAGCACGATGGCCATGATGAGGATCTTGGCCGGCGAGACGCCGCCGAACGGCCCGATCGGTTCCGTCGGCACGATGGGGCGCAGCACGAAGGCGAGCGTCAACAGGATGAGGGCCGAGCGCAGTTCCACCCAGCGCAGCCGCCGGATCGCCCGGTGCAGGAATTCCCGGCTGGCGAGGATCACCGCCAGCACCACCCCGCCAGCCGAGGCGAGCATCGTGTCGCCGATCAGCGCCAGCGCCCCCAGCGCGAAGGTCAGCATCGCCGCCACGACAGCCGTGGCGCTGAAGCGGTGCTCGGCGACGCCCTCACGGTACTGGAACAGCGCGAACACCGCCGTCAGCGTGACCAGAAACCCCACCAGGACGAGGCCCGGCAGCGCGCCGGGTTGGGCCAGCAGGTGCTCCAGCAGCCCGGCAAGGCCGCCCAGCATGCCGATGAGGGTGTAGGTGCGGATGCCGGCGGTGCGGGAGCCCTCGTCCTCGTCGCGCTCGCGCCAGTGGCGTTCCACCCCCACCAGCGCGCCGATGGCGATTGCCAGGGCCATGCGCTGCAGGATTTCCATCTCGTCCACGGCACGACCTCGCGCACATGCGGCCCTGCGGCCGCCCGCCGGACTATCCGCCCGAGGCAGGCCCTCCCACAAGGAGGAGCACTACGCACGGGGCCCCAGTTGCCCCCGCGCGATGGCCTCGACAGTTCAGCCCGTTTGCGCCATGTCCTGCGGCGGCGCTGCAAGGGGTCCGCGAGGGAAGCGTGATGCGATTTCAGTTGAGGACTGCGGCGGGACGCGGGCTCGGGCTGCGGCACCTGCTGTGCGCCGGCCTTGTCGTCGCCTTCGCCGGCCTGCCGGCCCGCGCCGAGGAGACGCCGGCCTGGCCGGACAATGCCGACAGCCGCCTCGCGGCGCTGGCGCTGGTGCAGACGCTCAATGCCGATCTGCTCAGCCATGCCAGCGCCACGCTGACGCTGGACCGCTGGTGCGCCGCCCATCGCCTCGCCGACAAGCCGATCATCGTCGCCGACCGGGTGCGGGGGCAGGACAAGCCGGCGGGCGCGGAGATCCGTGCCCTGCTCAAGGTCGATGCGCAGGAGCCGGTGCGCTACCGCCGGGTGCAACTGCGCTGCGGCGACAAGGTGCTCTCAGAAGCCGACAACTGGTATCTCCCCGCCCGGCTGACCGCCGCCATGAACGAGACGCTGGAGACCACCGACACCTCCTTCGGCCGGGTGGTGAAGCCGCTCGACTTCCGCCGCACCACGCTGGCGTCGCGCCTGCTGTGGCAGCCACTGCCCGAGGGCTGGGCGATGGGCGCGAAGCTGCCGCCGCCCGGCCCCGGCGCGCTCGCGATGCCGGCCTTCCTGCTGGAGCACCGGGCGGTGCTGACGCTGCCGGACGGCACCCCGTTCAGCGCCCTGGTGGAGAGCTATACACGGCAGGTTCTGGCCTTCCCCCCGCCCGTCGGCCCGCCCGGCGTCGCCGAGTGAGCCAACGCCGAAGCCTCAGAAAGCGCCGAGATAGTCCATCTTGCCCACAGGCACGCCCTCGTGGCGCAGGATGTCGTAGGCGGTGGTGACGTGGAAGAAGAAGTTCGGCAGCGCGAAGGTCAGCAGATAGCTCGACCCGACGAAGTGCCGCTCGCCGCGCCGGGACTTCTGAACAATCTCGCGCGTCTCGCTGCCCTTGAAATCGGCCGGGTTGACGCTGGCGAGATAGTCCAGCGTCGCGGCGATGCGCTGGTGCAGTTCCTCGAAGCTGGTCTCGGTGTCGGGGAAGCTCGGCCCGGTGGTGCCGGTCAGGCGCGCGGCGGCGAATTTGGCGGAATCGCACGCGCTCTGGATCTGGCCGGTCAGCGGGAACATGTCCGGGGCGAGCCGCGCGGCCGCCAGCTCGCCAAGATCGATGCCGGCGGCCGCGGCGTGCTCCTCGCCCTTGCGCAGAAGCGCGTCGAGATTGCCCAGCGCGCGCTGGAAGACGGGAACGGAGGCGTCAAACATGGACAGCGACATGGAAGTCTCCAATTTCAAGCGGACAGGATAAGATCGTACACGCTATATCCTCGTCCTGTGACATCGGAAAGCGTGGCGGCCGAAACGAAAAACCCCGGCTCGGAGGACCGGCCGGGGTTGATCGGGATCAGGTGAAAGCGGGCGATCAGATCGCGCTGTTCACCCATTGCAGCATCTTCGCCTTCGGCGCCGCGCCGACCTGGCGCGAGGCCAGCTGGCCGTCCTTGAACAGCAGCAGGGTCGGGATCGACATGATGCCGTACTTCGAGGCCGTCGCCGGATTCTCGTCGACGTTCAGCTTGACGATCTTCACCTTGTCGCCGAGTTCGCCCGCCATTTCGTCGAGAACCGGGGCGACCATGCGGCAGGGCCCGCACCATTCAGCCCAGAAATCGACGATGACGGGAGCGGAGGAGTTCAGCACGTCGGACTCGAAGCTCTGGTCCGAAACCTTTTCGACGCCCATTGGACACCTTTCACGAATCTAGGAAATTCAGGAAGTTGAGGCTGAAAGTAGGTAGCCGCCCCCCGGTGCGTCAAGGCGGCGTCACCCCAACGTGACACTTTCCACCGCGCTCTCCAGCGCGGTGCCGTCGAGAGTGTGGACAAGCGGACCGGCGGTGTAGACCAGCAATGCCCGCACTTGCTTGCGTGGGAATAGCTTTCCCAGCAGCCGGGCGTAGAGCGCGACCTGCCGGATATGCGCCTGCGGCAGGGCAGATGCGACGGCCGGGACGTGCCGGTCGGTCTTGAAATCGGCGATCAGCACCAGCCCCTCGCCGACGCTCAGCCGGTCGATGCGGCCGGAAACCGGCGTTCCGTCCTCCAATTCGCCGGCCAGCGGCACCTCGCCAAGGCTGCCGGGCGCAAACAGGGCGGCGAGTTCGGGCAAAGCGAGCGTGCCCAGCGCCTCGGCCAGCAATTCCTCGCGCGCCGCCTCCGGCCAGTCGGAGCTTGAGGCCAGCAGCCGGCGGCCCGGCTCAGCCCGCGCCGCGCCCGGCAGCGGCGCCAGCGCCGCCATCAGCCGGTGCAGCAGGTCGCCGCGCTCCAGCGCCCGCGCCATGGGACCGGTGGGGGTAGGCGCGAAGACATCGGCGGCAGAGGGGCGCAGGCTGGCCCGCGCCAGCGGCTCGATCACCGGGCGCGCCAGAAGCCGCGCCAGCGCCCGCTCCTGCGCCTCCAGCGGCGCGGCGACGGGGGCCGGCAGCGCCACTGCGGGGGTGGCATCCGTGCCGCCGCGCCAGCGCAGCACCGTGCCGGCGAAACCGGTGGCGGGGTGCTCGGCCGCTTCCGGCTCCAGCGCCCCGCGCACGAGGTCGTACCAGCACTCGGCCGGGCGCTGGCGCGCGCCATCCGCCCCGCACAGCACCAGCGCGGTCTCGGCGCGGGTGAGCGCGACATAGAGCAGGCGGCGATACTCGTCCTGCTGGGCGTCGTCGCCGCGCTGGCGGGCCGCCGCCATGGCGGGGGTGTCGCCCTTCTTGGCCGGGGCGTGCAGCGCCACGCGGCGCCCATCGCTGAGCTCGACGCGCAGCAGCCCGGCGGAGCGGCGGGTCATCGGCCCGGAAGTGGTGTCGGCGAGCAGGACATAGGGCGCTTCCAGCCCCTTGGCACCGTGCACGGTCATCACCCGCACCTCGTCGCGCCCGGCCTCCATGTCGCGCTTGGCCTCAGCACCGCCGCGCCGCAGAAAGGCGAGGAATCCGGCGAGCGAGGGCGCCTCCAGGCTCTCATAGGACCGTGCCAGCGCCAGCATCTCGTCGAGCGCGTCCGCCGCCTCCGGCCCCAGCCGGGCGAGCATGGCGGCACGGCCGCGCTCGCGCCCGAGCACGCGGGTGTAGAAATCGAACGGCCGCAGCCGACGCGCCTCCTCGCGCAGCCGTGCAAGCCGCCCGGCGGCCGCGGCCCATTTCGGGTTCTCCCCGGCGCGGGCGGCCAGCACCTTTTCCAGCAAACCGTCGCGGCCGGGCGCCAGCGCCATCAGGTCGGTGTCGTCAAAGCCGAAGAGCGGGCTTTTCAGCACGCTGGCCAGCGCCAGTTCGTCGTCGCGCGCCAGCAGCGCGTCGCCCAGCGCCATCAGGTCCATGACGGCGATATGCTCGGCCACGACCAGCCGGTCCGCGCCCGCCACCGCGACGCGCGCCTGCTTGAGCTCGCGGATGATCGAGGTGAACAGCCCGTCGCGCCGGCGCACCAGAATCAAAAAGTCGCCCGGCCGGGCTGGGCGCGTGCCGTGCCGCCCGGTGACGGGAAAGCCCTCACTGATCCGCGCGGCGATATGGGCGGCGATCTTCTTCGCCAGCCTTCCCTTGGGGTCGTCGGCGCCGGGCGCGTCGAGCGGGCGCTGCCAGGCGTCGACATCCACCTTCTCGCTCGGCACTTCCGGCTCCCACATCTCCACCAGCGCCGGCAGGGCGGCGTGGATGGGGGCATGCACCGGCGGCTTGGCCTCGGCGGAAAGGCCGCGATAGGAGGCCTCGCGGCCGAACACCGCGTCCACCGCCTCCAATATGCCCGGCGCCGAGCGGAAGGAGTGCTGCAGCTCCACATGCACGAAGCCGGCGCCGCCCGCCGCCTCGAACTCGCGGCGCACCGTGTCGAAGCGGCGGGGATCGGCGCCCTGGAAAGAGAAAATCGACTGCTTCTCATCGCCGACCACGAACAGCGTGCGCGGCAGAGCGCTGTCCACGCCCCCGCCCTCGCGCGCGCCCATGCCGGCGAAGAACTCGGCGACCAGCGGGCGGATCACCTCCCATTGCTCCGGGCTGGTGTCCTGCGCCTCGTCCAGCAGCACATGGTCGATGCCCTGGTCGAGCTTGTAATGCACCCAGGCCGAGGCGCCCGAGGCCAGCAGCCGCCGCGCCGCGTCGACCAGATCGGCGAAGTCGAGCACGCCGCGCACCGCCTTGGCCCTGACATAGCGCCGCGCCGCCTCGCGGCCGAGGATCAGCACCGCCCGGCTGCGCTCGAAGGCGCGGGCGGCGGCGAGTTCGCGCGCCAGCGGGGCGATGCGGTCGCGCTCGGTGATCAGCTGGGGGTATTTCGCCCGCGCCGCCGCATTGCCGAACTGGCCGTCGGCATAGGGCTCGCCATCCTCCTTCAGGAACACGCCGGCATAGGCCTCGGCCACCGCCTCGTCGGGAGCCAGCGCTGCAGCGCGCAGGCCCTGCCCGCGCTTGCCGCAATTGCCGCCCTCAAGGATGAGCGCCTCCGCCAGTCCGATCCACGCCCCGCGCGGGATCAGCGCGCCCTCGATGATCGCCCGCTCGATGTCGCGGGATGCCACCGGCGCGTCGAGCCCGACGGCGCGGGCCAGATCCTCGTCGCTGGCCTCCAGCGCCGGCGCGTCGGCCACCAACTCCTTGAGCAGGTCGCTGATGCCGGTGTCGGAGGTCAGGCCGACAATCAGCGCCAGCGCCTGGCCGAGATCGCTCGCCGGCGCCCCGGCCGCCTGCAGCACCACCTCCGCCCGCACCCGGGCCAGGAGTTCCAGCCGCGCGGCTTCTTCCAGTTCGCCAAAGCCGGCCGGCACCCCGGCCTCAAAGGGGAAGGCGTGCAGCAGCGCGCCGCAAAAGGCGTGGATGGTCTGGATCTTCAGCCCGCCCGGCGTTTCCAGCGCCTGCGCGAACAGGCGCCGCGCCTGCGCCCGGCGCAGTGAATCCGGCTCGCCGCCATCGGTCTTGAGGATTTCCGCGTCGAGCGCTTCATCGTCCAGCGTGGTCCACTTGCGCAACTCGCCCAGCACCCGGTTGGCCATGTTGGCGGCGGCCGCCTTGGTATAGGTGAGGCACAAAATGCGCCCCGGCTTCACGCCGCGCATCAACAGGCGGATCACCCGGCGCGCCAGCACATGGGTCTTGCCCGAGCCGGCATTGGCCGACACCCAGGCCGAGAACATCGGGTCGGAGGCGGAGGTCTGCAGCACGGTCGCCGCCCGCAGCGCGCCGGGGGCGAGGTCGGTGATGTCGCTCATTCCTCGCCCTCCCCGCCGGTCGACCATTCCTTCGCCCGCGCCAGATGGTCATAATCGCCATAGCGCCCGCCGAACATCGGCCGGGCCAGCGAGGCATAGCCGCGCGAGGGGTTCTCGAAGGCGGCGATCAGCGTCTGCAGCCGCGCCAGCGTGTCGGTGGCGAGGCCGGCGGCGGTTGTGTCCTTGTCCACCGCGCTCACCTCCTTCACCTCCGCCGTGCCGAGCCTGACATAGACCAGCGCGGCGGCCTCCTCGCCCGGCACATCGGGGAAGCACCCCTGCGCCGCCATCGCCGCCTCCAGCGGCAGCTGCGGGGAATAATGCACCGCCGTCTGCTTGGCGGTCGGCACCGCGCCGGTCTTGAAGTCGAGAATGGCGAGGCCACCCTCGGCGAGTTGCTCGATCCGGTCGGCGCGTCCGGTCAGAGTGAAGCGCCCGTCGGCGAGCGGCAGCCTGCCATATTGCTCGGCCAGCACGCGGCGGGTGCGCTCCCGGCGGGTGCGCTCCCAGCCGATCACCCGCGGCACCAGCCGGGCAAAGCGCGCCCACCACAGCGCGTGCTCGGCGGGAAACTGCTGCAGCGGCGCGAAGGCGGCGCGCCCATAGTCCAGCAGCACCGTCTCGGCGTTCGCCGGCAGCCCCTCGGGAAAGGCCTGCGCGAAGGTGCCGAGCGCGTCATGGATGGCGCTGCCGCGCTCCCCCGCGCCCGGCGCCTCGTCGAGCCCATCCAGCGGGGAAAGGCGCAGCACATGGCGGGCATAGATGGTGTAGGGGTCGCGCAGCCAGGTCTCGATCTCGGTGACGCTGAGCTGCTTGGGGCGCAGCGCCACGGGCGGCGCCGGTTCCGGCCGGGTGATACGGGCGGCCGGTGGTTCTTCCTCGATGAAGCCGGCGAGGCGGCGCAGGCGGTCGCCGCGCCCTATCGCCGCTTTCCAGCGTGCTTCCCCGCTCACCGCCGCGAGGCGCTGGAGAAAGCGCGAGGGCACGGTCGGCGCCCCGCCGAGCTTGCGCGGATAGGACAGCACCAGCTCCGGCGCGCCGCAGCCCTGCGCGAAATCATGGGCGGAGAGGCCGATCCGCCGCTCCGGCGCCTCCAGCCCCAGCGCCGCGCGCATCGGTCGGCTGAGCCAGGGGTCGGCGCGCACCGCGTTCGGCCAAGTCTGCTCGACGAGGCCCGCCAGCACCACGAGGTCGACGCCGACAAGCCGCGCTTCCAAGGGACCCAGAATGCGCAGCCGCGCGCCGGGCAGCAGCGGCGGGCGCACCGGCTGGCTGGAGAGCAGCAGCACCAGTGCGGCGGCATAATCCGCCAGCGTCATATCAGGCGCGTGCGCGGCGCCCTCCACCAGCGCCTCGAACGCATGGGCCAGCTCGGCCAGTGCCGTCGCCTCGGCGGGAGAGTCGATCTCCGGCCCTCCGGCTTCCGGCCCGCTCCACGCCGCCGCGATGGCCGCACGGTGCGCCTCCAGCAGGGTGGCGAAAGGGTGCTCGCCCTCCCCCAGCGCCAGCAGCGGGGCGAGGCCGTCCGCGATCTGCCGCGCCAGCGCGTCGGCCAGCGCCCGCCGCTCCTCGCCGATCGACGCGCGCGGATCGCGCGGGTGAAAATCGCGCGGGTTGAAAATCGCCGCCGCCTCGGTCAGCCCCTGCGCCCCCGCCGCCGGGCGAGGGCCGCGCAGCACCATCATCTCAAGCGCGTCGGCGCCGGCGTCGAGCGTGGCGCGGGCGAGCCCGAAGCGGGCGAGCGGGTGGCGCAGTAGGGCGGAGAGCGGCAGCGGCGCCAGCGCGTCGCGGCAGGCATCCGCCACCAGCCGGGCGAAGCGGCCGGGGCCGCTCTCCGACAAAGGCTCGCCGGCGGAATCGTCGATGGCGACCTCGAAGCGCAGCAGCTCGGCCGTCACCCGCCGGGCGAGGTCGCGGTCGGGGGTGATCAGCGCGCCGGTACGGCCCGGCATCTCCAGCACCTCGCGCAAAGCGAGCGCGATGGCGAGCGCCTCCTCGCGCGCATCCTCGGCCTCGATCACGCTCACATCGGCCAGCGCCGCGTCGATGGCGGCGGGGCTCAGCCGGTCGGAAAGGGTGGCCCATTGCTCGGTGGAGGCGACCGGGCGCAACGCCTCGGAGAGCAGCCTTTCGCGCCCATGCGCGGCCGGCGGCGCCAGTTCGCGCACGGCGTCGCGGGGCACGCGCATATGGCGCTGGAGCAGCAGCGCGAGGCCGTATTGCGGGTGGCTCGGCGCGCTCGCCGCCTCGTCCGTCAGCGCCTCCCAAGAGCGCGCGTCGAGGGTGAAATCGAGGCCGGGCAAGACGACCGCGCCGCGCGGCAGATGGGCGATGGTGGCGAGCAGCCGGGCGGTGGCCGGCATCGAGCCGGTCGAGCCGGCGGCGATGACCGGCCCGCCCTCGGGCAGGCTCGCCAGCCGCTCGGATTCGGCGGCGATCAGCTGGTCGCGGCGCACGCTGGCATCGACGCAGCCCTCCGCCTCCAGGAAGGCGGGCCAGAAGTCGCGGGCGATCTTGAGGAAGTCGAGCGCCATGTCCCAGTAGCGGTCGTGCTCGCCCGGCACCAGCGCGTCCAGCCGCTCCCACGGCACTTCCTGCGCCGCCATCTCGTCGATCAGCCGCGCCAGCTCGTCGGCCAGCGCGAATTCCGCCCCCGGCCCAGCGGCAACCGCGACACGTCCGTCCTGCCCCGCCAGCGCCCGGCGCCAGGCGCGGATGAGACTGGCCAGCGCCAGCCGGCGGGTGGTCGGCGGCACCTGGCGCGGCGGGTCGGTGTAGCTCTCGGCGAAGGCCAGCGCGTCCTCGTCGACATCGCCGACCGGCACGATGCGCGGCAGCAGCGTCACCCCCGCCCCCATGCGCTGGCGCAGCGCCTCGGCCAGCAGGCGCCCGGCGCGGCGGGTCGGCAAAAACACGGTGGCGGTGGCCAGAAGCAGCGGATCGCCGCGCGGCGCGAAGCCCGGAACGAGGTCGCCATCGAGCAGCGCATCCGCCAGTACAGCAACGAAGGGAGCGGAGGGCGGAATGGAGAACAGCTGGGGGCCACGGCGCTGCGCGTCAGGCGACAGCTGCGCGTCAGAGGTCATGCGCGCGCTCCACGGGGCATCGGGGGGCGGGCACGGCGTCAGTCCTTCGAGCGCGCAATGGCCTCTTCGGCCTCGGCGATGGCCTCCGGCGTGCCGACATGCATCCACACCCCTTCCATGCGCTGGCCATAAAGCCGGCCGGCCTCGGCGGCGCGGCGGAACAGTCGGCTCAGCGAGAAGGCGCCCTCCGGCACGTCGCGGAAGATACCGGGGGAAACCACCGCCGCGCCAGCATAGACGAAAGGCACGGTAAGGCGTTCCGGCCGGGGAGTGAGGCGGCCCTCGCCGTCCATCAGGAAATCGCCGCGCCCTTCATAGCCGATGGAGATCACGGCCGGCGCCAGCAGCAGGCAGATGTCCATCAGCGCGGGGTCGAAGCGGGCGGCGAGCGTCGGCAGGTTCGGGCGGATGCCCTCGATCCAGATCGTGTCGGCATTGACGACGAAGAACGGGTCGGACCCGAGCAGCGGCAGCGCCCGGGCGATGCCGCCGCCAGTCTCCAGCAGGGCGTCGCGCTCGTCGGAGAGCACGATGCGCGGCCGGGTGCGGGAGGCCAGATGGCGCTCCAGCAGGTCGGCATGGGCGTGCAGGTTGACCACGGCGGTCGTGACGCCGGCCGCGTCCAGCCGGTCGAGCGCGACGTCGATCAGCGTTCGTCCATTAACTTCGACCATCGGCTTGGGCAGGCGATCGGTGATCGGGCGCATGCGCGTGCCGAGGCCGGCGGCGAGCACCATGGCAGTGGTGATGGCGGTCATGAACGGCCGGGCTCGTTCGACGTGGGAGACGCGGGGGACGGCGCGGACGGCGCCGAAGAGGGGGCGGCCGGCGCTTTGGCCGCGACGGGAAACACCGCCGGCCGCACGCCGGGCGGCAGCCGCGAGGTGCCCGGCGCCGGCACATGGTCCTTGTACCAGCTCGCCAGCCCGCCGAGTTCGGGGAAGGACAGGCAGCGCTGGAGATAGCCCCAGATGCGCGGTAGGTGGGCGAGATAGACCGGCTTGCGGTCGCGCTGGTTCAGCCGGGCGAAGATGCCGAGGATCTTGGTGGCGCGCTGGGCGCCCATCACCGCATAGGAGGCGGCGAAGCCCTTGGTGTCGAAGGAGGCATCGCCCGCCCGGCGCGCCTTCACATAGCGGGTGAGCAAGGCGAGCTCGAGCGCTTCGGGCACGTCCACCCGCGCATCCTGCGCCAGCGAGACGAGGTCATAGGCGGCCGGGCCCATTACCGCGTCCTGGAAGTCCAGAAGGCCGACCCGTGCCAGCCCGGCGCGCTCGGGCAGCCACATCAGGTTCGGCGAATGATAGTCGCGCAGCACCCACACCGGCTTCTGCGCCAGCGAGGGCGCCAGCGCCGCCGCCCAGAGCTGGCGGAAGGAGCGGTGGGCGTCCGGCGACACCCGTGTGCCGGCATGGGGCAGGTACCAGTCGAGCAGCAGTTCAACCTCGATCATCATCGCGTCGAGATCATAGGGCGGCAGGCGGTGGTCGAGGCCAGTGGTGACGGAGACCGTCGACGGCAGGTCCTGCCCGTGCAGCGCCGCCAGCACGTCGACCGCGAGTTCGTAGCGCTCCGCCACCGGCGCCGGCGGCGTGCCTTCCAGCACGCCCTCGCGGCCGAGATCCTCGATCACAAGCAGGCCGGCATCGAGATCGCCGCCATAGATCGCCGGCGCCGAGAAGCCGCGCGCCCGCAGCGCCCGCGCCATGGCTACAAAGGGCTTCACGTCCTCGGCGAGATGGGCGATGGCGCTATAGGGCTTGCCGCCGCGCACTGGCGGGCCGTCGGCGCGGCGCGGCGAATTCATCAGTACGGCGTTGCGCTTGGCGCCGATCAGCCGCTCATAGCTGCGGGCGGAAGCGTCGCCCTGCAGGAAACGGCGCTGCGCCGGGCCGAAGCCCACCTGGTCGATCAGCGCCCGGATCGCCTTCATGCGGTAGAGCCCGCCCGCCATCCGTCCATAGCCGAACAGGCGCACCCGGCGCATCTTCTCGGCGCCCTCGGCGGGAAGGGTGATGTGCACTTCCATCCGGTCCGGCTGCAGCACGGCGCCCTCGGCGCGCTCGGCCCATTCCACCAGCGTCACCGCCCCGTCGGTCTGTTCGGTCCAGCCCAGCTCATCCAGCTCGGACGGATCGCCGAGGCGGTAGAGATCGGCATGCACCACGCGGTGGCGCGGCAGGTCGTAGGTCTGCATCAGGGTGAAGGTGGGGCTCGGCACTTCGAGGTTCGAATCGCCAGCGAGTTCGCGGATGATCGCCCGCGCCAGCGTGGTCTTGCCAGCGCCGAGATCGCCGCCGAGCGTCACCAGGTCGCCCGGCCGCAGCAGGGCGGCGAGGTCCATGGCGAGCCGCCCGGTGGCGGTCTCGTCCGGCAGCACGACGTCCCAGTGCGCCACCGGCGAGGTGGGAACGGAACCCGTGTTGCGGCTGTCGATCATCGCTCTACTCCGCCGCGTCCCGGCCGGCGTCCGCCGCGCGGGGGAAGGTGCAGGTGACGAGCGTACCCCCGCCCGGCGCCGCGCTCAGGCTCACTGTACCGCCATGCAGCGCCACCAGCGAGCGCACGATGGAGAGGCCGAGCCCGACGCCGCGATGGCGCGAGCCGGCGGTGTGGCTCTCGAAGCGGTCGAACACCCGCGCGCCGATTTCCGGCGGGATGCCCGGCCCGGTGTCGCGCACGCGGAACACCACCTTGTCGTCCCGCCGCTCGGCCGCGAGCGTGATGGTGGAGCCCTCGGGCGCGAAGCCGACGGCATTGGAAAGCAGGTTGTACAGCACCTGCCGCACCCGCTTGCCGTCCGCACGGAAGGTGCCGGCGGCCGGCGGCAGTTCGATGGAGAGGCGAATGCCGCCCTCGGCGAGGCGGTCGCGCACCCCTTCCGCCGCCGCCTCCATCGCCGCGCGCAGATCGACCTCGCCCAATTCCAGCGTCATCGCGCCGGCGTCGATGGTGGCGAGGTCGAGAATGTCGTTGATGATCGCCAGCAGCGCCGCGCTACTCTCGGTGATGTGGTTCACATAGGCGCGCTGCTTGGGGTTGAGCGGACCGATGCCGGTGTCGTCCAGCAGCTGGGCGAAGCCGATGATCGTCGTCAGCGGCGAGCGCAGCTCATAGGAGACATGGCCGACAAAAGTGCTCTTGAGGTGGTCGGCGGCGACCAGCGCCTCGTTGCGCTCCACCAGCGCGCGCTCGACCTGCACGCTGTCGGTGATGTCGCGCAGCGTCACCAGCGTGCCGCCATCCGGCAGCGGCTGGGTGGAACCGTCGAGAATGATGCCGTCGCTGCGCTCCATGCGGAACTCGGTCGGCACCCTCGCCTCGATGCCGGTGACGGCGGCACGCAGCCTTGGCCACACTGTGCCGTCGGCGGTCAGCCGACGGCAGGCCTCGGCCACCGCGTCGATATGGGGATGGGCGCCAAGCGCGGCCTTGTCGAGCTTCCACAGCTGCCGGAAAGCGGAATTGGAGAGGCCGAGCCGCCCGTCGCTGCCGAACACCGCCACCGCCTCGGCCAGCGCGTCCAGCGTCTCGCTCTGGATGCGGGTGAGCGAGTTGAAGCGGCTTTCCAGCGCCAGGCGCTCGGTCACCTCGTCGAACAGATAGGTGACGCCGCCCTCGGGGTTCGGGGCGGTAACGACGCGCAGCGTGCGCCCGCCCGGCAAATGCCACCAGTGCTCGCGCGGCTCGATGGCGCGGTAGGCGCCATGCAGATCCTCGCGCCAGACGCGGAAATCCGCCTGTTCCGGCAGGCGCCGCGCCGCCCGCAGCCGGTCGAGCACCGCGCCGTCGGTCGGCCGGTCGTCGAGAAAGGCGGCGTCGAGCTCGAACAGGCTGGCATAGGCGGCATTGTGGAACACCAGCCGCTGGTCGGCGCCGAAGATCGCCACGGCGGTGGCCAGCTGGTCGAGCGTGCGGCGATGGGCGCCGACGACATGGGCGAGCTCGGCCCGCACCGTCTCGGCCTCGGTGGCGTCGAGCGCGATGCCGGCGGCGCCGCCGCCAACAGGCACTTCCAGCACGTCGCGCACCTGCCGCGTGCCGGCGATCACGACCGGCAGGCGCGCCTTGAAGGGCTGGCTGTCCGCGTGCAGCGCCTGCGCCCGGGTCCGGGTCTGCCGGTCGAGCAGCGACAGGTCGCGCTGGGTCGCGTCATGGCCGTCGCGCGCTTCCACCGCATGGGCGTAGGCGGCATTGCTCCAGCGCAGCTTTCCGTCCTCGCCCCCGACCCAGACCGGGGCGGGCAGCGCCTCCAGCAGCGCGCGCAGCGCCGAGGTCTCGTCGTCAAGCGCGCGATAGGCGGCCTCAAGCCGCGCCTGGTCGAGCCGCACGCCGGTAATGTCGCGCAGCCGCAGCACCACGGCCGAGCCGACGGGCCGCCCCTCCGCCTCGACGAAGCGGCCATCCTGCGTCGCCAGCGTGGCGGTGAGTGGCGCGCCGCGGGCCCGCAGCCGATCCACCGCCGCCTCGATCTCGCCCGCCGAGGCCGGGCTGAGCCAGACGCCAAAGGCGAGGATGCGCGCGGGGGCGGCGACGCCGGTGAAGGCGGGGGTGTTACCGATGATCTCCGGCTCCGCAGCGGGATCGCGCCAGACCACGACGATCTGCGGCTCGGCCATCAAGAGGGCCCGCGCCTCGTCGATCTGCGCTTCCAGCCGGGCGATCTCGCCAAACGCCTCCGCCTCGCGGCGCAGCGACTGCCGGCGGTAGCGCAAATGCACGATGGCGGTGGTGGCGGCGAAGACGATGAGGCCGACGACGAGGGCTAGCCCGATCAGCGCGCTCGGGTCCTGCACCGCCAACACGGCGAACAGCCCGTCGGCGGCGGGCTGCCCGGCGGGCTGGGCCTGTGCGGCAGACTGGGCTTGGACGGGAAGGTTGTGGACGGCAAGGCCGAAGCTGGCCACACCCGCGACCTTGGCCGGCGGGGCGGCAAGAACGCGCGCCATCTGGCGGGCAAGGCGCCTCAGCAGACGCGCGGCGCGGCGTCGCCACTGGCGCGGGGCCAGGCGGTCAACAAAGCGGCCGACAAAGCTGGGAACCGGGCGTGAACCACCGGCGGCGCGCGCGTTGGCGCGCCAGCCGTCTTCTGTCCCGCCCTTGCCGGCCGGATGCGCCATCCGCGCCCGCCTCCCCTTGCCGACTGCCGCCCTCCGGCAGGCGCCCCGCCCATGGCGAGGCACCGAATCAACGCGACTTTATCGAAGCCGGAGTCGCACTAGAAGGGCCGGGGCCGCGCTACACAGGCCAAGGATCAAAGTCCGGTCAGAGTCCCTCGAACAGGGCGGTAGAAAGATAGCGCTCGGCGAAGGAGGGGATGATGACCACGATGGTCTTGCCCTCGTTCTCCGGCCGCGCGCCGACCTCCAGCGCCGCCGCGATGGCCGCACCCGAGGAGATGCCGACGGGAATGCCTTCCAGCCGGGCGATGGCGCGGGCGGTCTCGAAGGCGGTCTGGTTGCCCACCGTCACCACCTCATCGATCACCGAACGGTCGAGCACGTCGGGCACGAAGCCGGCGCCGATGCCCTGGATCTTATGCGGGCCGGGCTGGCCACCGGACAGCACCGGGCTGTCCTCAGGCTCGACCGCGACCATGCGCAGGCCGGGCTTGCGCGGCTTCAGCACCTGGCCGAGGCCGGTAATGGTGCCGCCGGTGCCGACGCCGGAGATGACGATGTCGACCCCGCCCTCAGTGTCGTTCCAGATTTCCTCCGCCGTGGTGCTGCGGTGGATGGCGGGGTTGGCGGGGTTGCGGAACTGCTGGGGAATGATGGCGTCGGGAAGCTCCTTCACCAGCTCTTCCGCCCGCGCCACCGCGCCGCGCATGCCCTGCGCCGCCGGGGTCAGCACCAGCTCGGCGCCGAGCAGCGCCAGCATCTTGCGGCGCTCCACCGACATTGATTCCGGCATGACGAGGATCAGGCGATAGCCCCGCGCGGCGGCGACGAAGGCCAGCGCGATGCCGGTATTGCCCGAGGTGGGCTCGACCAGCACGGTGCCGGCCTTGATGACGCCCGCCTCCTCCAGCGCCTCGATCATCGAGACGCCGATGCGGTCCTTGACCGAGCCGATCGGGTTGAAGAACTCAAGCTTGGCAAGGATGCGCGCCTTCACGCCGCGCTCGGCCGGCAGCCGGTTCAGCTGCACCAGCGGCGTGTTGCCGATGGTTTCGGTGATCGAGGAATAGACGCGCCCGCGCCCCGGCTTGGCGGTGGCGGCGGTTTTGGGAGCGGTGTCGGCCATGGGTGCCTCCAGCAAGCGGGCCGGCAAACTGGCGCGGCCCGTCAGTAGCGAATTGTTCTTCAACGAACGGTTTTCGCTGGCAGGGCTAACATATTCACGACTCAAAGTCGAGAAAACAAATTATCTACAAAATCAAATGGTGAAATCGATGCCCTCGGGCATGCCCTTGCGCAGCGTGTTTTGCGCGGCGGCGCGGCAGAGGTCTTCCACCGTCACCGCGTCCAGCGCCGCCTCGAAGGCACGCTCCGCCTCGGCCACCGCCGGCTGCACGATATCGCGGACGATGGGGGGGAAGGCATCCAGCGCCTCCTCGCTCTCGGCCTCGACCACGCGCACCACTTCCGCCACCGTGATCCGCCGCCGCTCGCGCGCCAGCTCATAGCCGCCGCGCGGGCCGCGCACGCCCTTCAGCACCCCGGCGTGAACGAGGGCCTGCAGCACCGGCTCGAGATGGCGGGGCGGCAATTCGTGCCGCGCGGCGAGCGCCTTGGCCGCCACCGGCATGCCGCGGGCGTGCAGCGCGACGTCGACGACGGCGGCGATGGCGAGGAGGCTTTTATCGGAGAGGCGCGGCATGGCTCTTGGCTAGCGCGATATTTGCCGGCCGTCGAGCCCCGTGGAGCCAAATCCACCTTCTCCCCGCGTTGTTTCCTCCAAATTCCCGACCTCAACCAGATGAATGTGCGTCACCGGCGCCACCACCATCTGGGCGATGCGCTGGCCGCGCTCCAGCACCACCGGTTCAGGGCCGAGATTGACCAGGATCACCTTCACCTCGCCGCGATAGTCGGAATCGACCGTGCCCGGCGCATTCAGCACCGTCAGCCCCTGCTTGAGCGCGAGGCCGGAGCGCGGGCGCACCTGCGCCTCGAACCCTTCCGGCAGCGCCAGCGCCAGCCCGGTCGGCACAGCCGCGCGGGCGAGCGGGGCGAGCGTCAGCGTCTCGCCCTCCGCCAGCGCCGCCATCAGATCGAGCCCGGCCGAGCCCTGTGTGGCATAGGCGGGAAGCGGCAGGCCCTCGCCATGTGGCAGCACGCGGACAGCAACCTCGATACTCATGATTCACTCTCCCTCTCGCCCAGCGCGGCGGCAATGCGGGCGATCAGCCGCGCGGCGACCTCCGCCTTCGAGGCGCGTGGCCAGGCCTCGCTGCCCTCGGCGGTGATCAGATGCACTTCGTTGGTGTCGCCGCCCATCACCCCGCCGGGAATGCCGCTATGGGCGGAGACATCATTGGCGACGATCCAGTCGCAGCCCTTGCGGGCGCGCTTGGCCTGCGCATAGGCCACCACATTCTGCGTCTCCGCCGCGAAGCCGATGACGAGGCGCGGCCGGCCGCTGGTGCGGTGCGCGATGGTGGCGAGGATGTCGGGGTTCTCGGTCAGCGCCAGCGGCGGCAGCGCGCCACCATCCTTCTTCATCTTCTCCGGCGCCTCGCTCGCGGCGCGCCAGTCGGCCACCGCAGCGGCGAAGATGGCGACATCGGCCGGCAACGCGGTCTCCACCGCCGCCAGCATGTCGCGCGCGCTTTCCACCGGGCGCAGCGTGACGCCGGGCGGCGCGGGCAGGTTCACCGGCCCGCTCACCAGCGTCACCCGCGCCCCGGCCCGCGCGGCGGCGGCGGCGATGGCGTGGCCCTGCTTGCCGGAGGAACGGTTGGCGATATAGCGCACCGGGTCGATCGGCTCATGCGTCGGGCCTGACGTGACAAGCACATGCCGCCCGCTCAGCGGCCCGCCGGCCGCCAGCATCGCCTCGACAGTGGCGACGATCTCCAGCGGCTCGGCCATGCGCCCTGCCCCGTCCTCGCCGCGCTCGGCCATGGCGCCGGCATTGGGCCCGACAAAACGGACCCCGTCGGCGGCCAGCTGCGCCGCGTTGCGGCGGGTGGCGACATTCGCCCACATGGCCGGGTTCATCGCCGGAGCGAGAAGCACGGGCCGCGTGTTCGCCAGCAGCACGGCGGAAGCGAGGTCGTCGGCGAGGCCATGCGCCATCTTCGCCATAAGATCGGCGGTGGCGGGCGCCACAATGAGAAGGTCCGCCTCGCGCGACAGGCGGATATGGCCGATATCCTGCTCCGCCTCGCGGTCGAACAGCTCGGTGAAGACGCGGTCATGGCTCAGCGCCCCGGCCGCCAGCGGGGTGATGAAATGCTGCGCGGCTGATGTCATCACCACCCGCACCGACGCGCCGCGCTCTTTCAGCCGGCGGATCAGGTCGAGGCTCTTATAGGCGGCGATGCCGCCGCCGATGATGAGCAGAAGGCGCTTGTCCTCAAGCATGGCGTTCCCCGGGCCCGGATCGGGACATTCCGGCGTTCATACAGCCAAACGCCGATTCGGCCGAAGGGCAACCGCGAACATGCTGAACGCCCGCCGCCGGCAGGAGGACACCGGCGGCGGGCGCGCATCTTAGCGCGCGAACTGAAAACGTGTCGGTGTGGGCGTGGCGAGGCTCGGCAGGAAGCTGAAATCGGACGGCGTCGTGTTATCCACCAGCGTCGCCGCGCGGTGGCAGCCGATGCAGGAACCGACGCCGCCGGAGGCGGTGGGCTGGGTGTTGTTCTGGATGTAGGTTTCCAGCGTCGCGTTGGAGAGCAGGCCCGGCACGGCGTCGCTGGGATAGGGCGCGAGGTAGGTTTCCAGGCCGGCGCCCCATTGGGTGCCGACGAGCTGGTAATTGGCCAGCGGCGAGCCGGCGAGCGCCTTTTGCCATTGCTGGTTGAGCGCCACCGTCAGACTGTAAATCTGCCAGCAGCGCACCACCTGCGGGCCGGAATAAAGCGTGCGCGCGCCCACGCTCACCGGCTGGACATAGCCCTTGGCGTAGGGCTGGGCCGGGTTCCAGACGAAGTTGGGCAGGGTGGACAAGGGCGTGGGAGGAACGTTGGTCGTGGCGCTGGTGGACGGGACGAAATAGGACGCCGCTGCGGCGCTCGGCGCCGCGCCGCAGGAGGGCTGGTTGAGGTTCGCGCACCCGACCGGAGCGGTCGGGTCACAAGCCGCCGGTGCCAGCGGGGCGTTATCGACATGCTCGAAGGTGGACCAGATCCATTCGGGCAGCAGATTTTTGTTCGTTGCATAGTCGGGATTGCGTTGCACGATATGCATGCCGACCATGCCCACCGTCACCGTGGCGCAGATCGGCTGGGTATTGCTCACAAGGTCCGGCGCCACCGCCAGCAGCACGTTCTGGGTGATGTAGCGGCTCGCATCGTCAGTCGCCCCCAGGACACGCCAGGCGATCTTCAGCTCCATGGAGCCGCGCGCGCCCTGCGGGTCGGTGGAAGAGGCGGTGAAAGCGACGCTGTTGCCGGCCGCGACGAAGTTCGTCTGCCCCGCGACGGTGAGTAGCGTGTTGAGCAGGTTGCCGTCCGGCGCCGCGAGATAGGCGATCTCGGTGACGTTGAGCCGCCGCTCATAGAGCGTCCAATTGCCGTTGATGTCGATCAGCGGCACATCGGTGGAGGCTTGATAATAGTCGTCATTCTTCTGGGAAGGGTTGCCCTTGCCGTCGCTGCCGATGGAAATGACCGGCAGGCCCGACGGATTGGCGCAGGAGGCCTGCACCGGCGAATTGCCGAACACGCGGTTCACCTTCGCCCATGTCTGCCACACGCGGACGCCGGCGGCGCTGAGGCCGGTGGCGGCAGGGGCGGATTCAGTGCCGGCGATCCAGTTGAGCCCGACGAAGCTCTGCCACGACATGTTGTCGAACGGTGTCTGCGAATCGCCGGCGCTGCTCGTGGGCAATTGCCCGATGATGCCGCTGTAGCCGACCTTGTTGCCGAGCGATGGGTCCGGCCCGATATAGGCCGGGATGATCGCGCAGGGCGCGCTGGTGCCATTGGCGCAGAACTGCGCCGCCGGCACATAGGGCGACTGGCTGTAGGCGTATTGCGCGGCGGCGGTGGTGAGGCCTACCGCTCCGGCGAGGCACAGCATGGTGAGGGCACGCATGGTCCTTCTCCCCGCAAAGGTTGCAGGGAGTAGCATTACACCATTGTAACCCAGTTCGCAGCCTAAAGTTGCACAGGTCCGATTACGCAATCCGGCCTGAGGCGATCGGCTTCAGAACAGCATCTGTATCAGGATCAGCCCGGCGATCGCCCACAGAGCCAGCGTCATCCAGCGATTGCCCCGCCCCTCGGCGCGGCCGATGGCGTCGGTGGTGGCGGGCGAGAGGGTCAGGCCGTCGCGGGTGGCGGCGTCGAGCTGGGCGGCGATGCGCTGGCCATGGGCGATGAGTTCCGGCAGGGTCTGCAGCGAGCGACCCACCGCCCCGATGCCGGTCGCCACCTCCTCGATCCGCCCGGCCGGGCCGAGATTGCGCTCGATCCAGGCGCGTACCACAGGCTCGGCGGTCTTCCACATGTCGAGCTGCGGGTCGAGATTGCGGGCGACGCCCTCCACCACCACCATGGTCTTCTGCAGCAGCAGCAGTTCGGGCCTTGTCTGCATGTCGAACAGCGCCGTCACCTCGAACAGCAGGGTCAACAGCTTGGCCATGGAAATCTGGTCGGCGCGTCGTGAATAGATCGGCTCGCCAATGGCACGGATCGCCTGGGCGAAATCCTCCACGGAGTGGTGCGGGGGGACATAGCCGGCCTCGAAATGCACCTGCGCCGTGCGCAGCCAGTCGCGGGTGATGAAGCCGAACAGGATTTCGGCGAGGAAGCGCCGCTCCTTGTGCCCGAGCCGGCCCATAATGCCGCAATCCACCGCCACCAGCTTGCCGTCGGGATCGATGAACAGATTGCCGGGATGCATGTCGGCGTGGAAGAAGCCGTCGCGCAGCGCGTGGCGCAGGAAGGACTGCATCACGATGCGCCCGAGCTGCGGCAGGTCGTGCCCGGCGGCGCGCAGCGCCTCCAGATTGTTCAGCTTGATGCCGTCCACCCATTCGGTGGTCAGCACCTCGCGCCCGGTGCGGTCCCAGTCCACCGCCGGCACGCGGAAATCGGGATCCTCGGCGGTGTTCTGCGCCAGTTCGGACATGGCGGCCGCTTCCAGCCGCAGGTCCATCTCCATCGACACCGAGCGGGCGAGCGTGTCCACCACCGCCACCAGCCGCAGCCGCTTGCCCTCCGGCGAGGAGCTCTCGCCGAGCCGGGCGGCGCGGTAGAAGGAGGAGAGGTCGATGCGGAAGCGCCGCTGCACGTCCGGGCGCAGCACCTTCACCGCCACGCGGCGCGCCGTGCCGTCGGCCTCGATCACCTCGGCCTGATGCACCTGCGCGATCGAGGCGGCGGCCAGCGGCAGGTCGAGCCTGGCATAGACCGCGCTCACCGGCCGGTCGAACGTGCGGGCGATGGTCGCCTCCGCCACCTCCTGCGGAAAGGGCGGCATGCGGTCCTGCAGCAGTTCCAGGTCGCGCGCCAGCTGCGGGCCGACCACATCCGGCCGCGTGGCGAGGAACTGGCCGAGCTTCACATAGGACGGGCCGAGCCGGGACAGCGCGGCGCCGAGCCGGGCGGCGCTGGAGGCCGGGCCGCGCCGCTCGATCAGCCCGGCGAGCGCAAACAGCGGCTCGGAGCCGGGCGGGCGCACGCCGGGGTCGATGCGCGAGGCGACGCCCTCGCGCGCCATCACGAAGCCGGCACGGGCGAGGCGTAGATAATCACCGAGGGGAGTGGCCACGGCGCTAGATCCGCACGCCGGAATGCAGCGCGACGATGCCGCCGGTGAGCGGCTGCCATGCCACGCGCTTGAACCCCGCCTCGCGCATCAGCTCGGCGAACGCTTCCGGCGGGGGAAATTTGCGGATCGATTCGACGAGGTACTGGTAGGACTCGGCGTCGCCCGTCACCAGCTTGCCCATGCCGGGAATCAGCTTGAACGAATAGGTGTCGTAAATGGCATCGAGCCCCGGGACGTCGACGCGGGAGAATTCCAGCACGAAGCAGCGCCCGCCGGGCTTCAGCACGCGGCGCATCTCGGCAAGCGCCTTGTCCATGCGCGGCACGTTGCGAATGCCGAAGGCGACGGTGGCGGCATCAAAACTCTTGTCGGCGAAGGGCAGTTCTTCGGCATTGGCCTCGACGAATTCAACCCGTTCGGCAAGGCCGAGCCCCTGCGCCCGCTCGCGCCCGACGCCGAGCATGCCGCCATTAATGTCGGCCACGACCGCGCGCGTGCCCGGCCCGCCGGCTTCCACCGTGCGGAAGGACACGTCGCCGGTGCCGCCGGCCACATCCAGCAGACGGAAGCTTCGGTCGCTCTTCGGCGGGCGCAGGCGCGAGACCAGAAGGTCCTTCCACACCCGGTGCAGGCCCATCGACATCAGGTCGTTCATCAGGTCGTAGCGGCGCGCCACCGAGTGGAACACCTCGTCGACCATGCGCTGCTTCTCGCCGAGCGGCACGGTGCGGAAGCCGAAATGGGTGTCGGCGCTGGCGGCGTCGCCAAATGTGTCCCCGACCTGTGTGTCCACAGCCATTTGCTCGCGGCTCCCGCGTTCGATCCGAATTCGGGCCGGACCATAGCGGAGAGCCCGCGCGCCTCCAAGCCGCCGGCCGGGCCCCTCAAACAACCCAGCCCTGCGCGCGGCACTCCCCGCGCGCGTCCCGGCGAATCAGTCCCGCCCTCTCACGGGCAGCGGACATAGACCATGGTGCCGTAGCGGCCGGCGACTTCCGGATCCATCCATTTGAGCACCAGCACCTGGCCGTCGAAGCGCAGCACTTCGCGGTCCGAGCGCGCGCCCGGCGGCTCGTCCGGCAGGCCGATATAGATCGGGCCGTTGCCGACCTGCTTCGACACCACTTCGGAGGGCTGGGCGTCGTCGGCCAGATACATCATGAAGCCGCCGGAAGGGCCGGCATTGATGATGTAGGGCTGGCGGCAGCCCTGGCGGGCCTGCGCCTCGGTGCGGGCGGCGTCCTCCGGCCGGTGATAGGCGGCAAGGCCCCATTTGCCCATCACCTGCTGCGCCGAGATCGGCGAGGTAAACTGGGGCCGCGGCGGCTCGACCGGCCGGGGCGGCGGCGGGGAGGCGCAGCCGGCGAGCAATGCGGCGAGGGTGGCGACAAAGGCCAGGCGGGCAACACAGCGAGACACGTTCATAGAGCACTCCGGAACGGAAGGCTGGCGGGCGGACAGTCACGGATCAAGCGCGGGCCTGCCATTTCAGATCCATGTATCGGGCATAATGAATGGTCTTTACGCCAGATGACCAGCCGAACATAGTCCGCCCGCGCCCCGCCGTCGAACTCTCCCAGCCTTCCCGGCGAGAAAATGGACCGCGCCGGGCCGGAGTGAACGACGTGACCGATTTCCTGATCCGGCCGGCGACCGATGCGGATGGCGATGCCATCGCCGCGCTGATCGCCGCCGCCTTTGCCGAATATGAGGGCTGCGTGTTCGACCGCGCCGCCGAATTCCCCGAGCTGGACGCCATCGCCAGCCATTTCAACGCGCGCGGCGGCACAATCTGGGTCGCCGAGGATGAGGGCGGCGTCATCGGCTCGATGGCGCTGGCCCCCACGAGCGACCCCGACGCCCCGCCGGGCGGGCTGGAGATCTTCAAGGTCTATGTGGCGCGCGCGGCCCGCCGGCGCGGCATCGCCCGCGCGCTGTTCGCCACCGCGCTTGAGGCGGCCCACACGGCCGGCGCGCCGGAAATCCGGCTGTGGACGGACACACGCTTTACCGACGCGCACCGCTTCTATGAGCGCTGCGGCTTCAGCCGGCAGGGTCCGGCGCGCGAATGCCACGACCTTTCCGCCACCTGGGACTATTCCTACCGCCTGCCCCTCGCGGCGGCCGGAACGCGCGAAGGCTGATCCCCATGTGGCAGGCAACCCTTCGACGCGCCGTTCTCAACGGCCCCGCGCTGGTGACCATCGCCGCCATCGGCATTCTGTCGATCATGGACGGCATCATCAAATATGTGGCGGCCACCCACGGCACCGGGCAGATCGCGATGCTGCGCTATGCCGTCGGCGCACTGGCGGCGGGCGCGGTATTCGCCGCCTGCCGCACGCCGCTGCCCGGCCCGTCCATGCTGCGTCCGCATCTCTGGCGCTCGGTGCTGGTGTCGATCACCGCCCTCACCTTCTTCTATTCGCTCTCCGTGCTGCAGCTGGCGGTGGCGCTGGCGCTGTCCTTCACCTCGCCTTTGTTCATCGCCCTGTTCGCCGCGCTGTTCCTCGGCGAGCGGCCCGGCAAGTCCATCCTGCTCGCGCTCGGCCTCGGCTTTGCCGGCGTGCTGGTGGTGCTGTGGAACGAGCTGGACATCGGCGCCGGCGGCAGCCTCGCCAACGGGCCGGGCATCGCCGCCGCTTTGGTCGCGGCCGTCACCTATGCGCTGGCCATGGTGACGCTGAAGAGCCGGGCGGCGCGCGACCCGATTCCCACCATCGTGCTGCTGCAGAACGCCTTCGCCTGCGTGCTGGTGACGCCGCTCGGCGCCTGGCAGTGGACGCCGGTGACCTCGGGGGAGATGGGGCTGTTCGTGCTCATCGGCGTGCTCGGCACGGCGGGGCATCTGTGCATGGCCTGGGCCTATGGGCGGGCGGATGCCAGCCGGCTCGGCGTGTTCGAATACACCGCCTTCCTTTGGGCGCTGGTGATCGGGCTGGTGGCGTTCAGCGAGATTCCCTCCCCCAGCACGCTCGCCGGCGCCGGGCTCATCGCCGGCGGCGCGCTGATCGCCACCCGGCGCAGCCGGCTGCGCGAGGCGGAGGTCGAGGTCGGCCCCTGACCGGTCATCCCCGGCGCGGGGCTGGACCCCGCGCCGCAAGACGATAGGTTAGGCCGCCAAACGCCCCTCGACGCCCCCAACGTCGACGCCCGCCCTTGATGCCCCTTCGACGCTGCCCTCGTCGATCCACCCGGAGTTCTGCGATGCGCCCGACCCAGCGCCTGCGCGCGGCCCTGTTCAGCGCCGCGACCCTCGCCGCCGCGCTCATCTCGCCGGCCCTCTCCCCGGCGACGGCCGCCGAGCCGATCCGCATCGGCGAACTCAACAGCTACAAGGCGCAGGCGGCCTTCCTCGATCCCTATCGCAAGGGCATGGAGCTGGCGCTGAAGGAGATCAACGCCGCGGGTGGGGTGATCGGGCGCCCGCTCGAACTCGTCTCGCGCGACGATGGCGGCAATCCGGGCGATGCGGTGCGCGTCGCCACCGAATTGCTGACGCGTGACAAGGTGGACCTCCTCACCGGCACCTTCCTCTCCCATGTCGGGCTGGCGGTGGCCGATCTCGCCAAGCGGCGAAAAGTGTTTTTCCTCGCCGCCGAGCCGCTGACCGACAAGCTGACCTGGGCCGACGGCAACCGCTACACTTTCCGCCTGCGCCCCTCCACCTATATGCAAGTGGCCATGCTGATGCCGGAGGCGGTGAAGGCCAACCGCAAGCGCTGGGCGATTGTCTATCCCAATTACGAGTACGGCCAGTCGGCCGCCGAGACCTTCAAGCGGCTGCTCAAGGCGGCGCAGCCGGATGTCGAATTCGTCGCCGAGCAGGCCACCCCGCTCGGCAAGATCGATGCCGGCCCGGTGGCGCAGGCCATCGCCGACGCCAAGCCCGATGCCGTGTTCAACGTGCTGTTCGCCGCCGACCTCGCCCGCTTCGTGCGCGAGGCCAATACCCGCCGGGCGCTGGAAGGCACCTTCGTCGTCAGCCTCCTCTCGGGCGAGCCGGAATATCTCGACCCGCTGAAGGAGGAGGCGCCGATTGGCTGGGTTGTCACCGGCTATCCCTGGTATGCGATCACGATCCCCGCGCACCAGAAATTCCTTGATGCCTACCGCGCCGCCTATGACGACTATCCGCGCCTTGGCTCCATCGTCGGCTACGCCACCATAAAGTCCCTCGCCGCCGGCATCGCCAAGGCCGGCAGCACCGACACGGAGAAGCTGGTCGACGCCTTCGAGGGGCTGGAGGTGGACGGGCCGTTCGGCCCCTTCGTCTACCGCGCCAGCGACCACCAGGCGACGATGGGGGCCTTTGTCGGCACGCTGGCGGTGAAGCACGGGCGCGGCATCATGCTTGACCCCGTCTATGTCGACGGCGCCAGCGTCCTGCCCTCAGACGCCGACGTATTGAAGCTGCGACCGGCGGCGAACTGAGCCGGCGGCAGGCGGGAAGACGCGATGTCGTTTGAGTCGCTGCTGTTCCAGGCGGTCAACGGCTTCGCCTCGGCCTCCGGCCTGTTCCTCGTCGCGGCGGGACTGTCGATCATCTTCGGCGTCACCCGCATCGTGAACATGGCGCATGGCTCCTTCTACATGCTGGGGCTCTACCTCGCCGTGACGCTGGCGCCGCTGCTGGGCGCGACCTTCGGCGGCGCGCTGGGATTCTGGGGCGGCATTCTCGGGGCCGCGCTGGTGACGGCGGCGCTCGGCGCGCTGGTGGAGGTGGTGCTGCTGCGGCGCATCTATGCCGCGCCCGAACTCTACCAGCTGCTCGCCACCTTCGCCCTGCTGCTCATCGTCAACGACGCCACCCTCTATCTCTGGGGGCCCGAGGACATTCTCGGGCCGCAGGCGCCGGGGCTGTCGGGGGCGGTGGAGTTCCTGGGCCGCCGGCTGCCGGAATACGACATCTTCCTCGCTCTGATCGGCCCTCTCGTGCTTCTCGGGCTGCATCTCCTGCTGAAACGCACCCGTTTCGGCCGTCTGATCCGGGCGGCGACGCAGGACCGCGAAATGGTCGCGGCGCTGGGCATCAATGAGGCGCTGCTGTTCACCGCCGTCTTCGCGCTGGGCACCGGCATCGCCGGCTTCGGCGGCGCGCTGCAGATGGCGCGCGAACCCGCCAACCTCGCCCTGGACCTCTCCGTGCTGGGCGACGCCTTCGTCGTGGTTGTGGTCGGCGGCATGGGCTCGATCCGCGGCGCCTATGTCGCCGCCCTGCTGGTGGCGGAGGTGAAGGCGCTGTGCACCGCACTGGGTCTGGTGGAGGTCGGCGGCTTCACCTTCAACATGTCGCGGCTGACCCTGGTGGCGGAGTTCCTCGTCATGGCGGTGGTGCTGGTGGTGCGCCCGCATGGCCTGTTCGGCCGGCCGCAGCCGGCGCAGGCCCGGCGCGGGGAAGCCGAGGCGCCGCTGGTGCCGCTCGGCCGGACGGGCCGTCTCATCGTGCTGGCGGCGCTGGTGTTTTTCGCTGGCATTCCCCTGCTCGGCGCCGTCGCCAGCTACGCCCCGGTGCTGGCGCTCGACATGGTGATCGCCGCGCTGTTCGCCGCCTCGCTGCATCTGCTCATGGGCCCCGGCGGCCTCGCCTCCTTCGGCCACGCCGCCTATTTCGGCCTCGGCGCCTATGGCACCGCCTATGCCGCCACCGTGCTCGGCCTGCCGACGCCGCTGGCTTTCGCCGTCGGCATGGCAACGGCAGCGGCCGGCGCCGTGCTGTTCGGCTGGTTCTGCGTGCGGCTGGAAGGCGTGTATTTCGCCATGCTGACCCTGGCCTTCGCGCAGATCGTGTGGTCGATCGCCCATCAATGGGAAGAGGTCACGGGCGGCTCGAACGGGCTGTTCGGCGTCTGGCCCGACCCGCCCTTCGACAGCGCCAACGGGCTCTATCTCGCCGCGCTGGGCGTGACCGTGTTGGGTCTCGTTCTCATCCGGCGGCTGGTCTTCGCGCCCTTCGGCCTCGCTCTGCGGGCGGCGCGGGACTCACGCCTGCGGGCGGAAGCCTCTGGCATTGCAGTGGAAAAGGTGCGCTGGCTCGCCTTTGCCATTGCCGGCACGCTGTGCGGCGCGGCGGGCGGGCTGTTCGCCTTCGCCAAGGGCTCGATCTCGCCGGAAGCGATCTCGGTCGGACGCTCGATAGACGGGCTGGTGATGGTGCTGCTCGGCGGCGTGCACTCGCTGATGGGGCCGCTCCTCGGCGCCGGCGGCCTCACCTTGCTGCAGGACATGGTGATGCGCGAGAGCCCCTATTGGCGCGGTCTGCTCGGCCTGATCATCCTCCTCATCGTCCTCCTGTTCCCCTCCGGATTGGCCGCCGGATTGCCTCGCAAACGGGGGGCGCCATGAGCGTGCCCGTGCTGGAAATCTCAGCGCTGACAAAGCATTATGGCGGCGTGCACGCGCTGGACGGCGTGAGCTTCTCCATCGCCCGCGGCGAATTGCTGGCGCTGATCGGACCCAACGGTGCCGGCAAGTCGACCTGCTTCAACATTATCAACGGCCAGCTGCGGCCGGATTCGGGATGGGTGCGCCTCGCCGGACGCGATATTACCGGCCTCGCGCCGCGCCGCATCGCCCGACTAGGCGTGGGCCGGACCTTCCAGATCGCCACCGTCTTCGCCTCGATGACCGCGCTGGAAAATGTGCAGATGGCGCTGATCGCCGCGCGCGGGCAGGTCTTCGGGCTCTGGTCGCCAGCGCGCCGCATGGGACGCGAGGACGCGCTCGCGCTTCTGGAACAGACCGGCATGGCGGCACTGGCCGAACGACCGGCCGCCACCCTCGCCTATGGCGATGTGAAGCGGCTCGAACTCGCCATGGCGCTGGCCGGCGACCCCGCCCTGCTGCTGATGGACGAACCCACCGCCGGCATGTCGAGTGGTGAGCGGCAGGCGATGATCGCGCTGGTGCGCCAGCTCACCCGCGCGCGCGGCCTCGCCGTGCTGTTCACCGAGCATGCGATGGACGTGGTTTTCGGCCATGCCGACCGGGTGGTGGTGCTGGCGCGCGGCCGTCTCATCGCGAATGGCAGCGTCGAGGCGGTGCAGGGCGACCCGGCGGTGCGCCAGGCCTATCTCGGCGGCGCTCCCTCCTCCTTGAGCGAGGCACCATGAGTGCGCGTCTTCCCCTGCTTGAGATCGATGGCCTCGACGCCTGGTATGGCGAGGCGCAGATACTGTTCGGTCTTTCGCTTCAGGTCGCGACGGGCGAAGCGGTGGCGCTGGTCGGGCGCAACGGCGCCGGCAAATCCACCACGATGAAGGCGATCATGGGCCTTGTGCGCCGACGGGCCAACAGACTGGCCTTTGACGGCAGCGATCTCGCGGCGCTTCCTACCCATGCCATCGCCCGTCTCGGTATCGGCTATGTGCCGGAAGATCGCCGGATCTTCGCCGAGCTCACCGTGCGGGAAAATCTCGATCTCGGCCGCCGCCCGCGCCCACCCGGCGCAACCCTGCCGGACTGGTCGATGGACGCAGTTTTCGATCTCTTCCCCCAGCTTGCCGACATGCGCGCGCGCCTCGGCGGACAGATGTCCGGCGGCGAGCAGCAAATGCTGGCGGTGGCCCGTGTGCTTGTCGGCAATCCGGCGCTTCTGCTGCTCGACGAGCCCTCGGAAGGAGTGGCGCCGATTGTCGTGGAGCACATGACCCGTGCGCTCTTGCGGCTGAAGGCGGGCGGCCTTTCCCTGCTCATCTCCGAGCAAAGTTCGGATCTATGCGCGGCGATCTGCGACCGGGCCTATCACATCGAGCAAGGGGAACTGCGCGGGCACGGTCCGATGAGCGCACGGGCGCCAGATATTCCACCAAATGCACAGGCGGCACCACCGACCACATCCCCCCTCTGACAATTTGCATTTGCGAGCCGGCTGGGTTGTGCTCTCATAGCTTGCGGTATTGGGGGAGGTTGCGGTCATGAACAGGGGCGGTTCGGACCAGCCGGACGGCGCCGGTGGCGAAGGCGGCGACGCCTATCGGCTCGACGAGCAGGTGGGCTTTCTGCTCCGCGTCGCCAGCCAGCGCCATACCGCACTTTTCACCGCGCGCATGATCGAGGGTTTGACCCCACCGCAATTCGCCACCCTTGCGAAGCTGCGAGAAATTGGCCCCTGCTCGCAGAACCATTTGGGGCGACTGATCCATCTCGACGCCGCGACCATAAAGGGCGTGGTCGACCGGCTGCAGGCCCGCGCGCTGCTGGTCATCGCCGACGACCCGCTCGACCGGCGCCGCCGCGCCGTCGACCTCTCCGTTCGCGGCCGCGAGGTCACCGACGCCGCCGTTCTTGTCGCCCGGGACATCTCCACCGCAACGCTCGAAGCACTCACCGCCCCCGAACGCGAACAAGCCTTGCGGCTGCTGCGCAAGCTCAGCTGAGGCCGATCAACTGCCCGAAGGAGCAAAATCGGCCAGCCGGCCGCTATAGGCCTTGGCACGCGGCGCGGCATAGGCCCCGCTCTTCGAGGTGACGAGGCCGACCCGCACCAGCCCCTCGGCCAGCGCCACCGCGCTCGCCACGCCGTCGATGACAGGCACGCCATGCGCCTCGCCCAGCGCGCGGGCGAGATCGGCCATGCCGGCACAGCCGAGCACGATGGCGTCCGCCCGGTCCTCGCGCACCGCACGGCCGATTTCCTCGGAGATGCGGGCGTGCGCATCGGAGGCGGGGTCCTCCAGCTCCAGCACCGCCACTTCCGAGGCCCGCACACCGGCGCAGCGCCGTTCGAGCCCCGAGCGCAGCAGGTTGGCCTCGATGACGGGGATGGAGCGCGACAGCGTCGTCACCACGCTGAAGCGATGGGCAATGAGGCTGGCGAAATGGAACCCCGCCTCACCGATGCCGACCACGGGCGCGCGGGCGAGGCTGCGGGCGGCATCAAGCCCGGTATCGTCGAAACAGGCGATGATGTGGGCATCGACGCCCAAAGCCTCCGCCTGCGCGATGGCCGCCAGCAGGCCGGGCAAGGCGAGGGCGTCGTCGTAGTGACCTTCGATCGAGGCCGGCCCCATCGTCGACGTCGCCGCGACGATCTCCGTTCCCGGCGCCGCCACCGCCCGCGCCGCCGCCGCGATCTTCTCGGTCATGGAGCGGGTGGTGTTCGGATTGACGAGATGGATGCGCAAGGAGAAAGCCCGGGAATTAGGTGAATCCGCAGACTTTTCTAGCACGACCCCGCATGCCGAGGGAACACATGCAGGCGCCTTCCCAGGCTGAGGCGCCGCCTTCGCTTTGCCTCCCGAGGACCTGCCGCAGCGACTTTTCGATCTGGCCGCCGCAATAGGCGGTGCCGTAGAGCTCGAACGATTTCTGCCGCAGCGCCGCAAGCGCAGGCACGGCCGCCACTCGCCGCGTCAGAGCCGCAAGGCAGGGCGCATGCGTCTCCAGCAATTCCTGGATGACCGGGAACCGGTCGCTCATGGTCGACCACAAGGTGCTGGTGACGATATCGGCCACACCGGGCTCGGCCGTGCCGAGCAGATAGCCACGTTCCTCGGTGAGGCCATAGCGAAGGCCGGTCGCCTCCCAGATCGTCATCCAGTGAACCAGCCGGGGGATGAAGTCCTCCCACTTCGTCGGGGTCCACATCTGCCGCCCCCCGTCCAGCGTCACTTCGTCCAGCACGTCATTGGCGTCAATAACCACTTTCACCGTCAGGGCCCGCCGCCCCGCCTCATTCCCGATGAGTCCAAGCGTCTCGCCGAGATAGAGGGCGATGGCCGGCATCTGCGACAGGGCAAGGCCGGAACGGCGCTCAACGAGAACCGGCGGCCCCATGAAGGCGACCGGCTGACGCGCGGGCGGGCACTGCATCAGCGCCTCGATCTCGTCCGCCCCGTGCTCGTCCCAGCTCTTGCCGGCATAGGCCATAAGGGCGCGGATGAACTGACCGCGAAACGGGACCGGCCAGTAATAGAAATCATAGTCGCTCACTACCAGGGCTCCTTCGGTACGGTCCCCTCGCATAAACCCGCGGAACAGGCGTCGGTTCGACCGGACAGAGCCCCGCAAGCACGCCGGACCAATGCGTATAGATGGAGGGTAGGGGAAAGACACCGACATGCCCGGTCATGCGACGCTTCGCATGGCCACTGCCGCCGCCAGACGTCGAGCGAGGCGGAGCGGCTCCATGCTGCAAAGAGAGTGGCTGGGGCGGGAGGACACTCCGATTCTACCTCTAGAACCCATATTCTATAAGGAAATCATTGCATTGGTGTAGCCGATGGGTGTATTTGGTGGGTGTATTTTCTTTCCCCAGCCACCCATTCGGAGCCCTCCATGCGCTATGACCGAACGCATCTTGAGCAGCATCGGCGGCAATGGCGCGTCCGTATCGCGGTGCCCAAGGACATCCGAGCGACAATCGGTAAGCCCCATATCGTGGTGTCCTTGGGCACGGAGAGTCTGTCCGAAGCCGCCCGGTTGAAACACGCGGTCATCGCTGAAATCCGGCAGACATTCGAGGAAGCGAGAGGCAGAGGTGTGAAGGCTCGGGATAGCCGCTTGCAGGAGGCTCTTCGCTGGAAGACCACTGAGGTGCTCGGGGACGTGCCCGAGGAAGAACGTGAGGGCCTCCTACGGGACCTGATTTATCAGCGCGCGGAGGCGATTGAAGCGAGCGATGGAGAGGCGGCCGCTGTCGAGTTCGCTTCTGTCGCGACGGGCGTCGCCACGCCTTTCCTGCCGCTGGTTGATCCGTGGCTTGATGAGCGGATCAGCATGAAGGCCCGGCAGAAGCACGACTACCGGCGCGCCATCACCAAGTTCGCGGCCTTCTGCTCCGCGATTGAGGACGTGACCCGGCGCAAGGCAGGGCAGTACGTCACGGAGCACTTCACTCAGAAGGGCATCCATCCGAGGACGATCAACAAGGATGTGTCCTGCCTGTCCTCTTTTTGGCGATGGCTGGAGAAGCGCGGGTATGTCGAAGGCGACAATCCTTGGCGCGGACAGGGGGTAAACGAGCGAGACCTAGAGGTGGTGGCGACCACCAAGCGCCCCTTCACCGACGACGAGATAACGACCCTCATCAAGGGCACGGAACCTGCGACGATGCTGGGTGATGCCATCCGCATCGCCGCACTGTCAGGAATGAGGGTCTCGGAGATAGCGAAGCTGCGTGTGAAGGACGTGCGGGACGGCCTCTTCCACGTGCTCGACGCGAAAACCAAGGCTGGGAACCGCTTCGTTCCCATCCATCCCCTAACCGCCCCCCTCGTGACCGCGCGGACGGACGGAAAGGCACCCGAAGACCGCCTCTTCAGCGAGCTTCCGGCCATCAAGGAAGGCAGTGCCATCGAGCCCGGACAGGCCATCACCAAGCACTTCGGCCGCCTCAGGACGGCCCTCAAAGTGGACGAGAAAGCCCCCGGCGCGCGCCAGAGCAATATCGACTTCCACTCCTTCCGCCGCTGGTTCATCACAAAGGCAGAGATGGCCGGACAGCCCCCGCACATCATCTCCAGCGTGGTCGGACACGCCCGGCAGGGGATGACGCTGGGGACCTATTCAGGCGGCCCTAGTGTGAACCAGTTGCGGGCCTGCGTGGAGGCCGTGCAGTTCCCGAAGGAGAAGGAACGCCGTAAAGGGGGCGGCGCGACTGCCGAGGGCGAGCACGATATTCATGAACCCCGTGAGGACCAACATCAGTGATGCCCCGTCGTTCGCCTTCTTTGCATTCCGATCAGTGACAGCCTGAATTGCTTAAAAGCGGCAACAAGTCTCCGTATCCCCATACCAATGGGCCAACGGCACCTATGAGCGGCAATACGAAATATGGGTTGGACAGCGACAGGCGTTGCACGGGGCCACCGCTCAGATAGCCGTTAGGTTCGTGCCACTCAATGCAAGCGTAGAGAGCAGCCGCAGCAAACACGACAATTGCGCCTCCCCGCTGGAAATTTACGCTACATTCTGTGTTTAAAGCCCATACTACATGTACGGATAATGCAATCGTGCTAATCCAAAACGCCACGCGGGGCGCGAGGTAATTTACGGCCTTTCGCTTCATCCATGGGTACGTATCCGGCCGCATCCATTCCTTGACCACCTTGAAGGAAAGACCGAGCGTGAATGTAGCCTCGTGGGGTATCTTGGGATGCTTCACGTTGTTCACTTCCCGCATCCGCCCAGCGGGGAACCCATTTTCCACCGTGTTGTGCTCATGGGTAATATACCTCGCCAAACTCAAGCTGCCACAACACGAGCCTATGAAGACCACCCTCGGGGTTTCTCCCTGAGACATCACCTCCAGCTTGTCGCCTCCGCCCACTCCCGAGCCTCCTTCCGCTGCTTCGCCTGAACGCCCCGATACCGGCTGACGAGCTGCTGGGTGACATCAAGGATGACGGCCATGTCCTCTTGCGTCAGCCTCGGGAAATGGTCCGACAACCAGCACACGGCCTCCTGCACCGGCATATTCTCCCGACCACTGGACACCTGAAACTCCCTGAGGGCCGCCCCGGTCACCGCTACGGGTCCCCGCCCTCCCCGGTGGTTCAGCTTCGCGAGGGCATCAGCCCACCGCTCACGGAGCCATGCCTGCCCTGCCGGGCTGATGACATCGAAGGGCGCGGCACCCTTCCTCCGTGGCTCGATCCGTCTCCCGAGCCCCTGCCGAACGGCCCAGGACGACATGCGGTGCCGCTGATGCGTCCCGCCGCCTTCGACACCCACGAAGTCCAGCTCACGCAGGACGGAGCGGACCTTCCGAGGGCCAACGCCCATGGCCTGCCCAAACTCCGTGACCGTGATCCAGTCGCCCTTGTTGATGGTGATGAGTTCGCCCGTGCGGCGGTCGAGAATTTCTTCCGTGTAGATCAAGGCATGTGTCTCCGTTCCCGCGCCGCAGTGAGGGCGAGCGGGTGTAGGCGGCCGGCAAGGGCCGCTCTGGTGGCTGTGATGGTGAGGTGAAGGCGCCCCGAGGCCGCGATGAGGGGGGCCGTGAGGGGCACGCGAGGGGACCGTTGGGCCGCCTCAAAAATAGATAGACGCCCCCTCACACGCCCACGAACGAATATCCCCGCGAGGCCCTTGGCGGGTCCGGGTTGAGGTCGTTCATGTTGTGCGAGGGGGCGCTTAGGGGCGGCAGGGAGTCGGCCCTGCGCTGGCCTCGGGTCTTCCTATAGTGGGGGCTTAGCGGCCCTCCACGCGGCGCCCTGAGGTCGCTGGGGGCTTCCTATAGTGAGGGGTTGGCCGGGCATCGCGCCGGCCGGCTCACTCCTCCCAAGGCAGCCCTTCAGCCGGGGCTTCCGGGGCCACTTCGGCCACCGGCTTGGGCTTCCGCTTCGGGGCGCCGTTCTCCATCACGACCGCCATCCACGGGCCGAAGGTCTTCACCTTCTTCGCGGCGGCACCCGCCACCAGTTCGTCCAGCCCGGCGCGGGTGAGGAAGGTGGCTTTGGAGAAGGTTGGCTCCGGGCGACCCTCCGTGGTGTCAAAGTCCTCGCGGGTGAGCGTGATGCGGTTCGCATCGGAGACCTTGAGGCCCGCGAGGATGGGCCGAGCGCCGTTCGGGGGCTTCGGGGTGTAGCCGATGGCAAGGAGGACATCGTGCGCCATGAGCATGCGGCCGTGGGCGGGGTGCCGGGTGGCCCGGATGGTCTTTCCCTCGAACCGCAAGGCGGCGAGGATGGGGGACGTAGGGGCGTGCGCAGGGGTGGCATCGGTCATGATGCGGTGGTCTCTTTTTTGTGGGGCGGGTGGAAGTGGAAGAGCTGGACGACAATGAAGAGCTGAGTTTGGTCATTCCGCTCAGGCTGAAGGCGGCAATCGCGGATGCCCTCAATCTTCACGGGCACTTAGAAAACCTAGCAGTGGAGCTTCTCTGGACGCTCAATTCGCCATCCGAGAAAGCGATGAAGAGCATCGCCAATAATACGCCGAACAGGAATTTCGCCGCCCTAAGGGAGGCTATTGAAGCACGTGGCGGGCCCGTCCCGGACGGCATGTGGAATACCCTCGCGCAGCTTCGCAAGGACCGGAATTTGATCGCGCACGGGCATTGGTCTGTCGTGCGCGGAAATGAGCCGCACGTGGTTTGGCGACAGTTTGAAATGGGGAATGCCGAGACGGCCGTAGCAGTCGGCTACCCCTATGAACGGTTCGCATGGTTCATGCGGAATGCAATTCAGTTTGTCCGCATGTTTGCGGACCTAAAGCGCCACCTCGACGACGATATGTCCTCATAGGTATGCCCTAGCGTACACCTCTCGGAGGCCCTGAAACTCCGTCCGCTGGGGTTGACATCGAGTCTGCGTACATCTTATCTGCGGACATCACCCTTGCCGACACCGGAGAGGCCGATGTCCACCATCCTCTACGCCCGCGTCTCGACTGCCGACCAAACCCTCAGCCACCAGCGCACGCACGCCGAAGCGGCCGGCTACAGCTTCGACATGGTGATTGCCGATGACGGCGTGTCGGGCGTCTCCGTGCCCCTCAGGGAGCGCCCCGAGGGCCGGAGGCTGTTCGACGTGCTGCGCTCCGGGGACACGCTCGTGGTCCGCTGGGTGGACCGCCTCGGGCGCAACTACGCCGATGTCACCGAGACCATCCGCGAGTTCATGCGCCGGGGCGTGGTGGTGAAGACCATCATCAACGCCATGACCTTCGACGGGGCCACCAAGGACCCCGTGCAGATGGCCGTGAGAGACGCCCTGATAGGCTTCATGGCGGCCACTGCTCAGGCGCAGGCAGAGGCGACCAAGGAGGCGCAGAAGGCCGGCATCGCCCACGCCAAGGCCGCTGAGGGGGCGACGAAGTACAAGGGGCGGAAGCCGACCTTCAGCCGGGAGCAGTTCACCCGCGTGGCTGAGATGCTGGCGCAGGGCGCGGGTGTGAGCGACGTGTCGAAACACACGGGCCTCACCCGACAGACGGTCTACCGGATCAAGGACGACCCGGCCGGACAGGCGAAGGCGCTGGAGGCATGGGGCCTCTGAGGCGGGGCAGGCTGCCGAGGCGCTCGCTGTACTGCCGGCGCCCATAGCTGATGATGCGGGCCGCCACCGTGCCCATGAGGAGGCCGGCAAGCGCCCCTCCACCGCTCATGAGGAAGTCGCTCCATGTGGTGGAGCGGCCGGGCGAGAGCTGCTGAAGCACCTCCATGAGCCCGCCAAGGCCGACCAAGGCGAGACCCGCGAGCATCAGCACCGCGCCCCTGCCTCGGAAAGCGAGCGCCATCAGACCACCCGTGCCCCAATAGGCGATGAAGTGGTCGGTGCCATCGGGAATGCCCGTGCGCGGCATCTCCTGAGCGGGAAGCAGGGAGAGAACCACGATGATGAAGACGCACGCGAACGCCGCTGCATAGAGGAGACGATTGACGGCGGGCGGCACGGGGGCGGGTTTGCTCATGCCTGCCGCATACAACATCGCCTCACCGAATGCAGGGCGACGCTCATCACAAGGACCGGAGCTATCGCCGTCTCTCCTAGCCGGTGGGAGCGCCTCTGAGACGGGGTTGATGGTGGGGGCCATCTCCGAGAACCCTCTCCGGCCGGCATGAGCGCCCCATAGGCAGGAACCTTCCCTCCCTATACTGGACCCGTAAGGCCTCGCTCGGGGGACGCGCACGCGCGCTCTCTAGGGACGGCTCTGCTCCATATACAGGAGGCATAATTTCCGATGAGAAATAAGTGGGTTATGAGTGGTGCCTGTTTCGGGCTCGTTGAGTTGCTCAAGGTGATGGTCTCGCGGTTTGCCGAGGTCTATTACCCGCGCCCGCAACACGGCCAGAAATGATCTAGGCCGGCTTCTGCCGCTCCAGCCATCCCCTCAGATACTCAGCAATGGCCGCGTTCTGCGTAGCGATGACGCCCGCATTGTCCTTCCGCTTGCCCTTCTTCCGGCGCCGCTCCCTGAGCTGCCTGCGGAGCTGGACATAGCCCTCATCGGTCTCAGCCGAGCCCTGCCGCCAGCGGTTCGCCATGTCCTCCACCTCCTGCGCCACGACCATCCGGGCCTCCTCGCGCGTGAGCCCCTCATTGCCGCCGTTGATCCGCAAGAGGCGCTCATAGTCCGTGCATTCGTGCCGCACGTAGTTGCTCACGAGAATGCCTGCGACTTCCCCGAGGCGACCGTAATGGCCCTTGTTCCGGGCGCGTCTGAGTATCCTGCGGCGCGTCCTGTAGCCCGCTGAAGGGTACATGGCAGCGAGATAGGTGCGGAGCTGGTCGAGAAACGCTTCGCGCTGCTCGGGGGTGGGCTCGGTCGGCGCGCGTTGGGGCTGGGCTTCGGCTGGCGTGTCGGGTGTCATGATGCCCGCGAGGATGCCGCGCGAGGCGGTTCCGAGGAAGGCGCTCAGGGCGAGTCAGATTGACTCACCAGCGGCCGGGAGCGGCGTTCGGCAGAGTGTGGGGCGGCGGGACTGAGCGGCCATGTAGGGGCCTCGCGGGGGCGCCCGTGAAGGGGACGGAATGCGGGACTGAAGGCCCCCGAGGGGGGAATCGCGGCTTTGTTCTATTTCAGATGGGCGCACGAATTTTACCAAGGAAATATTTTGGTCACCACCGGAGCCGGGAGGCGTTAGCGAGAGGCGACCTGACAATCGGAAACTAAACCTACAGAAACCTACAATAAAATACGAACTAATACTAATTTTTAGGTTTCCACTTGATCGAATTGCGTGATGAACGAAAATCCAAATGTTGGCCATCTATGATCGGAGAGATAAAGAACGGACTTCTCTTATCTATTATAGGCGCAGAGGTATCTCGCGCGCGCCTCTGTGCGGAGACAGCGCGCTTTTTGTATAGAGCTGGGTCGTTTCGGACCTTAGTCATCAGTTTTCTTTCAGAACTCTCTTAATCGCGGCCTTCGGCATGCTTGCCTTGCAAAACTCCCTCTTTTGCCTTGGCGTCCCGCCGTGAGCGCATGAGGTAAACGTCGTCGAGCCATCTGCGTTCACGACAAATCGCTTCTCGGTTCCGTTCTCTCTCTTAACCCATATCCTTCTAACGGGGTCTGGCACCGGCCTCCAATCAAAACATTGGTCGACCTCCGCAAGCGCATTGGCCACCTTAAGGGCAGACGGAAAGCGGTTGGCCGGAACTGGATCGAGGCACTTGATGATCACGCGCTGAAGCTTCTGCGGAACATGCTCGCCAAAGGCCGCGCGATCCGGGAATGTCCCTGCTGTGATGGCGCGCGCCAACCCTGCTCTATCGAGGCCCGCAGTTCCATCGAAGGAGGCAAACTGCCTATAAAATTCTTCGTTGCCGTTGATCATGCGATAGAGGGTCAAGCCAACTTGATAAATGTCGAACAGCAGATTGTATGGCGGCCCTGCCACCACCTCTGGAGGCGCCATACGAATATAAAGCTTGTCGGGAGCTGCGTGCCCAAGCTCCATTTGTTTGGCGAGGCCGAAATCGGAAAGAAGCGCCTCGCCTCTATTAGAAAGAAGGATGTTATCTGGCTTTATATCGAAGTGAATTAGACCCTTCGAATGTATGTTGTGCAACCCGCTCAACAGTTGACAGCCAAGCCGTATAACTTCCCTTACGGTCAAACGCCCACTCGACATCAGGCCCTTTACAGAGCCACGCCGATAGAATGGCATAGCTATATAGATGTTGCTCGCATCCTCGCACGCGTAATGAATTTGAACCACGTTCTGATGCGCAGTCGCATATAGATTTCGTGCCTCAGAAAAGAACTCGTCGGCATTTATCATTTTTGACTTAGAGATGGTTTTCATGACGATATCAACGCCAAGCTGAGCGTCATAAACCAGATGTGTCGTCGAGTTTCTCCCGTCCGCACCAATTTCACGTATTTCTCGGAAGGAAAGCTCAGCGCGCTTGTACGGCTTAAGCATTGACTGCCCCCATAGCGCAGAGAATTGCTTCTCGCTCGACGGAGGACAACGCCCCCCAATTCTCTACTCCCGGATCAGTGACGCCTTCAATCATTGGCTTTAACTCAGTCCTTCTGAGACTGAGTTTAGCTGCAATAGAAGAGATGTGACCGACATAAAAGGTCTCTAATTCGCTGCTGGCAAATGCCTCTTTAATGACACCCTCGATTTCGATACGAAGGATGCTAGGGTTTCTAGCGTTTGGCTCTGCCGCTCGAATCCCTGCTCGGGAAATACGATACTCTCTCAATATGTCCAATAAATTGCTCCTGACATATTTAAGAGCATCTGGGACTTCAAATGCAGCAGGGATTATTATCTGCTCCACACTCTCGATGGCCTGCGCCTCTGAGTCGTATACCGCGAAGACCACGCCAGTCGGCGCTACTCTTATGCCAATTGTGTGCATGATACCCCCAACCGTGGAAGGGATGTTTGCTACTTTTCCATCGGCAATCAAGGTGCAATTTTGACTGCGCTCAACTTCGAAGCGGGTAAGGTGCTCCAGCCAGAAAAGGCCGCCACTGCACAGCGCGTACGCCTCCTGCGCCCGCGCTGATTCCCCAAGGCAGCGCTTTCACACCGCCTTGGGGTCTTTTTCATCCCGCTCTCACCGCCCCTTCGGCGCGAAGTCGGGAAGGTCGCGGGACATGGCGCCGAACAGCATCACCATGGGCAAGGTGTTCTGCCAAATGAGCGGCCGGAGGATATCCCGTATCTCGCCACGCGACATGCGGCGGTCATCCGCCAAGGCGGCCATCAGCGCCCGCATAGCCTTCGGGATGTCGTCCGCGAGGCCAGTGGTGGGGTTACCGAACCAGAGGTCCGAGGTCTGGTCGGTGGAACGGCTGTTGAAGACGCCCGGCTGCCCGAAGGCGCGCGCGAAGGTGTCCACCAGAAGCGGCAGAAGCGCCGTCATTCCCGTCCGCTGAAGGCCGCCCATCGCGATGCCCTGAAGGGACAGGCGTTCCTCAAGCTGCTTCTCGGAGAGCATCGGCGCGTTCGCCACCGTCTGCGCGATATGACCGAGCTGCCCCGCCACCATTGTGCCGAGGAACATGGACATGCTCTCGCGGTCCCTCCAGTGCATGGCGTGGAGCATCTGCTTGGAGTGGGCCGCGACGACGAAGGTGCGGAACTGGAGCACCGTGGCTGCCACCGGGTGAGACATCCACGGCGCGAGGAGGCCGGGGCTGTTCGTCATCACCATGCGGCTGCCCTGCACATGCACCGCGCGTTCAAAGTGCGCGGCGGCCTCAAGGTCATCCCACTGGTCCAGATTGAGCCGCGCCAGTTTGAAGGAAGAACCGTCCTTCAAGGTCCGGTGCTTCTTTATCTGGTTCAGAACCCGCTCTGCCATGGCGTCCGTCAGTCCCATCTTGCGGAGCCGCTCCACCGGCACCGTGATTTCCCCCGAGGCCGCGCGAGAGAACCAGTGCACCACCGCAGAGGTGGACCAGCGGTGCAGCCATGTGTTCATGGCGTTGAGCCCTGATATCTCCATGGTGGCCCGCTTGGCCGCCCCAAGGGCTCTCTCTACGCGCACCATGAGGGGGCTGCGGTCGAAGGCCGTTCCGAACTCCCCTTCGGTGGACAGATTCCAGTCGCCAGCCGTGCGGATGCGCTCGGCACCGCGCCCGAAGACGCCCTCCAGCTCAGCCGCGAACTCGTCCTTGAGTTTGCCTGTGCGGACATCTCTCAGGAGCGCCCGCAAGCTCGGCATGCTGGACATGGCCGCCTTGAAGCCGGAGGAGAAGATGGCACCCACCTCGGGGAACTGAGCGAACCCGATCTGCCCCGCGACACGGACGAAGCCGTATTCGCGCCACAGCCGGAGCCACTGCGCATAGGCCGCGCTATGGTCGTGCAGGGGAACGCCCGCCGCGCTCTTATGGAGATATTCGATGCGCCGCTGGTCCTTCACCAAGGCGGCCTGCGGCTGGTCTATTTCATCCGCAACGGCGGCCATCTTCTGTAGATAGTGCTCCAGCTTCCCCGGCCCCGCGAGGCCGTCAATGAGAAGATGCCGCTGCCCCTCCACCACCTTCTCGACGAGCACCTGAGACAGGGCAACATGGCCGGCCATCTGATGGTTATAGGACGCCATCAGCTTGCCGATGTCCTCCTCAAGGAGCAATTCCCCGATGGTGGTCTCAAGGCCATCCGGCATCCTGATGCGGAGCCCCTCATCCAGAAGGACGCGGTGCTTGGCACGGGTGACGGAGCCCCTGTCCACCGGCCGTGCCATCGTCGCCATGACGTTCTCGATGGCCTCCGGGTCCACGCCGGGGATGTCGTGCAGGGCCGCGCGAAGGCCCTCAAGGTCATTCGAGAAGAGCCCGTCCGCCGCGCGCGCCTCCATCCCACGGGCCACCTTGCGGTGCGTGGTGAGCCATCCCCGGCTGATAGCGTGGAGCGCCTTCGGGTCGATATCGGGCTGAGCTTGGCGCATCGCTGCGGCAAACGCATCGGCCACCCCGTTATGCCCGTAGCGGCGCAGGGCGTCCCCGAGCTTGGTGTGGGAGATGACACGGTTCACATAGTTGGGCAGGGATGGCACCGTGGGGTCGAAGCCGGGGACCGGACGGCGCTGTCCGGGGAGACCTATGGCGCGGCCGGGGTCCACCGCGAGGGTGTGATAGTCGTCATACCATCTGCCCACGTCCTTCACGGCCTTCAGCACCTCCGGGTCGAAGGTGCGGGTGGGGTCCTGATTGCGCCGCGCGCGGGTGACTTCCTTCTGGAACTCCACGCGCGCTTTCTCGCGCGCGAAAGGACCAAGCCCGCGTGCATCGGCCCACGCCTTCAGATGCGGCTCAATGGCAAGCGCGCGGCGCGTGTCCATGACCTGCTGGAGCCGTGCGCGCTCCTGCGTGGCACTCCACAGGGCCGGGACATCCTTGTCCAGATTGCCCGTGCCGTCTTCCCCTAGGGCGTTTCCGAGCATGCGGGTAAGCTGGTTCTCGGAAGCCTTGGTCCGGCCGGTAGCATCGAAGCGCACGGGTGCCATGCCGGTCTTCGGGGCGTTCGTTCCATCAGCAAGGCGGATGAAGTCGTTGGCGTCCTGAGCAAGGGGCACCTGTTCTATGCCCTGAGCGGCGCCCACGGAGCTGTCCTTCGGCCGCAGGGGCTCCACGCCGTACTTGGCCTCCGTCTTCTCCACCGCCTCCTTCGAGGTTTCACGAATAACCTGCGCTTCGGGTGCCATGTGCGGCATCTTGCTCAGCGCGCCGAAAGCCGCCCCCATGAACGCTCCACCGGCGCCCGCGAGGAGCACCGCGTCCCACTCCGGGTTCGGCTTGAGGTTCTCCTCCACGCCCGCGAGGCCGGCATTGACCGCCGCCCCGGCCACCCCCGCGCTGAGGACACGCTGCATGCGGGAGAGCTTGGTGCCCCACATGATGGCGTTGCCGGTGCCTGCCGTGGCGACACCCACGCCGATGCCGATAGGGTCCCCGATGGCGGCGCCTACGGAGAGCAGAGCGCCCGTGATGCCGGCCTCGGAGAGTGTCCGCTGCCGGTCCATCTGAGCGAGCAGCTCGCGCCGGATCGAGTCCGCTTGATCGGCCGAATACGCGTTCTCAAAGGCCCGCCACCGGTCGCTCGGGATGCCCTGAGTGAGGGCCTTGAGGCGCTCATCGGTCATCTGGAAGTCGGGGTCATCGGGCAGGAGCCACGGCTTGGTGACGAGCCACCCGGTGAGGGAATGCTCGCGCGCCGCTGCCATGGCGGTTTCCCCGATACCTGGCCCCGGAGCGGCCTCAGCCGCCATCTGCTCGGGCACCGTGATGGGCCGCGTGGGGGAACGGTCGGCAACGGTGATGTCCTGCCCGCCAAGGAGGGCCGCAGCCTTGGCCTTATGGTCCGCCATCTGCGTTTCCACCTTGTCCCTGACGGTGCCCGGAGCGCCACCAGCGGCGGCGTCTGAGCGGTCGTAGAGCCCCACCCCGCCCGCGTTGATGGCGCTGTAGATATCGAGGAGGCCCATGCCGGGCTTCACCCCGGCGTCCTTCAGATAGCGCTCAGCGGCCTCTACCTGCGCCGTGATGGGCATGTCCTGCGTCACGCCGTACTTGGCGCGCTGCGGCTCGCCCCACTGTATGAGGCCGCGATGCTCGCCCCATTTGGTGGTGGGGCCTTTCTTCCACGGGTCGAAGGTGCCGCCCGTCTCGTAGGACATCGCCGTAGCGAGGTGGATAGGCTCCACCCCGAGGCGCTTGGAGGACGCGCGGATGGCGTCTGCGAGTTCGGTGTTCATGGCGATGTTCAGGGGCTCGTTAGGCGGTCGCGAGGGGGACCGGCCGGACATAGAAAAGCCCCCGCTCCGGGTGTCTGAACGGGGGCGGGAGGGGCGGCGGATAGATGGCCGGCGACGGTAATCTTTACTCGTCGATGCTGAAGCCAAACTCCCCACTCGTGTCAGGCAGATCATCTTGCAATTCCGGAAGCTCAACCAGAGCATCCAGCATCACCTCTAGAGCGCAACCAAAGCGGCGATGGGGGTGGGGTCCCCTTCTTCCGCCAGACGACGCGTCGACACGGCCTTCTAGCGCCTCGCCACAACCAGTTAGCGCCGGCCGCTCGCACAACTGATGCCAAGCATCGTAGATCTTCTGCACCTCTGAGAACCTAGTCGAAGGAGGCATGTCCGACAACATCGCGCGGAAATTTGTAAGGTCGTTGAGCAGGTTATCAACCTCCGCAATAGCCTCTTTCCTGTATTCAGACACCCACCACTCAACCGTTATACCGTCATTCATTTCATCGAATTTGGTGGAGGCGCTGCCATTCGGACTCATTTTGGAGGCTAATCCACGACCATCCGCCGACCGGCCATTCGTCGATGTAAAAGGTAGGATGTCATTCACGCGCGCGACCATAATTTGATACCTTATATCTGTTCTGCGGGAGTTGGGCAGAGACGAAAGACGCCCGCCACGACCACCGAAGGGTTCGGCAGGGGGCGGGCGAATGATCCGTAATTGCGATAGTGAGGGGTTAGCTCGACAGGGCCGGCGAGGCGGGCGATTGATCCGTAATCGCGATAGTGAGGGGTTAGCCGCAAACCGTTGTCAGCGAACGATTTGCACCAGCACGCTCACGGCTCCGAACCATGGCAGGATGAGCGACAGCACGACGCCCAAGAGCCAGCCCTTCGCGCCCCAAAAGATCATCCCGAGGGGCGCGCTGGCGATGTAGCCGAGCACGAGGACGCATGCCCCGAAGGACCCGAGGCGTTCCATGAGGTCCCTCATGTTCACGCTCCAGCGGCTGCGGGGCGTTCAGCGAGGCGGCGCTCTACCTCAGCCTCAAGGGCCGCCTCTTCGGCCACCTTCCGCTCAGCCTCGCGCGCCACATAAAGCCGCACCATTTCCTCGTGGTCGCTCGCCTTCGTCGCCCACGCGCGTGCCTTCGTATCCAATTGCTCCGGCCATATCTTCCACGCGAGGCGCAGGGCAAGGCGTTTCAGCCGCCACCGGAAGGGGTTAGTGAGGGCGGTAAGAAGCGCCACAAAGAGCAGGATGGCGATGAGCAGCGGCAAGCCGAGAACGAGCCACGGCACAGAGGCAGCCAGTCGCGCCGCGCGGGGCCAGTGATAGGCCGGCTCCGAGAGGTCGGCTTGGATCGTCGCGCGCCCGCATCCAATCTCAATGGAGCCCGCCCGTTGAAGGTCGAGCGAGAAGAAATCACGCCACGTCATGCCGGCTGATTGCCGGTAGAAGTTCCAGTCGAAGAAGGCCCCGCCGATAAGCGGCAGGGTCACGGACACCCCAAGCCGTTGCGGAGGCGGGCACGTGGCGGCAATGTAGGCCCCCCGCTCATCGGCACTGAGGAACGACCATGGGCGCTGAAGCAGGAGATGGAGGCGTCCGGCGCGAAGCTCCAAATCGCCCCTACCGTCGCTCCAGCAATCAAAGAAGTGCCCCTCAGCCGTCGGCCACCACTCGGCCACAACGCCACCGATGCCCGGTATGCGCAGGGATAGATGCTCAAACCAGCGCCCACGGGGGGCCGGGCCTTCCGCCTTATGGGGCTGTTCGGTGGTGGCAGGGGCATCGGAGGCGGCGGAGGAGGTCATCGTTAATGAGCCCTTTATGGAGACGTGAGGGCACCTGAGTAATGGCGTCGAGAATCTGCCGTCCAACGAGTTTTTGGAATCCATCCGCCATTTGGATTCACGATGCTGATGGATCGAAATCAGCTCCCCACCGTGCTCCTCCCGCTGCCGCCGCCCTCGATCTGCTCCAGAACCCGCCTCCCCGCCTTGGTGAGGTGTATCGCCACCGCCCGGCCATCCTCATGGGGGAGCGCCGCCACGAGGTTCAGTCCTGGCCCCGTGTAGTCACCACTTCCGAGACGCTGAAGCTGCCGGAAATACTGCCGTCCTACACCCAACAGCCGGCCTATCTCGGAGGACGTGGCGCCCTCCCTCTCCGCGACCGTGAGGAGCATTATCGCCAGCGGCAGGGGCATCTCTGAGAAAGTGTCACGGATTTGGATGAGGGACCGGAGAAGGTCATCCGTGGCTATCTTCGGCATCCCCGAGCGGCTCCCCTAGCGTGCCCTAACTGTATGAATCCAAGGAGATTCGGGGTCAAGGCGCTGTGCTCTAGGAACAACCTTCCCTCCCTATACTGGACCCGTAAGCGCCCCGTGGCCGCCTCTCGGGGGTCGCCGCGAGGTCCGTGTCGAGGATGCGGGGCTCGTTGTCGATGGTGGCGATGGTGAGGGCGTGATTGCGGCCGGCGCGGGATAGGAAGATGAGGCCGCGATTGGGGAACGGGCTACTGTGTGGATTTCCCACCATAGAGCGCGTGACCACTAGGCGCCCATGCTTGAGGACGTTGAAGTAACCGAGGTAACGCCGAGCCGCGCCCGCCTCCATGTCGTAGCCGGCAGTCCGCAGCAAGTCCCGCGCCGCCATAAGGTCGCCCTTCTCCGGGTGGTCTTTGGCGAGGGTTTCGGTGCCGCCCGGCCGCTTCAGAACGCCGCCCTGCTTTACCGCCATGGGGCACAGAACACCCCTCCCGCCTGCCGCTACGGCAGAGATTTGACTTTGGCGGGGACAGCCCCCAACTTCCGGGTATGACTATCGCGCGCGCACAGCATCAGCACTTTCGGGTGTGTCCCATCGCGGGACACTAGACCCCGGCTCGGTCGCTCAGCGCCCTAGCACCGGGGCGCGCGGGGACACTCTGTAGACCGCTAAGCCGCCTTGGGCGGCAACAATCCACATCATCAGACCAACGACACGCGAAGCGCGCGCCGCGCTCTGCGTCCATTTTAATTGGAGACTTCAATGACGCTCGCAAGCCGCAAGCCGGCCATCCTCATCACCCGCGACGACCGCGCACGCCTGACGAAGCTCGCGGACAGCTATGCGACCAGCCATCCCGACCTTGCCGAGGAGCTTTACACGGAGCTGGACCGGGCGCGGGTTGTCGTCACGGAGAAGCCCGGCTCCCCGTTCGTGCGCCTCGGCTCGCGGTTCAGGTTCACCACGGATGACGGGGACGACCGCACCGTGACGCTCGTTCTCCCGGGAGAGGCCGATATCTTGGCGGGGAAGGTGTCCGTGATGACGCCCATGGGGGTCGCGTTGATCGGGCTTTCAGGGGGGCAGTCGATGAAGTGGACGGCTCGTGATGGCACTGTCCATACGCTCACGGTCGTCAGCGTGGAGGCGGACAAGGAGGCTGTCAGCGGCGAGCTGGCTGGCGCCGGCTCCTGAGGGGGCGGATGGCCGGCTTTCCGGGGTCGTCTGGAGCATGCGGGGTTGTCGTTGATATTGGCGATGGCGAGGGCGCGGCCCCTCAGGGACAACCTTCCCTCCCTATACAGGACCCGTAAACTCATCTCCCCCCCCTCGTCCGGCATCTCGGCCACCGTGCCCTCGCCTACGGTCGCCCGGTCGGCGCCCTGAAGGACGTAGCCGCCCGTCTTGCAGGCGCCTCCGGCGCTGGGGGATGGTGGGCAGCAGCTCTCCGAACACCCAATCCTTGAAGGCGCGCGCTTCCGGCTTGTTGCTCCGGGCGATCAACTCGTAGAGGCCGGCTTCGGAGACCAGGGCATTAGGCCGCCCACCCTGCGGGCCGGTATCAACCCTCCCACGGCGAACATCAATCGGATTGAGGTTCGTCAGGTGGCGGGAAGAGCCGCCAGCGAGAGTGAGGCCGAGGGCGCGGCAAACGTCGTCGCAACGAACCACGGGTTCCCCTCCAGAGGCACCACGCGGATGCGGTAGGTGGTCGTTGCGTTGCCGTTGCGGGTGCCTAAAGACGCTGCGATGGTAACATGACGCCAGAGAAGGGAGGCGCGTGTGGACTATTATGAAGGGGTCGTCCTGCACTATTTGCGGGCTGACCGCGCGATATTCGTGAACTCAGAGTGCTGTGTCCAAGTCAACGCGGCTGAGAACCCCGATATGAGCGGCCCGCATTGGTATTGTGACGCAGCGGCAGTGGACTTCCGGCAGCAGACTGTATTTCTGTGCGAAATCTCATACAGCGTCGGACTTTCAACGCTCGCGAAAAGGCTCATGGCGTGGCAAGCGCATTGGGACGACATTCGAGTTGCTCTTGTGCGCGATAGCTTCCTACCCCAAGGCTGGCCAGTACGGCCGTGGCTCTTCGTCCCTGAGGCTCTCATTCCGCTTCTGCTGAGACGGCTTGAGCAGGCAGGCGCGGGCGCCCCGCCTCGGTTCACGCCTCGCATAACCCCCCTCGAAATGACACAGCCGTGGCGGTTCAGGTCGTGGAACCGTGTGGGGGAGGCAGCAAAGCCGGACAGCATCCCGCCCTCAATGCAGAAATAGAAACGCGCGATGGCCGCCTCTCCGGGGTCCCTCCAGCGCCGATACGGCGCCTATGAAGTTTGGGAGCTGGGGAGCCTGAGGGGCCTTCAACTGCGCCTCCATGCGGTTGAACTCCTCGATGTAGCGGACCTTGAAGGCGAGCGCCGTCTTGCCGGTGAAGCCCATCGCGAGGAGCGTGAAGCCGTCGCGGGTCATCTCGTAGGCTGGGAGAGTGCGGCCTGTGCTGTCCGTGTAGGAGCTGAGCGCAAAATTGCGTTCAGTGCTTGGGGCCTCCGAGGTGAGGGCCTGAATGCTGCGGATCACGTCCGCGTGCCGCTTCCCGAAGAACGCCGCAACGTCCCGGCTGGAGGCGTAGACGGTGCCGTTTCGGGTGTACACGGCGGGCGTGGAGGTGGAGGCTAATGCCCGCACCAATAACTCCCCAATCCATAGGAATAAATCGTGGCAACAATTTCAATCCATGAACGGCGGCGACGAGCGCCCGGACATTACTACGCGAACGCGGATAATGCGCGTTTCAGTTCACACCTCCTGTCTGTGATTGGAGTGGCGTCTTCTACAGAGGCGGCGGATGCAATTGGTTACAATGGCAGCACTTCCATAGCGCTTGCTGAAGCCGTGCGGCGAGAGATGAGCCTTGCAATGGAATTGATAATCAAAGCCGTGATTGCTCAGCGACTGGAGAACGGCGAGAGCCTTTCCGTGGCATCGGTCCCGATGTCTCACAATATTCCCACACTTTGGAAGCAAGCGCGGTTGCCATCGCTCGACGAAGCCGATCAGAAGCGCCTCCAAGCGCTTGGTGTAATAATGACTTGGGCCGGTCGCTACGCGGCGCCAGTCCCCGCAAAAGAAGATAACCCGGACTTCTCATATCCGGTAACTCAGGTGGGCAAGATTGGCGACGCGCCGCTGCTTCGCCTCGTATCAGTCTGTTGGGACGACTTTGACCGCATTTATCAAATCGCTCAGCGGACACTATGGCACCTCTCGCCCACTTTTTAAATCGCCCTCACATAGCCCCAAGACGCCTCCTTGCGGGCCTCTTCAAGCGCCGCCTCTAGGAACTGCTGGCCTATCAGAAGGGCGCGTATGGCCGCCCTAGGGTCCCCTGAGCAGGTCGCTATCACCTCGTCTATGTCCCCCAGCGCCGAAAGGCGCCTGCCTCGGTGATGTCGAAGGCGGGCGCTTCGGGGGCGTCAGGCAGGGCCAGCGACTCACCATCCACGCTTGTAAAGCTCGTCCCAGCCCAGCAACGGCCTATATGCATCGTCAAATCCACTCACGTGTCGCATAGCGGTCGAATCGTAGATTCTTCGAAGAACCTTATTCATCTCCAAGAGCCGAGCAGTCTCTTCTGTTGACACCAGAGAGTTGGCGTCCACCAATGACGAAATTCTCGATGTCTCGGCTTGAATTTTATCAAGAATATCCACGACATTTGAATCCTGTCTTTGTGCAAAATAGCCACGCGCCATTATCTCTGATGCCATTCCATTCTGAAATATAAGCTTTTTCTGCTCATTGAGCCGCCTCTTCTTCAGCCAGCCAAACATGCTCCCACCTCCTAGCTGCCTCATCGGTCGGAAAACAGTCTCGCACCGAAATACCTTTCCGTCATGTGCTGGAGACGACAACACGGAAATCACTATCCGCCTGCGGCATCAAATGGCACATCACGACGGGTGTATTCGTGGGTGTATTTGTCGGGTGTAGCCGCAGATTAAATCCTTTGATTTCAAAGGCTTATCTGGATTGGCTGGGGCGGGAGGATTCGAACCTCCGCATGGGGGAATCAAAATCCCCTGCCTTACCGCTTGGCGACGCCCCAACGGGTTCGCGACCGGGCCGGCGCGTTCCGTGGGCGCGGAGATAGCCACAGCTGGCCGCCGCTTTCAACCTCGACGCTCGGGCAGGCCACAGGCAGCTTATCCACCGATCCCCCAAGCAAGTGGTGGCAGGGGCCTTGTCGGCCCGCTCATTCGCATGCTAGAGGCTCGCGCCAAGGCGGAGTGTAGCGCAGCCTGGTAGCGCACCTCGTTCGGGACGAGGGGGTCGCAGGTTCAAATCCTGCCACTCCGACCATACTTTCCCGAGACTATCCATGTTTCTGCCGAGACGACCCACCGCCCCTCGGGGCGGTGGCGGCGGCATGCGAGCGATCTGGACATGGCCTGCGCCCTCCCCATATCGGGCTGATGAGCCAGCCCCCTTGGCGCCTCGCGTGAGCGCGCCTTCCCCGTCTTTTCTGCCGCTCCCCTCGCCACTGACCGTGGAGGGGCGCCCGCGTCTGGTCGGCGTCGAGATCGAATTCGTCGATCTGTCCGAGCGAAGGGCGGCGGAATGCCTGCAGGCGGTGCTCGGCGGCACGGTCGAGGAAGAAGACCCCTATGCCTTCCGGCTGGCAGATTCGCGACTCGGCAATATCGGCATCGAGCTCGACATGCGTCATGTCCACCCCCGGCGCGACGGGCCCGGGCGCTGGCTGGGGCCGCCGCTGGCCTCCTGGCTGGGTGCGGCCATGCAGCCCTTCGTGCCGCGCGAGATGATCGCCGCGCCGCTGGCGCCGAAACGGCTTGGCGAGCTCGACACGGTTATGCTGACGCTGCGCGAGGCGGGAGCGGGCGGCGAAGGAGCGATCCTCACCGATTCGCTGGGCCTGCACTTCAACATCATGCCCGTGGCGACGGATGCGCCGACCCTGCTGCGGCTGCTGCAGGCCTATCTGGTACTGGAGCCCTCCCTGCGGGCCGAAATCCTCATCAGCCGGCTGATGCGCTTTCACGCGCCGCCGCCCTATCCCTCAGCCTATGTGCGGCGGGTGCTGTCACCCGACTACCGGCCCAACCTCGACGATCTCTGCACCGACTATCTGGCGGCCAATCCGACGCGCAAGCGCTCGCTCGATCTGCTCCCGCTGTTTCTGCAGCTGTTTCCCGAGCGGGTCGGACCGCGTATTCGCGGCAAAGTGAAGCCGCGCTCCGTGCTGCATTACCGGCTGCCGCTGGCCTATGTCGGGCGGCCGGGCTGGAGCCTCGCGGCGGACTGGAACCGCTGGGTCGCTGTCGAGGTACTTGCCAACGACCCGGACCGGCTCGCCGAGGCGTGCCGGCGCGCCAGCGCCTAGGCATTTTCGAGCGAAGTGGACACCGATTCGCGCGAAGAAATGTGTAGAACGATTAACTAGAGCACTGCTGGTGAAACGGTTTTCACCGGAGTGCTCTAAACGGCTGTAATCACGCGCAAGGCCTCAGCTGGCGATCGCCACGGCCACCGGCCCTTCGCCGCCTTTCCCCAGAGCACGGGGGTTCAGGCGCTTCTCGGCAAGCTGACGCATCGTCTGCGCTGTCCGCTGATGCTGAATCAGCCCGGCCTGCAACAGCCGGGCGCAATCGGGCCGTCCAACCGCATCCAGCCAACCCATCAGCGTGGCATAGCGCCCCGATGCATAGCTTGCGGCCGACTGGACGGCGCCGGCAATGGCGGTGTCGAGCACCCGGCAATCGTCGATCTCTCCGGAGAGCTCTTCCGCACTGATGAAAATGCCATCTATGGCCGGGCTTTCTGCCGCCCGGGGATGACAATCGCGCCGCTGGCAGACCTGTTCGATCTGAATGACATTCGCCGCGCCCGCGCTCGCGCAGGCGTCCAACGCCCGGCACAGCGCCGCGTCCGATGTCTTGCCCGCCATGATCGCCAGAGTCTTGGCAATCCGACGCTCGGTATAGAGAAGCTCGCCCAGACCCTGGACGAGGAGGTCATCGAGTGACCTGATATCTTTCGAGAGCAGTCCCATGGCACATCCTCCCGCCGTGACTGAAGGTCGGGACAACCCGGCCATCCGCGAAACGCTCGGGCGGGAGGCTGGGTTCCATGGGGATGCGCCGAAAGTATTAGGCTGGGGTGAAGGTCCCGTCCGGGCGCAATTTTTCAAGCACGCCGGTGGCTACGGCGAAATAGGCCCCCTGCAAGGCAAGCCGGCCGTCCTCGATCCTCTCTCGGACCCAGGGAAAGGTCTCGAGATTGCGCAGCGAGAGCTTGACGCACTGATATTCGAGAATGGTCCGGCGCTCGGCGGGATCATCGCTGAGCTTGAGTGCAATATCGCGTGCCGGGCCACCGATTCGGATCCAGTCGGGCAAAAAGTCCTGCGCCTGCGGCGGCGCGCCGTCGATCAATGCGCCGGCACCGCCGCACAGCGCGTGGCCGAGCACCACGATCTCGCGCACCTCCAGGACCCGAACCGCAAACTCGATGGCCGCGCTGGTGCCGTGGTGCAGGTGATCGGGGATCGTGTAGGGCGGAACCAGATTGGCGACGTTGCGCACCACAAAAAGCTCGCCCGGCCCGGCGTCGAAAATCATGGACGGATCGACGCGGCTGTCGGAACAGGCGATGACTAGCGTCTGCGGCTTCTGGCCGAGAGCAGCCAGCCTTTCAAATAGCGCCTTGCGCTCCGGCCAGGCGGTGGCACGAAAGCGGCGATAGCCGTCAAGCAGTTTGTCCATCCCTCATCCTTGCGATAGGCAGGCCGCGCAATAGCTGAATAGACGCGCCGGGGCCGGCGCGCAAACGGGTCGGAGCCGACGGGCGAAGCCGCGGCCGCGAGAGGCACATCATGGCGGAAGACATTCCCTTCGACCGGCGCTTCGACGCCCTCCCGGGGGTGGTGGAAGAGGTTGCGTTGGGCGTGCGCCGGGTGCTGGCTCCCAATCCCGGGCCGTTCACCTTCACCGGCACCTGTACCTACATCGTCGGGCGCGGCGAGGTGGCCATCATCGACCCGGGGCCGGACGACGCCTCGCATGTCGCCGCCGTGCTTGCGGCGGTGAGTGGCGAGAGGGTGACGCACCTGATGCTCACCCACACCCATCGCGACCATAGCGGCGCGCTGGCGGCGCTGCAGGCGGCGACGGGGGCGCCGACCTATGCAGAGGGCCCGCACCGCGCCGCCCGCCCCCTGCACGCTGAGGAGACCCCTGCGCTCGATTCCGCCGGTGACCGTGCCTTCCTGCCTGATGTCGCGCTGGCCGACGGCGCCCGGGTGGAGGGCACCGGCTGGACGCTCACGGCATTGGCGACGCCCGGCCATACCGCCAACCACATGGCCTTCGTTCTGGAGCAGGCGGGCGCAATCTTTGTCGGCGACCATGTCATGGGCTGGTCTACCACCGTGGTGGCACCGCCCGACGGTTCGATGAACGACTATATAGAATCGCTCCACCGGCTCGGCGAGCGGCCGGAGACGGTGTATCTTCCCGGCCATGGCAACGTTATCGCGCAGGGGCCCGCCTTCGTCGAACGTTTCCTCCGTCACCGCCAGTCGCGCGAGACGGCCATTTTGCGAGCGCTGGAGCGGGGGCCTCGCTCGATACCGGACATTGTGCGGGCGATCTACTTCGGCCTCGACCCCCGTCTCGCCGGGGCGGCGGGGCTTTCCACGCTGGCTCATCTCGAAGATCTGGTGGAACGTGGCGACGTCCTCACCGAAGGCCCTGCGCTGCGCACCGGCCTCTACCGCCTGCCCTGAGCCGAAGTGGCGCGGGATCGGGACCGAAGCTGCCCGGAGGGCCAGCGACCGGCCTCGGGGCCGCCTCAGCGGCGCAACGGGCGGCCCTGCTGGTCGGCGAGTTCGGCGAAGAGCTGGGAAATGCGCCGGGCATTGGAGCCGAAATCGGCATCGCCGCTGCGCGCCGAGGAGCGCATGTCGACCCGTGTGCCGGTCGCGATCGGGCGGACGCGAATCACCAGATCGTCGCGCAGCCCGAAGGGCAGGCTGCGGGCCACGGCCTCGACCCGGCCATCGCGGCCATCGCCCGGCGGCACCGCATCGACGATCAGCCATTTATGGCGCTTGGCAAGCGTCAGCAGCCCGCGGAAAATTTCATCAGGGGGAGCATCGAAGGTCATCGGCTTGATGCCGGGATAAAGATCGAGCTGCATCACGGCCAGCCGGTCGCCGGGATAGACCAGGCTGTTGGCGGCACGCGAGCGAGCGGCACCCAAGGTGACGAAGTGCGGCGGGTCCAGGGGGTCGGTGGTCACATCGGGCAGGTTGCGCACGCCCATGCCGAAAGCCGCCAGCGTTGCCGTCGGCATGATCAGCACCAGCGCCAGCGCGGCGGCTCCAATAACGCGCCAAAGACCCTTGAGCCCCTCGTTCCAGATCACCACAAAGCCCGCCAGCGCCAACGCCAACGCCAACGCCGCCACTCCCACCCCTGCCAGCACGGTGTAGAGCGCGCTGCGGAAATCGAGCGTCTCGGTGGCAAAGAGCACCGCACCGATGAACGTGACCGGAAAGGCGAAGATGGCCGTGCGCAGGCTCCAGACGGCGAGCCGCGACATCCGCTCCTCAATGTAAAGCCGCCGGCGGATCATGGCTGGCTCTCCCCCGCTCGCCTCACGCCACGGCGACCTCGGCCCCCGCCGCGCCGAGGATCAGCGCGGCGAGTTCCTCCACCGTGTCGACGACAAGATCGGCTTCATGGGCAAAATCGTCCACAGGCGCCGGGCCGCACCGGACGAGCACGGCGATCGCGCCGGCGGCGCGGGCGGTTTCAAGGTCATGCCGCGTATCACCAACCAAAGCGATTGCGGACGGGGGCAGGCCGGTGAGCGCGGCGAAAGCCTGCACCATGCCGGGGGCCGGCTTCGAGCCATAACCCGAATCATGGCCATAGACCGCGCTCAGATAGGGCGAGAGGCCAAGACGGTCGGCCTGCAGGCGCGCATTCGGCTCCGCATCGTTGGTGGCGATGCCGAGCGGCAGTCCGAAGGCGTGCAATCGCGCCAGCGTTTCAGCCGGCCGGCCGATCGGCGTGAGGAAGCGCTCCCCCTCCTCGCAAAAGAGAACGTCCACCTGATGATAGAAGGCTGTATCGGCAACCCGCGCGAGAATCTCCGCCCAGAGCGGACCATATTGGCGGGAGGAACCGGCGATCAGTGGCGAGGTCTGCAGGAACCGCCGCTCGTCAGCGATATAGTGGCTGGCGTGGAACAGACGTTCCAGCGTAACACCCTCATCGCCCGCCAGACGCCGCATCACCGCACCGGCGGCGGGTCCCCAGGTGTGGTCAAAGTCGACAAGAGTACCATCCTTGTCGAACAGAATGGCGCGTGGCGCGTTCACTGTCTGTCGCAATCCCGTTCGTCCGGGCCTGTAAGCCGGCATTGGAAGGCCTGATAGCATGGATTTTCGTCGGCTCCCATCTGGCTCCGTTTTTCCCCTCGCGGCGCTCGCAGGCCTGGCCCTGGCGATGGTCAGCGCGCTTCCGCTCGCGGCCCAGCCTGTAGAGGAGCTGAAACAGTCGATCGACGAGGCCGGTACGGCGGTCAACCGTCAGCTCGGCGAATGGCTTGGGGTGACGCCGGAAAAACCCGCCCGGCGCAAGGCCTCGACCAAGCCGAGGGCGGATGCCAGCATCCCGCTGCCGCGCCCCCGACCGCAGGACATAGAGGCGGCGGCGAATACCCCGGCAGACATCCCGTCGCCCGCGCCGCGCGATGTGACCGACGCCGTGAGCGCCCCGGCGGACAGCGATGTTTCGGCCCCCGCAACACTGGCGCCGCCCGCCCCACCTGTGGTCCCGGTGGAGCCACGCCCCAGCCGGCGGGAGCCGGCCATCGTGGCCTCGCCTACTCCCGAAGGCACGGCTGAGCCGGTCGAATTGCCCTCATTGCCGGCGCGCACGGATGCGCCGGCTGAACCGATTATCGAGGTTACCGTCCCTCTCCCCCCGCCCGGGCCGGAGCGCCAGGTGGCTGCCCTGCCGCCGGTGCCGCCCTCAGACCCTTCGCCGGCGCCCGCAAGCGAAGCCCCGTCCAGCGTGGCTGTCCCCACCATCTGCCCGGAACTCTCGAATGAGAACCTTGGCGTGTTCTCCCCAGTTGCGGTGACAGCCACCAACGCCGCCTGCACCGTCGACAGGGGCGTCAGCCTCTCTGCCGTGCGGATGAAGGACGGGCGGCTGGTGACTCTGGAGCCGGCGGCGACGCTGCGCTGCGAAATGGCCGCCGCCGTCGCCCGCTGGGTACGCGACGGGGTAGAGCCGGCCGTGGCCACGCTCGGCGCGCCGCTCGACAAGGTGCTGGTCGCTGCCTCGCAGCAATGCCGGCCGCGCAACCGCGTCGCCGGGGCCAAGATCAGCGAGCATGGCAGAGGCAACGCCATCGACACCGGCGGCTATGTGCTGAAGGATGGCCGCCGCTTCATCATCGGCGTGCCCGCGCCGGGCAGCGCCGACCAGCCCATGCCGGTAGCCTTTCAGGAATTGCTGAAGGCGAGCGCCTGCGCCGAGTTCACTACCATTCTCGGGCCCGGCTCTGACGGTTATCACGAGTTGCACCTGCACGTGGACCGGGCCGAGCGGCGCAGCGGGGCGGTGCTTTGCCGCTGGGCCGTCGCCGAGGCGAAAGCCAAGGTGCCGCGCCCGCCGAAAAAGCCGGATATTCCAGCCGCGACTGACGATGGGGAAGATGCCGAAAGGGCGGATCACACGTCCCCGGACGGCGGATCTGCCACCGAAAACCCCGGAACAAGTCAATAGGAACGCGGTTCCGACCAAGGGCGCGCTTCCGGCGCGCCCGCTGGCGCTTTAGGGTAGGCCCCGGTTCCACCCGGCCGGCGGAGTAGCTGCCATGCTTACCAATCTTCAGGCTCGCGACGTCGAGACCCTCATCCACCCCTATACCAATCTCGCCACCATTCGCGAGACCGGGCCGCTCATCCTCGAACGTGGAAAGGGCGTGTGGGTGCACGATGTGGACGGCAAGCCCTATCTCGAAGGCATGGCCGGCCTCTGGTGCACGGCTCTCGGCTATGGAAACGACGAACTGGTCGATGCGGCGGCGACGCAGATGCGCAAGCTGCCCTTCACCCACATCTTCGGCGGCAAGAGCCACGACCCCGCGATCGAGCTCGCGGAAAAGCTGAAGGAGATGGCCCCAGTGCCGATCTCCAAGGTGTTCTTCACCAATTCCGGTTCAGAGGCCAACGACACCCAGATGAAGCTCGTCTGGTATATGAACAATGCGCTGGGCCGTCCGAAGAAGAAGAAGATCATTTCCCGCATGCGCGCCTATCACGGCGTGACCATAGCCTCGGCCTCCCTCACCGGCCTGGCCGGCAATCACAATGATTTCGACCTGCCGATCGCCGGCGTGCGGCACACCAGCTGCCCGCATTATTATCGGCTGGCGGAAGCGGGGGAGAGCGAGGAAGACTTCGCCACCCGCCTCGCCGCCGACCTGGAAGCCCTCATCATCGCCGAGGGGCCGGAGACGGTCGCCGCCTTCATCGCCGAGCCGGTGATGGGCGCCGGCGGGGTAATCGTGCCGCCGAAGACCTACTACCCGAAGATCCAGGCGGTGCTGAAGAAGTACGACGTGTTCTTCATCGGCGACGAGGTCATCACCGGCTTCGGGCGCCTGGGCACTGCCTTCGGCAGCGAAGCGATGGAGATGCAGCCCGACTCGATCTCCGTCGCCAAGGCACTCTCCTCCGCCTACCAGCCGATCGGCGCGGTGATGATTCCGGAGATGATGTATGAGGCCATGCTGACCGAGAGCACCAAGCTCGGCAACTTCGGCCATGGATACACCTATTCCGGGCACCCGGTAGCCGCCGCCGTGGCGGTGAAGACGCTGGAAATCTACGAGCGCGAGAGCATCTTCGAGCGGGTGCGGGCGAAGATCCCGCAGTTCGACGCCCGCTGCGCGGCGCTGGAAGACCACCCACTGGTGGGCGAAGCCCGCCGCAAGGGACTGGTGGCCGGCATTGAGCTGGTGGCGGACAAGAAGACCAAGCACCAGTTCGACCCCAAGCTCGCCATGGCGGCCAAGTGCGTCGCCTTCTGCCAGCAGGAAGGGCTGATCCTGCGCAACGTGTTTAGCGATGCCGTCACCATCTGCCCGCCGTTGGTTATTTCCCCGGCGGAGATCGACGAATTGTTCGACCGCCTCACCCGGGCGCTCGACAAGACGCTGGACTATGCCGTGCGCGAGAACCTTCTGGCGGCGTAAGGCGCGGCGTCCATGGCGTCATCCCCGGGCTTGGCCCGGGGATGTATGACTTTGGACGACCCACACGAAAAGGCGTGGGATGGCCGGGGCAGGCCCGGCTGGAACGTTCCTCAATCTGCACCACCGACGGGACGGCGGCACCAAGGGCCACATTCGTACCGCACAAACAAAAAGGGCGCTGCCGGCGGCAGCGCCCTTTTCATATGAACCGTGCCGCCAGCGTCAGAGGACGACGACGTTGGCCCCCTGCGGGACGCGGGTATAGAGGTCGATAACGTCCTCGTTGAGCATGCGGATGCAGCCCGAGGAGATCGCGAAGCCGATATATTCGGGCTGGTTGGTGCCGTGGATGCGGAACAGCGTGTCCTTATTGCCCTGGTAGAGGTAGAGCGCGCGCGCTCCCATCGGGTTGTGCGGGCCGGGGCCGACGAAGTTCGGGATACCCGTGAGCCGCTGCTTGATTTCCGGGGTCGGCGTCCAGGTCGGCCATTCGGCCTTGCGACCCACCTTGGCCTCGCCCTTGAACGCCAAGCCTTCCTCGCCGACGGTCACGCCATAGCGGATCGCCTTGCCGTTGCCCTCGACGAGATAAAGGAACTTCTTGTCCGTATCGACGACGATGGTACCCGGCTTCTCGGTGCCGGCATAATCGACGATCGCCCGCTGATACATCTCCGGCGGCAGTACCTTCTTGTAGGGCGCACTGGCCAGCAGCTTCTTGTCCCGCGGCGTCAACGACGCCTCGGGTGCCGCCTGCCGCTGTGCATTGCTGCACGCACCCAGAAGAACCGCCAACAGGACAACCCCCGCCCCGCGCAAAACCATTTCCAAAGCTCCGAATCCCGCCACGCGCGCCTCGCGCGTCAAATCGCTCGCTACCCGTCGATTAGCCCATGTGCGATCCGCCTTGAAGGGGCCACATGAGAGACACCGGTTCGTCGCCATAAGTTGTTGCGCAAAAACATCAGTTCCGTTGGAAGAGGTCGAAAAAGCCGAGAGCAGGCCGGCTACGCAACGAGAGGCCTTATCTCGGACCCCGACTTTGCATATTTTTGACGCAGTCGGCGCCCACTTCGTCGGCAGCCACCCGGAGCGGGGTGGTCCAACCTGGAGAACGTCATGTCTACCGAAGAAGAAAGCCCGGCCCAACAGAGCCGCGCGACCGAGAGCCGGCCTAGCGAGCGCTGGGACCGCGCTGAGCAGAGTGCCCATTGGCGTGAGATCGGCATTTCGGCCGTTGCCGCCGCTGCCCGCTACGCCTCCTCCAAGAAGACGGTATCCGATGCCCCCGTTCCGGGCGCGGCGCGGACCGACGATGCGGAAGCCAAGGTCATCACGCTTCGCGACGTGGAATATTTCGCGGCCTGACGCCGCCCCCTTCTCCCACTGCCGATGAAGGACTAACCGCCCCCCGACCGGGTGCCGCGCTGGCGTGCGCCCGGACAGGACAGGCGCGTCCGATTTGCACTGGGAGACCGCACTGGTGCGGCTCTGCGCCTTGGCATTTTCTGATTGATCGGGTGATTTCACCCGATCGGAAAAGGCATTGGGCAGGGGCCGGCTGGAATCCGCCTGCGATCCAGAGCATGGTCGGCCCCGGCGCGAGACGGCCGGAGGAATCATGATCACCGCCTATTGCATCCGCGAGGGACTGCTCGCCCCGGTTCCCGTGCGGACCGTGGACGACATGCCCGACGACGCCGTCTGGGTCGACTTGTTCCGCCCCTGCGAGGGGGAGGATCGGATCATTGAGGCCGCGCTGGCCCTTTCCGTGCCGACGCGCGAGGAAATGGTCGAGATCGAACCCTCAAGCCGCCTTCGGGTGGAAAATGGCGCGCGCTACATGACCGGCGCGATCGTCTGCAACAGCGAGGGCGAGAAACCGGCTCTGGCCGAAATCTCCTTCATCCTCGCCGGCAGCCGGCTCGTAACCGTGCGCTATGAGGAGCCCAAGCCGTTCCGCCTTGTCATCGCCAAGCTGGATCGCGCCTGTCCACCGGGCACGCGGGGGGAACGGCTGCTGCTGATTCTGCTCGACACTATCATCGACCGCGCCGCCGACATCATCGAAAGGCTGGCCGCCGACATTGACGCCGATTCGCAGGAGGTTTTCGCCAGCGAGTCCGCGCGCTCGGGCGACAGTCATCGTTTCCGCACCATCCTGAAGCTACTCGGCCGGCGAGGCGATCTCGCCTCCAAGGTGCGGGAGAGCCTCGTCTCCATGGGGCGGCTCGTCACCTTCCTGGCGACCGAGGGCGAAGCGCAGCGCTTCGACAAGGACCAGCGTGCGCTGCTGAAAAGCATGCAGCGCGATGTCGTCTCGCTGAACGACCATGTGTCCTATCTCGGCAACAAGATCACCTTCCTGCTCGACGCCACGCTCGGCATGGTGGGGATCGAGCAAAACAACATCATCAAGATCTTCGCGGTGCTGTCGGTGGTGTTCATGCCCCCGACCCTGATCGCCTCGATCTACGGCATGAACTTTCAGCACATGCCGGAACTCGACGATCGCTGGGGCTACCCGCTCGCGCTCATCGCCATGCTGGCGGCGGCCATCGGCCCCTATCTCTTCTTCAAGTGGAAACGCTGGCTCTAGCGCCAGCATTCCCTCAGGGGCCCGTTGCCCGGCCGGGCCACGGCCGGCCATCACGCACAGGGCGCCAAGCCCGCCGCCTCAGACGTGCTGGCCGCCATTGATGTGGATTTCGGCGCCGTTCAGATAGGACGAGGTCTCCGTGCACAGCACATAGATGATCTTGGCCACCTCGTCGGGCGTGCCCAGCCGCTGCATCGGGATCTGCTCGACAATCTTCTCCGTGCCCGGCGACAGGATCGAGGTGTCGATCTCACCCGGGGCAATGGCGTTCACCCTGACGCCCAGCCGGCCGAAATCGGCCGCCATCTCACGGGTCAGGCCGGCCAGCGCCGACTTGGAGGTCGCATAGGCCGCACCGGCGAAGGGGTGCACCCGCGAGCCGGCGATGGAGGTGACATTCACCACCGCGCCATGGGTGCGCTTCAACTCCTCCAGCAGGCCGCGCGCCAGCAGGATCGGGGCGAAGAAGTTCACCTGGAACACCCGCCGCCAGTCTTCTTCCGGCGTGTTGAGCGTGCCGAGCCGCGCGCCGCCCGCTCCCTTCGGCGAAATGCCGGCATTGTTCACCAGCGCATGCAGTTCGCCATTGGCCAGCCGATTCTTGATTTCGTCCACCGCCCGCAATGTGTCCACCGGGTCGGAGAGGTCGACCTGGATATGGTCCTCCGGGCCCATCTCCCACGGACAGTTTTCGGGAAAGGCATGGCGCGAGCAGGTGATGACGCGCCACCCCGCCGCGGAGAAGCGCTTGACGGTGGCGTGGCCGATGCCGCGCGAGGCGCCGGTGAGCAGGAGGGTGCGGCGAGGCTGATTGTTCATGGGCGATGTCTTAGCTCAGAGGGGGGGCGGTGTCAGGGACAAAGCCACTCAGGGAAAAAGGCGGGTCTTGGTCCAGTCGGACATGTCGGCAGTGTCGCGCGAAAACACGACACGGTCATGCAGGCGGAACGGCCGATCGTGCCAGAATTCGATCTGAATCGGGCGGATGCGGAAGCCAGTCCAATGCGCCGGACGCGGCACCGAGCCGAGGGCGTATTGCGCCGTGACCTTCGCCACCGCCGCCTCCAGCGCGAAGCGCCCTTCCATGGGGCGCGACTGCTGGCTTGCCCAGGCGCCGATCTGCGACAGGCGCGGGCGCGAGGCGAAATAGGCGTCGGCCTCCGCGTCACTCACCGTTTCCACCGCGCCCCGCACCCGCACTTGCCGGCGCATCGATTTCCAGTGGAACACGGCCGCCGCCTTCGGCACGGCCGCCAGTTCGCGCCCCTTGGCGCTGCCTGTATTGGTGAAGAACACGAAGCCGCGCGCATCGCGCTGGTTCAGCAGCACCATCCGCACATCGGGCAGGCCATCCGCGTCCACCGTGGCCAGGGCCATGGCGTTGGGATCGTTCGGCTCGCTCTTCTTGGCCTCATCAAACCATTCCTCGAACAGGAGAAAAGGCTCCGTTGAGGCCGTGAAATCACCGGATGTTAACTGTTCAGGCGCTTCCATGAGGGTCTCTTCAAGCGGAAGAATACGGGACCCATGGGCATGTTCCACAGGCAGCGGAGGTTTGAGGTGGGCGGTGCAGCGAGCACTCGCCCCCCATATAAGCCCGCGGCATCGTTCCGCACAGCACCCTGCGCACTCACTTTGCTGGCCATCGCCCTTCTGGCTGGCGGATGCTCCACCGGGCCGGACCTCGACACCTTGGCCACCGGCTCGGTGACGCCCCGCGCCTATGCCCGCGAGCCGGTGCCCAAAGGCATCGCGCCTGAGGATTGGGCCGCCGCGCGTACCGCCCTCGCCGAAGCGCTGCACGACAAGAACGCCGCGCCCAGCGTGCCGTGGGAAAACTATGCGAGCGCCACCCGCGGCACGGTGACGCCGCTCGGCGAGACGCGCGATGGCGGCAAATGCCGGGAATTCCTCATGAGCTTCGTGCATGAGGCACGCGAGGACTGGCTGCAGGGCGAGGCCTGTCACGCGGGCAAGAGCGGCTGGAAGGTCGACCAGGCGCGCCTGCTCGATCGGAGCTGATCCACTCACACGCGTTCTTGCCTGGGCCTCGTGCCGTTGCATCCCGGCAACACCGTCACTACATGCTCGAGAGCCGGAACCGCCGGACGAGAACACCATCCATGCGCGATCCCTATGACATCCTCGGCGTCGCTCGCAATGCCGACCAGAATGAGATCAAGCGGGCTTTCCGTAAGCTCGCGAAGAAACTGCACCCGGACGCGAACAAGGACAGTCCGAAGGCGCAGGAGCAGTTCGCCGAGCTGAACGCGGCGCATGAGATTCTGTCCGACGTTGACAAGCGCGGTCAGTTCGACCGTGGCGAAATCGACGCCGAAGGCAAGCCACGCGGCTTCGAGGGCTTTCCCGGCGGCGGGTTCAATCGCGGCTTCCGTCGCGGTGCCCCGGGTGAGAACCCCTATGAGAGCTTCTCCTTCGGCCCTGAGGGCGCGCGCCGTTCCGGTCATGGCCCTCATGACGCTGGCGGCTTCGACGACGTGATCGCCGACATACTCGGCGGCCTAGGGGGGCGCGGACGGAGCAAGGCGCGTGGCGCGGGTGGCGAGATGCCGCGCGGCGGCGACGTGGATATCACTGTGCCGGTCGCGCTGGAACGGGTCGTCGAGGGCGGGTCGGTGAAGGTCCACCTGCCCAATGGACGCGCCGTCGAGGTCAAGATCCCCGCCGGCGCGGTCGAAGGCCATCGCATGCGGCTGAAGGGGCAGGGCGAGCCAAGCCCGTTTGGCGGCGCGCCGGGCGATGCCTATGTGGTCGTCGCCTATGCCCCGCACCGACACTTCCGCATCGAGGGCACCGACCTGCGCGCCGATGTGCCGCTACCGCTGGCCGATGCCGTGCTCGGCGGCAAGGTGCGGGTGCCGACGCTGGGCGGTGAGGTCGCGCTTTCCGTTCCCGCCCACACCCAGTCGGGCCGCACCTTCCGCTTGCGTGGCAAGGGCCTGCCCAAGGCTGACGGCGCCGCCGGCGACCTGCTCGCCACCATGCGGATCATGCTTCCCGAGGCGCCGGATCCGGAGCTTGAAGCGCTGATGCGCCGTCGGCGTGAGGCTGCTCCCTGAGCCATGCCTCCGGCGGGAACCGCCCGCGCGCCACCGCTCGCTTGAGCGGGTCCTGTTGCTGTGCGATAGGAACCTGCGCCCAGAAAGGTGGGCAGCAGTACGGAGCATCGTGACGAGCATGGCATCGGGCGGATTGATGAGCGGCAAGCGCGGCCTGGTGATGGGAGTGGCGAATAACCGCTCCATTGCCTGGGGTATCGCGAAGGCGGCCCACGCGCAGGGGGCGAAGCTCGCCCTCACCTATCAGGGCGAACCGCTGCGCAAGCGCGTCGAGCCTCTCGCCGCTGAACTTGACGCCGCCATCGTCGGCCATTGCGACGTCACTGATCCCGCCACCATCGACGCGGTGTTCGCCGAGACCGAGCGCCAGCTCGGCGGGCTGGACTTCCTCGTCCACGCCATCGCCTTCTCGGACAAGAACGAGCTGGATGGGCGCTATGTCGACACCACGGCGGAGAATTTCAGCAAGACCATGCTGATCTCCTGCTACAGCTTCACGGCGGTCGCCCAGCGGGCCGAGAAGCTGATGTCCAAGGGTGGCTCGATGCTCACCCTCACCTATTACGGCGCCGAGAAATGGATGCCGCACTACAACGTCATGGGCGTCGCCAAGGCCGCACTGGAGGCCAGCGTGCGTTATCTCGCGGCTGATCTCGGTCCGAAGAACATTCGGGTCAATGCCATTTCCGCCGGCCCGATCAAGACCTTGGCTGCCTCCGGTATCGGTGATTTCCGCTACATTCTGAAGTGGAACGAGCTGAACGCACCGCTGCGCCGCACCGTCACCATCGATGAGGTGGGCGATGCCGGTATGTATTTGCTCTCCGATCTCGGGCGCGCCGTCACCGGCGAGGTGCACCATGTGGATGCGGGCTACCATATTGTCGGCATGAAGAACCCGGACGCGCCCGACCTCACCCTCGATCGCGACTGAGTCGACCCCAGCGGAGCACGCGCATGATGAAGGCCCGTCTGAAAACGCTCTTCCGCCCGCTCGCCCTGGCGGCACTGGCGGCCGCGACGCTCGGCCTCGCTGGCACCGGGCCGGCGGCGGCGCAGTCGGGCCCCATCATCATCAATCCGCCGCCGGGGTCGGGCCTTCCCTATGTCCCGCCGCCAGACGCGCAGGACAGCGGCGTGCCGCCGACCTTCCAGCAATACCCGCTGATCAACCGCATCTTCGGGTTCGGCGGCGCCATCTTCCCCGGCTATGTGAGCCCGAGCGACGGCCGCAACGATTTCGACCGCCGCGGCTTCCTGACAGGGGGGCGCCAGGGTCGTGTGCTGTTCGCCGCCGGCTCTGCCGATTCGCTGTGCCAGATGACGCAGGCGCCGCAGGTGAAGGTGCTCTCGGCACCGCCGGGCGTGAAGCTGAACTTCACCATAGGTAAGTTCACGGCCACCGGTGTTGACGGCGGCTCGCATCGCTGCCTCGGCCGCACGGTCGGCGGCGTGCTGGTCACCGCCAAGGGCCGCGCGCCCGCCGGCTCCACTGTAACGCTACGGGTTTCCTACCCGTTCAAGCGGATCAGCTACACGCATGTCGTGAGCTTGCCGTCCAAATGACCCGTCGCATCTTCCTCGTCCGGCACGGTGAGACCGACTGGAACCTCGCCGGTCGCCTGCAAGGCACGCACGACATCCCGCTCAACGATCTCGGCCGCGAGCAGGCGGCCGACACGGCGCGCGTGGTCGAGCGCCTGAGCGGCGGCGCACGCCATCTCGATTTCGTGGCCAGCCCCCTCAGCCGTGCCGCGCAGACCATGGCGATCCTGCGCGCCGAACTCGGCCTGCCGCCCGACACCTTCCGCCGCGACCCGCGCCTGCGCGAGATCAGTTTCGGCCGCTGGGAGGGCTCCACCTGGCCAGAACTGCGCCGGCGCGACCCGGTGAGTCTGGCCGCACGCGATGCCGACCCGTGGAACTTCGCCCCGCCGGGCGGTGAAAGCTATACCGAGCTTTCCACCCGGGTGCTGGCCGCCATCGGCGAGCTTCAGGGCGACAGCGTGGTGGTGACGCATGGCGGGGTGGTGCGGGCCATGCTGCACGCCTTTGCCGGCATGCCGCCCAGCGAGGCGGTGGAACTACCCGTCCGCCAGGGCGCGGTCTATCTGATTGAGAACGGCGCGTTTGAACTCGCCGTCGCCTGACGGCGCTTGCGGAGACGACCCCATGGCCGCCCAGCTGATCCACGCCGACGCGGCCCTCTCGCCCCGTCCGATCTGGTGCGTGACGCCGCAGAACTGGCGTAACGTGGCGAGCGACCTGCCCGCACCGGCGCTTGCCTTCGCAGAAGCCAGCGGATTCAAGGCGGAAGCCGGCGCGCTGCTGGTGCTGCCGGCGGCAGATGGGTCGATCGCTGGCGTGCTGTTTGGCTGCGAGGAGGCGCCACGCGACCCGCTGAGCTTTGGCAAGCTCGCCACCGCGCTGCCGGCGGGCGACTATGTCCTCGCCCACCCCCCCGCCAATCCGCGCCTCGCCGCGCTCGGCTTCCTGCTTGGAGGCTATCGCTTCACCCGCTATGGCAAGCGGCCCGTGGCCGATGTGCGTCTTGTGGTGCCCGATGGGACCGATGAGGCCGATCTGCGCCGCACCGCCGAGTCGGTGGCGCTGACCCGCGATCTCGTCAACACCCCCGCCAACGATCTGGGCCCGGCCGAGATCGAGGCGGCGGTTCGCGCGCTTGCCGCACGCTTTGGCGCGCAGGTGAGCGTGACCACCGGGGACGACCTGCTTGCCGCCAATTTCCCGCTCATCCACGCCGTCGGCCGCGCCTCGCCGCGCGCGCCGCGCCTAATCGACCTTTCCTGGGGCGAACCGGGCGCACCCAAGGTGACGCTGGTTGGCAAGGGCGTGGCTTTTGATACGGGCGGGCTCGACATCAAGCCGTCGAGCGGCATGCTCTTGATGAAGAAGGACATGGGCGGCGCCGCCAACGCCATCGGCCTCGCGCAGATGATCATGGGACGGGCGCTGCCGGTACGGCTGCGGCTCATCGTGGCGGCGGTGGAGAACGCCATTGACGGCTCGGCCTTCCGTCCCGGCGACGTCTTCCCCTCGCGCAAGGGTCTCACCGTCGAGATCGGCAATACCGACGCCGAGGGCCGGCTGATTCTCGCCGACGCTCTCAGCCTTGCCGACGAGGAAGCCCCCGAGCTGCTGATCGACTTCGCCACTCTCACCGGCGCCGCCCGCGTCGCGCTAGGCCCGCAGCTGCCGCCCGCCTACACCGAGGACGACGCGCTCGCCGCCGACCTCGCCCGCCACGGCGCGGCGGAAGCCGATCCGTCCTGGCGGATGCCGCTGTGGCAGCCCTACGCCTCCATGCTCGACAGTAAGATCGCCGACCTGAACAACGCCCCCGGTGGGGGCTTCGCCGGCTCGATCACCGCGGCGCTGTTCCTGCAGCGCTTCGTCTCCCGTGCGGGCGCGTGGCTGCATCTCGACATCTACGCCTGGAACCCCTCCTCCCGCCCCGGCCGGCCGGAAGGCGGCGAGGCACAGACCATCCGCGCGCTCGACGCGCTGCTCGCGGAGCGCTACGGCAGCTAGGGCCGCGCGACGTTGCGTCAGTCACGGCGCCGTTAATCCTTTCTTCGTCGCGAAGCCGCCATAGTCCGGGGAACAATCCGCAGCCGTAACGATTGCGGACCGGGGACACGGCAATGGCGATCGAACTGCGTCCATCGCAGGCGTTGCGTCTCCTGCACGAGCTTTCCCTCGCGCAGGTGCGCGACGACGCGCCCGATCTCAGCCCCCGCCAGCTCGCCATCCTGCTCAGCGTCTATCTGGAGGCCCCGCCGCACACGGTGCGTGGCCTTGCCGCCCGTCTCGGCGTCACCAAGCCGGTGATCACCCGCGCGCTCGACACGATGGGCCAACTCCGCCTCGTCTCCCGCAGGCGCGACGAGGCGGATCGACGCAATGTCATCATCCAGCGTACGGTAGAGGGTGCGCTCTATCTGGAACGGCTCGGCGATCTCGTCGTTGCCACGGCCCGCTCCCTGCCGCGCTGAACCTCGTGAGTGACCCCGCCGTGACGCTCGATCCCCGCCTCACCCCCGCCCGTCCAGACCTCGCGGCGCGCCAGCTCCAGGGGACGGTAGAGGCCGCTCGCTATGTCGAGGGCGCGCCCTATCGCATCGCCCACGCCGCCGCGCCGCTGCGGCGGGAGCCCGATCCCACGTCGCCGCTGGTGACCGAAGCGCTCCACGGCGAGACCATCACCGTCTACGAGATCGATCTCGAAGGCTGGGCCTGGGGCCAGCTCGACGCGGATTCCTATGTCGGCTGGCTGCCGGAGGATGCGCTGGCCCCGGCGGGCGCGGAAGCGACGCACAAGGTGGTCGCGCTGCGGACCCCCGTTTTTCCGGGCCCCAGCATCAAGCTGCCCCCCGTCGATCTGCTCTCCTTCGGCAGTCGCCTCGCCCTCATTGGCACGCGCGAGCGTTTCGCGGTGACGGCCGAGGGCGGCTTTGTCTTCGCCGGCCATCTCGCACCGCTCGATACCTTCGAGGAGGATTTCGTCGCGGTGGCGGCGCGGTTCCTCGGCGCCGCCTATCTCTGGGGCGGGCGCTCCAGCCTCGGGCTGGATTGTTCCGGCCTCGTGCAGGTGGCGCTCAACGCCTGCGGTGTCCCCTGCCCGCGCGACACCGACATGCAGGAAAACGCCATGGGGACGCCGGTGGCGTTCTCCGGCGACCTCGGGGAGTTGCGGCGCGGCGATCTGCTCTACTGGCCCGGCCATGTCGGCATCGTCGAGGACGGCGCGACGCTGCTGCACGCCACCGCCCATTTCATGTCCGTCGTGCGCGAACCCCTGGGCCCGGCGCTGGCCCGCATCGAGGCCTCCGGCACCCCGCTGCGCAGCGTGCGCCGACTCTAGCGGTTTGCCGCGACGAAGGCGTCCACCCGCGCCCGGTTCAGCGCGAACCATTGCAGGGCGATTAGCACGAAGCCATTGGCGAAAGGCGTGGGGAACGGAGCAGCAAGGCCAGCCAGCGCCTCGTCCACGGAGATGAGGAATGGCCGCGTCAGCTCTGTCTCGCCCGGCTCGCCAGCCACGTCCGGCACATCGGCGGAATCGATGAGGCCGAGATAGACCGTGGCATATTCGTCGCTTACGCCCGGGCTGGGGAGAAAGCGGGCGATGGGCAGCAGCGCGCGCGGCGCCACGCCGAGCTCCTCAACGCATTCGCGACGCGCGGCCGCCTCGGCTTCCTCCTCCGGATCGATGAGGCCGGCGGCGATCTCCACCAGTTCGCCCGCACCGGTGGCCAGTTGCGCGCCGAGGCGGAACTGGCGGATGAGAACGAAGCAATCCGCCGCCGGGTCATAGGCAAGCACGCCCACCACCGAACCGACCCGCAATATGTCGCGTCGCTGGCGCAGCCGGGCGCCGCCGGCTCCCTCCAAGGTGGCAATGAAGCGATGATAGGGGCGGAAGCCCGCGCCGACCTCCTCGGGCCCTGTGAGATCGAGGTCGATGGAGCGATCGGCGAGCTCGCCGACCTTCGCGCGCCCGCTCATAGCGGCGCCGCCTCCATGTCGAAAGCCGCGGCGAACAACGCGCGGGTATAGTCGGTCTTCGGCTGGGCGAAGAGATCGGCCGCCGGTCCCTCCTCCACCACCACGCCGCTCTTCATCACCATCACCCGCGAGGCCAGCGCCGCAACGACGCGCAGATCATGGCTGATGAACAGATAGGTGAGGCCTCGCTTCTGCTGCAGGTCGCGCAGCAGGTCGACGATCTGCGCCTGAACGATCATGTCGAGCGCGCTGGTCGGCTCGTCCAGCACAATGAAAGACGGCTCCAGAACGATGGCGCGGGCGATAGCGACACGCTGGCGCTGGCCGCCGGAGAATTCATGGGGGTAGCGGTGGCGGGCCTCCGGATCGAGCCCGACATCGATAAGCGCCGCGACGACGCGGGCGTCGCGCTCTTCGGCACTCAGCTTGGGCTGATGGACCCGCAGCCCCTCGCCGATGATGTCCGTGACCGACATACGCGGGCTGAGCGAACCGAACGGGTCCTGGAACACCACCTGCATCGCCTGCCGCCGGGAGCGCATCTGCTTGAAGCCGAGCGTATCGATGGGATCGCCCATGAACACGATCGGCCCCTCGCTGGAGATGAGCCGCAGCAGGGCGAGGCCAAGCGTCGTCTTGCCCGAGCCGCTTTCCCCCACCACGCCCAATGTCTCGCCGCGCCTTATCTCAACCGAGATACCATCCACCGCCTTGATGTGGCCTACGGTCTTGCGCATCACCCCCGCCTTGATCGGGAACCAGACCTTGAGGCCGGTCGTCTCCAGCACAACAGGCGCTTCCGGGTGGGGCGAGGCGGGGTTGCCACGCGGCTGAGCGGCGATCAGCGCCTGCGTGTAGGGATGCCGAGGGTGGGCGAAGAGCTCCCCCACCGGCCCTTCCTCAACGATCTTGCCATGGTTCATCACGCAGACCCGATCGGCGATCTTGCGCACGATGCCGAGGTCATGAGTGATGAACAGCATCGCCATGCCAAGCCGGCGCTGAAGATCCTTCAGCAAGGCGAGAATCTGCGCCTGCACCGTGACGTCGAGCGCCGTGGTCGGCTCGTCGGCGATGAGCAGTTGCGGCTCGTTGGCGAGCGCCATGGCGATCATCACCCGCTGGCGCTGGCCGCCCGAGAGCTGATGCGGGTAGGAGCCGAGCCGCGTCTCAGGCTGGGGAATGCCGACCTCGGTGAGGAGTTCAATCACCCGTGCCCGCGCCGCCGGCCCGCGCATGCCGCGATGCAGGAAGAGGATTTCTGCGATCTGCTGCTCGACCGTGTGCAACGGGTTGAGCGAACTCATCGGCTCCTGGAACACCATGGTGATGTCGTTGCCGCGCACCCGGCGTATCTCGCGCTCCTCCATGGCGAGAAGGTTCTCGCCCTGGAACAGCACCTCGCCGGAGGGGTGGCTGGCGGCGGGATATTGCAGCAGCTTGAGGATGGAGAGCGCCGTGACCGACTTGCCGGAGCCGCTCTCGCCCACCAGCGCGACCGTTTCGCCACGGTGGACATCGAAGGACACGCGGTCGACCGCCAGCGTGCTCCGCCCGCCTTGCGCGAAGGCGACGGAGAGATCACGGACGGAGAGGAGGGGGGCGTCTTGCAACGGCGTTTCGCTCACTGGAAGGTCTTCCGGGGATCAAAGGCGTCGCGGACCGCTTCGCCGATGAAGATGAGCAGGCTCAGCATGATGGCGACGGTGAAGAAGCCGGTGAGGCCGAGCCAGGGCGCCTGCACGTTCGACTTGCCCTGTGCCAGCAATTCACCGAGCGAGGGTGAGCCGGGGGGCAGGCCGAAGCCGAGAAAGTCCAGCGCGGTCAGCGTCATCACCGAGGAGGAAACGATGAAGGGCAGCATGGTCAGCGTCGCCACCATCGCGTTGGGCAGCATGTGCCGCCACATGATGACGCCGTTGGACACCCCCAGCGCCCGCGCGGCCTGCACATATTCGAAGTTCCGGGCGCGCAAAAACTCTGCCCGCACCAGCCCGACCAGCGACACCCAGGAGAACAGCAGCAAGATGCCCAGCAGCACCCAGAACCCGGGCGCCAGAATCGAGGAGATGATCAGCAGGAGATAGAGCGCGGGGATCGAGGTCCATATCTCGATGAAGCGCTGGAAGATCAGGTCGGTCCAACCACCGAAATAGCCCTGCACCGCTCCCGCCGCGACGCCGATGACGGAGGAGATGATGGTGAGCACGAGGCCGAACACCACCGAGAGGCGGAAGCCGTAGATCAGACGGGCCAGCACGTCGCGGCCCTGGTCATCCGTGCCCAGCCAGTTCCACTCCAGCGCACCGCAGCCGCCGGTGCGGCCGAGCTTCTCCACCACAGGAGCACATTGGGCGTCGGTCAGCATCCAGGTCGGCGGTGAAGGGGCGGGGGTCGGCAGATCGAGATTGTGGGTGGAATAGGAATAGCGGATCGGCGGCCACACCATCCAGCCGCCCTTTTCATGGATCAGGTTCTGCAGATAGGGGTCGCGGTAATCCGCCTCGGTCTCGAAATCGCCCCCGAACGTGGTTTCGGGATAGGCGACCAGACCGGGGAAGTAATAGCCGCCGTCATATTCAATCAGGAACGGCTTGTCGTTGGCGATGAACTCCGCCCCGAGGCTGAGGATGAACAGCACGGAGAAGAGCCAGAAGCTCCACCAGCCGCGGCGGTTGCGCTTGAAATTGGCCCAGCGGCGCTGGTTGAGCGGCGACAGAAACGGGCGGTGCGGCCGGTCGGATGCGGCATTCACCGGGGTGGTCGACACGGCAGTGTTGGCGGCGTCCATGCTCAGACGTCCCGCGTGTCAAAGTCGATGCGCGGATCGACCCAGGTATAGGTGAGGTCGGAAATCAGGTTCACTACCAGCCCGACCAGCGAGAAGATGAAGAGATTGGCGAACACGACGGGGTAGTCGCGGTTGAGCACGCTCTCGAACCCAAGCAGGCCCAGCCCGTCGAGCGAGAAGATGGTCTCGATCAGGAGCGAGCCGGAGAAGAACGCGGCGACAAACGCCCCGGGGAAGCCGGCGATGATGATCAGCATGGCGTTGCGGAACACATGGCGGTAGAGCACGGCCCGCTCCGACAGCCCCTTCATCCGCGCCGTGACGACATACTGCTTGCGGATCTCGTCAAGGAACGAGTTCTTGGTCAACAGCGCCATGGTGGCGAAGGCGCCCAGCACCATGGAAGTGATGGGCAGCGCCAGATGCCAGAAATAGTCGAGGATCTTTCCCCCCAGCGAGAGCTGGTCCCAGTTCTCCGAGGTCAGCCCGCGCAGGGGGAACCAAGAAAAGAACGAGCCGCCGGCAAACACGATGATGAGCAGGATCGCGAAGAGGAAGCTGGGAATGGCATAGCCGACGATGATGACCGCCGAGGTCCACACATCGAAGCGCGAGCCGTCGCGCACCGCCTTGGCGATGCCGAGCGGGATGGAGATGGCATAGGTGATGAGCGTCATCCACAGGCCGAGCGAGATCGACACCGGCATCTTCTCGGCGATCAGGTCGATCACCGAGACGTCGCGGAAGTAGGACCGGCCGAAATCGAAGCGGACATAGTCCCACATCATCTTCAGGAAGCGCTCATGGGCCGGTCGGTCGAAGCCAAACTGCTTCTCCAGGTCCTTGATGAAGGCCGGGTCCAGCCCCTGCGCACCGCGATATTTGGAAGAGACCGGGTCGCCTCCCGGCGCGCTCTGCTGCATGCCACCAAAATCACCGCCCCCACCTGAAATGCGGGCGGTGGCGGAGGTGCCCTGCCCGGTCAGCTCGGCGATCACCCGCTCGACCGGCCCGCCCGGCGCGAACTGCACGACAGCGAAGGAAACCAGCATGATGCCGATGACGGTGGGCACCATCAGGGCGATGCGTCGGACGATATAGGCCAGCATACGATCGGGTTTCCTCCGCGAGGCGGGCACAAGGTGGAGGGCGGGCGCACCCGCGTCAACTTAACGTCCGTTCATGCAGGAGCGTTGCCAGCTGCACGACTTACGACAAGGCCGGCCTGACAGATCGCCCCGCTCGGATGACGTCGCGCGCATGTTTCTCATCCCGCCGACCTCGTGCGCGCCGACCAGAGTTCCGGAATGGCGCGGGCATAGGTCGGGCGCGGCGCGGAGGGCCAGCCGAATTCGTCCCAGAAGGCGATGCGGAACTCGGCGGAGTACCATTGCGGCACCCAGTAGCGTCCCGCGCGCAGCCGGCGGTCGAGCACGCGGCAGGCGGTGCGCAGCTGATCGCGCGTCGGCGCGGCGATCACCTCCTCGATCAACAGGTCGACGATCGGATCGGCAATGCCGGACAGGTTATTGGAACCCGGAGTGTTGGCCGCGCTCGAGCCAAAATAGTTGCGCAGCGATTCGCCCGGCACGGTGGAGAGCGAGAAGCGCCGCACCGTGGCATCGAAATCGAAGTCGTTGAGCCGGCGCTGGTATTGCGGGGAATCGACCAGACGGAAGTTGGCCGCGATGCCGAGCAGTTCGAGGTTCTTGATGAAGGGAGCAGTGTGGCGCTCCAGCCCGTTCTCGTCGTCGAGAAACTCGATGGTCAGACCCTCGCCCTGTGGGTCGACGAGGCGGCCGTTCTTGACGGTCCACCCCGCTTCCCGCAGAAGCTGCGTGCCGCGCCGCCGCAGCGCCCGGTCCTGCCCCGAGCCGTCAGAGACGGGCGGCGACCAGGGCGGGGCCTTCAGCACCGCCACGTCTTCGGCGCTGAGCCGATCACCCAGGCGCGCGATAAGCGCCACCTCGTCCGGGCCGGCCGGGCCTTCCGCCTTGAGGTCGGAATTCTCGAAGAAGGATGTCGTGCGCCTATAGGCGTCGTACATCAGGTTCTTGTTGGTCCACTCGAAATCGAAGGCGTAGGAAAGCGCCTCGCGCACGCGGGGATCGGCGAATTTCAGCCGGCGCAGATTGAGGAACCAACCCTGCGCACCCGATGGCGTGCGATCGGGCAGGATCTCGCGCTTCACCCGTCCCTCGTTCAGCGCCGGAAAATCATAGCCGGTAGCCCAGGTCCGGGCCGTGAACTCCTGCCGGAACAGATAGGCCCGTGCCTTGAACGCCTCGAACCCAACCTCTCGGTCGCGGAAATACTCGTAGCGTAAAACGTCGAAGTTGTTCACGCCGGCATTCACCGGAAGGTCCTTGGCCCAGTAGTCGGGATCGCGGCGATACTCGATGAAGCGACCAACCTCGAACCGGCCAACCTTATAGGCGCCCGAGCCGAGCGGGGGCTCCAGCGAGCTCGCGTCGAACGGGGTGGAACTGTAGTAGGCCTTTGAGAAGATCGGCAGCGAGGCGGCGAACAACGGCACGTCGCGCGCCCGCCGGGGCGCAAAGCGCAACGTGACGATCTCGGCGCCCTCGGCCTCGGCGCCCTCCATGTCCCGCAGGTTTTGCGCGATAATGGGATGGCCCTTGCTCTTCAACAGGTTAAGCGAGAAGGCGACATCTTCGGCGGTGAGCTTCGTTCCATCGTGGAAGCGCGCCTGCGGCCGCAGGCGGAAGCGGTAGAGCGTGCCGTCTTCTGAAACTGCGACGCTCTGCGCCACCAGACCATAAATGGCGTCCGGCTCGTCAAAGGCCCGCGCCATCAGTGTATCGAAGATGAGATCGAGGCCCTGCGCGCCGTCGCCCTTCAAGATGTAGCCGTTCAGCGAATTGAAGGTCTGGAACGACTGGTTGAACGCTGCGGTCGGGCCGACCTGCGAGAAGGTGCCGCCCGTGGGCGAGGCAGGGTCGACATAGTCGAAATGGGCGAAGTCGATAGGATATTTCAGATCACCGAACACCGACAGGCCATGCCGCTCCGGTCCGAAGCCGGACACCGGCGCACCGGCAGCCGAAGGGACAGTGGATTGGGGCGCGGTCTCCTGAGCAACACTCCGCCGGCCGAGCCAGGGCACGAGCGACGCGCCGGCGGCGAAGGCCAGAAGCGCGCGGCGGGAGACGGCACCGCCATCGTCCCGGACGGCCGGAACGGCCGATCCGGGATCGCGTGCCGAAAACGGATGAGGGAGATGACGATCCCGGCTCTCCGGCTTCGCCTCCGGCCGGGAGGACGGCGGCCCGCCCCGACGCGCCCCCGCGCCGCTCACCGGGCGGCCCCGGTCTTGGCCGCCTTCTCCGCGTCCCACCACCAGATGGTGGGGAAGCCGTCGGAATATTCCGGCAGCTTTTCGGGGTGGCCGAACCGGTTCCAGCGGGCGGTGCGGGTGTTGGGGTAGTTCCAGCTGGGAACCACATAGTCATGCGCCAGTAGTACCCGATCGAGCGCGCGGGTAGCCGCCACCAGTTCCTCGCGGCTGGTGGCGTAGATGACCTTCTCGATCAGCGCGTCGATGCCGGGATCCTTGATGCCGGCATAATTGTTCGAGCCCTCGCGGTCGGCCGCGCTGGAGCCCCAGTAATCGCGCTGCTCATTGCCCGGCGAGAGCGACTGGCCCCAGCCGGTGATGATCATGTCGTAGTCGCGCGCGCGCACCCGGTTGATATACTGTGACGTGTCGACCTGACGGACGTTCACGGAGATGCCGAGACGTTCGAGTGAAGGTTTGTAGAATAGCGCCACCCGCTCGAAGGCGGGATTGGCGATCAGGATCTCCATCGTGAAGGGCTCGCCCTTGGCGTTGACCAGCTTGCCGCCCTTCACCTCATAGCCGGCCTGCTTAAGCAGGTTCGCCGCCTCGCGCAGATTGCCGCGCCGCAGGCCCTCGCTCCAGCCTTCCGGATTGGCGTAGGGCGTGGTGAAGACGCTGGCGGGGATCTTGTCCTTCACGCTTTCCAAAATCTGCAGTTCCAACCCCTGCGGCAGGCCGGAGGAGGCCAGTTCGGTATTCTGGAAGTAGCTCGACGTGCGCTTGTACTGGCCGAAGAAAAGGGTGCGATTCATGCCGTCGAAATCGAGCGCCAGATTGAGAGCGCGGCGCACTCGCTGGTCCTGGAATTTCTCGCGCCGCAAATTGGGGATGAAGGCTTGCATCGCCCCAGAGGCGCGCTCCGGGAATTCCTCCAGTACGACCTTGCCCTCCTTCACCGCCGGGAAATTATAGGCGGTGGCCCAGTCCTTGGCCGAGGTCTCAACCCGAAAATCGTACTGGTCGCCCTTGAAGGCCTCCAGCTCGACGGTGGAATCACGGAAATACTCGTAGCGCTGCTCGGCGAAATTGTTGGTGCCGATGTTCACCGGCAGATCCTTCCCCCAATAGTCGGACACGCGCTCGAAGGAGATGGAGCGACCGGGCTGAACCTGCTTCACCTTATACGGACCCGAGCCAAGCGGCACTTCCAGCGTGCCCTGGCTGATATCGCGTGGCTTGCCGTCCGGCCCGTTCGCCGTCCACCAGTGCTTGGGCATCACGCGCAGCTGGCCGACGATCTGCGGCAGTTCGCGGTTGCCCGCCTGGTCGAAGGTGAAGGTCACCTCGCGCTCGCCAGTGACGGCGGCGCCCTTCACATGGCTGTAGTAATAGGCCTGCCGAGGGTTGTTCTTGGTCAGCTGCTCGAAGGACCAGACGACGTCGTCAGCAGTGATAGGCTGCCCATCATGCCACTTCGCCTCGGGGCGTAGTCGGTAGGTGACGGAGGAGAAATCGGCCGGGTAGCGCACGCTTTCCGCAATCAGCCCGTATTCCGTCGCCACCTCGTCATAGGCCGAACTCATCAGCGTATCGTATATCAGTTGAAGCCCGGCGGCCGGCGTGCCGCGCGGAACAATATCGTTTAGCGAATCGAAGGTGCCATCGACCGAGAGCCGCAGCAGGCCGGCCTTGGTCGCATCCGGGTTCACATAGTCGAAATGCTTGAAGTCAGCCGGGTATTTCGGCTGGCCCATCAGTGAGAGGCCGTGCCGCCAATCTCCGGCGCTTGCCGTCGATGCGGCGGCGGACGGGGCGGGCGCCGTCTCCTGAGCCAGGGCGGATCCGAACAGGCCGAAGCCGAGGGCGACGACCGCCAGGGACCGGGTCATCGCGCCGCTCCATGGCGGCGGGCGCCGGCCATGAGCGGCGGGGCGGTCGGAGCGGCGGAGCCGGGTCATGCGCATCATCCCTTTGGCACGTCGTCTGGCGAGGCAGCGCAAGGCGCAAGCCCCATGACGATTATGAACATTGGCGGTCAATATGAAGGGGGGAGTCCGGAAAAGAATAAGGCCGGCGACGCATTGCGCCGCCGGCCTGACGTGATCGTGAAAGCCTCGCCCCGCAGGGCGGGCGGCTCAGGGCGCAGCGGGCGCCGCAGGAGCGGGTTCGGCCGGAGCCGGTTCTGCCGGAACGGGAGCCGCCGGCGCAGGAGCCACTTCGGGTGCAGGCGCAGCCGGAGCCGGGGGCGCCTCGGGCGCAGGCGCAGCCGGCGCGGGCGCCGGAACGGTGGTGGCAGGCGCGGCGGAGCCGGCCGGCGGAGGGACGTTGCCACCGGTCTCGCCTGAAGCCGGCTGGGTCGCCGCAGGCTCAGCGGCGGCGGGCGTCGCCTCCGGCGAGGGCAGCGGGAGCGGGTTGTGCGACAGCGTGTTGAGATAGGCGATCAGGTCGGCGCGGTCGGTATCCTTGGCGATACCGGCGAAGCCCATCGAGGTGCCGGGAACATGCGTCTTCGGGCTCTTGATGAAGCCGTTGAGCTGCTCGAAAGTCCAGTCGCCGCCGTGCGCCTTCATCGCGGCGGAATAGGCGAAGCCTTCCGCACTCGCCACCGGGCGGCCGACGACGCCGTAGAGATCCGGACCGACCTTGGCACCGGCACCTTCCACGAAGTTGTGGCAGGCCGCGCACTTCTTCGACTGGGCCTCACCCTTCTGCGGGCTGGCGGCGGCGAGGAGTTGGGGAAGCGGGACGGCGGCAGGCTCGGCCTGCGCCTGGCCCGTCAGTTCCTCCTGCACGGCGATCTCGTAGCCCGCCTTCTCCGGCCCATGGCTGGAGAACAGGATGTCGGCGAACACGTTCAGACCGAGCGTCAACGTCAGCACGCCCAGGACCGCACCAGCAACCTTGTTCAGCTCGAAGCTGTCCATCGAAATATTCGCTCCCTCACCCGGCACGCGAGCCATCCGGCTGGCCCGCAATACCCTGCGCGCAATGTATCAGCGCTCGCTTGCGACCGCCAATGGCGCGCGGGAACTAATCATTTTGACGGTTCGCGTGCAACCCGTATAAGCGCGCTGCGGTGCTACGTTTCGCCACTCTGAGAGAGGCGCCCGGCACCACGCAGCACGATGACAGGGCACCGACATGTCCTCCCAGGACACACTTATTCTTATTCCAGCCCGCATGGCCTCGACCCGTTTGCCGGGAAAGCCGCTCGCCGATCTTGGCGGTCGCTCTATGATCGTCGAAGTGGCGCGGCGTTCCGCCGCGGCGGGCATCGGCCGGGTAGTGGTCGCCACGGATGACGAGGGCGTGCGCGCCGCGGTGGAAAGCGCCGGATTCGAGGTCGTCATGACCCGTGCCGATCATGTCAGCGGCTCGGACCGAATCTTCGAGGCGCTCGGGCGCATCGACCCGGATGGCCGTGTGACGCGGATCGTTAATGTGCAGGGCGACCTGCCGACGATCGACCCCGCCCTCATCCGTGCGGCGCTCGACCTGCTCGATGACCCGGCGGTGGACATCGGCACGCTGGCGGCCGAAATCACCGAGGCAGGCGAGCGCACCAATCCCAATGTGGTGAAAGCCGTCGGTAGCTCTATCACGCCACGACGGCTGCGCGCGCTCTATTTCACCCGCGCCACTGCCCCTTACGGCGAGGGGCAGCTGTTCCACCATATCGGCCTCTATGCCTATCGCCGCAGCGCGCTGGAGCGCTTTGTCGCCCTGCCGCCCTCGCCGCTGGAGAGCCGCGAGAAGCTGGAGCAGTTGCGCGCGCTGGAGGCCGGCATGAGGATCGATGTCGCCATTGTCGACACCGTGCCGCTCGGCGTCGATACGCCGGAAGATCTGGAAAAGGCCCGCGCCATGCTTGCCCGGGAAGCGGCACATCTCAAGGCCGCGGACGAATCAAGGACGCTCTCATGACCAGCCGCCGCACCATCGTCTTCCAGGGCGAACCGGGCGCGAACTCGCATATCGCCTGCCGCGAGGTTTATCCCGAGCACGAGGCCGTGCCCTGCGCCACCTTCGAAGACGCCTTCGCCGCGCTTCAGAATGGCGAGGCACATCTCGGCATGATCCCGATCGAGAATTCGGTCGCCGGGCGGGTGGCGGACATTCACCACCTGATGCCCACCTCCGGCCTCACCATCATCGGCGAGTTCTTCCTGCCGCTCTCGCATCAGCTGATGGCCATCAAGGGCGCGTCGCTGGCGACGGTGAAGTCGGCGGAAAGCCATGTGATGGCGCTCGGCCAGTGCCGCAACATCATCCGCAAGCTGGGGCTGAAGGCCATTGTCGGTGCCGACACAGCAGGCTCGGCGCGCCTGGTGGCGGAATCGCAGGACCCGACGCGCGCGGCCATTGCCTCACGGCTCGCCGCCGAGATCTACGGCCTCGACATCATCGCCGAGAACATCGAGGACGAGGCGCACAACACCACGCGCTTCGTCATCCTCGCCAAGGACGGCGAATGGGCGCCCGCCAATAACGGGCCAACCGTGACCACCTTCGTGTTTCGCGTGCGCAACGTGCCGGCGGCGCTGTACAAGGCGATGGGCGGCTTCGCCACCAATGGCGTGAACATGACCAAGCTGGAATCCTACCAGCTCGACGGCGAGTTCTTCGCCACCCAGTTCTATGCCGATGTCGACGGTCATCCCGACGACCCGAGCCTCAAGCTGGCGCTGGAAGAACTGTCGTTCTTCTCCAAGGAAGTGCGGATTCTCGGGGTCTACCCCGCCCACGCCTACCGGATCGCGCTGAGGGCGTAAAACGCAAAGGCCCGGCATAGCGCCGGGCCTTCCTTCATCCGATTTCGCGGAAAATCCCTACTCCGCCGCCTCGCCAGCGGCCCGTTCCTCGGCGTCCTCGATGGTCTTCAGAGCGTCGGGGTGCGGCATCGAGATGATGTTGTAGCCGGAATCGACGAAATGAACCTCTCCGGTGACACCCGAGGACAGGTCCGAGAGCAGGTAGAGCGCGGCGCCACCGACCTCGTCGAGGGTCACGGTACGGCGCAGCGGCGCGTGACGCTTCTGGTAGTTGAACATCAACCGCGCATCGGCGATTCCCGCCCCGGCCAGCGTGCGGATCGGGCCGGCGGAAATGGCGTTCACCCGCACGCCCTGCGGACCGTAATCGGCCGCGAGATAGCGCACGCTCGCCTCCAGCGCCGCCTTGGCGACGCCCATAACATTGTAGTTCGGCATCACCCGGGTCGAGCCGCCATAGGTGAGCGTGATCAGCGAGCCGCCTTCCGTCATCAACGGCGCCGCCCGCTTGGCCAGCTCGGTGAAGGAGAAGCAGGAAATCACCATGGTGCGGGTGAAGTTGGCCCGCGTGGTGTCGGCGTAGAGGCCCTTCAGCTCGTTCTTGTCCGAGAAGCCGATGGCGTGGACGAGAAAGTCGAGCGTGCCCCACTTCTCCTTCAGCGCCGCGAACACCGCGTCGACCGAGGCGAGGTCCTCGACATCGCAGGGCAGCAGCGTGTCGCTGCCCAGGCTCTGGGCGAGCGGCTTCACCCGGCGGCCCAGTGCCTCGCCCTGATAGGTGAAGGCGAGTTCGGCGCCCTGCGCCGCCAGCGTCCGGGCAATGCCCCAGGCGATGGAATGGTCGTTCGCGACGCCCATGATCAGGCCGCGCTTCCCCTGCATCAGACTCATGCTGACTGTCCCTTCCGCCGCCGCGCCGCGTCGATCAAGCTTCAGGATGCTGGAAAACCAGCACCGCATTCGCCCCGCCGAAACCGAATCCGTTGGAGAGCACCCGCTCAAGCCGTGCATTGTCGACGCGCTCGCGCACGATCGGCATGTCAGCAAAGGCGGGGTCGATCTCGTCGATATGAGCGCTGGCCGAGATGAAGCCGTTCTGCATCATCAGGATGGAATAGACCGCCTCGTGCACGCCGGTCGCGCCCTGCGAATGGCCGGTGAGCGACTTGGTGGCCGAGATCGGCGGTGCCTTGTCGCCGAATACGGCGCGGATCGCCTCGATCTCCTTGAGATCGCCGATTGGGGTCGAGGTGGCGTGCGGGTTGATATAGTCGATGCCGCCCTTCACGCCGGCCAGCGCGAGCTTCATGGCGCGGGCCGCGCCCTCGCCGGAAGGGGCGACCATGTCGGCGCCATCCGACGTGGCGCCGTAGCCGACGATCTCGGCATAGATGCGCGCGCCGCGCGCCTTGGCGTGCTCCAGCTCTTCCAGCACCAGCACGCCGGCGCCGCCGGAAATGACAAAGCCGTCGCGGTTCTTGTCATAGGGGCGCGAGGCGACGGCGGGGCGGTCATTATAGTCGGACGACATGGCGCCCATGGCGTCGAACAGGCACGACAGCGTCCAGTCGAGATCCTCGCAGCCACCAGCGAACATGATGTCCTGCTTGCCGTACTGGATCATCTCAGCGGCGTTGCCGATGCAGATATTGGTGGTCGCACAGGCAGCGGAGATGGAATAGCTCAGCCCCTTGATCTTGAACCAGGTGGAGAGCGTCGCGGAGGCGGTCGAGCCCATCGCCTTGGGCACGGCGAACGGGCCGACACGCTTGGGGCTGGAATTCTTGCGGGTGATGTCCGCCGCCTCGACGATGGTGCGGGTGGAAGAGCCGCCCGAACCCATGATGAGCCCGGTCCGCTCGTTGGAAATCTCGTGCTCTTCGAGGCCCGCGTCGCGGATCGCCTGATCCATGGCGACGTGATTCCACGCGGTGCCGCCGCCATGGAAGCGCATGGCGCGGCGGTCAACCACCTCACTGGCGTCGAGCTGCGGCGCGCCTTGCACCTGGCTGCGGAAGCCAAGCTCAACATATTTCTCGGCCCGGCTGATGCCGCTCCGTCCCTCGCGCAGGGAGGCGAGCACCTCCTGCGTGGAGTTGCCGATGGACGAGACGATGCCCATTCCGGTTACGACAACACGGCGCATAGGCTTCCTTTCCTTCAAAGCACGCGAGGGGATCCCAGGCACGCGAAATGGCCATGCGGGCAGAGCCTCGCAAGGGCGGCGGGATCAGGACTGGAACAGGCCGACCTTCAGATCGCCCGCCCGGTAGATGACGTCGCCATCGGCTTCCACCCAGCCATCGGCGATGCCGAGAACCAGCTTGGAGCGCATGACGCGCTTGAAATCGATCCCGTACACGACCTTCTTGACGGTCGGCAGAACCTGGCCGGAAAACTTGATCTCGCCGGCACCAAGCGCACGCCCGCGACCGGGAGAACCAAGCCAGCCGAGATGGAAGCCGACAAGCTGCCAGAGTGCATCAAGGCCGAGGCAGCCGGGCATGACAGGGTCGCCGATGAAATGGCAGCCGAAGAACCACAGGTCGGGCCGGATATCGAGCTCGGCCCGCACATGGCCCTTGCCGTTCGGGCCGCCATCCTCGGAAATCTCGGTGATGCGATCGAACATCAGCATCGGCGGCGCGGGCAGTTGCGCATTTCCCGGCCCGAAAAGCTCTCCGCGCCCGCACGCGAGCAGTTCCTCGTAAGTGAAGCTCGTCTGCCGCTCGACCATCGTTTCGGTAATACCCACGCTTGCTGTTTCCATTGCCTTGAGCAGCCCGCGGCCGCTGTTTGCGCGGCATTGGCATGGGCTGTCGCCGCCCCGGCCACCTGACGCAGCGCGCTTCCTATCACAGCGCCCCGCCCGCTCAAAGCCACCGCTCCCGCGCGGGGACATTCAAAATGTCACTCGCGCGACGGCATCCTGGCACCATCGTACAAACAAAACGGCCGCCGCCTGCCTGGGGCGCAAGCGGCCTCGGCGCCGCGCAGATTGGAACCATTACGATTATTCCGCACGATATTGCCCCGCCCCCCGCCGTGCCGATATAATGCTCGATGAAAATGGCACTGTGCGCGTGCCTCCCGCGTCGTCGGGCGGCGCGCCAAGTGCCTGTTATGCTGCGGATCGACCTTACCGCCTTCGGGGCGGGAAAGGCGGTAACGATGGTTCGGAAGAAAAGATGAGCGAAGGCTTTCGCCCCCAGAACCTGGCCTTCTCCCGCATGGTCGTGGAGGAAGACGGTCCCATCCTGCCCGTCGCCAAGCTGCGCGATGGCGCGGGCCGCACGGGCTGCCCGTTCCACGACGTGCGGCACATGCTGCGCGATGTCGGCCTGCGCCCCACCCGCCAGCGCCTCGCACTCGGCTGGCTGCTTTTCGCCAAGGGCGACCGTCACGTCTCGGCGGAAATCCTGCACGAAGAGGCGATCAAGGCCCGTTTCCCGGTGTCGCTGGCCACTGTGTACAACACGCTGCACCAGTTCACCGAGGTCGGCCTGCTGCGTGAGCTGGCGGTCGATGGGTCGAAGACCTATTTCGACACCAACCCTTCGGATCACCACCACTTCTTCCTCGAAGGCGAGAACAACCTCGTCGACATTCCCAGCACCTCGGTCGAGGTGGAGCGCATTCCCGAGCCGCCAGAAGGCTATGAGGTCGCGCGGGTCGACGTGGTGGTCCGGTTGCGCCCCAAGCGCCGTTCCTGATCGTCGCTCACCATCCCCGAAGGGCCGGTCGTTGACCGGCCCTTTTTCGTTGTCTGCGTCGATACCCTAGGCCCGCAGGAAAGCCGCCAGCTCGCGCAGCGCCACCTTGGCCGGCGCGTCGCCGGCGCGGGCCACCAGCATCACCGTGGCCACAGGGAGAGCCGGCAGGTTCAACGCCGGGCCGACATCCACACTGCCCGGGGGCGCGAGATGGGCGGCCAGCGGCGCCACGGCCAGCCTCGCCGCCACCGCAGCGCTGACCGAGGAGACGCTGCCGCCGGTGAAGGCCTCGTGCCAGGCAATACCGGAGGAGCCGAGCCCTTCGACCGCCGTGGCGCGCACCCCGCAGGGAGGCGCCAGCAAGGCCAGAGGCAGCGAATCGCCACGCGCCTGCCAGTCGCCGGCGGCAAACCAGCCATAGCGATCCTGCCGCAGAACCTCCCCGTCGCGCCGGCTGCCCTCGCGCCGCACCACGGCTGCGTCGAGTTCGCCGGCATCGAAGGCGTCGCAAAGCACCCGGGAGAATCCCATGCGAATGTCGAATGCGATGCCGGGGCTGACCGAGGAGAGCCGTCGCAGCAGCGCCGGCAGCGTATCGCCGGTGGTGTGGTCGCTGATGCCGAGCCGCAGCCGCCGCACGGGCGCCGCATCCCACAGGCGAGCCTCGCGGTCGGAAGCGAGCAGCCGGCGGGCGCGCTCCAGAAAGAGGGCGCCGTCAGCGGTGAGGCGGACGAGGCGGGGGGTGCGCTCGAGGAGTGTGCGACCAAGTCGGGCCTCCAGCTTGCGCAGTTTGAGGCTCACCCCCGCCTGCGTGCCGCCCAGCGCTTCGGCGGCGCGGGTGAAGCTGGAGAGATCGGCCACATGCACGAAGGCGCGGACGAGTTCGAGATCGAGGGGCCGATCATCCATAACAAATCGCTATCATTGCTAGTCTCAATGATAGCGTTCTATCATTTCTTGGCAGGCGCTACGACTCCCCTCACACCACTGAAGGGAGCCACGCCATGCCGATGATCCAGATTCGATTCGCCGCATCTCCTGCCGCCGGGCGGGAGGCCGCCCTTGCCGCATGCGCCGCGCAACTGGCGCGGCAATGGCTGGGCAAGGACCCCTCGGTCACCGCCGTTCTGGTCGAGCGGGCCGATCCGGCACACTGGTTCTGCGCCGGGATAAGCTTGTCGGAACAAAGCCTTGCCGCCTTCTGGCTCGACATCCGCGTGACAGAGGGCACCAACACCAAGGATGAGAAGGCGGCCTTCATCGCCGCGACCTTCGCCGCTTTCGGCGACGTTCTGGGCCCGCTCCACGCGGAAAGCTATGTGCATGTGGTGGAGGCGCGGGGCGACGCCTATGGCTATGGCGGCCTCACCCAGGAGCGGCGCTACATCGCCGCCCGTCCGGTGTGACGCCTACTCCAGCTTTTCACCGGGATAGACGCCCCAGAGCCGTTCCTGCTCGATGAAGCCGTCGAAGCCATTGTCGAAGAAGCGGCACCATTTGCCGTCGCAATGCTCGACCTTCCCGAGCACGCCGGCCTCCAGCCGGGCGCGGACCGCCGAGCCGGTAGAGGGTTCCGAATAAAGCGATATTTCCTCGCCGGCCTTCCACGGATTGACCAGCGCGGTGCGCCGGCCCGACAGCATGGAATGATAGACCCAGCCCTCGGCTCCGTCAGCATCGCGGATCCGCCGCCAGGTCTCGAATTCGGCCGTGATTTCAACGGGAAGCCCGGCGCGGGTGAACACCCAGGCGACGCCATGATCGCGGGTCGGGCCGGAGCGGACATTCACCTTGTCGGCCTTGAGGCTGACGAATCGCGGCACGGGCAGGCCGCTGGTGCGCCCTGCGGGGCCCGCCATATCGGCTGCCGCCGGCTCCTCCTGCGCTCTGGCCGATGAGTGCAGTGTGGTGGACAGTGAGGCCAGTGACGCCAAACAGGCCAGCAGAATATTCGTCATCCGCAGCTTCGTCCGACCTCGAAGCTTTTTGTTACGCATCGTCTCAATCATCCTTCGCCCATCGCGGCGGCGCTGTCCGGCAGCGCGATCGTGAAAACACGCCTGCACTGCGAATCGGTGCATTTTTGTGTTTCGCGGACCTGTCTGCTAAGGAACGCCTCGCCCGGTTTTGGCGCGAGTGTGGGGCCCGTAGCGTTAACGGGAGCTTGACCGCCACGGTGATTTGTACGGGGAGCAACATGGCCCGCAGGAAGCCGCTGGTCGTCGTGACGCGAAAGCTGCCCGACAAGATCGAAACCCGCATGCGCGAGCTGTTCGACGCGCGGCTCAATGTCGACGACGTGCCGATGAGCCAAGCCGACCTTTGCGAGGCGATGGCCACGGCCGATGTGCTGGTGCCGGCCATCTGCGACCGCATCGACACCAAGGTGATCGAGGCCGCCGGTCCGAACCTCAAGCTGATCGCCAATTTCGGCAATGGCGTCGACCATATCGACGTCACCGCCGCGACGGCACGCGGCATCACCATTACCAACACGCCCGGCGTCCTCACCGAGGACACCGCCGACATGACCATGGCGCTGATTCTCGCCGTGCCACGCCGGCTCACCGAGGGCGCGGCGCTGATCACCAGCGATGACGGCGCCTGGCCCGGCTGGTCGCCGACCTGGATGCTCGGCCACCGCATCTGGGGCAAGCGGCTCGGCATCATCGGCATGGGCCGCATCGGCCAGGCGGTGGCGCGCCGCGCCCGCGCCTTCGGCCTGCAGATCCATTATCACAACCGCCGTCCCCTGCCCGCCCAGATCGAGGAAGATCTGGAAGCCACCTATTGGGACAGCCTCGACCAGATGCTGGCGCGGATGGACATTCTCTCCATCAACTGCCCGCACACGCCGGCCACCTTCCATCTGCTCTCCGCCCGCCGGCTGAAGCTGGTGCGAAAGGACGCCTATATCGTCAATACCGCGCGCGGCGAGGTGATCGACGAGCACGCGCTGATCCGCATGATCGAGCATGGCGAGATCGCCGGCGCCGGCCTCGACGTGTTCGAGCGCGAGCCCGCGGTGAGCCCGAAGCTGCTCAAGCTCGCCCGCGCCGGCAAGGTGGTGCTGCTGCCGCATATGGGCTCGGCCACAGTGGAGGCCCGCGTCGACACCGGCGAGAAGGTGATCGTCAACATCAAGGCCTTCATGGACGGCCACCGCCCGCCCGACCGGGTGCTGCCCTCAATGCTGTAGGGCGGGGCGGGGGGCGGGCGCCTGCGCGCTTCAAGGCGCGCTGCGCGCGCATCTCAACATGACGGGCGCCTTATGTCCGGCGGCAGGACCCACGCACGATGACAATCGGAGCGCCGGGCCTGCGGGCTCATTGGAGTGGATCGGTCGAGCCCAGTACCAGCGCGAGGCGGATTGGCTGGAGTGGGTTCGCTCCCGTGGGGTGGGCCCGATTCTCGATGAGAAACGCGCCCCGCTGCCTGTTCAGTGCTTCATGGCGCATTCTCGTTGACGCAATCGGTCAGGCGAATAATCGCCTTTTGCGTGTCGCGGAGATTCCACTGGAGCTCGCGATTGCCGATCCAGACTTCGATCGAGCGGGCCGTCTCGAAAAGCTGGGACATGTCCCAGCTCATCACCGTCCAGGCGCGTTCGCGGTCGGATGCGAAGCGGAAATATTCCGGCTGGTTGCCATTGAAGCCGATGGTCCCATCGTTGCCGTTCCTGTGGCCCAGCGCCGGGACCGAGAGGCTGAAATCCGGCCCCTTGCCGTTATGGGCGACCCGCAGCACCTTGCCGTTCTGGTTGGTCTCGATGATGCAGCGGTTGAAATTGTTGTCTTTGTTGCGGTTCAGAATGACGCGCCAGATCCCGATATTGGCAAGGACGCGCTCACTCGCCAGGGCGGGAACGGTCGCCAAATGAAGACCGACTGCTGCGACGGCCAGCACCGAAAGGGCAGGTCTGATCATGATGTCTCTCGCATGGATGGCGCGCGGGCGAAAAGGCTGGCGGTTCAGAAAGCTACATACCTCTAGGACTATCAAGATACCGTTGAGCGGTCCCTGGTCAAGCGGTTCTCTGTTGTCCAGGGCCTTGCCGGCGCTGCGAATGCAGCCGCTCTGCGGGAGGCGCCGTCCTCCGTCGACATCCGCCTTGCATTTCCGGCAGAACGACTCTTGAACGGTATCAGGGAACGTGCAGAATGCGGCGCGCAGTACCCCGCAGCCAGAGCTATCGACACAGCTGACCCCTCGGTCGGAACGTCTGTCGATGCCCAAGCCGCGTTGGATTGCCCGCCCCTGCACGCTTCCTCCCTTTGCACGGTCACGCCATGGACACCCGCCTGGTCAGAATCCTTATTGCTATGGTTGCACTTGTGGCCGCCTGCGGGTCCGCGCGGGCGCAAAGCGAGCTTCTCTACAAATGCGGCGGCGATCTCGGCTTCGTCGTCGAGACGAACCCCGAATCCAGCAGTGGCAACTTCCATGGCGCCTTCAGTGCGCCCCTCGTGCCCGACGGCAACGGGGCCTGGGTCAACCCCGGGCGCGAACTGCAGTTTTGGCCGGAAGGCGAGGGTCCGAAACTTTTCATCGGCTCCGAGCAGTTCAGCTGCGAGCCCGTCGCCGATGAACCCGGCATGAATGCCGGCGGCGAGCCGGCCGACAGCGCGGCGCAGAACACTGCCGACCTCGAAATGTTGCCCTATGGCAGCACCCGTGGATGGGAGGTCGTTTCCCTGAGGGCGGGGTCGGACTTCGTCGGCTGCGCCGGGTCGATCAACCTTCCCGCCGGCTTCTTGATCCTTCAGAAAAAGACGCATGGTTGGGAACTGCGTGTCCCCGCCGACCAGACGGAAGGGTTTGAGGGCGGCGTCATCACGCTCGACGGGCGCCGCGTGGATGCCCAGTTCGGCTTTACCCCCGAAGGCGCGGGTGAGGCGGGGCTGGACGACGCCTTTGTCGCTGCCCTGAGGAACGGCAAGTTGCTGACCACCAAGATCAACGGCTCCCGGCCGGTCAAATGGCCGCTCAGCGGGTCGGCGGCGGTGGTGACCAAGATCGAGGAGTGCTTCAGCCGGCAGGGCCGTGTGCGCTGACAGTCATCGGCCCGGCAGGCAAATGACTGCCCTAACGACGGCCCTCCGGCGAACCGCCAATGGCTGAGCCGGATGATGGCCGGCGCGTTGGGCGCCTCGCGGCCCGACGGCAGCCTAATGGGCGGACTCGCAGAAGTGCGGCCGTCTGGCCTGCAGCCGGTTCTGCGGACACCAGGTTCAGCTAATTGAGCTCGCTCCTCGAACGCGATCGGGCGCTGATTGCTCCGCGTTGAGTGCCTGCGTCGGGATTGTGGAACCTCATGCCGCTTCCCTCGCGAAGAGGGATGCGATCCCGGCTCTCGCTTCGCTCGGCCGGGATGACGCCCCCCCCCTCCACGCCATGCGGAGAGTGGCGCTTCAGCGCATATGCCCCGACAGATCCTTGATCGTCGGGTTCTCCCCGGTCAGCGGGTTGTCCGGGTCCCAGCCATAGCTCAGCGTCTCGAAGCGCATGGTGAGGGTGTCGATCATCAGCAGCCGCCCGACCAGCCCCTCGCCGAAGCCAGCCACGGCGCGCACCGCCTCCAGCGCCACCAGCGTGCCGGCGACCCCGGCCACCGCGCCGAGAATGCCGGCCTCGGCGCAGCTCGGCACCGTGCCGGCCGGGGGCGGCTCCGGGAACAGGCAGCGATAGGTCGGGTTCGGCGTGCCGTCCGGCCCCTGCTCATGCGGGCGCAGCGTCGTCACCGTGGCATCAAAACGCCCCAGCGCCGCCGAGACCAGCGGCACCCCGGCCAGCGCGCAGGCATCCGAGACCAGATAGCGGGTGGAAAAATTGTCCGAGCCGTCGATCACCACATCCGCCTGCGCCACCAGCTCCAGCGCATTGCCGGCGGTGAGCCGGGCGTTGATGCCTTCAAACGCCACATGCGGGTTGAGCGCGGCGATGAACTCGCCCGCGCTCTCGGTCTTGCGCCGGCCGATGGCGGCGGTGGTGTGGATGATCTGCCGCTGCAAATTCGACAGCGACACCTCGTCATCGTCGATGACGGTGAGATGGCCGACGCCGGCGGCGGCGAGATACATCAGCGCCGGCGCGCCGAGCCCGCCCGCGCCCACGACCAGCATCCGCGCCTTTTTCAGCTTCTGCTGGCCCGGCCCGCCGATTTCACTGAGCACGAGATGGCGGGCATAGCGCTCCACTTCCTCAGGGGAGAACAGCGGCGCGCGGCGGGGCGCTGGGGGGCTGGCGGGGGTGTCTGTCATGGCTGAGCTATATAACAACCCGCCGCCCGCCCGCCACACTCTGCGTGGCGAGGCCGCATTGGCCGCGTGGCGATTAGCGGCTATCTCCGTGGCATGACTGGGGATCACGCAACGCTCTTCGCCGCCGCCGCGCGCCATGGCGACACGCTCGCCCGCCAGCGCCTCGTGCTCTATGCCGGCGCCAACCTGCCCTCGCCCGAGGTGATCGCCGCCTATGCCCCGGGCCTTGGTGCCATGCCCTCCATGGGGCCGAGCTTCGACAAGGAGCAGCCGGGCACGGAACTGGTCTCGCGGTTCGAGGTCGCGGTGCGGCAGGAAGCCTGCGCCCTCTTCCGCGCCGGCTGGGCCGAACCGCGCCTGCCGAGCGCGACCCTGTGCAATCTCGCCGTGTTCCATGCCTTCGCCCGGCCGGGCGACCTCATGCTGGCGCCTGACAAGGCGCAGGGCGGACATCTGAGCCAGCGGCGCGGCGGCACGCCTGACCTCGCCGGGCTCGTCTGCGAGGAACTGCCTTTCGACGCCGCCGGCCTCTGCCTCGATGCGACAGGCGCCGCGCGGATGGTGGAAGAGCGGCGGCCCCGCCTCGTCATGCTCGGGCGCAGCGTGATGGTCGGAGCGGACGACATCGCCCCGGTGGTCGCCGCCGCCCGCGCGGTGGGGGCGACGACGGTGTTCGACGCCTCGCATGTCGCCGGGCTGATTGCCGGCGGCACCTATCCCAACCCGCTGGATGCCGGCGTCGATGTGCTTGTCACCTCGACCTACAAGACCCTCCCCGGCCTGCCCCATGGGCTCATCCTCGGCCGCGACCCGGCGCAGGGCGAGGCGCTGGCGCGGCTGCTCGATGCGCGCTTTCTCGCCAATTATAACGCCGCCCTGCTGCCGCCGCTGCTGCGCCTGCTCACCGACATGCGCACCGGGGCGGCTGATTATGCTGGGCGCGTGGTGGCCAATACGGCCGCTCTGGCCAGTGCCTGCCGCGCGCGCGGCCTGCCGGTGATCGCGCCCGAAGCGGGCCATACGCACCAGATGCTGATCCCGATCGCAGCGGAGGCTGCGCCGCGCCCGCTCGTCGCCTCGCTGGCGGAAAGCGGCGTGATCCTCGGCCTCTGCCCCGACATCACCCGGCCGGGGGGAGCCGCGCTGCGGGTCGGCACGCAGTTTGTCGCGACGCTGGGGCTTCTCGCCCCCGCTATGGAGGCCGTCGCCGACATCCTCGCCGGCCTGCTGGCGGGCGAGGATGGTGTCGGCCTGCGCCCCGACGCGGCGCCGGGCACCCTGGCGCGGATCGCCGCCCTGCTCGCCGGGCAGGCGTGAGGGCGCCACGAGGGCGCCACGAGGGCGCGCGCGGCGTTCATTCGAGATACCGGCGGGCCGGGTATGCTGCTAGGTTCCGATAACCTTCCTCAAGGCAATCACCGAGCGCAACATGACGTACACCGTAGGTAGCTATCTTGCCGCCCGTCTCGCCCAGATCGGGCTCAAGCACCATTTCGCCGTGGCCGGCGACTTCAATCTGGCGCTGCTCGACCAATTGCTGACCAATGAGGAAACCGAGCAGGTCTATTGCTGCAACGAGCTCAATTGCGGCTATGCCGCCGAGGGTTATGCCCGGGCCAATGGCGCGGCGGCGGCTGTCGTCACCTTCAGCGTCGGCGGCCTGTCGATCATCAATGCCATTGCCGGCGCCAATGCGGAAAACCTGCCGGTCATCCTGATCTCAGGCGCGCCCAACACCAATGACCGCGCCACCGACCACCTGCTGCACCACACGATGGCGACGTCCGATCTCTCCTACCAGCTGGACATCGCCGCCCGGATCACCTGCTGCGCGGTGGCGATCACCTCGCCGGACAAGGCGCCCTCCCAGATCGATCGGGCGATCCGCGCCGCGCTGCGCGAAAGCAAGCCGGCCTATATCGAGATCGCCTGCAACATTGCCGGCGCCCCCTGCGCCGCGCCCGGGCCGGTGAGCAGCCTTCTCGCCCAAGCGCCCAGCGATGCCGACACGCTTGAGGCGGCAGTGAGCGCGGCGGCGGACTTCATCAAGGCGCGCAAGAAGCCACTCATCCTCATCGGCTCCAAGCTGCGCGCGGCCAAGGCCGAGCCCGCGGCGCAGGCGCTGGCGCAGGCGCTGGGCTGCCCGGTGGCTGTCATGGCGGCGGCCAAGAGCTTCTTCCCCGAGACGCACCCGCAATTCGCCGGGATCTATTGGGGTGAGGTCTCCTCGCCAACCACGCGCGAGATCGTCGACTGGTCGGATGGGCTGATCTGCATCGGCACGCTGTTCAACGACTATTCCACGGTCGGCTGGACCTCGAACCCGGCCGGGGCGAACGTGCTCACCCTCGACATCGACCATGTCAGCCTTGCCGGGCATGATTTCAGCGGCGTGCGGCTGGCCGAGGTGCTGGACGGCCTGGCGACGCGGGTGGAGGCTAACCCCACCGCCCTGAACGAGCTGCACCGGCTGCGCGCCGCGCCGGCCGCCGTGCCGGAGGCGCCGCCGGAGGCCAAGCTCTCGCGCACCGAGATGATGCGCCAGATCCAGGGGCTGCTGACCGGCGACAGCACGGTGCTCGTCGAGACCGGCGATTCCTGGTTCAACGGCATGAACCTCGCTCTGCCCGAGGGCGCGCGCTTCGAGATCGAGATGCAATGGGGCTCGATCGGCTGGGCGGTGCCGGCTACCTTCGGCTATGCGGTGGGGGCGCCCGGACGGCAGGTGATCGCGATGATCGGCGACGGCTCGTTCCAGCTGACCGCGCAGGAAGTGGCGCAGATGATCCGGCGCAAGCTGCCGATCCTCATCTTCCTCATCAATAATCGCGGCTACACGATCGAGGTCGAAATTCACGACGGCCCGTATAACAACATCAAGAACTGGGACTATGCCGGACTGATCAACGTCTTCAACGCCGAGGACGGCGAAGGGCTCGGCCTGCGCGCCGGCACGGGCGGCGAACTCGCCGAGGCGATCACCCGCGCGCGCGGCAATGCCAATGGCCCGACCCTGATCGAATGCGCGCTCGACCGCGACGACTGCTCGCCCAACCTCATTTCCTGGGGACGCCGCGTCGCCACCGCCAATGCCCGCCCGCCGCAGCCGAAGTGACGCGGGCCGTGCCGGCACGGCCCTCATGCGGGGCCTGCCAGCACGGTTCGGTGCGCCCGACGAACGGCCGCTCGCCCCCGGCTGCCGGGGGCGGCGGCAGCGACGCCACGGGGAGTGACAGGCCCGCCCGAGCAATGCCGCGACCTTAGGGCGACGACGGCGCAACGGGCCCCGATGTGCCGACGGCTTTGAAGTCCGGGCGTGGAGAGATCTACGACCCGTCTTGCTCTCGGATCCATTTTTCCACGGCGCGGACCATTCTCACGTCGCGGAGCCGGCTATCCTGATTCAAGGCGAGAGCGAGGGAAGGATTGAGCTTCTTGAAGCCCATCTCGGCCATCACGTCGCCGAGCTTGAGGCCTCGCCTGGCCATCAGTTGCTGGATGCGGGCCTTCGCCCAGGGCATCACATGGCCGAGCGAATCCACAGCCGCCGCCGAGGATGTGCCCGGCGCGGTCGGGGGCGCGGTCGGGGGCGCGGTCGACGGTGCGACAGACATCGCTGCCGCCCCGCGTAGCCTGGCGTATTCCAGCTTCAGCCATTGCATGAACGCCGCCTGCTCGGCTCTGGACGATTTGCGCCAGGCATTCTTGAGCTCGTGCAGCCGGGTTCGCTCCGACCGCAAGCCGGCGGCGACGAAGGCCTCACGCTCGGACGCATATTTGCCGTCCTTCAAGTCCTGGAAGATGGTGGGATGCTCGGTTTCGAGCCGCCTTCGATAGTAGGCATTGTCGCGCTTCGCCATCGCTCATCCGCCGTCAACATGCGCTCGGTTGAGCTGGGGCGCTCTCCGGCAGCATCCGAGATGCCGTAGACGCATCCACACTGCAAGCGGCGCGTTGACGCCCTCGCGCGCCCCTTCGCGGCTGCCGCCTAACCCCCAGCGCTGGCCTTCACCTCGTTGATGATCGAGACGAGCTTTTGGGCTCTGGAGAGCGTGAAAACCTGCTCCGGGCCGCTCGGCGCTATGTCCGTGAAGGGGCTCTCGTAGAGAAGCCCAGGGGGCCTGGAGCCATTTACGGTGAGGTGATCGATGACCATGTCCACGAACTCGATCTGCTGCGCGCTGGCGGCCGCGTCGCCGAGGAACGCGCTGAACAGCTCGGCAACGGCGCGACGGTCCAGCCCTATGAGCGGAAGCAGGAAACCGCCGAAGCCTGTCGCCGTGAACGCGCCGCCTTGATGTGCCGGCTTTCCGCTACAGCGTTCCGGAGGACGGCCTGTTGCGATAAGCGGCACACCTACGGCACCCCGCACGACCCGAACCTGCGACCTCTGCCGACGGCGGCGGCGCGCGATCCACCCCACCTTCCGACGAAAGGCCGCGCGCACCCGGTTGCCGGGGGGCCATGGTTCGATTATGAAGACGCGGCACAGGCGCCTCGCGCGCCTCGGCACCCGTAGCTCAGCTGGATAGAGCGCTGCCCTCCGAAGGCAGAGGTCGCACGTTCGAATCGTGCCGGGTGCGCCATTTCGGTACAAAACTGCGAACGCCGTTCGCCGCCGCTCCTACGCTTGATGCGGCCGCAAGAGTGCGCATTGGATCGACTTAACTCCCATCAGCCGACTCTCCGACCGGCTCACCACCGCGACGCGCTCGCAGGTGACATCACACTGTGGGACTGGAAACCTAGGCGGTGGGAACCGTGCCGCCGTCTATGATGTACTCGGTGCCGGTGATCGACGCCGCGCGGTCGGAGGCGAGAAAGGCGATGAGGCTGGCGACTTCGTCCGGCTTGGCCGGGCGGCCGAGCGGAATGCCGCCCAGGCCGTCCATGATGATCCTCTTCCCGCCCTCATAGTCCGTGCCGGCCTGGTCGGCCAGGCGCTGGACGAGCCGTTCGGCGGCTTCCGTCTCGATCCAGCCGGGGGCGACGCGCACCACGCGCACGCCCTCCGGCGATACTTCCTTCGACAGCGCCTTGCTGTAGGTCGAGAGCGCGGCCTTGGCGGCGGCATAGGCCGTCGTCGATTCCGGGAGCGGCAATACGCGCTGGATCGACGAGACATGGATGACGACGCCGCTTCCGCGCTCGACCATGCCGGGCACGAGTTGCCGATCCAGCCGGACGGCGGGCATCAGGTTGAGGTCGAGCTCCTGCTGCCACAGGGCGTCGGTCAACGCCGCGAAGCCACCCCCCGGTGCCGAGGAGCCGCCGAGCATGTGGACGATGATGTCCACGCCGCCCAGGCGCCGGTGGGTCTCTTCGGCCACGCGCGCGCAACCTTCCCCAGTGGTCAGGTCCGCCGCGACGAAGTGTTCCTCGGGCACGCCCTCGGGGCGCGCGCGGGCCGTCGTCAGCACCTTGGCGCCGAGCGCGCGGAACAGTTCGACGGTGGCCGCGCCGGCGCCCTTGGTTCCCGCCGTGATCAGGGCGCGCTTGCCGTTCAGGTTCAGGAAATCGGTCATCATCCGATCTCCAGCGCGACGATCTTGCCCTGCGCGATCGTGAAGGCGAAATCGAGCGTGGCCGGGCTGTTGGGGAAATCGCCTGACACCAGCGCGCAGACGGACACCGTCTCGCCGCCTCCGGACATCTCGATCGGGGCGGTGACGTGGTGGGTCTTCTCCTTGGCCGCGACCCACCAGCGGCGGATCGCGGTAAGCCCCTCATGGACGGCCCCCTCATCCCGCACCACCGCGCCGACGGCAAACGCCGCCACCAGCGCATCGGCGTCGTTGCGACGCTCAGCGTCGAAATAGGCCTGCACGCTCTCCGGCATATCCATCGTTGTGCTCCTCATCGGAAAATCCTGATTTTCACAATAAGGCTCGACGATTATTCCCATAAGTGGGACAAAGCAGGATGTCGTATCGAGGATTTCGGGACAATGAACCGCGCTGGGCTGAGTGAGCTGGAGGCCATCCTCACGATCGCCCGGCGCGGGACCTTCCGCGCCGCCGCGATCGATCTCGGCATGTCGACCACCGCGCTCAGCCACGCCGTCGCCAAGCTGGAGGCGAGCCTCGGCGTCCGCCTGTTCAACCGCACCACCCGCAGCGTCGCCTTGACCGAAGCCGGCACGCTGTTCGTGGAACAGGTGGGGCCGGCGCTGCAGGACATTCACGGCGCGCTGGAGGCGGTGCGCGCGCAACGCGAGACCCTGTCCGGCACGATCCGGATCAACGCGGCGCCCTTCGCCGCGCGTGCCATTCTCTCGCCCCTGGTGCTGGAATTTGTGCGTCGCTACCCCGACATGCATGTGGACCTCGTCACCGAGGGGCGCCTGATCGACGTCGTCGCCGAGGGGTTCGACCTCGGCGTGCGTGTCGCCGGGCTGGTTCCCACCGACATGATCGCCTTGTCGCTCGGGCACCCGCAGCGGCACGCCATCGTCGGGTCGGCCGATTATTTCGCCCGGCATGAGAAGCCGCGCGTTCCCCCGGATCTGTTCCACCACCGGTGCATCCGCGTGCGTCTGCCGGATGGTTCGCTGTTCCGCTGGCGCTTCGAGAAGGACGGAGAGGCCGTCCAGATCGACGTGCAAGGCCCCCTCATTCTCGACGAAGCCAGCCTTGCCCGAACGGCGGTGCTGGAGAATATCGGCATTGGCTACTTCATGGAGCAAAGCGTTCTTGCCGAGATAGAGGCCGGCCATCTGGTCCGGGTGCTGGCAGACTGGACGCCCCCCTATCCCGGCCTCAGCCTCTATTATCCCGGCCGCCGGAATTTACCGGCGGGCGTGAAGGCCTTCCTGGCCTTGGCGCGTGAGATGGCGGGCCGCCCGGGCACCTTCTCTGCCCGTTGACGATGCCGGCCTGCACGCTTCGGCTTGGGCTAGGCTGCACAACGCATCAAGATACCGCTTAGGTTGATTGACACCCCGGAACGGGCGCCGCCATGATCTTCCAGCGGTAAAATGCTGGGCAGCTCGGGCGAGGAATGCCGAATCGATGTCGGAAGAGGATACTCATTTCGCCCAGAGGCTTCGCTCCTGGCGTCGACTGAACGGCATCAAGCAGGTCGCGCTGGCGGATATGCTCGGCGTGTCCCAGGCGGCCGTGTCGTATTGGGAAAACGGGCACGACACGCCATCCGCCGACCTCATGCGGCGGATCCGCGACCTGATCGACCGGACGGACTGCGACGAGATCCTGCTGGAGCGTGTGTTCACCGAGCGCCAGCCCGGCATCATGGCGCTCTATGATCTTGACGGCGTCCGCTTGCTGGCGGCATCGCGGGGGTATCGCGCCCTGTGGCCGGGCATGTCGCTGCTGCAGGGCAAGTCGCTGGAACGTCATCTCGTGAACGAGTCCGGCGAGCTACTGGCGAACGCGGCTCTCCGGCGGGACATCAACTCCGGCAAGCTGGCGCTGGTCAGCGGCGTGAGCGACCGACATACCGATATCATCGTCGACACTGCGGTGCGGCATGAGTGGAACACCCGTGTCCGTCGCTTTGGGTCCAAGACGCTCCTGTCCATCTCCTACGATCCCTGCCCCGAAACGGTCCCGGTGGGCATCACCGAGGTCAAGCTCTTCACCGACCTGAGGTGAGCCACGGGAGGCGCGGCGCTTATGAAATATAAGCACCTGTCATCCAGCGGCACCCTCATGGCGCCCTTGCTCCGCTTCGCCAGCGCGCGCCATAATTCTGCACGACGGGCCAAGGTGACATACATCCACGGAATGCACGCGCTCACCCCTTCCAGATGCCAATGGTCGGCCACTGCGCGGCCGCTGGCGATGGGGTGTCGATGACAGCGCGCCCTGCTGAGCCCGGGCCGCCGCGCCGTCGCCTCGGCCGCGTGGTCGGCACCGTGCTCGACGGCAGCCGGCAGGCCCTCATCGGCGTCGGGGTGTTCAGCGGCGTCACCAACCTCCTGATGCTCACCGGCCCGCTGTTCATGCTCCAGGTGTATGACCGGGTGCTGGTCAGCCGTTCCTTGCCAACCCTGTGGGTGCTGGGTCTGATTGCGACGGCGCTCTACATCGCCTTCGCGATGATCGACTATGCGAGAGGCCGGGTTCTGGCACGCCTTGGCGATCGGCTGGAAGCGCAGTTCTCCGGGCCGGCCTTTCGCAGCGAGATCGCCGATGCGTTCGCGGGGCATGCGAGCACCGGCCGGCCGACAGCGGATCTGGCCACGGTCCGCCGCTTTCTCGGCGGGCCCGCGCCGCTGGCGCTGTTCGACCTGCCCTGGGTGCCACTTTATCTGGTGGTGCTGGGGCTTCTCCACTGGTCGCTCGGGCTCATCGGCCTGCTTGGCGTCGCGGTGGTGGTGTCACTTGCCCTCCTGAACAATCACCTGACGCAGGCGCCGATGGCGCTGGCGGCGAGCGAGGCGGCGCAGGCGGGCACGATGCTGGAAGGCGCCCGCCGCTCCTCCGAGGCGGTGACGGCGCTCGGCATGCGGCCGCAGGTGGCGGGCCTGTGGGGCGGGACACTGGCCCGGGCACGGGCCACCGAACGCGACGGCGGCGACGCGGCCGCCCGCATCGCGGCGATCTCACGCGGGTTCCGCCTGTTCCTGCAGTCGGCGACGCTGGCGATCGGCGCGGTTCTGGTGATCGAGCAGGCGGCGACCGGCGGCATCATGATCGCCTCGTCGATCATGCTGGGCCGGGCTCTGGCGCCCATCGACCAAATCGTCGCCCAGTGGAAGGCCATGGCCGGCGCCCGTGCCGCCCTTGAGCGACTGGAGCGGCGGCTTGCCGATGAGGCCGATGCGGCACCGAAGATGGATCTTCCCACACCCACCGGCCATCTCTCCCTTGCCGGCGTCATGGCGGCGCCGCCAGGGCTGCGTCGCCCGGTGCTGGAAGGCATCGGCTTCCGGCTCGAACCCGGCGAGGGACTCGGCATTCTCGGGCCAAGCGCCTCGGGCAAGTCCACCCTCGCCCGCATCATCGTCGGCCTCTGGCGCCCGATGAGCGGCAGCGTGCGGCTGGACGGCGCGACGCTCGACCAGTGGGACGCCGACAGGCTCGGCCGGCATATCGGCTATCTCCCGCAGGATGTGGAACTGATCGGCGGCACCGTGCGCGACGCGATCAGCCGGCACCAGCCGGGCGCGAAGGACGAGACCATCATCCGTGCCGCTCAGGCCGCGGCGGCTCACGCCATGATCCTGGCGCTGCCCGAGGGATATATGACCCGCCTCGGGCCGGGCGGAGCGGCGCTTTCCGGTGGTCAACGCCAGCGCATCGCCCTGGCCCGGGCACTTTATGGCGACCCCTGCCTGATCGTGCTCGACGAACCGAACGCCAGTCTCGACCAGGAGGGCGATGCCGCGCTGACGGCCGCGCTGCTGGCCGCCCGCAAGCGCGGCGCCGCCGTGATCGTCATCACCCACCGCGCCAGCGGCCTTGCCGCCTGCGACCGGGCGCTGGTGCTGAAGGAGGGGCGCATCGCCGCGCTCGGTCCCAAGGAAGCGGTGCTGCGCGACCTGATGAAGCCGCCCGCCGAGGCGGTGGCAAGGGCGGCGGTTGCGACGGAGAACGCCTCGTGAGCTCCGGCCCCTCGGATGACCGCCGCGCTTTGTCGTCCGACAAGGCTTCCCCGCCGCCATCCGCAGGGCCGGAACGCGCCGAAGGGCGAAAGTTCTTCGGCCGGCGCCGACCGGCCGCCTCCGGTTCCCGCGCAACCGATGACCCGGCCGATCCAGCCGGGCATCTGCGCTTTGGTGCCCTGGTCTGCGTCAGTGTCATTCTCGGCTTCGGCCTCTGGTCGGCCCTCGCCCTGCTGCAGAGCGCGGTGGTCTCCCCGGGCATCGTGGTGACGGAAGGAAAGTCACGCGCCATCCAGCACCTGGACGGCGGCATCATCAGCGCGCTGGCCGTGCGCGATGGCGCATCGGTCAAGGCCGGCGACCTGCTGATCCGCCTCGACGCCACCCGCCATGCCGCCGAACGGGCGATTGTCGAGAACCGGCTCTATGAGGCGCTGGCCCGGCAGGCCCGCCTCAAGGCCGAGCGCGACGATGCCCCGGCGATGACGCGGCCGGCCATGCTCGATGCCATGGTGGCGGTCGACCGGCAATGGGCGAATGCCGTGCCTCCCGGGGCCGGGCCGGACCTCGCCGGCGCGGGCCTGCTCGCCGACGGTATCGCGCCCCCCGAGACCGGCGCGGAAATCGCCGACCGCGTGTTCACCGGCCAGCAGCGGCTGTTTCAGGCCCGGCGCGAGACGCTGAAGGCGCAGGTGGCCCGCCTTGAGGCCGGCATTGCCCAGAGCCGGGAGCAGATCGGCGGCCTGGAGGCCCAGCGCGCGGCGGCCCTGCGCCAGCACGTCCTCATCGGCCGGGAGCTGGAGGCGGCGCGCGCGCTCGGCGAGAGGGGGCTGATGCCGACCACACGCCTTCTGGCGCTGGAGCGCCAGCAGGCCGAGCTGGAAGGCGCCATCGCCGGGCGCATTGCCGACAAGGCCGCCATCGAGCAAGGGATCGGCCAATTGCAACTGCAGATCCTGGAGCTTGAGCGCGACACGCGGGAGAAGGTACTGACCGAGCTGCGCGAGGCGGAGGCCAATGTGCAGGAGCAGACCGAGGAGCGCATCGCCGCCATCGACAAGCTCAAGCGCACGGATATTCGTGCGCCCGTGAGCGGCCGGGTCAACGGCCTCGCGTTCCACACCCTTGGTGGCGTCATCAAGCCGGGCGACGTGGTGATGGAAATCGTGCCTGATAACGAGACCCTGATTGTGGAAGCCCGCGCGGACCCGGCATCGGTGGACCGGATTCGCGCCGGACAGCCCGCCCGTGTCCGCCTCGCCGCCTTTGACCAGCACTCCACACCGGAATTGTCCGGCACGCTGCTCGTCGTCTCGCCTGACCGCCTGGTCGATCCCCAGACCGGCACACCCTATTATGCGCTGAAGGTCGGTATTGATGCTGGCCAGCTGGCCCTGCTCGGCCCGGAACAGGTTCTGGTTCCCGGCATGCCGGCCGACGTGTTCGTCGTGACCGGCGCGCGCACGCCGCTGAGCTACCTGACAAAGCCGCTGACCGACCAGATGGCGCGGGCGTTTCGGGAAGACTGAGCCCGGCGCCACGCCCGAAATCCGGTAGCGAGGGCCGCGCGCGCAAACAACTCTTCCACGCAGAGAGACGAAGGTCGCGTATGTCGCGCGCGGCGGCGATGCCGTTATTTCGGAAATCTCCCACTTATAAAATATAACCTGCCGAAAACGGCAGGAGAGCTAACCTTTTGACATGATGCCTTGATGCGCGGGGTGCATTCAGGCGTGGGCTGCGCAACACGGGCGCCGGAATGGTGCGCTTGGGACGGCTCGACCCTGCGGGTGGTGATACTGATCAGGAGGTTTCGATGTCTTTTGTTTCCGGTACAACGACAACGATCACATGGCAGTGGGGCACCGCGACGGTGCTTGCCTTCGACCCGGCCGCCGACGTGCTCGACTTCGGCTGGTTTTCCTCGACCAATTTCACCATCTCGGAAGTCGACGGCGAGGTCGTCATCTCCATTCCTTCCAACAACCAGACCTACCGGCTGGAAGGTGTCCAGCTGTCCGATCTGACCCTCGACAACATCACCGCCCGCGACGCCTCGGCCCTTTTGGCCTGGCAGGTCGCGCTCGAGGCGGCTGGCAGCGGCGACGGCACGGATGATGGCGGCGAGCCCGGCGATACCGGCGGGGATTCCGACGGGGATTCCGACGGCGACGGCGGTTCCGATGGCGACGGCGAAGAACCGGAAGCCGGCTATGCAGCCGCCTGGTCGGCCAGCGACATCTACACCGGGGGCGACCGCGTCAGCATCGGCAATCTGGTGTATCAGGCCGGGTGGTGGACGCAGGGCGAAGACCCCTCCGCCGGCGGGTCGGTATGGACCCTTGTCGGCTACATGGACACCACGCCCGTGGTGCCGGACGCACCGGAGGACCTCTATGCCGCCGGCACTTCCGCGACGACCACCGTGCTGGTGTGGGATGCGGCCGAGGTGAACGGGGTCGGCACGGTCAGCGCCTATCAGATCTACCAGGACGGCGTGCTGATCGCGACCACCTCCTCCACCTATTACAAGGTGACGGGGCTGGAGCCCTCCACCGCCTATGCCTTCAGCATCGTCGCGATCGACGAGGCCGGGGCTTCCCAGGCCTCCGAGGTGGTGAGCGTGAGCACCGCCGTCGAGGGCACGGGCGGGGGCGACAAGACCTTCTCGCCCTATATCGACATGTCGCTGTCCAGCAGCCAGAACCTGGTCGACATCGTCGACGCCGCCGGGCTGAGCGCCGTCACCCTGGCCTTCGTCCTCTCCTCCGGTCCCGACACGCTCGGCTGGGGCGGCATCGGCACGATTGCGGCGGACACGCTGCCCAATGGCACCTCCATCCTGTCGCAGATCGAGACGCTGCAGGCGCGGGGCGTGGAAGTGACAATCTCGCTGGGCGGCGCCAACGGCCAGGAAGGGGCGCTCACCTTCTCCAGCGCCGAGGCCCTTGCCGCCGCCTATCAGGAGATCATCGACCGCTACCACGTCACCCAGCTGGACTTCGACATCGAGGGATCGGCGATCGCCAATGACGCGGCCAATGCGCTGCGCAACGAGGCGCTGGTGCTGCTGCAGGCGGCCAATCCCGAGCTGGAAATCTCGTTCACCCTGCCGGTGCTCACCGTCGGCCTGACACAGGACGGCATCGACCTGCTCACCGCGGCCATGGCGGCGGGGGTGGAGATCGCCACCGTCAACATCATGGCGATGGACTATGGCGAGTATTACGACACCGGCGACATGGGCAATGACGCCATTTCCGCCGCGCAGGCGACCCTCGCCCAGATGGAGACGATCGGCCTCGACAGCCCGCTCGTGATCACGGTGATGATCGGCATCAACGATGTCACCTCGGAAGTGTTCACGCTGGAGGATGCCGAGCAGCTCGTCGCCTTTGCCCAGGCCAATGACAGCGTCGCCGGCATCTCCATGTGGTCGCTCAGCCGCGACAACGGTTCCGCCACCGGCTATGTCTCGCCGACCGGCAGCGGCCTCGTTCAGGACAGCTATGCCTTCGCCGAGATCCTGAAGACAGTGACCGACAGCAGCGATACCGACACCGGCAATGGCGACGGTGACGGCGATACCGATGGCGGCGATACCGACACCGGAAGCGAAGATGGTGACGGCGATACCGATGACGGCGACACCGATACCGGGAACGGTGACGGCGACACCGATGGCGGCGACACCGACACCGGGAACGGCGATGGTGACGGCGACACCGGAAACGGCGATGGCGTCAGCACCACCACCGCCATCAACTGGGCCTGGGGCACCGACACCGTGCTGGCCTTCGAGCCGAGCACCGACACGCTCGATTTCGGCTGGATGTCGGCGCAGAGCTTCTCGGTTTCGGAAGTTGGCGGCTCGGTCGTCATCGACATCGCCGGCAACAACCAGAGCTACACGCTCGACGGCGTGACGCTGGCCGACATGTCGATCGACGACATCACGGCCAAGGATGCCTCGGCGCTGGCCGAATGGCAGGCCCTGCTTGATGCCGCCGATGATGCCGCTGCGCAAACAGCCGTCGTCGCCAGCGCGCTGCACGCATCGGACGGCCTCGTCTGATCCACCGACCGCGACCAAGCCGCAGGCGGCCGTGATCCGCCTGCGGCCGCAGCTTTGGTCGCATCAACTGTGGTCGCAGGCGTTCGCGGGCACGCCGGGACCGGCCGTGAGGCACTCCACGAGATGGCGTGCGGCTTGCGTGCCCGGCGTTCCAAGGTCCGCCATGATGCTCATATGGTCGGCGCCGGGAAGCGTGCGTTGACAGACGCGGCTGCCGGCGGCGATCGCCAGATGCGCGCCGAAGGCGTTCATCTGCTGGTGAAACGGTGCCGTCTCCAACTCCCCGACCAGCAGCCGGATGTTGGCGCCGGCCGTGTAGTGCCGGGCCAGCGGGCTGAAGTCGCGGATCTCCTGGTCGGTGAGGCCGATCAGCTCCCGCAGGAACGAGCCCTGCAGCGGCGCGAGATCGTAGATGCCGCTGAGCAGAACGGCGCCGGCGATCGACCCCGCCGGGGCGCTCGCATCCAACAGCAGCGCGCCGAGTTGGGCACCGGCGGAGTGGCCGCTAATGGTGAGGCGGGAAGCGTCGCCGCCATAGGCGCCGATATGCGCCGCTATCCAGTCCCGGGCCCGGCGCACCTGCGCGACGAGCGTCGCCATCCGCACGGCGGGCATCAGGGCGTAATCGACGATCACCGCGATCGCCCCCGCCCCCGTCACCGTCTCGGCGACGAAGGAGAAGTCCTCCTTGGCGAACATGCGCCAATAGCCGCCATGAATGAACATGTGCACGGCGCCGGTCGCCAGATGCGACGGCGGGAGGAACAGATCGAGGCATTCCGCCGGCGAGGGGCCATAGGCGATATCGGCATGCATCGGCAGCCGCGCCCGCGTGATGAGGCTGCGCGCGGCATAGGCGGCCACGTGGCGGTCGAAATCCGGCACGACGTCGCGGGTTCGAAAGGGATCGGCCATGGCGGCGCATCTTCACGTTCAGGAGGGAAGCGGCGAGATCGGGCGCGCCGGGCGGTTTCCGCAGGCTGAGGAGCACCGGGCCGCCCAAGTGGGCACGGGCTGTCCGCACGGGAACGCGGCGTCGCGGCCGGCGCCGGCGCGCGCGCCGTAACAGGCGCAGGACCGGCGACGCGACAGCATCGACACGCCTCCACCGGCCGGCGCGCCGGGCACAATCAGGCGGCGCAAGAGGCCGACCGCTGCCGATAGCACTGTCCCGCGTCATCCGCGCCGTTGAGATGTCAGCCAAATGCCCCTCCCATGTTTCTGGTATAATGTATTATTAGTGAGCTATTGGCCTATATAAAATCGTATAGGATATCGTATTGAGTGGTGGAGAGGATCGTGCTAGCTGTTGATCGCTGTCAAGGGGCAACGCATGCGCAGTTCCAAACCTCACGCTACTTCCCGCTACCTCGCCGAAGACGGCGGATCGACGCCGGCGGTGCATCGTGGCGCCGGACTGGCCGATGAAGTCTATGAGGCGATCTTCGCGCGTCTTATGGCGCTGAAGATTCCGCCCGGCGCGCGCATCACTGTCGATAATCTGGTGCGCGAGCTGGAAGTGTCGCAGACCCCGATCCGGGAAGCGCTGGGGCGGCTGGAGGGCGAGGGCCTCGTCGTCAAGACCCATCTGGTCGGCTACAGCGCCGCGCCGCAGATCACCCGCGCCCGCTTCGAGGAGCTGTATGATCTGCGCCTGCTGCTGGAGCCGGAAATGGCCGGCCGCGCCGCGTCATCCATGACCGAGCCGGCGCTCAAGGCGCTGACGGGCGCCGCCGGCGTCAACCTGCGCGGTGGCGGCACGGATGAGCGCGCCCGCTACCCGCAATTCGCCCGGCAGGATGCCATCTTCCACGACATGATCCTGGAAATCGGCGGCAACGGCCTGGTGCGGGAAACGCTGGCGCACCAGCACACCCATTTTCACATCTTCCGCCTGATGTTCCATGCGCTCGTGACCGAAGAGGCGCTTGACGAGCATGAGGCCCTCCTCGCGGCCTTCGCCGCCCGCGATGTCGACGCCGCACGCCATGCGATGCGCGCCCATCTCGAGCGCTCGCGCGACCGCCTCTCACCGGCCTTCGACCAATGAGCGCGGCGCACGCCCATCTCCCCGCGCTAGAGGGCGCGCCGGTGCTTCGGGCCGAGCGGCTCGGCAAGGAATTCGGCGGCGTCACGGTGCTCTCGGAGGTGACGCTGGACATCCGGCCCGGCGAAATCCACGCCATCATCGGCGAGAACGGCGCCGGCAAGTCCACGCTCATGCGCCTGCTCTCCGGCTATCTCCAGCCGAGCGACGGCGAGCTGCTGATGGATGGCGCGCCGATCCGCTTCCACACGCCGGCGCAGGCGCAGTCGGTCGGCATCGCGCTGGTGCACCAGGAGATCCTGCTCGCCGAGGCGCTGACCGTCGCCGAGAACATCTTCATCGGCCGCGAGATCGCCCGCTTCGGCCGGCTCGACGAGCGCGCCATGCGCGAGGCCGCCGCCGCACAGCTCGCCGCCATCGGCTGCAGCGTGTCGCCGCGCGCCCGGGTCGGCGACCTCTCCATCGCCAACCGGCAGCTGGTGCAGATCGCCAAGGCGCTGCTCGGCAGCCACCGCGTGGTGATCTTCGACGAGCCGACAGCCGTGCTGACCCATGAAGAGGTCGACCCGCTGCTCGACATCATCCTCGCGCTGAAGCAGCGCGGAGTCGCCATTCTCTATATCAGCCACCGGCTGGACGAGGTGGAGCGGCTGGCCGACCGTGTCACCGTGCTGCGCGACGGGCGCATGGTCGGCACCTATGAGGCTGAGGGCCTCACCCCCCAGCGCATGGCGAGCCTGATGGTCGGGCGCGAATTCGCCAGCCTCTATCCGCCGAAGCTTGAAAGAGAGCTGGGCGAGCCTGCGCTCGACATCGCCCACGCCCAGGTGCCCGGCTTCGTGAACGACGTGTCGCTCACGCTGCGCAAGGGCGAGATTCTTGGCCTTGCCGGCATGATCGGTGCCGGACGGACCGAGCTTTTCGAGGGGCTGCTCGGCCTGCGGCCGGCCAGCTTCGGCGAGGTCCGCCTGCACGGCCGGCCGGTGCATTTCCGCTCGCCGGCCGAGGCCGCGCGGGCGGGGCTCGGCTATCTCACCGAGGACCGCAAGGGCAAGGGCCTGCTGCTCGGCGAGCGCCTCGCGCCCAATCTGACGCTGGCGGCGCTGGACCGAGTGCACCCCTTTGCCGGGCTCGACCTTGCCGGCGAGGCGCAGCAGCTCGACCGGGCCGTGCGCGGCTACGATATTCGCCTGCGCAGCCGCGACGCCCGCGCCGGCCAGCTCTCCGGCGGCAACCAGCAGAAGCTGCTGCTGGCCAAGGTGATGCTGAACGACCCTACCGTCCTCGTCATCGACGAGCCGACGCGCGGCATCGACATCGCCAATAAGAGCCAGATCTACGCCTTCATCCAGTCGCTGGTGCGGGAGGGGCGCTCCTGCATCGTCATCTCCTCGGAGATGCAGGAACTGATCGGCCTGTGCGACCGCATTCTGGTCATGCGGTCCGGCCGGATCAACGGGGAACTCACCGGCGACGCCATGTCGGAGAGCAATGTCGCGCTTTACGCCACCAGCAGTGTGGCGCGTGAACGAGCCTTAGAGGAAAACGCCCATGGCTGATGTCGCCACCGCGCCGCCGCGCGCCCAGCATAACTGGTCCATCGGCTGGGGTGATGCCGGCCCCTTCCTGGCGCTCGCCGCGCTGGTGGCGATCGGCTACCTGATCAATCCCGACTTCCTGTCGGCCAACAACATCGCCAACGTCGTCACCCGCAGCGCCTTCATCGCCATCATCGCGATCGGCGCGACCTTCGTCATCTCCTCGGGCGGGCTCGATCTGTCGGTCGGCTCGATGGCCGCCTTCATCACCGGGGTGATGATCCTGTTCATGAACACGGTGGCGCCGAATGTGGGCACGGCGGCGATCCCGCTCGGCATGGCGGTGGCGCTCGTCACCGGCATCGCCTGCGGCCTGCTCAACGGCACCATCGTCACAGTGGGGCGCATCGAGCCCTTCATCGCCACGCTGGGCACGATGGGGATCTTCCGCGCCCTCATCACCTATATGACCGATGGCGGCACGGTGGCGATCGACCGCAGCCTGCGCGATGCCTATCGCCCGGTCTATTTCGGCGATGTGCTTGGTGTGCCGATCCCGATCCTCGTCTCGCTCGCCGTGGCGCTGGTCGCCGCCTATGTGCTCTACCGCACGCGCTATGGACGGCGCTGCGTGGCGGTGGGCGCCAATGAGGACGTAGCGCGCTATTCCGGCATCTCGGTCACGCGCGTGCGCATCACCGCCTATGTGATCCAGGGCGCCTGCGTCGCCATCGCCGCCATCTGCTATGTGCCCCGGCTTGGCGCGGCGACCCCGACCACCGGGCTGCTGTGGGAGCTGCAGGTGATCACCGCCGTGGTGATCGGCGGCACCGCCCTGCGCGGCGGGCGCGGGCGCGTCTGGGGCACGGTGGCCGGCGCGGTGATCCTCGAATTCATCGCCAACCTCATGGTCCTTTCCGACTTCGTCTCCGAGTACCTCGTCGCGGCGGTGCAGGGCGTGATCATCATCATCGCCATGCTGATCCAGCGGATGTCCAAGAGGTAGCGAAGAGAAGAACCGGCGCGCGCGAGGCAGCCGCGACGCGCCGGGCATCAATCAAGACTGCCGCACCTGGTGGAGGAAACACATGCTCAGGAATGCACTCATTGCCGCTGGGGTGACGACCGCGCTGCTGGCGGCCGGCCCGGCTTCAGCCGCCGAAAAGAAGGTCATCGCCGTCTCCATTCCCGCCGCCGACCATGGCTGGACCGCCGGCGTCGTCTACCATGCGAACGCCGCCGCCAAGGAGATCAACAAGGCCTTTCCCGGCATCGAGGTGATCGTGAAGACCTCACCCTCGGCCAGTGCGCAGGTGAGCGCCATCGAGGACATGTCGGCCACGCGCAAGATGGACGCGCTTGTCATCCTGCCGCACAGCTCCGAGGAGCTGACCACGCCGGTGAAGACCATCAAGGAGAAGGGCACCTTCATCACCGTGGTCGACCGCGGCCTGAACGACCCGCATATCCAGGACCTCTATGTCGCCGGCGACAACATCGCCGTCGGCTTCAACACGGCGAAGTTCCTGGTCGAGAAGATGGGCGGCAAGGGCAATCTCGTCGTGCTGCGCGGCATCCCGACCGTCATTGACGACGAGCGCATCAAGGGCTTCCAGGACGGGATCAAGGGCTCGGACCTGAAGATCCTCGACATCCAGTACGCCAACTGGAACAGCGACGAAGCCTTCAAGCTGATGCAGGACTATCTCGCCAAATACCCGCAGATCGATGCGGTGTGGGCCAATGACGACGACATGCTGCTCGGCGTGCTGGAAGCGATCAAGCAGTCCGGCCGCAAGGACATCAAGTTCGCGCTCGGCGGCAACGGCATGAAGGAGATCATCGAGAAGGTGAAGGCGGGCGACGCCATGACCCCGGTCGAGACGCCCTATCCGCCCTCGATGATCAAGACCGCCATCTATCTCACCGCCGCGCATTTCGCCGGCCACGCCCCGGTGCGCGGCGCGCTCAAGCTCGATGCGCCGCTCATCACCAAGGACAATGCCGAGGAATACTACTTCCCCGACTCGCCGTTCTGACCCTTACCCTATCGGCCGGGCAGGCAAGACCGCGCCCGGCCCCTCACAATGAGCGGAGGTACTCATCATGCCGGGCAAGAAAATCCTGATGCTGACGGGCGAATTCACCGAGGAATACGAGATCTTCGTGTTCCAGCAGGGGATGGAAGCGGTCGGCCACACGGTCCATGTCGTCTGCCCCGACAAGAAGGCCGGCGACAAGATCCAGACCTCGCTGCACGATTTCGAGGGACACCAGACCTATATCGAGCGCTACGGCCACCTCGCCGACATCAACAAGACCTTCTCCGAGGTGAAGCTGGAGGAGTATGACGCCGTCTACTGCGCCGGCGGGCGCGGGCCGGAATATATCCGCACCGACAAGCGCATTCAGGCGATGGTCCGCCACTTCCACGAGACCGGCAAGCCGATCTTCACCATCTGCCACGGCGCGCAAATTCTGATGGCGGTGGACGGGGTGCTGACCGGCAAGCGGGTTGGCGCGCTCGGCGCCTGCGAGCCGGAAGTGCGCCTCGCCGGCGGCATCTATGTCGACCTCTCGCCGACCGAGGCGCTGGTCGACGGCAACATGGTCTCCGCCAAGGGCTGGACGGCGCTGGCCGCCTTCATGCGCGAATGCCTGAAGGTGCTCGGCACCGAAATCCGCCATTCCGACAACGTGCCGGCCGTCGCGACACGGGCGGCGTAGCGCCGGCTATCCCCGGGCGCCCACAGGGCCGCCCGGGGGTTCGCTCGATCGGCCGCCTGCCGAAGCGTCAAAGGCCAGGAAGGCGAAGGCGAAGGGCGCGCCCCGCGTCAGAACCGCTCGCCGACGAGTTCCTCGCTTTTGCGCCACAGGGCCTCCGCCCGCTCGGCGTCGAGGGCATAGGGGCGCACGCCGCCGCGAATGCCTTCGCCGTCCTGCACCTGAGCGACATGACAGTCCTCGCAATAGCGCCCGCCGACCGCCTCCGCATCGGCGACGCAGGCGGCCCATACCGTGGTCGCCGCCCCCTGCGGGATCGTCTTGAACGCGAAGGGCGGCAGGCCGGCCGCCGCGTGCGCGACGTTGATGGAGGCGACCAGAGCTTCCATGTCTTCGGGGGTCATGTGCCGGCCGAGCTCGGTATGGATGCCCCCGGGATGCACCGCCGTGGCGCGCACGCCGCGCGCGCGGTGCCGCCGGTCGAACGCGACGGCGAACAGGCTGTTGGCCGTCTTCGAACGTCCATACGCGACCCACGGGTCATAAGGGGTCCGTTCGAAATTGGGGTCGTCGAGCTCGACATCGGCGAAGCGATGGCCGGCGGAGGACAGGTTCACCAGCCGCCCGCCCTCGCCGATCAGGCCGGCGATCTTGTTCACCAGCACGAAGTGGCCGAGATGGTTGGTGCCGAACTGTGTCTCGAACCCGTCGGCGGTTCGGCCGAAGGGCGGCGCCATGACGCCGGCATTGGCGATCACCAGGTCGAAGCCGCGGCCATCCGCCAGCAGCCGGTCGGCGCAGGCGCGCACGCTGGCAAGCGAGGCGAGATCAAGCTCGATAAGCTCGAAGCTGCCGTCCTTCGCCCGGGCCGCTTCCCGCACGCCGGCGGTCGCCCGCTCGGCCTTGGCAAGGTCGCGCGCCGCGCCGACCACATGCGCGCCATGCGCCGCCAGAACCCTCGCGGTCTCGACGCCGAGCCCCGCCGAGGTGCCCGTCACCAGGACGCGCCTGCCGTGGAGATCGACCCCGGCAAGCACCTCGTCCGTGGTCGATGTCGCACCGAAAACCTCTGTCATGATCTGTTCCTGTTCGCTTGAAGCCGCGCGGTGATGCCGCGCGGTGATGCCGCGCGGTGATGCCGCGCGGTGATGCCGCGTCCCTGGCCGATATGGTCAGCGGCTTGCGAAGCCGAGCGCCCGATCGTATCAACTCCTTGCCTGATCCTATCAGCGGCGCTTGCGATGCCGGCGAGGAAGGAAAAGATCACCCCCATGCAGAATTTGCTCGATCGCATGTGCCACCGCATCGCGCGCCACACGGACGGCATGCGGCCGGAGACGCCGTTGCCGCATGTCGGCATAGGAATCGCCCGCCAGCACAGCGCGCCGGTGACGACGCTCTATGAACCGATGGCTTGCGTGGTGCTGCAGGGCACCAAGCAGGTGCTGATCGGCGACCGGATGCTGCGCTATGGCGCGGGCAGCTGCTTCATCGCCTCGCTGGAACTGCCGGCCACCGGCTGCGTGATCGAGGCGGCCCGCGACGCGCCCTATGTCGTCGCCAGCCTCGCCCTTGATCGCGACGTGCTCACCAGCCTGCTCGCGGAGATGCCGCCCGCCCCGCCTGCCGCGCCCACAGCCGCGCCGGCCTCCGGCTTCGGCGTGGCGCCCGCCACGGCCGCTCTGCTGGAGGCCTGGGATCAGCTGCTCGCGCTGCTGGACACGCCCGCCGACATCCGCTTTCTCGCGCCCTCGCGCGAGCGCGAAGTGCTGTACCGCCTGCTGCAGGGCGCGCACGGCCCGCTGCTCCGCCAGGCCGGGCGCACCGACAGCCGCCTGTCGCAGGTGCGGCGCGCGATCAGCTGGATCCGCCGCAACTTCGACCAGACGCTGCGGACCGAGGCACTGGCCGAGATCGCCGGCATGAGCGTCCCTTCCTTCCACCGCCATTTCAAGGCGGCGACGGCGATGAGCCCGCTGCAATACCAGAAGACGCTGCGCCTTCAGGCCGCGCGGCGATTGCTGACGACCCACACCGATGCCGCCCGCGCCGCCTATGCGGTCGGCTATGAAAGCGCCTCGCAGTTCAGCCGCGAATATGCCCGCCTGTTCGGCATGCCTCCCGCCCGCGACGCCGAGCGCCTGCGCCGCGCCGCGCAGCTGGGGGAGGCCATCTGACGGCGCCGGTTACGGGCGTTCGGCTCGGCGGCCAGGGACTGGCGGTCTTTTCCCGGCGACGGCGCAGCCGGGCCAGCGCGGGCTCTACTCCTCGCGGAAGGCGCGCATGAGCTGGTCCTGCAACGGCTTGAGGAAATAGGATAAAGCGAGGCGCGGGCCGGTGTCGATGAACACCTCCACCGGCATGCCGGGCACCAGCTTCAGCGGCGCGAGCCGTGCCACCGCTGCGGGATCGAGCGTGAGGCGGACCGTATACCAGCTCTCGCCGCTCGCCTCGTTCACGAACACATCCGGCGAGAGCCGTGCCACCACGCCGGCGAGTTCGGGCGTGGTGCGCCGGTTGAAGCTGGTGAGCCGCAGCAGCGCCGCCTCGCCGGCATGAACGTCGTCGATATCGTCCGGGCTCAGCCGCATCTCGGCGACCAGCGCGGCGCGCGGGACGATCTGCATGAGGGTTTCGCCCGGCGCGACGACGGCCCCGATCGTGTGCACGGCGAGGTCGTGCACGAGGCCGGCCTGCGGGGCGCGGACCTCCATGCGCCGGAGGCGGTCGCGGGCGGCGATCCGCTGCTCGGCGAGCTGGGCCAGCCTTGCGTCGATCTCGCGCAGGGCCTCCAGCGCCTCGGCCTGGCGCGTCTGGTCGATCTCGATGATCTGCAGCTCCGTCTCGGCGATCCGCCCTTCGGCGCGGGCGATCTCGGCGGTGAACTGGCCGTGTTCGCCGGTGAGCTGGGCGCGCAGCCGGCTCAGCTCCGCCACCTGGCCGAGGGTGGCGAGATCGCGGCCCCGCAACGTCTCGATGCTCTCAAGCTCGCGCGCGTTCCACGCCAGTTCCTCGGTCTTGGCGTCGCGCCGCTCGGCGAGGCCGTCGATCTCGCGGTGAATCTGGGCGATGCGCTCCCGAAGCTGGCGCTTCTGGCCGGCGGCAAGCGCGCGGCGGGCGCGGAACAGCGCCTGCTCGGAGGCGATGAGGGCGGCCGCGGCGCCGGGGGCCTCGCCGGCTTCCAATTCCACAGGCACCACAAGCTCCTCCGCCGCGTCGCGCTCGCCGACGAGACGCAGGCGCTGGGCGGCCAGATGCCGGATCTGGTCCTCGACAATGGCGAGGTTGGCCTTTGTCAGCGTGTCGTCGAGCCGGATCAGCAGCTGCCCCGCCGCCACCGCGTCGCCATCGCGCACATGGATGGCGCCGACCACGCCGCCATCGCGGGTCTCCACCTGCTTCACCCGGCCCTCGACCACCAGCGTGCCCTGCCCGACCACCGCGCCGGCAAGTTCGGTCGTCGCCGCCCAGCCGCCGAGGCCGCCGAACAGCAGGGCGACAAGGCCGAAGCCCATGGCCAAGTTGCGCCGGATCGACCGGGTCGCCGGCGAGGCGGACCCGCCCCGTGCGGAAGAGGGAAGGACCAGGCGCGGCTCCGCAGCACGCTCAGGCGGGGTCAGGGCGTCCATCGCGCTACTCCACCGGCGCTTTCAGCCGGGCGATCACTTCCGCCCGGGGCCCGAGGGCGGCCACCCGCCCCTCCTTGATGATCAAAAGCTGGTCGAGCGTGTCCAGCAGCTGGGTGCGGTGGGCAATGACGATGACGATCGCCCCACCCTGGCGGGCGCCGAGAATGGCGGCGGCGAGCGCGGCCTCGCCTTCCCTGTCGAGATTGGCGTTCGGCTCGTCGAGCACGATGAGGAAAGGCCGGCGGTAGAGCGCGCGGGCCAGCCCAATGCGCTGGCGCTGCCCGGCCGAGAGCGCCGTGCCGTCCACCCCGATCCGTGTGTCGTAGCCGGCCGGAAAGTGCAGGATCATGTCGTGGCAATTGGCGTTGCGGGCTGCCGCCAGCACCTCTTCCGCCGGGGCGTGTGGCTCGAAGCGGGCGATGTTCTGCGCCACGGTGCCGTCGAACAGCTCCACATCCTGCGGGAGATAGCCGATATGGCGGCCGATCGCCTCGGGCCGCCACTGCTTCAGCTCGGCACCGTCCAGCCGGATGGTGCCGCGCAGGCACGGCCAGCTTCCCACCAGCGCCCGGGCGAGGCTCGACTTGCCCGAGCCACTCGGCCCGGCTACGCCGAGGCCCTGCCCCGCCTCCAGCCGAAAGCTCGCCTCCCGCAGAACAGGCTGCGCGCTCCCCGGCGGCGCGACGGCGAGATGCTCGACGACGAGGCTGCGCGAGGGCGCCGGCAGGGCCATCGTCTCGGCCTCGGGCGGCACGGCGAGAAGCGCCTCCAGCCGGCTGCGGGCCTGCCGCGCCGCGATGAAGCCGCGCCAATGGGCCACCGCCTGCTCAATCGGCGCCAGCGCCCGCGAGGTGACGATGGAGGCGGCGATCATCACCCCCGGCGAAAGCTCCTGCCGGATCACCAGCAAGGCACCGAGCGCCAGCACGGCCGCCTGCAGCGCCAGCCGCAGCACCCGCGCAAAGCTGGCGTGCAGCCCGGCGATGTCGGCGATGCGCCGGCGCAGCCCCGTCTGCTCGCCATCGGTCCGGCGCCAGGTCGCGGCATAGGCGGGCACCATGCCCATGGCGTGCAGCACCTCGGCATTGCGCCGTCCCGCCTCCATGAGATCATGGCGGCGCAGGGCGAGGTCCGCGCTGTGCCGCACCGGCCCGCGCAGCGCCAGCTCATTGGCCACTGTGCTGCCCACCAGCAGAACCGCCCCCGCCACCGCCAGCCAGCCGAGCCAGGAATGGAAGGCGAAGACCACGACGAGATAGACCGGCAGCCAGGGCAGATCGCACAGCGCGATCGGCCCCGGCCCGGCGAGGAAGCCGCGGATCTGGTCGAGTTCGCCGACGGGCCGGCCGGCCCTTCCCGGGGGCGCGCCCAGCGGCAGTTCCAGCGCCAGGCGAAAACCGGCGGGTCCCAGCGTCTCGTCCAGCCGGTCGCCTATCCGGGTCAGCACGCGGCCCCGCACGATCTCGATCAGGCCGAGGCCGGCATAGAGCACCATCACCAGCACGCACAGCGCCGCGAGCGTCGGCACGCTGCGGCTGGTCAGCACCCGGTCATAGATCTGGATCAGGAACAGCGGGCCGGTGAGCATTAACAGGTTGCTCACCCCGCTCAGCACGCCGACGCCGAGGAACGCGCCGCGCACGTCGCGCAGTGCCCGCGCCACAAGGGTGCCGCCAGCGGGGGAGGCGGCGCTCATGGCCGGCTCCGCGCCACGGGGCGGCAGCTGGGCGCGTTCATCCGGCAGGCGGCTCGGCGGAGAGGGAGGGAAACGCATCGCTGCGCGGGCGAAAACACCTTGGCGTGATCCTCGTCCCGCGACCGCGCGGCCTCTCCCACTACTACAAGGCTATATGCTACCTGTAGAGCCTTCTCATCAAGGGAGTTCTCCGATGAGCCCAACGCCTGGCCCCGACCTTCCCGACGCAGCGCGTTCCCTTTCCGAGGCCGCGCCCTCCAGCGTTGCACGCGCGGGCACCGGCAGCGGCGATGACCGCCCAAGCGAGGAGATCAGCCTCAGCTTCGGCAGGATCGACGATCCGGCGACCAGCGCGGCGGGCACCGGCAGCGGCGATGACCGGCCGGGCGAGGAGCTCAGCCTCAGCTTCACCAAGCCGCCCGGGTCGGAGGCGACGGGCGGGACAGATGGCTTCGTGCCGTCCGACCCTGCGGGCGCATCGTCTGACCTCCTCGACTTCTCCGGCCTCACTGCCGAAGGCCCGGAGGAGATGGACGAGGCCTTTGCATCCGACGCGCTGGCGGGCGAGGCGACAGCCTTCGCCGGCACTTCGCACCCGGACCCGACCGGGGACCGGATCGAAGACATCGTCACCGCACCGGCTTCCCCTGCCGACGACTTCATCGCCTGAAGATGCCGCCTTTGGCGCGGTCGCGGGGGCGGCTGCGGCGTGAGGCGCCCCCTCCCCCGCTGCCTCACCCGGCAGGCGTGACCCGGACGCCGCGTCACAGCGGCGGGGCGTCGTCCCTGATCGGCGGCGTGATCGACAGGCGCCGCACTTCCGGCCGGTAGGTCTGGTTTTGCTGCCGGCGCAGCGAGGCGCGGAACTCGCGCGGCGCCATGCCGAACTGGGCATGAAAGGCGCGGGTGAACACGCTCGGATAGGAAAAGCCGCAGGCGGTGGCGACCTCCTTGATGCCGAATTCCTCATAGAACAGCATGTTGCGGGCGGCCTGCAGGCGGATGCGCAGATAAAGCCGCATCGGCGTCTCGTCGAAGCTGCGGCGGCAGGCGCGCAGCACGGTCTTCGGCGACACCTCCAGCCTTTCGGCGATCTCGTCCAGCGGCAGCGGGAAATCGAGATGGCGCTCCATCAGCGCGACGATGCGGTCCGGCAGCGCCGGCTGGGCGGCGACGCCGGGCAGGTCGTCGAGCCGCTGCGGCGCGGTGGCCGGGCGCGGGGCATAGACGAGGGCGTTGGCCACCTCGCTGGCCAAGGTCGGCGTCTTCAGCCGGCCGATCAGGTCGAGCATCATGTCGAGCGTGGCGATGCCGCCGGCGCAGGTCAGGCGCGGACCGTCGATCAGGTAGATCTGGTTCTTGACGCCCAGGCCGGGGAAGCGCTCGCGAAAGGTCGGCACCGCCTCCCAGTGCAGCACCACATCGCGCCGGTCGATCAGCCCGGCCTGGGCCAGCGCGAAGGTGCCGGTATCGATGGCGCCGATCGCGGCGCCGAAGCGGGCGGCGGTGCGCAGCTGGCCGAGCAGCTTCGAGGAATTGCGCTGCATCGGCAGATTGCCCTCGAAGACGAGATAGAAATCGGCCGCCGGCATGGAGGCCAGGCTGTCGTTGGCCGACATCCAGAAGCCGTTGCTGGCCCGCACCGGGGCGCCGTCCTCGGAGACGAAGCGCCAGCGGAAGATCTCGCGGCCGCTGTTCTGGTTGGCGATGCGCAGCGCCTCGCTGGCCAGCACCAGCGCGTTCAGCGGGAATTCCGGCTGCAGGATGAAGTTGAACGCGGGGACCCCGCCCCCGCCCGCTCTCCCGCCCGGGCCCGGTGTTTCAGTGGTGGAGGGCTGTGGCGGCATGGATGGCGCACCGATGAAGGCCAGTTGACCAGAATGATCAACAATACGTCCTTTCCTGTCAATTCACGGCGCATTTTCTCGGCACTATTGGGGCACGGAAGGCTTCGAGGAACCGCTGGCGGGACCGTCGGCGCCCGGATGTGTTGACCTGACATTTTGAGCAGCCACGCGACTTTTCGTCCGTGAATGCCTGCGGCCCGGCGGCCGCAGGCACGCGATGACGCGCGGCTGCGGTGAGCGGCGGAGTTGCGACGTGCAGACGGACATTCTCAAGAAGAAGCTCGAAGGTTGCTATGTCACCGTGCCGACGCCGTTTCGCGACGAGGAAGGTTTTCCCGTCGACGAGGCGGCGCTGCGCACCTATGTGCGCTTTCTCATCGAGGGCGGGCTGACGGCGGAGACGGCGGTGTTTCTCGCCGGCGGCGCGGCGGGCGACTTCTCCACCATGAGCTTCGACGAGCGGGTGCGGGTGGCGGAGATCGTCGTCGACGAGGTCGGCGGCCGGGTGCCGGTGGCGATGGGCGCCCAGACCACCAGCACGCTCGAACTCGTCCGCCTCGCCAAGGCCGCCCAGCGTATCGGGGCGGACTTCATCCAGGTGTCGTGCCCGTTCTACTTCAGCCATACCGAGGCGGATTTCGAGGAGTTCGTCCGCGCCGCCGCCGCCGCGGCGCCCGATATCGGCATCATCATCTACAACACCTTCTGGAACACCACGAACATCTCGTTCCGCATGGTCGAGCGCCTGGCGGAGATCCCGAATGTGGTCGGCCTTAAATGGGCGACCCCGCGCACCGACGCGATGGAATTCGAGAGCGTGGCGGCGCATTTCTCCAAGCGCTTCACCATCATCGACAACAATCTGTTCTTCGCCTTCAGCGCCATGCCCGCGCTCGGCGCCAGGGCGTTCGAGGTGCATCTGTGCAATTTCTGGCCCGCCTGGGGGCTGAAGCTGGTGCGCGAGATCGGCGCTGGCAATTACCCGGAAGTCGCGCGCATGCTGGTGGAGGAGGCGATGCCCTTCTACAAGCTCTGGGTCGAGATCGAGCGCGATTTCACCAGCGGCGACGGCTATCTCGACAAGCTCTGCATGGAACTGGTCGGCCTGCCCTCCAGCCGCTGCCGGCCGCCGACCCGCGACGTGCGCCGGGAATACCGCGCGGCGACGCTGGAAATGATGCGCGCCATCGGCACCCCCAACCTTGTCGCGGGCTGAGGGCGCCATGGCCGCATCGGCGAACCTCATCATCCTGGCGGCCGGCGACAATGTCGGCATCGCGCTGCGCGATATCGCCGCCGGGGAGATCGCCGCGACGCTGCCGGGCGTGACGCTGCGCGCCGAGGAAGCCATCCCGCAGGGGCACAAGCTGGCGCTCGACGCCATCGCCGAGGGGCAGGACATCGTGCGCTTCGGCATGAAGGTCGCGCTGGCGAGCGCGGCGATCGGCAAGGGGCGGCTCGTGCATGTCCACAATGTCACCAGCCGCTACCTGAACAATGACGAGGACCATTATGAATAGCCTCGCCCCCTCGCCCCCCGCCGCCGGAGGGATGCGCGGCTTCCTGCGGGCGGACGGCCGCAAGGGCATTCGCAACCAGGTGCTGGTCGCCTATCTCGTGGAATGCGCGCACCACGTCGCCCGGATGATCGCGGCGCCCTATCAGGGCGAGGGCGCGCAGCTCATCGGCTTTCCCGGCTGCTATCCCAGCGACTATGCCGAGCGGGTGATGACCAGTATCGCCACCCATCCCAATGTCGGCGCGGTGCTGCTGGTCTCGCTCGGCTGCGAGGAATTCCAGCGCACCCGGCTCAAGGTGGCGATCGCCGCCAGCGGCCGGCCGGTGGAGCTTCTCACCATCCAGTCCTGTGGCGGCACCGCCGGCACGGTGGCGAAGGGCCGGGCCTTTGTCGAGGCGCAGCTGGCCGTGCTCGCGCGTGTGCCAAGCGTGCCGATCACGCTGGCCGACCTCGTCATCGGCACCAAATGCGGTGGCTCGGACGGGCTGTCCGGCGTCACCATCAACCCGGCGGTCGGCCATGCCAGCGACCTTCTGGTCGATGCCGGCGCGACTGTCATGTTCGAGGAAACCTGCGAACTTATCGGCTGCGAAGCGCATATGGCGAGCCGCGCCACCACGCCTGCACTCGCCGAGGCGCTGCGCGAGGCGGTGCGCAAGGCCGACGCCTATTACACCGCGCTCGGCCATGGCAGCTTTGGCGGCGGCAACATCAAATATGGCCTGTCGACGCTGGAGGAGAAGTCGCTCGGCGCCTATGCCAAGAGCGGCTCGCGCCCGATCAGCGGCGTGCTGAAGCCGGGCGTGCGCCCGCCCGCCACCGGGCTCTATTTGATGGACACGGTGAATGACGGGCCGGTGCGCTACGGCATTCCCAACATCAACGACACCCAGACCATCACCGAAATGGTGGCGAGCGGCTGCCATCTGATCCTGTTCACGACAGGTGCCGGCTCGGTGGTCGGGCAGGCGGTGGCGCCTGTCATCAAGGGCGTGTCGAACTCGCGGACCTATGCCCGCATGGAGGGCGACATGGACATCAATGCCGGCACCATCGCCGACGGTGTCGAGACGGTGGAGGAGGTGGGGCGGCGCCTGCTGGCGGCCATCATCGCCGCCGCTTCCGGCGCGCCGACCAAGTCCGAGGCGCTCGGGCATCAGGAGTTCGTGCTGTCCTACAAGACGTACGAACCTCTCGGGCCCGGCTGCCTGCCGGCCTGAGCTTTTCCCGGTAACGCATAAGCAAAAACCAGAGCGAGGATCGAAATGATGATGTCTGCGACACTCGGAAAACGACTTGCCGGCGCGGCGCTGCTTGCCGTCAGCCTGTTCGGTGCCGGCGAGGCCAAGGCGCTCGACGATGTGCGGCTGCGACTCAACTGGATGTGGTACGGCTCGCACGCCGCCTTCGCCCTCGGCAAGGACCGTGGCTACTTCAAGGAAGCCGGCATCAATCTGGATGTCCGCTCGGGCAATGGCTCCGGTTCGGCGCACCGGCTGGTCGCCAATGGCGACAGCACCTTTTCCTATGGCTCCTGCGCCGGGCTGGTGAACCTTGCCGCCAAGGGCGCGCCGCTGGTGTCGGTCGCCGTCATCGACGCGATGGGGACGGAGGCCATCATCGTGCGGCCGGATGCCGGCGTCACCAAGATCGCCGATCTCAAGGGCAAGAAGCTGCTCACCACCTCCAATGCCGGGGTGAACACCTTCTTCCCGCTGGTGCTGAAGAATGCCGGGCTCGCCGAGGGCGATGTCGGCATCATCAACGTGCCCGATGGCGCGCTGGTGTCGAGCTATCTGCAGGGCGCGGGTGGCACGGTCGGCCTGCTCGGCGGGCTCGACGACAAGCCGGCCGAAATCAAGGCCGCCGGCGGCGCCCAGCCCGTCACCTTCCCCTATTCCGCCTTCGGCGTGAACCAGGTCGGCTATTGCATCGTCGCCTCGCGCGACACGGTGGCCAAGAACCCGGACCTGGTGAAGCGCTTCCTCGCCGCCACCATCAAATCCTACAAGGCGGCCGAGGCCGACCCGCAGGCGGCGGTCAACGCGATGGGCGACATTGTCGGCGGCACGATGAACGAGGAGGCCGGAAAGAAGCAGGCGGCCGAGGTGCAGAAGGTGACGCTCGACGTGCTCTATTCCGAAGCCAATAGCGGCAAAGTGCTGGGCCTGAACGTGCCGGCCGACTGGGCGGACATGATCGAGCTGATGAAGAAGTATAACGGGCTCGACACCAAGGAGCCGCCGACCTTCTTCTACACCAACGATTTCCTGCCGAAGTAGGATCATCCGGCTCGCGCGCGGGCGGCGTGTTTCCGCCCGCTTCGTTTCCAAGGGAGTGCTGGTGCGTTATGGGCGCGACGATCGACATCCGGTCGCTGACGAAGACGTTCGGGGCCGGTCCGGGGGCGGTACACGCCTTCGGGCCGATCGACCTGACCATCGAATCCGGTAGCTTCGTTTCACTGCTCGGCCCGTCGGGCTGCGGCAAGTCCACCCTCATGCTGATGATCGCCGGCCTGCTCGACGCCACGCGCGGCGACGTGTTCTTCGACGACGCGAAAGTCGATGGCCCGCGCACCGATATCGGCATCATGTTCCAGGACAACACGCTGGTGCCCTGGCGCACGGTGGAGGGTAATGTCGCCCTGCAGCTCGAACTGCGTGGGCTCGACCCGCGCGACTATGCCGACCGCATTCGCGACCTGCTGCGCTCGGTGAAGCTGGACGGCTTCCAGCACCGGCACCCCTATGAGCTTTCCGGCGGCATGCAGCAGCGGGCGGCCTTCTGCCAGGCGCTGGTGCACGAGCCGGACACGCTGCTGTTCGACGAGCCGCTCGGCAAGCTCGACGCCATGACCCGCGAGAGCATCCGCACCGACCTTCAGGCGCTGTGGATGCAGAAGCGGCCGACCGTGGTGTTCGTCACCCACTCCATCGAGGAAGCGGTGCAGCTCTCCTCCACCGTCTGCGTGGTGACGCCACGTCCAGGCCGGATCGAGCGCCGCATCGACATCGACCTGCCCTGGCCGCGCGACCTCGAAGTGAAGGCCAGCGCCCGGTTCACCCAGTATGTCCGCGAAATCCAGGGGATCTTCCATGACTATGGTGTCCTCTAGCATGCCGCCGGAGCCGGGCATGGCCGCCCGCGCCGCCGCCTGGCTGGCGATGGCGCTGCGCGCTTCCTGGCCCTTCGCCGCCTTCTTCATCGGCTTCTTCCTGGTGTGGGAATATTCCGTCGCGATCTTCAAGATCCCCGGCTATATCCTGCCGACACCCTCGCAGATCGTCAGCAATGGCTGGGCGGATATTCCCCGGCTGCTTGACTACACGCTGATAACGGGCGCCGAGAGCCTGATCGGCTATCTGCTCGCCATATGCATCGGCGTTCCCGTGGGCCTCGCCATCGCCTTTTGGAAGCCGCTGCAGCGCACGGTCTATCCCTTTCTGGTCAGCCTGGAGATGGTGCCGAAGATCGCCTTCGCGCCGCTGTTCATCGCCTGGCTCGGCTTCGGGCTGCTGCCGAAGGTCATCATCGTCGTGCTGGTGTGCTTCTTCCCCGTCGCGCTGAACGCGATCCATGCCTTCGGCTCGCTGTCGGACGAGCTCACCCGCTTCTGCCGCTCCACCGGGGCGGGGCCGCTGCGCACCTTCTGGAAGGTGCGGCTGCCGGCGGCGCTGCCGCAATGCTTCGTCGGCTTCAAATACGCGGCGCTGAACGCCACGGTGGGCGCGACCATCGCCGAGTTCATGGGTTCGGACCAGGGGCTCGGTTTCTACATCCAGATCGCCACCGGCAATATGCGCCCCGACCTCGCCTTTGCCGGCATCTTCTTCCTCACCTTGCTCGGCCTCGCTTTGTTCGGCGCCGTCTCGCTGGCCGAGAAGCTGCTCATTCCCTGGCACATCACGCTGCGCCGGCACTGAGCGCGCTGTTTCCCGAAGGATCTTCCATGGCGCCGCGTTTCGCCTCTTCCGAGCTTGTCTCCCTCGCCGAGGCCGTGCTGGCGCAGGCCGGCCTGCCGGCTGAGCCCGCCGCCGCGGTGGCGCTCGGCCTCACCGAGGCGGACCTGCTCGGCCACACCACGCACGGGCTGGCGCTGCTCGCCGATTATGTCGAGGAACTCGACAATGGCACGATGGAGCGCGAGGGCCGGCCGGAGACGATCGCCGACCAGCTCGCGGTCGCGACTTGGGACGCGCGGCGCCTGCCGGGCATCTGGACCACGCAGCTGGCGGTGGAGGACGCCACGCGACGGGCCGCCACCTTCGGCATCGGCGCCATCGCGCTGCGGCGCAGCCACCACATCGCCTGCCTCGCGGCCTTTCTGGAGGCGCCGGCGCGGGCGGGACTGCTCACCCTGGTCTATTCCTCCGACCCCAGCGACGCCCATGTCGCGCCGTTCGGCGGGCTGACCCCGGTGATGACGCCGAACCCCATCGCCGCCGGCATTCCCGCCGAGCCCGATCCGATCCTCATCGACGTCTCGACCTCGATCACCACCGCCGCCATGTGCGGGCGGGTGCGGGCCGCCGGGGGGCGCCTCAATGGGGCGTGGATCAAGGACAGCGACGGCAACGCCACCAACGACCCGGCGGCCTTCAAGGCGGGCGGCTCGATCCTGCCGATCGGCGGGCTCGACCATGGCCATAAGGGCTATGGCCTGTCGCTGATGGTGGAGGCGATGACGCAGGGGCTTGGCGGCTATGGCCGCGCCGACGCGCCGCGCGACTGGGGCGCCAGCGTGCTGGTGCTGGCGCTGTCGCCGGCGGCCTTTGGCGGGCTGGACGGCTTCACCCGCCAGACCGGCTGGCTGGCCGATGCCTGCCGCGCCTCCCGCGTGCCGGAAGGGGCGCCGCGGGTGCGGCTGCCGGGCGAGGCGGGGCTCGGCCGCAAGCGCCGCGCCCTGGCCGAGGGCGTCGTTCTGCATGACGGCATCGCCGACGATCTCGCCCGGCTCGCCCGCCGCTTTGGCCTGCCCGCCCCCACCCCGCTCGCCGATTGACCCTACAGGAGACCCGCCGATGAGCGCCTACACATCCACCGATGCCTACCGCGCCATCGCCGGGCGTCTCATTTTGCCCGCGCGGGCCTTCATCGATGGCGACTGGACGGGTGCCGCCTCGCAGCAGGTGTTCGAGAACATCAACCCGGCGACCGGCGCTGTGCTGGGAACGGTCGCGGCCTGCGACAGCGCCGATGTCGACCGCGCGGTGAAGGCGGCGCGCCGCTCCTTCGAGGCGGGCGTGTGGTCCCGCGCCGCGCCAGAGGAGCGCAAGGCGGTGCTGCTCAAGCTCGCGGAGCTGGTGCGCGCCCATGCCGAGGAACTGGCGGTGCTGGAAAGCCTCGACAGCGGCAAGACCATCAAGGACTGCCTGAACGAGATCGGCCACGAGGTGCCGACCTTCTTCCAGTGGTATGGCGAACTCGCGGACAAGTCGTTCGGCAAGGTGGCGCCGACCGCCGACAAGGTGGTGGCGATGATCGTGAAGGAGCCGATCGGCGTCGTAGGCCTCGTGCTGCCGTGGAATTTTCCGCTGCTGATGGCGGCGTGGAAAGTGGCGCCGGCGCTCGCCGCCGGCTGCTCGGTGGTGCTGAAGCCGGCGGAGCAGACCCCGCTCTCGGCGCTGCGCCTCGCCGAACTCGCCATCGAGGCCGGCGTGCCGCCCGGCGTGCTGAACGTGGTGCCGGGTTTCGGCGAGACGGCCGGGCAGGCGATCGGCCGGCACATGGATATCGACGCGGTGTCGTTCACCGGCTCGACTGAGGTCGGCGCCTATTTCCTGAAATACGCCAGCGAGAGCAATCTCAAGCCGGTGGGGCTGGAGATGGGCGGCAAGAGCCCGATGATCGTGCTGGACGATGCCGATATCGACGACACGCTTGTCTCTTCCGCCATCAACGCCGCGTTCTGGAATGGCGGGCAGAACTGCTCGGCCAATATGCGCCAGATCGTCGACCGCAAGGTGAAGGACGCCTTTCTCGACCGCGTGCTGGAAAAGACCCGCGCGCTTGTTGTGGGCGATCCGCTCGACCCGGCGACCGATCTCGGCTCGATGGTCAGCGCCGAGCACAAGGCGCGGGTGCTCTCCTATATCGCGATCGGCAAGGGCGAGGGCGCGCAGCTGCTCGCCGGCGGCGGCGCCAGCGCGGGGCTGCCGGGCGCCTTCGTCGACCCCACCGTGTTCGACAATGTCGCCCCTTCCATGCGCGTCGCCCGCGAGGAGATCTTCGGGCCGGTTCTTGGTGTCATTCCGGTCGACGGCATCGACGAGGCGCTGGCGATCGCGCGCGACACCGATTACGGCCTGCACGCCACCATTTTCACCCGCGACATCGACAAGGCCTTCCACCTCGCCAAGCGGCTGCCCTGCGGCACGGTGGCGATCAACGGCTTCAGCGAGGGCAATGTGACCACGCCCTTCGGCGGCTACAAGCGCTCGGGCTCAACCGCACGCGACAATGGCACCGAGGCGATGGACCAATATCTGCAGACCAAGACGATCTGGCTGTCGCTGCGGTGAGGTGAGCCGGTCTCGGCCAGGACAACTGAACCAAGACGGCGGAACCCCGCCCGGGCGCGCGGCCGATCCGTGATTCGTCGAAGCGGCGCGCCCGTGCCACCTCACTATCGGCGACGGGCCATCGGCGCGGGGGCGAACCCGCCCGCGCCGGCGCTCTCCCGGGGGCCGGAGGGCGCCGCCTTCGGAGCCCCGGGCCGCAAACCCGCGGCGGCGGCGCGCCCCTTGACCGTCAAGACCTCCAAAACCTTACATTTCCTCGCATTTCGCCCATCCATGGCGCGCGCCGGGCGGGCGCGACTGCCATTGTTTGTAATTATTAAATTTTGACTGTATTGGCTTTATTTTAGACATGCCAAACTGCTTCTGTTTGGAATCGATATAAGAGATTCCCTAGTTTTTAAGTTATATAAATCGAATGGATACGTGATTTGACTCAAGTATTTACTTAAATTAACCCTCCTCGCTCGAAATCAACTCAGCGTTCGGCACCGGCCGGACAGGGATGCGGGCGCCCGGTGCCCGCCGGGGAAAATCGTGTCGTCCGGCGGACGCGCGATTCGGGGATGGACACAGATGCGCAAGACCGACCGGGGCTCGTCCCGTCTCTCGACAGTCGCGCGGACGGCAGGGCTGGGCGTCTCCTGGCTCGCTTTGCTGGCCGCCGCGCCGGCAATGGCGCAGGAGGCGGCCGCGCAGTCCCCGGCCTCCAGCGCCGCCGTGGTCGAGACGGACGAGTTCGTCGAGCTCGACCCGATCACCGTCGTCGCCACCCGCACCGCCGAAAGCTGGATCGACACGCTGGCGGGCGTCACCGTTCGCCGCTCGGCGCAGCTGGAAACGCTGATGCCCGAGCGCACCGCGGACCTGTTCCAGGGCATGCCCGGCACCACCGCGATCCAGAACGCCAATACCAGCCAGACGCAGATCAATATTCGCGGCCTGCAGGATTTCGGCCGCGTGGCGGTGATCGTCGACGGCGCCCGGCAGAACTTCAACCAGCTCGGCCATGCCGGTGCCGGCGGCTTCTTCATTGAGCCCGGCCTCATCGCCGATGTCGACGTGGTGCGCGGCCCGGTGTCGAACATCTACGGTTCGGGCGCCATTGGCGGCGTCGTCACTATGCGGACCAAGGACGCCGACGACATCATCGCCCCCGGCCAGAGCTGGGGCGTCGAGGCCACCGGCGAAGCTGCCGGCAACGGGTTCATGGGCTATGGCTCGGTGCTCGGCGCGGCGAAGGTCGGCCAGAATGTCGACCTGTTCATCGGCGGCACCTATCGCGAGGCCGACAATTACCATGACGGCAATGGCGACGTGGTGCCCGACAGCGGCTTCGAGACCTGGACCGGCATCGCCAAGGCGACCTTCCGGCCGGTCGAGTTCCACGAGATCAAGCTGACCGCGCTGAACTACGACACCCAGTTCACCACCAGCGCCGACGCCAACGCCTCCACCTCCTACAGCACCCAGGCGACCAACCGCACGGTGACGGCGAACTGGAACTACCAGAACCCCGAGGACAATCTGTTCGACTGGCGCAGCTCGGTCTACTGGAACCAGGTCGACCAGGACCAGGTGAAGGTTTCCGGTTCGTCCAACCCGATCACCGGCGCGGTGGGCGATCCGCGCAGCTTCGTCATCGACACGGTGGGCTTCGACGCCAACAATACCAGCCGCTTTGATGCCGCCGGCTGGAACAACGCCATCACCTTCGGCGGCGACTATTTCGAGGACAAGATCGACAACACCGACGATTACGGCTTCGGCGAGGGCTATAATCCCTCGGGCGATCGCGGGGTCGGCGGCGCCTTCGTGCAGTGGAAGGCCAACTATTCCACCTGGCTGGAGGCCATCGCGGCGCTTCGCTACGATGCCTATTCGCTCAATTCCGACGATGGCGGCACCAGCGGCGAACGGCTCTCGCCGAAATTCACCCTTGGCGTCACCCCCTGGTCGTGGCTGACCCTCTACGGCACCTATGCCGAGGGCTACCGCGCCCCCACCGTGACCGAGGCGCTGGTCTCCGGCCCGCACCCGCTGCCGTTCAACACCGGCGGCACGATGTTCTACTTCCTGCCCAATCCCGGCCTTGAGGCCGAAATCGGCAAGAACAAGGAAGTCGGCATCAACATCAAGAAGGACGATCTGTTCGTTACGGGCGACAAGCTGCGCGCCAAGCTCAATTACTATCAGAATGACGTCGAGAACTATATCGAACTGGTCGAGTTCGGTGACTCCACCGGCACGATCTGCCCCATTCCCGGCCGGCCGACCACCTGCTTCCCCTATAATTGGGGCGTGCCCGGCTATGCGCAGTACCAGAACGTGCAGGAAGCGCGGCTGAAGGGCTTCGAGTTCGAGGGCACCTATGACGCGCGCAAATGGTTCCTCGGCCTCGCCGGCCAGATCTCGGAAGGCGAAGTCACGGCCGGCCTCTATGCCGGGCAGCCGCTGTCGAGCATCCAGCCGGACCAGGTCACGGCGACGCTCGGCTTCCGCTTCCTGGAGGAAAAGCTGACGGTCGCCGTGCGCTGGACCGCCGTCGCCGCCGTCACCGCCTCCGACCTGCCGACCGATTCGGTGTTCGAGCCGACGGACAGCTTCAACCTGGTCAGCGTCTATGCCGGCTACCAGCCGAACGCGAACACGCTGTGGCGGCTCTCGGTGGAAAACCTGCTGGACGAGCAATACACCCAGTATGAGAACTTCCTGCCGAGCGCCGGCCTCACCGTGAAGGCCGCCCTGACCATGCGTTTCGGCGGCGGCGAGATCGCCTCGGTCGCAGACCCGCTTTATGTGAAGTGAAACGTTTTCAAAGAGCGTGCCCGCCGGCCTGGCGGGATGAGAGGAGCACGATATGTCGATAGCCACGGATGTGGAGGCACCCAACCGCGCCAAGCGCCTCAAGGCTGCATCCACAGCCGCGCATGAGCGGGTGGATTCGGGCGTCATGCAGGCCGCCCCCTTCGCCGACAGCGCGAATTACCAGCGTTTCCTGCGCTTCCAGTACCATCTGCACCGTCGCGTCGAGACGCTCTACGCCGATGCAGAGCTGCAGGAATTGCTGCCGGATCTCGCCGAGCGCTCGCGTCTGGCGGCGCTGGAGCAGGACTTCGCCGATCTCGGCCTGACACCGCCGGAAGCCCCGCTCGGCCCGACACTGGAGCGGCCCGAGGCGTTCGGCTGGCTCTATGTCGTCGAGGGCTCCAACATGGGCGCCGCCATTCTTGCCAAGGAAGCGGCCAAGCTCGGCTTCACCGCCGAGCATGGCGCGCGCCACCTCGCCGGCCATCCCGAGGGACGGGCGCTGCACTGGCGCCGCTTCACCGCCGCGCTTAACGAGGCCGAGCTGACATCCGAGGAAGAGGCGCGGCTGGAGGCGGCCGCCAACGCCGCTTTCAGCCATGTCGAGGCGCTGGTCGGCCGCGAGCTCGCCTCCTAGCGCGGACGCCACCGCACCCGCCGCCTTCAGGCCCGCGAGGCGGCCTGCGGCAAGAGGAAGGGCGTGGGCGGTGCCCAGCCGACGCGCACCTTCACGCCATAGAGCTCGGCGATACGGGCATCGGTGAGCACCTGCGCCGGCGTGCCCCGCGCGGCGACGCAGCCCTGTTTCAGCGCGACAATCTCGTCCGCCACCATGGCGGCGAGGTTGAGATCGTGCAGCACGGCGAGCACGCCCACCCCTTCACCCGCCAGGTCCCGTATCAGCCGCAGCACCAGCAATTGCTGGGCAAGGTCGAGGCTGGCGGTCGGCTCGTCGAGCAGCAGATAGCCCGGCCCCTCGCCACCCTGCAGCTGCACCAGGGCGCGGGCAAGCTGCACGCGCTGCCTCTCGCCGCCGGAGAGAGGGTCATAGCTGTGGCCCGCCATCCCGGCGAGTTCGACCCGCGCCAGCGCCCTTCGGATACGCGCCGCGCTGTCGCGGCCGGGGGTGGCGCCAATGCCGACGACTTCCTCGACGGTGAAGGGAAAGGCGACATGCACGCTCTGCGGCAGCACCGCCCGCAGCCGTGCCAGCCGCGCCGGCTTCAGCCCGGCAAGATCGACGCCGTCGAGCGTCACCTGCCCGCGCTGCGGCCGCCGCTCGCCCGCCAGCACCTTGAACAGCGTCGATTTGCCGGCGCCGTTCGGGCCGATCAGCACGGTGACATGGCCGGGGCGGATGTCGACCGAGGCGCCGTCCAGCAGCGTGCGGCCACTGAGGGCAACGCCTATGTCACGCGCGCGGTACATCGGCTCACCCCATCAGCGCCGCGCGCTTGCGCAGCAGCAGCCAGAGGAAGAACGGCGCGCCGAAGCCGGCGGTGACGACGCCGAGCGGCAGTTCCGCCGGGCTGACAAGGGTGCGCGCCACCACATCCGCCCCGAGCAGCAGCGCCCCGCCGAGCAGGCCGGCGCAGGGCAGCAGCAGGCGATGGCCGGGGCCGAACATCAGGCGGATGAGATGGGGCACGACAAGGCCGACAAAGCCGATCACGCCCGCCACCGCCACCGAGGCCCCCGCGCCGGCGGCGATGCCGAGAATGGCGAGCCACTTGGCGCGCTGCACATCGATGCCGACATGGAACGCCTCCGCCTCGCCGAGCGCCAGCGCGTCAAGAGCGCGGGCCAGCCGGGTGCAGATCACCGCCAGCAGCCCCATGAAGGGCAGCGCCGCCGCCACCTTCTGCCAGGTGGCGCCGCCGAGCGAGCCGAAGGACCAGAAGGTGAAGTCGCGCAATTGCTGGTCCGACGCCACGAAGACCGTGAGGCCGGTGCCGGCGGCGGCCAGAGCGGCGATCGCGATGCCGGCAAACAGCATGGTGACGACAGAGGTCCGCCCCTCATGGGTGGAGATGGCATAGAGCGCCACCGTGGCGATGAGCGCGCCGCAGAAGGCCATGAGCGGCAGGCCGGCATCGGCAAGAGCCGGCGGCAGATAGAAAGCGAGCGACCCACCGGCGACGATCCACACCGCCGCCGCCAGCGCCGCGCCGTTGGAAATACCGATCAGCCCGGGATCGGCCAGCGGGTTGCGGAAAATCCCCTGCGTCACCGCGCCGGCCAGCGCGATGCCGCCGCCGACCAGCAGGCCGAGCAGGGTGCGCGGCAGGCGTACATCGAGCACGATCACCGCCTCGCGCAGCGCCGCCCCGCTCGCCCGCTCGCCGCGCAGGGCCGCGGCCAGGATCTCCACGATCCGTCCCGGGGCGATCGTCACCGGCCCGATCGCCAGCGAGGCGAGGAAGGCGGCAACGACCAGCACGGTGCAGAGGCCCAGCGCGAGCAGCGTCCGCCGCGGCCGGTGCGCCCGCAGCTCCGTGGCGGTCGGGACGGCCATGCTCACGGCGTGCCGGGCGCGGCGGAAGCGTGGGCCGGAAGCGCCGGCAAGGCCAGCTCGGGATAGATCAACGCGGCGAGATCACGCGCCGCCTGCGGCGTGCGCGGCCCGAAGCTCAGGAGATAGCCACCATCCATGCGGTAAAACCGACCGGCCGTCATCGCGGAGGTACCGGCAAAGGCCGGCATCGCCTTCACCGCGTCGTCGGTCAGCGCGTGGTTCTGGTCCTTCATCAGCACGATGGCGTAGGGATCGGCGCCCAGCACCGCCTCGCCCACCGCCGGCTTGTAGCCGTTGAGCGCCGCCATCGCATTGGTGACGCCGGCGAGTTCAAACATCGCCTGCGCCCCGGTGCCGGCCCCGCCGACAACCGGCGCCGCGCCGGAGGCCGACAGCACGAACACCGCGCTGCGCGGCGCGGGGATGCGGGCGCGGATCTGCGCCAGCGCCGCGAAATCCGCCGCCACCGCGCGCGCCAGCTCTTCGCCGCGCTCCGGCACGCCGGCCAGCGCCGCAATGCGCCGTATGTTGGCGAGAATGCCGGCCTCGTCGCGCGCCTCGGGAAGCGTCTCAAAGGGAATAGCGGCGCCCTTCAGCACCTTCACCGCGTCCGGCGGGCCGGCGCCGTCGAGGGCGATGATGAGATCCGGGCCGACCGACAGCACGCCTTCCGGCGACAGGGCGCGGAGATAGCCGACATTGGGCTTGTCGGCCAAAGCGCGGGGCGGATAGGTGCTCGACGTGTCGACTGCGACCACCCGGTCCTCCAGCCCCAGCGCATACAGCGTCTCGGTCACGGCGCCACCAATCGCCAGGATGCGCTGGGGCGACGCGGCGGAAGCGCCCCACGCCGGAAGCCCGCCGCCCGCAGAAGCCACGGCCAGCATCAGCAGGACCGCCGTCAGGGCCTTTTGGATCATTACGCGCCGCAGCATCGCTGTTCTCACTTCTGTTCGACGCGGGCGACAATAGGCAGGGGAAAGCCTGAGTTCCACAACAAGACGCGACAAAAAGGAACAAAGACGCAGATTATAAATGTAATAAATTGAAGACCTTAGGCCCTTTTTGCCAACCCGCCCGCGCCATACCAGCCGGGCCGGGAGCCACGTGCGGGATCACCGCGAAATCGTGGCGGACAACCCCGCCCCTCGCCGCCGGAATGGTTCCCCCGATGGGACGGACGCCCCCCATGGCCACGGCGACTCTTGGCACGCCCGCGCTCGCCCGGCATTGGCCTCGGGCTGTTGCAGCGCGAGAGGATCGGGTAAGGTTCTCTAGGAATCCTTCCTTTGATCACTATAATCGTGGCGTTTCCGATAGCCGCGCCTGATGACTGAGGCCAAGCGCCATTTCCGGCGTTCGCGGCCATCTCTGGATTGGGCTTGATGCACGGACAGATTACCCGAGCGCCGGCGAGCGACGACGACGATCGCATCGATCTCCATCAGATCATCGACTTTCTGGTCCGTCGCCGCCTGCTGATCGGCTTCATCGCCGTGATGACGATGGCGCTGGCGCTGGGCAGCGCCTTCCTGATGACGCCGCGCTACACCAGCACCGCCGAAATCCTGCTCGACCAGGCCTCGCGCTCGGCGCTGGGCACCGAGCTCAGCGGCATGGATGCCAACTCGGTGGCGGCCGCCGCGAATATCGAAAACCAGATCTCCATCATTGAATCGCTCAATTTGCTGCGGCGGGTGGTGGAGAAGGAAGGCCTGGTCAACGATCCGGAATTCGGGAATCAGGCTTCCAGCCGCTCCTGGAGCGCGGCGCTCCGAAGCCTGTTCGGAGCGACACAAGCCACGGTCGAGGCGGCGCTTCCGCCGGGTCCGGGCGCCTCCGGCATTCCCGACGACATACGGGCCTCGATCTACCGGCTGCGCGGGGCGCTCCTCGTCGAGCGCGTCGGGCGCTCCTATATTCTTCAGATCTCCGTCACCTCCACCGATCGCGACCGCGCCGCGCGGCTGGCCAATGCCGTCGCCGATGCCTTCATCGTCGACCAGCTCGAAACCCGCTTCGATGCCGCCCGCCGTGCCTCGGACTGGCTGAACGACCGGCTGCAGCGACTGCGCGACGCCCTGCGCCGTTCCGAAGAGGCCGTGTCGCAGTTCCGCACCGAGCACAATCTCGTCTCGGTCGGCACCCGTTCGCTCAATGAGCAGCAGCTCTCCGAAGTCAGCGCCGAACTCGTGCAGGTGGAGACCGAAGCGGCCGAGAAGCAGGCGAAGTACGAACAGGCCAAGAAGCTTCTCGACGGCGGCGGCAACCTCGCGACGCTTCCCGATGTGATCCGCTCGGGCGTGGTGACAAATCTGCGCAGCCGCCACGCCGAGGTCACCGGGCGCGAGGCGGACCTCGTCACCCGCTATGGCGAGCGCCATCCGATGGTGGTGAATGTGCGGGCCGAGCGGCGGGAGGTCGAGCGCCAGATTTCAGCCGAGATCAACCGCATCGTCGCCAATCTCGAAAACGACTATGATGTCGCCCGCACCCGGGCGGCGGCGATGGCGGCCAATGTCGCCGCAGCCTCCGGGCAGAACACCAGCGACAATGCCCTCACCGTGAAGCTACGCGAGCTGGAGCGGGACGCCGCGGCCAACCGCACGCTCTATGAGACCTTCCTGAGCCAGTCCAAAGTGACGTCCGAGCAGTCGGAACTGGACATTCGCGACGCCCGGATCATCACCCCGGCCTTCCCCTCGGGGTCACCCTCCTTCCCCAAAAAGTCGCTGTTCCTGGCCGCCGGCACCGCGCTGGGGCTGGTGCTCGGCATCGGCCTGGCGGCCTTGCTGGATATGCTCAATGCCGGCTTCAGCAGCCCGCGCCAGCTGGAAGAGGCGACCGGCCTGCCCGTGCTCGCCTCGGTGGAATGGGCTGACTTCACCGAGGGCGAGAAGACCAAGGGCGCCATTCCGATACTCGATTTCCTCACGACCAAGCCGCTCTCCCGCTTCAGCGAATCCATCCGCAGCCTGCGGGCCGGGGTGCAGATGTCCGATGTCGACAACCCGCCCCGGGTGGTCGAAGTCACCTCCGCCTCGCCTTCCGAAGGCAAGACCTCGATCGCACTGGCGATCGCCGCCTCCGCCGCCAGTTCCGGCAAGCGCGTGGTCCTGATCGACTGCGACCTGCGCCGCCCGTCGATCACCCAGCAATTCGGGCTCGACGAGAAGCCGGGCCTCGTCGAATGGCTGGCGCAGGCGGTGTCCTCCGATGGGCTGCTGCACCGCCACGGCGCCTCCGGCATCTATGTGCTGGGCGCCGGCGCCAAAACGCAGAACCCGCCGGACCTGCTCGGCTCGGCGCGGATGCAGCACCTGATCGAGCAGCTGCGGCAGAATTTCGACCTGGTGGTGATGGATGCGCCCCCTATCGGCCCGGTGGTGGACGCGGCCATCCTCGCTCCGGTGGCGGACAAGGTGCTGTTCGTCGTGCGCTGGAACACCACGGCGCGTGAATTCGTGCGGCATTCGATCGAGCGCATTCCCGGCGACCGCAAGATCTGCGGCATCGTTCTCAACATGATCGATCTGCGCGGCGCGCCGAAATATGGCCGCTATTCCTACCACTCCTCCGCCTATTACAAGAAATACTATGTCGGCTGACGCGCCCCGTCGGCAGGGCGGCAGCCGGGCGCTGCACGCGGTGTTTTCGCTGGTGCTGATCGCGCTCGCCGCCGGCGCCATCTTCAAGGGTGTCGCCTTCGCCCGGCTCGGCGCGCTCGAATGGCAGATGGAACGCGAAAGCGCCAGGATAGAAGCCAAGACCGGCGTCGTGACCGGCGCCGTCACCGGCGTCGTGACCGACTCGCGCTCCGGCGCGCGGGAGGCGCAGGCGCAGCGCGCGGCGCTGGCGCAGTGGCACGATGCCTGGGGGCTTCGCGACAAGGCGCGCCAGCTCTCGTTCAGCCTGGGCCAGCACGCGCTCGAACCGCCTTCCTCGACCGGGCTGGAGGAGCTTGTCGCCGTGCTGGAGGTGGATCCGCTGCGGTCCGCCTCCTGGATGGACCTTGCCCAGCTGACATGGCCGGACCTCGCCCTTCGCCCCACCTCGCTGGCGGCGTGGGAGCTCTCCCGCCTGACCGGGCCTTATGAATATGCCGAGATGCTGCGCCGGGTAAACTTCCTGGCGCGGCGCTGGATTTTTGCCGACGCCGACAGCAAGCGTCACTTCGTCTACGACGTGACCGTGATGCGCCGGTTTCCGGAGCCGTTCCTGCGCAGCTGGCAGCGCCTGCTGGCCTCGCTGCCCGCAGCCCAAAGCCGGCTTCTTAACGATGAGCTCAAAGCTCCGTCACCCTGATACCGCAACGCGGCATATTGCAGCCGATTCACCCGTTTCGTCCTGGCTGATTCCCGGCAAAGGCCTGAAATGACTTGAATGCTGCGTTGCCGAGGATGGCAATGCCGTCCTCGCTCTGCTATTCTTTTTGTCGGGTTTCGGGGCGGACGGGGCATGATTGTCAGAGCGGTTCGCGTGCTTGCAGTGATTGCCGCCACCAGCGCGACTGTGCCGGTGGGCGGCATCCTGTTGCCGACGATGGTTCAGGCCGCGCTTTCAACCGGTGAGCAGGCGGCTCTGAGTGTCGTCACTTCAGTCGAAGGCGAGGCCAGTCCCGCCGCGCAGGTCGCGGCCATCATGGGCTCCTCACTCAGCGGCCCGCAAAAGGCCCTTGCCCTGCAGTGGCTGGCCGAAGGTGCCGCGACCGATGCGCAAGTGGCCGCGATCGCGGCCGCGATCATCTCGGCCGTCGTCGAAGCCGGCGCCGCCGGCCAGACGGGCACGGTTGCCGTGCTCGGTACCGGCCTCGGCCAGGCGTACAAGGCGCTTAATGGCGATGGCCGCGCCTCCGCCGCCGGCGCTGTCATGGCGGCGATGCAGAACGCAACGGCCGAGCCCGGAGCGGCGGGTGGCCTGTCGCGGCAGACGGCTCAGGCTTTGACCACCGCCTTCACCGAGGCCGCCGCCGGCACCCCGCGCAGCGCCGCCGGCTCCTCGGGGGAAGATACGCCCGATCCCGGGCAGACCGACACCCCCGGGCCCACGCCTGAGAGCCCGAGCCCCTCGTGAGGAGCATCGGCTCATGAGAGCGCTCCCCCTCGCTGGATTGCTGGTCGGCCTGACGGTGCTTTCCGCACCGATGGACACGCGCGCGGACGATATCGCCCCCAGCTACCGTCCGGCCGTGGAAGTGGATCCGGCGCGCGCGGCGGTTCTGGACCGCCAGCCGGTCAACTACATGCCGCTCGGCGTGCCTGTCGGCGCCTTCGTGCTGTTTCCGACGCTCGGCCTCTCGACGGGCTACGACACCAACATCACCGCGACGAACAACAACCAGAAAGAGGATTGGCTGTTCACCGTCCGGCCGGCCTTCGACCTGCAGTCGGACTGGGGGCGCCACTTCCTTGCTTTCGACGGGTATTTCGAGAGCGCCAGCTACGCCAAATACAGCAATGCGGACTATGAGAACTACGCCGCCGGCGCGCGCGGCCGCATTGATGTCACCAGCGACTTCAACATTGGCGGCTATGCACGCTATGCCCATCTCAACGAGCTGCCGGGTGACGACGAGACCAATGTGAACAATCTCGGCGACCCGCTGCCTTATGAGCAGGTGACGGCGGGCGTAAGCTTCGACAAGCAGTTCAACCGTATCTGGACGACGGGCGGCTTCGATTTCCGCTACCGGGATTTCGACGACTGGCTGGATGGCGAGCCGACCGACCAATCCTACCGCGACGGCAGCGACTACAAGCTGGGCGGGCGTATCGGCTATGAGCTCAGCGCGCTGACCAGCGTGTTCGTCGGCGGCTCCTACCAATGGTTCGAGGTCCAGAATTCGGACTATAATTCCAGTGAATACAGGATCATCACCGGCGTTCAGATCGAACCCTCCCGCCTGACCCGCGGTGAGGCCTTCATCGGCTATTACAACTGGACCTCGGAGAACGGCTATCTCGACGGCAGTTCCGGACTGACCTTCGGCGCCAATCTGCAATGGTTCGTGACGCCGCTCGTGACCGCCACCTTCTCCGCCGGCCAGCAGGTCACGACCTCGAACTTTGAATATAACGGCTTCACCGGCTCGGCGGTGGTGAGCTCGACGGCCGGGGTGCGGCTCGACTATGAGTTCCGCCGCAACATCGTCATTTCCGGCTGGGTCGACTATCTGAACCAGGACTATGACGAATTCCCGCGCGTCGATAACCAGTATGTCGTCGGGGCGGAGATGCGTTACTCGATAAACCGCTACGCCACCGCCAAGATCAATTACTCCTACACCGATTTTGAAACGAACTTTAACAACATCAACGGCGCCGAGAACTACATCCGCAATTTGGTGATGGCCGGCGTCACCCTCGCCTATTGAACCCGCCCGGCCCCGGATCGCCGCCGGATGGCCTCAGCCATTTCGGCTAGGGAATTCGCCGTGAAAGCGGATAGGTTCGTCGCGAATAGAAAATGCTCCAGCGTGTTGATGGCAGAGCACTTTCTTATCGATCCGGTGCTACCACCTGATCGGAAAGGGCTTCTCGCATGTTCTTCTCCCGCTTCCGCGCGGCCGGAACACGGCGCGCACCGGCACGCATTCCCGAAGGCGTGCGCGTCTACGCCATCGGCGACATTCACGGCCGCCACGACCTGCTCCTTGCCCTTCTCGCGGCCATCGCCGCCGACACGGCGACCAGCACGAACGCCTGCCGGCTGGTCTTTCTCGGCGACTATATCGACCGGGGCGACGGCAGTGCGGGGGTGATCGCGCGTCTCCTCAGCGGCGTTGCCGAGGGCGATGCCGACGGACGAACCGATGCGTCCTGGACCTGCCTGATGGGCAATCACGAGGCGACGCTGCTGGCGGCGCTCGCGGGCGAGGCCGACTGGGAGACGTGGCTGCGGATGGGTGGGGCGGAGACGCTGTTCTCCTATGGACTCTCCGCGCGCAGCTTCGCCGGCCCGGGTCGCGACGAACAATTGCGCGAGGCGGCGCTCGCCGCCATTCCCGCCGCGCATCTCGACTTTCTGCGCCAGTTGCCCGCCAGCACCGAGATCGGCGACTATTATTTCTGCCATGCCGGCATCCGGCCGGGCGTCCCGCTGGATCAGCAGTCGCGTGACGACCTGATCTGGATACGCGACCCGTTCATCCGCTCCGCGCGCGACCACGGCAAGCGCATCGTGCATGGGCACACGCCGGTGATGGAGGTCGAACTGCACGCCAACCGGATCAATGTCGACACCGGCGCCTATCTCACCCATCGCCTGTCCTGCGTCGTGCTCGAAGGCGATCAGGCGCGGGTGATCCACACATGAGACCGTCGGCCGCCGCGCGTAGCGCGCCGCGCGCCGCAAGGCCCGGCGCCCCGCGAGCCTCGGCCTTTCTGGCGCGCGGCACACGGGCGGAAACCTATAATGACCTTGTCTTCGCCGGGCTTGTCCTATGCCTCGCCTGGGTTCCCTTCCTCCTCGGCAGCAACCGCCTGGTCGCCTGGGGCGTGAACGCGGTGCTGTTCGGCCTGCTGCTGGCGCTGTTCGAGGCCGGGCGGCTTGTCACCGGCGCCCGCCATCCCATCGCGCCACGCCGGCTCTGGTGGGGCTTTCTGCTGTTGAGCGCCGTTGCCGGCTGGATTGTCTTCCAGCTCTCGTCCTGGGCGCCGCCGGCCTGGCAGAACCCGTTCTGGTCGTTGTCCGCGGATGTGCTTCAGGCCCTGCCGGGCGCGGCGCCAAGCGAGGGCCACGTCTCGGTGACGCCGGATGCCGGCGTTCGCGGGCTTGTTCTGCTGCTGACGAATGCGATGGCGTTCTACCTTGCTTTGCAGCTTTGCCGCGATGGGCGGCGGGCCGACCTGCTGCTGCGCGCCCTGGTCGTGATCGGCGTCGTCTATGCTTTTTTTGGCCTTGCCCAGCACGCGCTGGCACCGCGCACGCTGCTGTGGTTCGAGCGTCAGGCCTATATCGGGCAGGTGACATCGACCTTCGTCAACAAGAACAGCTACGCGACCTATGCCGCCATCGGGCTGGTTGCGACCATCGGTCTGCTGATCGATGTCTATCGCCGCGCCGGGCGCCGGCGCGACCTGCCACTGGCGGTGCGCGCCACCGCCTTCGTCGAAACCACTCTGCAATCCGCATTGCCGATCCTCGCCAGCGCCGGCGTCATCGGCGTCGCGCTGGTGCTCACCGTGTCGCGGGCGGGGTTTATTGCCGGCATCGCCGGCTTGCTGACGCTGATCCTGCTGGCGCTCACCGCCAGCCGCCGGCGCTGGCTGATCTTCGTCATCGCCGCCCCGGTGCTCGCCGTCCTGTTCGCCGCGCTGGCGCTGTTCGGCGACGATCTGGGGGAACGCTTCGCCTTGCCGGGCGCCCGCGACGCCCGCTGGGAGGTGGCCGCCCGCGCGCTGGAAGCGGTGCGCGACGCGCCGCTGACCGGGTTCGGCTATGGCAGCTTCGAGCGCATGTTCGCCGTCTATCGCGGCAGCGAAGCCTTCACGCCCTGGCATCATTGGGACAAGGCCCACAATACCTATATCGAGCTTCTGTTCGACCTCGGCATTCCAGCCACCGCCCTGCTTGTCGTGCTGGTCGGCGCCCTGCTCGCGGTCCTGCTGGCCAATATGCTGCGCCGGGAGGCCCCGCATATGATCAGCCTTGTCGCTCTGGCGGCGAGCGCGACCGTTCTCCTGCACGCGGCGTTTGATTTCAGCCTGCAGATCCAGGCGGTGGCGATCACCTACTGGGCCCTTGTCGGCGCCGGCCTGGCACAGAGCTGGAGCCGGCGGATCGACACCGCCGCCTGAGCGCGCCGGCGCCCGCCGGGGGATCAGAACAGCCGCTCGCCAACCCGCACAATATCCCCGGGAAGAACCATGGTGGTGGTGGTGACGGGGTAGGAATATTCCTGGGTCTGGCCGGCGCGGCGGATATTCACCGTGGAATCGTTCGCCCGATAGGTGAAGCCGCCGGCCACCGCCACCGCGCTCATGATGTTCATGCCGTTGCGATAGGGATACTCGCCCGGCTTCGACACCTCGCCAATGATGTAGAAGGGACGATACTGCAGAACCTCGATATTCACGCGCGGGTCCCGCATGTAGCCGGACGACAGCTTCTGCGTGATCACGCTCTCCAGACCATGCGCCGTCTCGCCCTGGGCCTTGATGTTGCCGATGAGCGGAATCGAGATCATGCCGGCGGAATTCACCTCGAACTCGCCCGAGAGGGTCGGCTCGTTGAACACGGTGAGGCGCAGCCGGTCGCCGGTACCGAACTTGTATTCGACGGAGGCGTCCGCATCGGCCGCGGCGGGCGGCGGCGCGCTTGGTGCTGTCGAGCAGCCGGCCAGCGCAAGGAGGATCGGCACGAGAGCCAGCAGCAGCCTTGCAGGGCTCATTCGCTTCAAACGACCAACGCTCATATGGCTTCCGAACTCCTGTCTTCGCGGCCTGCGCCGTCCCTGCCCCATCGCCCCGCCTGAACAAGGCGTTCGTCGATGAAGGCCTTGATCCGGCTTTCAAACAGCTCGCGGCCGAACCGCGCGACATGCGAGCGGTAATCCTCGGCCGTGCCGTCGACAGCGCCCGCCTCGAAGCGCTGCACCGCGTCAATGATCGCATCGGCGGTTTGTTCATGAAAAAGCAGGCCGGTCTTGCCATCGACCACCGTTTCCCGCGCCCCGCCACGGCCGAAGGCCAGCACCGGGCGTCCGCTCGCCATGGCCTCCAGCGGAACGATGCCGAAATCCTCGACGCCGGGAAACACCAGCGCCTGGCAGCGCGCGAGGTGCCGCTCCATCTGCGTGTCGCTCACCGGGCCGAGGAAGCGGATGGTGGGGCCGGCCAGTCGCTTCAACGCCTCGCTGGCGCCGTCACCGATGATGTCGAGCCGGCGCCCCAGCCGGTTGAACGCCTCGATCGCCAGCTCGATCTTCTTGTAGGGCGTGATCTGGCCGGCGCAGAGATAGGCCTCGTCAAGCGTATCGCTGGGGGCGAAACGGCTGAGTTCGACCGGGGGATTGATGACGGTGGACTCGCGGCGATAGAACTTCTCGATCCGCCGGGCGACATAGTCGGAATTGGCGATGAAGGCGTCGACCCGGGCGGCCGTGGTCACGTCCCACTGGCGCAAGCCAGGACCGAAGAGCGACATGGCCAGCCGGGTGATCGGGCCGGAAGCGGCACGATATTGCGGCTCCAGATCCCAGATATAGCGGATCGGCGAGTGGCAATAGCAGACATGCAGACTGTCCGGCCGCGTCACCACGCCCTTGGCGGGCCCGGCCTCGCTGGAGATCACCAGATCGTAACCCGTGAGGTCGAGACTCTCCAGCGCATAGGGCATGAGCGGCAGCATCTTCTGGTAATGCCGGCGCCCGCCGATCTTCTGGAGGAACGATATGGTAATGGAATGACGCCGGATGGTCTCGGAAAGATTAGCCGGCTCTGCGACCAGGGTGAAAATATCGGCCTGCGGGTACAGCCGGCAGAAGGATTCGAGCACCTTCTCCCCGCCCCGCATGCCGACCAGCCAATAGTGAACCAGGGCGACCTTCATCAGGCTTCGTCTTTCATCGGGCGTTGGGAGAAGAAGAAAAGGTCCGTCGTCAATCGAACGCGCCCGCAGAATCGTCTTTCCACCGTTGCAGCGCCGCCGGCAGCAGGCCGCGACGGGCAAGACCGCGCGATTCCAGCCAGCCGGGCACCACATCCGTCGAACGCACCAGCTTCATCACACGGTCGGGATGGATGCCGATACCCGCGCCGGCCATCGGCCGCAGCGCGGCCGCCAGCCCGAGCACCACGGCGCGCGGCACCGTCAGCGTTCGTGCCTGCGGAAAGTGTTGCGAGCGGAAGGTTTCGACAATCTCCTCCAGTGTGTAGCGGTCGGCATAGCAGCCGTTGAACACAATGAAGCGCTCTTCAAGCGAGGCGGCATGGAGCAGCGAGTCCACGAGATCCTCGACATAGTAGCACGCCTTTATAGTGTCCCGCCGCCCGGGATAGACGAAGAGCCCCCGGCGCAGCAGCCGGGCGAGCCGGGTGAAGTTTCCTCCCTCGGCATGGCCGAAAATCACCGCCGGCCGGCAGATGACCAATTGGCGCCCCTCGCTTTCCGCCAGCCAGGAGCGGTGAATATCCTCCGCCATCCATTTCGACCGCCCATAGGGCGATTCCGGCTGGGGCGGGGAGGCTTCGGACTTCGTTTCCTCGCCAGCTCCGTAAACGGAGATAGAACTGGTGAAGACGATCCTCTTCACCCCCTGCCGGCGGGCGAAGGCCGACACTTCCAGCGCCCCGCGAATGTTGGTCTCGTAATATTCGTGCGCGGGGTGGCCCGGCGTGGTGTGAACTGCCGCGAGATTGTAGATCGTCCCGACCTCGGCACCGACATCGAGTGCTGAGAGATCCCGGACATCGGCAATTCTGTAATCGACACCGGGAACTTTTACCTTAGGCGGACGGATATCTACACTGATAAGCCCAGACGCGCACTTGGATACCATCTTGCGCAGCAGATGTGACCCGATGAATCCCCCACCCCCAAAAGCAACAATGGCCCCTTGATCGCTCATGCACCCCACCCGGCCGCAACCGACCCATGACCTGTCGTCAATTGCTTTAGATTAAAATTACTCTAAAATTCTAACGATACTCTCTACCGCCCCCCTTAGGCTTGCACGCGATCCCTCGCCCCATGTCCCTACGGAATATTGCCTAGCGGCAATTGCTTCTGCTATGAAAACACCATAGCGAATGGGAGCGGCATAAGACAGCTGGTAACGGCTCGACCGTGTATTTCTCATGGGTCGGATCGACATCCGTTGTCACGCTCGGTTCCAGACTACAGCGCGACATTTTCTTCCCAACGGCAGTGGTAACGCCGCCATGTGACCGGCGACAGGGCTCATCTGGCAGAAGCTTTGCCGGCTGTTGCGCGCTCATTGCCCGCACCATCCGGGTCTCAAATGAAGGAAGACGGACGGATGGATGGCATCGGCGCTTACGGTGGCAGGCGCGACGCTGCCACGGGCAGCGCATCGGAGGAGCGATCCCCCGACAGCCTCATGCGCTACCGCGACGCCATCCGGGTCTGCCTTACGGCAGGGTTGGCGGCTGTCGACCTGCTCGCCATTGCCGGCGGGTGCCTGGCCGGCGCGGCCCTGCGGCATGGCAGCCCGTTCGACGGCAATGTCGGCATCTTCTTCTTTCTCGCGCCCACCTATCTTCTCGCGGCGATCGCGTTGCGGGCCTATTCCATCGGGGCCGCAACATCGCCGAGCCGCGCGATCTCGGCCACCTTCACCGCCCTGCTCATTGCCGCCGGCCTCTTCCTCACCGCCCTCTTTGCGCTCAAGGTCGGCAGCCTGCTCTCGCGCCTCGAGATCGGCTACAGCTTCGTGACCGCCTTCGCGCTGATCGGCCTCGGCCGAATCGGCGCCATTCTCCTCACGCAAAAGCTGCTGGCTCCGATCGTCGCCCCGCGGCTGGTGGTTTTCACCGACGACACGGAACGGGGCGCGCTGCCGAACGATGCGTTGACCACCTATGTGGATGTGCGCGCGGCCCGACTGGTCCCGCATGTGCACGATCCCGATTTCTTCGCCGCCGTCAGCGACGTCATCGGCTATGCCGACCGGGTCGTGCTTGCTTTCGCGGACGCGCAGGAGCGGCTGAAATGGACCGAAGCCATGCGGCTGAGCGGCTTTGAAGCCGAAATCGTCTTCGATCTCGGCGGGTTCGAGCCGCTCGCGCTGTCGCGCTGGAGCGAGCGGACCACCCTGATCATTTCGCGAGGCCCCCTCACGCTTGCCGAGCGCCTGACCAAGCGGCTGTTCGATCTCGTCGTTACCCTGCCGCTCATCGTGGCCGTTGCCCCCACCATCGCGCTGGTCGCCCTGCTGGTGAAGCTCGATTCCCCCGGTCCGGCGTTCTTCGTCCAGGAACGGGTGGGCCGGAACAACCGCAGCTATCGCTGCTTCAAGTTGCGAACGATGCGCAGCGAGGCAAGCGATGCCACCGGCCGGGTCTCCACCTCACGCAACGACCGGCGCGTCACCCGGGTGGGCCGGTTCCTGCGGCGAACGAGCCTCGACGAGCTCCCCCAGCTCCTGAACGTCCTGATCGGCAATATGAGCCTGGTGGGACCGCGCCCCCATGCGCTGGGCTCGCGCGCGGAAGGGGCGCTGTTCTGGGAACTCGTCCCCGACTATTGGAGCCGGCATTCGGTGAAGCCGGGACTGACCGGCCTCGCCCAGATCCGCGGCCTGCGCGGGGCGACCCATAGCCGCCGGGACATCGAGGCGCGTGTAGCCTCGGATCTCGAATACATCAACAACTGGTCGCTGTGGATGGATGTGAAGGTTCTGCTGCTGACAGTTCGCGTCATCATCCACCGCAATGCCCATTGATTTAATGCGGAATGAAGCCTCTCGGCAGGCCTGCCGCGTTTCACATCCGGCAGGGCGCGCATGAATCCCACCATCGAATTCTCCGTCGCCATCGTGGTCGCCACGCTGGGGCGGGCGAAGAATGTCGCGGCATTGCTCGACCGGCTGGCACTGCAGAGCCCGCTGCCGGCCTGCGTGGTGCTGTCGATGGAGACCGCCGCGGACGCACCGCCGGCGCGCGACTATCCCTTCCCGCTGATCTCGCTCTTCGGGCCGCGCGGCCTGTGCCAGCAACGCAACCGCGCCCTCGACAGCCTGCCGCCCGCTATCGATATCGTCCTGTTCCTCGACGACGATTATGTTCCTTCCCGTCGCCTCGTCGCGGGCCTCGTGCGCTTCTTCACCGCCTTCCCGGCCATTGCCGGGGCGAGCGGCCGCCTGCTGGCGGACGGGATCGGCGGACCCGGCATCACGCCGCAGGCGGCGGCGGCGCTGGTGGAGGCGGAAGACGCCCGGGACGAGCGGCCGAGCCTCGGCGTTTCCGCGGCCCAGCCCGGGCTCTATGGCTGCAACATGGCGTACCGGACGGCTGCCATCGGCAGCTGCCGCTTCGACGAGAACCTGCCGCTCTATGGCTGGCAGGAGGATATCGACTTCGGCGGCCAGATCACCGGCCCGCTGGTCTACACGGATGCCTTCTATGGCGTGCATTGCGGCGAAAAGTCCGGACGCGAGCGCAATGGCCGGCGGCTGGGCTATAGCCAGATCGCCAACCCCTGGTATCTCTGGCGCAAGGGCACCATGCCGGCAGGCTTCGCGGGCCGGCTGATGCTGCGCAGCCTCGCCGCGAACGGCGCCCGCCTGCTCCGGCCGGAACCCTGGATCGACCGAAAAGGGCGCATGATCGGCAACTGGCTGGCGGTGCGTGATATCCTGCTGAGCCGCGTTCACCCGCGCCGTATCCTGGAGCTTTAAGCGTGCGTAGAAGACCGCCCCTGTACATCAACGGCAAGTTCGCTACAGGCGGCCCGGCCGCGGTGCATCGCGTCGCGCAAGAGTTAATCGCAGGCCTGGCGACAATCGTGGCGGATCGCCCTCTGGTCATGCTTGCCCCACAGGGACCTCTTGGTTTGGACATCGACCCGCGCGTCCCCACGGTGCGGGTCGGGCGGCTGAGCAAAACCGCCTGGGAGCAGCTTTCCCTGCCCCTTCACGTACGCGATGGCTTTCTGCTCAACCTGTGCAACGGGACCCCTTGGGCGACACGAAACGGCCTCACCCTGCTACACGACGCCCAAGTCTTCATGACGCCACAGTCCTACCCGTTCCTTCGCGCCAAATGGGGCCAGTGGCAGAGCCTCGCCGCCGGGCGGCGGCAGCTGGGGCTGCTCACCGTGTCGGAATTCGCGAAGTCCGAGCTTGTTGGCCTGCGCCTCGCCCCAGCCGGGCGGGTGCATGTCATCCCCAATGGCGTCGACCATGTGCTGCGCACGCCGGCGCAGCACGACATCCTCCCCCGGCTCGGGCTGGAGACGCGCGGCTACGCGCTGGCGCTCGCCAACCTCATGCCGCACAAGAACATCCCGCTGCTGATCCGCGCCTTCGCCCGCCCCGCTCTGGCTGAGATGACCCTGGTGCTGGTGGGTGGCGCCGGCCGGGAGGCCTTCGCCGCCGCCGGTCTCGCTCCCGGGGCCAATATCGTGTTTCCCGGCTATGTCACGGATGGCGAAATGCGCGCCTTGCAGGCCAACGCCCTGGCGGTGTGCACGCCCTCGCTGACCGAGGGCTTCGGCATGCCGCCGGTGGAAGGGCTGATGCTGGGCACGCCCGCCGTGATCGCGCCCTGCGGCGCGCTGCCGGAAGTGTGCGGCCCCGGAGCGCTGCAGGCGGACCCGCGCGACCCCGCCGCCTGGGAGGCCGCGCTGCTGCGGCTGCGCGACGACAGGGGGGTGCATGACCGCCTCGCCCGCGACGGCCAGGCCTTCGTCGCCCGCTTCACCTGGCAGGCCGCCGCCCGCCGCCTGCTCGACGTCATCGACGCGGTGGCGCCAAACTGACAAGGACGGCGCGTGGATCGGCGTTTGGATTTCTGCATCAATGGCCGCTTTCTCGCCGGTCCGCCGGCCGCAACCTATGCGGTCGCCGAACATTTGGCCCGCGCGGTCGCGCTGCTGACGGCCGAATCCGGCGAGCGGGAAGCCGCCCGGCAGATCCATGTGCTGGCACCGCGCAATGCGCGCCATGTCGACATGGGGCTGCCGATCGAGAGGGTCGGCCGCCGGACCGGCAATGTCTGGGAGCAGATTGATCTTCCGCGCGCCACCGCCGGCCGGATCCTCGTCAATCTCGCCTCGCGCAGTCCATTCCTACTGCGCCAGGGGCTGACCATGGTGCATGACGCGCAGGTCTTCACCACGCCGGCTTCCTATTCGCTGGCCTTCCGCGCGACCCTGAAGGCCAATGTCCGCCTTGCCGGGCGGCGGCAGCTGGGGCTGCTCACCGTGTCGGAATTCGCGAAGTCCGAGCTTGTTGGCCTGCGCCTCGCCCCAGCCGGGCGGGTGCATGTCATCCCCAATGGCGTCGACCATGTGCTGCGCACGCCGGCGCAGCACGACATCCTCCCCCGGCTCGGGCTGGAGACGCGCGGCTACGCGCTGGCGCTCGCCAACCTCATGCCGCACAAGAACATCCCGCTGCTGATCCGCGCCTTCGCCCGCCCCGCTCTGGCTGAGATGACCCTGGTGCTGGTGGGTGGCGCCGGCCGGGAGGCCTTCGCCGCCGCCGGTCTCGCTCCCGGGGCCAATATCGTGTTTCCCGGCTATGTCACGGATGGCGAAATGCGCGCCTTGCAGGCCAACGCCCTGGCGGTGTGCACGCCCTCGCTGACCGAGGGCTTCGGCATGCCGCCGGTGGAAGGGCTGATGCTGGGCACGCCCGCCGTGATCGCGCCCTGCGGCGCGCTGCCGGAAGTGTGCGGCCCCGGAGCGCTGCAGGCGGACCCGCGCGACCCCGCCGCCTGGGAGGCCGCGCTGCTGCGGCTGCGCGACGACAGGGGGTTGCATGACCGCCTCGCCCGCGACGGCCAGGCCTTCGTCGCCCGCTTCACCTGGCAGGCCGCCGCCCGCCGCCTGCTCGACGTCATCGACGCGGTGGCGCCCGCCGGTGACAGGACGGGGCGGCGCGCTGCATGAATGCGCTGGCGATCGCCTGTTTCTGGTCGCTGGCGCTGTGGGGCCTGTTCTCGCGGCGCCAGGTTCTGCTGTGGCTGTTCTTCGCCATGCTGCCCTTCGGCGCCTTCGCCGTCGTCCCGGTGGAAGTGACGGGAGGCCTCTCGATTCTGGCCGTGCATGTTACGGCCGCCTTTTTTTTGCTGCGCCGGTTTCTGCTGCGGCGGCACGGCATCACCGATCTGCTGACCACCGCCTTGCGATGGCCCGGCGTGATTTTGACGGTGTTCTGGGCGGTCGCGCTGCTGGTCACGCTGTTTGCGCCGCGCCTGCTGGCGGGGCAGGTCGCCATTGTCCCGATGGCGACGGCCTATCAGGAAGTCGCGCTGTTGCGCCCGACCCTTCAGAATGTCTCGCAGCTTGGCTATCTGACGGTGTCGACCTTGCTGGTCTTCGCCTTCGCCAATTTCTTCCGATCGCCGCAGCACCAACCGCTGATCCTGCGCGGCCTGATGTTCAGCGGCATCGTCACCATCATCACGGGGGTTCTGAGCTATCTTAACGCCCTCCTGCCGCTCGACCCCTTCCTCGATGCCTTCAAGAACGCCAGTTATGCGCTGCTGGACGCAGCCGCCATTTCGGATGGCAGTCGTCGGATCACCGGGCTGATGCCGGAAGCTTCCGCCTATGGCGCGCTGACGCTGAGCTTGCTGTCCTGCCTGTATTTTCTGCGCGGCATCGTCGAAAATCGGGCGCAGGCTATCCGCCTCAACAGCATCATCATCGCCCTCGCCATATTGCTGGTGATGTCCACGTCCTCGGCCGGCTATGTCGGCCTCGGGGTTCTCGGGCTGCTGATCGGCCTCGACTGGTTCACCCGCGCCTTCCGGATCAATCGCCCGCGCTTCTCCTATAGCGGCGTGCGGCAGGACTTCTTCCTGGCATTGGCGATCATCGGCTTCGCGGCCGCCGCGGTGATGGTCACACCGGGCGTCTTTGAGCCCGTCATGGAGCGCCTTGACGAGATGGTCTTCAACAAAACGGAGACCAGTTCCTATGTCGAACGCAGCGCTTGGAGCGCGAGATCGCTGCAGGCGGGGCTCGACAGCTATCTGCTGGGCGTCGGTCTCGGCTCGACACGGGCGTCGAACTTCGCCGTCGTGCTGTTCGCCAGTACCGGCCTCCTCGGTTTCACTCTCTATTTCGCCTTCGTCGCATGGCTGCTGCTCACCTCCGCCGCGACGGGAGACCCACGGCTTCAGGGGCTGGCGAGCGGGCTGAAATGGTCATTTTTCCCGGCTTTCGTCGTGAGCCTGCTGATCGGAACCACGCCGGATTTCGGCGTGTTCGAGGCGCTGCGCTTCGGCGCGCTGATGGCTCTGCTTCGAGCCGGAGGCGCAGCGATGCCCGCTGCCAGAGCCGGTCCGGTGCGAGCCGGCTCACCGGACCGGCTCTAGATTTTTGTTTTTACGCATTTTCTTCATGCGAACCGGAACCCACTTCGCTCGAAAATGCTCTAGGCCTTTGTTTTTAAGCATTTTCTTCACGCGACCGGGAACCCGCTTCGCTCGAAAATGCTCTATCCCTGCGGATCGTTTGCGGCCCGGGTCCGGTCGAGGAAGTCGATCAGCGAGACGCAGGCGCCGAGTATGTGCTGACGGGTCAGGTCGGCCGCTTCCTCGGCATCGCGGCGGATGCAGGCGAGAAGAATGCCCTCATGCTCGCGGCGCGCCCGTGCCATGCCGTCGGTCAGCACCAGCTGGGCGCGCAGATAGCGGTCGACGCGATCCAGCGCCGCGCTGATGGTCTGCAGGAAATAGGGGCGGCCGGACGCCTCGTAGAGGCTGTAATGGAAGCTCCGGTTCAGCTCGCCCCAATGCGAGGAATCGGTTTCGGTGGCGAAAGCATGGGCGAAGCGCTTGGCCGCCTCCAGCCCGTCGTCGGAGATGCGCTCGACCGAATAGCGCAGCACTTCCGGCTCCAGCAGGGCGCGAAACGCGAAGATCTCACGGATTTCCTCGGTGGACAGGGTGGTGACGACGGCCCCGCGATAGCGCTGGGTCGACACCAGCCCCTGCTCTTCCAGCCGTGTCAGCGCCTCGCGCACGGGGATGCGGCTGACATTGAACATGCGGGCGATATGGTCCTGACGCAGGGTCTGGCCCTCGGCGATATCGCCCTTGGCGATCGCCTCGCGCAGCGCGTCGAAAATGACATCCGACGCGGACGCCATCTGCGCAATGTCCGTAGCCTTGACCTTCAACGTGCCTGCCTCCTCAACGGCGTCGCCGGGCCGCCGGCCCATTTCACCGGACCAAACCCGCCGTCCCCACACCCTGCCGTTTTGTCGCGCGCGATGCCACCGGCCGACCACAGGTAAATTTCATTCGGCTCCTGCAAAATGGATATTGAAACTTGGATCCAAAAATCGCAAGCTTCTCCTGTCGCCGGAACCGGCACCTCGCTTGGCGCCGCCGGCCATCAACAATGAAGACAGCTTCCTCCAGAGGAGAGCCATCAATGGCTAAGGGATTCGGCATTCTGGCCGCGGCGGCGCTGACGCTCGCCGCCGTCCTGCCCGCGCAGGCGGACAAGCTCGACGACATCATCGCTTCCGGCACGCTGCGCTGCGCCGTGGTGCTGGATTTCCCGCCCATGGGATCGCGCGACGCCAATAACGAGCCGATCGGCTTCGACGTCGATTACTGCAACGACCTCGCCAAGGCGCTGGGCGTGAAGGCGGAAGTCGTCGAGACCCCCTTCCCCGACCGCATTCCCGCGCTGGTCTCCGGCCGCGTCGATGTCGGCGTCGCCTCGACCTCCGACACGCTGGAGCGCGCCAAGACCGCCGGCTTCACCATCCCCTATTTCGCCTTCAAGATGGTCGTTCTCACCAAGGACGGCCTCGGCATCAAGGATTACGACAGCCTGAAGGGCAAGAAGACCGGCTCGGTCTCCGGCACGTTCGAGGCGCTCGCGCTTGAGAAGGACGTGAAGGCCTGGGGCACCGGCTCGTTCCGTGGCTACCAGACCCAGGCCGACGTGTTCCTCGCCCTTTCCCAGGGGCAGATCGAGGCCACCGTCGTCACCTCCACCGTCGCCGCGGCGATCGTGAAAGAAGGCAAGTATAAGGGCCTGATGATGGGCGGCGACGCCCCCTACGACATCGACTATGTCGCGCTGATCGCCCTGCGCAATGAGCAGGGCCTGCTCAACTACCTGAACCTGTTCGTGAACCAGCAGGTTCGCACCGGCCGCTACAAGGCGCTCTACGACAAGTGGATCGGCCTTGGCGAGGCACCCGACCTGACGGTTCCCGGCGTCTATCGCTGAGCGGGTCTCCCTCGGTCATCCCGGTCGGCCGGCAGGCCGATCCGGGATGACACCGAGGCCAGCCCGGTCGACGATCCCGGCTCTGTGGCTTCGCCTCAGGCCGGGATGACGGCCCGGCATCTTTCTTGCCCCTGCATTCTGTGCCCGATGCCCGCGACCACGAGCCCGCCATGAACTATACTTTCCACTGGCTGCCAGCGTTCCGCGCGCTGCCCGAGATGCTGTGGGGCGCGCTGGTGACGCTTGAGATCGCCGTGCTCTCCATGGTGCTCGGCGTGTTGTTCGCGGTGCTGCTCGCGGTCGGCGCCTCCTCGCAATACCGCATCTTCCGCGCGGCGGCGGTGAGCTGGGTCGAACTCGCCCGCAACACGCCGGCGCTGTTCCAGATCTACATGGCCTATTTCGGCCTCGGCTCGCTCGGCATCCATCTCGACAGCTTCGTCGCGCTGCTGGCGGGCATCACCTTCAACAATGCCGGCTATCTCGCGGAGACCTTTCGCGGCGGCCTGCGCGCCGTGCCGCAGACCCAGGTGCGCGCCGCCCGCTCGCTCGGCATGGGCCAGATCCAGGCCTTCCGGCTGGTGGTGATGCCGCAGATGTTCCGCATCGTCTTCTATCCGCTCACCAACCAGATGGTCTGGGCGATCCTGATGACCTCGCTCGGCGTCATCGTCGGCCTCAACAACGACCTGACCGGGGTGACGCAGGAATATAATGTCCGCTCCTTCCGCACCTTCGAATATTTCGCCCTGGCGGCGGTGATCTACTATCTGCTCGCCAAGTTCGTCACCGTTTCCGCGCGCCTGATGGCGTGGCGGCTGTTCCGCTACTGAGGGAGGCGCGCCATGTTCTCCTCCCTGTTCGAGACCAGTTTCTCGGCCAACGACCTGATGTTCATGCTGAAGGGCGCCGGCGTCACGCTGATGCTCACCTTCTGGGCGGTGCTGGGCGGCACGCTGCTCGGCGTGGTCTTCGGCGTCATCCGCGCCATCTCGCCCTGGTGGGTGAATGCCCCGCTCGGCGCGGTGCTGGACGTGTTCCGTTCCATTCCGCTGCTGATCCAGCTGGTGGTGGCGAACTCGTTCAAGACCATTGTCGGCATTCACTGGAGCCCGTTCACCGTGGGCTGCGTGGTGCTGGCGCTCTACATGTCGGCCTATTGCACCGAAATCGTGCGCTCGGGCTTCCTCGCCGTGCCGACCACGACGCGCCGCGCGGCGCGCTCGCTGGGGCTGAGCTGGCGGCAGGACCTGACCGAGATCGTCTTCCCCATCGCGCTGCGCGTCGCTTTGCCGAGCTGGATCGGCCTGACGCTCGGCGTGATGAAGGACACCGCCATGGTGTGGTGGATCGGCGTGGTCGAATTGCTGCGCTCCTCGCAGGTGATCGTCACCCGCATCCAGGAGCCGCTCTTCGTGCTGTCCATCGCCGGGCTGATCTACTTCCTGATGAGCTTCCCCATCGCCCGCCTCGGCGCACGCCTTGAGAAGCGCTGGCGCGAGAACGACTGAGGACCGAAATGTCGATCGAAATTCAGGACGTCCACAAAGCCTTCGGCTCGCTCGAAGTGGTCAAGGGCGTGACCATGACCGTCGAGAAGGGGGAAGTTGTTTCCATCATCGGCGGCTCGGGCTCGGGCAAATCCACCCTGCTCATGTGCATCAACGGGCTGGAGCCGATCAATTCCGGCCGCATCCTCGTCGACGGCACCGATGTGCACGGGCGCGGCACCGACCTCAACAAGCTGCGCCGCAAGATCGGCATTGTTTTCCAGCAGTGGAATGCGTTTCCTCACCTCACCGTGCTGGAAAACGTGATGCTGGCGCCGCGCAAGGTGCTCGGCAAGTCGAAGGCCGAGGCCGAAGCGATCGCGGTGGAAAAGCTCGCCCGCGTCGGCCTCAGCGAGAAGATCAAGGTCTACCCCTCCAAGCTTTCCGGCGGCCAGCAGCAGCGCATGGCGATCGCCCGCGCGCTGGCCATGTCGCCGGACTACATGCTGTTCGACGAAGTGACCTCGGCGCTCGACCCGCAGCTGGTGGGCGAGGTGCTGGACACGATGCGCCTGCTCTCCTCCGAGGGCATGACGATGATCGTCGTCACCCACGAGATCGCCTTCGCCCGCGAGGTGTCGAACCGCGTCGCCTTCTTCCACAAGGGCCGCATCCACGAGATCGGCCCACCCGCCCAGGTGATCGGTAATCCGCGCGAGCCGGAAACGATCGACTTCCTGAAATCCGTCCTCTGATCCATAGATCGCATTCGCAAGAGACTTAAGGAGCACTCCCATGTGGCAGGGCGTCTATCCCGCCGTTACCGCCAAGTTCAACGAAGACGACACGCTCGACCACAAGGAGATGGAGCGCTGCTTCGCCTTGCAGATCGACGCCGGCGTCGACGGCATCATCGTCAATGGTTCGCTCGGCGAAGGCCCGATGCTCTCGCATGACGAGCGCCTCGCCGTGCTGAAGACCGCCAAGTCGGTCGCCGGCAAGCGCTCGGTGCTGATGACCATCGCCGACGCCTCGACCCGCGATTGCGCGAGCCTCGCCAAGCGCGCCGCGCAGGCCGGCGCCGACGGGCTGATGGTGGTGCCGAGCCTCGTCTACCACACCAACCCGAAGGAGACGGTCGCGACCCTCTCCGCGGTGGCTGAGGCCGCCGACCTGCCGGTCATGATCTATTCCAACCGCATCGCCTACCGCGTCGACATCACCATCGAGATCATGGCCGAACTGGCCAAGGACAAGCGCTTCGTCGCGGTGAAGGAGTCCTCGGACGACATCCGCCGCACGGTGGAACTGCAGAACGCCTTCGGCGACCGTTTCGACATCTTCACCGGCGTCGACAACCTCGCCTTCGAGGCGCTGGCGCTCGGCGCGGTGGGCTGGGTCGCCGGCCTCGTGGTCGCCTTCCCCGAGGAGACGGTGGCGATCTACCGGCTGATGAAGGCCAAGCGCTATGACGAGGCGCTGGAAATCTACCGCTGGTTCCGCCCGCTGCTCGATCTCGACGTGTCGACCTATCTCGTCCAGAACCTGAAGCTGGTCGAGGCGATGGTGACCGGCACCACCGAGCGCGTGCGCGCCCCCCGCCTGCCGCTCGATGGCGAGCAGCGCGCCAAGGTCGAGCGCATCGTGCGCGAAGGCCTCGCCACCCGCCCGACCCTCGCCAAGGCGGCGTGAGGCGGCAAAACGCCGAGTGACCCCTCATCCCCGGGCGTGACCCGGGGACCCAGGGACTGGATGCTTCCTACCGTCTGGGTGGCCGGGTCAAGCCCGGCCATGAGGGTGATACTTCCCATGTGCCTGAGCATGACAGCATGAGCGCCAAGACCGCCTCGGGCGACATCGTCATCGTCGGTGCCGGCATTGTCGGCCTCGCCACCGCGTTCCATCTGCTGGCCGAGGGGCATCGGGTGCGGCTCGTTGAGCGTGGCGGCGTGGCGGAAGGGGCGAGCTACGGCAATGCCGGGGCGCTGGCCTTTACCGACATTCTCCCCCTCGCCTCGCCCGGCATGCTGCGCAAGGCGCCGAAATGGCTGCTCGACCCGCTGGGGCCGCTCTCCATTCCCCCGCGCTACCTCCCGCAGATCACGCCGTGGCTGATCCGTTTCTGGCGTGCCAGCCTGCCCGACCGCTACGCCGCCTCGATAACGGCGCAGGGCAATCTGATGCGCTTCGCCGCCACCGCGACGCAGGCTCTGGTGACCCAGGCCGGTCTTGCCGAACATCTGCGCTCCGACGGCAATCTGCAGCTCTACGAGAGCGAGGCCGAGCTTGCCGCCTCCCTCCCCGGCTGGGAGGCGCGGGCGCGCGAAGGCATCGCTTTCGAACATGTGCGCGGCGAGGCGCTGGCCGCGCTTCAGCCGGGGCTTTCGCCGCGCTTCACGGTCGGCACCTTCACCCCGCACTGGCAGACGGTGAGCGACCCCTATCACTACGCGCTCGCCTTGTTCCGCATGGTGATGGCCCGCGGCGCCGGCCTCGTCCATGGCGAGGTTGTCAGCCTCAGCGCCGGGGCCGAGGGCGTGCAGTTGCGGCTCGCCGACGGCAAGGTGCTGACTGCCGGCCGGGCGGTGATCGCCGGTGGCGCCTGGTCGCGCCCGCTGGCGAAGTCGCTGGGCGATTCCATCCCACTGGAAACCGAGCGCGGCTACAACACCACCTTGCCGCCCGGCGCCTTCGACCTGCGCCGCCAGCTCACCTTTGGCGGGCATGGCTTCGTGGTCACGCCGCTCTCCACCGGCATCCGCGTCGGCGGGGCGGTGGAATTGGGTGGACTGAAGGCGCCGCCGAACTTCAAGCGTTCCGAGGCGATGCTGACCAAGGCGGCGCGCTTCCTGCCGGGGCTGCGCACCGAGGGCGGCCGGCAATGGATGGGCTTTCGTCCCTCGCTGCCGGATTCGCTGCCCGTCATCGGCCCCGCCACCGCCTCGCCCCGCGTGCTCTATGCCTTCGGCCATGGCCATCTCGGGCTGACCCAGAGCGCGGCGACAGGCCGGCTGATCGCCGATCTCGTGGCCGGGCGCCGCCCCTCCATTCCGCTCGAACCCTTCCGCCCCGACCGTTTCTGACGAGTATCCCCATGGCGCGACACAGCTTTTTCTGCATTGACGGCCACACCTGCGGCAACCCGGTGCGGCTGGTGGCCGGCGGCGGGCCGAACCTTGTCGGCGACACCATGATCGAGAAACGCGCGCATTTCCTGCGCGACTTCGACTGGATCCGCACCGGGCTGATGTTCGAGCCGCGCGGCCACGACATGATGTCGGGCTCGATCCTCTATCCCCCGACGCGGCCGGATTGCGACGTCGCCATCCTGTTCATCGAGACCTCGGGCTGCCTGCCCATGTGCGGCCACGGCACCATCGGCACGGTGACGATGGCGATCGAGCATGGGCTGGTGACGCCGAAGACCCCCGGCGTCTTGATGCTCGACACCCCCGCCGGCGTGGTGAAGGCGGAATACCGCCAGGTCGGGCAATATGTGGAAGAAGTGCGGATCACCAATGTGCCCGCCTTCCTCTATGCGCGCGGGCTGACCGCGCAATGTCCCGGCCTTGGCGAGGTGAAGGTGGATGTCGCCTATGGCGGCAATTTCTACGCCATCGTCGAGCCGCAGGAAGCCTTCCGCGACATGGCGGACTTCACCGCCGGCGAACTGGTGGGCATGAGCCCGGCGCTGCGCCGGGCGCTGAACGAAAAGTATGAATTCGTGCACCCGGAGAAGCCGGAGATTCGCGGCCTGTCGCACATTCTCTGGACCGGCGCCGCCCGCCACCCGGAGGCGCATGCGCGCAACGCGGTGTTCTATGGCGACAAGGCGATCGACCGCTCGCCCTGCGGCACCGGCACCTCCTCGCGCATGGCGCACCTCGCCGCGCTCGGCCAGCTGAAGGTGGGCGACGATTTCGTGCATGAGAGCATTATCGGCTCGCTGTTCAAGGGCCGGGTCGAGGCGGCGGTGAAGGTGGGGAATCGCGACGCGATCATCCCCTCCATCGGCGGCTGGGCCCGCATGACCGGCTACAACACCATCTTCATCGACGACCGCGACCCCTTCGCGCACGGCTTCGTGGTGGTGTGAGGCCTTCTTTTCGGCGCACCGTCATCCTGAGGTGCTCGGGCTTCGCCCGAGCCTCGAAGGAGGCTCACCCAGGGCGCCATCTGTTTCAACATCCTTCGAGGCTCGCTGCGCTCGCACCTCAAGATGACGGCTGAACGCGGGCGGCAACGGCAGACAACGGAAACCACGCCATGAAGATCACCGGCATCAAGGCCTATAAAGTCGGTCTCCCTCTCAAGGAGGGCCGCTACAACTGGTCGAACGGCAATTTCATCGAGGTGTTCGATTCCACCGTGGTGGCGGTGGAGACGGATGCCGGCATCACCGGCTATGCTGAATGCTGCCCGCTCGGCTCGGCCTATCTGCCGGCCTATGCCCATGGCGTGCGCGCCGGGCTGGAGGAAATCGGCCCGAAGGTGCTCGGCCTCGATCCCACCGATCTCAACGTGCTGAACCGGCACATGGACGCGGTGCTGCGCGGCCACCCCTATGTGAAGGCGCCGATCGACATTGCCTGCTGGGACATTCTCGGCAAGGTGGCGGGGCTGCCGGTCTACAAACTGCTGGGCGGCGCGGCGCAGGAGAAGGTCGCGCTCTACCGCGCCATCTCGCAGGAAGCGCCCGAGGTGATGGCGAAGAAGATCGCCGGCTACAAGGCCGAGGGCTACACCAAGTTCCAGCTGAAGGTCGGCGGCGATGCCGACCAGGACATCGACCGCATCCGCGCCACCCGCGAGATTCTCGACGCCTCCGACATTCTGGTCGCCGACGCCAATACCGGCTGGACGCGGGCGGAAGCGGCGCGCATCTGCGCGGAAGTGGCCGATCTCGACGTCTATATCGAACAGCCCTGCCCGACCTATGAGGAATGCCTCTCGGTGCGCGCCCGCACCGCGCGGCCCTTCGTGCTCGACGAGGTGATCGACGGCGTCGGCACGCTGATGAAGGGGCTGGCCGATGACGCCATGGACATCATCAACCTGAAGATCTCGAAAGTCGGCGGCCTCACCAAGGCGCGGCTGATGCGCGACATCTGCGTCGCCTCTGGCACCCCGATGACCATTGAGGACACCTGGGGCGGCGACATCGTCACAGCGACCATCGCCCATCTCGCCCGCTCGACGCCGGAGGAGTTCACCTTCTCCGCCACCGATTTCAACAGCTACGGCACGGTGGATATCGCGAGCGGCGCGCCCAAGCGCGAGAACGGCTTCATGACCGCCTCCGACGCGCCGGGGCTGGGCATCACCCCGTTGTTCGACGTGCTCGGCGATCCGGTGGTGGTGATCGGCTGAGATCGCCACGACGACTTTCCCGCCGCGCACCGTCATCCTGAGGTGCGAGCGAAGCGAGCCTCGAAGGATGTTCTTCAACGAGCATCCTTCGAGGCCCGGCCCAGGGCCGGGCGCCTCAGGATGACGTTGCTCTCTTCACGCGAGGCCCCCATGCGCTCCAGCAAGATCATCCACATCGTCGGCTGCCATGCCGAGGGCGAAGTCGGCGACGTGATCGTTGGGGGCGTGGCGCCCCCGCCCGGCGACAGCGTGTGGGCGCAGTCGCGCTTCCTCGCCAGCGACAACAATCTGCGCAATTTCGTGCTGCAGGAACCGCGCGGCGGGGTGTTCCGCCATGTGAACCTGCTGGTGCCGCCGAAGAACCCGAAGGCGGTGGCGGCCTTCATCATCATGGAGCCGGAAGACACCCCGCCCATGTCCGGCTCCAACTCGATCTGCGTCGCCACCGTGCTGCTCGACAGCGGCATCGTGCCGATGACCGAGCCGGAGACTTATATGGTGCTGGAAGCGCCGGGCGGGTTGATCGAGGTCACCGCCTATTGCCGCAACGGCAAGGCCGAGCGGATCAAGGTGCGCAACCACCCCTCCTTCGCCGACAAGCTCGACGCGAAGCTGGAGGTCGAGGGGCTCGGCACGCTGACCGTCGATACCGCCTATGGCGGCGACAGCTTCGTCATCGTCGACGCCCATGCGTTGGGCTTCTCCATCCGCCCGGATGAAGCCAAGGACCTTGCCGAGACCGGCATGCGCATCGTCAAGGCGGCGAACCGCCAGCTCGGCTTCAAGCACCCTGAGAATGCCGACTGGAACCACATTTCCTTCTGCCAGTTCGCCGCGCCCGTGGTGGAGATGGACGGCGTGAAATCAGGCGCCAATGCGGTGGCGATCCGCCCCGGCAAGATCGACCGTTCGCCCACCGGCACCGGCTGCTCGGCGCGCATGGCGGTGCTGCACGCCAAGGGCCAGCTGAAAGTGGGCGAGACCTTCATCGGCCGCTCGATCATCGATTCACGCTTCGAGTGCCGGATCGAGGGCGAAACGACGCTCGGAGGCCGCCCGGCGATCCTGCCCTCGATCATGGGCCGCGCCTGGGTGACGCACACCGCGCAGCTGATGGTGGACCCGGAAGACCCGTGGCCGACCGGCTACCGGCTCTCCGACACGTGGCCGGTTTGGACCGCGGAGTGATGTCCGCCTTTCGGCCGGTTGGGATGGCGGAGTGACGGGGCTTCACCCCTTCGCGCCGTCATCCTGAGGTGCTCGGGCATCGCCCGAGCCTCGAAGGATGCTCCCGCAGGGCGCCCTCGGCTTCAGCATCCTTCGAGGCTCGCTAACGCTCGCACCTCAGGATGACGTTGTGAGTCATGAAAAAAAGAGGCGCCCCGCGAGGCGCCTCTTTCATTTCAAGCGGCAACCGCTCTCAGCCCAGTGTCGCGCCGATCTTGCGCAGCTCGGGCAGGATGGGAGCCTTCGGCGCCCAGATCTTGTCGTATTCGGCGATGATCGGCGCCGCGTCGGCGGTCGGCGGCACGACGATCTTGATGCCAGTGCCCTCGAAGTCCTTCAGCAGCTTCGGCGCATTGGTCACGGTCTGGTCGACCTGCACGGCCAGCGCTTCCTTGGTGGCGGCGGTGATCAGCGCGCGGTCCTCAGTGGACAGCGTCTGCCAGGCCTTGCCCGACGCCAGCGCGATGAAGGGCATGAACACGGCGTCCATACGCATCAGCACCTTCGACACCTTGTCGAAGCGCTGGTTCCACGAGAAGTCGAGATCGGCCTCCAGCCCGTCCACCTGACCATTGGCCATGGCGTCATAGACCTGCGGCGTCGGGATCGGGGTCGGGGCGGCGCCGAGCAGCGAGTAGAAGTCGCGGAACGCCGGGGTGGTGTTGATGCGCAGCTTCATGCCGTTGAGGCCGGCGATACCGTCGATCTCCTTGGCCGAGAACACGACGCGGATCGAGGTGATTCCCCAGCCGAGGCCGATCGTGCCGGTCTCCTTCGGCAGCGGCTCCAGCATCTGCATGGCGATGGGCTGGCGCACCAGCTTGGCGGCGGCCTCGGTCGAGCGGATGACGTAAGGCGCGAGGATGGCAGCGACGTTGGGCACGCGGTTGCCGACTTCGGCCGCCTGCAGGAAGGCCATGTCGAGCGCGCCGGTCTGCAGCTGCTGCATCATCGCGCCTTCATTGCCGAGCTGGCCGGCATGGAACACGGTCATGGTCAGCTTGCCGCCGGTCTTTTCCTTCAGAACCTCGGCAACCTTCAGCGCCGCATTGTTCCAGGGGTGGCCGGGCGGGGTGATGATGCCGAGGCGCAGGTCACGCGCCTGGGCGCGCAGCACGCCGGGGGCGGCCAGCGGGAGAGTGGCGCCGGCAGCGGCGGCGAGCAGGGTACGGCGGGAGATCATCGGGGCGGTCCTTTCGGCTGGAAGGGTTCAGCGAACGAGGGCAGTGGAGAGGCCGGGGAAGATCGAGAGCAGCACCAGCAGCAGGCAGGCGGCGAAGAAGAACGGCAGGGTGACGAGGAACATCTTGCCGGGCTTGGCCCCCGTCACCGCCGCCGCCACGAAGAAGCACAGACCGACGGGCGGCGAGAGGAAGCCGAGCACAAGGTTGACCACCGCCACCACGCCGAACTGCACCGGGTCGATGTGATAGACCTCGGTGGCGATCGGCAGCAGGATCGGCACCGTCATGATCAGGCCCGGCGCGCCGTCGATCACCGTTCCGATGACCAGCAGGATGACGTTGACCAGCAGCATGAAGCTGATCGGCCCGGTGGCGATGGACTGGATCCACAGCGCCACTTCCTGCGGCACCTTGGCGAACACCAGCACCCAGGAGAGCACGCCGGCGGCCGCCACCAGGAACAGCACGATGCCGGAATAGACGCCCGCCCGAACCAGCATGCGCGGCAGCTGCGACAGGGAGAGTTCCCGCGTCCAGAACCGCCCGACCAGCACCGAGGCCAGCGCGCCGACGGCGGCGGATTCGGTGGGGTTGGCGAGGCCGGTGAGGATGGAGCCGACGATGACGATCGGGATCAGCAGCGTCGGGGCGCAGGCCACCACGGTGGCAACGCGCTCGCGCAGGGTGAAGCTCTCGCCGCGCGGGTAGTTGTAAACATAGCCCATGACGGCGATGACGACGCAGAACATCGCGGTGAGCACGACACCAGGGATGAGGCCGGCGACCAGCATGGTGCTGACCGGCACCTGCGCCAGCACCGAATACATGACGAACATGATCGAGGGCGGGATGATCGGCCCCAGCATGCCGGCATAGGCGCTGAGGCCGGCGGCGAAGGTCTTGTCATAGCCCTTCGCCTCCATCTCCGGCACCATGATCTGCGCCATGATCGCGACCTGCGCGGTCGCCGAGCCGAGAATGGACGAGACGAACATGTTGGCCAGCATGTTCACATAAGCGAGCCCGCCGCGCAGCGAGCCGACAAAGGCCATGGTCATGGAGATGATCTGGCGGGTGATGCCGCCGCCATTCATGATCTCGCCGATGAGGATGAAAAGCGGGATGGCGATCAGCCCGTAATTGTCGACCGAGCCGAACATCTGCATCGGGAAGCTCTGGTAGAGCACCGGATTGCCGGAGGCCTGGATGAAGACCACGCCGGTGAGGCAGATGGCAATGCCGATCGGCACCCCGATGAGCAGGAAGGCGAGGAAGGCGGCGCCGGTGAGCATCAGGCGACCTCCTCGGCATTGTGCAGGCCGATGCTGCTGCGATCGGGCGGGGACGCGAGGCCGAGATCTTCAAGCAGATTGGCCATGCTGTGGACCATCAGGGTGACGGCGAAAAGCGGCATCACCAGATAGACCACCCAGCTCGGCCAGTTCAGCGTCTGGGTGCGCTCGGTGTAGAGGAAATTGAACGTCGCACCGCCATATTCGCGGGCGTCGAAACCGGCGGAAGCGATGCCGACCGGGTCCATCCACAGCCAGCACATGGCGGCCAGCGCCAGGCCGAAGCCGAGGATGCAGAGCGTGGAGAGGACGCGCATCGCCTTCACCGCGCCCGCCGGAAGCCGCTCGGTCAGCAGCGTCATCGAGAAGTCGAGCCGCAGCCGCGACATGGCGGACGCGCCGATGAAGGTGAGCCAGACGGTGGTGAAGATGGCGGATTCGTCGATCCAGTACAGCGGGACGTGACCGTAGCGGGTGACGACGTTGAGGAGGATCAGCCCGGTGAGCAGCGCCATCAGCGCGCCGATGGCAAAGCGCTCCAGGACCAGAAGGGCTTCTGATGCGGCTGTGACGGCACGCAAGGGCCGGCCACCGGCAGCAAAGCCGTTGGTGTGCGACATGGTACCCATTCCCCTCTTTTGGTGGATCGTAGATTTTATAAATTATCTCCGTCAATATGCCTGATGTGATTATTCGGGGTGCGACGCCAGGAAAATGAACCCGCTTCTCAAGCACCGCACGCTGACGGCGGCCATACTCGACCAGTTGCGCATGGCGATCCTCGACGGCACCTATCCGGCCGGGGCGCAGCTGCGGCAGGACGCGCTGGCCGCGACGTTCAAGGTCAGCCGCATCCCCGTGCGCGAGGCGCTGTTCCAGCTCGACGCCGAGGGGCTGGTGCGCTTCGTGCCGCAGAAGGGCGCGGTGGTGGCCCAGCTCTCCACAGCCGAAATCCGCGACGTGTTCGAGCTGCGCCGGCTGCTGGAGCCGCGGCTGCTCGCCGGCTCCATTCCCGCGCTCGACGCCGACGACTTCGCGCGGCTCGACGCGCTGCACGCGGAAATGGTGACGGCCACGGCGGCGAACGATCTCGGCCGCTGGGGCCAGATCAACGCCGACTTCCACATGGCGCTTTATGCGCGGGCCGAACTGCCACGCTCGCTTACCATCGTCCACGGCCTGCTCCAGGCCAGCGACCGCTACACCCGCGTGCATCTGAGTGATGTCGCCGGCATGGGCATTGTCGGCATGCAGCGGGCGGTGAGCGAGCACGCCGCGCTCGCCGATCTCGCCCGCGCGGGCGATGTCGCCGGGGCCTGCGCCTTTCTCGACACGCATATCCTGACCGTGCAGCAGGACCTTCTGCGCGAGCTGGAGCGCAGCCAGCGCAAGGCGACGCCATGACCCGATCCCACACGCCCCCGCCCGACATGGTTCGCCTCAGCCTCGACGAGGTGCATGCTCTCACCCGCGACACGCTGCTGGCCGCCGGGCTCGGCGCGGCGCACGCCGAGGCGATCGCCCGCTCGATCACCCGGGCACAGGCCGATGAGTGCCATTCGCATGGGTTCTACCGGCTGCTGGGCTATGTCGACAGCGTCCGCAGCGGCAAGGCGGAGCGGGAAGCGCTGCCGGTGCTGACCCGGGCGACGCCGGTGGTGTTGCGGGTGGATGCGCGCCGCGCCTTCGCCCCACTCGCCATCGAGGCCGGCGTGCCGGCGCTGATCGCGGCGGCGAAGACCTATGGCATCGCCGCGCTGGCCATTCACGATTGCTACCATTTCTCGGCCCTGTGGGCGGATATCGAGCCGGCGATCGACGCCGGGCTCGCCGCCTGGTGCTTCACCGTCGGCCAGTGCTGCGTCGCCCCCGCCGGCGGCACGGCGCCGCTGATGGGCACCAACCCGATCGCCTTCGGCTGGCCGGGGCCGCAGGACCAGCCCTTCATCTTCGATTTCGCCACCAGCGCCGCCGCGCGCGGCGAGGTGGAGCTGAAGCGCCGGGCGGGCAAGGCCCTGCCCGCCGGATGGGCGGTGGGCCCGGACGGCGCCCCGACCACCGACCCCGCCGCCGCGCTGGCCGGGGCGCTGCTGCCCTTTGGCGGGCACAAGGGATCGGCCCTCTCGATGATGGTGGAGCTGATCGCCGGGCCGTTGATCGGCGACCTGACCAGCCGGCAGGCGAAGGCGGCGGAGAATGGCGATTCCGGCCCGCCGCTCGGGGGCGAATTGTTCATCGCCATCGACCCCGCCGTGTTCGGCGGCGCGACGCTGGCGCAGCGCATGGGCGATGCGCAGGAGCTGTTCGCCCTCGCCAAGGCGCAGCCCGGGGTGCGGCTGCCCTCGGAACGCCGCTACGCCGCCCGCGCCCGCAGTGCCGGGGGCGTGCTGATCCCGGCCGGCCTGCTCCAGGAAATCCGCGCGCTGACGAGCCCTCACGCGGCGGCAGAACGCGCCGGAGGCGGGTAGCGAGCGAGCGACCGCTTGGTATATCAGTGGCGGGCGCGGCGCTGAGGGCCGGGCCGGTGACAGGCGGACAGGCATGCGCGAGGAAGCGGTGGACGATATGGCAGCGGCGGGCACGCGCCCCTCGCTGCCGGGCGCTGACGGCCTTAGCCGGCATTTGTCCGCGATCGCCCGCTTTCTCATCCTCGTATTGCTGGTGGGAGGCGGCGGCGCCATCGCCTGGACGGCGGGCGTCTCCTCGCAGGACCATGTGCTTACCCGCGCCGTGCTGGAGGACCGCGACGGCACGCTGACCATCGACGAGGTGGCCGGCGCCGACTTCGCCCCCGTGTCCCCGATTCTGGCGCGCGGCTACACGCCATCGGCCACATGGCTGCGGCTGACGGTCGGCCCCGCCGACGGGGGGCCGCTGGTGCTGCGGATCCGCCCGACCTATCTCGACCGTGTCTCCCTGTTCGAGCCGGTGCCCGGCCGGCCCGGCGTCTGGCGCGAATATGTGACCGGCGACCGCACGCCATTTCTCGAACGCGAAATACCTTCGGTCACGCTTGGCTTCACCATCTGGCCGAGTGGACCGGAAACCACCTATTATCTGCGACTCTCCACCACCAGCACCTCGTTGATGCATGTCGAGGCGCTGCTGCCGCAGGTGGCCGCGCTGCGCGACCTGCACATCCATGTCAGCCAGATCTTCATCCTGGCGCTGCTGCTGTTCATCCTGTTCTGGACCACCAGCGAATTCGCCCTCAACAACGACATCGTGGTGGGCTGCTTCGCCATCAACCAGATTTTCTTCATCAGCTACAACGTCCTGATCATGGGCTATGGCGCCCTGATCTTTCCTGATGCTCCGACGGGCTTCGTCGACACGCTGACCAGCGTCGTCGTCATTGCCACGCCGCTGTTCTCGATCCTGACCAACCGCCTGCTGCTGCGCCAGTTCGACCTCATCCCGGTGGCGCGCTGGGCGCTCGACGCGCTGCTGCTGGCGCAGATCGTCGCGCTGGGCCTGCTGGCCTCCGGCGCAACCCAGACGGCGCTGACGGTGAATGCGCTGGTGGTGGCGCTGATCGTGCCGCTGCTGCCGGTGATGGCGTTCGGCACGCGGCGCGATGCCCCGCCCGGCCGGCGGACGCTGCGCATCTTCTATGTCATCCAGGCGGTGTCGCTGCTTCTCACCATGCTGCCCATCCTCGGCGTCCTGCCGGCCTCGGCCTGGAATCTCGACGCCAACATCATTCATGGGCTGCTGTCCGACCTGCCAATGTTCGTGCTGCTGGCCCTGCGCTCGCGCGAGGCACGGCTGCGCGGCATCGAGGCGCAGCTGGCGCTCGACCTGACGCGCGGCCAGCTGGAGCTGCAGCGGGACCAGTTCGAGATGCAGAACCGTTTCATGGCGATGCTGACCCATGAGCTGCGCACGCCGCTCTCCGTCATTCGCCTCGCCGTCGGCACGGCGAAAGTGGAGGGCGAGCCGCGCCGGCTGATCGAGGCGGCGTTCGGCAACATGGACGGCATCATCGACCGCTGCAGCTTCGCCGATCGCATGGAACAGAACAGCCTTGATGTCGTCCGCGCGCCGGTAGACCTTGCCGCCCTATTGCGCGCGACGGTGTCAGCAAGCACCGAATCCGCGCGCATCGCACTGCGCACCGAGGCGCTGCCCCCGATCAATTCCGACCGACAGCTCATCGCCACGGTCCTGCAAAACCTGATCGACAACGCGCTGAAATACTCGCCGGAGGGCTTGACCGTCGAGGTGGCGGCGACCGCGACGACCGGCGACGCCGGCCCCGGTGTGTGGATCACCGTCGAGAACGAATGCGGGCGCACCGGCACGCCCGACCCGGCGCAGCTGTTCGAGAAATTCTACCGGGGGCCGCATGCCCGCACCAAGAGCGGCTCAGGACTGGGGCTTTACATCGTCCACGGAATCGTGGACCTCCTCGATGGTTCGCTTGCATATGATCTCATCGAGGGGAGAGCGCGCTTCAGCGTCTGGTTGCCATGCTCAGCATTGCCGTCGTCGAAGACAATGACGATCTCAGGGCCGCCATCGTCAACGCCCTGAGCGGTGAAGGCCACCATGCGGTTGGTTTCGACTGTGCCGAAGCGATTGCCGAGCAGGGGCAGGCGCTGCGGATCGACCTTGTCGTGGTCGATCTCAACCTGCCGGGCGAGGACGGGCTGAGCCTCACCCGCCGGCTGCGCGTCACCAATCCCGATATCGGCATCATCATGATGACCGCCCGCACCCGCACCGACGACAAGCGGATCGGCTATGAGAGCGGCGCCGACATCTATCTGGCAAAGCCGGTCTCGCTCGACGAGCTGGCCGCCGCCATTCTCGCCCTGTCGCGGCGGCTGCGCCCGGCCCTGCCGCCCCCGGCGGCGCTCATGCTGGATACGGTGCGGCTCACCCTGGGTGGGCCACGGGGCCTGACCGCCCTCTCCGCCCCCGAGGCGGCGCTGCTCGCCGCCTTCGCGCGGGCGCAGGACCACCGGCTGGAAACCTGGCAGATCATCGGCGTGCTCGAACAGGGCGACCGCGCACCCAATCGCAACGCGCTTAATGTCACCATGTCCCGCCTGTCCGCCAAGGTGAGGCAGTGCGGCGCCGGCGCGCATCCCCTCCGCTCGATCCGCAATTGGGGCTACCAGTTCTGCGAGCCGATCATCCTCACCTGAGCGGCGCGCCGCAACGCCTGGAACCCTCGATTACCTTTCGTAAGCTTCGGTAATCCTTCCGTTTTCCGCTTCGCTAGGCTGCCACCATGGGACAGCCAGGCGCGGGAGCCTGGGCGGGGGGATCGCAGGGATATGGGCAAAGGTGAACGCCGGGTGAGCCGCATGCGCGGCGCCGGGAGACTGGCTGTTGGCGGCGCGCTGGTCGTCGCCTTCTCCGGCCTGGCCACGCAAGCACAGGCAGACTGCGTGCGCGACGGCACGGTCGTCACCTGCGCCACCGCCTCGCCCAATGGCTATGAGGAGACCGTCACCGACGGGCGAACGGACCGCACGGTGAACGTCTCGGCCGATGTGGCCGACGGGATCGACATCACCCTCTCGGCTGGCGGCAACATCGTCATCGACCAGACGGCCGGAACGATCACCAATAATTACGGCGACAGCGTCTATCTCAAGACCACCGACGGCAAGGTTTCCGGCACAGTCGGCAACCTTTCGACCAAGGACAACGCGCTTGAGATCGTGGCGTCGGAGATTGACGTCACCGTCGCCGGCTCGGTGAGCGGGACGGGGCGTTTCTCCTCCGGCGTGGTCTTCAACGATGTCGGCACCGTCAAGATCACCAATGCGGGCGGGACCGATCATGCCATCTCCGGCAATTCGGCCGGCATCAATGTCTGGCACGCCGACAGCCTGACGCTCATCAACGAGAACGGAAGCAAGATCCTCGGCACCGGGCGGAGCAATAGCGGCGTTTTCGCCAACGACGTCTCAGGTGATGTCTGGATCTCCAACGACGCCAGTTCCATCACCGGCTCCACCGCGCTCGGCGTCTGGTACAGCGGCGGCGATGTCACCGTGCTGAATGGCAGCGGGACGATGTCCGGCTCTGATTACGGCATCGACATCTATTCCTTGGCCGGCAATGCCAGCGTCACCAATGGCAGCGGCCTCCTCGCGGGCGGCACCTATAGCGGCGTTTCCTTCGTCACCATCGGCGGCGACGTCGAGCTGCACAATGGCGCCGGCGGGCGGATCACCAGCACCAGCGACTATGGCGTGCTGGCCTATCTGGTCGAGGGCGATACGCGCATCGAGAATCTCGGCGGCTTCATCTCGTCGGGTGGTTATGGCGGCATCTATGCCGACGGGGCGAGCGTGACGATCGTCAATGGCACGGGAACCGATGCCGAGGAGATCGAGCAACTGGGCTTCATCACCGGCGGCATCGTCATTGACAGCGGCGCCTATTCGGCAATCGACAACACGGGCGGCGCGACGCTTACCAACGAAGCCGGCGGCGTCATCATCAGCCAGGCACTTGATGTGCTCGACCAGGAAATCACCCGCGAGCAGATCGCGGCAGCCTCGGCCGATCGGGTGGTGAAGGCCACTGGCGGCCGGATCGCCATAGTCAATGACGGCATCCTGATCGGGCGGGTCGAACTCACCAAGTCAGACGACACGTTCGAGAATTCGCGGGTCTGGGCCGTGACCGGGATCAACGATTTCGGTGCGGGCCACGACGTGCTCACCAATCACGGGACCCTTTACGCGGCCTCCTTTGCCGAGACCGCCGAGACGACCCGGTTCGACAATCTCGAAAGCTTCGTCAACCATCGTATCTTCAGCCTAGCCGATGGCGGCGCGGGCGACTTGGCCAGCTTCAGCGGCGATGTCTCATTCGAGACGGGCGCGACTTACCTGATCGACGTCGACCTCGCTGGCCATGCCGACCTGATCTCGGCCGGGGGCACGGCCACCATCGATCCCGGCGCCAGCATCCGGCTGCGGGCGGTGGACGATATCGCCTTCGGGACCGATTATCACGTGCTCACCGCCACCGGCGGCGTGGATGGCAATTTCGGGAATGTCGACGGCGAGACCCCGGTCTCGGCTTTTGTCGGCCTTACCTCCAGCAATACCGGCAACGACATTTTCGTGCGCTTCGACCAGGCGCGCGCCTTCACGCAAGCGGCGTCAACGCGCAACCAGCGGGCGACCGCCACCGCGCTCGACACGCTGCCGGCCAAGGGACCGACGCGCGGCCTGCGCAACGCGCTGCTGTTCCTCGAAACCGATGCCCAGGCGCGCGGCGCCTTCGACCAGCTAGCGGGCGAGGTACACGCCTCGTCGCAGAGCCTGTTCATCCAGCAGAGCGGGCTGATCCGTTCTGCGCTGATCGACCGGATGCGCGCGGCGCAGGGGGCGGTGGCTGCTTCCGCCGCGCCGGTGCTGAGCTATGCACCGGCTCAAGGCACCAGCGCCGCCGGGCGTGCCATCGACGACGGCCTCGTCACCAAGGCGGCCCCGGCCGCGGCGACCACGCCCGAGCGGGCGCTGTGGGCCACCGGCTTCGGCTCCTGGACCAATATCGACGGCACCGCCAATTCCACCGGGCTCAATGGGGCGACGGGCGGCTTCCTGATGGGCGGCGACGGGGCACTCGATGGCGGCTGGCGCCTCGGCGTGGCCGGTGGCTACAGCTCCACCTCGTTCAGCGGCCAAGGCGCCTCCGGCGACAGCGACAACTGGCATATCGGCGCCTATGGCGGCAACCAGTGGGGTGCGCTCGCCCTGCGCGCCGGCCTCGCCTATACGTGGCAGGACGTGTCGACCTCCCGCTCGGTCGCCTTTCCCGGCTTTGCCGACAGCCTGAGCGCTGACTATCACGCCGGCCTGTTCCAGGCCTTTGGCGAGCTCGGCTACCGGCTGGACACGGCGTTCGCCGCCTTCGAGCCCTTCGCCAACCTCTCCTATGTCAGCCTCGACACCGATGGCTATGGCGAATGGGGCGGCGCGGCGGCGCTCTCCTCCAGCGGCACCGACATGGAAACCAGCTTCACCACGCTCGGCCTCAGGGCGGAGAAAGAGGTGCTGCTCGGCGCCTTCGCCACGACCTTGCGCGGCGCGGCCGGCTGGCGGCACGCCTTCGGCGACATCACCCCGGTGGCGACGCAGGCTTTCCTCGGCTCGGCCGCGTTCGACACGACAGGCGTGGCGATCGCGCAGGATGCCGCCGTGCTGGAAGTCGGCCTCGACGTGCAGGTGGGTGCCGGGGCGACGCTCGGCGTCGCGTACACCGGCCAGTTCGGCGACGGCGTCAGCGAGAACGGCTTCAACGCAACCTTCACACTGGGCTTCTGAAGCTTCGCCGAGCTTCCGAAGGTTCGCATCGCGAGATCCCGGCGGAATGCGGGTTCCGCCGGCTCTTCGTGGAGGATCGGCACCGAAAGGTGCGGTGACGTCGCGAAGGCCCCGGGCTGCCAGGGTGGGGGCGCCCGGGGGACGCTTTTCGGGACTGTGAGGCTGCCTATTCCTCCAGCTCCTCACTGTCGACGTCGGACGACAGATGCTGCACCGCCTCGCGCGTCGGCTGGCGGGTGAAGCCCTTGAGGTCGGCCGTCTGCTGGAAATCGCGGGTGATCTCGACCGGGCTGACGACATAGGCCGTCACCAGCTCGGCCAGCGAGCGCAGCGCGTGCATATGGATGCGCTCATAGCCGTGCGAGGCATCGACGCCGAAGGTGATCAGCGCCGTGCGCACATCCGCCCCGGCCACCACAGCGCTGGCCGAATCCGAACGGTAATAGCGAAAAACGTCCTTCTGGCAGCGTATGTCGTTGGCACGGCACAGCTCGGCCAGCTTGCGGGTGAGGTGGTAGTCGAACGGCCCGCTCTGGTCGGCCATGGAGAGGGTGACGCCGAACTCGTCGGAATTCTGCCCCGGCGCGGTGGTGCCGTTGTCGATCGCCACCAGCGAGGCGACATCGGCGGTGAGCACGGCGGAGGCGCCGACCCCGACCTCCTCGGCAATCGAGAACAGCCAGTGAATATCCACCGGCGTCTCGGCCTTAACCTCGTGCAGCGCCTTGATCGCCGCCAGCATCACCGCGACGCCAGCCTTGTCGTCGAGATGGCGCGAGACGATGAAGCCGTTGTCGAGAAATTCCGACTGCGGATCGATGGCGATGATGTCGCCGACCTCGAAGCCGAGATGGGCGAGGTCGGCCGCGTTGCGCGTCCGTGCATCGACCCGCAACTCGACATGGTCCCAGCCGATCGGGTGCCGGTCCACCTCGTCGTTGAAGGTGTGGCCCGAGGCCTTCAGCGGCAGGATGGTGCCGCTATAGCCGCCCTTCTCGGTGAAGACAGTGCCGCGCGCACCTTCCGCGAAGCGCGCCGACCAGGTGCCGATGGGCGCCAGCGACAGCCGCCCATTCTCCTTCAGCATCTTCACCTGGGCGCCGAGCGTGTCGACATGGGCGACCAGCGCCCGCGCGCCCAGATGCGTGCCGCCGGGGCGGATGGCGCGGATGGCGCCACGCCGCGTCAGCTCCACCTTCAAATCGAAATGGGCGAGCTCCTTGGCGACGAAGCGGACGATGGTGTCGGTGTAGCCGGTGGGGCTGGGGATGGCGAGCAGCCGGCGCAGCATCTTGGCGAGGTAATCGGCGTCGATGGTCAGCCGCGTCATGCCTCCGCCCTCCCCTGCGGGGCGTCCATCACCTGACGCACCCCGGCGGGGATGGCGAGGGGGAACAAGAGGTCGATGAAGCGCTCGGCGGTGGGCTGCGGCTCGTGATTGGCAAGGCCGGGGCGCTCATTGGCCTCGATGAAGGCGTAGTCCGGCCCGGAGGGCGACGTCACCATCAGGTCGACGCCGACGACGGGAATATCGATCGCCCGCGCCACCTTGATGGCGGCCTCCACCAGCGTGGGATGCACCATGTCGGTGATGTCGTGAATGGTGCCGCCCGTATGCAGATTAGCGGTGCGCCGCACCTTCAGCTCGCGGCCGGCGGGCAGCACGCTGTCCATCGCCATGCCGGCGTCGCGCACCGTCCGCTCGGTTTCGGCGTCGATGGGAATGCGGGATTCGCCTCCGGTGGCGGCGGCGCGGCGCCGGCTCTGCGCCTCGATGAGGTCGAGCACGGTGCTGCGGCCGTCGCCGACCACGGTCGCCGGACGGCGGATGGCCGCGGCCACGACCCTGAAATTGATGACCACCAGACGGACATCCTCCCCCGCGACGCATTCCTCCACCAGCACTTCGCTGGCGAAGGTGCGCGCCTCGGCGATGGCGGCGTCGAGCTCGTCCAGCGAGGCCACCCCGACGCTGACGCCCTGCCCCTGCTCGCCGCGTGCCGGCTTCACCACCAGCCGTCCGTGCCGCTTGAGAAAGGCGGCGATCTCGTCCATCGGCGCGCTCGTGGTGAGTTGGGCAGGCACCCGCACGCCCGCCTCGGCGACGATGCGGCGGGTGATGCTCTTGTCGTCGCAAATCGACATCGCCACCGCCGAGGTCAGTTCCGACAGGCTCTCGCGGCAGCGCACCGTGCGGGCGCCGAAGGCCAGCCGGAAGAAGCCGCCGGCGGGGTCGATCGGCTCCACCAGAATGCCCCGACGGCGGGCTTCGTTGATGATGATCTGGGCATAGGGATTATATCCCTCGCTTTGCTCGGGGCCGGCGAACAGCCTCTCATTGATCGGGTTCTTGCGCTTCACCGTGAAATAGGTGACGCGCTCGAAGCCAAGCTTCTCATAGAGCGCAATGGCCTGCGCATTGTCGTACATGACCGAGAGGTCGAGAAAGGCCGCGCCCTTTTCTTTGAAGTGCTCGGCGAGGCGGCGCACCAGCGCCTCGCCAATGCCGGGCTGGCGCGCCTGCGGGTCGACCGCGAGACACCAGAGCGAAGCGCCGAATTCGGGATCGTCAAAGGCCAGGCCATGGTCGACGCCCGTCACCGTGCCGATGATGCGGCCCGTCGCCTCGTCTTCGGCCACCAGATAGGTGAGCGGGTCGGGCGCGCGCGGGGACTGGAAGAACTCCAGCGGCACCGTCACCATGCCGCGCGAGGAATAGATGCGGTTGATGGCGTCGGCATCCGCCCCGCTCGACAGCGCACGCACACCAAAGCCGGCGAACGGCCGGTCGGAGGGGCGATAGGAGGCAAGGTCCAGCCGGAAGGTGTGGGAGGGATCGAGAAACACTTCCTGCGGCGCGTGCGAGAGCAGCACATGCGGCTCCTGGACATAGACGGCAATGTCGCGCCGGTCCGGTCCTTCCTCGCGCAGCGTCTCCACCAGATCGGGCAGCTTGTCGAAGGTCTGGCCGAAGATCAGCCGGCCCCAGCCGACATCGAGGGCGCAATTGGATGTCACGTCGCTCTCCTCCCGCTCAGACGCCATGCGACTGGAGCCACATTTCCAGCAGCGCCACCTGCCACAGCTCGGAGCCGCGCAGCGGCGTGATGTGGGAGACGGGGTCGGCGAACAGCGTGTCGAGATATTCCTGCCGGAACAGCCCGCGCTCGCGCGCCGCCTGCGAGCCGAGCACGTCGCGCACCATGTCGAGATAGGGGCCGGAGATATATTTCAGCTGCGGCACCGGGAAATAGCCCTTCGGCCGGTCGATCACCTCATGCGGCACCACCAGGCGGGCGGCGTCCTTCAGCACGCCCTTGCCGCCATGGGCGAGCTTGAAGGCGGGCGGAATGGTGGCGGCCAGTTCCACCAGCTCATGGTCGAGGAAGGGCACGCGGGCTTCCAGCCCCCAGGCCATGGTCATGTTGTCGACTCGCTTCACCGGATCGTCGACCAGCATCACCTGCGAATCCAGCCGCAGCGCCCGGTCCACCGGGGTCGCGGCGCCCTCCGCCAGCAGATGGGCGGCGACGAGATCGCGGCTGGCATCGGTGTCGGCAAGCCATTGCGGCCCGAGCTGGCGGGCGAGCGTGGCATGGTCGCGGTCGAAGAAGCCGCGGGCATAATCGCCGACCACGTCGTTGCTGTCGGCGAGCGGGGGATACCAGTGATAGCCGGCGAACACCTCGTCGGCGCCCTGGCCGGACTGCACCACCTTGATCGACTTCGAGACCTCGCGGGAGAGCAGATAGAAGCCGATATTGTCATAGGACACCATCGGCTCGGACATGGCGTGGATGGTGTCGGGGAGCGCGCCCATCAGGTCCGAGGACGGCACGAAGATCTTGTGGTGGTTGGTGCCGAAATGTTTGGCGATGAGGTCGGAATAGACGAATTCGTCGCCCTTCTCGCCATTGGCCTCCTCGAAGCCGATGGAATAGGTGGCGAGGTCCTTCTGGCCTTCCTGAGCCAGCAGGCCGACGATGATCGAGGAATCCACCCCGCCCGAGAGCAGCACGCCGACCGGCACATCCGCCACCATGCGCCGGCGCACGGCGGTGCGCAGGGCGTCCAGCACCCGGTCGCGCCAGTCCTGCGCGGTGAGATTGGAATCCTCCGCGCGGCGCTCATAGGGCGGCTGCCAATAGACCCGCTCGGTGAAGCTGCCATCGGGGGCGTAGCGGCGCACCGTGGCCGGGGGCAGCTTGCGCACGCCCTTGAGGATGGTGCGCGGCGGCGGCACCACGGCGTGGAAGCTCATGTAATTGTGCAGGGCGTCGCGGTCGATCGAGCTATCGACATCGCCCGCCGCCAGCAGCGCCGGCAGGCTGGAAGCGAAGCGCAGGCGCTTGCCGCCCTCGGTGTAGTAGAGCGGCTTGATGCCGAAACGGTCGCGCGCCAGCACCACCGCGCCGCTGTCGCGCTCGGCGATGGCGAAGGCGAACATGCCGTGGAAGCGCTCGACGCAGGCCTCGCCCCAGGCGTGATAGGCCTTGAGGATCACCTCGGTGTCGCCCTGCGAGAAGAAGCGGTAGCCCTTGGCTTCCAGCTCGGCCCGCAGCTCGGGGTAATTGTAGATGCAGCCATTGAAGGTGAGCGTCAGCCCGAGTTCCGGGTCGACCATGGGCTGGGCGGCCTTGTCGGAAAGGTCGATGATCCGCAGCCGCCGATGCCCGAAGGCAACCGGTCCACGCGCCTCCAGCCCGGCGCCATCGGGGCCGCGCGGGGCAAGGACATCCATCATGGCGGAGATGGCGCGCGCATCCGCGAATGAGCCATCAAATCGAACTTCACCGGCAATCCCACACATGCGGCTGTCTGTCTCCCTGGCGTTTCATCCCGACCGAGCACAGGCGCGTGGCAGCACCCGCTCCGACCTACTGGGATAGGGATAAGCCGACGGGAGCCGAAACGTTTCACGCGAGGGGTCGTTTTTTACCGCCCCCGCCCCCTCGACGACGCGGTGGGGGGGAACAGGTTCAGCCGCCTTCGGGCCCGGCGAGGGCGAGGCGGGTCCTGACGCCCGTCATGGCGACAGCCGCCACCGCCTTCAGTTCCGCCCCGCTGGTCCCGTCGCGGGCGAGGAGCGACATGCCGGTCTGCACCGTCTGCACGAAGCGGGCGATCTCCTCGCAATCCGAGCCGGCGGGCATCTCGCCTTCGGCCACGCCACGCTCCAGCCGCTCTTTCAGCCGGGCGAAGGTGACGGCGCGAGCTGCGCGCACGAGATCGCCGAGGTCGCGGTGCGCCTCGCAGTCGACGGTCGCCAGCGCCACCATGCAGCCCGGCGGCATGTCGGCCACACCTCCGGTCAACGCCGACGCGGAATCGAACAGCAGTGCGGCGATGGCGCCTTCGGCCGTCTCCGCGGCCCTGAACCCTGCCCAGACGCGGCCTTCATAGCTGCGTTCATAATGGCGCAGCGTCTCGACATACAACGCCTCTTTGCAGCCGAAGGCGGCATAGAGGCTGGGCGAGCCGATGCCCATCGCCTCGGTGAGATCGGCGATCGAGGTCGCCTCATAACCCTTGAGCCAGAACAGCCGCATGGCCTGCGCCAAGGCCGCGTCGCGATCGAAGGCACGCGGGCGCCCCCGGCGGCGACAGGCCTCGATTGTGCTGGCGTCTGAAGGTCCGTCCGAATTATGCATCGCTCACTATATAAAGGCTTGACCGCCTCAATCAATCGCTTTAGCCATTTATGTATCAATCACTATATAATTGGATCGATCATGAGTGAGCTTGCAGGAAAACGCGCTTTGGTCACGGGCGCCTCGCGCGGAATCGGTGCGGCCATCGCCCTGGCGCTGGCGGAAAAGGGAGCGGATGTCGCCCTCACCTATGAGCGCTCGGCCGAGCGGGCGGCAGAGGTGGTGCGCTCCATCGAGGCGATGGGCCGGCGGGCCATTGCGATCCAGGCCGACAGCGCCGATCCGGCGGCGGTGAAGCGCTCGGTCGAAGAGGCGGTGGAGCGCCTCGGCGGCCTCGATATCCTCGTCAACAATGCCGGCATCGCCCGGCAGGGGCCGGTGGCGGAGATAAGCCTCGCCGACATCGACGCACTGTTGAACGTCAATGTGCGGGCCGTGGTGCTGGCCTCGCAGGCGGCGATCCGGCATCTGACGGCGGGCGGGCGCATCATTTCCATCGGCTCATGCCTCGGCGAACGGGTGCCGTTCGGCGGCGTAACGGTCTATTCGATGACCAAGTCGGCGCTGCTCTCCTTCACCCGAGGTCTCGCCCGCGAACTCGGCCCCGCCGACATCACGGTGAACCTCGTGCAGCCCGGCGCCACCGACACCGAGATGAACCCGGCCGATGGCGAACAGGCGGACGGGATGCGCAGCCTCACCCCGCTGGGGCGCTATGGCACGCCGGCCGATATCGCGGCGGCGGTGGCCTTCCTCGCCAGCCCGGCGGCGCGGCAGATCACCGGCACCACCGTCACCGTCGATGGCGGCTTCAACGCCTGAACGCAGAAGGCGCCGCGCAGGGCCCGGCCGTCGAGGCCGGACCCTGCCGCAGCCTGCCCGCCGACGGGCCCTTGCAGCGTTTCATCGCCGCCCATAGCCGGCGCCACCGCGCCATTTCCCATCCCGTTCCGGCCATCATCCACCCGATCCGCGCGCTTCCGAGCGCGCGGCGGCACAGCCGCGTCTTGACCTCGCTCTCTTGGTATGTACACTGGTCTTACCACGGCAAGACTAGGGTCCTTTCCCGGCGATGGACGAGACATTTGAAATCACCCGCCTCGACGAGCAGGGCGGCAAGGGCTTCGAGAAGGTGTTCGCCTTCCTGCGTGAGCGTTTGCTCGCCGGCGCCCTCAAGCCGGGCGACCGGCTGATCCCGGAACGCGACCTTGCCGCGCAGCTCGGCGTCAGCCGTCCGATTTTGCGTGAGGCGCTGCGGGCGCTGACCGTGCTCGGCATCGTCGAGATCCGCGACCGCGTCGGCACCATTGTGCGCCGGCCGGACATTTCGGTGCTGAACGACTTCTTCACCTTCGCCCTCGCCCACCGCGCCGACCTGATGGACGACATCGTCCAGGCGCGCGTCGCCATCGAGTGCCAGTCCATCCGGCTGGCGGCCGAGCGGGCGAGCGTGAGCGACCTTGAGCGCCTCCAGACCGCGCTGCGCCGCATCGAGGCGACGATCGACGATGTCGACGCCGGCGGCCGCGCCGATTTCGATTTCCATCACGCCATCGTCCAGGCCAGCGGCTCGGAGACGTTGCGCGTGCTCTACGAATCGATGTCGGCCGTGCTGATGCGCTCGCATGTCGACCGCCGTCATCTCGTCGGCGTCTTCGACATGCGCACCTACCTCATCGAGGACCACAAGCGCGTCTTCGACGCCATTGTCGCCGGCGACCCTGAAGTCGCGGACCGCTCGCTGCGCGAGCACTTCGCCATTGGCGACGAGTTCCGCCGCAAGCTGGCCATTCAGGGAGGGCCACGGGTCGCCAAACCCGACTGAACCGCGCCACAACAAAAAACGCAGGATGCTATGGGACGGAAACACCAAGGAAGCGTCGGCTTCATCGGCCTCGGCACGATGGGCCGCGAGATGGCACGCAATCTTCTCGAAGCCGGCTTCGCCGTGCGCGTGTTCGACGTCGTGCCGGCGGCGATCGACGCTCTCGTCGCGCTGGGCGCCGAGGCCGCGAGCGGGCCTGCTGATGCCGCCCGCGATGCCGATATCGCCATCACCATGCTGCCGGACACGCCGCAGGTCGAGGAGGTCGTGCTCGGCCCCGGCGGCCTGCGGACCGATCCGCCGCGCGGGCGCCTCATTGTCGATATGAGCACAATCGCGCCGGTGGCGGTTCGGCGCATGGCGGCAGACCTCAAGGCGGCCGGCATCGACATGCTCGACGCCCCGGTTTCCGGCGGCCCGATGGGGGCCAAGAACGCCGCGCTCTCCATCATGGCCGGCGGCGAGGCCGACGCCTTCGCCCGCGCCCTCCCCTATTTCGAGGCGATGGGCACCACCATCAACCATGTCGGCGGCCCGGGTGCCGGCCAGGCGGTGAAGCTGTGCAACCAGCTGATCTGCGGCATCAACCTTCAGGCGATCTGCGAGGCGCTGGCGCTCGGGCGTGCCTGCGGGGTCGATCTCGACCAGCTCAGGCAGGTGCTGCTGGGCGGCTCGGCCGCCTCGTGGATGCTCGACCGGCTCGGCCCGGCGATGATCGCCGGCGACGACGCGGCCGGCTTTCGCATCGACCTGATGCTGAAGGACCTGCGGCTGGTGCAGGAGCAAGCGCTGGCGCTGGCTGTGCCGCTACCGGCGACCGCGCTCGTCACCAGCCAATATGTCGAGGCGCGCGCCCATGGCGAGGGCGCCAACGGCAACCAGGCGCTGTTCCGCGTCTATGACCGCATGGCCAACCAGCCGCGCCACCCCGTCGACGGCTGAGCCGCCGGCCGCCTTCCCCTACGCCTCCTGGACAGTTGGGCGGAGCCTCCCCCATGGGTCTCGTACTAGATTTTTCGGTCGTGCTCGATCGCTGGCAAGCCCTGCTCGACGGCGCCACCCTGACCTTGCAGCTCGCCTTCATCGCGGTGGTGTGCGGCGCGGCGATCGGCGTGTTTGGCGCCATCGGCCGGCGCGGCGGCAATGTGCTGGTCGAGCGGCTGTGCGGCGCCTATGTCGAGGCCATCCGCAACACGCCGCTGCTGGTGCAGATCTTCCTGGTCTATTTCGGCCTCTCCAGCCTGGGGCTGCAGTTCTCCGCCTTCACCGTCGCCGCCGTGGCGCTGACCATCAATGTCGGTGCCTACACCACCGAAATCATGCGGGCGGGCTTCGATTCCATCCACAAGGGCCAGATCGAGGCGGCGGAAGGGCTCGGCCTGTCCCGGGCGCAGATCTACTGGCACGTCATCATCTGGCCGGGCATTGAGCGGGTCTATCCCGCCCTCACCAGCCAGTTCGTGCTGCTGATGCTGGCCTCCTCGGTCACGTCGCAGATTTCGGCGGAGGAACTGACGGCGGTCGCCAACTACATCCAGTCCGAGACCTACCGTTCCTTTGAAACCTACATCGTCGTCGCGCTGATCTATGTGGCGCTGTCCTTCATCATGCGGTTCGGCTTCTGGCTTCTTGGCCTGGCGCTGTTCCCGCGCCGGCGCCGCCTCGGCACGCCGCTGTGAGGAGATGACCATGGGCGGCGCTCTCAACATCAACCACCTTCTCTTCCTTGGCCATGGCGCGCTGTGGACCATCGGGCTTTCCGCCATCGCGCTGGTCGGCGGCGGTAGCTTCGGCTTCCTGATCGCGCTCGGCCGGGTGTCGCCGAGCCGGGCGGTGCGGCTGCTGGCGGCCACCTATGTGCAGCTCATCCAGGGCACGCCGCTGCTGGTGATCATGTTCCTGTCCTTCTTCGGGCTGGCGGCGCTCGGCCTCAACATCTCGCCGCTGCTCGCCGCCGGGGCCTCCATGACGATCTTCGTCGCCGCCTATCTCGGCGAGATCTGGCGCGGCTGCATCGAGGCGGTGCCGAAGCAGCAATGGGAGGCGGCCGAAGGCCTCGCTTTGTCCCGCAGCCAGCGCATGGTCAAGGTCATCCTGCCGCAGGCCATCCGCCTCGCCACGCCGCCCACGGTCGGCTTCATGGTGCAGATCGTCAAGAATACCTCGCTCGCCTCGGTGGTCGGCTTCGTCGAACTGACGCGCTCAGGCCAGATCATCAACAATTCCCTGTTCGAGCCCTTCATCATCTACTCGATCATTGCCGTCGTTTACTTCTCGCTCTGCTACCCGCTCTCGCGCCTCAGCCGCCGGCTGGAGCGTTCGGCCCTCCAGAAGAAGCCGGCACTTGCGTGACACGGCCCGCGGAACGCCAAGGAAACCGCCCATGAACGCTCATGTAAATCCGCCCTCCGTGCCCCCGAACGCCCCGGTCGTGGCGCTGCGCAATGTCCATAAGAGCTTCGGCTCGCTCAAAGTGCTCGACGGCGTCAGCTTCACCGTCGGGCGCGGCGAGGTCACGGTGCTGATCGGCCGCTCCGGCTCCGGCAAGAGCACGGCGCTGCGCTGCATCGACCGTTTCGAGACCATCGATGGCGGCGAGATCGAGGTGTGCGGCCGGCGGGTGGACGATGCCGGGCTCGATGTGCGGGCACTGCGCCAGGATGTCGGCATCGTCTTCCAGAGCTACAATCTGTTTCCGCACCTCACCATCGAGGAGAACATCACCCTCGCCCCGCATGCGGTGAAAAAGGTGCCGAAAGCCGAGGCCCGTGCCCTCGCCGCCAAAGTGCTGGCGCAGGTGGGGCTGGAGGAAAAGCTCCACGCCTATCCCGAGCAGCTTTCCGGCGGCCAGCAGCAGCGCGCCGCCATCGCCCGCTCGCTCGCCATGCAGCCCAAGGTGATGCTGTTCGACGAGGTGACCTCCGCGCTCGACCCGGAACTCACCGGCGAGGTGCTGAAGGTCATCGAGGCGCTCGCGGCTGAAGGCATGACCATGGTGCTGGTCACGCATGAGATGAGCTTCGCGCGCGGCATCGCCGACCAGGTGGTGTTCATGCACAAGGGCAAGGTCCACGAAGCGGGACCGGCCGGCATCCTCTCATCGCCCTCCACGCCCGAACTCGCGCAGTTCGTCGGCACGGGGTTCTGAGCCTTCACAACAAAATGCAAGCAAGGGAGAGACGCATGATCAAGCATACGATGTTCGCGGCCGCCGTGGCGGCGGCCTGCCTCCTTGGCGCCACCGCCGCGCGGGCCGATCTTCTCGACGACATCATGGCGGCGAAGAAGATCCGCATTTCAACCGACCTCGCCATCCCGCCGTCGGGCATGATGGACGCCAGCATGAAGCCCACCGGCTCTGACGTGGAAACCGCCGAGCTTCTCGCCAAGGATCTCGGCCTGCAGATCGAGTGGGTGCAGACCACGGGCGCGACCCGCATTCCCAACCTGCAGACCAACAAGGCGGACGTCGTCATCTCCACCCTCTCGGTCACGCCCGAGCGCGCCAAGGTGATCGACTTCACCGAGCCCTATGCGGCGCTGGAATCGGTGGTCGGCGGCCTCAAATCGATCGAGGTCAAGGACTGGGACGGCCTGAAGGGCAAGAAGATCGCCGTCTCGCGCGGCACCACCCAGGACACGGCGCTGACCAATCGCGCCAAGGATGGCGGCGGGTTCGAGGTGGCGCGCTATGACGACGACGCCACCATGGTGACGGCGGCGGTGACCGGCCAGGCCGACTTCGTCGCCACCTCGGCCACCATCGTCAACCAGATCGGCGTCAAGAACCCGGCGCGCGCCTTCGAGCCCAAGGTGCTGATCACCACCTTCAATCTCGCCATGGGCGTGAAGAAGGGCGAGCCGCGCCTCGTCGCCAAGCTCAATGAGTGGATCGCCGCCAACATCGCCAACGGCAAGCTGAACGCGATCTACAAGAAATATCACGGCGCCGACCTGCCGGCAAACATGCGCGGCGCCAGCTGAGCCGCCCCCCTTCCCAACCGGCGGCGTCCGCGAACGGGCGCCGCCGCCCTGCCACACTCAAGGAAACCAACATGCGCCTTGTCATTGGATCCGATCATGCCGGCTGGTCGCTGAAAGGCGCCGTCATCGAGCACATTCGCAGCCTCGGGCACGAGGTGATCGATGTCGGCTCGTATGACGACACGCCGGTCGACTTCCCCGACATTGCCCGCCAGGTGGCGGCGAAAGTCACCTCGGGCGAGGCCGAGCGCGGCATCATGGTGTGCGGCACCGGCGTCGGCGCCTCGATCGCGGCCAACAAGATGAAGGGCATTCGCGCCGCCGTCTGCCACGACATCCACTCCGCCCACCAATCGGTCGAGCATGACGATGTGAACGTCATGTGCATCGGCGCGCAGATCATCGGCCCGTGGCTGGCGCAGGATCTCGTGGCCTCCTATCTTGCCGCCGAATTCTCCACCGACGAGGATTTCCGCCGCCGGGTGGAAAAGCTGCACCAGATGGACGCGGAAGGCTGACGGCCGTCAGGGCGGCGATGGGGAGGAAACCGTGATCCTTGTCTTCGGATCGATCAATATGGACCTCGTCGCCTGCGTCCCGGCGATTCCCCGGCCGGGTGAAACCGTGCTGTCGCCGGGCTACCGCACATTGTTCGGCGGCAAGGGGGCGAACCAGGCGGTGGCGGCCGCGCGCATGGGCGGGAAGGTCACCATGGTCGGCCGCGTCGGCGCGGACGGTTTCGGCGAGGCCTGCCGCGCCAACCTCGCCGCCAATGGCGTGACAACCGACCACGTCGCCACCTGCGCCACGCCGACCGGCTGCGCCTTCATCACCGTGGACAGCGCAGGCGAGAACGCCATCACGGTCGCCAGCGGCGCGAATGGAGAAGTCGAAGTCGGCGACCTGCCGGACGGCGTTCTCGCTTCCGCGTCCTTGGCGGTGATGCAGATGGAGGTGCCGCTGGCGGCCAGCCTCGCGGCCGCGGCGAGGGTGCGGGCCGCCGGCGGGCGGGTGATCTGGAACCTCGCCCCCGCCCCGGCCGGCCTCGGCGCGGCGGACATGCTCGCGATCCTCGCCGCGACGGACATACTTGTCGTCAATGAGATCGAGGCGCTGATGGCCGCCCACGCCCTTGGCGGCGCTCCCGATTTCAGCACCGCCGCGCGCCAGCTGGCGGCGCAGGGCGACACGGTCTGCGTCGTCACCGCCGGCGCGCAGGGGGCTTTTTTCGCAACACCCGATGGCGCGCTCCACCACGCCCCGGCCTTTCCGGTAACGCCGGTCGACACCACGGGCGCCGGCGACACCTTCGTTGGCGCCCTCGCCAGCGAACTGGCCTCGTTCACCGGGCTTGACCAGGCCGTGCAGCGCGCCTGCGCGGCCGCGTCGATGGCCTGCCTCGTCAGCGGCGCGCAGGACGGCATGCCGACGCGCCCGCAGCTCGACGCCTGGATCGCACGCTGATCCCTGCGACCACCGCGGACTGGCAGAACCGCAGGAGAAGCGGGCGCGAAAGCCGTGATCGCGGGGCCGGAGGAACGTTTCTTTTATTTGGAACACCACACCCGGCTTGACCGGCCCGGGCTCTGTCGGATTAGCTGCGGGGAAGCATTGAATTACCTGTACCGACGGACTTTCCACCGCCCTTGGGGATCAGCGTTCCACCACCAGAGGACAGCATCCACGGCGCCATGAGATCACGGTCGAGGCCCCCCAGCCGGATCCCCCCTCTCGCTTTCGGCAGCCACCAGGCTCTCGAATTCACCGATGCCGAGCAGATGTCGGAGGTGCTGACGCGGGCGGGGACCGCCACGACCGTCTACCGGCCCACGGGGCGCGACACGTCCTTTCTCAGCCGCGCCGCGATGTTGCGCGCCGGCAAGGCGCGTCTTGTCGCCAGCGCGTCGTCCTCCGTCCAGTTCGATGCCGGCGGCGCCAGCATCGGCATTCTGATGGTGCCTTTTCACGGCCTGACGACGACACGCTGCGACGGACGCAGCCTCGAATGGGGGGCGGCGCGCAGCGCGCTGTTCCTGCCGCCCGGCGGATGCAGCGGCCAGTCTACCGCCCGCTCAGTGGTGGGGATCGACATCGAGCCTGACGTGCTGGGCGCGATTCTGCGCGGCATGCTCGGCGATCAGCGCGCGGCCGACCGGAAGCCGGCCGCCGATTTCACCACGCCGCGCGCCTTGGGCCTCGCTTTGGAGGGCGTGGATTTCAGCCAGCTGCTGTTCCAGCACATCGCCCTGGATGAATGCGATGAATGGCGATCCCGAACGGATCACCCGCGGCCTGAACATGGCGTGCGACTATATCGACGCCAATCTGGACGGGCGGATCACCCTCAGCGATCTGGAACGGGTGAGCGGGTTGTCGGCGCGCAGCCTGCAATATGCTTTCCGTGCCACCTTCAATCGCTCGCCCATGCAATGGACCACGGACCGGCGCCTGGAAAAGGTGCGGGAACGGATCTTGTCCGCCCGCACCGGCGACACGCTGACCGCTATTGCCGGCGCGTATTTCACCAACCTCGGCGATTTCTCCCACTCTTACCGGGCGCGCTACGGAGAGCTTCCCTCGCAGACGCTGCAGAACGTGCTGGCGCGGCCGCTGCGCAGCTGAGGCCATGGCCGCCGCAATCCCGCGCCGGCGCCGGCCTTTTTCGGCTCCCGAGTCATGGCGGCGAGCCGGCTCAGCGAGATCGGTCAATAGAGTGCCGACGTCCTCGCGCGGCAATTGGCGCAGCGAGCGCCAACGCCATCCGCGCCGTCCCCACCCTGCCGCGTATTGGAACGAACACGCAAGCAGGATGGAAGCGCCGACACGCGTCGAGCCTTACTTCAGCGACAGGGCCAGCCCGCTCAGATCAAGGCTGACGATGACGCCCTTTTGCTCGCCGCTCAGCTCCAAAATGGCACCGTTCTGGTTCGTCAGGACGACGACTTGCGCGCCCTTTCCAAAGGCGGCGCCAGCACCGCCCTGGGCATAGACCCCAGACACGTCAGACGGACGCCGGATATTCTTGACCGTTCCGTGCAACCGCGTCTCGGAAGCGCCGAAGGTCAGGCCATAGCTCAGACCCCCGACCGAGAGGGGATATTTGCGGCCCTGAAACGTCAGCACGCCGTCACCGGCCGATCCGCCGACCACAAACCCGGCCTTCAAGATACGGATGCTGATGGTGCCGTCATCGGCATGCGCCATCGATACGGCACCGAAGAAGGTTGCCAATGCGAGGAGCCCGACCCTTAGTACCGACAAGAATTTCATCGACGATGCCTTCCAGACGAGAGCGATGCGCGATGTTGCCCACCGTTAGATAACGTTCACTCTGGCGTTTCGTTGCGCGACAATCAACCGGAGGAGGAACGCCTTTTCGTTGCGCCGAGTTGGCTTCGTTGCGCCAAGGTGGCCTGCCGCTTTGGCGTCTCCCACTCCGGCGCAGCGGCGAGAGCGCCGGCTTGACGCACGGCAGATGCCGCTCACGCGATCCGGCGACCGCGCGGTCGATACAAAGGGCACCGGGCAGGTGCTGTTTGGAGGGGTCTTTTCCAAGATACTGGATTGGGCGCCGGATTGGCTCCGCCTTCATCACGGCGCCATGTGTTGCGATAATCTGATCAGGACGTGATCGCCTGAAGCGGCAGTGGCATGCGGTGCGGCCAACACGTCTTCACTCGGGAGGCGGGAATGGTCCACGATGGCACCGGATGGTACCGGACCATCAACAGTTGTGTTTTCGTTGATATTACTACGTTTCCTGGACCTGGCAGGACAGCGCCAACCAAGCCCTCAATGCGATCGTGGAATTCGATCCAGACTGAACACGCCTCTTGGCCGATCGGCAGTTCCCGCGGATTGAGCTCGTTGGCGATGAACTCCGGGGGTAGAAGCGCGGGCTTGGCTTCCAGAAGGCGAAGCAGATGGGCGCTGTACTGGCGGATCGTCGCATCCACGTCTGAGGGAACGTCGCGATGGAAACGTGTGCCGGCTAGGCTCTCTGGCGAGGCGACGAGAAAGCGCGACAGCAGGCCCTGATCGAGCAGAGCTTCGCTGCCCAGGAAGTCCGCTGCCCCTCCCGGCTGGATCATGATGTGAATGGCAAGCCGCCGCCCATTGAGGATCGACACCCCGTCGCCCGCTCGGACCCGCTTGATGGGACTTCCATCCCATGCTTCGGAGAGAAGGGCGGCAGTACGCCGGCGGTTGTCCTCGGTCATAGCGTGACCGCCTGTGAACATGCTGCCTTCAGCGGTAATGAACCGCCCCGCGTTTTCTAGACGCCCTCGGCTTTGGCTTTGTGCTGCCGTTCGAACTCGATTGGGGACAGCATCCCATTGCGTGCGTGCTTGCGGGTGGGGTTGTAGAACATCTCGATGTAATCGAACACGTCCCCGCGTGCCTCGTCGCGCGTGCGGTAGACCTTGCGGCGGATACGCTCGCGCTTGAGCAGGTTGAAGAAGCTCTCGGCCACGGCGTTGTCATGGCAGTTGCCGCGCCGGCTCATGGATGGCTCCAGGTCGTGGTGCTTCAGGAACGACGCCCATTCCATGCTGGTGAACTGGCTCCCCTGGTCCGAATGCACCAGCACACGGCCCTTCGGCTTGCGTCGCCAGACGGCGGCCAGCAGCGCCTGAAGCACGACGTTGGTCGTCTGCCGGGCCTGCATGGACCAGCCGACGACGCGGCGGGAGAAGAGGTCGATCACGACCGCCAGATAGGCGAAGCCTTCGTGGGTGCGGATGTAGGTGATGTCGGTCACCCAGGCCTTGTCCGGCGCCTCCGCGTCAAACCGGCGATCGAGCGTGTTGTCGACCGCCAGGGATGGCTTGCCTCCATAGTGGCCGGGGCGGCGCTTGTAGCCGATCTGCGCTCGGATGCCGGCAAGCCGCGTCAGCCGCGCAACTCGGTTGGGACAGCAGCTCTCGCCCATGTCCGCCAAGTCATCGTGGAGCTTTCGGTAGCCATAGACCTTGCCGCTCTCGCTCCATGCCGCGCGGATCAGCTCGGTCTGTCGGTGGTCTTCCTGCGCGCGCTTGCTCAGCGGATCCTTCAGCCAGGCGTAGAAGCCACTGGGCTGGACACGCAGGCACCGACACATGGCACGGATCGAAAACAGCAGGCGATGCTCAGCGATGAACGCGTACTTCACTTTGCATCCTTGGCGAAGTACGCGGCTGCTTTTTTTAGGATGTCGCGCTCCTCCGTAACGCGTTGCAACTCGCGCTTCAGCCGGCGGACCTCCGCAGCCTGATCGTCATCGCGGGCCACGGCGGCAGGCTTGCCGTACCGTTTCCTCCACTCGTAGAGCGAGTACTTGCTGATCCCCAGTCGCGCCGCCACCTCCGCAACCGGATAGCCCCGCTCGGTGATCTGAAGGACCGCGTCGCGCTTGAAGTCCTCGGTGAAGTTCGCCTTGCCCATTGGGGCCTCCTTGCCTCAAAATTTAGGGAAGAAGGCGTCCAGGAATCTAGGGGCGGTTCAGAAGAAGTGGTCGACCAATTGAAGTCTCCTGACAAATTGCCACACATCCCATCCTTGGTCGCAACGGCATTTCAGACGGCACGTTTGTGGCCGAGTCATCGGCCTCAGGCCTTTGCGCAGATTCGTTCTGCAGTAGCCAGCCGAGATCCGATGCGCGTTTATCCAGCCTACGTCGCGATGAGTCAATTTGTCAGGAACGCGTCGCCAAGGGCCAAGGTTCCCCGTGAGATCAAAGAGCTTCTACTCCACGCTTGTGAACAGCGGACGCAACCGGGTCTGAGTTCCACTCTCAAGCTGTTGGGTGACATGATTGAAAAAAGCCAGCTGAACGACGATGACGTCGAGCGTCTTTCAAGCGCTCTACCCGACGTGCTCAATGAGTATCGCTATGACCAGCGAAACTTGGAGGTTCCGTCAATGGCGGAATTGCCCAACGTTCGCAAAGGCGTGCATCGCCTCTCGAAAATGTTGCTGGATAGCAGCGCTGAGGTGAAACGAATAATGTTAGAACTGGATAAGGACCCGCTGCCGGAAGTTCGTTTTCTCAATGAATAAAGCGATGCTACAGCTTCGAGCGGCAGGTCTTCGCGGAGGGCGGTGAAGGCCATGGTGTGCGTCTGGTCGGAATAGAAGACCTCGGCCAGGCATGGCCGTCGCGCGAACCTTCCTACAGCTGGAGGAACTTGCCATCACGCTCTAGATCGCTGCCAAACTCCATCGTGTAGGTGAGGCCGGCTAGGGAGAGGGAAGTCGCCATACGGCTCATCCCCCTATATCATCCCGAAATGCCGGAGCACATCCTCGATCGCGCCCCGCTTTTCGGGCGGGTACGGATGCTGCCTCACATTGCTATCGGCGCGGTTGAACGCTTCCCTGCCGACCAGGCCGTGGTCGCTTTTGACATGCGCAATCCAGCACGTCTTCGGCACGAAGCCAGCGGACGATTTCACCCGCTCCTGAACTTGCCGGCAAGTCGCCACGTCCCCCTCCATTCCGTTCCGGATCCCTGCGCAAGCCTTACCGGCCCGCCGGGGTCATCGCTCGCCTTCGGTCCAATTGCTCATTCGGTCACTCGGATGGCGCACCCAGCGAAGCCTCCCGGCGCCGCCCACTCAGGGTGTCGAGCGCGGCAGCGAGCTGGCCATCATTGAACAGCGCCTCCAGCCACGCATTGACCTGGCTGTAGATCGCCTGCGCCTGCTCGCGCTCTGTCGGCTTCTCTCGGATCACGTCGAGCAGCGAGCGTTGCACGATGATGAGTGTATGGCGGTTCTTGTTCTCGCCATCTCCTTGCAAGCGAACGACAACACCAGCCGAGGCGAGGCCTCCACGCTTGGCTGCCAGAACCCTCAATGCCTCGCTGCGGCGATCGCCAAGAGCCGGATTGGCCTCGATCCGCAGTATGACGTCGATGCTGTTTGCTGTGCCGTCAGCGAATGGAACGCCATGGTCGCCATTGTTGTGAAGGAACCCGATGGTGATCGTTCCATTCCAGTCTTCGGGCGCGAACTCGATCGCCACGCGCCCATAGATATCGCGGACGCGGTGGGGTTCAGATGCATTGTTCCATTCAGGGATGCGTTTCCAATCGTGCTCCATGAGGAGCTTTTTGGCCAAGCGATCAAGTTTGGATAAGAAGTTTTTGCTTTCGAGATACGCTTGAATCATCGAGGGCGTAATTGGCGGGCGAGCGCTCAGTGCGTGGCGATCCATGAACGCGATTAACTCCCCTAGAAGCCCATTGCGGCTTTCGGCCGAATACAGGAAGGCATACACATCCTCCCAGCGCAGCGCTTTGAATCCTATGCCATTATTCGGAGGAACGTATGTGCGTGCAAGGTTGTAGTCTTTAAAATCGGCACATATAAATACAACAAATGGGTTGATGTAGTCGTCAATCAAATGGCAATATTGTTCTATCTGTCTCTTCTGATAAGCGGAGCTCCACTTATTCTCGATTAAAATCGTGAACTCCGATTCATCCAGAAAGCGACCGCAAATATCGATGTCAGGATATATTGTCGTTCCGGCGGGCCCCTCATAGGACGATCGGGTGACGATTTTGACCGAGGCGGGATCCGGATCACGATCGGTCAATAACTTGACCCAGGCGCTCCGCAATTCATCATTAGTGCGCAGCACATAGACCAGCGCCTCTGTGAGAAAATTCTCCGCTGGGGTCATCCTATCGCGGGGACGCCACTCGAACAGCGACAAGAAAACGTTGGGTGAAGCGGCATCCATCGGCACAAGCGCCCCGTGCAGGTGAGTTAGGGCATTACTCTACCGTTTGCGCAGGCGGACGCCAGGACCCTCACCGTTCTCGTCGACGAAGATGACCCCGGCGGCTTCGAGAGCACCACGCATCGCCGCCATGGTCGCTTTTATGGGCTCACGGCGCCCCGCCTCGAAGTCGGAGATGGTGCGAACCGCAACCCCGGCCGATGCCGCCAACTCTTCCCGCGACCACTCAATCAGAGCCCGTGCGGCGCGGCACTGGGCAGGCGTCAAAGACATCTTGCAACGTTGCCTGTTTTAGGTATACCTATATCCGGCAATTTCGCCTTATATGGGTTCATACCACAGGAGCACGCGCATGGACAGCCATGTTCGCGAACGGGAGAGCCTTGTTCCCAGCCGGCGCCAGGCGCTTTGCCTTGGCGCGGCGCTTGTGACCGTGCCGACGGGCGTTCTGGCGCTGGCGGCGGCCCCAACCGCAAGCCTCGCCTCACCGACGACCGCCCCCATCGACCCGCTGCAGCGCGCCCGTGCGGCGTGGCTGGCCTTCGCGGCCGCCATGGACGAACTGGCGGCACCCGGCGATGGCTGGATGCTGGAGGGCGCCGGCGCCCGGCGGGCGGCGCATGGGCGCCCGGCCGAGGCGTGGGTCTATGCCAGCCGCCTGACCTATGAGTGGCAGGCCGATCCCCGCTTTCAATGCGGCGGCTTCCTCGACGAGCGCGCCGAACCGATCGACCTTTGGCGACGGGCGCGGGGCGCTGTCGGGCCGGAGGGCCGGGCATGAGCACCGAATCCCTCACCCCCAGCCGGCGCGAGGCGCTCGCCCTCGGCGCTGCACTGGTCACGGTGCCGACGGGTGCTCTCGCGATGGCGGCGGCGCCCGATCCGATCTTCGCGCGCATCGCCTGGCATAAGCGGCTGATGGAGCCTGCCCGGCCGTGACGGAGGAGGACGAGGACCGGCTCGCCGTGCTGGTCCGCATCGCAGACCATGGCTATGCCGAGATGCTCGGTACGGCGCCCACCTCGCTCGCCGGCCTGTACGCCCTCGTGGACTATGTTGAAGGCTCCGGCCAGGGCGGCGTGCGCCGCGACCTGCCGCTCGGCACCCAGGAGACGGATGACGGCGTGACCTATGAGGACCTGTTCCTCGCCGCGCTGCGCCGCTCACTTGCCCAGCTTTGCGGGGAGGCCCGGCCATGAACGGCGACCTGTTCGGGCAGGCGGCGCCGGCGACGGCGTTGCTCTCGCCGCAGCTGCGGCTGGAGATAGTGCCCAGCGACGCGATGGAGCCGACCTTGCGCAGCCAGTGGGACCATGTGCTGGTGCGCCCCTGCACGCGCTATGAGGGCGAGGGGATTTATCTGCTGCAGGACGTGTTTGGCGGGCGCAAGCTCGCCCGCGCCTCCAGCGTGCTCGGCGGGCCGGGGCATATCCTGCTGCATGTCGACAACAAGCATTATGGCGAGCACCTCGTGCCGCGCGAGGCGTTCGAGGACAATGTGCTCGCCATCGTGGTGGCCGATGTGAAGGTGCGCGACGCGCGGCTACTTAGCCAGGTGCAGCACCATGGCGAGGTGCGGCCATGAACGCCCACACCCGCGAGTTTGTCATGGTGGAGCGCCAGCGCCTGCGCGAGCGGGCCGAGCGCACAATCGAGGCGCTGATCGTGCTGCTCGACGAGCTGGACGCCGACCCGGACGAGGAAGACGGCGGCGATGATGAGCCGGACAGCGACGGCGAGCCCTCGCTCGGCTGGGAGGGCGGGCGGCCGGAGCACTTCGGCGGCGGCATCGGCCATTGGGACTGCGACTGCGAGCACGACCAGGCGGAAGACGGGATCGCCGATGCCGAGGGGCTGATCGAGCAGCGGGGCGGCGAGTGGAACGGGTGGCGTGTCGAGTGACCACGCGCCCAAATAATGACGTCGCACAAACCATCAGCACATTTCTTCTGTGTGGGGCTTCACACGTGAGAACGAACGCGCTATCAACTCAGGTGACGTGGGAGTTCACACATGGCCGAGATCGGCACCAGCATCACCATTCACCGGGCGCGCTTTACTGCCCCGGAAGTCGAGGAGATCACCGGCGTGCCGCAGGTGGTCATTCGCGACTGGCGCCGTCGCAAGCTGCTCGACAAGCTTCAGACCGAGATGGTCGGGCGCCGCGGCGCCTATACCGCGTTCGATCTTGGCTATCTCACGGTCCTGCACGACCTGACCTCGAAGGGCATGGCCATCGGCCAGGCGTTGATCGCGGCCGATGTGGCGGCGCCGCTGGTCGAGACCTTTGCCGAGTTCGCCACTTCCAAGGGGCCCGACGCCGCCTTCGTTGGTTTGCACGGCTCGCGCCTCGCCCGTTACGTGATCGTGGCGGGCGATGGCGAGATCGTTCGTGCCGGCAGCCTGGGCGATTGGGAGGCCTTTCGCGACAAGGAAGGCAAATCGGCCTCTGGCATCGTCATCGACTGCAAGGCCCTCGGCGAGCAGATCGCCGCCAAGGCGCCGCGTCCCGTCGTCTCCGTCGAGCGGAGCGCGCCGTGATGGGCAACCTTCTTTCCTCCCTCTTTGACCGCGCCAAGGGCGCGCTGCGCCCGGCCTCGCGCTCCTATGAGGGCGCGGCGACGGGCCGGCGTGCGACCGGCTGGGGCGCGATGCGCAACCAGCACGGCGCGGCGCAGGCGGCCCGCGCCCCGCTCGGCTATCGCGCCCGCTATCTCGTCGCCAACAACCCGCACGCGGCCGCCGCCAAAGCGGCATGGGTGGCGGCACTGATCGGCACCGGCATCGTGCCGGCCGTGACCGGCACGCTGGCGGCGCGCTGGACGGCGTGGACGGATGAGGCGGACGCCGACGGCCTGATGGACTTCTATGGCCTCACCGCCCTGATGGTGGGCGGCATGGTGGTGGATGGCGAGGCGCTGGCGCTGCTGATCGCCACCCCGGCGGGCCTGCGTATCCGGGTGCTCGATCCCGACCAGCTGGATGCCTCGCTCACCCGGCCGCTGCCCAATGGCGGGCGCATCGTCAACGGCGTCGAGTTCGATATGTTCGGCTCCCGCGTCGCCTACTGGATCGTCAAGGAGCGCCCCGAGATCGGCCTCGGCCTGAACCTCCAGCCGGTGCGCGTGCCGGCCGAGGACGTGGTGCATCTGTTCCGCCCCGACTTCCCCGGCCAGGTGCGCGGCGTCTCGTGGTTCGCCCCGGCGATCCTGCGCCTGGCCGAGCATGACGAGTGGCACGGCGCCCAGCTCACCCGCCAGAAGGTCGGCGCGCTGCTCGCCGGCCTCATCACCACCAATGACGGCACCGTGCCCTTCGGCGGCGAGACGCAGGGCGAGGCGCTGATCGGCTCGCTGGAGCCGGGCGCCATCGTGGTGCTGCCGCCGGGCAAGGACGTGACCTTCTCCAACCCGCCGGCGATTGCGCAGGAGGCCAACGACTTCGCCCGCATCACCCTGCACGAGATCGCCGCCGCGCTCGGCCTGCCCTATGAGGTGCTGACCGGCGACCTCTCCAGCGTCAACTATTCCTCGATCCGCGCCGGCCTCGTCGAGTGGCGCCGCCGGGTGGAGATGATCCAGCACAACGTGATCGTCTTCCAGGCGCTGCGTCCCATCTGGCGACGCTGGGCGATGATCGAGAGCCTGCAGGGCCGGCTTGCCGCCCGCCCGCAGGAGCTTCTCCCCGTGCGCTGGATCACCCCGAAGCAGCAATGGGTGGACCCGGCCAAGGACGTGCAGGCGGAGATCGAGGCGATCAATGCCGGGCTGATGAGCCGCCGCGAGGCGGTTGCGGCGCGCGGCATGGATGTCGGCGCGCTCGACGCCGAGATCGCCGCCGACAAGGCCCGCGAGGCGAGCCTCGGCCTCACCTTCACCGCCCCGGCCAAGCCTGCCGCCGCGCCGGCGATCGAGGAGACCGTGGCATGAACGCTCCCACCGAGATCCTCACCCGCCGCGCGCCGCTCCCCGCCTCCAGCTGGGATGCCGACAGCCAGACCTTCGAGGCCGTGCTCTCCACCGGCGCCGCTGTCGAGCGCTGGGACGTGCGCGGCCCCTATGACGAGATTCTCCTCCTGTCGCAGCCGGCGTGGCCCGCCCGCGTGCCGCTGCTCGACAGCCACGGAAGGGAGAGCGTGGACTGCCAGCTCGGGAGCGTCGACACGCTGCGCGTCGTCGGCGGGGACCTCCTCGGCCGCGCCACGCTCTCCCGCCATAATCTCCGCTCCCAGCGCATCGCCGCCGAGCTGACCGACGGTGCCACCTTCGGCATCTCCATCGGCTATGGCGTCGAGCGCTGGTCCGAGCGCACCAACCCGAAGACCGGCCGCCGCGAGAAGCGGGCCGAGCGCTTCACCCTGATCGAGGTCAGCCTCGTCGTTGTCCCCGCCGACCCGCATGCAGGCATCAGGAGCCACGACATGACGGTCAGCACCGAGCCGGCGCCCGCGCCCGCTCCCTCCGCCCAGCCCCTCAACCCCACGCCGGCCGCTATGGAGCGCGCCGCCGTCAACACGGAGATACGTTCCATCGCCAACGTCGCCGGCCTCGACCAGGGCTGGATCGACAGCCAGATCGACGCCAACGCCACCCCGGACGCCGCCCGTGGCGCCGCCTTCGCCGCCATGCAGGCCCGCAGCGCCCCGCTGCAGACCTTCCACCCCACGGTGGCGACCGTCACCCATGACCACGCCGACCCGGCCGCGATCCGCTCCGCCATGGGCGAGGCGCTCGCCCATCGCCTGGCTCCCGGCCGCGTCAAGCTGGAGGAGCGCTCCCGCCCCTATGCCGGCTTCCGCATGCTGGACATGATCTGCGACCTCGCCCAGGCGCGCGGCGAGCGTCTTAACCCGCGCGACCAGAACGCGCTGATGGAGCGCGCCGTCGGCGCCCATTCCACCAGCGACTTCCCCCTCCTGCTGGCGGACGCGGCCAACAAGGCCCTGCTCGCCAACTACGCCGCCGCCGAGCCGACCTATCGCCTGATCGCTGCCCAGCGGTCCTTCACCGACTTCCGCGATCATTCCTTCCTGCGCATCGGCGACTTCCCGACCTTCCAGGAGACCAACGAGGCCGGCGAGCTCAAATACGGCACGCTCTCCGAGAACCGCGAGAAGGTGCGGGCGAAGGAGCTGAATGCCGGCATCGCCATCGGCCGCCGCGCCCTCATCAATGACGACCTGTCGGCGCTGGCGGACTTCTCCTCGATGATCGCCATCCGCGCCGCCAGCGACGAGAACGCCCGCGTCTACGGCCTGCTCGCCGCCAATGCCGCCCTCTCCGACGGCAAGGCGCTGTTCCATGCCGACCATGGCAACAAGGCCACCACCGGCGCCGTCCTCTCGGTCGCCTCGGTCGGCCTCGCCGTCGCCGCGCTGCGCAAGCAGAAGAGCCTCGACGGCGTGCCGCTCAACCTCGCCCCCCGCTTCCTTGTGGTCGGGCCGGACACCGAGCTTGCCGCCCGCCAGGTGCTCGCCGCCATCACCGCCGCCAAGGCAGGCGACGTGAACCCCTGGGCGGGCACGATGGAGCTGGTGGTCGACGCCAATATCACCGGCGCCGGCTGGTACGTCATGGCGGACCCGGCCGCCGCTCCCAGCCTCGTCTATGGCTATGTCTCCGGCGCTGAGGGGCCGCAGATCCGCACCGAGATCGACTTCGACACCCGCGCCGTCAAGGTCGCCGCCGGGCTCGACTTCGGCTGCGGCGTCATCGACTTCCGTGGCCTCTACAAGAACGAGGGCGCGTGATGGCGATCAATGACAGCCTCGAAGACCGCCTTGCCAAGCTGCGCAAGATGCGCGCCGACGGCGTCCGCCGCCTGCGCTACACCGACGGCAAGGAGGTGGAGTATCGCACCGACAGCGAACTCGCCGCCGCCATCGCCGACGTCGAGCGCCAGATCGCCGGGGCAAACGCCCCGGCGAAGGTCGTCTATCTCGCAACAAGCAAGGGGCTCTGATGATGGCGAAGGCGATGCTCTCTCTTCAGGTGCAGCCCTACCGCATGCTGAAGAAGGCCGATGCGGCGGCCTATTGTGGCCTGCCGGCGAGCCGGTTCGAACTGCTCTGCCCCGTGGCGGCCGTCGCCTATCCCGACGGCTCGCGCCTCTGGGACGTGCGCGACCTCGATTCGTGGGTCGACAGCCTCAAGACCGGCGCCCTCGACAGCGACGACGCCATTCTGGAAAGGCTCGGCTAGCGATGACCGTGGTGCACGTCAAAGGCTTCCAGATCTTCAAGGACCGGCACGGAAAGATGCGGTGCTATCACCGCGCTTCCCGCACGCCGGTTGATCTTGTGAAGGCGCCGATTGGCACCGCCGCGTTCCTGGCGGAATGCACCCGCATCACCGCCCTTCAGGAGCGCACCAAAACGACGCGCCCGGGCACGCTCGGCGCCCTCATCAAGGAGTACCGTGGCAGCAGGGATTACCTTGAGCGGCTGACGCGCACGACCCGCGCCGGCTATCAGCGGGTGTTCGACTATCTCCAGCCGATCGAGGATACGCCCCTCACCCGTTTCACCTCGCCCTTCGTGGTGAAGATGCGCGACAAAGCCGAGGCCAAGCACAAGCGCTGGTTCGCGAACTATCTCAAAACCGTCCTGTCCCTGCTCTTCGCCTGGGGCAAGGAGCGCGGCCACATGAAGGACAACCCGGCGGAGGGCATTCGCAGCATCCGCCGCCCCAAGGGCCTGCCGAAGCAGAATCGCCGATGGACCGACGACGAGCGCCACGCGGTGCTCGACGCCGCCCCCGCGCATATGCTGCCGGCTCTCGCCCTGATGATGTTTACCGGCCTGGGGCCGAATGATGCGCTCAACCTGCCCCGCACGGCCTATGCCGGCGGCCGGATCAACACCAGCCGGTCCAAGACCGAGGAAGGCGTCATCTGGCCTGTCATCGACCCGCTGCGCGACATTCTCGCGGCGGCGCCGGCGCATTCGGCGATCACCCTCTGCGCCAACTCGCGCGGCCGGCCGTGGACCGTCTCCGGCTTCAACTCGTCATGGATGAAGCTTCAGCACACGCTGGAGAAGGCCGGGGCTGTCGGCGAGGGCCTGACGCTCTACGGGCTGCGGCACACGGTGGCGGCGATCCTGCGCGAGAGCGGCGCCGACCTGCGCACCATCGCCGACGCGCTCGGCCAGAAGACCGAGGCCATGGCGCAGATGTACGCGCAGGGTTCCGACCTGTCGAAAAAGATGGATGAGGTAGCCGGCCGCTTCGGCCACGAAGTGAACAGCCGCAGAACAAAGGCTGTCAAACCGGGTCAGAAAATATGACAAACTGGCTGAAAATCACTGCCCCTTGCGCCGGAAAACCTAGCAATATCAAGGGGGTAGATGGTGCCCAGGGACGGAGTCGAACCGCCGACACTGCGATTTTCAGTCGCATGCTCTACCAACTGAGCTACCTGGGCGTAGCCGGCAAGGCTTCAAGCCATGCGGAGCGGGCGGGTTATAGAGTCTTGGCCGCGCCCTGTCCATATCCAGGCAAAGGGAAATTCCGGCTTTCCCCAGAACTGCGTTCCGCATCGCCGGTGGCGCGGCGTCGGGCGACCGCTGCAGGAGCGGCAGAGCGAGCCGCGCCGAGGCGGCCGTGACGTCGCGCCTAGCCTTACGCAACGTCCGCCTGGCAGCAACGCTCCTGCGCGGGACAGCGGTCGGTTACGGTGGCCACAATCAGTGCGGCTGCCGGACAGCCGGCGCGTCGATCCCTCATCGCGCGTCGCCCTGCCACATGGCGGCTTCAAGGTAAGGCAGGCCCCTCGCCCTGCCTGCCGTCGCCGATCAGCCGGGCGCCGGAGGTCCCGCACGCAACCTGCGCCTCAGATCTCGCGGGGGGGATTCGGGGCGAGGGAGGGTTCCTCGCCGTCCTCGTCATCATTTTCCGTGACCGGGATCGCATAGGCGCCGGTGAGCCAGCGGTGCAGGTCGATATCGGCGCAGCGGGCGGAACAGAAGGGCCTGTACTTTTCCACCATCGGCTTGCCGCAGATCGGGCAGGGCTTGCCGCCGGCGGCGGGCGGGGTGGCGGCGCTCATTCCGGGTGGCCCCAGCGCTGATAGACCGGGAAGCGCTCGCCCCCCAGCAGCGCCACCGTCTCGGCGAGCGGCAGGCCGACGACATTGGTGTAGGAGCCGACCAGCTTGATCACGAACGCGCCGGCCAGGCCCTGAATGGCGTAGCCGCCGGCCTTGCCCTCCCATTCGCGCGACGCGACATAGGCGTCCATCTCTTCGCGCGAGAGGCGCTTGAACCGCACGCGGGTCTCGACCAGCCGCGTACGGATGCCGCCCTTCGGCGTCATCAGGGCGATGCCGGTATAGACGCGATGGGCGCGGCCGGAGAGCAGGCGCAGGCACTCGGCCGCCTCTTCCGAAACATCGGGCTTGGGCAGGATGCGCCGGCCCACCGCCACCACCGTATCGGCGGCGAGCAGGAAGGCGCCTTCATGCTCGCCCAGCATCCGGCGGCGCGCATCGGAGGCGTCGAGCTTCTCGCGCGCCAGGCGCAGCGCCAGCCGGCGGGGAAGCTCGCCGCGCTCCGGCGTCTCGTCAATATCGGCCGGCAGCAGGGCATCGGGTTCGATTCCGGCCTGGGCCAGCAGCGCCAGGCGGCGCGGCGAGCCCGAGGCCAGCACCAGTTTCGGGCGGGCGCTCACGCAGTCACTCCTTTTCCGCCGGCGGGCCCGGCGGTCCAATTCGCCGGCACGCTAGAGCATGTCCGGGCAAAGTTGAACGCTTTTCGCGAACTTCCCACCCCACTCATCGCGGGCGGAAGCGGGTACGGATGCGCCGCTCCAGCTCGTCGCGCACGCCGCGATAGGCGTCGAGGCGCTGCTCGCGATTGCCGCTGGCCAGCGTCGGGTCGGGGGTCGGCCAGTATTCCACGTCGATGGCGTTGGTGCGGGTAAGCTCCAGCGCCCGGTGATGGGCGTCGGGCGACAGCGTGATGACGAGATCGAAGCCGAGGCCCTCATTCTCCTCCAGCTCCTCCAGTGTCTGCGGCCGGTGGCGGGAGAGGTCGAGCCCCACCTCGTCGATGGCGGCGGTGACGAAGGGGTCGGTCTCGCCCTTGAGCACGCCGGCCGAGCCGACATAAAGCGAGCGGCCAAACAGATGCCGCGCCAGCACCGCCGCCATGGGCGAGCGCACGCTGTTCTGCCCGCACATGAACAGCACCGATTGCGGCCGGTCCCGACGGGGGGCCGGGCCGGGGCCGGCCGCTGCACCTTCTAAGGTGCCGGGCGCGGCCACGCTCAGCCTTTCCAGTGCAGGGCGCAGACCAGCGTGAACAGCCGCCGGGCCGTGCCGAAATCGAGGGCGATCTTGTCCTTCAGCCGCTCGCGCAGCAGCTCGGAGGCCTCATTGTGCAGGCCGCGCCGGCCCATGTCGATGGCCTCGATCTGCGACGGGCTGGCGGTGCGGATCGCCGAATAATAGCTCTCGCAGACCATGAAGTAATCGCGCACCACCCGCCGCAGCGGGCTCAGCGACAGCTGGTGCTGCACGACCGGGGCGCCGTCCTCGCGGGTGACATCAAGCACGAGGCGCCCCTCGCTCAGCGAGATGGTGAGGCAATAGGGGCCGGGGGCGGTATCGCCATGCGGGGCAAAGCTGTTCTCGGCCAGCAGATCATAGATGGCCACGGCCCGCTCATGCTCGACATCGACATTGGAACGGCCGATGGAAGCGCCATCCAGCGTCACTGACGCCAGGCGGCGGGTCTCCACATAGGGATCCTCCCCGGCCATCGCGCGGCCGTCAGAGGTTGAGCCGGATCGCGACGGAGCGGGCATGGGCGCTGAGCCCCTCCGCCTCGCCGAGCGCGATCGCCGCCGGGCCGAGCGCGCGCAGTTGCTCCGGCCCGCATTTGAGGATCGAGGTGCGCTTCATGAAGTCGAGCACGCCGAGGCCCGAGGAGAACCGCGCCGAGCGCGCGGTCGGCAGCACATGGTTGGAGCCGCCGACATAATCGCCGATCGCTTCCGGCGTGTGGGCGCCGAGGAAGATGGCGCCGGCGTGGTGGATGGCGTCGGCCAACCCCTCGGCATCCGCCGCCATGATTTCCAGATGCTCGGGGGCGAGGCGGTTGGCCAGCGCCGGCGCCTCACTGAGGCTGCCGAGCAGGATCACCGCGCCGAACTCGGCCCAGCTCTTCGCCGCGATGTCGCGGCGCGGCAGGGTGACAAGCTGCCGCTCGAGCGCGGCGATCACCGCCTCCGCCAGCGCCGCATCGTCGGTCATCAAAATCGACTGGGCGGCGGTGTCGTGCTCGGCCTGGGCGAGAAGATCGGCGGCGATCCAGTCCGGATTCTGCTCGCCATCGGCGATGACCAGCACCTCGGAGGGGCCGGCCACCATGTCGATGCCCACCGTGCCGAAGACATGGCGCTTGGCGGCCGCGACATAGGCGTTGCCCGGGCCGACGATCTTGGCCACGGGGGCGATGGTCTCAGTCCCATAAGCCAGCGCGGCGATGGCCTGCGCCCCGCCGACGCGGTACACCTCGTCGACCCCGGCGAGGTCGGCGGCGGCGAGCACCAGCGGGTTGAGCACGCCGTCGGGCGCCGGCACCACCATGGCGAGACGCTTCACCCCCGCCACCTTGGCCGGCACGGCATTCATCAGCACGGAAGAGGGATAGGCGGCGGTACCGCCGGGCACATAGAGCCCCACCGCGTCGACCGCCGTCCAGCGATGACCCAGCTCGACGCCAGCGGCATCGACATAGCGGCCGCTCTCCGGCAGCTGGCGCTGGTGATGGGAGCGGATGCGGCCATGGGCGAAGGCCAGCGCCTCGCGCGTCGCCGGATCGGAGGCCGCGACCGCCGCCGCGATTTCCTCGCCCGTCACGCGGATGCCGAGCGCGCCGAGATCGACGCGGTCGAAGGTCTTGGAAAGGGCGATCAGCGCCGCATCGCCGTGCTGGCGCACCTCCTCGACAATATGCGCCACCGCTTGCGCGACATCGGCCGACACCTCGCGCTTGGTGCCGAGGAAGGCGCGGAAGCGCTCAGCAAAATCGGGGGAGCGTGTGTCGAGGCGAAGCGGCATGTCGGAGTCCTGCGGGTCGGCGGTCCTGCGCGTCGAGGGCCGGTGCCCAGGCTCCCGCGGGCCGGGCCGCCGCGCACGCGCAGCAGGCGCTAGGCCGCGCAAAAGCGCAGGCACCGATTTTGGCTTGTCCTATCGCAACCGCGCTCGCCGAAGACAAGCGCATTCCGACACGGCCTGCCATCCCGCATCGCACACGGGCACCCGCGGGTGGCGCCCCTCACTCCACCTCGTGGCAGGGCGTTCCCTTGGCATCCCAGGCCGGCCCAAGATCCTCCAGCCCCGCCTCCAGGCATTCGACATCGAGCTGCACCTCGCCGCCACCGGAAAACAGGAAGGTCACGGTGCCGGAAGGCGCCTCGATCTCCTCGAAGGTCAGGGCCAGCAGGTTGAGGACACCCTGCTTCTTCTTGAGGTCGAGCCCGCGCACCCGGGCGCCAAGCACCCGCTCGAAACGCAGGCCCGCCCGGCGCCGCACGCAGGGGCCGGCAGCGGCGGCGGCCGCGCCGATCGGCGCGTCGATTTCGGCCATCGCCTCGGCCTGGATCGCCTTTTCCCAATCGAAGCGGTTGGCGAGCAGCACGAAGCGCTGCTCTTTCGGCAGGAAGGTCATGTCGCCAAGCGCGACTACCGCGTCCTGCAGATGCACCGAGAGAACCGCGAGATCCTCGCTATCGAGCGCAATCAGCTTCAACCCGGCCATGTCTTCTCTCCGCCTGCCTACCTGTCGCCCAGATGGCGCCGCGCAGCCGCATCGGCAAGGGGCGCGGTGAGACTGCGTAGATGCCCGCTCAGCCGGCCAGCCGTTCGATTTCGGCACCGCAGGCGGAGAGCTTCTCCTCCAGCCGCTCGAAACCGCGATCGAGATGGTAGACCCGGTGGATCATGCTCTCGCCCTCGGCCGCGAGCGCGCCGATCACCAGCGACACCGAGGCGCGCAGATCCGTGGCCATGACGGGCGCGCCCTTCAGCCGTTCCACGCCCTCGATCGTGGCGGTTTCGCCGTCGAGATGGATGCGCGCGCCAAGCCGGGCCAGTTCCTGCACATGCATGAAGCGGTTCTCGAAAATGGTCTCGGTGATGCGCGAGGTGCCGCGCGCCCTTGTGGTGAGCGCCATGAGCTGCGCCTGCAGATCGGTCGGGAAGCCCGGGAAAGGCTCGGTCGTCACCGTGACCGGGGAAATGCCGGCACCGTTGCGCTTCACCCGCAGGCCTTCATTGGAAACGGTGATGTCCGCGCCGGCCTCGCGCAGCGTATCGAGCGCCGATTGCAGCAAATCCGCCCGCGCGCCGGACAGCAGCACATCGCCGCCGGTCATCGCAACCGCCATCGCATAGGTGCCGGTCTCGATCCGGTCCGGCAGCACGCTGTGGCGGGCGCCCTTGAGGCGCGGCACGCCGACGACGCGGATGGTGGACGTGCCCTGCCCCTCGATGCGTCCGCCCATGGCGTTGATGCAATCGGCGACGTCGACGATCTCCGGCTCGCGCGCGGCGTTCTCGATGATCGTCTCGCCATCGGCGAGGCTCGCGGCCATGATCGCCGTGTGGGTGGCGCCGACCGACACCTTGGGGAAGACGATCCGCGCGCCTTTCAGCCCCTTCGGGGCCCGGGCGAGCACATAGCCCGCATCGATCTCGATCTCGGCGCCGAGCGCGCGCAGCGCGTCGAGATGGAAATCCACCGGCCGCGTGCCGATGGCGCAGCCGCCCGGCAGCGAGACCTTGGCCTCGCCCATGCGGGCCAGCAGTGGCGCGATGACCCAGAAGCTTGCCCGCATCTTCGAGACCAGTTCATAGGGCGCCGTGGTGTCGACGATGACCCGCGCGTCGATTTCCAGCGTCTGGCCGGCATAGGCATCATCGCCCCGCCTTTTGCCGTTCACCGTGATGTCGATGCCGTGATTGCCGAGAATGCGCTGCAGCTGCGACACATCGGCGAGGCGCGGCACATTCTCCAGCACCAGCTTCTCGTCGGTCAGCAGGCCCGCGATCATCAGCGGCAGGGCGGCGTTCTTGGCGCCGGAAATCGGGATGGTCCCATTGAGCGGGTTGCCGCCGACGATGCGGATGCGGTCCATGAAGCTCGGTACTCCTTCAGCGCGCGACAGAGGGCGCGACCTGTCCATTGCCCGGAACAATGTCGCATCCGGCGCCTGTCGGCAGCGGCATGTCTGGACGATGGGGCCGATTCGTGGCGGGCCACCGTCAATTCCCGTCCATCTCTACCGCGTGTGGCCGGGCGCGACAACGCGCGCGCTCACCCCTCGCCGTCCGGCCGGGCCGGCGCCTCGGCAAGTGGTGACAGGTCCGGCGACGTCGCACCGCCGTCCGGCGAATCCGGTGCGGTGCGCGTCGTCTCCTGCGCGTCGGGCGGTTCCTTGCGGCCGCGCGCCTGCTGCTTGCGCCGGGCGAGATTGGCGCGCAGCGCCGCCGCCAGCCGTTCCGCGCGCGCCGCTTCCTCCTGGCTGCTCATCCCGCTTCCTCCCCGCTGGTCCGGGCACGAGCGGCCCGCCGCCCCTCCTCTGCCGGCCGCACCCTGCGGCCCGCCGACTGCGCAGAGCCTTAACCTGCGGCCCTTGCGGGCGGAAGGGGCGAGGCAGGCGCAAACGAAGGGCGCCGGCGGGGTCCCGCCCCCCTTTTTGCGCATGCCATGCACAGGCAACGGGGGATTTGCACGGCGAACGCTTGCGCCGGCCGGCGCGCTGTGGCAAACGTCCCCGCGCCTTGGTGGCCCGTGCCGCCAACAGCCGGCGCTGCGGTAGCTCAGTGGTAGAGCACTCCCTTGGTAAGGGAGAGGTCGAGAGTTCAATCCTCTCTCGCAGCACCATCGTACCCCATTGAAATCGTTAGAAGCCTTGACCCGCAAGGGTTTCTGTCCATTCTGATGTTACAAAACACGTAACAAATCAGGTGGCGCGCGATGGCCGGCAAGGTCCGCAACCTTCTCAACCGAGACGGCCGATTCTTCGCCCGGTTGGTGATCCCGAAAGAGCTTCGGCCCTTCATGGATCGGAAGACCGAGCTTCGCACCCCGCTTGGTCCTGACTACCGCACCGCCCTGAAAAAGCTCCCCGGCGCGGTGGCTCTGCTTCAGCACGAGATCGCTCTTGCCGAACGCCGCGCGGTGGACGCTGGGCAGCAGGTGGCTACAGGCAGATACCCCCTCGCTCACGATCAGATTGCGCTCCGCAACTATCAGGCGCGCCTCGTGGATGACGAAGAGCTGCGCAACAGCGATCCCCGCTATGCACTGCACGGATTTGTCGACGATGTGCTGATCGCTCGCCTGCGTGACGGCATCGCCGGGCGTTTGACCGATAACGAGCTTGCGGAGATCGTCGGCAACCGGATCGAGCGCTATCGACGCCTCGGCAACACCACGCAGTGAACCGCCCCGGTTTCACCGGAGGCCATTTGGTTTAAGTCACGCCGCCATTTGCTGCTCACCGAGCATGACGTAGTAGCGCTCCTCGGCTTCGGCCGGCGGGATGTTGCCGATAGGCTCCAGGAGCCGGCGATGGTTGAACCAGTCGACCCAGGTCAGCGTGGCGAACTCGACGGCCTCGAAGGATCGCCAAGGCCCCCCACGATGGATGACCTCGGCCTTGTAGAGGCCGTTGATCGTCTCGGCGAGTGCGTTGTCATAGCTGTCACCGACGCTGCCGACGGAGGGCTCGATGCCGGCCTCAGCCAGCCGTTCGGTGTAGCGAATGCTCACATATTGCGAACCGCGGTCGCTATGGTGCACCAGGCCGCCGCGATGGGCGGGCCGTCGCTCGTGAAGGGCCTGCTCCAGGGCATCAAGCACGAAGCTGGCATGCGCGGTCCGGCTCACCCTCCAGCCGACGATGCGGCGAGCATAGGCGTCGATCACAAAGGCGACGTAGACGAAGCCCGCCCAGGTGCTGACATAGGTGAAGTCCGAGAGCCAGAGCCGGTTAGGCGCCGGCGCATGGAACACCCGGTTCACACGGTCGAGCGGGCACGGTGCCGACTTGTCCGAGATGGTCGTGCGGACCGGCTTGCCGCGGATCACACCAGCGAGGCCCATGCCCTGCATCAGCCGTTCGACGGTGCAACGGGCAACGTCAAACCCTTCGCGCATCATCTGTCGCCAGACCTTGCGCGCTCCATAGACCTCGAAGTTCTCGGCGAACACGCGCTCGATCTCGGGCCGCAAGGCCGCGTCCCGTAGCGCCCGTGCCGAGCACTTCGACGGATCAAGCCGCCGGGCGACATGCGCATGATAGGTCGATGGGGCGATCGGCAGGACCTTGCAGATCGGCTCGACCCCATACGCACCGCGATGATCATCGATGAACGCGATCATGTCTTCGACCGGCGGTCGAGCTCCGCCATGGCGAAATATGCAGATGCCTTGCGCAGGATCTCGTTCGCCTGCCGCAGCTCGCGGTTCTCGCGCTCAAGGGCCTTCAGCTTCGCAGACATATCCGTCGTCACCCCGGCCCGCTTACCGGCGTCGACCTCAGCCTTCTTCAGCCACTCGTTCAGTGAGTGTGCCGAGCAGCCAATCTTCGCCGCTATCGACACAATCGCCTGCCAGCGCGACGGATGCTCAGCCTCATGATCCAGCACCATCCGCACCGCGCGAGCGCGCACCTCAGGCGAGAACTTGTTCGTCGTCTTGCTCGTCATAGCCCCATCCTCTCAGGAGTTGGGGTCTCCGGCAAAGCCGGGGCGGTTCAATACGACATGAGTCTTACTTCAAAGGCGCTCTCCTAACGAATTCTGAAGATTCGAGCGAGTCAGAACAGAAGACTCAGGAAGCGGAAATTGGGTCGGCTCAATCTTAACGAGTGGGGGACGGAGCCATATTTGGGGTATAATGGCAGCCACGTAGGAGGAACCCCATGACCACCCCATTGAGGCCGTCGAACGTCATCCTGCTCTGGTTTCCAAAGGGTGAGATCCCTGTCGTCACGAATTTCGAGACGCTCGAGGATCTGAGTCCGCCGTCCCCCAATCCGGAGCCGCACGAATATATCGAGGACGCGATCAAACACGCCAACTTCTATGACGTCCGAGGCATCAACAAGGAGCCGTGGATCCTTGTTCGAACGGAGGGCGATCAGAGCGAAATTCTGTCCCCGAAAGTGATCAAGAGCCGCTGGTGGCGCCGGCCCGACGCATCCTGATCAGGGAACGGCGACGGCAGCGGTGATCTCGCAGCTCGTGGAAGTCGCTTGATTGTGGATGAATCCCATATTGAAGTCGTTCACCCGACGCGATCCGTTCGCCTTCACCACCTGGTAGATCACCCTGGAACTGGAATCGATCCGCGTGCCACTCTCGGCGAAATGCCTGCAGGTCAACTCGATGTCCTTGATATCGATCGGCGCCGTATTCCCGAGAGTGACGTCCACCATCATCACCGAGCCGAAGGCCTCCTTTGACCAACTGAGCTTCTTGACCTCGATGAACTGCTCGGGGCGTCTGATCGCGTCGGCTTTCTGTCGCTTGCGCTCGACCAGATTGACCCAATTGTCCCGAAAACGGGCATACTCGCGATTGTTGGGCTCCAGCTCGGCCAGTCGCTTGTAGAAGATGACGCTCTCCTCGTCGGTCATCGGTGGCGGGTTCTTGAGCTTCTCCTTCATGGCGGCGAGCTCGTCCGCTCTGGCCTTTTTCTCGGCTATGGCTCGCTGACGCTTCTCCTCCTCGCGCCGGGCGAGCTCTTCCGTGTGAGCGACCGGATCGATTGCCTTCAGCTCAGACATATATCGATCGTCGGACGCCCGCCCTTTTATGGTCGCGAGATAGAGCGTAGGATTGGTGCTCCTGATAAGATCGGTGGCCTCGCTGACAACCAGCGAGTCCGGGCCGGTCCGGCTGATCTCCAGGAGGTACGTCTCAGGAGCGGTGCTGCGCAGATTGGCCAGCCGATGCTTTTCGCCATTTTCCGCTGCGGCGAGAACTGCGATTAAGGAGATTGCGGAGACAATAATGCCGAAGCACGAAACGGCTCGGTTGTTTATCCACAGTCGCTCTATCGGCATCCATAATGATACAATGAATACCAATATAGCAAGGCTCGACGCTACAACCCCTGCTGGTAGCGATACTGCGGATATTACCACAAGAACAAGAAACGTCCCAAATAAAACTGCCAAGCTCTTGAGAATTGCGAGAATTATACGCATAGTTCGCCTTTGACATCGCATGGTGTACAGCTAGTTGCTTTTAATTATTATGCAATCATCGATTGGCCGTCAACATCTTACTCCCGGGCGCGACGCATTGAAAACCGCACATGCGCGCGCTACATTGACAAACGAGGTGATGAGATGAACGCGCAGCGCAAGCCCAATCCACAGACTTCCAGCGATCGTCCCGAGGACAAGCTGATGGATGCGATCTTTGGCGAAGCCAAGGTCGAGGCACGCGTGCGTCCGCAGATCAACGCCGTTGAGTTCGCGCGCAAGACGCTCGTCCGCTGGCCTAATGTGATCGCCAAACTCGCCGAGTAGGTCTCTTGCAAGAGCCGTTCTTTGTCGACGCCGACGAGGTCGTCGCGCTCAATCATGTCTATGTGAACGAGACGGGCGAGCCGCATCAGGTTCGCGATCCCGGACTTCTGCACTCAGCCCTGGCTGTGCCGAAAAATCGCTTCCACTATGAAGGGCGCGCGATTGATCAGCTCGGTCTCGACCTGGCGGTTGCAATCGCGCGCAACCATCCGTTCACCCAGGGCAACAAGCGCACAGGCTGGGGCGCCATGCTGCTGTTCTGGGAGCTCAACGGCTGGGAGCTCGTCAATGAGGATCACGCCTATTACGCGGATCTCTTCGTGGGCGTGATCACAGGCGAGGTTGCCGAAGAGGCGCTGCTGGCCCAGATGCACCTGCTCGAGATCTAATCGCTCTCGGGCGGTGTTTCGCCGTGCTTTTCGAGCAAATTTAACGGTCGTTACAACGTTACAAAACTCATTGTAACCCATTGATTTTATTTTCTAGTTCGAGAGTTCAATCCTCTCTCGCAGCACCATTTTTATGCCGGAAAAATCAAGAACTTACTGATAGATCAAGACCTTTGTGGCCGCCATTTCTCCGGAATGGTGCTACAGATGGCATTGCGCATGGCCCGTCCTTTCCGACATTCCAAGACCGGCATTTTCTGGTTTCGCAAGGCGGTTCCCGTCACCCTTCGCGAGCGAGTCGGGAAGCGGGAAATCTCCCAAAGCCTCGCCACGCGAGACCCTGACACGGCCAAGGAACTGATCGCGCCGCTCGATGCCGAGTGGAATGCGCGCTTCAAGTCGCTCCAGTCAGGCGTAAGCCGCATGCCCCGCTTTGCGGGACTTGCCGCCACTGTACCTGCGCCTGTTTTTTTACTGGCGGCCCTGCAGCGCCGCGATGAGCCCTGTTGCAGGAATGTGACGCCGGCTCCGCTACCGCTTCCGACGCATTCACGGTTGATTTTCTAATCGAGTGGGCGGCTGCAAAGCCACACTCAATGGAATCAAGGGCTAAGCCGTCTCACGTCCATCCGAGCGCAGCATCTCTCCTCATAATCTAGAAATGATCCAAATCATTGTGATTGCACGATATTTTTGCTGAACTTAAGAATGCGCAGCCGCTGGAGCACGTGAGGGCGCTCCAAATCTCTCAGGTTGCGCGACATTTCATGAACGCCCGTACCTTCAACATGGCAAAGCTGTACGAGGCGGAGCACGGCCGGCTTCGCACATTCGTGCGCCGCCTTGTCGGCAACCCAGCCACCGCCGACGATCTCGTCCAGCAGGCCTTTGCCAATCTGCTGGGCAAGAGCACGGAGACGGTACCCGAAAGCACCGCCTATATGACCCAGGCGGTGCGCAACCTGGCCCTCAACCATCTGCGCGACGCGCGCTGGCGTGCCAAGATCGAGATCTCGGGCGTCGAGGTCGAGCATATAGCGGATGCCCGGCCGTCGCCGGAGATGGCTGCGCTTTACCGCAGCGAGCTGCGCCGGCTGCTCGAAGCCATCGCCCAATTGCCGGCTCGCCGCCGGCAGGCTTTCGTTCTCAACCGGATTTCCGGCCTGTCCTATGACGAGATCGCGGCGCGCATGGGCATCTCCCGCAACACGGTGATCTCCCAGGTCGTCGCGGCGATGATGGAACTCGATCGCCGAATTCCGGTGAGATAAACACTCGCATCGATCATTAGTTTGCGCCTCTCGGGTGTCTAAGACATGAGAGGGACGTTGCGTCGGGACTCTGCCGGTCATGGCCGTTCCGGCAGCATCCAAGGCACGCACAGAGTGAACATGCAGGATTACGCGACCGATCCGGCCTATCTGGAAGCGCTGGAATGGTTCGTCCTGATGAAGGATGAAGAGGTCGGCGACGCCGAACGCAAAGCCTTTGTTGAGTGGCTGGCGGCCGATCCATCGCATGTCGCCGCCTATGATCGCGCGCGCGCCTTGTGGGATCGCTTCGAGATCGTGAAGCCGGAATATGACCGCCTGCATCGGGCGGGGCGTATCGGCCGTCGCAGCGCGCTGCTAGGCGGCCTGGCCGCGCTCGTTGCCGCGCCGGCATTCTACATGCTCACCCGGCCGGGCGCATTCGCCGACTACTCAACCGGAGCGGCCGAACGGTTCACTGCAACGCTACCTGATGGCAGCACGGTCGAGCTCGGCAGCTATTCTGCTTTGTCGCTCGACTTCACGCCGGAGCAGCGCCGGCTCGTCCTGCATCGCGGGCAGGCCTTCTTCCACGTGGCGACCGAACCGGCACGGCCTTTTGTCGTTCAGGCCGATGGGGGCACGATCCAGGCGCTCGGCACGGCGTTCGACGTAAAGATCGCGATGGATCAGGTCATCGTCACCGTCATCGAACATTCCGTGAAAGTTCACGCGGCTCACACATCACCCGTCGTGCTCGAGGCCGGCTGGCAACTCAGCTATGGCAACAACGGAGTACGACCGCCGGTGCGCGCCGATCTTGCCGCAGTACAAGCCTGGCGGCAGGATCGCCTCATCGTCGAGGACGTGCCCCTTCGTCAGGTCCTGACCGAGTTGGAACGCTACCGGCGAGGTCGCATCGTGCTGATGGACAATGCAATCGGGGACATCCCGGTAACGGCGGTTTTCAATACCCAGCACACTGACAAGGCCCTTCAGGTCATTGCCGAAACCCTGCCGGTCCAGGTGCTGAACGCTTATGGTTATCTCACCCTCGTTTATCCGAAGTGAGGCCCCGCATTTTTTTAAAGAAAGGCCGTCGATCCGATCATTAGATCGGTTCGCCCACGTGTCTAGCAATATGAGGGCCCATGACACCGCCCTCATGTGAGCACCGCACCCCTTCCATCACGGGTGCCAGACGCAGGGTGGGTTTATGCAGACCGGACAGCCACTGGAGCTAATGCGGGATACGACCGGCCCCCACAAGCAAGCGATCAAAGCGGGACAAAAATCCTCGCTCCTGCTGCTCCTGCTGATGACGACCGCCCTCGCGGCTCCTTCTTCGCACATGTCGCCTGCCAATGCGCAGGCGATCCCGACCCCCGCCTCTGTTGAACCGATATCCTACGATATTCCTGCCCAGCCGCTGTCGAGGGCGCTGGTCGCGTTCTCGAAAGCGACCGGCTCGGAGCTTTTCTTCGATGCGACCCTCGTTCGTGAAAAAACCTCGCCGGGCGCTCGCGGCCGCCTTACGCGAGAGGAGGCGCTCGGACGCATTCTCGCAGGTGCGGGGCTGACCTATCGCATCAGCGGCAACGCCGTGATCATCTCGGAAGTGAGCGCTGCGGTAGATGGCACCCTTAGCGCCGACGGCGCGATCGAGCTCGGCACGATCGATGTCACCGGCGCCGGCTCTCCCGCCGACTTGCCCTTCGAGACGCCGGGCTCGACCAATTTCATTTCCGGCCAGGAACTGGAGCGTTTCCCCGGCCTCACCTCCGGCTCGATGTTCCAGGGCACGCCGGGCGTGATCTCGGGCTCCAGCAATAACGGCGCCGCCATCGACCCCAACATCCGCGGCCTGCAGGGCATGAACCGCGTCGCCACCACCATCGACGGTTCGCAGCAATCCACCTCCACCTATCGCGGCTATGCCGGCGTCGACAACCGCACCTATGTCGACCCGGACCTCATTTCCGGCATCACCGTCACCAAAGGGCCGGACGGTAGTGTCGGCGGGGCCATCGGCGGCACCATCGCCATGGAAACGCTGAACGTCGACGACATTCTCAAGGCCGGCGAACGTTGGGGCGTACGGGTGCGCGCGGGGCTCAACACCAATTCGGTGGCGCCTGTCATCGACCAGACCTCGGCGGTGTTCGGTGGCGGCGACGGGGCGGACCTCACCAATGGCAGCTTCGCCGTCGCGGTGCGCGAAGACAATGTGGACCTGGTCGGCGCCTTCGTGCGCCGCAAGACCGGCAATTACTTTGCCGGCACGGAAGGCTCTCTCACCACCACCGACTATCTCGGCGAACAGGCTTCCCTGTCGAAATACGGCCATGGCCAGCTCGTCTACAACACCTCAGAGGACGTGACCTCGGCGCTGCTCAAGACCACCCTGCGCCCCACCGACGAGCAGGAACTGCAGATCGGTTATCTCTATTACGGCAACGATTTCGGCGAGGTCTCCCCTTCCGCGGTTGCCGCCACCACCGGCGTGACATGGCAGCTCCCGCTGAGTTCGGTCGAGGTCAGCCAGGTGACAGCACGCTATCACTTCAACCCGGAGGATAACGATCTCGTTGACTTCCGCCTGAACAGCTACTTTTCAAATGTAGATGAGACTAACGTCTTCGCCCTGCTGGGAGAATCCGGGACTATCCAGCAGCAATCAAAGAATGTGGGTGTCAGCGCGAGCAACGTGTCCCGCCTGTCCTTGCTGGGGGCGCCCCTGTCCCTCGAATATGGCGGTTCCTACACATATGAACGGGCAACACCGAGCGCCGGGACGGAAATCCTGAGTGGCTATCCCCGTTGGGCGATGGCGGCGGATGGCGAACGCCAGGTGTCGACGCTCAACGCCAGCGCGACCTGGGAGCCGTTCTCCTGGCTCGAGCTGGAAGCCGGCCTCGAATACATCTCCTATGAAACGACCTTCCTCGGCACCCTGCAGTATGATTACGAAGGGCCTGACTATACCGGCTATTCCGGCAGCGGCGTGAGCCCAAGCGCCAGCGTGATGGTGACGCCGCTTCCCGGCTGGCAGCTCTATGCGCAATACCAGAGCGGCATCCGCCCGCTCAGCGTGCGCGAGGTCAGCCAGACGCGCTTTGAGCAGGTTTTCAACCCGGACCTTGAAGCCGAAGAAGCCAGCAACTGGGAATTCGTCACGAATTTCCTGAAGAGTGATTGGCTGCAGGAAGGCGACAAGGCACGACTAAAGATTGCCTATTTCGATAATACAACAAATAACTATGTTGGTCGTTCTTATGAAAATTCCGATATGGTATTTTTCAACTACGACTATGTGCGCTTCAAGGGCATCGAAATCTCGGGTGGCTACGATGCCGGCTGGGGGTTCGTCGATTTCGGCTTCAACTATTACACCGGCTTCGAGTCCTGCCTGAAGAACGGCCAGTGCCAGGACTACACCCTTCAGGCCGACTATCTCACCAACCAGATCCCGCCCGACTTCACCGCGTCGATCACCGCTGGCCTGCGGTTCATGGACGATCGCCTCACCGTCGGTGGCCGCCTGACCTATATGGGTCAGCGCCTCGCGCCTTCGATCGAGGATGAGAGCTACTTCTGGGTCACAAGGCTATGGGAGCCCTACACCGTCGTCGACCTGTTCGGGCAATGGAAGATCAACGATGCGCTGACCCTTGACGTGAGCGTGCAGAACCTTTTGGACGCCTATTATGTGGACGCTCTCAACAACACGGATATGCCGGCTCCCGGCCGCGTGATCCGCGGCACGCTGACGGCGAAGCTCGGCAGTTCGGAGCCGGCGAAGGCGCCGACCTTCGGCCTCCCGCCGCGGTCGGAAAGCACCCCGTGGACCGGGTTCTATGCGGGTGGCCATTTTGGCTACGGCTTCGGCCAGATCGAGGGAAACACGACGCTCGGCGACGGCACGGCCAACTTCATTGCCGCCACTGAATCGGCGGACCAGAACCCGTCCAACATGTTGGGCGGCGCGCAAGTGGGCTTCAATTACCAGCTGTCCAACGGCTTTGTCTTCGGCGTGGAGGCCGACTATTCCTGGATGAACATGGTCGACTATCGCAACGCCTTCGCCACGGAAGGACAAAAGCTCATCGACAACCACCAGCTCCAGGCGCGCACCGACTACAGCTTCGACTGGCTGGCCACCATTCGCGGCCGTGTTGGATACGCCTGGGACCGGTTGTTCGTCTATGGCACGGGTGGTGTCGCCTTCCTGCAGGAGACCGAGACCCGCACGCAGTACCGCTCGTCGGCCGCCACTGCCGATCTGCCTGCCTGGCGGACCACTGACACCTTCTTTGTCGAATCCGCCAGTGCGACACGGACCGGTTTCGCCGTGGGCGGTGGCGCCGAATATGCTTTGTCGAACAATTGGTCGCTGAAGCTTGAGTACCTCTTTGCAGGCTTCGGTGCCACGGACTTTCTGTTCAAGAATGCGCGTGCCGGTGTCACCAAGAGCTACACAGTAACCACCAGATGCACCCGGTCCAACACGACCCCTCCCTGCCGGGGTATTCGTGAAAACGTGAATACCACATACCCTGGAACATCCGAGACCGTGAACGGCCGCGAGGCGTCCAACGACGCCGACCTGCAGATGCTGAAGATCGGCCTCAACTACCGCTTCTGAGCGCGGCGGTGCTCCCAAGGCCGCGGCCGCATCGTGCCCGCGAACTGGCCGGAGACTGAGGTCAAGCGGTGCAGGCAGCTTCGCCTGCGCCGCCGCCTTCGGCGCGTGTCGAAATGGGTAGCAGCGTCGCCCGCCAGCACTGTCGAGCGCCAGCAGCAAGGAGAGGATCGTGTTGCGAACGTCGCCGCCGCACGTCTCCAGGGCCGCGTCGATATCAGCCTCGCCAATGACGGGCTCAAGGGTCTGAGGGGCGTGGGATTCGGGTAGCTTCAGCGACACGCGGCGCGAAGGTCGAGCCTCGCCTCTGACGGTTCTGATGCGGAAGAGCGAGGAACCACGGCTCGGGCGTCGAATCCGTCCCTTGCGGCGCCGTCCCTGGGCCGCTTGCGGGTGCCGACGCGGGCGGCGCACCTTTTATCTATAATCACTCTAATTCATTGATGTTGCGTCGTAATTCCGATTGTTTAAGGCTATCGGGGCTTTCTTTCTGCGATCCTCCTGCGCCGGCGATGAGCGGCGCCGGCCGTTTTCGGTGACAGCCTTGGCCCCAAGCGCGACATCACACTGCCCAATGCCAGTCTCCGCCATCGCCCGTGCCGGCGGGGGCGCCTGTGAGTAGCGCGCTCAATATCTGGCTGGGTGATCTCTACCGGCGGCATCATCGCGATCTCGTGCGCTTCGCCGCCCGGCTGGTGGGCGATCGCGACGGCGGCGAGGAGGTAGTGCAGAACGCCTATCTCAGGCTCGCCGGGCGCCCCGCCCAGGCGGTGGCGATCGAGCACCCCAAGACCTATGCCTTCGCCGCCACCCGCACCGCCGCTATCGATTTTACCGCCCGGCGCCATGCCGAATGGCTCCACCGGGTCGATATCGAGGAAATCGACGCGCTCGCGGCCGGCGGCGCTATCGATGGCGCCCTCCACCACCGGCGGCGCATCGTCCGGCTCGCCGTGCTGCTGAACGAGCTGCCATCGGCCTGCCAGACGGCCTTCGTGATGAACAAGCTGGAGGGGCGGGGCCACCGCGAAATAGCGGCGCATCTCGGCGTGTCGGTCAGCATGGTGGAGAAGCACATCCTGCGCGCGCTGATGCACTGCCGCAACCTGATGCGCGATGATGACTGAGGCGCGAGCATTGAGGATTTTGCGCCCGGCGGCCGTCTATAAGGATGAGCCCTTCCCTCATTCCGGTGCGAGAAGCCCCGCGTGACGCCGCCGATCCATCGCCCTGCCCATCCGCCCCGCGCCTTGTCCGACGAAGCGCTGGCTTTCATCGTGCGCCTGCATTCCGGCGAGGCGCAGCCGGCCACCCTGGCTGCCTTCGCCGCCTGGCGACGGCTCAGCGCAGACCATGAGGCTGCCGCGCGCGAGGCCGAGCAGCTCTGGGGCGATGCCTCGGAACTGCATCAGGATGCGCGCAGCGGCCTCATCCGCCCTGGGTCGGGCCGACGTACCGGCCCGACCCAGGGCCTCTCGCGACGCGCCCTGCTGGGCGGCGCCGCCGGACTTGCTGTCGCGGGCGCGGGGGGCGCATGGCTGGCGGGCAGGCTGGGGCCGCGCGCGGATATCGCGACCGGCACCGGCGAGGTGAGGACGGTCACGCTGGCCGATCGCTCGCGCGTCACGTTGAACGCCCGCAGCGCCATCGCCCTCGATCTCAGCCCCGCCCATCGCCATGTCCGGCTGCTTGAAGGACAGGCCTTTTTCCAGGTGGCGGCCGACCCCGCACGCCCGTTCGAGGTGACGGCGGGGGCGGGCCGGCTGCAGGCGCTGGGCACCGCCTTCGATGTCGACGCCAATCGCGGCGACGGCTCGCTGGCGGTGAGCGTGGTCGAACATGCGGTGCGGGTCGCGGGCGCGAGCGAACTGACGCTGCAGGCGGGCGAGCGCGTCCGGATCGCCCCGGATGGCCGGCTCGGACCGGTCACACTCCAGCCGGCGGACATCACCCTCGCCTGGCGCTCGGGGCTGTATATCGCCGAGGACCGCCCGCTCGCCGACATCATCGCCGCGCTGCGCCCCTACCATGCCGGGTGGATCCTCGCCCGTGGATCGGGCATCGACGGGCTGCGGGTCAATGCGGTGCTGGATCTGCGCACCCCTGAGGCCTCACTCGCAGCCCTCGCCCAGGGCCTGCCGATCCGGGTGATGGCGCTCTCCCCCTTCCTCACCATCGTCTCGGCAGCGTGAGGATAAATTTTTTCCGAACCGCGCTGAGGATTTCCGCGCCGCGCCCCGTCTTAGCCAGCGAGGGACCAGACGACCCAGCAGGGCACGTCCCTCCTCACGCGAGCGGAGACGGGATGATGGTGGGCTTCAAGGGGCGGACGGGACTTCTGCGGGCATGGCTGGTGGCAACAACCATGCTGGTGCCTTTGCCCCTTGCCAGCGCGCAGGCGCAGCAGGCGAGCGCGGCGCGGAACAGCTTCGATATTCCGGCCCAGCCGCTCGGCGCGGCGCTGACCGCCTTCGCCCGCCAGACCGGCATCACATTCGCCTATCCCGCCGCGCTCACCGCCGGGCGAACCTCGCCGGCGCTGCGCGGCAGCTTTTCGCACGAAGAAGCGCTGGCCCGGCTGCTGGGCGGCAGCGGGCTGGCCTATGCCTTCACCAGCCCGACCCGCGTGACCATCTCGGCGCCGCTGTCGGGCGGCACGGAGGCGGCAGCTGACGGCGCGATCGAGCTCGGCACGATCGATGTCACCGGCGCCGGCGCGGCGGCCGACCTGCCCTTCGAGACGACAGGCTCCACCAACTACATCTCCTCCGAGGAAATCGAGCGCTTCCCGCCGCAGACCGCCGGCGCGCTGTTCCAGGGCACGCCCGGCGTCATTTCCGGCGGCGGCAATAACGGCGCCTCGATCGACCCGAACATTCGCGGCCTGCAGGGCCAGAACCGCGTCGCCACCACGATCGACGGTTCCCAGCAGTCGACCTCCTCCTATCGCGGCTATGCCGGCGTCGACAGCCGCACCTATGTCGACCCCGACCTCATTTCCGGCATCACCATCACCAAGGGGCCGGACGGCGCGGTGGCCGGCGCCATCGGCGGCACCATCGCCATGGAGACGCTGAACGTCGAGGACATCCTCAAGGCCGGCGAGCGCTGGGGCGTACGGGTGCGCGGTGGGCTCGCCACCAACTCGGTCGCCCCGGTGATTGGCGAGACGGCGGCGGTGTTTGGCGGCGGCGATGGCGCGGCCATCACCAATGGCAGCTTCGCCCTCGCCGTGCGCGAGGACAATGTGGACCTCGTCGGCGCCTTTGTGCGGCGGAAGACGGGCAACTACTTTGCCGGCACGGAAGGTTCGCTCACCACCACCGACTATCTCGGCGAGCAGGTTGGCCTGTCGAATTACGGCCATGGCCAGCTGGTCTACAACACCTCCGAGGACGTGACCTCGGCGCTGCTGAAGGCCACGTTCCGCCCGACCGACGAGCAGGAATTGCAGATCGGCTATCTCTATTACGGCAACGAATTCGGCGAGATTTCGCCCTCGGCGATCAATGTCGGCACCAATGTGACCTTCCAGATTCCGCTCAGCTCCGTCACCATCAACCAGGTAACGGCGCGTTATCACTACGACCCCACGGACAACGACCTCGTCGACTTCAAGGTCAATGCCTATCTCTCCAACACCGACGAGAGCAATGTGTTCGCCGTTCTGGGCACGACGCCCGAACTTCAGCAGCAATCGCAGAATGTCGGGGTGAATGCGAGCAACACCTCGCATTTCATGGTGAAGGACACCCCGCTCGACCTCACCCTCGGCGGTTCCTTCACCTATGAGGACGCCGAGCCCGTTTCCGTCGACGCCTGGGCCGACACGACGTGGTGGGCCATTCCGGCGGATGGCGACCGCACGATCGGCTCGCTGTTCGCCCGAGTAAACTGGGAGCCGACCTCCTGGCTCGCCTTGGCGGCGGGGGTCGAATACCTCTCCTATGAGACCAATTTCAACGGCACGACCTATTACGCCACCGACGAACCCTTCGCCGGCTATTCCGGCGACGGCTTCAGCCCGAGCGCCAGCATCACGGTGACGCCGCTGGAGGGCTGGCAGATCTACGGCCAGTACCAGAGCGGCATCCGCCCGCCCAGCGTGCGCGAGACCAGCCAGACCCGTGCCGACCAGGTGTTCACCAGCGATCTCGACGCGGAACAGGCGAGCAACTGGGAAGTGGGCACCAATTTCCTGCGCGACAACCTGTTCATGGAAGGCGACAAGGCGCGGCTGAAGCTGGCCTATTTCGACAACACCACGAATAACTATATCGGCCGCACCTATGACGGTAGGCTAGGCTTGTTCAATTACGACTATGTCCGGTTCAAGGGCTTCGAGATTTCCGGCCGCTACGATGCCGGGCCGATTTTCACCGAGTTCGGGTTCAACTATTACACCGACTATGAAGCCTGCCTTGATGACGGCACCTGCCTCGACTACACGCTGCCGGCGGATTACCTGACCAACCAGATCCCGCCGCAGTTCACCGCCTCCTTCACCGCCGGCGCCCGGCTGTTCGACGACCGCGTGACCATTGGCGGCCGCGTCACCTATATGGGCGAGCGCCTCGCCCCCGTGGTGGATGACGGTTCCTATTTCGTCACCACCAAGCTGTGGGAGCCCTACACCACGGTCGATGCCTTCGTGCAGTGGAAGATGAACGAGAACCTCACCCTCGACATCAGCGCTCTGAACATCCTCGACGCCTATTATGTCGACGCGCTCAACAACACCGACATGCCGGCGCCCGGCCGCACCATCACCGCCACCCTGACCGGTCGCTTCGGCAGCGGCGAGAAGCTCGCCCCGCTCCCGCTCGGCCTGCGGCTGAACAGCGAGGCCTGGACCGGCCTCTATGCCGGCGCCTCCTTCGGCTATGGCTTCGCCTCCATCAGCGGCACCACCACGCTGGCGGACGGCACGGCGAACGATATCGCGGCGACAGAATCGGCCGATGAATCGCTCGACGGCATGCTCGGGGGCGGGCAGATAGGCTATAATTACCAGCTCCGCAACGGCATCGTGCTCGGCGTCGAGGCGGATTTCAGCTGGCTGAGCCAGAAGGCCACGCATGCGGCGATGGCCACCGAGGCGCAGATCCTCATCGACAACGAGATGTGGCAGGCCAAAACCGACTATTCCCTCGAATGGCTCTCCACCATCCGCGGCAAGGCCGGCTACGCCCTCAACGACCGGCTGTTCGTCTACGGCACCGGCGGCGTCGCCTTCCTGCGCGAGAGCGAGCAGCGCTCGCAATACATCGCCACCACGTCAGGGGCGAGCGTGCCGAACGGGCATACCACCACGCTCTTCTTCACCGAGGCGGCCGGCGCGACCCGCACCGGCTTCGCCGTGGGCGGCGGCGCCGAATATGCGCTCTCCGACCGCTGGTCGCTGAAGATGGACTATCTCTTCACCGGCTTCGGTTCCGAGAGCTTCCTCTTCCCCAACGCCCGGGCCGGCGTCGGCAAATCCTACACCGTGACGACGCGGTGTACGCGAAACCCGACGCCGATGCCGCCCTGCCCCGGCGGGTGGGCCGGCACCATCACCCAGAACTTCACCGGCAGTTCCGAGACGGTGAACGGCCGCGAGGCCTCCAACTCGGCTGACCTGCAAATGCTGAAGATCGGCCTCAATTACCGCTTCTGACGCCCGGCACCGGCCTTCGCGCTCCCCCACAGGAAACGCGAAGGCCGGCGCGCGGCGGGGAGAGGAACATGCGCGCCATGTGAGGCGTTGCGCCCGGGGTATCTCAACGGGAGCGCGCGCGTGATCACCGACCTCTGGTACAAGAACGCCATCGTCTATTGTCTCTCCGTCGAAGGCTTCATGGATTCGAACGGCGATGGCGTCGGCGACTTCCGCGGCCTGATGCGGCGGCTTGATTACCTGCACGGGCTCGGCGTCACCGCCATCTGGCTGATGCCGTTCCAGGCCTCCCCCGGGAAGGATGACGGCTATGACGTCGCCGATTATTACGGCGTCGATCCGCGCTACGGCACGCTGGGCGATTTCGTCGAGTTCACCCACGCCGCCCGGCAGCGCGGCATGCGGGTGCTGATCGACCTCGTGGTGAACCACACCTCGAACCAGCATCCCTGGTTCAAATCCGCCCGCTCCGACCCGGATTCACCGTACCGCGATTGGTATGTCTGGTCGACGACCAAGCCGAAGAATGCCAATGAGGGCATGGTGTTTCCCGGCGTGCAGAAGACCACCTGGACCTATGACAAGGCGGCTAAGGAATATTATTTCCACCGCTTCTACGACTTCCAGCCTGACCTCAACACCGCCAACCCCGACGTGCAGGCGGAGATCCTGCGCATCATGGGGTTCTGGCTGGAACTCGGCGTCTCCGGCTTCCGCATGGACGCCGTGCCCTTCGTCATCGCCGAGAAGGGCGCCGACATCGACGGTAAGCCGATCGAGCATTTCAACATGCTGCGCACCTTCCGCGAATTCCTGCAGTGGCGGCGGGGCGACGCCATCATCCTGGCGGAGGCGAACATTCTTCCCGAGGACGACAAGAAGTATTTCGGCGAAGACGGCGACCGCATGCACATGATGTTCAACTTCCAGGTCAACCAGTCGCTGTTCTACGCCCTGGCCAGCGCCGACATGAAGCCGCTGGTGAAGGCGCTGAACGCGACAAGGCCGGACTATGCGACGGCGCAATGGGGCCTGTTCCTGCGCAATCATGACGAGCTCGACCTCGGCCGGCTGACGCCGGCGCAGCGCGAGCAGGTGTTCCAGGCGTTCGGGCCGGACAAATCGATGCAGCTCTATGATCGCGGCATCCGCCGCCGGCTCGCGCCGATGCTGAAGGGCGACCGCCGCATGATGGAGCTGGCCTACAGCCTCATGCTGTCGCTGCCCGGCACGCCGGTGCTGCGCTATGGCGACGAGATTGGCATGGGCGACGATCTCGGCCTGCCCGAGCGCTATTGCGCCCGCACGCCGATGCAATGGTCGAACGAGCCGCAGGGCGGCTTCAGCGCGGCGGAGAAGACCTATCTGCCCGTTATCTCCGAGGGGGCCTATGGCTTTGAGCAGGTGAACGTCGCCGACCAGCGCCGCGACCCACAATCCTTCCTCAACTGGATGGAACGGATGATCCGCACCCGCCAGGAGACGCAGGAAATCGGCTGGGGCGCTTTCGAGATCGTCGATGTCGGCCACGACGCGGTGCTGTGCCTGCGCTATGAGTGGCGCAACAATGTCGCCGTGTTCCTGCACAATTTCCACCCCGAGGGGCTGAGCGTGCAGTTCAAGCTCACGCCGCCGGAAGGCGAGCCGAACCGCCTTGTGAACCTGCTGTCGGACAGCCACAGCGAGGCGGACGGCAAGGGCCGGCACGCCATCACGCTCGAACCCTATGGCTACCGCTGGTTCCGCATGGGCGGTCTCGACTACGCCTTCCGCCGCACAGAACTTTAGAGCCACACCGATCAGCCTGCGACGCAGGCTGATCGGTTGCGTTCTCTCCTTGGTTCAAAGCCGGGCGTCGAGCGCGACGATGACGCCTTCATGGGGCCGCAGGGAAAGGTGGCCCTCCACCCTCTCCTCGCGCGGGCGGTCAGGCTCGGTGGAGAGAAGCACCCGCCCTTGGGTGCCGGGCGGCAGCGGGATGTCGTCCTGCACGGTGCCCGCGAGATTCAGCGCCACCAGCACGCATTCCTCGGCGCTCTCACGCAGGAACACCAGCACATCGCCCAGCGCGGTGATCTTGCGATAGGTGCCGGCATGCAGCACCGGATGGGCGCGGCGCAGGGCGATCAGGTCGCGATAGAGCCCGAGCAGCGAGGCGGGCTGTTCCAGCTGGACGGCGACGTTGCGCGTGGTGAAGTCGGCCGCCAGCGGCAGCCAGGGCCGGCCATTGGTGAAGCCGGCATTGGGCGAGGCGTCCCACTGCATCGGCGTGCGCTCGGGATCGCGGCCAAGGCCGAGCCCCGGCTCGTTCTTCTCCCAGGGGTCGTGAGCATCCTCGGTGGCGATCGGCACATTCTCCATGCCGATCTCGTCGCCATAATACATGGTCGGCGTGCCACGCAGGGTGAGCAGCAGCATGGCCGCGACCCGGGCGCGGCGGGCACCGATGCGCGAGGCGATGCGCGGCTGGTCGTGATTGCCCAGCACCCAGTTCGGCCAGCCACCTTCCGGCACCGCCGCGTCATAGTCGGCGATCAGCTCGGCGAGGCGAGGCGCGCTCCAGCTGGCGTGGATCAATTGGAAATTGAACGGCAGATGGGCGCCTTCGAGATTCTCGCCGTAATAGGCGACCAGCCGATCGATCGGCAGGTAGATCTCGCCGATCAGCACCCGGTCCTCATATTCGTCGATCACAGCGCGCAGCTCGGCGATGATCGCATGCACGTCCGGCTGGTCGGTGGAGCGGGTCTGCAGGAAGCGGCGGATATCGGCGTCGCCCGGCCCATATTCCGGGTTGGGCGGGTTGTCGCGGAAATTGGCGTCCTTCATCAGGTGCCAGATCACATCGACCCGAAAGCCATCGACGCCGCGCGCCATCCAGAAGCGCAGCACGTCGTGCATCGCGGCGCGCACCTGCGGGTTGCGCCAGTTCAGGTCCGGCTGCTGCGTCAGGAAGGCGTGGTAATAATATTGCCCGCTGGCGGGGTCATAGGTCCAGGCCGGCCCGCCGAAATTGCTCATCCAGTTGTTCGGCGGCCCGCCATCGGGCGCGGGGTCGCGCCAGATGTACCAGTCGCGCCGGGGATTTTCGCGCGAGGCGCGGCTCTCAGCGAACCACGGGTGCTGGTCCGACGTGTGGTTCGGTACGAAATCGAGCACGATCTTGAGCCGGCGGGCATGCGCCTCCTCGATCAGCCGATCAAAGGCGTCGAGGTCGCCGAACATCGGGTCGATGCCGCAATAATCCGCGACGTCATAGCCGAAATCGGCCATGGGCGAGGGGAAGATCGGCGAGATCCAGACCGCGTCGATGCCGAGCGCGACCAGATAATCGAGCCGGGCGCGAATGCCATCGAGATCGCCGATGCCATCGCCATTCGTGTCCTGAAATGAGCGGGGATAGACCTGATAGAAGATCCCGCGCTGCCACCATTGTGTCTGCGCCATCCGCGCCTCCTGAAGGTTTGGTCAGGCCCCGCCCCGCAGCTGGGGAAGCACGAGGGCACCGAACGTCTCGATGAACGCCCGCTGGTTTAGCCCGACATTGTGAAGGTAGATGTCGCGGAAGCCGAGTTCGGCGCATTCGGCCAGCCGCGCGGCGTGCCAGCCGGGATCGCTGGAGATCAGGATGCTGTCGTCGAGGTCCTCCGCCCGCACGTGGCGGGTGGCGGCGTCGAACTGCTCGGGCAGCTTCAGCTCGGCCGCAACCGAGGAAGTGAGCGTGTTGAAACGCCATTGGTCATGGGCGCTGGCGCGAGCCTCGTCCAGCGTGGCGGCATAGGAGAGATGAACCTGGAGGGACAAGGGCTTGCCCTCGCCGCCGCCCTCCTGGAAGGCATCGACGATCGCCCGCAATTGCTCCAGCGGCTGGTTGATGGTGACGAGGCCATCCGCCCATGCCCCCGCCCGGCGCGCCGTTTCCGGCGTCAGCGCGGCAGCGATGAAGGCCGGCGGCACGTTCGGCCGGGTATAGAGCCGGGCCTCCTCGACATCGATCAGACCGCCGCGCCGGCTCACCGTCTCGCCAGCGAACAGAGCGCGCATGATGTCGACCGCCTCGCGCAGCCGCGCGTCGCGCTCCGCCTTGGCCGGCCAGCGCTCGCCGGTCACGCGCTCGTTCAGCGCCTCGCCGGAACCCAGCGCCATCCAGAACCGCTCGGGGAACATCTCCGCCAGCGTCGCGGCCGCCTGGGCGGTGATGACCGGGTGGTAGCGCCGGCCGATCGGGGTGGTGACGACGCCGAAGGACAGCGACGTGGTCGCCAGCGCCGCGCCGAGCCAGCTCCAGGCGAAGCCTGAATGAGGCTGGCGCGCGCTCCAGGGGGCAAAATGGTCCGAGCACATGGCCGCATCGAAGCCCGCCTGTTCCGCCGCCTGCACGCAGCCGAGCAGCGCGCTCGGGGCGAATTGTTCGTGCGAGGCGTGATAGCCGATGCGAAGGCGGGCGGCTGGCTCGGCGCGCATGTGTGATGATCCGGTGAGGCTGGAGGGTCGGGCGGGCTCGTCCCGCACGGGGGGTGGGAGGAGAACGCCCCAGGTGGCCAAGTGTTTCCTCGTGCTGTTTGCTCGGCCTGACGCACGCAGGATGCGAAGCCGAACCGCCCAAACTTCGCCATCCACGCGACGGCGCGAAACGTCTATGGTGGCGGTCGATAAGCGGAAGAAGATCCGCACCAGGGAAGGAAGCCCCACATGCGCGCACTCATCATGGGACTGTCGATGTTCGTGGCCCTTGCGGCCGGCAGCGCCGCACAGGCGCAGCAGAACGACCTCGCCAAATACTGCAAGGCGGACGTGGCACGGCTGTGCCCCAACGTGCCCCCCGGTGGCGGCAAGATCATCCAGTGCCTCAAGGCGCACGGCAAGGAAATGTCGGTCGGCTGCGCCCAGGCGCTGCAGAAGATGAAGGGCTGAGGCCTTTTCAGCTTGCCCATGGTGCGGATGGTGGAACAATCGAGCCCGCGCCGGCTTTTGTCGGCAGCATCTCGACACCATCTAGCCCGGGGGTTTCCATGGTCGCATCCATCAGCCGTCGCCGCCTGCTGGCAACCGCTGCCATCGCATCCCTTGTGCCGGCGGCGCTTGCGCGTGCCGCCGGCCCCGTGGTCGTCAGCTCCAAGATCGACACCGAGGGCGCGGTGCTCGGCAACATCATCGCGCTGGTGCTGGAACATGCCGGCATCCCGCTGACGCGGCGTCTGCAGCTCGGCCCGACCAAGATCGTGCGCACCGCGCTGCTGGCGGGAGAGATCGATATCTACCCCGAATATACCGGCAATGCCGGCTTCTTCTTCGCCATGGCGGACGATCCGGTGTGGAAGAACGCCAGGGCGGCCTATGAGAAGGCCCGTGACCTCGACGCCGCCAATAGCCTCGTCTGGCTCGCCCCGGCACCGGCCGACAACACCTGGGGCATCGCGGTGCGCGGCGATGTGGCGGCGCGTGAAAAGCTGGCGACGCTGGAGGATTTCGCCCGCTGGACGAAGCAGGGCAACGTCAAGCTCGCCGCCTCGGCCGAATTCGTGGAGAGCGCGGCGGCGCTGCCGGCTTTCCAGAGCGCCTATGGCTTCACGCTTTCCGGCGGGCAGTTGCTGGTGCTGTCGGGCGGCGACACCGCCGCCACCATCAAGGCGGCAGCGGAAGGCACCTCCGGGGTCAATGCCGCCATGGTCTATGGCACCGACGGCGCCATTGCCGCGCTCGACCTCAAGGTGATGGCGGACACCAAGCAGGTGCAGCCGGTGTATCAGCCGGCGCCGGTGATCCGCAAAGCGGTGCTCGACGCCTATCCCCAGATCGCCGCGCTGCTCGCCCCGGCCTTTGCCGGCCTCACCTTGCCAGTTCTGCAGCAGCTCAACGCGCAGGTGCAGCTGGAAGGGCTCGACGCGCGCGCGGTCGCCGAGGCCTATCTGAAGGCGCAGGGGCTGCTCGGGTGAGACGCCCGGCCGGGCGGGAGCCGGCACCTGCCCGGCGCGCCGGTGCGAATCTCGATGTCCTGCCCCTGCTCATCTCAGCCCTCGCCCTCGTGGCCCTGCTGCTGGGCGGCTTCGTCGTGGTGGCGCCCAACCGCCTGCTGTCGGGCACTCCCCTCAGCCTGTGGCAAGCGGCGGGGCCCGGCGGGGCCGCGAGCCTGCTGGCGATCCTTGGTGTGATCGCGCTGCTCGCGGCACGCCCGGCGCTGCGCTTCCAGCGCGTCCTGATCGGCCTGGCCGCCGGCACCCTGATGGTGCTGGCGCTGGCGCTGGCGGGGATGACTGCGAGCGAACAGGCCGCCGCCGCCGGCCGGCTGACGCGGGTATCGCTCGGCGCCGGTTTCTGGACCCTTTTCGTGGCCGGGCTGCTCCTGCTGGCCGACAGCGCCGAGCGGGAGACCCACCGGGCTGGCAAGGCTTTGCCGCTCCTCGCCACGCTGCTTGGCCTTGCCGCGCTCATCGCCAGCGGTCGCCTGGCGCAGCTGTCGCTGGCGCGGGAATATGCCGTGCGCCAGCAGGCCTATCTGGACGAAATGCTGCGCCATCTCCAGCTCACCGGCTCGGGCCTCGCTCTGGCGCTGGTCGCAGGTGGGGCGATCGGGCTGCTGGCCTATCGGCGGCCGCGGCGGGCCGGGCCGGTCTTTGCGGCGCTCAACATCGTGCAGACCATCCCCTCTCTGGCGCTGTTCGCGCTTCTGATCGGGCCGCTGACGGTGCTGACCGGGCTATTTCCGGCGCTTAGGTCGCTGGGAATCGCCGGAATCGGTCCCTTTCCTGCGATCCTGGCGCTGGGGCTCTACGGCCTGCTGCCGGTCGCGCGCGGCGTGCATGCCGGTCTCTCCGCCGTGCCGAACACGGTGGTGGAGGCGGCTCTCGGCATGGGGATGACGCGGGGGCAGATCGTCCGCCATACGTTGATTCCGCTCGCCTTGCCGACCCTGCTGCAGACGCTGCGGCTCACCCTGGTGCAGCTGATCGGCCTCGCGGTTCTGGCGGCGCTGATCGGCGCCGGCGGGCTCGGCACCTTCATCTTCCAGGGACTCGGACAGACGGCCGCCGACCTTGTCCTGCTCGGCGCGCTCTCGGCAATCGCGCTCGCCCTGATCGCCGATACCGCCTTGCGCGGCCTCACTCTTTTCCTCCTGCGGAGGCCGCAGAATTGATCCGGTTCGAGGGTGTTTGCAAAAGCTTCGGCGGGGCGAGGGCGGTCAACGAGGTGACGCTCGACGTGGCGCGGGGAAGCTTGTGCGCGCTAGTGGGAACCTCGGGTTCCGGCAAGTCCACTTTGCTCCGTCTGGCCAATCGTTTGCTGGAGGCCGATGAGGGCAGCATCCGGTTCGATGGGGCCGATGTGACCAATATCCCCCCGGTCGAGCTGCGCCGGCGCATGGGCTATGTCATCCAGTCGGTCGGCCTGTTCCCGCACTGGACGGTGGAGCGCAATGTCGCCACCGTGCCGCGCCTGCTCGGCTGGTCGCCGGCACGGATTGGCGAGCGGGTGGCCGAGCTGCTCGACCTTGTCGGCCTGCCGCCCGGCCGGCATGCCCGACGCTACCCGGACGAACTTTCCGGCGGCCAGCAGCAGCGCGTCGGGGTGGCGCGGGCACTCGCCGGCGAGCCCGAGCTGCTGCTGATGGACGAGCCGTTCGGCGCGGTTGACCCGCCGACGCGGCGCGGGCTGCAGGACAGCCTGATGGCCATCCAGAAACGGACCGGCACCACCATCCTGCTCGTCACCCATGATGTGGAGGAGGCGATCCGCCTCAGTGGCACCCTTGCCGTTCTCGACCAGGGACGGCTCCTGCAGACCGGCACGCCGGCGCAGGTGCTGACCCAGCCGGCGACGGACGCGGTGGCGCGCTTCTTCGGTGGGCCGCTGCTGGGGCTCAACCGGCTCAAGGCGCTGCGGGTCGGCGATCGGGCGCAGGCCGCCGCGTCCCCGGATGAGCGCGAACCCATCGACATGGACGCCACCCTGGAGGCGGCGCTGGCGCGCATGGTGGCGGAGGGCTGTTCGCGGCTGCCCGTGCGCCGCCTCGCCGATGGCACGCGCGGTGTTCTGGACCTTGCCGATCTGGTCCGGCCATGAGACGGCGGCCATGAGGATGATGTCGGTGATGCGGACGGCGGGGCGCCTCGCCCGCCGCCCGGTCGTGTGGGTCGGGGCGGTCTTCCTCGCCCTCACCTTCGGCATGGACGGGCTGGCGCCGCATCTCGGCTTTCTGTTCCCCGCGGGCACGCGCCTGGTCTATACGCGGGCCAGCTTTCCCGAGCTGGTCGCGTCGCACGCTCTGCTGACGGGAGCGGCAAGCCTCATCGCCATCGCGATGGGTGTGGCCGCCGCGCTGTTCGCCACACGGCCAGCCGGCCGCGCCTATGCGGCGACGCTGGACCGGCTCGGCGCGCTCGCCCAGACCTTTCCCCCGGTGGCCGTGCTGGCGCTGGCAGTGCCGAGCCTTGGCTATGGCGCGCTGCCAACCGCCTTCGCGCTGGTGCTCTATGGTGTGCTGCCGGTGATGGGCGCCGGCATGGCGGGGCTGAGCAGCGTGCCGGCCGCCGTGCTGGAGGCGGCGGATGGCAGCGGCTTTTCCCCCGCCGGCCGGCTATGGCGGATCGAAATGCCGCTGGCGGCGCCGATCCTCCTCGCCGGCGTCCGCACCTCGGTGACGATCGGCATCGGCACCGCGACCATCGGCTCGACGGTCGGCGCGCTGACGCTGGGCTCGCCGATCATCGACGGCCTGTCAGGCGACAATCCGGCCTTCGTGCTGCAGGGCACGGTGCTGGTGGCGCTGTTCGCCGTCACTGTCGACCTTGCCATCGGCGAGGCCCAGCGGGCGCTGCCGCAGCGCCCGAATTAGGCCCGCGCCTCACCGGGCGGAAAGGCGCCGAAAACGCTCTAGTTGCCGTGGCCCGAGCGCTCCTGGCAGCGATAGCCGGCGAGGCACTGGCTCTGGTCCTGCGAGGGAATCCAGCTCGGCGCGCCGCCATCGGAGGCCATGCACAGGCTGGGATTGGAGACGACGCGGCTGAGGTCGCCGCCGCCGGTGTCGAACACCACCTGGCCGCGCTCCTGCACCAGCGCCGCCACCGCCGCGCAGCTCATGGAGGTGGAGCGCGGGGTTTCCTGGGCCGAGGCCGGGACGGCGGCAAGGATGAGCGCGGCAGACAGGAAGAGGACGCTTCGCATATGGGGCTCCCGAAAGCTCTCGTCGCACCCGGGCGGGTTCGACATCCGGCCCGTCCGGCGGGCCGTTGCGGCATCCTAGCAAATCCCCCGCGCGACGACAGGCAAAGCGGCGTGAACCGCCCACGACACGCAATCCCGGAGCAAGCCTGCGCATCTATCGATCACCACCCGCCGCACGAGGATGGCGGATGGAGCCCGTCGCATGCACCTTCTGTCGCGCAATCACGCCCAGCTTACCCTGAACGCGCTAGATCGCTCCCTCGCGGTGATCGAGTTCACGCCGGACGGCCGGGTCACTACAGCAAACGGCAATTTTCTCGGCCTGATGGGCTACGAACTGGCCGACATTGCCGGCCAGCCGCACGCTCTGTTCCTGACGGCGGAGGAGCGCGCCAGCGACGCCTATCGCAGCTTCTGGGAGGATCTGCGCGCCGGCACGTTCAAGTCAGCCGAGTTCCAGCGCGTCGCCAAGGGTGGTCGGGCCGTTTTCCTCCAGGCGACCTATAACCCGATCATGGTCGGCGGCAAGGTCATCAAAGTCATCAAAGTCGCCGCCGACGTGACCCAGCAGAAGACCGTGCAGGCGGAATGCGAGAGCATCATTCGCGCCGCCAGCACCTCGCAGGCGATCATCCAGTTCACGCCGGATGGCTATGTGCTGGAGGCGAACCAGAACTTCCTCGATGCGCTCGGCTACACGATCGACGAGATTCGCGGCCGGCACCATTCGATCTTCATCGACCCGAAGGAGCGCGAGACGCCGGCCTATCGCAGCTTCTGGGCCGAGCTCGGGCGCGGCACGTTCCAGGCCGGCGAATTCCGGCGCGTCGCCAAGAACGGCCAGGACGTCTGGATCCAGGGTTCGTACAACCCCGTCTACGATGCGGCTGGCCAGCTGACCAAGGTGGTGAAGTTCGCCACCGACACCACGGCGCAGGTGATGCAGCGCCGGCGGCGGGAAGCGACGCAGACCTCGATGAGCGTCGATATCGAGCGCATCGCGCAGGAAATCTCCGATACCAGCCGCCAGGCGGCGAGCGCTTCGGCGGCCACCGAGCAGACCGCCGGCGGCATCAATGCGGTGGCCTCCGGCGCCGAGGAGCTTTCCGCCTCCGTGGCCGAGATCAGCCGCCAGCTGGGCCTTGCGCTGGATATTTCCCGCGACGCCGTGACCGAGAGCGAGCGCACCAACGAGGTCGTCTCCGCCCTCGCCGAGGCGGCGCAGCGGATCGGCCAGGTTATCGACCTGATCAAGCAGATTGCCTCCCAGACCAATCTGCTGGCGCTGAACGCCACCATCGAGGCGGCGCGGGCGGGAGAGGCCGGGCGCGGCTTCTCGGTTGTGGCGACCGAGGTGAAGAGCCTGGCCGGCCAGACAGCCCACGCTACCGACGAAATCGCCACGCAGATTGCCGCTGTGCAGCAGCGCACGCAGGAGGCCGTGGCCGCCCTCGCCGCCATCGGCAACCGGATCCGCGGCATCAACGATATCTCGACCGGCATCGCCGCCGCCGTCGACGAACAATCGGCGGTGGCGAAGGACATGTCGCACAGCATGCAGGACGCCGCGCACGGCGTCGCCTCCATCACACGGAGCATGGCGGCCATCGCGGCCTCGACGCGCCATGTGGAACACGCGACGCAGGAACTGCGCACCGTCTCGCGCGAGATCGCGTGAGGCGGATTCGCCCGCCCGTCGCCGCGCGGCGCCTTACCCCGCGAGGCGCCGCGCCCGGCGCTTGCGCAGCACGGCGATGGTCGCCAGCGCGATGAGGATGACCGCCATGGAGAACAGCGTCGTCACCGTGCCCAGCGCATAAAGCACCGGCGTCGTGACATTGGTGGTCATGCCGTAGATTTCCAGCGGCAGCGTGTTGAAGCTGCCCGAGGTCATCAGCGTGCGGGCGAACTCGTCATAGGAAAGCGTGAAGCCGAACAGGCCGACGCCGATGAGGCTCGGCAGGATGATCGGCAGCACCACATGGGCGAAGGTCTGCCAGGGGCTGGCGCCAAGGTCGCGCGCGGCTTCCTCATAGGCCGGGTTGAAGCGGTTGAACACGGCGAACATGATGAGGAGGCCGAAGGGCAGCGTCCAGGTGAGATGCGCGCCGAAGCCGGAGGAGTACCAGGCCGGCTCCAGCCCGAACACGTTGAAGGCGAGGCCGATGCCGAGCGAGATCAGGATCGAGGGCACGATCAGGCTGGCGATGGTGAGATAGAACAGCGGCCCGCTGCCGAGAAAGCGCCGGCGGAAGGCGAGGCCGGCCAGCAGCGAGACCACGACCGTGGTCAGCATGGTCATCAGGCCGAGAAGGAGCGAGCGCGAGAAGGCGCCGCCGAAATCGCCCACCGCCTGCTGCTCGAACAACAGGTTCTCGAACCAGCGCAGCGACACCCCGTTCATCGGGAAGGTGAGCCCGCCATTCGGCCCCTGGAAGGACAGGATGAAGATGGTGGAGAGCGGCCCGTACAGGAACAGCACGAACAGGATGAAGAAGGCGGTGAGCACGTAGAAGCCGGGGCCGCGCTTTTCGGAAGTCATCGGCTGATCCTCCGCAAGGGCCTGCGTGCTGCGAGGCGCGCTGTCGCTCGCACCTCAGCATGACGGGCCGTTGCCCTCCCCGGCTCAACGTCATCCTGAGGTGCCCGGACATCGCCCGGGCCTCGAAGGATGTGGGTCGCGCGCGCCATTCCCGCCATCTCACAGCTCCTTGCGGATGTTGACGATGCGCAGGATGGCGGCGACCAGCAGCAGCACGAGCACCAAGAGGATCACCGCATTCGCCGCCGCCGCCGGGTATTGCAGCAGCGCGATCTGGTTCGCCATCATCAGCCCGACCGAGGCCGATTGCCCCCCCGACATGAAGCGCACGGTGATGAAGTCGCCCATCACAAGCGTCACCACGAAGATCGAGCCGATGGCGATGCCGGGCTTGGCCAGCGGGATGATGACATTGGTGAGGATCTGGAAGGCGCTGGCGCCGGCGTCCCGCGCCGCCTCGATCAGCGCCCGGTCGATCCGCATCAAGGTGTTGAAGATCGGCGTCACCATGAACAGCGTGTAGAGATGCACCATGGCCAGCACGACGGCGAAATCCGAGAACAGCAGGAATTCCAGCGGCTGGTCGATCAGGCCCATCGTCATCAGGCTCTGGTTCAGCAACCCGTTGCGGCCCAAGAACGGGATCCACGAGATCATGCGGATGATGTTCGAGGTGAGGAACGGAATGGTGCAGACCAGGAACAGCACCATCTGCATCGTCGCCGAGCGGATATGGAAGGCGAGGTAGTAGGCGACCCAGAAGCCGACCAGCAGCGTCACCGCCCAGACGATGACGGTGTATTTCAGCGTGTTGAGATAGGTGCGCCAGGTCACCGGCGAGGTGATCGTCTCCTCGTAATTGGTGAAGACGAAATCCGGGAAGATCTGGATCGAGTCATAGTCCCAGAAGCTCACCATCACGATGGTGGCGATCGGCAGCACGAGAAACGCCGCCAGGATCAGCGTCAGTGGCGCCGCCTGCAGATAGGGTGCGATCCGGGACAGGGTCATGCGGGGCTTCCGATGAGCGGCTTCAATCCTGCTGAACGTCATCCCCGGGCTTGGCCCGGGGATCCACGTCTTCTTCGCCGCCCACCCTAACAAAGGCGTGGATGGCCGGGCCAAGCCCGGCCATGACGGCGTCGCCCGCCTCACGCGGCGATGAACTCGTTCCAGCGGCGGACCATGTAGCGGTCCTCGTCCATGACCGAGTTCCAGCAGGCCACCGCGCCCATGCGCTCCTTGAACGAGCCGCCATCGCGCACCGCACCGGCGGTGTACATCACCTTGCCCTCGGGCGAGAGAATGTCGGTCTTGGCCGGCTGGCCGAGCATCCAGAACGCCCATTCGTCCGGCGTCATGTTCTTCTCGGCGGTGGAGAGCACGGCGGAATAATAGCCCTGCCGGTTGAGATAGGCGCCGACCCAGCCGGAGAGGTACCAGTTGATATATTCATAGGCCGCATCGAGCTGCGCGCCCTTGAGGTGCTTGGCGATGCCGAGGCCGCCGCCCCAGGCGCGGTAGCCTTCTTCCAGCGGCTGGTAGACACAGGGAATGCCCTTGGAGCGCACCGCCGCCACCGCCGGCGACCACATGGACTGGATCACCACCTCGCCCGAGGCCATTAGGTTCACGCTCTCGTCGAAGGTCTTCCAGAAGGCGCGGAACTGGCCGGCCTGCTTGGTCTTGATCAGGAAATCGATGGTGATGTCGATCTCCGCCTTGGTCATGTTGCCCTTGTCGGCATATTTCACGATGCCGGCGCTCTCGCAGATCATCGCCGCGTCCATGATGCCGATGGACGGGATGTTGAGGATCGAGGTCTTGCCCTTGAAGGCGGGGTCGAGAATGTCCTTCCAGTTCTTGATCGGCCGGCCGACGAGGTCGGGGCGGATGCCCAGCGTGTCGGCGTTGTAGATGGTGGGGATCAGCGTCATCCACTGGGTCGGCGCGGGGGCGAACTTCTTGGAATCCGGGCCGTCGACGAAGCTGACCGTGTTCGGCGCGGTGCCCTGCGCGATCTTGGACTCCGGGGTCAGCTTGCCGGTGGTGAAGATCGGCACGATCTGGTCGTAATACTTGATCTTGGCGACATCCATCGGCTGCAGCGTGCCGGCGGCGAACACCTTCTTGCAGATCCAGTATTCGATGTCGGCGATGTCGAAGGAGTTGGCCTGCGTCACCACGCGCTGCGACACGGCGTCGGAATCCAGCGCGGTCATCTGCAGGGTGATGCCGAGGTCCGCCTTGCACTTCTCGGCGATGGCGTTGAGGTTCGACACGCCGGTGCCGAACTGGCGCAGCGTGATCGGGTTCTGCGCCCACACGGTCGGGAAGCCGGTGACGGCCTGGCCGCCAACGGCAAGGCCGCCCAGCGCCGCCGCGCCTTTCAGCAGGCCGCGGCGGCTGACGCCCTTGGCGCCAGACGCTCCGGTACGATCCGTGGTCTTCTTGCTCATTGCAGTCTCCCGAGCGTTGTGCGGCGGGGTGAGCCGCCCATGTGTCTGGTGTCAGGCGGAAGGCGAAGGCTGAAGGATGTGAACGTCCTGCGGTGTCCAGCCAAGCGGCACGGCATCGCCGATGCTGAGCGGGGCGGCGAAGAAGGCGGTTTCCGGCACCTGCACGGCGAACTCCGCCACGCCGGGGGCGGCAAGCGCCACCTGCACCTTCTGGCCATGATATTCGATGTTCTGCACGAGGCCGGTGAGGCCGCAGCCCGGCATCGCCCCGGCGCCGAGCGTCACCCGGTCGGTGCGCACGGCGATCTCCAGCGGCGCGCCCGGCTCCAGGCCCGGCGCCAGTTCCGGCCCCGCCGGCGCGCGGAAGGAGGCCCCGCCCGGCACCTCGAAGGTCACGTCCTCGGCGCCGATCGCGGTCACGCGCCCGGCGATCACGTTATGGTCGCCCATGAAGCGGGCGACAAAGGCGGTAGCGGGGCGGTTGAACACTTCGCGCGGCGTGCCCGCCTGCTCGATCCGCCCGCCATTCATCACCACCACGAGGTCGGAGAGCGCCATCGCCTCCTCCTGGCTGTGGGTGACATGGATGAAGGAAATGCCGAGCTGCAGCTGCAGCTTCTTCAGCTCCTGCCGCACCTTGATCTTGAGGAAGGGATCGAGGGCGGAGAGCGGTTCGTCGAGCAGCAGCACCTGCGGATCGGTGATCAGCGCCCGCGCCAGCGCCACGCGCTGCTGCTGGCCGCCGGAAAGCTGGGCCGGGCGGCGCTCGGCCAGATGGTCCATCTGCACCAGCTTGAGCATCTCCATGGCTTTCGCGCGGCGCGAGGCCTTGTCGACCCCCTTCATCTTCAGCGAGAAGGCGACATTGTCGACCGTGTCGAGATGGGGGAACAGCGCGTAGCTCTGGAACATCATCGCCGTGCCGCGCTTGGCCGGCGGCAAATCCGTCACCACGGTCGGGCCGAGGCGGATATCGCCTTCGGTGATGCTCTCATGGCCGGCCATCATCCGCAGCGTGGTGGTCTTGCCGCAGCCGGAAGGGCCGAGCAGGCAGCAATAGGTGCCGGCCGGAATTTTCAGCGAGACGCGGTCGACCGCCAGCGCCGCGCCGTAGCGCTTGGTGACGTCGATGAGTTCAATGTCGGCGCCCTTGCTCATGGGATCGGCATGGCTCCCCTGCTGCTGCGAACAGGCGGTGCTTCTCGCAAGCGATATGCCAGTCGGGGCAACCCTGCCGCGAATCACGGCCTGTCTCGCTCGCCGGAAGCCGGCGCTGTCTGCGTGCGGAACAGAGTACCCCACGCGCCGCGCGATTGCCTAGCGAAGAGGCAGAACGCCGGCGGTGTGGCCAAATCCTTGCCCAGATCGGACCGCGCACCACCAGCCGGCCTGCGACGCATGACGGATTGAGCGTGACGCGGCGATGCCGCACTCTAGATAGATCCATAGCCCGCAGAGGCACGCCCGCGCATGGCGCGCGGGGATCAGGGAGATCGCCGGATGATACGCACACTCATCGCCGCCGCCATGGCCACGCTCTTCGCAGCCGGCACCGCCGGCGCGCAGGATTTTCCCAACCGGCCGGTAACGCTGGTCATTCCCTTCGCCGCCGGCGGCTCCACCGATCTGGTCGGCCGGCTGATCGCCGAGCGCATGAGCGCGGAGCTCGGCCAGCCCGTGGTGGTGGAAAACAAGGGCGGCGCCGGCGGCAATCTCGGCGCGGCGCAGGTCGCCAAGGCGACGCCCGATGGCTACACCATCCTCATGGGCACGGTCGCGACCCACGCGCTGAACCCGACGCTCTACAAGAAGATGCCCTATGACCCCGTCACCAGCTTCGCCCCGGTGTCGCTGCTGGTGGTGGTGCCGAACGTGCTGGTGGTGAACCCGGACTTCCCGGCCAAGACCACCGAGGAACTGATCGCGCTGCTCAAGAAGGACCCGGACAAGTATTCCTACGCCTCGTCAGGCAATGGCACGCCGCTGCATCTCTCGGGCGAATTGTTCAAGAGCATGGCGGGCGTCGACATGCAGCACATTCCCTATCAGGGCGCGGGCCCGGCGCTGATCGACGTGCTGTCGGGGCAGGTGCCGATCATGTTCGACAACCTCCCCTCCTCCACCGGCCACATCAAGTCCGGCAAGCTCAGGGCACTTGGCGTGACCACCGCCAAGCGCGCGCCCTCCTTCCCGGACCTGCCGGCCATCGCCGAGGCGGTGCCGGGCTATGAAACCTATACCTGGAACGCCGTCTTCGCCCCCGCCGGCACGCCGCCCGAGGTGATCGCCAAGCTGAACGCCGCCGCCAACAAGGCGCTGGCCGACCCGAAGGTCCAGGCGCGCCTCGCCGATTTCAGCGCCGTCTCGGTGGGCTCGACCCCGGAGGAGCTGGGCGAGCATGTGAAGAAGGAAATCGCCAAATGGGCGCCGATCGTGAAGGCATCAGGCGCGCAGCTGGACTGAGGCAGAGGCCGCTCATCCGTCGCCCTCCCTCTCCCCATGGGGGAGAGGTGGCCCGCGAAGCGGGTCGGTGAGGGGTCATGGCACCTTTGCACGCCCCTCACCCCAACCCTCTCCCCGACGGGGAGAGGGAGAAGCCCTTTCAGAACACCGTGCCGTCGGCGTCGATGGCGAGCGGCGGCGGGCCGGCGGGCGGGCGCCGCTCGGCGGCGATGCGGCGCCCCGCCGTCCAGGTGCCGCCCTGCAGCAGCTTGGCGAGCGGGAATTGCGAGGCATCGAGACCGAGCCGCTCGCGCACCCGGTCGGCGAGGAGGTCCATCAGCGCCACGGTGAGCGCCCGCCATTCCACCACCATCTCCGACTCGACCCGGTGCTTCACCGCCGGATCGAGCGGGGCGCGCGGCACGATCGCGCCGAGGTCGATCAGCAGTCCGCCATTGCGGTATTCCGGCAGGGCGGTCAGCGCATCGAGTTCGGTGATGGCAAGGCCGGACGCCTCGAACGGCTCCAGCAGCGAATAGGTGAGCCATTGCGACAGCTTGTGAAAAGGCACGAGCTGGTCGGAGAGATCGTCCATCCGCACTGCCGGGTGGCGCCCGACATCGCCCAGCGCCACGCCCGCCACTTCCAGCCCCGAGGGCCAGATGACGGAGAGCCCGTCGAGCAGCGCCTTGAGAATGGCCTCGGCCGGCAGGCGGCCGATCCGCGCCTGCGGCGCCAGCGTGTCGTAGAGCCCGCCCGGCCGCCCGGCCGGCCCGAAAACATCCGGCCGCGCCGCCACCGCCTGGCCGAGCCGGTTCAAGAGCGCCGCTCGCCCGGCGAGCCCGACCAGCGGATTTTCCTCCGACACCTGGAAGAACCGGCCGAGCGTGCCGGCATCGAGCGCGACCAGCGCTGATGCGTCGGCGCGCAGGGGCAGACCGGGATCGGCGGAGAAGCCGCCGGCCGCGAACATGTTCACGCTCGCCACCGCCAGCCCTTCCGAGCGGCCGATGGTGAGGCCGGTGCCCTCCTCCTGGTAGCGCCAGGCGTCGCCCGCGCCGGCGTCGAGCAGCACGCTGACCACGGCGAGGTCGATCATGGTGCGGGCCCGCTCGGCGGCGTCGACGCCCTCCAACTGGGCGGCCAGCCGCTCCCAGCGCGCCACCCCGCCGGCGTCGAAGTGCCGCCAGCGGCTGTGATAGGGAATGTCGAGGCCGGGATAGTCCTGCCGCGTCACCTCGGCCACATAATCCGCCACGCCGTCGAGCGCGGCGAGATCGAGCGTGAAATGCGGCGAGCGGCCTTCCCGCACATAATCGAGCACCTGATGGCTGCGCGCCCGCACGGCGGCGGGCGAGCGCAGGGCGGCGAGTTCGGGGGGGATCATCGAAGGCAACATCCTCGTCGAAAACAGCACTCTCCCTACGGAGAGAAATCAACCGTCATCCCCGGGCTCGGCCCGGGGATCCATGACTTTGCTCCGCCGCGTCCAAACCCAAGGCGTGGATGGCCGGGCCAAGCCCGGCCATGACGCTGTCATGGGGGTAGCGACGCCTACTCCTCCAGCGCCCGCCCTTGCGTGGCGTCGAACTGGCTCTGGAAGCCGCCGCTGAAATAGCCGGCGGAAACTTTCGCCTCCATCTCGACGCGGGCGTCGGGCGGGATCAGGTCTTCGGGGATCGCCACCCGCTCGCCCACTTCAATGCCGGCGCGCTCCAGCGCGTTGAACTTCATGTCGCTCATCGAGGCGAAGCGGTCGATCCTGGTGATGCCCAGCCAGTGGAACACGTCCGGCATCAACTCCTGGAAGCGCATGTCCTGCACGCCGGCGACGCATTCGGTGCGCTTGAAATAGGTCTCGGGCAAATCGCCGCCCTCCTGCCGCTTGCGGGCGTTGTAGACGAGGAACTTCGTCACCTCGCCCAGCGCGCGGCCTTCCTTGCGGTTATAGACCACGAGGCCAACGCCGCCCTGCTGCGCCATCTCCACGCAGATCTCGATGCCATGGGCGAGATAGGGCCGGCAGGTGCAGATGTCGGAGGAGAACACGTCCGAGCCGTTGCATTCGTCATGCACCCGGCAGGCGAGCGGGGTGACGCCGTCGCCGATCTTGGAAGGGTCGCCGAACAGATACAGCGTCATGCCACCGATCGGCGGCAGGAACACTTTGAGGTCGCCGCGCGTCACCAGCTCGGGGAACATGCCGCCCGTGTGCTCGAACAGCGCCCGGCGCAGCGCGCCCTCGCTGACGCCGAAGCGCGCGGCGATGCCCGGCAGGTACCAGACCGGCTCGATCGCCGCCTTGGTCACGCGCACATCGCCCTTTGGCCCGATGATGTCGCCGTCGATCTTCAGCCGACCGGCGCGCAGCGCATCGCGGATTTCCGGCATGTCGATATGGGCGCGGGTGATGGCGATGCTCGGGCGCACATCGAGCCCGCCCGCCACCTGGGCGCCGAAGGCCTCGCCGATCATGTGGCCGAACGGGTCGAGCGAGACGATCTTGCCCGGATCGCCCCATTGCGGATGCGGGCCGATAATGTCGGAGGGCGCGGTGTTGGTGAGGTCGGCCTTGAAATCAGCCGGCAAAGCACCGGCCGCGATGGCCAGCGCGCGATAGACCGCATAGCCGCCGGCATGGGTGCCGATGGCGTTGCGCCGCTTCATCTCGGTGAGGGTGGCGACGACAGGACCGCGCAAGGCGGGGTCGGGCGCCCCCCAGTTCAGCACCGGGCCGTCGGCGGCGACGCCGGTGGGCGCGCCATGGGAGGTGAGGACGATATGATTGCGGGAACGACCGCCTGCACTGGCATTGACGGACATGATTGGCTCGCTTCGCGTCCGGCGGACATCGCCGGCGTCCTGGAAGCAACGTATGTGAGCGTGAAAAAGCGCCTTCCGCAAGGGGGCATCGCGCCAGCCGGGCTAAAAAACGGACGGGATGGTCCGTTTCTTGTATCGGATTTCGCGCTATCCTGACGCCAATGGCAGGCTCCGGCACGTTGCCGCAGACCGCCCCCACCCCGAGGACGACGCCGAGATGAACGCGCCCACCAGCCCCAAGGCCGCCCTGCCGCCGAACATTGTCGTCGTCGATCACCCGCTGATCCAGCACAAGCTGACGCTGATGCGCCGCTCGCGCACCCCGGCCAACGAGTTCCGGCTGCTGCTGCGCGAGATCAGCATGCTGCTGGCCTATGAGGTGACGCGCGACATGCCCACCGAGATGACCGAGATCGAGACGCCGCTCACCACGATGCAGGCGCCGATCCTCGCCGGCAAGAAGCTGTGCCTCGTCTCGGTGCTGCGCGCCGGCGGCGGCATTCTGGAGGGCATGCTGGAAATCCTGCCGGCCGCGCGCGTCGGCCATGTCGGGCTGTACCGTGATCCGGTCTCGCTGGCGGCGGTGGAATATTATCTGAAACTGCCGCGCGATATTTCCGAGCGCACCGCCATCATTCTCGACCCGATGCTGGCGACAGGCAATTCGGCGGCGGCGGCGGTGTCGGAGGTGAAGGCGGCAGGCTGCCAGTCGGTGAAGTTCGTCTGCCTCATCGCCGCGCCGGAAGGGCTGAAGACGCTGCACGACGCCCATCCCGACGTGCCGGTCTATACGGCGGCGGTCGACAGCCACCTCAATGACCACGGCTATATCGTGCCGGGTATCGGCGACGCCGGCGACCGCATCTTCGGCACCAAATAAAGCGCCCGAACTTTCGGCGCCGGCGCGGGCAATTGCCGCTTATCGGGGCTTCTCCCCGGCGCCGGACCGATCTAGGCTGAACGCAAATGTCCCTAGGGTTCCGGTGCCGTGACGCTGTCGCGGTGCGCTGGTCCGAGAGGGGCAGCCGGGCACGCCTGAAAGGGCCCGGTCCACGGCGGGACAAAAGCCCGGGAGGCTCGCGCGGCGGCATTCGCGGCGAAGACCCTTCCGCGTGCGCGCCGGGGTCTCCTCAGCGAAGGCCGTCAAGGCCCTTCGACGAACGGAGACAGGACATGCCTCACCCGTCCAGCATGCGTCATTCCCTCACGCGCGCCCGCCGGTTCGCCGGCCTCGCCCCCGCCCCGCAGCGGCAGCGCCTTCATCACCCCAATTTCGAAATCCGGGGCATGCAGGGCTGGAGGGCGCTGGAGGCGGAGGAAAAGCTCTCCGAGGATGGCTGGCGCAAGGAGCAGCAATGGGCGCTCGACATGGGCCTGCCCGGCGCGGATTCGATCACCGACAAGTCGATCCCGACCTTCGCGCGCGGCGAGCTGCCGCATTTCGCCGGCATCAACACCTTCATGAAAGCCCCTTACGTCGAGAATGTCCGCGATGTCGGCCGCTATGACGCCGCCGTGCTGGGCATTCCCTTCGACAGTGGCACCACCTACCGCCCCGGCACACGGTTCGGGCCGCAGGGCATCCGCCGCATCTCCGCGCTCTACACCCCCTATAATTACGAGCTGGGCGTCGATCTGCGCGAGCAGATGACGCTGTGCGACGCCGGCGACGTGTTCACCATTCCCGCCAATCTCGAAAAGAGCTTCGACCAGATCTCGAAGGGCGTCTCCCACGTCTTCTCCTCCGGCGCGCTGCCGATCATGCTCGGTGGCGACCATTCCATCGGCTTTCCCTGCGTGCGCGGCATTGCCGAATGCACCTCCAAGCGCATCGGCATCATCCATTTCGACCGGCATATCGACATCCAGGAAAAGGATCTCGACGAGCGCATGCACACCACGCCCTGGTATTGGGCGACCAACCTGCCGAATGTCTCGCCCAAGAACCTCGTGCAGCTCGGCATTGGCGGCTGGCAGGTGCCGCGCTATGGCGTGCAGGAGGCGCGCAAGCGCGGCACCAATGTGCTGACCATCGACGATATCGAGAAGATCGGGCTGGAGAAGGCGGCCGAAATCGCGCTGGAGCTGGCGTGGAAGGACGCCGACGCGGTCTACATCTCCTTCGACGTCGACAGCATCGATTGCGGCTTCGTGCCCGGCACCGGCTGGCCGGAACCGGGTGGGTTCCTGCCGCGCGAGGCGCTGAAGATCCTCGGCCTGGTGGCGGCGGAAGGCCTGTGCGGGCTGGAGGTGGTGGAAGTCTCACCGCCCTACGACACGTCGGACATCACCGCCTTGTTCGCCACCCGCGTGGTGGTGGAAGCGCTCGGCTCCATGCTCGCCCATGGCAAGCTGGGAAGCCACAAGCACATGATCGACAAGCCGGTGAATTACTGATCGGCTCTCGGACGAGCATCCTTCGAGGCCCGGGCGAGGCCCGGGCACCTCAGGATGACGATGCACCCGGAACCGACATCGTCATGCTGAGGTGCCGCCGCAGGCGGCCTCGAAGCACGCAGAAGGCTTAAAACATGCATCGCGGCCACGACCATCATCACCATGACCACGGCGCCGGCGGGCATTCCCATGCCGAGACGCATTCCCACGCCCACGCCCATGGCCATAATCACGGCCACTCGCCGCGCCCGGCGGCGCAGTGGCAGACGCCGCATCTGCCACAGCCGCCGGAAGCGGCGGAGGAACCCGGCCACGAGCCCGATCTCGATCTGGTGGAAAAGGCCTTCGTCGAAGGCTTCGCCAGCGCCAGCGACCCCACCAGCTTCCTGCGCCTCGCCCGTGTGCCGTTCGACGCGGTGACAGTGGAGGGCACGCGCGTCAGCCTGCTGCGGGTGGAGACCGGGGAGACCACCGATATCGGCGCGGTGATGCCGCATCTGGGCGGCGGCAGCTTCCGCTACGACCCGCTGCCGGCCGCCATGACCTCACGCCGGCGCACGCTGCGCTTCGTCTATTTCGACGGCGCCGCCGCTCTGCCGCTAACGCTGGCGCAGGTGCGCGCCCTCGCGCAGAGTTGAGCGGGGCCTTTTCCGATAGGCGCGCCCGATCGCCGCGTCAGGGCTTTGCCGGGTTGATCGGAACGGCTCCAAAGTTCATGGTGCCCGCACAGTGCCTCGCTGGGTCGCCGGCGATGCCCAGTTGGGATGCGCCATGGACTACGCCCGCTTCTTCCAGGATGCCGTCGACACGCTCAAGAATGAGCGTCGCTACCGCACCTTCGCCGAAATCGAACGCGACACCGCGCGCTTCCCGCACGCCATCTGGCACACGCCGGAAGGCAAGCGCGACATCGTCATCTGGTGCTCCAACGACTATCTCGGCATGGGCTGCCATGAGGACGTGGTGGAAGCGATGTGCGCCACCGCCCGGCAGGCCGGCGCGGGCGCGGGCGGCACCCGCAACATTTCCGGCAACAGCCATGCCGTGGTCGAGCTGGAAGCCGAACTCGCCGATCTGCACGGCAAGGAAGCCGGGCTGGTCTTCACCTCGGGCTATGTCTCCAACCAGACCGGCATCGCCACGCTGGCCAAGCTCATTCCCGACTGCCTCATCCTGTCGGACGCGCTGAACCACAATTCGATGATCGAGGGCGTGCGCCAGGCCGGGCGCGAGAAATTGGTGTTCCGCCACAACGACCTCGCCCATCTGGAAGAGCTGCTGCGCGCCGCCGGCGATCGGCCGAAGCTGATCGTGTTCGAGAGCATCTATTCGATGGATGGCGACGTCGCCCCCATCGGCGCCATTTGCGATCTTGCCGAGCGCTACGGCGCCATGACCTATCTCGACGAGGTGCACGCGGTCGGCATGTATGGCCCGCGCGGCGCCGGCCTTGCCGAGCGCGACGGCGTGATGCACCGGGTCGATGTGATCGAGGGCACGCTGGGCAAGGCGTTCGGCGTGGTCGGCGGCTACATCACCGGCACGCGGGCGGTGATGGACGCGGTGCGCTCCTATGCGCCCGGCTTCATCTTCACCACCGCCCTGCCCCCGGCAGTGGCGGCGGCGGCGGCGGCCTCGGTGCGCCATCTCAAGGCCTCGCCCCATGAGCGCACCCGCCAGCAGGCGCAGGTCGCCAAGGTGAAGCGGGCGCTGGACCTCGCCGGCCTGCCGCAGATGGTCACCGACACCCATATCGTGCCGATCATGGTCGGCGACGCCGAGGCCTGCAAGGCGGCGAGCGACCTGCTGCTGGAAGAGCACGGCATCTATATCCAGCCGATCAACTACCCCACTGTGCCGCGCGGCACGGAGCGGCTGCGCATCACCCCCGGCCCGTTCCATGACGACGCGCTGATCGCCCATCTGGCGCATGCGCTGACCGATGTGTGGAGCCGGCTCGGGCTCGGCTTCGTCAAGCGGGCGCAAGCGGCGGAGTAAGCCGCCGCGAAACGCGGACAAGGGCGGCGGCGTCACCCGCCGCGCGTCAGTCCTTCGGCTCGGTCTTGTCGATCTCGACATTCTCGGACGGAATGTCCGCCCGGCCGAAGAACAGCCGGGCGATGACCGGGATCGCCAGAGCGAGGCCGAGAAAGCGCACCAGATGGTGCGCGGCGACAAAGGCCGGGTCCATGCCGAGCACGAAGGCCATGATGGTCATCGCCTCCAGCGCGCCCGGCACATAGGCCACCAGCACCTTGGGCAGCGGCTCGTCGGCGAGCCAGGCGCCGAGCACGGCGAAGGCCAGCGCGACGGCGGTGGCGATCGCGAGCGCCACCAGCGAATCGACCAGGAAATGCCGCAGCGTGGAAATCCGCGTGCCGGCGAAGCGGCTGCCGGTATTGGCGCCCAGCACCACGAAGCCGACGATGAGGAAGATGTCGGGCAGCCGCCCCTCGATCAGCCCGAAGCCGTGCACCAGCGCACTCGCCAGCATGGCGCCGACCATGGCGCCGCCGGGAAAGCGGCTGCGCTCGGCGAGAAACCCGCCAAAGATGCCGACGCCGAGCGAGGCGAGGAAATTCGTCAGGTCCGGCACGACCGGGTTGATCGGCAGCGTGCCGGAGGGTTCATGGCCGAGCCCGCCAATCGCCGCCGGCAGCAGCGCCACCAGCACGAACAGCCGCAGCGACTGGCCGAACACCACCCGGCGCGTATCGGCGCCCGAGCTTTCCGCCATGACCAGCACGGTGGAAAGCGCGCCGGGCGCGGCGGCGAAGAAGGCGCTGCGCCGGTCCCAGCCGGCGACCTTCTCCAGATAGAGAATCACCGCCACCATCATGACCGGCACCGAGGCCACCAGCACCGCCATCGTCACCGGCCAGGCGGTGATGCCGCTCAGCGTTTCCGGCGTGATCGCCGAGCCCATCGAGGTGCCGAGGATGATGTAGACGCCGAGCCTTGTGTTCTTCTCCACCCCCACCGGGGCGCCGAGCAGCGCCGCCAGCGCGGTGGCCACCAGGGCGCCGGAGAGCCAGCCCGCCGGCATGGCGAGAAAGGCGAAGAAGGCGCCGCCGGCAAATGCGAGGGCGAGCGTCGCGCCATACCAGGCAGAACGTTTAGCGGCGGGCGAGGTCAGGAAGGCGGGCAGCGGCATTGGGCGGGAACCAAGGGGCGGGGCGCCCCCGGCACGCCCGAGGGGCCTGCGCGAACGCCCGCAACGCGGCGACATTTGCGCCGGATCAATGCGACGAATGCCGGTTCGGGTCAAATCCTCTCCATGCATAACACAACGCTCATCCATGCAGAGCGGGCCGTGCCCCGCTACACCTCCTACCCCACCGCGCCGCATTTTACCGGCGCGATCCGGGCCGGCGCGCATGCCGACTGGCTCGCCGTCCTGCCGGCGCAGGCCAGCGTCTCGCTCTATCTGCATGTGCCGTTCTGCCCGGCGCTGTGCTTCTATTGCGGCTGCACCACCAAGGCGACGCGCCGCGCCGAGCCGGTGGCCGCCTATGCCGAGCGGCTGGAGCGCGAGATCGACCTCGTCGCCGCCCGCATTGGCGGGCGCGCCGTGACGCACATCGCCTGGGGCGGCGGCACGCCAAGCCTGCTGGGGCCGGCGATGCTGAAGCGGCTGGGGGAGAGGCTGGCCGAGGGCTTCCAGCTCGACCATCTCGCCGAATATGCCTTCGAACTCGACCCGCGCGAGACCGACGAGCCGCTCGCCGACGCGCTGGCCGCGATGGGGGTCGACCGCGTCAGCCTCGGCGTGCAGGATTTCAGCGCCCATGTGCAGCGGGCGATCGGCCGCATCCAGCCCTTCGCCACGGTGGAGCGCGCCATGCGCCTGCTGCGCGAGGCCGGCATCTCCTCGATCAATCTCGACCTGATGTATGGCCTGCCGCACCAGAGCGAGCGCGACATCCGCCGCACCACCAAGCTCGCGACCCTGCTGGCGCCGGAACGTCTCGCTCTGTTCGGCTATGCCCATGTGCCGTGGATGCGCGCCAACCAGAAGATGATCGACGAGGCCTCCCTGCCCGGCGCCGCCGAGCGGCTCGACCAGTCGGAAGCGGCGCGCGAGGTGCTGCTGGCCAATGGCTATGTCGCCATCGGCCTCGACCATTTCGCCCGCACCGACGACAAGCTGGCCCGGGCGGCGGCATCCGGCCAGCTGCGGCGGAATTTCCAGGGCTACACCGCCGACCAGGCCGATGTGCTGATCGGCATGGGCGCCTCGGCGATCAGCCGCTTTCCGCAGGGTTTCACCCAGAACGCGCCGGATGCGGGCTCCTATATGCGCGCCATCGACGATGGCGGCTTCGCCACGGTGCGCGGCATCGCCATCACCGCGCAGGACCGCCAGCGCGGCGCGCTGATCGAACGGCTGATGTGCGACCTCGAAGTCGATCTCGACCCCTCGACGCTGGCCGACGCCGCCCCGCGCCTCGCCGGCCTCGCCGCCGACGGGCTGCTTACGCTGGAAGGCCGGCACGTCGCCATGACCGCCGGCGGGCGCCCCTTCGTGCGGCTCGCCGCCGCCGCGCTGGACCACCGGCTGCAAAGCCAGACCGCCGCCCGCCACTCGGCCGCCGTCTGATCCGCGCCTTCGCTCTACCCGCCAAAAGAAAAGGGCGCTCCGCGAAACGGGGCGCCCGATCACTGCTCAAAGAAAAGGGCGCTCCGCGAAGCGGGGCGCCCGATCACCCCTCCAAAAGAAAGGGGCGCTCCGCGAAGCGGGGCGCCCAGGTGCTGGAAGGGGGAAGAAGCGCCGCGCTGTGGACAGGACGGCGGGCAGAGACGCGGAAAGAGCTCAGAGCGCCCCGGCGAGGCGGCGCATGCTGCCGCGATCCTGGATCCGCACCTCGTCAGCCCGCTGCAGCACCACGAGGCCGCGCCGCTTGAGCTCGGAAAAGGCCCGGCTCACCGTTTCCAGCGTCAGGCCGAGGAAATCGGCGATCTCCTGCCGGGTCATCGACAGATGCAGCGTGGTGCCGACCATGCCGTCCGGCATCAGCCGCAGCAGGAAGAAGGCGACGCGCTCCAGCGCCGACATGCGCCCCAACACCAGCGCGTGGGAGTGCATGACGCAGAGCTGCGCCTCGAAGCGCCGCAGCAGCCGGGCGGCCAGCACCGGGTCGCGCTCCAGCGCGCTGCGGTCATGGGTGTTGATGGTGGCGGGGGTGAGCGTCTCGGCCGAGCAGGCATAAATCTCGTCATGGGCAAGGCCGAACACGTCGCCCGGGCCGAGCAGTTCCACCACCTGGCGGCGCCCGTCCGGGAGCAGCTTGCTGAGCATGACGGCGCCGTCGACCACTTCCATGATGCGGCGGGCGGGATCGCCCTCATGCAGCACGGTGACATGGGCGGCGATCCGCATCGTCGGCGCATGAGACGGGCCATGGAGCGCGCTATGGGGCTCGGCGCCATAGGGCGGGCGAACGGTGCCGCCGGTGCGTTCGTCGATGATCTGTCGCATCTTTATCGCTCCACCCTTGATCTTGCGCAAGGCTAGCGGGCAAAGCGGGCCGGCACAGTTCGGTGGGCTGCGTAAGGGACTTTCCGGAAGCGCCGGCGGAAACCGCCCTCCGGCGCGCCGATTCCCGCCGGCGCGGCGCGTCAGAGCGGCGGCAGAACCCGGGCGATGGCGTCGACATCGAGCGGCTTGCGCATCACCCCATCCGGCACCAGGCCGCGCAGCTGGTGGTCGATGAAGCCCTGCGACTGGCCGGTGATGACCACCACGCGCGGCGGCGCGGCAAGGTTGAGCAGCCAGCGCACCAGCTGTGCGCCCGGTATGCCGGGCAGGCTGAGATCGACGATCACCGCGTCCGGCGCCTCGGGCACAGAGCCTTTGAACAGGCTCTCCGCATCGCGGTGGGAGATCACCGTGTGTCCGATATTGCGGAGGATGAGGGCGAGCGAATCGCTCACACCGGCATCATCCTCGACCACGTGAACTCTCAAGGGCTCTCTCCCGCTCTTTTCACAGACAGTGAGAAAGTGCGACGGCATCAGCAATTCGTAGGGATGCGTAGAGGGCCGCGTCCTGCACGGGCATGGTGGAAGGCCACCCGCTCAGTCGCGCATGTCCTTGAGCACGATACGCACGAGGTCGGCGGCGTTCTTGGCGCCGAGCTTTTCCATGATGCGGGCGCGGTGCACCTCGATGGTGCGCGGCGAGATGCCGAGCGTGCGGCCGGCCTCCTTGTTGGAGGCGCCGGAGGCGATCTGCACCAGCACTTCGCGCTCGCGCGGGGTGAGCAGGTCATGGCCGGGGAAATGCGCCGTCAGCAGGTCGCCCGGCTCGGCCGAGGCGCGCCGTCCATGGGCGGCGATGGCGTCGCGCACCCGCTCCAGCACCGTGTCGGCGTCGAACGGCTTCTCGATGAAGTCGAGCGCGCCGTGGCGGATGGCGTCCACCGCCATGGGAATGTCGCCCTGGCCGGAAATGATGAAGATAGGCGCCGGGTAGCGGTCGGCCTCCAGCTCTTTCAGAATGTCGAGCCCGGAGCGGCCGGGCATGTGCACGTCGAGCACGATGCAGGACGGCACATGGGTGCGCGCCACCGACAGGAAGGCGGCGCCGTCGGAAAAGCCGCGCACATGGTAGCCCTCCAGGCTGAGCACGAGCGAGAGCGCATCGCGCACCGCAGCATCGTCGTCGACGATGAAGACCTCACCCAGATGCGCCATCAACGGCCCCCCCTTACCCGACCTCGTCCGGCACCGGCGCCGCCGGCAGGACCAGCGTGAAGCACGCGCCCCTGCCATTGCCGCCGGGATCGACCAGCAGGTCTCCCCCGTGGTTCTGGGCGATCGTCCGCGAAATCGCAAGGCCGAGCCCCATGCCGCGACGTTTTGAACTAGCGAACGCCTCGAACAGCTTCGACAGCGCCTCCGGCGCGATGCCGGGGCCATTGTCCTGCACCTCCAGCCGCACGCTGCCCTCGCTCGCCAGGGTGCGGATCTGGATCGCCGGGTCGGGCACGCTGGCGGCGGCTTCGATGGCATTGCGCACCAGATTGACCACGATCTGCTGGATCTGCACCGGATCGACCGAGACCGGCGGCAGGCTCTCACCGGTCTGGCGGATGATGCGGATGCGGTGGCGCTGGCCGAGCAGGGTGAGGTCGATCGCCTCGTCGATCAGCGGGTCGAGCGGGCGCACATGGCGCTCGGGGTCGCGCTTCTCCACGAACTGGCGCATGCGCTGGATGATATGGCCGGCGCGCTCGGCCTCATTGGCCGCCTTGTCGAGAATGTCCCCGACCACCGTGACGATATCGATGCCCCGGCTATGGGCGCGGCGGATCGCCTGCAGATAGAGCATCAGCGCCGTCAGCGGCTGGTTCAGCTCATGGGCGATGGCGGCCCCCATCTCATCGATGGCGGAGACGCGGGCGAGGTGGACCAGCTCGCTCTGCAGATCGGCGAGCCGCTGCTCGCTCTCCTTGCGCGGGCGCAGATCGCGCAGAATGCCGATGAATTGCCGCCCTTCCGGGGTGGCCGCCTCGCCGACCGACAGCTCCAGCGGAAACACCGTGCCATCGGCATGCCGGCCCTGCACCTCGCGGCCGATGCCGATGATCTTCTTGACCCCGGTGCGGATATAGCTGCCGACATAGGCGTCGTGGTCGCGCGCATATTCGGTCGGCATGACAAGCTTGACGTTCTGCCCCACCGCCTCGGCGGTGGTGACGCCGAACATCTTCTCGCAGGCCTTGTTGAAGATCAGGATGCGGGCGTGCTCGTCGATGACGATGATGCCGTCGGCGGCGGTGTCCAGCACCGAGAGCAGCCGCGCCTCCGAGACGGTCGGCGGGTGCGGCGCATCGGACGGTGGCGCGAAATCCTTCATGATTTCAGTGTGCTCCGCCGGCGCGCCGGCCGCAACCGATCCGTGCCCGATTTCGGCCGGTGCGGCCCTGCCGGTGGCTCATTTCTGCAGCCAGCGCACCAGCCGGTCGGTCGCCTCAACCATCTGCGCCTCGCCACGGGCAAAGCACATGCGGATATAGCTTTCCCCGCCGGGGCCGAAGGCGGTGCCGGGGGCGAGGCCGATGCCCGCCTCGTCGACCAGCTTCAGCGCCAGCGCGCGCATATCCGCCTCGCCCTCGACGCCGAAGAACATGTAGAAGGCGCCGGGCGGCGAGGCGAAGCGCACACGGTTGGAGGTGGCCAGCCCCTTGGCCACGATGTCGCGCCCGCGCCGCGCCCGCTCGATCTGGTGGGCGACGAAGCTCTCGCCGCGCTCCAGCGCCGCCACGCCGGCCCGCTGCATGAAGGCGGCGACGCCCGAGGTGGAATACTGGATCAGGTTCTCCAGCACCGGGCCGAGCGAGGGGTGCGCCTCGATCCAGCCGAGCCGCCAGCCGGTCATCGCCCAGTTCTTGGAGAAGGTCTGCACGAACAGGATGCGGTCGTCCTCTTCCATCACGTCGTGGAAGGACGGCGCAAGGGCCGGGCCGCCCTCCTCCGCCTCGTAGAAGAAGCGGCCATAGATCTCGTCGGCGACGATCCACAGCCCGTGCCGGCGGGCGATGTCGAGCACGCCGCGCAGCGTGTCCGGCGAGGCGACAAAGCCGGTGGGGTTGGCCGGCGAGTTGATGAAGATCACCCGCGTGCGCGGCGTCACCGCGCTCTCCAGCCGGTCGAGATCGAGCCAGAAGCCGCGCGCCGCGTCGAAGGAGAACGGCACGAACACCGGCCGCGCGCCGACCACCTCGGCCGCCGCCGCTGCGTTCGGCCAGGAGGGCGAGGGGATGAGGATCTCGTCGCCCGCCGACAGGGTGAGCGCCAGCGCCACCTGGATCGCCTGCATGCCCGAGCCGGTGACGTAGTAGCGCTCGGGATCGTCCGCCACGCCATAGAGCCGGTGCATGTAGCGGGCGAGCGCGGCGCGCAGTTCCGGGATGCCGCGCTGCCAGGTGTAGAAGGTCTCCCCCGCCGCCAGCGAGCGGGTCGCCGCCTCGCTGATGAAGGCCGGGGTCGGCAGATCACCCTCGCCGGCCCAGAGCGGAATCAGCCCTTCCTTCCGGCGGCCGTAATTCATCACCTCGACAATGCCGCTCTCCGGCAGCGACAGCGCCTGCGGGCGGATATGGTCGAGCAGCGAGGGCTTGGCGAAGAAGGGCGCGGCGTCGGCGGACATGGGAGAACCTGAAAAGGGCGCGGGGCGGGAGAGCTGAAAGAGCGCGGGCCGCCAGTCTACAACCGACCGGCGGCGTGGATTCATCAAAAGAGATGAGCCGGCAATGAAGGAAAACGATGGATCGCGCGCGGCCGATCAGCCTTCCTCGTCGGCGATGCGCAGGAGATAGGCGCCATAGGCGGACTTCCTCTGCGCCTCGCCAAGCGCGCGCAGCTGGGCGGCATCGATGAAGCCGGCGCGGAAGGCGATCTCTTCCGGCGAGGCGATGCGCAGCCCCTGCCGGCTCTCCAGGATCTGCACGAACTGCGCCGCTTCGATCAGCGATTCCGGCGTGCCGGTGTCGAGCCAGGCGAAGCCCCGGCCCATCATCAGCACATCGAGCTCGCCGCGCTCCATATAGGCGCGGTTGACGTCGGTGATCTCGATCTCGCCGCGCGGCGAGGGTTTCAGCCCGGCGGCGATCTCCACCACCCGGTTGTCGTAGAAATAAAGCCCGGTCACCGCGAGATTGGAGCGCGGCACCGCCGGCTTCTCCTCGATGGAGAGCACCTTGCCGCCCTCGCCCATCTCCACCACGCCGTAGCGCTCGGGGTCCTTGACCGGATAGCCGAACACGGTGGCACCGGCCTCGCGCGCGGCCGCCTTGGCCAGCAATTCCGGCAGGCCATGGCCGAAGAACAGGTTGTCGCCCAGCACCAGCGCCACGGGATCGTCGCCGATGAAGTCGCGCCCGACGATGAAGGCATCCGCCAGCCCGCGCGGGCTTTCCTGCACCGCATAGCTCAAGCGGAGGCCGAACTGCGCACCGTCCCCCAGCAGCTTCTGGAACAGCGGGCTGTCATGCGGCGTGGTGATGACCAGAATGTCCCGGATCCCCGCCATCATCAGCGTGGTGAGGGGATAGTAGATCATCGGCTTGTCATAGACCGGCAGCAGCTGCTTCGACACGACCAGCGTGATCGGGTGAAGCCGCGTACCGGAGCCGCCGGCGAGGATGATGCCCTTCATGTGCGTCCGTGTCCTGTGAGATCAGCCCGCCGGCGAGGCGAGCAGCGCGTCGACCACCTCGGCCACCCGTTCCTGCCAGGGCGCGGCGCGGGTGCCGCTCGCCCGCGCGAATGCCTCGCTCGACAGTTCCGAATTGGCCGGGCGGCGCGCCGGGGTGGGGTAGTCCACTGTCGTGATCGGCACGATCTCGGGATGGCGGCCGGTGTGCTGGCCGGCCCGCTCCAGTATCGCGGTGGCGAAGTCGAACCAGGTCGTCGCCCCGGTGCCGGCGAGGTGATAGGTGCCCGGCGTCAGCGTCCCCGCCGCCAGCGGCGCCGCCGCGGCCAGCAGGCCTTCGGCGATATCGCGTGTCGCGGTGGGGCAGCCGCGCTGGTCGGCGACGATGGTCAGCCGGTCGCGCTCGGAGGCGAGGCGCAGCATGGTCTTGAGGAAATTGGCGCCATGCACGCCATAGACCCAGGAGGTGCGGATGATGAGATGGCGCGCCAGCCCCGCGCGCACGGCCCGCTCGCCCGCTTCCTTCGAGGCGCCATAGACGCCGAGCGGGGCGACGGGGTCACTCTCGACATAGGCGCCCGGCTTGGTGCCGTCGAACACATAGTCGGTGGAGAGGTGGATCAGCGCCGCGCCCTGTTCGGCGCAGGCCTGCGCGATCAGCCCGGGGGCGACCGCGTTGATGAGATGCGCCCGCTCGGGCTCGCTCTCGGCCCGGTCCACCGCCGTATAGGCGGCGGCGTTGATCACCACCTCCGGCCGCGCCGTCGCCAGTGCCCGCGCCAGCGCGGCGGCGTCCGTGATGTCGAGCCCGGCATGGTCGAGCGCCACCAGCTCATGGCCGGCCTCGCCCGCCCGGCCGGCGATTTCGCGGCCCACCTGCCCGCCGGCGCCGAGGAGCAGAAGCCGGCTCATGTGGCGAGGCCGATGCGCTGGCGGGCATAGCGCGCCTTCAGCGGCTCCCACCAGCCCGGATTGTCGAGATACCAGCGCACGGTCTTCTCGATGCCGCTCTCGAAGGTCTCCGCCGGCACCCAGCCGAGTTCGCGCTGCAGCTTGCCGGCGTCGATGGCGTAGCGCGCATCATGGCCGGGGCGATCGGTGACGAAGCGGATCAGCCCCTCGCGCGGGCCGATTTTCGCATCGGGCACCACGCGGTCCATGATGGCGCAGATGGTGCGGACCACGTCGATGTTGCGGCGCTCATTATTGCCGCCGACATTGTAGCTCTCGCCCGGCCGCCCGCGCGTGGCGATGAGGTCGAGAGCGCTCGCGTGGTCGTCGACATAGAGCCAGTCGCGCACATTCTCGCCCTTGCCATAGACCGGCAGCGGCGCGCCTTCCAGCGCGTTGAGGATGGTGAGCGGGATCAGCTTTTCCGGGAAATGGTACGGCCCGTAATTGTTCGAGCAGTTCGACATCACCACCGGCAGGCCATAGGTGTGGAACCAGGCCCGCACCAGATGGTCGGACGAGGCTTTCGAGGCCGAATACGGGGAATTTGGCTGGTAGGGCGTGTCCTCATGGAACAGCCCTTCCGCCCCCAGCGTGCCGAACACCTCGTCGGTGGAGATGTGGTGGAAGCGGAAGCGCCCCCGCGCCGCGCCGTCGAGCCCGCGCCAATAGGCCAGCGTCTCGTCCAGCAGCGTGTAGGTGCCGACGATATTGGTGCGGATGAAATCGCCCGGCCCGTCGATCGAGCGGTCGACATGCGACTCGGCGGCGAGGTGCATCACCAGATCGGGCCGGAACTCCGCCAGCGCCGCGCGGAACGCCGTGCCGTCACAGATATCGGCCTGAAGGAAGCTGTGGCCGGGCAGATTGTGCACCTCGCCCAGCGAGGCGAGGTTGCCGGCATAGGTCAGCTTGTCATAGGTCAGCACCTGCCGGCCCTGCCGCACCAGCCGGCGCACCACGGCCGAGCCGATGAAGCCGGCGCCGCCGGTGACGAGAACACGCTGGGCGGGAACGCTCATGATCTCACGCTCCTGCCGGCTCGAAGGTGAAGGGCGTCGCATAGTCCCGCAGCAGCGGCGCCGCCCGGTCCTTGGCCGAGAGGATCGCCGCTCCGGCCGCCACCGGCCAGTCAATGGCCAGATCCGGGTCGTCCCAGCGAATGCCGGCGTCGTTTGCCGGCGCATAAGGCGCATCGACCTTGTAGGAAACCAGCGTATCGGGCTCCAGCGTGCAGAAGCCGTGGGCGAAGCCGTGCGGCACCAGCAATTGCTCGCCCCCGGCGGCGGTCAGCGTCGCCGCAACCCAGCGCCCATAGCTGGGCGAACCCTTCCGGATATCGACCGCCACGTCGAAAATGGCGCCGCGCACCGCCCGCACCAGCTTGGCCTGCGCCATGGGCGGGGTCTGGAAATGCAGCCCCCGCACCACGCCGACCTCGCGCGAGAGCGATTCATTGTCCTGCACGAAGGCGATGTCGAGGCCGAAGGCGTCGAATGCCGGCTTCTTGTAGGTCTCGCAGAAATAGCCCCGCGCATCGCCATGCCGGACCGGCTGGACGAGGACGACATCGGCAATGGCAAGACGGGTAAAGCTGGTCATATCGCTCTGCACTCGACGGGAACTCCGGCGCTTTTACCCGCTCTTGCGTTCCCGTCACAGCCCTCAGGGGGTCGTCGATTGGTCGAGGGGGCCCGGCGCGGCCTTGCGGGCGAGAATGTCGCGGATTTCGGTGAGCAGCACCTCCTCCTTGGTCGGCGGCGCGGGCAGCGGCGGCTCCTTCGCCGCGTTGCGGCGCAGCCGGTTGATGCCCTTCACCACCAGGAACAGGATCCAGGCGATGATGAGAAAATTGATTACCACAGTGAGGAAATGGCCATAGGCGAACACCGCGCCCTGCTCGCGCGCGGCGGCGAGCGAGGTGGCGGTGACGCTGGAGGACAGGCCGACAAAGTAATTGGAGAAATCCAGCCCGCCAAAGGCGGCGCCGACGATGGGCATGAACAGGTCGGTGACGATCGAGGACACGATCTGGCCGAAGGCGGCGCCGATGATCACGCCGATGGCGAGATCGACCACATTGCCCTTCACCGCGAATTCGCGGAACTCGGTGAGTACCTTGCTCATGAAACCTCCAACATACGGCTGCCCGGCGGCACCACTGTGATACGGCGCACCGGCGCGGGCAACCCTTCCGGCACCCCCGCGTGGTGGACAGGTGCCACCGCGCGCCATCTTGCCGGAGCGGGCGGGCGCGGCGCATAAAGGCAGCGGCTCCACGCCGCCGGGAGAGTGCATGCTTCAGGCATGGTCCATCATCGCCGTCGCGCTCGTCTATATCGGCTTTCTCTTCGCCGTGGCGAGCTTCGGTGACCGGCGCCTGCCGCGGCGCGGGCGCGAGGGGCGGCCCTATATCTATTCGCTCTCGCTGGCGGTCTACTGCACCTCCTGGACCTTTTTCGGCTCGGTCGGCCTTGCCACCACCCAGGGCATCAACTTCCTGACCATCTATATCGGGCCGATCCTGGTGTTCGCGCTGGGAACGCCGTTCCTGCTGCGGGTGGTGCGGCTCGCCAAGGCGCAGAACATCACCTCGATCGCCGATTTCGTCGCCGCCCGCTACGGCAAGAGCCAGGGCGTGGCGGCGCTGGTGGCCTGCGTCGCCATTGTCGGCTCGCTGCCCTACATCGCCCTGCAGCTGAAAGCCGTCTCCGCCGCCCTTCTCGCCATGCTCGGCGATTTCGAGGGGCTGGGGATGCACTACCCGCTGGTGGGCGATCTCGCGCTGACCGTCGCGGTGGCGATGGCGGTGTTCGCCGTGCTGTTCGGCACCCGCCATATCGACGCCACCGAGCATCAGGAAGGGCTGATGCTGGCGGTGGCGACCGAATCCATCGTCAAGCTGGTCAGCTTCCTGGCGGTCGGCCTGTTCGTCGTGTTCGGCATGTTCGCCGGCCCGTGGGACCTGTTCGAGAAGGCGGCCGCGAAGGGCGTGCTGCCGGTGCTGACCGACGGCTTCACGCTGGGCAGCTGGGCGGCGATGACGCTGCTCTCGGCGCTCGCCATCCTGCTGCTGCCGCGCCAGTTCCACGTCGCCGTGGTGGAGAACACCTCCGAGAACGAAATCCGCACCGCGCGCTGGCTGTTCCCGCTCTATCTCGTGCTGATCAATTTGTTCGTCATCCCCATCGCCATCGCCGGCCTGGTCGCCTTTCCGCCCGGCTTTATCGATGGCGACATGTATGTCGTCACCCTGCCGCTGTCGGCGGGGGCGCAGCTGATGTCGCTGGTGGCCTTTGTCGGCGGGCTTTCCGCCGCCACCGCCATGGTGATCGTCGAGACGGTGGCCCTCGCCGTCATGGTGTCGAACGACATCTTCATGCCGCTGATGGTGCGCGGCCGGCGGCTGCGGGAGGGGGAGGATTCCGGCCGCGCCGGCGCCCCGCCTGACCATGTCGACATGGGGCACCGCCTGCTCACCGTGCGGCGCATCGCCATCTTCGCCATTCTGCTGCTGGCCTATCTCTATTACCGCGTCACCGGCGAGGCGCAGCTGGCGCAGATCGGCCTCTTGTCCTTCGCCGCCGTCGCCCAGTTCGGGCCGGCGCTGCTGATCGGCCTCGTCTGGCGGCGCGGCACCGGGCTCGGCGCGCTGGCCGGCATCGCCGCCGGCATCGCGCTCTGGGCCTATACGCTGCTGCTGCCCAATTTGGTCGATGCCGGCCTGTTCAGCCCGGCGCTGGTGAGCGAGGGACCGATGGGCCTCGCCTTCCTGCGCCCGCAGGCCTTGCTCGGCGTGCAGGCGAGCCCGCTGGTGCATGGCGTGCTGTGGAGCCTCACGGTCAATGTGCTGGTGTTCTTCGCTGCCTCGATGATCCGCCGGCCCACCCCGATCGAGCGGCTGCAGGCGAGCGTGTTCGTGCAGAGCGAGCATGTCCCCTCGGCCCCGAGCTTCCGGCTGTGGCGCTCGCCGGTGACGGTGGGCGAGCTGATCGCCACCGTCGCCCGCTATCTCGGCGAGGAGCGCACCCGCGCCTCGTTCGAGAGCGTGGCGGCGATGCGCGGCGTGTCGCTGGAGCCGGGGCGCGAGGCGGATTTCCAGCTCATCCGCTATGCCGAGCACCTGCTCGCCTCGGCCATCGGCGCCGCCTCCTCGCGGCTCGTGCTGTCGCTGATGCTGAGGAAGCGCACCGTTTCCACCAAGGCGGCGCTCAAGCTGCTCGACGACGCCTCCGCCGCCATCCAGTACAACCGCGAAATCCTGCAGACCGCGCTCGACCATGTGCGCCAGGGCATCGCGGTGTTCGACCGCGACCTGCGGCTCGTCACCTGGAACCGCCAGTTCGGCGAGATGCTGGACCTGCCGCCGGAAATCCTGCGCATCGGCATCGGCATCGACCAGATCATCCGCTTCAACGCCACCGCCGGCCAGTTCGGCCCCGGCACGGTGGAGGAGATCGTGCGCGAGAAGCTCTCGCGTTATGCCCGGCGCAATGTCGCCTTCCAGGAACGCCTCGCCCCGCGCGGCGTGGTGATGGAAGTGCGCGTCAGCACCATGCCGGATGGCGGGGTGGTGGTGACCTTCACCGACATCACCCCGACGGTGGAAGCCGCCGAGGCGCTGGAGCGGGCGAACGAGACGCTGGAACGGCGCGTGCGCGAGCGTACCAAGGCGCTGGAGAACCTCAATGCCCAGCTGGCGCAGGCCAAGTCCGAGGCGGACGAGGCCAATATCTCGAAAACCCGTTTCCTCGCCGCCGCCAGCCACGATATTTTGCAGCCGTTGAATGCGGCCCGGCTTTACGCCACCAGCCTTGTCGAGCGCGCCGAGGGCGGCGACGACGCCCGCCTCGCCCGCAATGTCGATGCCTCGCTGGAGGCGGTGGAGGAAATTCTCGGCGCGCTGCTCGACATTTCCCGCCTCGACGCCGGAGCCCACAAGCCGGAATTCGCCGCGCTGCGGCTCGACGAGATCTTCCGCCAGCTCGACGTCGAATTCGCCCCGATGGCGATGGAGAAGGGGCTGCGGCTGACCTTCGTGCCGAGTTCCGCCGCCGTGCGCTCCGACCGGCGGCTGCTGCGCCGGCTGCTGCAGAACCTCGTCTCCAACGCGATCAAGTACACCCCACGCGGCCGGGTGCTGGTGGGGGTGCGGCGGCGGCGCGGCAAGCTGCGCATCCAGGTGCTCGACACCGGCGTCGGGGTGCCTGTCAACAAGCAGAAGCTCATCTTCAAGGAATTCCTGCGCCTCGACGAGGGCGCGCGGGCGGCGCGCGGGCTGGGGCTCGGCCTCTCCATCGTCGAGCGCATCGCCCGCGTGCTCGGCCACGCCATCACCCTCGCCTCGACGCCCGGCAAGGGCTCGGCCTTTTCAGTCGAGCTGCCGGCCGCCCCCGCCATTCCCGCCCGCGACGCGCCGTCACCGCGCGCGAGCGTGCCGCTGGCGAGCCTGCAGGGGCTCACCGTGCTGTGCATCGACAACGACCCCGCCATTCTCGACGGCATGGAGACGCTGCTCAGCGGCTGGGGCTGCGAGGTGCTGAAAGCGCCGGGCATCGAGGAAGCGCTCGCCATGCTGCGCGAGCGGCGCACCCCGCCCGACATGCTGCTGGTCGACTACCATCTCGACACCGGCGACGGCATCGAGGCGGCCAAGCAGCTGCGCTGGAAGCTCGGCCAGAGCCTGCCGGCGGTGCTGATCACCGCTGATCGCTCCAAGCGGGTGCGCGACGCGGCGAAGGCGACCGAGATGGAGGTTCTGAACAAGCCGGTGCGCCCGGCCGCGCTGCGCGCTTTACTCGCCCAATGCCGCGCCGCCCGGGCGGCGGCGGAGTGAGGCCAGCCGCGTCAGGGATGCGGAACCGGAAAGCCGTGCCGTTCGCTCAGGGCGGCGAGAATGCCGTCCTTGTCGGCGATGAAGTGCCGCCCTTCATGGCTTCCCATCGCGTGGGGCGAGGTTTCGCCCGGTGCTAGTATGAGAAGCGGAAGGGACTGGTTCGCCTCGCCGGCGAGGAGGATGGCGGCATGGCGAGGTCGCGCCCACGCGATCCGCTCGATATCGAGGCGCGTGGCCAGATGGGGGAAAGAGGCGAGCACGCCTTCGATCAGGGCACAGTGCCAGCAATAGAATAGCCGGCAGGGATAGGCCGGATCGGCAAAGCCGGGCCGCAGCAGCAACAGCGTATCCCGCCCCGTCACCGGCTCACCCCGCCGCAGCGCTTCCCTGCGCCCAGGTGCCGCCCTCGATCTTGGAAGCGGCAATCACCGCCTGGGTGCGGCTCTCGACGCCGAGCTTCTGCAATATGGCGGAGACATGCGCCTTCACCGTCGCCTCGGAGACGCCGAGCTCATAGGCGATCTGCTTGTTCAGCAGCCCCTCGGACAGCATCATCAGCACCCGCACCTGCTGCGGGGTCAGCGTGGCGAGGCGGGAGACGAGGGCCTGCGTCTCCTTGTCGGCGCCGCCGGCAAGGTCGACATCCGGCGGGGTCCAGGTGCGGCCCTCCAGCACGGCGGCGATGGCGGCGCGCATGGTTTCCACTGCGCTGGTCTTGGGGATGAAGCCCGAGGCGCCGAATTCCATGCAGTTGCGGATGACGCCGGATTCCTCATTGGCGGAAACCACCACCACCGGAATGCCGGGATATTGCGCGCGTAAGTACATCAGCCCGGAAAAGCCGCGCACGCCGGGCATGGTGAGGTCGAGCAGGATGAGATCGAGATCGCTCTCGCGCTCCAGCAGTGCCTGGAGATCCTCGAAGCCGCCGGCCTCGAACAGCTCCGCCGCCGGAAACTGGCGCGACACCGCCTCGCGCAGCGCGCCCCGGAACAGCGGGTGATCATCTGCGATCACCAGCCGGAAACTCGTCGTCATATCCACGCGCAGCGGCCCCTTCCACCTGCACAGACCCGCTCTCGGCGCAGGCCGGCACCGCGATCATGGGGCGGACGGACCGCCACCGCAAGCCGCGCGGCCGGCAGGCCTGCAGCGGCCCCGATCGCAGGTCAATACTCGACCTTTAGTGGGCCTCGCCGACAAACGCCACAACCAATTCGCGCCGGTGCGGCCGCACCCGGTGCTCGACGAGATAGAGCCCCTGCCAGGTGCCGAGCGCCATGCGCCCGCCGATGACGGGCACGGCGAGATGAACGCCGGTGAGCACCGCCTTGATGTGGGCGGGCATGTCGTCCGGCCCTTCGAGATCATGCACCCATCCCGCATGCTCGGGCGCCAGCCGCTCCAGCGCGGTGAGGAGGTCGGTCTTCACATCGGGATCGGCGTTTTCCTGCAGGGTGAGCGAAGCGGAGGTGTGCCGGCAGAACACCGAGACCTCGCCCTCGCTGGCCCCGATGCCGGCGAGAAAGGAAGCCACCGCCCCGGTGATTTCGCTAAAGCCGCGCCCCTTGGTGTCCACCGTGAGAATGGTCGTGAACCGCCGCGTTACCACGCTTTCGCGCACCTCGCCTTGCCGGATCCGCGCCATCGGCATGCCTCCTGTCACCCTTGCGCGCTTGATGTCACGCACCAGCTAGGCTTGGATAGACGCGATCAGCCCTTGATGACAGGTCCTTCGCCACGCCCATTCCGGAGTGTCGCCTTCCCATGAATTCCGTGAATCCCGCGCCGACCCCGTCGCGCGCCCCCGCCCCGCTGGTGGTCGACCCCGCTTTGTTCGACCCCGCCGCCGTCGCCGCCGACACCCGGGCGGTGAATACCGGGATCGTCAAGGCGCTCGGTGCCGTGCCGGACCGCTGGGTGTTTCCGATGGCGATGCTGCGCAAGCTGCGGCTGGAGGGCAAGGGGCCGTTCCCGCTCTCGCCCGAAAGCCCCTATGCGCAGGTGATCGAGATCGAGGGGCCGCACGGGCCGGTGCCGCTGCGCATCCTCACCCCGCCGGCCCCGCCCAAGGGGGTCTATCTGCATCTGCATGGCGGCGGCTGGTGCCTCGGCTCGGCGCGCGAGAATGACGGACTGAACCATCGCTTTGTCGAGCGCACCGGCTTTGCCGTGGTCTCGGTCGACTACCGGCTGGCGCCCGAGATTCCCTATCCCGCCGCGCCGGATGATTGCGAGGCCGCCGCGCTCTGGCTGCTGCGCGAGGGGCCGGCGCGCTTCGGCACCGACCGCTTCGCCATTGGTGGGGAATCGGCCGGCGCCAACCTCTCGGTCGCCACGCTGCTGCGCCTGCGCGACCGGCACGGGCTCACCCCGTTCCGCGCCGCCAATCTCAATGCCGGCGCCTATGATCTCGCGCTGACACCGAGCGCGCGCAACTGGGGCGACGAGCCTTTGGTGCTGAACACGCGGGACATCAATGTCTTCGTCGGCCATTATCTGCGCGAGGGCGGCGATGTCGCCTCCAGCGATGTCTCGCCGCTCCATGCCGATCTCAAAGGCCTGCCGCCGGCGCTGTTCACCATCGGCACCCGCGACGCGCTGCTCGACGACACGCTGTTCATGGCGCCGCGCTGGCTTTCCGCCGGCAATGGCGCCGAGCTCGCCATCTATCCCGGCGGCTGCCACGTCTTTGTCGGCTTTCCCGGCTCGCTGGCCGACCAGGCGCTGGCCCGCATCCACGCCTTTATCGGCACCTGCTGAAGCGAGAGCGAGCGCCGGTCAGCTGGCATCCACCGGACCGGCTCTCTCTAGAACGGCTCGCCCTTCGGGGGCACCGGTGCCGGCGGCCCATCCGGGGGCAGGTCCTTGCGCAGACGCTCGACCATCTCAACGAAGCGCCGGAAGGCATGCTCGGCAAGGTTCATCGCCTGGTCGAGACGCTCGCGGGCCTGTGCCGGAAGCTCCCCGTTGGCCTCGGGCGACGGTGTCGAAGGGGCTGCGGCGGGCGGCGAGGTCTCGGGCGGCGCCACGCCAGGGGGCGCGGCCTGCGGCGGGGCCATGATATCAGGCACGCCGGCACCGCCCGCCCCGCGGCTCTTCTCCAGCGTGGCAATGCGGGCCTGAAGCCGGTCGATCTCCGCCTCCAGGGCCGCCCGGTCGTCCGGCACCGCCTCACAGGCCCAGCCGCCCGCGCGCTGGGCGCAGAACGACATTGCGCCGGTTTGCGTGTCCAGCCGCAGCAGCCCCCCCTCCACCGTCTGCACGGTGAAGCGCACCTGTTCGGCGGCGGGATCGGCGGCCGGCTGCGCCTGCGCGCTGGCGGCCAGCAGGATCGCCGCCACAAGCGGGGCGGCACGCCCCAGCCCGTTGGTCATGCGGATGGTCAGGCGCATGTTCTGGCCTCCTTCAGCCGGCGCGGGCGTCGCGCCTTTCGCCGCTACGGCGTGAACGGCGCCCGCCCGCTCGACAACGCACCGTCGAGCAGTTCGATCCGGTCCTGACCCCAGAACACCTCGCCATCGAGCACATAGGCGGGCGATCCGAACACATCGGCCTCGATGGCGGCGTCGTGATTGGCCTGGTAGATCGTCGCGGTCCGGTCCTGCGCCGCGGCCTCCAGCAGGTCGGCCGGCAGGCCGAGTTCCGCCAGCACGGCGGCCAGCGTCGCCGGGTCGGCCAGGTTTTCCTCGCGCTGCCAGACACCGGACATCATCCGCCCCGCCAGCGGCCCGACATCATGTCCGGCGATCTGCGCGGCGATGATCAGCCGGTCGGCCGGCTTGGGGTCGAACGGCCAATGGGCCGGCTTGATATTGAGCTCGATACCGCGCGCCTCGCGCCAGCGCTTGAGCTCCAGCAGCCGGTAGCGCTGCCGGGCCGGGTGGCGCTTGGCCAGCGGCAGCCCGCCGGTTTCGGCGAACAGGTCGCCCAGCTGGACGGGTAGGAAATTCACCCGCGCGCCATGGCGGCGCGCCAAGGCGAGAAAAGGTTCATGGCCGATGAAGGCCCAGGGACTGACGACGGAGAAATAATAGTCGATGGAACGGGACATGGGGGCACTCGGCAGAGCGGGTTGATCTGGACCTTGCCGCCCACGCTAGAGCATTTTCGCGCGATGTGGGCCCCCGTTCGCGTGCCTGCCCTCCCAAAAGCGAACGGCGCCCGTTGGGGCGCCGCCAGAGTTTCGTCGCGGAGGATCAGGGTGTCAGGCGGCGCTGCGGGCGGAGAAGGCGGCAACCATCTGGCGCAGCTCGCCAATGGCTTCCTCGATCTCGACCTTCTGCTGCTCCAGCAGAGCCAGCTGCTCGACGCATTTCTCGGCGGTGAGGGCGAGGCCGCCGGCCGGCACCGCGCTGCCTTCGCGCAGGGCGACCATGGCCTTGATCTCCGCCAGGGTGAAGCCGAGCTTCTTGCCCTTGAGGATGATGGCGAGGCGGGAGCGCTCGGCGGCGCTGTAGAGCCGGGTGAGGCCTTCGCGACGCGGGGCGAGCAGGCCCTTGTCCTCATAGAAGCGCAGGGCGCGCAGCGTCACACCGAACTCGCGGGCGAGATCGCCAATGGTGAAGAAACCGCTCTCGCCTGACGAGGCGAGGGCGATGTCGGCGGTGCGTTCGGCCTCGTAGGAGGTGAAATCCATCTGGGCAACTCCGGGGGAAACGACGGGTAACGCGACAGCGATGTTGCCCCACTGTCGCAGACCGGTTGCCGCAAGGGGAGAAAGTCACACCCGACGTTAGGGAAACTTACTGTTAAATGGAAAGTCATCCCTCTGATTTCATGTGTCTTTTTCGGTTCCCTCTCTCGCACTCCCCGTCGACGCTAAGCGCCTGCCGGCCGGCTGGGGCGCGGCCCGGATCGTCCGCCGACAGCGCGGCGCTGCCCGGCCAGGCGGCGGGATGACCGCCCCCCGGGTGCGGCGAGAGGGCGCCCGCCGCCTCGGCGGCCCCGTGCGGCGTGGGGGTCGTTAACGCGCCCTTTACCAAGATTCGTAACAGTTGCGGCAGGCAGCCTCCCGCGGTCGCCGCGGTGATTCCTGCCGCCATTCGTGCCGGAGCGACGGAGACCAAGGTGAGGCAAGAGGCCCCTTCGACAACCGGACAGATCGCTCCCGAAGCGTGGCGCGCCATGGGTGAGGCGGCCCAGAGGGCTGGCCTGCCTCTGGACCAGTGGCTGCGTGGGCAGCTGATGGGCACCACCGCCGCCGGCACGCCGCCGGTCGGCATTGACGGGCTGAACAATCTGGCCGAGCTGCGCCGGCGCATCGAGGAACTTGCCGGCCAGATCGGCCGGACCGACCTTGCCGCCCCGGCCGAGCGTCCTGTCGCCTCCCCTCCGGCCGAGGCAGCGGAGCCGCCGGCCCGCATTGCGGTGCCGGAGAGGCCGCGCGCACCGTCCGCCACCGGCTCGGCCTATGCCGATGAACGGCTCGCCGCCGCCATGCGCGAGATCGACCAGCGGCTGGAGGCGCTTCAGCTGAGCCGCCGCCGCGCGGCGACGCCCGAAGAAGCCCCCAGCCCCGCCGCCATCGAGGCCGCCGTGGCCGAGATCGCCGCCCGCCAGAGCGAACTGGATCGCGACGGCCCGCGTCGGCGCGTCGAGAGCCCCATTAAAAGGCGCGAGCCCACGCCGCGGGACGCCTTCACGCCCGCAGCGCCGGCGCCCGCCTCGTTCGTGCCCGACGCCTTTGAGCCCGAACCCCTCTTGCCCGAATCCCTCTTGCCCGCCCCCCTCGTGTCGGAGGCGGCGGAACATGCCCCCTCCCCCTCCCCCGCGCCGCTGCCGCACGCGGCGCTCACCGCGCTCCAGCAGGAACTGTCCAGCCTGCGGCAGGCCGTGGCCACGCTGGCGCCGCGCCACGCGGTCGACGAACTCCAGCGTGTGGTGCAGCTTCTGGTCGAACGGGTCGAGCGCTCCGACACGCGCGACGAGGGGCTGCGCGCCACGCTGGCCACGCTGCGCGAGATGATCGGCGGTCTGCGGCTGCCCGAGCCGCCGGAGCTGCTGCTCGGGCGCATCGGCGCGCTGGAGCGCAAGATCGACATCGTCAATGCCAAGGTGGTGGACGGCGCCACCGTCGCCCGGCTGCAGGCGCAGATCAGCGAAATCCGCGAGCTTCTGGCGCGGGCGCTGTCGTCGGATTCGGTGCGGCTGCTGGCCGAGCAGGTGTCGCTGCTCGCCAGCCGCGTGGCCGAGATGGCGGCGCATGAGGACGAGGCCCTGCGCACCGCCTTCGGTTCGCTGGAGCGGCGGATCGAGACGCTGTCGGACCGTATCGGCACGCCCTCGCCCCTGCCGCTCGACGACCTGCTGGGCCGCCTCGACGCCATCCAGACCGATCTCGCCAGCGCGCGGCGCGAGCTGCCCGCCGGCATGGAGACGCTGATCAAGGGCCTGTCCGACCGTATCGAGCGCATCGAGCGGCCGCTGCCACCGGTGGATGACGGCGCCCGCTTCGAGGCGCTCGGCCAGCAGATCGAGGAACTTTCGCGCCGGATCGGCGCCGGGATGGGCGATACGGAAATCTCCGGCCAACTCTCTGGCCCGCTTGCCAGCCAACTTGCCAGCCAACTTGCCAGCATCGAGCGGGCGGTCAACGACCTGTTCATCCAGATGGAAGAGACGCGGGCGAGCCTGCTCGCCGCCTCCCGCCCTCGCCCGCCCTCCGGTTCCGGCGGCGAGCCCGACAGCGTCACCGCCCTCATCCGGCGGGAGATCGCCGCGCTGGAGGGTCGCCGCGCGGCCGAGACACCGACGGCGCGCGGGTCTGTCTCCGCCGCCGCCGAGGCGGCGGTCGCGGCCGAACTGGCCAACCTCGCCGCCGCGCCAAAGCCTGCGCCAAAGCCTGCGCCAAAGCCTGCCGCACCGCCCCCGGCGAAGGCTGGCGAGGTCGCGCACGAGGTGGCGTTCACCCCGGCACCGGCCTCGATCCCGAAGGCGTTCGAGCCGCAGCTGATGCGCGCCGCGCTGGAAGCGCTCAGCCGCACCTCCGCCGCGACCCGTCGCGCGACGGCGCCGGTCGCTGAAATCGAGAGCGAACCCGCCGCCCCGGCGGCGCCGGACGCAGCGGGCGACAATGCCCCGCGCCGCACCGCCTTCATCGCCCAGGCCCGGCGCGCCGCGAGCCCCGCCACCGCCCCCGCCGCCAACCGGCCCCAGCCCGGCGCGCCGGTGGAACTGCGCAGCCATATCGGCACGCGCGCGGCACCGCCGCCCGGCCGCTGGCTGGCGCGCATCCGCGCCACGCTGGTGATCGCCCTGTGCGGCTCGGCGCTGGCCTATGGCTCCTGGCACCTCGTGGCACAGCTGCGGCAGGAGCAGCTGCGCGCCGCCGGCCCGGCCACGGTACCGGGGCCCGAGGACATCACCGGCTCGGTCGGCGGCACCACCCCGCGTGCGCCGGCCGCCCCTTCCAGCCTGTTCTTCTCGCGCTAGAACCTAAACGTCAGCGGTCCGGCAGGCAGGCATGGTGGGCGATGCGGTAGGTGCGCGCCGCCCCGACCAGATGCGCGTCGAACGCGCCGCCGAACAGGCCCGCCAGCGCCGCGTCGCGAATGTTCAGCCCGCCGGCATAGGCGCCGAGCGCCGGCAGGACGAGGCGGCGCCCATCGGTGGCGAAGCAGCGCCGGCGCAGGCTGCGCCCGCGCAGCACCAGCCGCGCGACGGGATGGAAATGCCCGGCCACCTCGCCCTCCCCTGCCTCAGCGGCCGGCTCGTGGCGCAAGGTGAGCCGCCCGAGCCTGAGCTCGCCGGCATGCAGGCCGCCGATACCGGGCATCGGCTCGGGATCGTGATTGCCGGCGATCCACACCATGTCGCGCCCGCGCGTCAGCAAAGCCAGACTCGCGCGCTCCTCGTCGCCGAGCCGGCCGGCACCACCGCGATCATGGAAGCTGTCGCCTAGCGCGATGAGCGTGCGCGGCGCCCAGCGCGCGACGAGGCGCTCCAGCAGCGCAAGCGTGGCGCGGGTGTCATAGGGCGGCAGCGGCACGCCGCGGGCGGCGAAGGCGGAGCCCTTTTCCAGATGCAGATCGGCGACGATCAGCGCCCGCTCGGCCGGCCACCACAGCGCGCCGGCGGGGTCGAGCACGAGGCGTGCGCCGGCCAGCTCGATCTCGCTCTCGCCCGTGCGCTCATCGGCCGGGCCCGCTGTCATCGTCGCCGGCACGCATCGCCTCCCTGATCAGTTCATCCTCGGCCTCGGCCAGCAGCGCCTCCGAGGCGCCGCCCGCGACCATTTCGCGGCCGATCTCCAGCATAACCGGCACCGCCAGCGGCGAGACGCGCGGCAAGGCGAGATGGTCGATTCGGCCCCTCACCCGCGTGAGCATGTCGGAGAGCCGGCGAATGTCCAGAAGCCCGGTCGCCGCATCCGCCCGCGCCGTGCGCAGCAGCACATGGCCCGGCTCATGCCGGCGCAGCACGTCATAGACGAGGTCGGTGGACATCGTCACCTGACGGGAATTCTTCTCCTTGCCGGGAAAGCGCCGCTCGATCAGGCCGGCGATGACAGCGCATTGCCGGAAGGTGCGCTTCATCAACGCGGATTCCGCGAGCCATTCCTCCAGATCGTCGCCGAGCATGTCGGCGTCGAACAGCGCGTCGAGCGAGAGCCGCCTTTGTGCGATCGCAAGCGACATGTCGGAAACGCCGTAAATCACCAGCGCGTAGTCGTTGGCCATGAAACCGAGCGGGTGCAGACCGGCGCGGTCCAGCCTTCGGGTCAGCAGCATGCCCAGCGTCTGGTGGGCGAGCCTTCCCTCGAACGGGTAGGCGACGAGATGATAGCGCCCGCCGCGCGGAAAGGTCTCGACCAGCAGATCCTCCCGTCCCGGCAGGCGCGAGCGCAGCTTCTGCAGCTCCAGCCAGTCGCGCACCTGGCCCGGCAGGCTCGCCCAGCGCGCCGGCTCGGAGAGCAGCGCCCGCACCCGCGCGGCAAGGAAGGTGGAGAGCGGGAACTTGCCGCCGGCATAAGAGGGAACCCGCGGCTCCTTGGCGCTGGTGCGGGCGACGCGGACCTCGTTCTCGGTAATCGTGAGATATTCCAGCACCTCGCCGGCGAAGACGAAGGTGTCCCCCGGGCTCATCGTCTCGACGAAATACTCCTCCACCTCGCCCAGCACCCGCCCGCCAAAGCGCGATTTGGCGCTGGCGAGGCGCACTTTCAGCATGGTGGATTCGACGATAGTGCCGACATTGAGCCGGTACTGCTGCGCCACCTGCGGGTTGGCGACGCGCCAGCGGCCGTCCTTCATCTGCCGTATGCGGGCGAAGCGCTCATAGGCGCGCAGCGCATAGCCCCCGGTGGCATTGAAGCCGACCACATCGTCGAAATCCGCGCGGGAGAGCTCCGCATAGGGCTCGGCGGAGGTGATTTCCGCGAACAGCTCGTCCGCGTCGAACGGGGTGGCGCAGGCCATGCCGAGCACGTGCTGCGCCAGCACGTCGAGCGCGCCGGAGCGCACCACCGCGCTGTCCTGCGCCCCCGCCCGCACCGCCTCCAGCGCGGCGCGGCATTCCAGCACCTCGAAGCGGTTTGCCGGCACAAGAACGGCGCGCGAGGGCTCGTCCAGCCGGTGATTGGCGCGGCCGATGCGCTGCATCAGCCGCGAGGAGCCCTTGGGCGCGCCGACATTGACCACAAGGTCCACCGCGCCCCAGTCGATGCCGAGATCGAGCGAGGAGGTGCACACCACCGCCTTCAGCTTGCCCTCGCCCATCGCCGCCTCCACCCGGCGGCGCTGCGAGACGTCGAGCGAGCCGTGATGCAGCGCGATCGGCAGATTGGCGTCGTTGATGTGCCACAGTTCCTGAAACAGCAGCTCCGCCTGCATGCGGGTGTTGACGAAGACCAGCGTCGTCGTGTGGCGGGTGATGAGGCCGTAGATCTCTTTGAGCGAATGGCGCGCCGTGTGGCCGGCCCAGGGCACATGGGCGGCGCTGTCGAGCATGGAAAGATCCGGCGCGGCGCCGGGATCGGCGATCACCAGTTCGCCCATCTCCGCGTTACCGCGCTGCGGCACCAGCCAGCGGCGCAGCGTGTCCGGGTCGGCCACGGTGGCGGAGAGGCCGACCGTCTGCGCGACAGGCGCGATCGCGCGCAGACGGGCGAGGCCGAGGCTCAAGAGATCGCCGCGCTTGGAGCCGGCCAGCGCATGCAGCTCGTCCAGCACGATGCGCTTGAGATCGGCGAACAGCGGCTCGGCATCGTCGGAGGCCAGCAGCAGCGCGATCTGCTCGGGCGTGGTCAGCAGGATATCCGGCGGGTCGCGGCGCTGGCGCTGGCGGCGCGAGGCCGGGGTGTCGCCGGTGCGGGTCTCGATGCGGACGGCCAAGCCCATTTCCTGCGCCGGCCGCTCCAGATTGCGGGCGACATCGACCGCGAGCGCCTTCAGCGGCGAGATGTAGAGCGTGTGCAGGCCGGGCGGGCGGGGGCTGTTGCGCGGGACGGGCCGCCCGGCGAGTTCGACCAGGCTCGGCAGGAAGCCGGCCAGCGTCTTGCCAGCGCCCGTAGGGGCGATGAGCAGGGTGGAGCGCCCCTCGCGCGCCTGCGCCAGCAATTCCAGCTGGTGCGCGCGCGGCGCCCAGCCCCTGCCGGCAAACCAGCGTCGGAACGGCTCGGGCAGAAGATCGTCGGGCGCGGCATCGATGTCAGGCACGCCGACAAGCTAATGCCTCGGCGCGCAATTGCGAGGGGGCATGCAGCGCCCCGGCCGGCAGTGACGGCTAGATATCGACGCCCTTGCCCGGCCCCGCCGGCAGCGCTGTTGGCGCGAGACGGTCGATGTGCGTCCACAGCGCCGTGGCGGCCGCGCCGATTTCCTGGGCAGCGTAGTGCCAGACGACAAGGCTAAGCGCGATATTGAGTGCCGCGACGAGCGCCGGCCCCTGCCATTCCCGCTCGTTCAGGCGCTGCGGCTGCTGCGAGACTTTCAGCGCGATGATGGCCAAAGCGGCGATCGGCGGGCCGACCAGCAGCGGCACCCACGCCAGAATCCGGGCGATCTCCAGAATGCTCAGGCTGCCGAGCGGCCGCCCGAGCAGCGTCGACACGGCACCGCTGATCACCCCGTTTCCGGCGAGCTCGGCCACCGGGATGACCGCACCGCAATTCTCGCACACCGTCGTGCGGGCCGAGATGCGGAACCCGCAGGCCGGGCAATGCAGGCTGGTGCGCAGGCGCTCGACGCTCAACGAATGATCCCCGCGGCCAGATTGCGGAGGTAGCGCTCATTCATGCCCTTGGCGGTCTGGTAGGCGTCGATCCACGACCAGATGTTGATGATCCATCCGAGAAGGACGAACCAGAGCAGAATGCAGGCGAAGAACATGAGAACGCCCTTGCCGATCTGCCCATTATACAGCTGGCCCAGCCCGACGATGAGAATGGAGAGGATCAGCGCCGTGCCGGCGGATTTCGGCTTGGCGATGCCCGGGTCCAGGATCACCACCTGCTGGGGGCGCGGATCGCTGGTGATGTTGTTCGTCACCTGAACCACGGTGGCACCGGCCTCCGCCCGCACCGGCCCGGCGGGCGGCGGCGCGGGAAGGGCGGCGCGGGGGAACAGCGATATAAGCGCGGGGTCGTCGGCCGCCCGGGTCCAGGTCTCCGCCCCGAGCCGTACCACCTGCGTCTCGGCGCCGACCCGCTCCTCCTGGGTGAAGCCGCGCAGCTGGTGGCCGGTGAAGGGGCCGAACACCTGGCCGTCGAGATGGACATACCATTCGCCGTCGAGCGGGTGCGGCGGCGGCTTCGGCACTGCCGCGCCGAGGCCAGGCGCCGCCGGCGCGACGGGATGCGTGCCGGCCGGCTTGTTCTCATTGTCCATGCGTCCACCCCACCCTTTGGTACCATCATTCTGCGGGGCCGCGCGCGCGTCAACCGGAGGGACAGGAAAGGCGGGGGACATCTTGGGGTAGGCGTGACGCCCTCACACCTCGCGCAGGGCCACCACCACCAGCCCCGCGACCGGCTGGTCCTTTTCCTTGCGCACCGACACCGCCTCCACCGTGAGGGGGGTGAGGCCGGCGGCGGCGAGAGAGGTGCGGACATAGGCGTGCGCATGGGCGAAGCGCAACGTGTCGCGCAGCAGCACGTCCTCGCCGTCATGGGTCTCGGTGGTGAAGGCGAGCAGCCCGCCCGGCTCCAGCACGCGGCGGGCCTCGGCGAGGATGGGGGCGAGATCGTCGAGATAGCAGAAGGCGTCGCCGGCGAAGACGAGGTCGACCTCGCGCGCCGGGCGCCCGCGCAGGAAGGCGACCATCTCGCCGGCCACCAGCGCGTCATAGATGCCCCGGCGCCTGGCATGGGCGACCATGTTGGGCGAGAGATCGACCCCCTCCATCGCGCCGATGCGGTCGACCAGGCGGGCGCCGACCAGCCCGGTGCCGCAGCCCAGATCCAGCCCGTGCGCGAAGGCATAGGGCCGGCCAAGGCGGGCGCAAGCGTCGGTCAGCGCGTCGTCGATCACCTCCGGCCCGCGATAGTCGAGCCGGGCCAGCGCGGCCTCGAAGCGGTCGGCATATTGGTCGAACAGCACCCGCACATAGGCCGGGCTCATGCCCGCCACCTCGCCCTCCAGCCGGGCGAGGCGCAGCGTGGCGCCCAGCGTGTCGGCGGGATCGAGGGCGAGCACCTCCTCGAAGGCGACGCGCGCGCCGGGCGCATCGCCGGCCGCCTCGCGCGCCTCGCCGAGCAGGAACCAGCCCGGCGCGTACTGGCCGGCGCGGGCCACCGCCTCGGTCAGAAGCTCGGCCGCGTCGGTGGCATTTCCCTCCTCCAGCAGCGCGCGCGCCCAGTCGATCCGGCGATCGACCGTGGGGTCGCCGGAGGAAAGAATGAGCCGGCCGGAGGCCATGGGCGGGATGTCTCGCGAAAAAGCTGGAGGGCGCCCTATATAGGTTCCACCATGCGCCCGGAAGAGCTTCTCCACACCACCCCACAGGGGCTTTATTCGCCGGCCGGCGACTTCTTCATCGACCCGACGCGGCCAGTGGCGCGGGCGTTGATCACCCATGGCCATTCCGACCATGCCCGCGCCGGCCATGGCGCCGTGCTGGCGACGCGCCAGACGCTCGACATCATGGCCATCCGCTATGGCGAAGCCTTCGCCGGCACGGTGCAGGCGGCCGACTATGGTGCGCGGATCGAGGTCAACGGCGTCGGCGTCCGCTTCCATCCCGCCGGGCATATTCTCGGCAGCGCGCAGATCGCGCTGGACTGGCGCGGCTGCACCATCGTCGCGTCAGGCGACTACAAGCCAGGCGCCGACCCCACCGCCCTGCCCTTCGCCCCGGTGCGCTGCCATGTCTTCATCTCGGAGGCGACCTTCGGCCTGCCGGTGTTCCGCCATCCCGCGCCCGCGGCGGAGATCGCCAAGCTGATGGATTCGCTGGCGCTGTTTCCCGAGCGGGCGCATCTGGTCGGTGCCTATGCGCTGGGCAAGGCGCAGCGGGTGATGGCGCTGCTGCGCGCCGCCGGGCATGAGCGGCCGGTTCTGCTGCACGGCGCGATGGAGAAGCTGACCGCCTATTACCGCACCCAGGGCATCGATCTTGGCGACACCCGCCCGGCCCGCGACGCCTCCCCGACGGAGCGCGCCGGCGCCGTCGTGCTGTGCCCACCCGGCGCGCTGGCCGATGTGTGGTCGCGGCGCTTCCCCGATCCCGTCACCGCCTTTGCCTCCGGCTGGATGCGGATCCGCGCCCGCGCCCGGCAGAACGGCGTCGAGCTGCCTTTGATCCTTTCCGACCATGCCGACTGGGACGAGTTGCAGGTCGCCATCCGCGCCACCGGCTGCGAGGAGCTGTGGGTGACGCACGGGCAGGAGGACGCGCTGGTGCACTGGGCAACGCAGGAAGGGCTGCGCGCCCGGCCACTGCACATGGTCGGCTATGGCGAGGAAGAGGGCGAGAGCGCCGCGCCCGATGCCTCCGCCCCGGAGGCGCCTCCCACACCGGAGGTGGCGCCGTGAACCGATTCGCCGCCTTGCTCGACCGCCTCGCCTATGAGCCGCGCCGCAATGGCAAGATACGGCTCATCGCCGCTTATTTCCGCCACACGCCGGACCCGGAACGCGGCTGGGCGCTGGCCGCGCTCACCGGCGCGCTGTCGTTCCGCAACGCCAAGCCCGGCCTCATCCGCCAGCTCATCGGCGAGCGCACCGACCCGGTGCTGTTCGCCCTCTCCTATGACTATGTCGGCGACCTCTCGGAGACGGTGGCGCTGATGTGGCCGGCGCCGCACGGGCTCAACGACACCGAACCGCCGTCGCTCGAAGCCATCGTCCATGCCTTCACCCATATGGGCCGCGCCGAGATGCCGGCGGTGCTGACCTCCCTGCTCGACCGGCTGGACGAGACCGGGCGCTGGGCGCTGCTCAAACTGATCACCGGCGGCCTGCGCATCGGCGTCTCGGCCCGCCTGGCCAAAACAGCGGTGGCGGCACTGGGCGACCATGCGCCCGACGCGGTCGAGCTGGTCTGGCCGGGGCTGGCGCCGCCTTATCAGGAGCTGTTCGCCTGGGCCGAGGGGCGCGGGCCGAAGCCCGAAACCGAGGACCCCGCCCCGTTCCGCCCGGTCATGCTCTCCCATCCGCTGGAGGAGGCGGATGTCGAAAAACTCGACCCCGCCGCCTTCCGCGCCGAATGGAAATGGGACGGCATCCGGGTGCAGGCGGCGCGCGCCGCCGGGCCGGACGGGCGGCATGTGACGCGGCTCTACAGCCGCACCGGCGAGGATATCTCAGGCGCTTTCCCGGACCTTGCCGAAGCGCTGGCCTTTGACGGGGTGGTGGACGGCGAATTGCTGATCCTGCGCGAGGGGCGTGTGCAGTCCTTCAACGTGCTGCAGCAGCGGCTGAACCGGAAGACGGTCTCGGCCAAGCTCATGCTGGACTACCCCGCCCATATCCGCGCCTATGATGTGCTGGTGGCGGCGGGCGAGGATCTGCGCGAGCAGCCCTTCGCGGCGCGGCGGGCGCGGCTGGAAGCGCTGATTTCAGCCCATCCTGCCGAGGGCCGACTCGATCTCTCCCCCCTCGTGCCCTTTCCCAGCTGGGACGCGCTGGCGCAGGCCCGCGCCGACCCCGCCGCCCATGGCGCGGGAGAAGATGCCGAGGCGGTGGAAGGGGTGATGCTGAAGCGCGCCGACAGCCCCTATCTGCCCGGCCGCCCCAAGGGGCCGTGGTGGAAATGGAAGCGCGACCCGCACAGCGTCGATGCCGTGCTGATGTACGCCCAGCGCGGCCACGGCAAGCGCTCCTCCTATTATTCCGACTACACCTTCGGCGTGTGGACGGGAGAGACCTCCGGCACGGGTGAGTTGGTGCCGGTCGGCAAGGCCTATTTCGGCTTCACCGATGCCGAGCTGATCGAGATCGACCGCTTCGTGCGGCGCCACACGGTGAACCGCTTCGGCCCGGTGCGCGAGGTGGTGCACACCCCGACCGAGGGGCTGGTGGTGGAAGTCGCCTTCGAAGGGCTGGCCCGCTCCACCCGCCACCGCTCGGGGCTCGCCATGCGCTTTCCCCGCATCGCCCGGCTGCGCTGGGACAAGCCGCCCCTTGAGGCCGACCGGCTGGAGACGCTGGAGAAGATGATCGGTGGCGAGGATGAAAGCCACGCTCCCCGCCGGCCGACGGCCGTGCTAGGGAAGCAGCGTTCGCCTGCCGAGGAAATGTGAGTCATGGCCGATAATCAGCTTGCCCGCTGGATGGGCGGTTCGCCCTTCTGGGTCCTCATGCGGCTCGTCGCGCTCTCGGTGGTGGTCGGCGTCATTCTCGCCGCGCTCGGCCTCGATCCGTTCAACATCCTCTCCAGCATTGAGAGCCTGCTGCGGCATCTGTTCAATTTCAGCTTCGAGGCGATCGAGCGGCTGTGGCGCTATTTCGTCCTCGGCGCCGGGATCGTGATCCCGCTCTGGCTCATCCTGCGCATCGCCAGCCGCGGCCGCTGATCCCGTGAACGTCACGGTCGCCGGCCGGGTCGAAGTCACGTCCCGGCGCTTCCTCGCCATCGCGCTGCCGGCGACGCTGGCGCAGATGACGACGCCGGTGCTCGGGCTGGTCGCGACCGGCGCCATCGGCCGGCTGGGCGATGCGGTGCTGCTCGGTGCGGTGGCCTTGGGCGCGCTGCTGTTCGATTTCGCCTTCTGGATCTTCGGCTCGATCCGCATGGGCACGGCCGGCCTCACCGCGCAGGCGCTGGGGCGCGGCGAGAGCGTGGAGCTGCGCGCGGTGCTGATCCGCGCGCTGCTGATCTCAGCCGCCATCGGCCTCGCCCTCATCGTGCTGCACGGCCCGCTCGCCGATCTCGCCTTTCTCGGCATGGGCGCCAGCGAAGGGGTGCGGAGCGCGGCGACGGTCTATTTCTCCATCCGCATCCTGTCGGCGCCGTTCGCCATAGGCAATTTCGCCGTGCTCGGCTGGCTGGTCGGCATCGCCCGCACCGATATCGGCCTCGGCCTGCAGATCCTGATCGCGGTCGTGAATGCCGTGGCGACGGTGCTGCTGGTGCTGTGGTGGGATTTCGGCATTGCCGGGGCGGCCATCGCCAATGTGCTGGCGGAGATCACCGGGACGGCGTTCGGCCTCATCGCCGCCGCCCGGCTGGTGGGCCGGAACTGGCGCGTGCCGTGGCGCACCGTGATCGACCGTGTCCGGCTGATCGAGACGGTGGCGGTGAACCGCGACATCATGATCCGCACCGCGCTGATCATGAGCGTGATCCTGTTCTTCACCGCGCAGGGGGCGCGGCATGACGACGTGACGCTCGCCGCCAATGCGGTGCTCTACAACATCGTCATGGTCTCGGCCTTTTTCCTCGACGGCTTCTCCACCGCCGCCGAACAGATCTGCGGCCAGAGCGTCGGGGCGAGGGACCGGGCGGGCTTTCGCCGCGCGGTGCGGCTGGTGCTGTTCTGGGGCTTCGGCTTCGCCGCGCCGGCCACCGCGCTGCTGCTGGTCGGCGGCGGGCCGCTGATCGACCTGCTCTCCGCCAATGAGCAGGTGCGCGAGGTCGGCCGCGCCTTCCTGCCGCTGGCGGCGCTGACCCCGCTGCTCGGAGTCGCCGCCTTCGCCTATGACGGCATCTATGCCGGCGCCACCTGGGCGCGCGACATGCGCAACATGATGATCCCGGCGGTGGCGCTGTTCTTCCTCGCCTGGTGGCTGACGCTGCCGCTTGGCAATAGCGGCCTGTGGCTCGCCTATCTCACCTTCATCGCCGGGCGCGGGGTGTTCCTGGCGCTGCGGCTGCCGGCGCTGGAGCGGGGCACCTTCGGCTAGAGCACGCGCCGATCAGCCTGCATCGCAAGCTTATCGGATAACGCGTTCTCCATCTTAGAGTTAGAGGGCGATTTACCGATCAGATTGGTTCAATCTGATCGGATCGCACTCAAGAGCATTTTCGAGCGAAGTGGGTTCCGGTTCGCGTGAAGAAAATGCGTAAAAACAAAAACCTAGAGCACATCAGGTGAACCCGTTTTCACCTGATGTGCTCTAGGTCGGGAACGGCGCCGCCACCAATTCGCGTGCGCGACGCCCGGTCAGCGCCGCGAGCGTGGTGGTCTCGCGCGTCAGCTTCGCCCGCACGCCCTGCTTGATCTTGTCGACCAGCCCCAGCCCCTCATAGACCAGCCCGGAATAGAGCTGGATGAGGCTGGCCCCGGCCTCGATCTTGGCCAGCGCGGCGGCGGCGCTGTCGATGCCGCCGACGCCGATCAGCGGGAAGACGCCGTCCACCCGCACATAGGTTTCCGCCAGCATGCGGGTGGAGAGGGCGAAGAGCGGCCGGCCCGAGAGCCCGCCGGTCTCGCCCCGCTGCGGCGCGCGCAGGCTCGGGGGCCGCGAGATCGTGGTGTTGGAAACGATCAGCCCGTCGATCCGCCGCCGCCGCGCCACCATGACCACGCCGTCGAGATGCGGCAAGGCGAGATCGGGCGCGATCTTCAGCAGCAGCGGCACGCCGGGTGCGGCCTCGTCACGCGCCGCGATCACCCGGGCCAGCAGTTCGTCGAGCGCGTGCTCCTCCTGCAGGTCGCGCAGGCCGGGCGTGTTGGGGGAGGAGACATTGGCGGTGAAATAGCTCGCCACCCCGGCAAAGGCGCGGATGCCGGCGACATAGTCGGCGGCGCGGTCGGTGCTGTCCTTGTTGGCCCCGACATTCACCCCGACGATGCCCGGCGCCCCGCGCTTGGTGCGGGCGGAAAGCCGCGCCAGCGCCGGGCCATGGCCGCCGCTGTTGAAGCCGTAGCGGTTGATCACCGCGCGGTCCTCGACCAGGCGGAAATTGCGCGGGCGCGGATTGCCCGGCTGCGGGCGCGGGGTGATCGTGCCCACCTCGACGAAGCCGAAGCCGGCGCCGAGCATGGCATCGGGCACCTCCGCCTCCTTGTCGAACCCCGCCGCCAGCCCCACCGGATTGGCAAAGGCGAGGCCGAAGGCGGACACGTTGAGGCGGGAATCGTCCACCGGCGCCGGGCGCGGCGGCAGGCAGGCGAGAGCGCGGAGGGACAGGCCATGCGCGGTCTCGGGGTCCAGCATCCGGGCGAAGGGAAGGGCGAGGTCGAGCAATCGGCTCATGGGATCAACCTTCCAGCGCGGGAAACAGATGGCGCCCGTGCGGGCCGAGCGGCAGGTCGCGCACGAAGGCCACCGCGTCGAGGGCGAGCGGGCCATAGAGATGGGGAAAAAGGTCGCCGCCGCGCGAGGGCTCCCAGCGCAGTTTGTCCGGCGGCAGCAGTTCCACTCGGATCGCGACCAGCAGCAGGTCATCCTGCCCGGCAAAGTGCTTCGCGGCGGTCTCTGCCACCTGGCCGGCGGTGGAGAAATGGATGAAACCATCAGCCACATCCACCCGCGCGCCCTCGAACCGTCCGGCGCTCTCGGCCGCCTGCCAGAGCGTGCGCGGCGCGATCTTGTAGATGAGGCTTGCCTGCGCCGCCGCCATGTCCAACTCCCCGCGCGTTTCCGTCGGGGTCCGTCCTACAGGGCCCCGGCCGCACTGGCAACGCGGCGCCAGGCGTCGATGATCGCCTGCGCGGAGAGGCGGATATCGTCATCGGTGGTGGAAAAGCCGATCACCGAGAGCCGCAGGATCCAGCGCCCCCGCCAGGAAGCCCCGGCGGCGAAGCAGGTGCCCTCCTCCTGCACCGCCGCGATGGTGGCGCGGGTGAGCGCATCGCCCTCGGCCGCGTCCGCCGCGCCGCCGAAGCGCACCGCCACCTGGTTCAGCACCACCTCGTTCAGCACCGTGATGCCCGGCTCGGCCGCGAGAAGGCCGGCCAGAAGCCGCGCCTGCGCGCAATGGCGTTCCACCAGGACGGCGATGCCGTTGCGGCCGAAATGGCGCAGCAGCGCCCAGCTGGCAAAGCCGCGCGCGCGGCGCGACAGCTCCGGCACATAATGCGAGGGGTCGCGCTCATGCTCGCTCACCGGCGGCAGATAGCTCGCCGCGATCGTCATCGCCCGGCGATGGGCGTCGGCGTCGCGCACGATGGCATAGCCGCAATCGAACGGCGTCTGCAGCCATTTGTGCCCGTCCGTGGCCCAGGAATCGGCGGCCTCCACGCCAGCGGCGAGGTGCGCCCGCGCCGGGCAGGCGCGCGCCCACAGGCCGAAGGCGCCATCCACATGCACCCACCCCGCCCGCGCCTGGGCCAGCGGCACGATCCGCTGATGCGCGTCGGTGGCGCCACTATGGATGTGCCCGGCCTGCGTCACCACGATCAGCGGCGCGCCCTCGGGCACGTCGCGCGCCAGTCTCTCCCCGAAGGCATCCGGCTCCATGACGCCCTGCGCGTCGGCCGGCACGCGGATCAGGCTCGCCTTGCCGAAGCCGAGATAGTGCAGGGCGGAGAACACGCTGGCATGCGCCTCCTCGCCGATCAGCACCCGCACCGGCGGGGCGCCGAACAGGCCCTGCGCCTCCACATCCCACCCCGCCCGCGCCAGCACCTCGCCGCGCGCGGCGGCGAGGGCGACGAAGCTCGCCATGGTGGCGCCGGTGACGAAACCGACCGAGCTTTCCGCCGGCAGGCGCAGCAGCTCCAGCAGCCAGCGCGCCGCCACCGTCTCGGCAGCGGCGGCGGCGGGCGCGGCGAAATGATTGGCTGTGTTCTGGCCCCAGGCTGACGTCAGCCAATCCGCCGCGACGCCGACGGGATGCGAATTGCCGATGACCCAGCCGAAGAAGCGCGGCCCGGTGGCGGCGTGCAGGCCCGGCTCGGCCCGCGCCACCAGTGCCGCCAGCACGTCCGGTGCCGCCTCGCCCTCCTCCGGCAGCGCGTCGTCGAAGGCGGCGACGCAGTCGGCATAGCTTGCCTCGGCGCGCTGGTGCGCCGGCTGCGCCGTGCGATAGGCGATGGCCCGGCGCGCCGCCGCCAGCAGAAGCGCTTCCATGTCGTCGCGTGGCGCGTCGTCGTTTGGCGCGTCGTCTCGTGTCATCCCGGCCCCTGCCCTGAAGGGCGGCCATCCTAGGCAGCGCGCGCGCCCTGTCCAGCGCCGGGCGCCGGAGGCACGGCGCGCGCGGCAAAACGGCTGGACAGCGGCGGAAATAGGGTATAATTCCTAGATAACAGATAAAATTCTGGACGCGACTCATGCTCAGCCACGCGCATATCTGGCGCGCCCTGGACACGCTGGCGGAGCGGCTGGGCCTCAGCGCCTCGGCCCTCGCCCGCCGCGCCGGGCTGGACGCCACCACCTTCAACCGTTCCAAGCGCGAGGCGCCGGACGGGCGGCCGCGCTGGCCCTCCACCGAGAGCATCGCCAAGGTGCTGGCGGCCACCGGCACCAGCCTCGACGAGTTCATGGCGCTGATGGACGGCGCGGGCAGCGGGCGCCGCGCCATCCCGCTGATCGGTTTCGCGCAGGCGGGCGAAGGCGGCTTTTTCGACGATGCCGGCTTCCCGGTCGGCGGCGCCTGGGACGAGATCGCCTTTCCCAATGTCGGCGACGAACACGCCTATGCCTTGGAGATTTCAGGCGATTCCATGCTGCCGCTGTACCGCGACGGCGATATTGTGGTGGTCTCGCCGGCGGCGCCGATCCGGCGCGGCGACCGGGTGGTGGTGAAGACCCGCGAGGGCGAGGTGCTGGCCAAGGAGCTGAAGCGCCAGACCGCCAAGACGGTGGAGCTGCGCTCGCTCAACCCGGAGCATTCCGACCGTCTGCTGCAGGACGGCGAGATCGCCTGGATCGCCCGGGTACTCTGGGCCAGCCAATAGCCACGCACGAAAACGGCCCCGCTGGGGGGCCGCCTCTCGAAACCGTCTGTCGCCTGCGATCAGCAGCGCACCGCCACGCGGCGGCCATAGCGGTCATAGGCGTAGCAGTCACCGGGCGAGGTCGCCGCGCCGATGATCGCGCCGGTGCCGGCACCCACGCCCGCGCCAATGGCCGCGCCAGTGCCGCCGCCGGCGATGCCGCCGATCACCGCACCCGTGCCGCCGCCGATCAGCGCGCCGCCGGCCGCGCGGCGTTCCGTGGTGGTGCAGGCGGCGATGCTGAGCGTGGCCAGCGAAAGCACAACGATCTTGAGCATGATCCAACTCCTTTTGAGCATGCCGGACCTGCCCAGCAGATCGCGACGGCCATTGCCTGATGACGACAGCGCCCCGCGCCACCGCGTCGGCTGCGGCGGAGCGCCCGAGGGGTAACGTGCTCTGCGCCTGCCAGTTCCACTGTCGTGGAAGAGGAGTAGGATCGCGCTTCCAAAACGCCGCCACGCCGATTATGCTACAAAAATAATAGATTTCTCACGGGAGTTCGTCATGACCATCCGCCTTGGGGACGTCGTTCCCGATTTCACCGCCGAGACCACCGAGGGCCCGATCCGCTTTCATGAATGGCTGGGCGATTCCTGGGGCGTGCTGTTCTCGCACCCGAAGAACTTCACCCCGGTCTGCACCACCGAGCTCGGGCAGGTGGCGCGGCTGAAGCCGGAATTCGACCGCCGCCATGTGAAGGTGATCGGCCTCTCGGTCGATCCGCTCGACGCGCATGAGAAATGGGCGGAAGACATCGCCGAGACGCAGGGCTACGCCCCGAATTTCCCGCTGATCGCCGATCCCGACCGCACCGTCTCCGGCCTCTACGACATGATCCACCCCAACGCCTCCGACACGATGACGGTGCGCTCGGTCTTCGTCGTCGGGCCCGACAAGAAGCTGAAGCTCTCCCTCACCTATCCCGCCAGCGCCGGGCGCAATTTCGACGAGATATTGCGGGTGATCGATTCGCTCCAGCTCACCGCCCAGCACGCCGTGGCGACGCCGGCGAACTGGAAGGACGGCGAGGACGTGATCATCGTCCCCTCGGTCAGCGACGAGGCGGCGAAGGAGAAGTTTCCCGGCGGCTGGAAGACGCTGAAGCCCTATCTGCGCCTGGTGCCGCAGCCGGGCAAGTGAGGGCGCGGCCCACCGCCCCGCAAAACGAAGGCGTCATCCCGGCCGGCGCGAAGCGCAGAGCCGGGATCGCTCGCCAATGTCAGGCGATCCCGAACCACGCGATCCCGGATCGGCCTTGCGGCCGTCCGGGATGACGCAATCCGGAGGCGCCCCTCAGGGCGCCAGCGGCTTGCGGTACTGGATGAAGCCGGTGCGCTCGGCCACGCCATTATAGAGCCGCTGCGCCGTCAGATTGGTCTCGTGGGTCAGCCAGTAGACCTTCGGGCTGCCCTTCGCCGTTGCATCAGCGGCAACATGCTCGATCAGCCGGCGGCCGAGGCCCTGCCCCCGCTGGCTGGCGTCCACATACAGATCGTTGAGGTAGCACACCTCGCCCACCGTCCAGGTCGAGCGGTGAAACAGCCAGTGCGCCAGCCCGACCGCCTGCCCGCCGGCGTCAAACGCCAGCGCGCCGTGCACCGGCTCGGCCGGGTCGAGAAGCCGCTGCCACGTCGTCTGCGTCACTTCCGCCGGCAGCGTCGCCTCATAGAAGACGAGATAGGCCTGCCAGAGCGGCAGCCAGTGCGCGTGATCGTCGGCCGTGAGAGCGCGTATGTCCGTCATGTCACCACCATGCCCGCGGCGAGATCGCTGCCGCGCAAAAATTCGTCCGCCGCCATCGCCCGGCTGCCGGCCTTCTGCACCTCGACCAGCCGCACCGCGCCATCTCCGCAGGCGATGGTGAGCGCCCCGTCCAGCAGCGTGCCGGGCGCGCCAACACCCTCGACCAGCGTCGAGCGCAGCACCTTCACCCGCGTGCCGGCGAGATCAAACCACGCGCCGGGGAAGGGCGAAAGGCCGCGAATATGGTCGTGCACCGCCTGCGCCGGCCTTGCCCAGTCGATGCGGGTCTCGCCCTTGTCGATCTTGGCGGCATAGGTCACGCCCTCGGTCGGCTGCGGCGTGAAGGAGAGCGCCCCGCGCTCCAGCGCCGCCAGCGCCCGGCCCATCAGGTCGCCACCGACGATCATCAGCCGGTCATGCAGTTCGCCCGCCGTCATGTCAGGCCCGATGGCGACGCGCTCGACGAGCCCAACCGGCCCGGTGTCGAGCCCGGCCTCCATCTTCATCACGGCGACGCCGGTCTCGGCGTCCCCGGCCATGATGGCGCGCTGGATCGGCGCGGCGCCGCGCCAGCGCGGCAGCAGCGAGGCGTGGAGGTTGAGGCAGCCCAGCGCCGGCAGGTCGAGAATGGCCTGCGGCAGGAGGCGGCCATAGGCGACAACCACAGCGGCCTCCGCCTCATGCGCGGCGAAGGTCTCAGTCGCTTCGTCCGTGCGCAATGTCGATGGGGTCAGCACCGGAATGCCCAGCCGCTCGGCGGCGCGGTGCACCGGTGAGGGCACCAGATCGAGCCCGCGCCGCCCGGCCGGCGCCGGGGCGCGCGTATAGGCCGCCACCACCTCGTGGCCGGCGCCGACAATCTCGACCAGGGTGGAGACGGCGAAATCGGGCGTGCCCATGAAGACGATGCGCATGTGGCTCCCCGCAAGGCTATGGAAACGAGGCGTCGCGAGCGGCGGGGGTCAGTCCCCGGTCCGCTCCTTCTTCGCCAGCTTGGTGAACCTGGTGATCACCCGGTCGCGCTTGAGCTTGGAGATATGGTCGATGAACAGAACGCCGTTGAGATGGTCGATCTCGTGCTGCACGCAGGTGGCGAGCAGGCCATCGGCGTCGATTTCCTGGGTCTCGCCATTGAGGTCCATATAGCGGACCCGCACGCTGGCCGGGCGTTCGACATCGGCGTAATATTCCGGGATCGACAGGCAGCCCTCGGAATAGACCGACAATTCCGGCGACGCGGCGATGATCTCCGGGTTGATCAGCGCCAGCGGGTGCTTTTCGCGCTCGGCCTCCTCGTCGTCGGCGCCTTCGGCCCTGGCTTCGCGCGGGCCGACATCGACGGTGACGATGCGCTCGGGAATGCCGACCTGGATCGCCGCCAGCCCGATGCCGGGCGCGTCATACATGGTCTCGAACATGTCCTCGACGATCGCGCGCACGCGCGCATCCACCCGAACGATGGGATCGGAGAGCTGGCGCAGGCGGGTATCGGGGAGGATCACGAGCGGGCGTATCGACATGCCGTCCAGATAATCGCTGGCCGGGCTTCGGTCAACGGAACGAATGCACGGTTAGGGGGGGATGTTCACTCTACGTTCGCGTGCCGTGTCGAATCTGCTAGAAGCGGATCATGGATCAGGTTCTGTTCGTCATCGGCGCGCAGCCCGTGACGCTGGCGCAGCTGGTGGCCGGCGCGGGCGCGCTCGCCTTCCTGCTGCTGGTGGCGGTGCTGCGCGCGGTCTCCCGCAGCGCCCGGCAGAACGCCGCCGAGGCGGACGAGCAGGCGCGCCGGGCCGACGAGCTGGAAATGCGGCTGGTGGAACTCGCCCGCACCCAGGCGGAAACGGTGGGGCGGGTGCAGTCCATGGCCGAAGTTCTGGCGCACCGGCAGGGCGAACTCGCCCGCGCCGTGGCCGAGCGGCTCGACGCCTCCTCGCACCGCATGGGCGAGAGCCTGGCGCGCGCCAGCGAGGCGACGCATGAAAACCTCGCCCGGCTCAATGACCGTCTTGCCATCGTGGACCAGGCGCGGGCCAGCCTTGGCGAACTCTCGGGGCAGGTGATGAGCCTGCGCGAAACCCTGTCCAACAAGCAGGCGCGCGGCGCCTTTGGCGAGGGCCGGCTGCAGGCGATCATCGCCGACGCGCTGCCGCGCGACAGCTTCGCCTTCCAGCACACGCTGGGCAATGGCAAGCGCGCCGATTGCGCGATCTTCCTGCCCGGCGACAGGCGCCCGCTGCTGGTCGATTCCAAATTTCCGCTGGAGGCGATCACCGCCTTTCGCGAGGCACAGACGCCGGAGGCCCGCAAGCCGGCCGAAGCGCGGCTGAAGGGGGATGTCGGCCGGCATGTGAAGGACATTGCCGAACGCTACCTCATCAGCGGCGAGACGCAGGACGTGGCGCTGATGTTCGTGCCGTCGGAATCGGTCTATGGCGAATTGCACGAGCATTTCGACGACATTATCCAGCAGGCCTTCCGCGCCCGCGTCATCCTCGTCTCGCCCTCGCTGCTGATGCTGGCGGTGCAGGTGGTGCAGTCGATCTGCAAGGATGCCCGCATGCGCGAGCAGGCCGACCTCATCCGCGCCGAATGCGGCAAGCTGGTCGCCGATGTGGTGCGGCTGCGCGAGCGGGTCGGCAATCTGCAGCGGCATTTCGGCCAGATGAACGAGGATGTGGCGCAGGCGCTGACCTCCGCCGACAAGATCGCCAAGCGCGGCGAGCGGATCGAGCAGCTGGAATTCGAGGCCGACGGGCCGACAGGCGATGCCGGGCCGCGCGATGCTGGATTTGCGGAGCTGCTGCCGACCCCGCCGCTTTCCACATCTTCGTTACGCGGCGCGGCGGAATAGCGCGCCGTTCTTTAATCCGTCCAATTCGCAAGGACTGGCTTTTCTGATAGTTTGATAGAACGTTTCTATCGTTACGTCTGAGAAAGCCTCCCGCGTGATCGACCGTTTCGAACTTCTGCTCGCCCTCGCCAAGGAGCGCCATTTCGGCCGCGCTGCGGAATCCTGCGGCGTGACCCAACCCACCCTCTCGGCCGGCCTCAAGCAACTGGAGGAGCAGCTGGGCGTGCGCCTGGTCGAGCGCGGCTCGCGCTTCATCGGCTTCACCCCGGAAGGCGAGCGGGCGCTGCAATGGGCGCGCCGCGTCATCGGCGATGTGCGCGCCATGCGGCAGGAAATCGCCGGTATGCGCAAGGGGCTTTCCGGCCATCTGCGCATCGCCGCCATTCCCACCGCGATGCCGATGCTGTCGGAGCTGACCACGCCGTTCCACGCCAAGCATGCCGATGTGCGCTTCACCCTCATTTCCGCCTCCTCCAACGAGGTGCTGCGGCTGATCGAGAATCTGGAGGCCGATGCCGGCGTCACCTATCTCGACAATGACCCGCTCGGCCGGCTGAAGACGGTGCCGCTCTACAAGGAGGGGTATCGCTTCCTCACCTCGGTCGGCGCCCCGCTGGGCGACCGCGCCACGGTGACGTGGGAAGATGTCGCGCAGGTGCCGCTGTGCCTGCTCACCCCCGACATGCAGAACCGCCGCATCGTCGACAAGCAGCTGGCCGAGGCGGGCCACGCCACGATCGTCCCCATGCTGGAAGCCAATTCCACCATCGCCCTGCTCTCGCATGTGCGGACCGGCAAATGGGCGAGCGTGGTGGCCAACACGCTGGCGGATGTGTTCGCCTTTCCCGCCAGCATCCGCTCCATCCCGATCGAGGGGCCGGAGGTGCTGCACCAGATGGGCCTTGTCGTGCTCGACCGCGAGCCGATGACCCCCATCGTCACCGCCCTGCTCACCGAGGCCCGCGCCGTCGCCCCGGGACTGACCGAGCGGATCTGAGCCGCGGCCTCGCACGCGGGAACCCTGAGCCGTCTCATCGGTTGTCCCGCCATGCGGCCACGGCCGTATCGTGATGTGGAGGCTTACATGCTGGGTTGGGCGCTGACCTTTCTCGTGGTGGCTCTGATCGCCGCCGTTCTCGGCTTCGGCGGCATCGCCGGAACCGCCATCGAAATCGCCAAGATCATCTTTTTCGTCGCCATCATCCTGTTCCTGGTGTCGGCGGTGTTCGGTTTCATGCGACGCGGCCGCGCGCCCTAGATTGGCGCGTTGCCGAGTTGATGCAGAACGCAAAACGCCCCCGGCCGAAACCGGGGGCGTTCTCGCGTGGGGGAGCGCGAGTGGAACAGGCATGACTTTTGAGGGGATCGGTCGTCGGAAGAAGGTCAGCCGGCGTTGCGGCCGCTCAGGTGCGCTCGGCGGCAAGTACCGCCCGCGTGGTCTTGTCGGGGCCGAAATCGCTGGCATCGTCGAGCGCCAGCATTTCCCCAAGCCTCTTGCGCGCGCGGTTCACCCGGCTCTTGATCGTGCCCACCGCGCATTGGCAGATGTCGGCGGCTTCCTCATAGGAAAAGCCGGACGCACCCACCAGCACCAGCGCCTCGCGCTGGTCGGAAGGCAGCTGCTCGAGCGCGGCGCGGAAATCCTCGAAATCCAGATGGGTGTTCTGGTCGGGATTGCTGGTCAGCGTAGCGGCGAACGCACCATCGGAATCGGGCACCTCGCGCCGGCGCTTGCGGTATTCCGAGCGGAACAGGTTGCGCAGGATGGTGAACAGCCAGGCCGGCAGGTTGGTACCCGGCCGGAAGCTGGAAATATTGGCGAAGGCGCGCAGAAGCGTCTCCTGCACAAGGTCATCGGCGCGGTCGACGCTACCCGACAGCGATATGGCAAACGCGCGCAGATTGGGAATGGCGGCGATAATCTCGTCGCGCAATGTTGGATCGAACCTGCTCACTTCCGCCCTCCGCCCTCGCCGGACGTGGGGTCCGCCTTGTCGAGCTTGGAAAGCAGGTCCATGAACCGGTCCGGAACGCCCTGGCGCACCACATCGTCATACATGGCGCGCAAATGCTGACCGATCTTGGCCTGGATATCGCTGCCGAGGACGGTTCCCTTGCCGTCGCCGAGAGGAGAAGAGGGCCCATCCGCCATAGCGGACGCGCTCTCGGATTGATCGTCACTCATCAGTTTCTTTCCCGACATTGAGCCCCCGGAATGGTCGAGAGGAGTTGGCTCCGTCGCTACATACGCAGTCACAACGAGCCAGTTGCGAAACGGTTCCGGCAATTGTTGGCTCGGCGCATAAATTTTTCGCGTACTCCGGAACCGAACCGTCCATGATGCGTTATCAGGCGCTTCACACATGCAGCTTCGGGGAGACGCGAGTGAGCACTTCTCAACTTGTCGCGCAGCACCTGCCCTTTCTGCGCCGCTATGCGCGCGCACTCAGTGGCAGCCAATCGGCTGGCGACGCCTATGTCACGGCCATGCTCGAGACCCTTATCGCCGATCCCGGCACGCTCGACCGGACCGTGGATCCCCGCGTGGCGCTCTACAGTCTGCTCACCCGGCTGTGGGATTCGGTGGCCCTGAACGCGCAGGTGGACGCGGCCCCCGCCCCGCTGCAGGGCGAACGGCGGCTCGGTCACATCACGCCGGTGGTGCGGCAGGCCTTCCTTCTCGTATCCCTTGAAGGGTTCTCGGAGGAAGAGGCGGCCGGCATTCTTGAGATCGACGTGCCGACGCTGCGCAATCTGGTGGAGGATGCCGGGCGCGAACTGGCGGCTGAGATCGCCACCGACGTGCTCATCATCGAGGACGAGCCGTTCATCGCGCTCGATCTGGAAGGCCTCGTGGAAGGCCTCGGCCACCGCGTCACCGGCATCGCCCGCACCCATACCGAGGCGGTGGACCTGGCCCGCCGCAAGGCGCCCGGGCTCATCCTCGCCGATATCCAGCTGGCCGACGGCTCGTCCGGCCTCGATGCGGTGAACGAGCTGATCGAGAAGACCGAGGTTCCGGTCATCTTCATCACAGCCTATCCCGAGCGCTTCCTCACCGGCATTCGCCCCGAGCCGGCCTTCCTGATCGCCAAGCCCTTCCAGCCGTCGACCGTCGCCGCCGTGATCAGCCAGGCGCTGTTCTTCGAGCGACGCGCCCGCCCGCGGGAGCAGCGCGCCACCGCCTGAGCGCAGATAAATGCCCCTGCCTGACATCGCTTTCGTCGACAACGCGGCACGCTGGATCACGGTCCTGTCGTCGCTAGCGATATTCGTGGGGCTCGTGCGCCTGCTGCATGTGCGCCGCAATCTCTCCCTGCGCACACGGCTCCTGGGTCTGCTGCTGGCGACCCTGGTGCTGATGTTCGGCCTGCTGTCGCTGCTCGTCATCTTCGACACCGGCGACACCTTCCCGATGGCGCCGACAGCCGTGCGGCTGGGTATCGGCCTGCTGAACCTCGTCGGGGCGGTGGCGCTGTGGTCGAATTACGCCGCGCTGCTGGACATGCCGACGCCGCGCCACGCGGTGAGCGAGCAACGCCGGCTGACGCTGGAGCTGGCCACCGCCCTGCAGCGCTATGAGATGGCGCTGCGCGGGTCGAATGTCGCGATTTTCACCCAGGATCGCGAGCTGCGCTACACCTCGGTCAGCAAGCCGCTTTTCGGCTTTCCGGTGGAGCAGGTGCTCGGCTCCAGCGATGCAGACCTGCTCGGCGAAGCGCAGGCGCAGGCGCTCACCCTCCTGAAGCGGGAGGCGCTGGCCACCTCGTCCTCGCGCAAGGGCGAGATCGAGATCGAGGAGGCCGGCCGCAAATTCTGGTACGACATCCATATTGATCCGCTGCGCGACCTCGCCGGCACCACGGTGGGCCTGACCGGGGCCGCTGTCGACGTCACCGAGCGCAAGGAGAATGAGCAGCATCTGCGCCTTCTCATGCGCGAGCTGACCCACCGCTCGAAGAACCTGCTGGCGGTGATCCAGGCCATGGCCCGGCAGACCGCCCGGCACGCCGGCTCGATCGACGGTTTCGTGGAAATCTTCAGCGCCCGGCTGCAGGCCCTGTCGAAATCGCACGACCTGCTGGTGCAGGAGAGCTGGTATGGCGCCTCGCTCGCCGACATGGTGCGCTCGCAGCTCGGCCACCATCTCGACCGCGAGAACAGCCAGTTCACCATCGAGGGCCCGAACCTCTTCCTCAAGCCGGAAGCGGCGCAGAATATCGGCCTCGCCATTCACGAGCTGTCCACCAATGCCGCCAAATATGGCGCGCTGTCGGTGCCGACTGGCCATGTCGACATTACCTGGACGCGACGCACGCCGGAGGCCGGGGGCGGCTTTGAACTCGCCTGGCGTGAACGCGGCGGGCCGCCCGTCGCCAAGCCGGCCGGGCGCGGCTTCGGCTCGCTGGTGATCGAGCGCAATTTGGCGCGCGCCCTCGATGGCACGGTCGATATGGACTTCGCGCCCTCGGGCCTCGTCTGCACCGTCAGCGTGCCCGAGAACCACCTGATCCCGGACCGCTAAGCGCCGCCCGGGCCGGTCGTCGAAGGGCTCCCGGCTGCGCACAGCCTGCGCGAACCCACCCCCGCCCTTCCCGCGCCCTCCCCGCGCGCGAAAACGTGATCGTGGGCGGGAACGCGATCCCTTCCCGCGCATTAACCTTAAGACGGCGTCACAGGACGCCGTCCGATTTTACCGAAAACGTCTGCGGACAAGCTCCGGCGGCGACGTGGTCCACGTCGTCGTGCCGATGGCGGCTGCCTGCGGATATCAGCCGGAAGGGGAAGCCGTGATGACGGGCGTCGACAGCATCTTCAAAGGTTCCGCCTATCTTCTCGGCGCTGTGACCGGTGTCGCGCTCATGGTGCCGCTCACCGCCGGCGCCCTCGCCACCAGCTCGATGACGCGGCTGGCCCCCCAGGCCATGGCGATCGACGCCTTCGGGCCGGGCACGCGGCCCGACCAGGGCGCCGGACAGGCCCATCTCGTCAACCGCACCGCCAAGGGCCCGCGCCTCGATTTGGGCCCGCGCCTCGATCTGGGGTCGCGCCCGGCGGCCACCTCCCCCGCTCCGGCGATGATCGTGCCGGCCCGCGCACCTGCGGAGACGCCGGCGCGCGCCATCGTCAATAATCTGCCCGAGTCGACCCCGGTGACGCCGAGCCGCGCCACCCGGACCCCCAAGGGCTGCCTGTCGGCGCTGGGGGTGACAAAGTCCAGTCTATCGACCGAGGAGTTGACGGTTTGCGTCGCCGACGCCTCGATGATCGGTCGCGGCTGACATCTACTAAATATATACCTCTCGCCGCAAATCGAAAAATCATCGGAACTTCTTCCACTCTATTTCGTTTTTTCTGCAGACGGTTGAACGTTCGACCTGATTTACGAAATCTTGAAAAACGACGGAGAAGACGATGACCAGCAAGCTTGCGACACTCACCGCCGCCGCTGCCCTGGCGCTCGCCCCGGCGGTCGCCTTCGCCCAGAGCCCCGCTCCGCAGACCACCACGCCGCCGGCCGCCAGCCCGGTTCAGCCGGATGCCGGCAACCCGCAGGCCCCCGCCGCCGAAATGCCGGCGACCACCCCGACCCCCGGCACCGCCGGTTCGACCGACAGCGCCGCTCCGGCCAGCTCGGCGATGGCGACCCCGGCCACCCCGAAATTCGTCAGCGCCCAGAGCTCGGGCCAGTGGCTCGGTTCGGACCTGACCGGCACTGAAGTGGTCACGTCCAGCGATGAGAAGCTCGGCTCAATCAGCGACGTGCTCGTCGAGCGCGATGGCAGCATCGTCGCCGTGGTGATCGATGTCGGCGGCTTCCTTGGCCTCGGCGCCAAGCCGGTGGCTGTGTCCTTCGACTCGCTGACCGCCACCCCGACCGATGACGGTGAGAAGGTGGTCGTCACGCTGACCAAGGAAGAGCTGAACGCGGCGCCGGAGTTCAAGAGCCTGGAGCAGGCGCGTTCCGACGCGAACACCGGCACCACCGGCACCGCCACCGGGACCACCGGCACCACCACCAACTGATCCCGCCCCTAACGGTTCGGCCGCCGCGCGCGGCCCTCGCCTAGCGACCGCCGGCGCCAGCCGTGCCGTCAGGATGGACATGCCCGGCCCTCGCGCCGGGCATGTCTTGTTTGTGCCTATGGCAGCGCACGATGACGGCGCCCGCCGGATCGGGTAAAGCGGATATCCGACCAGCCGGACCCCGCCATGACCGAACCCCGCCGCCGCCCCGACCATCCCTTCAAGGACCTGTTCGACATCGACGCGATGCGCGTCGAGCTCGGCATGCTGGCGCGCGAGGTGCTGGAGCGGGGACAACCCGGCCGCGAGATCGAATTGCGCACGCAATTGGCGCGGCGGCTCAAGGCCGCCTATCAGCACGGCCACCAGGTGGCCGAGCGCTGGCTGATGGTGGAAGGTTCCGGCCGGCGCTGCGCCGAGCGGCTGTCGCGGCTGCAGGACGAGATCATCACGCTGGTGCACGAGCTGGCGGTGAAGACGCTCTACCCCTCCGACAACCCCTCCACCTCCGAGCGCATGGCGATCGTCGCCGTCGGCGGCTATGGCCGCGGGCTGATGGCGCCGGGCTCCGACACCGACATCCTGTTCCTGCTGCCCTACAAGCAGACCGCCTGGGGCGAGAGCGTCGCCGAGGCCATCCTCTATGTTCTCTGGGACATGGGGCTCAAGGTCGGCCATGCAACCCGCTCGGTCGATGAGTGCATCCGCCAGGCGCGCGGCGACATGACCATCCGCACCTCGCTGCTGGAGGCGCGGCTGCTGATCGGCGAGCGCAAGCTGTTCGACGAGCTGGTCGAGCGCTTCGACAGGGACGTGGTGCAGGGCACGGCGGTCGAATTCGTCGCCGCCAAGCTGAACGAGCGCGAGGAACGGCTGAAGCGCGCCGGCCAGTCACGCTATGTGGTCGAGCCCAATGTGAAGGACGGCAAGGGCGGCCTGCGCGACCTGCACACGCTGTTCTGGATCGCCAAATATGTCTACCGCGTGCATGAGACGCGCGAATTGGTGGCCAAGGGCGTGTTCACGCCTGAGGAAGCCAAGATTTTCCGCCGCTGCGAGAATTTTCTCTGGTCGGTGCGCTGCCACCTGCATTTTCTCACCGGCAAGGCGGAAGAGCGCCTGTCCTTCGACCTGCAGCGCGAAATGGCCGAGCGCCTCGGCTACCTCGCCCATCCCGGGCTGAAGGATGTCGAGCGTTTCATGAAGCACTATTTCCTGGTGGCGAAGGATGTCGGCGATCTCACCGCCATCGTCTCCGCCGCGCTGGAGGAGCGCCACGACAAGCCGGTGCCGCGTCTCGACCGGATGATCGCCCGGCTGCGCCGCTCGGGAAGGCGCACGCTGAAGGAAAGCGCCGATTTCATCGTCGACAATGACCGGATCAATGTCGCCGATGCCAGCGCCTTCGGCCGCGATCCGCTCAATCTGATCCGCATCTTCCATCTCGCCGGCAAGCACGGGCTGAACTTCCACCCCGACGCGATGCGCCTCGCCACGCGCTCGCTCAAGCTGATCGACCACACGCTGCGCGAGAGCCCGGAGGCCAACCGGCTGTTCGTCGAGATCCTGTGCTCGAAAGAGACGCCGGAGATCGTGCTGCGGCGGATGAACGAAACCGGCGTGCTCGGCCGCTTCATCCCGGAATTCGGCCGCATCGTCGCGATGATGCAGTTCAACATGTATCATTCCTACACGGTGGACGAGCATCTCATCCGCTCCATCGGCGCGCTCTCGCACATCGAGCGCGGCGACCGGCCCGATTACGGCCTCGCCAACGAGCTGATGCCGACGATCAAGAACCGCCAGCTGCTCTATATCGCGGTGCTGCTGCACGATATCGCCAAGGGCCGGCCGGAGGACCATTCCATCGCCGGCGCCCGTGTCGCCCGCCGCCTGTGCCCGCGCTTCGGCCTCAGCCCGGTCGACACCGACACGGTGGCCTGGCTGATCGAACAGCACCTCACCATGTCGACCATCGCCCAGTCGCGCGACCTCTCCGACCGCAAGACGATCGAGAATTTCGCCGCCGTGGTGCAGAATCTGGAACGGATGAAGCTGCTGCTCATCCTCACCACCGCCGACATCCGCGCCGTCGGGCCCGGGGTGTGGAACAACTGGAAGTCGCAGCTGCTGCGCACGCTCTATCACGAGACCGAGCCGGTCATCACCGGCGGCTTCTCGGAGAGCAACCGCAATCTGCGCGTCGCCCGCGCCCAGGCCGAGCTGCGCACCGCCCTCACCGAGTGGGATGCCGCCGCGCTCGACGCCTATATGGGCCGCCACTACCCCACCTACTGGCTGCAGACCGACCGCACGCACCAGATGGAGCATGCGCGCTTCATCCGCGAGACCGAGGAGCGGGGCAAGGCGCTGGCCACCCGCGCCAAGACCGACCCCAAGCGCGGCATCACCGAGCTGACCGTGTTCGCGCCCGACCATCCCAAGCTGCTGGCGGTGATCGCCGGCGCCTGCGCCAGCGCCGGGGCGCACATTGTGGACGCCCAGATCAGCACCACCACCGACGGGCGGGCGCTCGACACCATCTCGCTGACCCGCGCCTTCGAGCAGGACGAGGACGAGGTGCGCCGCGCCGACCGCATCGCCGGCGCGATCGAGAAGGCGCTGGCCGGCGAGATCAAGCTCCCCGAGGTGGTAGCCCGCCGCATCCCGAAGCGCCCGCGCGCCTTCACCGTGGAACCCGAGGTCACGCTCAACAATTCCTGGTCGAACCGCCACACCGTGATCGAGGTCTCCGGGCTCGACCGGCCCGGCCTGCTCTACGGGCTCACCCAGACGCTCTCGCGGCTCAACCTCAACATCGCCTCGGCCCATATCGCCACCTTCGGCGAGCGGGCGGTGGACGTGTTCTACGTCACCGACCTCATGGGGGCGAAGATCATGGGCGCCGCCCGCCACTCCGCCATCCGCCGCGCTTTGCTCCAGGTGCTCGACGCCGATGACGAGGCCAATGCGGCGTGAGGCGCTTGTAGACCGAGCTGCAGTCTAAAATCGTCCATTGGCTAATGGAGCCGACTCGTGCGTATCATCAACTGCCTTTCAGGAGTTTTGCTCATAGTTATGCTCGCCACTTTCTTGCTGATTTGGCCATCAATCCTGACAACTATTACACGCGAGGATTTTATGTCGGACAGCAATGCAGCTTGGGTACAGGCAATAGCCGCAGCTATAACCATTATGGGGGCCACTGGCTATGCCGTTTTTGGAATGATAAAGGCGAGCTTCGCGGACAACAGAGAAAGACATCTTACATTCAGAATTGCTTGTGACGTTTTTTCAGATAGCGCCAAATATCTTTACGACATACACGACTTAGGAAACCATAGGTCTGAGTCACTTAAGGCACCGTCATTGATATTTCAGGCCAATGCTGAAATACTTCAGCAGATGGCGTTTCGTCCATTACCTGATGGAGATCATGCGAACCTCGTATTCGAGCTTCGCACATGTAGCTACCGAATGCTTTCCGGCATCATAGCTCTTCAAGCCCATCCGAGCAGCGCGCCACCCCTTGCCCAGATATCAGACGCTCTGAAGGAGGCAAAAAAGCTCATAGCGGGCCCACTATTCATAAAGTCGGAGCAGCGCACTCCAAAGATCAAAATTGCTTGATTTGAACCGCCCCTAGATTCCTGGACGCCTTCTTCCCTAAATTTTGAGGCAAGGAGGCCCCAATGGGCAAGGCGAACTTCACCGAGGACTTCAAGCGCGACGCGGTCCTTCAGATCACCGAGCGGGGCTATCCGGTTGCGGAGGTGGCGGCGCGACTGGGGATCAGCAAGTACTCGCTCTACGAGTGGAGGAAACGGTACGGCAAGCCTGCCGCCGTGGCCCGCGATGACGATCAGGCTGCGGAGGTCCGCCGGCTGAAGCGCGAGTTGCAACGCGTTACGGAGGAGCGCGACATCCTAAAAAAAGCAGCCGCGTACTTCGCCAAGGATGCAAAGTGAAGTACGCGTTCATCGCTGAGCATCGCCTGCTGTTTTCGATCCGTGCCATGTGTCGGTGCCTGCGTGTCCAGCCCAGTGGCTTCTACGCCTGGCTGAAGGATCCGCTGAGCAAGCGCGCGCAGGAAGACCACCGACAGACCGAGCTGATCCGCGCGGCATGGAGCGAGAGCGGCAAGGTCTATGGCTACCGAAAGCTCCACGATGACTTGGCGGACATGGGCGAGAGCTGCTGTCCCAACCGAGTTGCGCGGCTGACGCGGCTTGCCGGCATCCGAGCGCAGATCGGCTACAAGCGCCGCCCCGGCCACTATGGAGGCAAGCCATCCCTGGCGGTCGACAACACGCTCGATCGCCGGTTTGACGCGGAGGCGCCGGACAAGGCCTGGGTGACCGACATCACCTACATCCGCACCCACGAAGGCTTCGCCTATCTGGCGGTCGTGATCGACCTCTTCTCCCGCCGCGTCGTCGGCTGGTCCATGCAGGCCCGGCAGACGACCAACGTCGTGCTTCAGGCGCTGCTGGCCGCCGTCTGGCGACGCAAGCCGAAGGGCCGTGTGCTGGTGCATTCGGACCAGGGGAGCCAGTTCACCAGCATGGAATGGGCGTCGTTCCTGAAGCACCACGACCTGGAGCCATCCATGAGCCGGCGCGGCAACTGCCATGACAACGCCGTGGCCGAGAGCTTCTTCAACCTGCTCAAGCGCGAGCGTATCCGCCGCAAGGTCTACCGCACGCGCGACGAGGCACGCGGGGACGTGTTCGATTACATCGAGATGTTCTACAACCCCACCCGCAAGCACGCACGCAATGGGATGCTGTCCCCAATCGAGTTCGAACGGCAGCACAAAGCCAAAGCCGAGGGCGTCTAGAAAACGCGGGGCGGTTCAATTGCCGCGATTTTGGACGGCGAACGCGCTTTTAGCTTGTCGCTTCAGGAGGCATGAGCCCCCCTGCCGTTTTGTATGCATCGGTGAGCTGTCGTGCAAGAAGGGCTGAAAGAAGCGCCTCCATGGTCGTCAAATCTAGGCGGCCCTGCGCCCACGCTGCGTCGGCGTCGTCGAGAGCCCTAAAGTAAGGGCGCTTCTCGCCAACAATTTGGTCAGGAATCGTCGGCAGCCCCGGAAGAATATTACCTGTCTTTATACAAAGGATGACATAGGACACCATCCGTGATGTCCGCCCATTTCCATCGGAAAAAGGGTGTATCCAGTTCAATCGCCACATCAAATACGACGCGAGATGAATGGCGGTGGCTTCATCCCAATGATCATTAACAAATTCACACATGTCCTCCACCAACGCACTCACCTCGTGGGCTGCTGGCGGGTTGTGTTGGCTATTACTGATGTCCACAGACCCCGGACGATAATTACCCGCATATTCGCTGATGTCAGCGAGAGCCTCTCTCTGCAAGGCTTGGATCATCGACGGACGAAGCCGAAAGCTTTTGTCTGTTTCGAGCGCCTGCGCGATCAAACGAAGTGCGAAGTCGTATTGCTTTAGCCCGTTTCTGGCCTCAGCCTTAGCAATTTCAATTGGATCGCTGAGAATTCTGGCGCCAGCGGCGATGCTATGCCGCTGGCCTGTTTCATCGCTCACCAGATTGTTCTTTCGCGAGCTTGTCTGCCTGCTGGTTAACCATTTCACGAGTGATGTCAGCATTCTCAAACGCGGTGTTCCCATACGCGAAGCTGCGGCGCTGCTCCTCGCGATGCTCCTCAGAAACATGCATCCGCTTGGCCGCTTCTAAAAGTTGGGTCAGTTCATGTGTCATTCTAATTCCCTGCGTCATTTTCAGAATCTCAATTCGGACGGGCGAGATTCGCAAATGTCGAGTTGCATGATGCCACATATTGGCTTTCGAGAGTGTTGCGAAAATGGTCGGCGGGATCACAAATTGCGTTGCCGAAATTATATCCACGAAATAAATGTGAAATAAGGATTAATTTCGATTACCAATGGGCAGGCGCCGTCCGGGGGCGGGGGCGTCGCGAGGCCTGCGCTTGGTGACCCGTGCATCCGAGTTTCTGTTTTTTGGGCGTGGAGGTCGATGGGTGGCTCTTCAAAAAAACGGCCCAGCCACCTCGAAGGACCGAGTGTTGCCGCGGGATAAAGGACCATCCCCCGCCTCACTCTCTCCCCTTAACCCCCGCTTAAAAGCCCTGATTTAGAGTTCGTTTACCGGCTCAATCAGGTGCCCTCGGGGGCGGAGGTTCATGTTCGGACGACGCGGCGACAGGGAGAGACGCGAGCCGGTGCTGGGCACGCCCGGCTTCGACGGCGACCTGCGCCTGAATGCCGACGACCGCCCGACCCTCCCGACCGCCCCGCTGGAGCGCGAGCGCGCCCCGCGCAAGGCCGTCCCCAAGCCGACCGCCAAGCCGCTCGCCAAGCCCCGTCCGCCGGCTCAGTCCAGCCGCCGCAGCCGGCACGACGACTGGTCCGACGCGGAAGAGGCCGATTACGAGGACGAGCCGCGCATGGCCCGCAACAGCCGCAGCCGCGACCGGGACCGCGATGACCGACGCAACCGCGACACCGGGCGTGGCGGCGGGCGCCGCCGCACGCAAAGGCGCGGCCTGTTCGGCCGGCTGGTCTATTGGGGCGTCGTGCTCGGCCTGTGGGGGGTGATCGGGCTCGCCGGGCTCATCTTCTACGAGGCGAGCCAGCTGCCGCCGATCCAGAATCTGGCCATTCCCGACCGCCCGCCCACCGTCATCATCCAGGGCGCGGACGGGCAGGCGATCGCCACGCGCGGCGAGATGGGCGGCACCAATGTGCCGCTGCGGGCGCTGCCGCCCTATCTGCCGCAGGCTTTTGTCGCCATCGAGGACCGGCGCTTCTACTCGCATTTCGGCCTCGATCCGCTGGGCCTCGCCCGTGCGGTGGTGGTCAATATCACCCAGGGCCGGGTGCGCGAGGGTGGCTCGACCCTGACCCAGCAGCTGGCCAAGAACCTGTTCCTCAACCAGGAGCGCACCCTGTCGCGCAAAGTGCAGGAGCTGATCCTCTCGCTGTGGCTGGAGGCCAAATATTCCAAGAACGAGATCCTCGAACTCTATATGAACCGCGTCTATTTCGGCGCTGGCGCCTATGGGGTGGAAGCCGCCGCGCAGCGCTATTTCGGCGTGTCGGCGCGCCAGGTCACGCTCTCGCAGGCCGCCATGCTCGCCGGGTTGGTCAAATCGCCCTCGGCGCTCGCCCCCACCCGCAATCTGGAGGGCGCGCAGGCCCGGGCGGAAGTGGTGCTGGGCGCGATGCAGGAGGCCGGCTTCATCACCCCGGAGATGCGCCAGACGGCGCTGGCCCGCCCCGCCACCGTCGCCAAGGCGCAGGGGCCGGATTCCTATGGCTATGTCGCCGACTGGGTGCTGGAGCAGGTGAAGACGCTGGTCGGCCCGGTGACGCAGGACCTGATCGTGCAGACCACGCTCGACCCCGCCCTGCAGAGCGCCGCCGACAAGGCGCTGAAGGACGCGCTGGCGAAGTCCGGCAAAAAGCTCGGCGTCGAGCAGGGCGCGCTTGTGGTGATGGACACCGGAGGCGGGGTGCGGGCGCTGGTCGGCGGCCGCTCCTATGAGGAGAGCCAGTACAACCGCGCCGTCACCGCGCGGCGGCAGCCCGGTTCCTCGTTCAAGCCCTTCGTCTATCTCACCGCCATGGAGCGCGGCCTGACGCCAGAGACCGTGCGCGCCGACGCGCCGATCCAGCTCAAGGGCTGGAAGCCGGAGAATTTCTCCAAGGAATATCGCGGCGCGGTGGACCTCAAGACCGCGCTGGCGCTCTCGCTCAACACCGTCTCGGTGCGGCTGGCGCTGGAAGTGGGGCCGGACGAGGTAGTGAAGACGGCCCATCGCCTCGGCATCAACTCCAAACTGGAACCCAACGCCTCGATCGCGCTCGGCACCTCGGAAGTCTCGGTGCTGGAGATGGCGAGCGCCTATGCGCCCTTCGCCAATGGCGGCGTCGGCGTCACCCCGCACATCATCGAGCGGGTGCGCGACAAGAGCGGGACCCTGCTCTACGCCTATGCCGAAGCGGGGCGCGGAATGGTGATGGCGCCGCCGCATGTGGCGATGATGAACCGCATGCTGCAGGACGTGCTCACCATCGGCACCGCCCGCCGCGCCGATTTGCCGGGCTGGCCGGCCGCCGGCAAGACCGGCACCAGCCAGGATTACCGCGACGCCTGGTTCGTCGGCTATACCGGCCGCTTCGTCACCAGCGTCTGGCTGGGCAATGACGATTCCTCGCCGACGAAGAAAGCCGGTGGCTCCGGCCTGCCGGTGGATATCTGGAGCCAGGTGATGAAGGTGGCGCACAAGGACCAGCCAATCATCGCCCTGCCCGGCACAGAGATTGCCGCCCCCGTGGCCGGCGGCCAGCTGCCGCCCGGCCAGCTCCCGCCCGGCGACGTGCCGGAGGAGCCGGTGGTCACCGGCGGCCCGCAACGCGCCCCGGCCGCCCCGCGCCCGAGCCTCGACAATTGGCTGCTCGACAAACTGTTCGGCAGTGGCTGAGACGCGCCACAGGCCACGCCCCCTGCCGGATGATCGGTTACTCCACCCCGTAGCGGTGCAGGCCGGCGCCGTGCTTCTTGAGCCAGGCCTCGGCGGCGTGGCGTTCGGGAAACAGCGCGTCCACCGTCGCCCAGAAGCGCGGCCCGTGGTTCATCTCGCGGCGGTGCGCCACCTCATGGGCGGCGAGATAATCCAGCACCGAGGGCGGGGCGAGGATGAGCCGCCACGAGAAGGAAAGCGCACCGGCACTGGAGCAGGAGCCCCAGCGGCTCGCCGTGTCGCGCAGGGTGACGCGGGCGAGGCTGACGCCCAGCGCGCGAGCATGGCGCTGGGCCGCCTCGACCAGGTCGCGCCGCGCCTCGCGCTTGAGGAAATCGCCCACCCGTCGCGCCACATGCGCGCCATCGCCGGCGACAAAGAGCACGGCCTCGCCGTTCTCGCTGCCGGTCCACACCGTGCCGCGCGCGGCGGGCCGATGAACGATGCGGTGCGGGGTGCCGCGCAGCGGCAGCACCGCGCCGGGGGCGAAGAGCACGGCCTGCGGCAGGCGGGCGAGGCGCACCTCCACCCAGCCGGCATGGCGGCGGGCAAAGTCCAGCGCCTCCGGCAGCGTGCCGCGGGCGGGAAGGGTCAGCATCACGTCGCGCGTCGCCGCCCGGACCCGCAGCGTGTAGCGCCGGGCGCGCGGGTTGCGGCGGAGCTGGACGACGACCTCCTCGGCCGTCAGCCGCAGCGTGAAATGGCCGGGCTCAGGCGCGGCAGGGGTCTTGCGTCGGGCGGAGGTGAGGGCGCGGAAGAGCATGAAACGACCGGGCCGGGAAAGTTGGTCCCAATTATGGCACCGGCTGGCACGCAGGCGCCAGCCTCCTCCTGCACCCGCCCGTCAGGCGATGCGGGCGCGCGTCAACGCGCGAGGCGGCGCCGGTTGCGGTCCTGCACCGGCTGGTAGGCGATGCGGGCGTGATAGGCGCAATAGGGCAGGCCGGTCTTGGAGCGGCTGCCGCAATAATGGAAGTCGCCCTTGCCGGGGTCGCCCACCGGCCAGCGGCAGGTGAATTCGGTCAGGTCGAGAATGGTGCATCCCCCGCCCATCGGGATCACCTTGGCGACCGGGTCGGCTGCGACCTCGGGCTCGGGCTGAGCCACCGTCTCGACAACAGGCGCCAGCGCCGTGTTGCCCTGCACCATCGGCCGCATGACCTGGGTGGTGGCAGTGGGACGCGGCTTGCGCGGGCGGGGCGCCGGCGAGGCGGCAGCCTTGGCGCGGCCGGAAAGGCCAAGCCGATGCACCTTGCCGATGACCGCGTTACGGGTCACGCCGCCGAGTTCCGCCGCGATCTGGCTCGCCGAGAGTCCTTCCGACCAGAGTTTCTTGAGCAGCTCGACGCGCTCGTCCGTCCAGTTCATTGCATGGCCTCCTTCGTGCCGACCGGGAGGCGGAATCCCTCACCCCTTCGGCAAGTCAACTTGCCGAAGCCAACGCCCGCAAACGCCACCAGGGAATTGCCGCCGCACGAGATGTCGTATCTCACTGGGGGGAGGCTACAATATGCGCGGACTCGGGGCGAGTAGGTTCAGGACCGAAACGATCGTTTTCCCCAGCTAGAGTCCGCGCTGCAACACTCACAAGCGAAGCGGAGTCGCATCAAGCACTTGGCAGCGCCCTGGTCGCGGGCGCCGGGGCAACGTCTATCATTCCAGCGCGCACCAGCCATGCGTGAGCCTGGGAACTCAACGGGTTTCCCACCGGTTTGGACGATAGGCGCGACCGTCCCCTTTTGCGTTGGCGAGGGGGGCGGGGGGCGTGTCCCGCTCTCAGTGGAGATGTCGATGAAACCGCGTGCCGAGAAACCGCGTGCCCAAAGGCCGCGTGCCCAAAGGCCGCTTGCCCAGAGGCCGCTTGCCGGCGCCCTTTCCTGCCTCACCCTTGTTGGCGCCCTGTCGCTGCCCGCCGCGGCCGGGCCCGCCTCGCCCTATGCCACGCCCCGCGCGTGGCGGAGGCTGCTGCCGGCACGCGCGCCATTCCCGTCGCCCAAGGCTGCGGCCCTGGTGCCTGGCGCGGGCCGTGGGGCGGCTGCCGCGATACGCCCTATACCGGCCCGCTGCCTGGCGGGGGCTATGCCGGCCCGCCCGGCGCGCCGGTCTATTACGGCAATGGCTGCCCGCCCGGCTTCTGGCGCGGGCCCTGGGGCCATTGCCGCGACACGCCCTATCACGGGCCGCTGCCCGGTGGCGGCTGGAAGCCCTGATCGCACGCGCTGACGGAGATTGACCATGGCCCACCCCTTCTCTCTGGCGACGCTCGCCGCCGGGCTCGCCCTCGCCACCGCCGCGCAGGCGCAGAGCCCCGCCCCCGAGCCCCCGCCGCTCTCGACCGAAGCCGCCCAGCCGCTGGTCGACCTCTACACGGAGGAAGACGCGCAGGCGGCGCTCGACGCCCGGCTGATCGCCCTCAAGACCGTTCTGCGCCTCACCCCGGAACAGGAGAAGCTCTGGCCGCCGGTGGAAGCGGCACTCCGGCAGGCGGCGAAGAACGCGGCCGGCCGCGCGGCGGACCGCGCCGAGGCGGAACCGGCGCAGGACTTCCTCGACGTGCTGGAGCGCCTCGCCGGAGCGGAAGCCGCCCGTGCCGCCGACCTCAAATCGATCGTCACCGCCGCGCGGCCGCTGGTCGCCGCGCTCAGCGTCGGGCAGAAGCGCCGGACCCCCGCCTTTCTCGGCATGACCGACCATGCGGGCCGCCCGCAGCCGACGCTGGAATTGTGGATCTTCGAGGCCGAGCAGGAATAGCACCCGCCGCCCGCGAGGCCCGACGGCAATTCACGTCCGCCGGGCTGGCCCAATATTGACCACACGCCCCCAATCGATAGAATTGCCGCCATCGGGTGCCGCCCCCGCAAGGGCGGCACGTTTCGTTTTGGGGCAGGCGCACACCCTTCGGGGGCGCCGCAAGCTTGAGAGAGGGAGGGGCGCGGTGATCACCCCCATCCTGCCGACCTATAACCGTGTCGACCTCGTCTTCGAGCGGGGCGAAGGCGCCTGGCTGTTCACCAAGGACGGCGAGCGCTATCTCGACTTCACCGCCGGCATCGCGGTGAACGTGCTCGGCCATGCTCATCCCCATCTCGTGGCGGCGCTGACCGAGCAGGCCGGCAAGCTCTGGCACCTGTCCAATCTGTTCCGCATCGAAGGCGGCGAGCGCCTGGCCGCGCGCCTTGTCGCGGCGACCTTCGCCGACACGATGTTCTTCACCAATTCCGGGGCGGAGGCGCTGGAATGCGCCATCAAGATGGCGCGCAAGTACCACTCCGCAAACGGCCGGCCCGAGCGCGCCCGCATCATCACCTTCGAGGGTGCCTTCCACGGCCGCACGCTCGCCACCATCGCCGCCGGCGGCAACCCGAAATATCTGGAGGGCTTCGGCCCGGCCATGCCCGGCTTCGACCAGGTGCCGTTCGGCGATCTCGACGCGGTGAAGGCGGCCATCACCCCCGAGACCGGCGCCATCCTCATCGAGCCGGTGCAGGGCGAGGGCGGCGTGCGCGCCGTTTCCTGGAGCTTCCTGCGCGAATTGCGCGCGCTGTGCGACGAACACGGAATGCTGCTCCTCCTCGACGAGGTGCAGTGCGGCGTCGGGCGCACCGGCAAGTTCTTCGCCCATGAATGGGCCGGCATCACGCCCGATATCATGGCGGTGGCCAAGGGCATTGGCGGCGGCTTCCCGGTCGGCGCCTGCCTCGCCACGCAGGAGGCGGCCAAGGGCATGACGGCGGGCACGCATGGCTCGACCTATGGCGGCAACCCGCTGGCCATGAGCGTCGCCAATGCCGTGCTCGACGTGGTTCTGGAAGACGGCTTCTTCGAGCGCGTGCTCGCCACCTCCACAAGGCTGCGCCAGCGCCTGGCCGAGCTGAAGGACCGCCATCCCTTGGTGATCGCGGAAGTGCGCGGCGAGGGGCTGCTGCTCGGCCTGCGCACCGTGGTGCCGAACACCGACCTCATCGCCGCGATGCGCGCCGAGGGCATGCTCGCCCCCTCGGCAGCCGACAATGTCGTGCGCCTGCTGCCGCCGCTGACCATCGGCGACGCCGAGATCGACGCCGCCTTCCAGAAGCTCGACGCCGCCTGCGCGCGGATCGAGCAGGGCCTGACGGCCGATACCGCAAAGGGAGCGGCCGCATGAACGCGATGAACCCGGGCGCCGTGAAGCATTTCCTCGACCTCGACCAGTTGCCGGCCGGGGACCTGCGCGCGGTGATGGAACTGTCGAAGGATCTCAAGAGCCGCAAGCGCGAAGTGGCGCTGGAGAAGCCCTTCGCCGGCAAAGTTCTGGCGATGGTGTTCGACCAGCCCTCCACCCGCACCCGCATTTCCTTCGACCTCGCCATGCGCCAGCTCGGCGGCGAGACCCTCATGCTGACCGGCGCGGAAATGCAGCTCGGGCGCGGCGAGACCATCGCCGACACCGCCCGCGTGCTCTCGCGCTATGTCGACGCGATCATGATCCGCATTCTCGACCATGCCGCGCTGGCGGAACTCGCCGAGCACGCCACCGTGCCCGTCATCAACGGGCTGACGCGCGACTCCCATCCCTGCCAGGTGATGGCTGACGTGCTGACCTTCGAGGAGCATCGCGGCCCGATCACGGGTCGCACCGTCGCCTGGACCGGCGACGCCAATAATGTGCTGGTGTCCTGGGTGCAGGCCGCGCAGCGCTTTGACTTCGCGCTGAACGTCGCCACCCCGCCGGAGCTTTCTCCGCGCCCAGCGCTGGTGAACTGGGTGCGCGAGACCGGCGCCAGGGTGAGCTTCGGCCACGCCGCCGAGGCGGCGGTGGAGGGCGCGGATTGCGTCGTCACCGACACCTGGGTGTCGATGGGCGATGCCGAGGCCGAGCGCCGGCACAATCTGCTCAAGCCCTATCAGGTCAATGGCGCGCTGATGCGGCGTGCGGCGCCGGACGCGCTGTTCATGCACTGCCTGCCGGCCCATCGCGGCGAGGAAGTCACCGACGAGGTGATGGACGGCCCGCAATCGGTGGTGTTCGACGAGGCGGAGAACCGGCTGCACGCGCAGAAGGGCATTCTCGCCTGGTGCCTGGAAGGCACCGCCGTCTGAGCCGGCACACGGTGCCCGCCCCGCCCGCCGGCCGGCGCGGGGCGCGCCGCGCGTCCTGCGGCGCGGCCCCTCGCAGAGTTCCCCTCGCGCTCCTATATGGGCGGGCGACATGACAACACATTCCGCTTCCCCCTCCCCCGCCCCCCGTGGGCCCGATCCGCGCGCGGTCGATGACCGCGTCACCCCGTTCCACATCGACGGGCTCGATGTGCGCGGGCGCGTCGTGCGTCTGGGCAGCAGCCTCGACGCCGTGCTCGCCCATCATGACTATCCCGCCGCCGTCAAGCGCCTGCTCGGCGAGGCGGTGGCGCTTACCGTGCTGCTCGGCTCGACGCTGAAGATCCAGGGCCGCTTCATCCTGCAGACCCGCACCGACGGGCCGGTCGACCTGCTGGTGGTGGATTTCACCGCCCCGCAGGATGTGCGCGCCTATGCCCGCTTCGATCTGGAGCGGCTGCAGGCGATGCAGGCGGGCCTGCCCGCCGGCGCCGGCTTCGACAGCGGCGCGCTGCTCGGCCATGGCCATCTCGCCATGACCATCGACCAGGGGCTGAGCGTCAACCGCTACCAGGGTGTCGTCGCGCTGGAAGGCGGCGGGCTGGAAGCGGCCGCGCACCAGTATTTCACCCAGTCGGAGCAGATCCCCACCCGCGTGCGCCTCGCCGTGGCGGAGGAGATGCGCCCGGGCGGGGCGCCGTCCTCCTGGCGCGCCGGCGGGCTGATGGTGCAGTTCCTGCCCACCGAGGGTGGGCGGGTGCGCCCGGTCGACCTGCATCCCGGCGATGCCCCGGAAGGCACCGATCTTCCCGAGACGGAGGAGGACGATGCCTGGGTCGAGGCGCTGTCGCTGGTCGGCACGGTGGAGGATGTCGAGCTGGTCGATGCCGATCTTTCCAGCGAGCGGCTGCTGTTCCGGCTGTTTCACGAGCGCGGCGTGCGGGTGTTCGAGACCGAGAACGTGGTCGCCAAATGCTCCTGCTCGCGCGACCGGGTGATGAACGTGCTCGCCAGCTTCACGCCGGAAGAGCGCACCAGCCTGGTCGAAAACGACAAGATCGCCGTCACCTGCGAGTTCTGCGGCCGCACCTACGACTTCAAGGCCGAGGAGATCGTCGACGTCGCTGACGATGCCTCCCCCGACAGCGACGCCGCCGCGCAGGGCTGAAGCGCCCGGCCCCTCCCGCACAACGTCATCCCCGGGCCCGGCCCGGGGATCCACGGCTTGACCGTCAGATGCGGCCCTGCGTGCCGGCGAGTGCCGTCCCCTACCCCACGCACTCCGCGATGAGCCCGGCGAGGAACCGCTCGCAGGCGCGCAGCTGGCTGACCTCGATATATTCGTCCGGCTTGTGCGCCTGGTCGATCGAGCCCGGCCCGCAGATGATGGTGGGGATGCCCTGCGCCTGGAAATGCCCGCCCTCGGTGCCATAGGCGACCGTATAGGTGCGGTTCTGGCCGGCGAGGCGCAGCGCCAGCAGCTCCGCCTCCGAGCCGGTCTGCGGCGCCAGCGGCGGCACCTTGTAGATGAAATCGGTGGTGATCGCCGCGTCCGGCGCGGTCTCCAGCAGGCCGGGCAGAACCTTTTCGCGGCCGAAGCGCTCGAAGCGCTCCAGCAGCGCCTCCTCGTCGAAGCCCGGCAGGCCGCGCACATTCCAGCGGATGGCGCATTGGCGCGGCACGATGTTGCCGGCGGTGCCGCCATTCACCACTGTCACCTGCACGGTGGAGCTTGGCGGGTCGAAGCGGCCGGAGGGGTCGCCGGCCTCGATCAGCTCGGCGCGGATGCGGTCGAGTTCGCCGATCAGCGCGGCGGCGGCGAAGATGGCGTTGGCGCCCAGCTGCGGCATGGAGGAATGCGCCTCCCGGCCGGTCACGGTGGTGACATAGGCGAGGCCGGATTTGTGCGCGTCCACCACCCGCATCGAGGTCGGCTCGCCGACGATGCACGCGCGCGGAAGCGGCAGGTCGACCCCCAGCCGGCGCACCGCCGGCACCACGCCGGTGCAGCCGATCTCCTCGTCATAGGACACCAGAAGATGGATCGGCGTCGCCAGCCGCGCCGCCACCATCTGCGGCACCATGGCGAGGCAGCAGGCCAGGAATCCCTTCATATCGCAGGCGCCACGCCCATACACCCGGTCGCCGTCGGGCGTCAGGGTGAAGGGGTCGGTGCTCCAGGGCTGCCCGTCCACCGGCACCACGTCGGAATGGCCGGAAAGGCACACGCCGCCCATGCCGGCCGGGCCGATGGTGGCGAACAGGCTGGCCTTGTCGCCGGCCTCGCTCGGCACGATCACGCTCTCGACGCCAAAGGCGGCGAGGTAGTCGCGCACGAAGGCGATGAGGTCGAGATTGGAATTGCGGCTCGTCGTGTCGAAAGCGACCAGATAGGCCAGAAGTTCCTCGGTCGTCGTACGTACGGCCAGCATGGAGAATCCCCGTCGCGATTAAGCGCTCATCATAAAGGGTTATGCTGCGCCGCCAAACTAGCGCCGCCAGAAACTCGGCAGGAAGAGCACGAGAACGGTGAACAGTTCCAGCCGCCCCACCAGCATGCCGAGCGACAGCAGCCAGATCACGCTGTCCGGCAGGCCGGCGAAGTTCTGCGCCGGGCCCACCACCGGGCCGAGGCCGGGGCCGACATTCGCCAGGGCGGTGATCGAGGCGGAGAACGAGGTGATGAGGTCGAAGCCCAGCACGTTGATGGCGATGCCGATCAGCAGGAAGGTGGCGAGATAGAGAAAGGCGAAGGACAGCACCGAGGCGACCACATCGTCACCGATCGGCTTGCCGCCATAGAGCACGGGAAACACCCCGTTGGGATAGATGACGCGCCTGAGATGCTGCTTCAGCGCCGAGCCGAGAATGGCGATACGAAAGCTCTTCATGCCGCCGGCGGTGGAGCCGGTGCAGGCCCCCAGAAACAGCACGACGAAATACAGCGCCTCGGTCGGCGGCCCCCAATTGGTGAAATCGTCCGCCACGAAGCCGGTGGTGGACATGATCGACACCACGTTGAACAGCGCGTTGCGCAGCGCCGTCTCGCCCTCGTTTATGCCTCCCCACACCTGCTGCACGGTGGAAATGATGGTGAACAGGGCCACCAGCGACAGGAACAGCCGCACCTCCGGATTGGCGAACAGCCGGCTGAAATCGCCGGCCAGCACGCGCACATACAGTACGAAGGGCAGCGAGCCCGACAGCATGAAGAAGATGGCGGCATATTCGATCGCCGGGCTGTTGAAATAGCCGATCGAAGCGTCGTGGGTGGAAAAGCCGCCGGTGGAAATGGTCGCCATCGCATGGGCGACGGCGTCGAACACGCTCATGCCGCAAAAGGCATAGGTGAGCGCGCAGGCGAAGGTGAGGAAGAGATAGGAGGCGAGGATGCCCTTGGCCATCTGCGCCGCGCGCGGCAGCATCTTTTCCGACTTGTCGGAGGATTCGGCGCGGAACAGCTGCATGCCGCCGATCTGCATCATCGGCAGCAGCGCGATCGCCATGACGATGATGCCGATGCCGCCATACCAGTGCAGGAAGGCGCGCCAGATCAGCAGGCCGGGCGGGCGCTTGTCGAGGCCGCCAATCACCGTCGCGCCGGTCGTGGTCAGCCCGCTCATCGCCTCGAAATAGGCGTCGGCCAGCGACAGGTCGGTTTCCGCCCACATGAACGGGATCGCGGCGAAGGCGGAGAGCAGCACCCAGCTCAACGTGGTGAGCACAAAAGCCTGGCGCAGCGACAGCCGCTCCACCTCGCCCGAGCGGCCGGCCAGCCACAGCGACAGGCCGACGAACACGGTGATGACAGAGGAGGCGGTATAGGCAAGGAAATCGCCGCGGCCGGCGACGAGGTCGACCAGCGCCGGAATCATCATCATCGTGCCGAGGATGGCGAGCAGGACGCCGAGAATTGCGGCGATCGGGCGAAAGTCGATCACGGGATCAGGAGACCGTTCGGCGCGGCGGGAAGCTCACGGCGTGGAAGCTGCCGCCACCATAGCTGCTTCGCCGCAGGGCCGGAAGCGCCATGCGTGCGCCGCCACCCGCTTAGTTGAGCGTGCGGGCCTCGCCCGGCACATCGAGCGAGAAGGCCGGCACCTCGGCCTCGAAGCTCTCGCCGGCCGTCGTCACCAGGCTGTAGCTGCCTTCCATGATGCCGGTGGAGGTCGGCAGCGGCACGCCGCTGGTGTACTCGAAATGCCCGCCGGGCGGCAGCACCGGCTGTTCGCCCACCACCCCGGCCCCGCGCACTTCCTGCACCCGGCCGAGCGCATCGGTGATGATCCAGTGGCGGGATTTGAGCTGCACCGTATCGACGCCGAGATTGAGAATCTCGACCGTGTAGGCCCAGAAATACTGGCCACGCTCGGGATCGGAGCGCTCGGGTGCGAAGCGCGGCGTCACCGTCACCTGCACGCCTTTCGTCGTCGCCCGATACATGCCCGCTCCCCTGCGCCTCCCGAATCGCTCAAGTCCCACTACTGAAAGGCTTTTGCCCGGAGAGGGCAAGGCGGCGGCGCTTCACGCCTGCGTTTGTGCACCGCCGCCCGATACCCCAGCTCACACCGCCTTCAGCGCGCGGGTGATGTCGTCGGTGAGGTCGTCGACATGCTCCAGCCCGACCGAGAGCCGCACCATGCCGTCGAAAATGCCCATCTCGGCCCGTGCCTCGGGGCTGAAGCGCTGGTGCGTCGTGGTGGCGGGGTGGGTGACAAGGCTCTTGGCATCGCCGAGATTGTTGGAGATCCGCGCCAGTTTCAGCCCGTTGAGGAAGCGGAAGGCGCCCGCCTTGCCGCCCTCGACCTCGAAGGTCACCAGCGTGCCGCCGCCCCGCATCTGGCGGATCGCCAGCTCATACTGCTTGTGGTCGGCGCGGTAGGGATAGATCACCCGCGTGATGCCGGGCAGCTCGGCCATCCGGTCCGCCAGCAGCGCCGCGCTGGCCTGCGAGCGCTCGACCCGCAGCGGCAGGGTTTCCAGCCCCTTCAGCATCACCCAGGCGTTGAACGGCGAGATCGACGGGCCGGTCTGGCGCAGGAAGGTCTGGAGATGGTCGTTGAGGAATTTTTCCGAGCACAGCACCACGCCGGCGAGGCACCGCCCCTGGCCGTCAATATGCTTGGTGGCGGAATAGACCACCACATCGGCGCCCAGCGCCAGCGGGCTCTGCAGCATCGGCGTGGCGAACACATTGTCGACGATCAGGCAGGCGCCCGCCGCCTTGGAGATTTCCGCTACGGCGGCGATGTCGACCAGTTCCAGCGTCGGGTTGGTCGGGCTCTCCAGGAACAACACCCGGGTTTCCGGCCGCACCGCCGCCTTCCAGGCCGCAAGGTCAGTGCCGTCGACCAGCGTGGTGGCGATGCCGAAGCGCGGCAGCAATTCCTCGATCACATAGCGGCAGGAGCCGAACAGCGCCCGCGCCGCCACCACATGGTCGCCGCTTCTCAGCTGGCACAGCAGCGAGGCGGTGACGGCCGCCATGCCCGACGCGGTGCCGCGCGCCACTTCCGCGCCTTCCAGCAGCGCGAGGCGGGTCTCGAACATCGCCGCCGTCGGGTTGGAATAGCGGGTGTAGATAAAGCCAGGGTCCTCGCCCTTGAAGCGGGCTTCGGCCTGCTCGGCGCTCTCATAGACATAGCCCTGGGTGAGGTAGAGCGCCTCCGCCGTCTCGCCGAAGGGCGAACGCAGGATGCCCCCCTGCACGAGGCGGGTCTCGGGCCGCAGCTGGGCGATGTCGGCGGGGGAAAGCTTGGCGGGCGGAAGATTGGGTGTCTCGGTCATCTGCGGCTCCGGTATCTCATATTAAACCGGGTCGCTCGCGCGTCGTGTCGCGCGGCCCCGGCCTGTTTAGCAACCTTGTTTAGCGTGGCGGCAAGCCGGCCGGCTCAAATGACCACGTCGTGCTTTTCGCTTACTCCCAGGCCAGAGGTGCCGTCAAGCGGAGTTCACGACAGCAGGCTTGGCGCGAACGGGCCTGTCCGGTAAAGCCAACGGCACGAGTGAACAGCCATCATCAGCGGAGCGGCGCGCGTGGCCGAGAACGGCATGACAGTTTCGGGCACGGCGACATCCGGGCTGGCCGGCGCGGGCATCCTGCCCGGCCACGCCATCGAGGCGCTGGCCGCGCGCGGCGCCATCCGCACGTCCCGCCCCTTCGATGCCGACCAGGTGCAGCCCGCCAGCCTTGATCTGCGGCTCGGCCCGGTCGCCTGGCGCATCCGCGCCAGCTTCCTGCCCGGCCCGAACGAGACGGTGGCCGAGCGCCTCACCCGGCTCGGCCTGCACCAGCTCGACCTCACCGGCGGCGAGGTGCTGGAAACGGGCTGCGTCTATCTGGTCGAGCTGGAGGAGGCTCTGGCGCTGCCCGCCGACATCGCCGCTTCCGCCAACCCGAAAAGCTCCACCGGCCGGCTCGACGTGTTCACCCGCGTCATCGCCGATCGTTCGCGCGCCTTTGACATCGTGCCCGCCGGCTACGCCGGCAAGCTCTATCTGGAAATCAGCCCGCGGACCTTCCCGATCCTGGTGCGGCAGGGCTCGCGCCTGTCGCAGATCCGCTTCCGGCGCGGCGACGCGCGGCTCGACGAAGAGGGGATCGCCGCGCTCAACGCCGCCGAGCGGCTGGTCGACAGCCCGCTCGCCGATGTCGCCGGCGGCGGCATCGCGGTCAGTGTCGATCTCTCCGGCGAGGGCTTTGGCGGCCTGCTCGGCTTCCGCGCCAAGCGCCATACCGGGGTGATCGACGTCGACCGCCGCGCCGCCTGCGAGGTCGAGGATTTCTGGGAGCCGCTGGTCACGCGCGGCCGGCGCGAACTGGTGCTGGACCCCGATGCCTTCTACATCCTCGCCTCCAAGGAAGCCGTGCATGTGCCCCCCAGCCATGCGGCGGAGATGGTGCCGTTCGACCCGCTGGTCGGCGAGTTCCGCGTGCATTATGCCGGCTTCTTCGACCCCGGCTTCGGCCATGACGCCGCCGGCGGGCGAGGCGCCCGCGCCGTGCTGGAAGTGCGCTCGCGCGAGGTTCCGTTCATTCTGGAAGACGGGCAGATCGTCGGCCGGCTGGTCTATGAGAACATGCTGGAGCGCCCGCGCACCCTCTATGGCGAGGGCCTCGGCTCGAATTACCAGGCGCAGGGGCTGAAGCTCTCCAAGCATTTCAAGGCCTGGACGCGGGACTGAGGCGCCGGGCCTGTCACAACGGCACAGCAGTAGGAACGTCATGGCCGGGCTTGGCCCGGCCATCCACGACTTGCCTCGTTCAACAAGCCGAAGTCATGGATCCCCGGGCCAAGCCCGGGGATGACGGTGTGAGAGCGGCGGGACGCCTCCCCTCAACCTCACCCCGCCGGCGGGTCGCGCCCTTCCACGAAGGCCCGCAGCAGATGGTGCGCGATCGCCATGCGCGGCGGGGCCACCAGCCCGTCCGGGTGGGTGCGGGTGAGCAGCAGCCGCGCCTCGTCGCGCGAGAACCAGCGCGCGCCCTCCAGCTCGTTCGGGTCGATGACGATCTCGCGTGACGCCGCCACGGCATGGAAGCCGGTCATGACCGACATCGGGAACGGCCAGGGCTGCGAGCAGAGATAGCGCACCGCGCCGGTGGCGATGCCCGCCTCCTCCAGCGTTTCGCGCCGCACCGCGTCCTCGAAGGTCTCGCCCGGCTCGACGAAGCCGGCGAGGCAGGACCACATGCCGGGCGCGAAGCGGGCGGAGCGGCCGAGCAGGCAGTCGTCGCCATCCACCGTGAGCATGATGACGACCGGATCGGTGCGCGGAAAATGCTGCGCGCCACAGGCCGGGCAGTCGCGCCGCCAGCCGGCCTCCGCCATGCCGAGCCGCCCGCCGCAATTGGAGCAGAAGCTGCGGCGCGCGTGCCAGGCCAGCATCGCCTTGGCGGTGGCGAGCTGGCCGGTCTCCTCCACGCTGGCGAGTTCGCGCACGGCGATGGCGCGCAGATCGATCACCAGCAGGTCGGGCCGCGCCTCCGGCCGCTCGGTCAGCGCGCCGAGCGCGGCGGCGGGCAGCGGCAGCACGAGATGCGGCACGTCGCCATCCAGCCCCAGCAGGCACGCCTCGCCCAGCCGCCCGCCCAGCGCCACCGCCTCAGCGAGCGGAAACAGCGCGGTGCAGGAACCCGGCCCTTCCTCCATGCCGGCGATGAAACCCGGCAGGCGGCGCAGGACGACGCTCTCGCCGGAAATCAGGCAGGCGCGGGCGCGGGGGTCGGCGAGGAAGCTCTCCATCTCGCCGCGCCGCAGGCCGGCCCGGTCGAGCCGCGCGCCGGTATAGCCAAGATGCGGCCACAGGCCGAGCGAGGTGTCGTCGGTGGAGGCCAGGTCTGTCGTGACGATCTCGCTCATGCCGCCAGCGCCTCGCGCAGCTGGCCCACCAGCCGCATCGCCTGCGGCGCGGCATAGCTCTGGCGCTCGCCCCCCGCGCCCCACACCGCGCCGGGCCAGGCGGCATCCCGCTCGAAGCGGGCGATGACATGGATGTGCAGCTGGCGCACCATATTGCCGAGCGCGGCAATGTTCAGCTTGTCGCATTCCGTCAAGGACTTGAGCGCCCGGCTCACCGCGTCGATCTCGCCCCAAAGCGTGGCGCGGGCGGCGTCGTCAAGGTCGATCAACTCGGCCAGCCTGGGGCGACGCGGCACCAGGATCACCCAGGGAAAACGCGCATCGTCCATCAGCCGCACGGTGGCGAGGGTGAGGTCGAGCACCGGGAAGCTGTCGCCCGCAAGGCGCGGATCGAGGACGAAGGTCGAGGCATCGCTCATGCTGGCGCACGCTCCCATGCCCGGCCGGACTGCGGGCGCGGGAAAGCTATAGCGCCGCACGGGACGCCTTTCCATCGCGGCCCGGCTGCAAACGGGGCAGATCGGCTTCCCGCAGCGGGCATTTGTCGGCCGCGACGCATTGTCCTAGAGAGAAGGCCGCGCCCCCGTAGAGCGCGCCCCGAAGAAGCAGCGTGCCATGACCCTCTCCGTGCCGGTCGATTCCCTTCGCCGCACCGCCCTGCCGGTGCTGGTGGCGCTCAGCGCCGCGCATTTCCTCAACGACATGATCCAGTCGCTGATCCCGGCGATCTACCCGCTGATCAAGGACGCCTATGCGCTGGACTTCGCCCAGATCGGCGTCATCACCCTCACCTTCCAGATTTCCGCCTCGCTGCTGCAGCCGCTGATCGGCCTGTATACTGACCGCCACCCCATGCCCTATTCGACGATTGTGGGCATGGCGTTCACCCTTGTCGGCCTCATCGGCCTCGCCCATGCCGGCACCTACCCGCTATTGCTGGTCGCGGCGGCCTTTGTCGGCATCGGCTCGTCGATCTTCCACCCCGAGGCGACCCGCATGGCGCGCAAGGCGTCGGGCGGGCGGCACGGCTTCGCGCAGGGGCTGTTCCAGGTCGGCGGACAGACCGGCGGCGCTATCGGCCCGCTGCTCGCGGCCTTCATCATCGTGCCGAACGGCCAGTCCAGCCTCGCCTGGTTCTGCGCCGCCGCGCTCATCGCCATGCCGCTGCTGTTCTGGACCGCGCGCCACCGCGCGCTGGCCGTGCCGGTGCGTCCGGCCGGACACCGAGCCGAGCCGGAGGTGGCGCACAAGCCGTTCCGCGAGGTCGCCTTTCCGCTGGCGATCCTGATCGTGCTGCTGTGCTCGAAGACTGCCTATACCGCGAGCTTCACCTCCTTCTACACCTTCTATCTGATCGAGCGTTTCGGCGTGTCGGTGCAGGCCTCGCAGCTGATGCTGTTCCTGTTCCTCGTCTCCTCGGCGGCGGGGGTGCTGTTCGGCGGCATGCTGGGCGACCGTATCGGGCGCAACAAGATCATCTGGTTCTCCATTCTCGGCGCCCTGCCCTTCACCCTGGCGCTGCCCTATGCCGGGCTCGCCGGCACGGCTGTCCTCACCGTCCTCATCAACCTCATCATGTCGAGCGCCTTCGCCGCCATACTGGTCTACGCCATCGACCTGATGCCGCACCGCATCGGCCTCGTCGGCGGCTTCTTCTACGGGCTGGTGTTCGGCCTTGGCGGGCTGGCGGCGGCGGCGCTGGGGATCTTCGCCGACCGCTACGGCATCGATGCGGTCTATCAGATCTGCGCCTTCCTGCCGGCCTTCGGCCTGCTCGCCTTCCTGCTGCCGAGCCTGCGCGGCGCGCGGGTCTCGTAAGGCACCCGGACCCCGCCTAAGGGATTTTCCGCTTGAACCGGCGGGCATGGCGCGGCCTGATGGCGGCATCGCCGTCCGTTCAGGAGCTGCGCAATGCCCTCCCGCCTCGCCCGCCTGTTCTGCCTCTCCCTCGCCGGCCTTGTCGCCGCCGGACCGGCGCTTGCCTGCACGCGGCTGGTCTATCTCGGGCCGGAGTCCAACATCGTCACCGCCCGCTCGATGGACTGGAAGACCGACATCCTCACCAATCTCTGGATCTTTCCGCGCGGCGCCACCCGCAACGGCGAGGCCGGGCCGAACTCGGTGTCCTGGACCTCGAAATATGGCAGCGTCATCGCCTCCGGCTTCGACATCTCCACCGCCGACGGCGTGAACGAGGCCGGGCTGGCGGCCAATGTGCTGTGGCTCACCGAGGCGGCCTATCCCGCCTATGACGGCAAGGCCCCCGCCCTCTCCATCGCCCTGTGGGCGCAGTACATGCTCGACAATTTCGCCACCGTCGCCGAGGCGGTGGCGGCGCTGGAAAAGCAGCCCTTCGTGGTGCGCACCGCCAATCTGCCGGATGGCGAGACGCTGGCGACGCTGCATCTCTCGCTCTCCGATCCCACCGGCGACAGCGCCATCGTGGAGTATCTCGACGGGCGGCAGGTGATCCATCACGGCCGGCAGTATCAGGTGATGACCAACTCGCCGAGTTTCGACCAGCAACTGGCGCTGGCAAGCTACTGGCAGGAGATTGGCGGCGCCATGCTGCCGGGCACCAACCGCGCCGCCGACCGCTTCGTGCGCGCCTCCTATTATGTCGGGGCGGTGGCGCAGCAGCCCGAGCCGGACAAGGCGGTGGCCGCCGCCATCAGCATCATCCGCAACGTTTCCGTGCCCTATGGGCTGACCTCCGTGGATGCGCCCTATGTCTCCTCCACCCGCTGGCGCTCGGCGGTGGACCACAAGCGGCGCATTTACTTCTTCGAATCCGCGCTGACGCCCAACACCTTCTGGGTCGACCTGAAGCAGATCGACTTTTCCCCCGCGACCGGCAAGGTGAAGAAGCTGGAGCTCGGCCCCAGCCAGGACATCACCTATGACGGCGATGCCGCCAAGGACTTCAAGGAGGCAGCGCCGCTGCGCTTCATGGGGGTAGAGTAGCGGGTGAGTCGGCCCCGCGCCGGCGCCCCGCCACCCAGCATAAGCACGGCCCCCATGAGCGAACTGCGCAGCCTCTACCCGCCGATCGAACCTTTCGCGACCGGCATGCTCGATGTCGGCAACGGCCATTCCATCTATTGGGAGCGCGCGGGGACCCCGGGCGGCAAGCCCGCCGTGTTCCTGCATGGCGGCCCGGGCGGCGGCATTTCGCCCGCCCATCGCTCGCTGTTCGACCCCGCCCGCTATGAGGTGATCCTGTTCGACCAGCGCGGCTGTGGGCGCTCCACCCCCTATGCCGAGCTGGAACACAACACGACCTGGGATCTCGTCGCCGACATCGAGCGGCTGCGCGAGACCTTCGGCTTCGAGAAGTGGCAGGTCTTCGGCGGCTCCTGGGGCTCGACGCTGGCGCTGGCTTATGCCGAAACCCATCCCGAGCGCGTCAGCGAGCTCATCCTGCGCGGCGTCTACACCCTCACCCAGGCCGAGCTCGACTGGTATTACCGCTTCGGCGTCTCCGAGATGTTCCCCGACAAATGGGAGCGGTTCCTCAGCGTGCTGAAGACCGAGGAAGAGCGCGCCGACCCGGTGACGGCCTATCGCGCCTTGCTCACCGGCACGGACGAGACGGCCAAGCTGGAAGCCGCCAAGGCGTGGTCGACCTGGGAAGGCGAGACCATCACGCTGCTGCCGGATGCCGGCTATTCCGCCGCCTTCAGCGATGGGCATTTCGCCCTCGCCTTCGCCCGCATCGAGAACCACTATTTCGTGCACAAGGCGTGGCTGCGCGAGCGCCAGCTGCTCGACGACGCCCACAGGCTGAAGGGCATTCCCGGCGTGATCGTGCATGGGCGCTACGACATGCCCTGCCCGGCGCGCTATGCGTGGGAACTCTCCAAAATCTGGACCGATGCCGAGCTGCATCTGATCGAGGGCGCCGGCCACGCCTATTCCGAGCCCGGCATTCTCGACCGGCTCATCCGCGCCACGGACACATTCGCGGGCTAGAGCACGCGCCGATCCGCCTGCATCGCAAGCGGATCGGATGATGCGTTCTCTCTCTTCGAGTGAGAGGGCGAGGCTATCCGCGCCAGAGAGGTTCCGATGATCACATTGTCCCGCCGCGCTCTGCTCGCCTCCACCCTGCTGCCGCTCAGTGCCGCGCTGGCGCCGGCCCGCGCGCAAAGCGCGCCGGATTTCGGCAAGGTCGCGCCGCCCATCTTCAGCGCGCTGGCCAAGACGAACGACATTCCCGGCCTTGTCGTCGGCATCACCCGCAATGGCGTGCACGAAATCCTCGCCATCGGCCAGACCGCCCGCAAGGACGGGCAGCCGGTGGACGGCAGCACGCTGTTCGAGCTGGGATCGGTGAGCAAGACCTTCCTCGTGACGCTGGCCGCGCTGGCGGCGGAGCGCGGGCAGCTCGATCTCAACGCGCCGCTGGAAAAGGTGGCGCAGCGGCTCACCGGCACGGCCTTCGGCGCTCTCACACCGCTCGATCTCGCCACCCATGCCACGGGTGGCATGCCGCTGCAGCTTCCCGACAGCATCCGCAACGAGAAGGAACTGGTCGAATGGCTCGCCGCCTGGAAGCCGGCCGCGCCGCCGGCGACGCGCCGGGCCTATTCCAATATCAGCATCGGCGTGCTCGGCCTCGTCACCGCCACCGCGCTCGGCACCAGCTTCACCCGCGCGGCGCAGCGTGACCTGTTCCCCCTGCTCGGGCTGAACAGCACCTATATCGACGTGCCCGAGGACGCCATGGCGCGCTATGCCATGGGCACCACCAAGGACAACAAGCCCGCCCGCCTCACCCCGTCGCTGCTGGGCCCGGAAGCCTATGGCGTGAAATCCACCGCGCTCGACATGCTCACTTTCCTCGACGCCAATATGGCCGTCGGCACGGTGGCGCCTGATATGGCGCGGGCCCTGGCCCTCACCCATACCGGCTATTTCGAGACCAAGAGCTATGTGCAGGAAATGGTCTGGGAGCGTTATCCCTGGCCGGTCGGGCGCGAGCGCGTGCTCGCCGGCAATGCGCAGGACATGGCGATGAAGCCGCAACCCATCACCCGGCTCGACCCGCCCTCCCCGCCCGCGCCGGCGAGCTTCATCAACAAGACCGGCTCGACCAATGGCTTCGGCAGCTATGTGGTGATGCTGCCGGCGGAAAAGCTCGGAATCGTCGTGCTCGCCAACCGGAACTATCCGAACGAGGACCGGGTGAAGGCGGTCTACGCGCTGGTGGAAGGGCTGCTCGGCGGGGCGGGCTGACACCCTAGAGTGCGATCCGATCAGATTGAACCAATCTGATCGGTAAATCGCCCTCTAACTCTAAGATAGAGAACGCGTTATCCGATCAGCTTGCGATGCAAGCTGATCGGCGCGTGCTCTAGCCCTGCACCTGGCTCAGGCCGCCTTCGGTGGAGCGCCGCTCAGCCTTATGAAGGGCACGCCCGCCAGCAGCACGCCGACGCCGACCAGCGCGCCATAGCCGGTATAGGCGATGCTGGCATACAGCAGATAGGCGCAGGTGAGGCAGAATAGCGCCGGGGTCCACGGGTAGAGCGGCGCGCGGAAGCGCTCGGTCCGGCGGCTCTCGCGCTGGCGGAGAATGAAGAACGACACCCCGACCAGCAGCAGGAAGAACCAGAACACCGGCGCGGTATATTCCACCATGGCCTGGAAGCCGACGCGGGTGCTGGCGCCGAACACGACCAGCGCCAGCGCGATGGCGCTCTGGGCGATGATGGCGTTCACCGGCATGTTGCTGCGCTCTTCCCACAGGCCGATGCGACCCAGAAGCGGCAGTTCACGACCGAGCGAATAATAAAGCCGCGCGCCGGTGAAGATGGTGGCGTTCATCGTGCTCAGCGCCGCGAAGCACACCAGCAGCGCCACCGCCAGCGAGGCGCCGGGCCCGAAGAGCTGGTGCAGCGTGTCGGCCGCCACCACGTCGCTGGCGCGCAGGCCGTCAAGCCCCAGCACGTTCAGATAAGCCAGATTGATGAGTAAATACAACGCAGTAATGATCGCCACGCTCGTCACCAGCACGCGCGGCATGTTCCGGCGCACATTCTTCATCTCGCCCGAGAGATAGGCCACCTCGTTCCAGCCGCCATAGGTCAGCAGGATCAGCACCATCGCCAGCCCGAACGCGCCGCTGGCCGAGCCGGCCTCCGGCGGCGGGGCGAGTGTCGGGGCGCGGCCCAGTGCCAGGCCGAAGCCGGCGACAAGGACGATGGCGAGGATGATGAGGACGGTGAAGACGATCTGCAGCGTGCGGCTCTGCTTCGAGCCGGTCAGGTTGATGGCGGTGAAAACGACGATCGCCCCGGCGGCATAGAGCGCCGGCCCCCAGGGCCCGAGCGGCAGGATTCCCTGCGCGTAATCGCCGAACACGAAGGCCACCGCCGCGATGGCGCCGGTCTGGATCACGGTGAGCCGGGCCCAGGCGAACAGCAGCGCCACCGGCCGCCCGAGCGCCCGGCGCAGATAATGATACTCGCCCCCGGCATGGGGATAGGCCGAGCCGAGTTCGGCATAGACGAACGCGCCGATCAGCGTGACGGCGCCGCCGATCAGCCAGAAGGCGACAAAGGCCCATTCGCTCGACACGTTGAGGGCGACGATCTGCGGGGTGCGGAAAATGCCGATGCCCACCACGATGCCGACCAGCATGGCGATGCCATCCAGCGCCGACAGGCTCGACTTCGGGGTGCCCTGCGGCCCGCCCTGCGCCGCCAAGGCGGGGTCGGCAGTCACGGCGGAATCGCGCGCAATCGCGAGGGGCTTCACGGAGCACACTCCAGTTTTTCAGGTGGGGATAGCGGCGCCGGGCCGTCGGAAGGCGCGCGCCAGGCCGAGGCACGCCGAAACGAGGCGCGCCGGGACAAGGCGCGCCAGAACAGCCGGGCGGCGCGGGAGCCGCCGCCCGGGAGCGTTCGAGGGCCGGCCTTAGCCGCGGATGGCGGTCCAGTTGCGTACCGGGCCGTCCGAGGCGGTGCCCGAGAGGCTGTTGCCGACCACCGCGCCGACATAGTCGATGCCGCCGGCGGTGAAGCGCAGTTCCTTGCCGACGACGCGGCCATTCTCGATCGGCGTGCCGCCGAGGTCGCCATTGACCTTCTGATAGGTCTGGGTCAGCCGCAGGGGCTGCTCGCCGAGGCGCCAGTCGCCCGCCACCTTGGCCGGCACGATCCACATCAGTGCCGTGCACCACTGGCTGCATTCGTCGCCGAGCCGGTCGATCCGGTCGGCCTCCCAGTCGCCCATGGCGAAACTGTTGGAGACCACGCGGGTGCCGGGCTCAAGTTCGAGAATCTGCGGGCGCAGCCGCTCGTTCAGTTCGGGCAGCAGGAACAGGGTGAGCACCTGCGCCTTGGAGAAGTCGGTCTCGAAGATGTCGGCCTGCTCGAAGGTCGCGCGGTCGGCGACGCCGGCCGCCTCGGCCCGGCGCTTGGCCAGCGTCACCATCTCGGGATTATATTCGATGCCATGGGCGCGCAGGCCGCGCTTCGCCGCCGCGATCACGGTGCGCCCGTCGCCGGAGCCGAGATCGATCAGGTAGTCCTGGGGGGTGACGGCCGCCATGTCGAGCATGCGCTCGACCAGGCTGTCGGGCGTCGGTACCCACACCACGTCCTTGCCGGGCTGGCCGGATTTGGGATCATAGCCCTCCGCCGCCGGGGCGATGATATCGGGCGGGGCTGCGGCCGGCGGCGGGGCGATGGCGGGGGGCGTCGGGCTGACCGAGGGTGCCGTCTGCGCCAGCGCGGGTGCGGCCAGCGCGAGGGCCCCGGCGGCGAACACCGTGGCAAAGCCGCCGGCCCGCACCGACGAACGCCGCGCCCGCCGTCGCACGCCCTGGGATGGAGCGTCTCTCTCGACAAGAGAGACCGGTTTTGAATGATAACAATCAGATGAATGCGCGTCGAATGCCCGTAGCAACTTACCTCTCCTTCGGTTGATACTTGCTCGATCGACCTGTGTTATGACTTTCCTCTTGGTAACAGTCGCGCCTCATCCGGGCCACTCAATTAACGTTGACGCTTTTTAGCTCACAACGGTTTGAGCAAGGGGTTTCCGCAGCGCGGCGCCGCCCTAACCGCGCTGCCAGGCGCGCCGGTCGAAACCGCGCCGCTGGACGCGCGGTCGGAAAGGCCGAATGCGACGACCAGCGCCCGGCCAGAGTGCGTGGAGGATTGCGACATTGACCGCCGGCATGCGCCTTAGCGCAAAGCGCGGGGGATCAAAGGCAAGGGGCACCAGCCAGAGAACCCGCCTGGCGCGCCGCGCCGTCCGCCTCGGCCAGACGCTTCGCATAGGGCTGGCAGTTTGCGGCCGCCTCGCGGCGCAGGAGGGATGATCGCCCGTCCAGAAAGCGATCGATCAGGTCCAGCCGGTCTGGCACGAGTTCCGGCGTCCACCAGATGGGATGCGTCAGTAATTGCATCGCAGCCCTGGCGCGGAAAGCCTCTCTATCGAGCGGATGACCAAACCTGAAAGCTCCCTGGCTATCACTGCAATACGCAACATCTGAAAAGAACTTTGGCTGATACGTATGCTGACGACCCGCTAGACAATTCGACATCGCCAAAAGCGAATTGGCCGGCCGATGAAAACTTATCGAGGTGACGGGCCGCGAGACGATGCTTTCAAGAATGACGCACTCCCAATGCGCGGCAGCCTGCAGAACATCGGCTCGATCTTCGTAACGGGCAGCATCGAAATGAAGCCCTATCTCGTGCCCGAGATCGCGGATCTTCTCCACTATTTCGAGATCTGAATGGGAACAAATATTGTAGAACTCCGTCCTCAAAAGAACGAAATAATGAGCTGATACCCCTTCCGCCTCGATGAGCGCTATGTCGAGAGCCTTGCTAAGTGAAAAATCAATATCGTGACGAATGATGACATGAGTCTGAGTCGGATCAAATTCGCCATAACTAACTGCTCTATATCCGGCATTCAGGAATTCTTGAATCAGAAGCGAATAATCAGTCCATGTGAAACCGCGTGGCAGAACGGAATTAGGACTGGCCACTGAAGGCTCCTACAGTCTCTTGATGAGGCGGGCCGGCACTCCTGCGACAACGGTATTCGGCTCCACCGACTTTGTCACGGCCGCACCAAGACCGACGACCGCGCCCGCACCAATCTCAAGTTTCTGCAAGATCGCCGCATTGGGCGCGACCCACGCACGATCTCCAATCGTTACGCTTCCGCTGATCTCGCTACAGGCGATGATCTGACAGTTTCGGCCAATGCGAACATTATGGGCGACATGGACCAGATTGTCGATCATCGTGTAGTCGCCAATAGTCGTCGGCTCAATGGTTCCCGATGCAACAGCCGTGAAGTTTCCGATCTGGACAAAATCGCCGACAACGACGCCTCCGAGATGGGGCATCCTGAAAAGATTGCCATTCGTATCCGTCTCAACACCGAAACCGTCCTCACCGAGAACGGCATGAGAAAATATAACGCAATTTCTTCCTATTGTAACGTTTCTCGAAAAGACAACATGCCGGTGAATGACACTACCGGGCCCAACAACGCAATCCGGCCCAATAATGCTATACTCACCTATCGTTGCGGTTTCATCAATTCTAGCGGATGGATGTATGATCGACGTCGGATGAATACCCGAAAAAGAAGAGGCGACAAAAAATTCGGCCGCAACCTGCGCAAAGGCCAGCCGAGGATTGTCTACCAGAATTAGCAAACCTTCCGAATCCGGCACCACCGAAGAGCCCGCCGGCGCGAGAAGCACGGAGCCGCGGGGAACGAGCCCACTGGCGGCCTCGCTCGGCGCTGTCTTTGTAAAAGCAATCCCGCCTTCAACCAGCGCATTTGACGTACAAACACGCCGTACCGAGAATTCTCCCGCCTCTCCAATCAGCGTAGCGCCAAATTTCCGCATACAAAATTCAGCGATTTTTTTCGACGACGCGACTTTTGTCATGTCCTGACCTCATCGGTTCTCCATCAGGCCCGCGTGCATCGCAGCAAAAACTGATGAGTCATCACCAAACCTGGCGTCAAATCGCGCCTATACGCCACCTTCATACCATCGCCTTTGCGCGAGATAAACGATGCGGGCGGAGAGAACGGCTTCGCGCTCGCGCGCGTAATCATTGAGATCTGTGGTCCGCCCGCCCGCGCTGTCCCACCCCTTGCATCCCCCGCGCATCTGGACGATATAAGCGGCGGGAGGTTGGCGGTGGACGAGCCACTCGCCAACCGGGTCAGGTCCGGAAGGAAGCAGCCCCAACGAGCCCGGATCGGGTCTCTGTCCAGCCTCCCACCCTTCTCCCCCCCCCCCCCGGCGATTAGGTTCGCCGCATGCGGGCATATCGGGACTAGGAGACGCTCAGACCTTCCGGCTGCCCCCCCATTTTTCCGACTACCTAACCGTCTATGCCGAAACGCTCACATTTGAACGGGCGCGGTTTGCATGTATTGATATGATGACAGGAAATGAGGACGTGACACGGCCGAGGCGTCCAACGGAGTCACGCTGAAGAGACACAGTCCCGCCTTTCGCCGATGCCGATTTTGCAAGCCGACTTTCGGGGAAGTTGATGATATCGGAAGATGATTTTGACATTGCCGGCGACACTGCGCCCGACCTAGCGTTTGTGCGCCTTGAAAGAAAATTCCGGACCGCTTACACGCAAAACATTAGCCAATCAGAAAGCAGCTCTTCGTACAACTTTTACACGCTTGAGTATATTAATCACACAATAGCCGCCGCGACAGCTCTTGAAATTGATTTGCTTAGATATTTTAGGATAGAAAATATAAAAGAATCGGATATTTTCGACAACTATCGATCCATAAGGCAGATTGTCGATGAATTTTCTGTTCAGGTTCAAATAAAATACGCACGAGAAAAATCATATAATAAGACCTTACTTAACGATAATGAAAAAACCAAATTAAGATCGTACGTTAATAAAATTAAAGAAATAATTGATAAATCAAATTTAATTAATTCAAAAAAAGAGAGACTTTTTAATAGAATAAATGAATTCCTTGACGAACTGGACAAAGACAGAACCTCGCTTCAGAGATTTACTGACATAGTACTCACGCTCTGCACTACGGCAGCGGACGCGGCCGAAGAACTCGAACCTACATGGAAATGGGTTCGACTAGCAGGTGAAGTTCTAGGCGCTCGAAAGGAGAAAGAGACCGAAAAATTGCCTCCTCCGCCAAAAAGAATCGAACCCCCGCGACCAAAGTCCTTGGAGCATAAAGACTCCGATGTAGACGATGAGATCCCATTCTAACGCAAATGGGGGCTCTTTTTCCGGCCAAGCCCTACTCGCCCCCGCACTGGGCGTGATCGCTGGGCACGCCCTGGCGGATCGTCAGCCCGCAAGCCTTCGGCACCACCCAGCCCGGCACCTTCATCATCACCGGCTACAAGAGCGGCTATTTCTGGGGCGAGGGGCTGCGGCCCGATGGCACCGCCTTCACCTTGCTCGGCTCGAGCACGCCGGAAGGGCGGGTGCTGTTCAACACCCTCACCGATGGCGAACTCGGCAGCCTCTATGGCGGCATCGAGGGCGACGCATCGAGCGCGCAGATGCTGCTCGGCACCTATGATTCCTCCGCCGTGTTCACCGGCGATATCACCGTGACCTCGCTCGTGCGCCCCTATGCGCAGACCGTGGCGGCGACCGGCACCACCGCCGCGGTCGGTGCCGCCCGCACGCTCTACGCCGTCGCCGGCACCACGAACGGCCTGTTCGGGGCGATGGCGCCGGTCACGCTCACGCTCAACGAACTTGAGGGCCCGGCCCTGTCGGGCGCGATCAGCCAGACCCTGCCGGTGCTGGCCGGCGCCGCCACCGAGGCGACCGCGAACGTCCAGCGCATGCTGGGGCAGGTCGTGACCGAGCGCCTCGACGCCCCCGACCGCTCGGACAGCAGCACCCGCGCCTGGGTGCGGCCGCTCGGCGGCGGCGGCCAGCAGGGCGCGATCGGCGGCGTGCCCGGTTACAGCTTCGGCGGCGGCGCCGCTTTCGGCGTCGACCGGAGCTTTGACGGGCAAGGCCGCGCCGGCGCGCTCTTCGCCTTCACCTCCACCAGCGTCACCGCCGACACCGACGCCGCGCGGGCCAATCTCGCCTCCGGCTCGGCCAATCTGCGCTCCTACCTTCTCGGTGCCTATGGCAGCACTGCGCTGGCCGGCGGGCGCAACCTCGCGGTGGAGGGCCAGACCACTCGCAAGCTGTTCGTCTCCGGCGAGCTGGCGCTGCGCCACGCGCTGACCGAAATACCGGGCGCCGACCTCTCGCCCTGGCTGTTCACCGCCGGGGTGGGGCTCGTCGCTGCGGGTTCCGATACCCTCAGCTTCGATACCCCCTACGATGTTGAGGCGAGCCCGTCCGCCTATCTCAACCAGACCGGCTCGGTCGCGGTGACGTGGCGGCTGTAGCGCACCGGAAGCACGGGCGCACCGGATGGAGCGCCGCCGCGCCTTCCCTCCCGTCCCCGGAAATTTGCCCGTCCCGTCATTGCGCCGTTGTGCCCTGCCCCGCCGGCGATGCTATGAAGGGGCCATGAGCGCCGACACCCCCGACATGTCCGACCCGACTGATATGGCCGATGACGGGCCGGGCTTCGACCTCGGCCCGGCGCCGAGCGTGCCGGCCGTGCCGCCCGCCGCGCCGGTGACGCCCTATCGCGTGCTCGCCCGCAAATACCGGCCGCAGACCTTCGCCGATCTGATCGGCCAGGAGGCGATGGTCCGCACGCTGAGCAACGCCTTCACCTCGGGGCGCATCGCGCAGGCCTATATCCTCACCGGGGTGCGCGGCGTCGGCAAGACCACCACCGCCCGCATCCTCGCCCGCGCGCTCAACTACGAGCCGGCCGACGGCCCCGTCGGCGGCGGGCAGCCGACGCTGGACATGCCGGTGCTCGGCCGCCACTGCCGCGACATCATCGAGAGCCGCCATGTCGACGTGCAGGAGATGGACGCCGCGTCCAATACCGGCATCGGCGACATTCGCGAGATCATCGAGGCGGCGCGCTACAAGCCGGTACTGGCGCGCTACAAGGTCTTCATCATCGACGAAGTGCACATGCTCTCCACGGCGGCCTTCAACGGGCTGCTGAAGACGCTGGAAGAGCCGCCCGAGCATGTGAAGTTCATCTTCGCCACCACGGAAATCCGCAAGGTGCCGGTCACGGTGCTCTCGCGCACCCAGCGCTTCGATCTGCGCCGGGTCGAGGCCGGCGTGCTGGCGCGCCACCTGCACGGCATCTGCACGGCGGAGGGCGTGAACATCGACGCCGAGGCGCTGAGCCTCATCGCCCGCGCGGCGGAAGGCTCGGTGCGCGACGCGCTCTCGCTGCTCGACCAGGCGATCGCCCATTCCGGCGGCCAGGCAACGGGCGGCATGGTGCATGGCGAGCAGGTGCGGGCGCTGCTCGGCCTCGCCGATCGCGGCCGCGTCATCGACCTGTTCGAGGCGCTGATGAAGGGCGACATCGCCCAGGCGCTGACCGAACTGCGCGAGCAATATGATTCCGGCGCCGACCCGGCGGTGGTGATCGCAGATCTCGCCGAATTCACCCATCTCGTCACCCGGATGAAGATCCTGCCCGAGACCGGCGACGACGCCGCTCTGGTGGAAGCCGAGCGCACGCGCGGGCGGGATTTCGCCCGCGGCCTGTCGATGCGGGTGCTCGCGCGCGCCTGGCAGATGCTGACCAAGGGCCTCACCGAGGTGCAGCAGGCGGCCAAGCCGATGCAGGCGGCGGAAATGGTGCTGGTGCGCCTCGCCTATGCCAGCGACCTGCCGACCCCGGACGAGGCGCTGCGCCGCCTGCGCGACGGCGCGCCCGAACCGGCCGCCCGGCCTTCCGGTGGTGGCGGCGGAATGGGCGGCGGTTCAGCAATGAGCTCTGGTGGCGGCTCGGCGATGGCGGCGACCGCCCCGCGCAGCTATGCCGCCCCTGTCTCTGCCCCGGTCTCCGCTCCCTCGGCCGCCCCCAGCGCGGCGAGCCATCTTTCGGTGGCCTCCCGCAGCGCCCCGCGCCCGGCCGCGCCGACGCCTTCCCCCGCGCCCGCCCCTGTCGCCAGCCTCGCCGTGGCGACCTTCGAGGATCTGGTCGCGCTCGCCGCCGCCCGGCGCGACCTCAAGCTCAAATTCGCGCTGGAAAACCATCTGCGCCTGGTCGACTTCGAGGATGGAAGGCTGGAAGTGGCGCTGGCCCCCGGCGGCTCGCCCAATCTGATCCAGGAACTGCAGTCGAAGATTTCCGAATGGACGGGAAAGCGCTGGCTGGTCGCCCTGTCGCGCGAGGAGGGCGAGCCCACTCTGGCCGAGAAGGCCGCCGCCCAGCGCCATGCGATGATGACCGGCGTGCGCGCCGACCCCTTGGTGGCGGCGGCGCTGGCCCGTTTTCCCGGCGCCTCGATCGTCGATGTGCGTTCGCTCGCAACCGAAGAGCCTGCCGGCGACTTCACCACCGATACCAACGACGCCGATCTGATGGCCGCCCGCGATGACGGGCCGGGCGCGGACGACGAGATCGAGTTCTGACACAGGAGTCCCGGATGAAAGACCTTCTCGGCATCATGTCCAAGGTGAAGGAGATGCAGTCCAAGATGGAGCAGCTCCAGGCGGAGCTGGAAGCCATCGAGGTCGAAGGCGCGGCCGGCGGCGGCATGGTCACGGTGCGCCTCTCCGCCAAGGGCGCGCTGAAGGCGATCCATGTCGACCCCAGCCTGCTCAACCCGGATGAGGCGGAAATCCTGGAAGACCTGATCGTCGCCGCCCATGCCGATGCCCGCGCCAAGGGCGACCGCATCGTGCAGGAAAAGACCCAGGCGATCACCGCCGGCCTGCCGATCCCTCCCGGCATGAAGCTGTTCTGAGAGACGGACGCCGGGCGCCGCGCGGCGTCCATGCGCGTCATCCCGGCCGAGCCAAGCGCGCGCCGGGATCGTCTCCCGCCTCACCGGCACGCGATCCCGGATCGGCCCTTTGGGCCGCCCGGGATGACGGGGGGTGGCCCGCGCGCTACCTGTCCATCAGGCCTTCCACGACGCCCATCACCGCGGCCGCGATGGCGTCCACCTGCGCGGTCAGCGGGCCGCTGATCCGGCCATAGAGCGCGAACACGGCCGGCTGCACCACGCAGCCCAGCGCCATGGCGCTGGCCAGTGTGACGCGCTCGGGCGGCACGCCGGCGCCGCGCAGCATCTGCGCCACCGCCTCCACCACATTCGCCTCCGGCGCGTCCGGCACCCGGCCCAGATGCTCGTGCTGGTGGATGAGCAGATAGGCGAACAGCGCCGGCTCGGCATCGAACAGGCCGCAGGCCAGCCCCACCATCGCCCGCAGCTTTGCCGGCAGCTCCGGCTCGTCCGCGTCGATGGCGCAGATCTCGGCCGCCAACGCCCCGTAGCGGGTGAGGAACAGCTCGCGGGCCAGCTTCTCCTTCGAGGGGAAATGCCGGTACAGCGCCCCCTCGCTCACCCCGACCCCCAGCGCGATATCGCGCACCGAGGTGCCGGCCACGCCCTTCTGCGCGAACAGCTCCAGCGCGACCGCCTCGATCCGCGCGCGGGTATCCGCGCCGTCGCGGCCGCGCCGTGCGGGCGCCGCGCTCACGCACCCTCTCCCGGCCCGGCGCCGCGCGCGGCGAGCATTTCCAGCGCGATGGTGCGCGCCTTGGTGAAGTCCACCTTGCCGGAACCCAGCAGCGGCAGCGCGTCCATGCGCAGGATTTCGGCCGGGATCATCAGCTCGGTCACGCCGCGCTCGCGGCCATGCGCCTGCAACGCCGCGCGGGTGAGATCGGGCGCGGTGGTCATCAGGATGATGCGCTCGCCGCGCCGCGCATCCGGCACCGCCACCGCGACATGCTCGGCATCGGGGCGCAAGACGGCGACCATGGTGTCGATGGCGGCGAGCGAGATCATCTCGCCGGCGATCTTGGCGAAGCGCTTCACCCGGCCGCGAATGGCGACGAAGCCTTCGTCGTCAAAGGTGACGATGTCGCCGGTGTCGTACCAGCCCATCTCAGGCGGCTCGATCACGCCGGGCTTCTCGGCGCGGAGATAGCCGAGCATCACATTCGGCCCGCGCACCTGCAGCCGTCCGCCTTCCTCGATGCCGGCCATGGTCTCCAGCCGGTGGTGGACGCCGGGCACCATCCGCCCCACCGTGCCGACGCGGTTGAACATCGGCGTGTTCACCGCCAGCACCGGCGCGCATTCGGTGACGCCGTAGCCCTCAAGGATGCGGTGGCCAAACTTCTCCATCCACACCCGCCGCGTTTCCGCCTTCACCGGCTCGGCCCCCGCCACCACGAAGCGCAGCGAGCGGAAATCATAGGGGTTGGCGGTGCGGGCATAGCCCATGAGGAAGGTGTCGGTACCGACAATGGCGGTGGCGTTGGTGGCGTAGACCAGTTCCGGGATGATCCGGTAGTGCAGCGGCGAGGGGTAGAGATAAGTCTTCAGCCCGGACACCATCGGCAGCATCAGCCCGCCCGTCAGCCCGAAGGAATGGAAAACGGGGAGCACGTTGAACATGATGTCGGCGGGCGAGAAGTCGATCCGCGCCGCCACCTGCGCCACATTGGTGAGAATGTTGCGGTGGGAGAGCACGACGCCCTTCGGCGTACCCTCCGAGCCTGAGGTGAACAGCACGAAGGCCGGGTCGTCGGGATGGGCGGGCTTGGGCGCCGACAGCGGCAGCATCGCGCGGATCTTGTCCGGCGTGGTGACGGAAGCGCGGATATCCTCGCTCATCAGCACGCGCACATGCTTTTCCAGCTCCGCGACTTCCGCCTCCAGCCGCGCCTTCTCGATGAAGGCGCGCGAGGCGACCACCAGCTTCACCTCGGCCGCCTTGCAGGCGGTGACAAGGTTGGTGGCGCCGGCGGTGTAGTTCAGCATGACCGGCACGCGGCCATGCCGCGAGAGCCCCATCAGCACCACGGCGATGCCGGCGGCGTTGGGCAGCAGCACGCCGACCTTCTCGCTCGGGGCGGTTTCCTTCGCCAGCTTGTCGCCGAGGATCTTCGCCCCGAGAAGAAGCTTGCGATAGGACAGGATGGTGCCGAGCGGGTCTTCCAGCACGATGCGCTTCATGCCGAGCCGCACCGCCGCGTCCTCCACCGCCTGATAGACGGTGACATTGGTGTGGCTGGTCTCGAAGACGAGATCGCTCATCACGTCATACAGCGCCGCGCCCGCCGCGCGCCGGCGCCGGCGGCCGAACAGCTCCTTGTCGACCTTCAGCTTGCGCGGCGGCAGGATGGTGACGCGCACCTTGGGAAAAAGGCGCTTGCGGGTCTGGTGGCCGTCGAGGCGGGAGAAATAGGTCTGCTCCAGCCCCTCGATCCGCACCGGCACCACGGGCGCGTCCGCCTTGTCGGCGATCAGCGCCGAGCCGTCATAGATCTTCATGATCGAGCCGGTAACGGTGATGCGCCCCTCGGGGAAGATCACCAATTGCTCGCCCTGCTGCACCTGGCGAATGAGGTCGCGGGTCGCCATCGGCTTGGTCGGGTCGAGCGGGAAGGCACGCACAAGGCTGAGGAACGGCTTCACCCACCAGGCTTCGGCGATGGCGCGGTCGACGGCGAAGACCGGGTCATTGTCGAGCAGCGCCATGATCAGCGGCGCGTCGAGGAAGCTGACATGGTTGATGGCGATCACCGAGCCGGGGCCGGCGGCCTTCAGGTGCTCCGCCCCCGTCACCTCGACCCGGAACAGCACCCGGAACACCAGCTTGATCAGGTCGCGCAGCACCTGGCCCTGGAAGGCGCGGCCGGCGAGGATGGCGACGACAAGGCTCGCCACGCCGAGCAGGCCAAGCAGCGCCGGGGCACCGAAGCCGGCGAATTGCAGCCCGGCGACGATGACCGCGCCGGCGACCATGAAGGCGGCGTTGAGCACATTGTTGCCGGCGATCACCCGGGCGCGGCGGTCCTCGTCGGCGGCCGCCTGCACGAAGGCGAAGGTCGGCACCACGAAGGCGCCGCCGGCCGCCGCAAGGCCGATCAGGCCGATGGCGGCGTGCACGCCCGCGCCGGAGGTGAGGAACGCATACCAGCCGATCGGCTGCGCGGCGGGGGCGAGCGTGCCCATCATGAAGGCGAGATCGATGGCGAAGACGCCCATCAGCAGGCCGGCGGCCGGCACCAGCGCCAGCAGGATGCGGCCTTCCGACAGCTTGGCGGCGAGCGTCGAGCCGATGGCGACGCCGATGGTGAACAGCACGAGGAACAGCGTGACGACGCTTTCCAGCCCGCCAATGCTGTCCTTGACCAGCGTCGGCAGCAGCGAGAGCACCACGCCGCCGACCAGCCAGAACCAGGAGACGATCAGCGCCCCGCGCCAGATCGGCTTCTCGGCGCGGATGTCGGCCAGCAGCGTCATCGTGCTGCGCCAGATGTTGCGGTCGATCTTGAGGTCCGGCGCGCCCGGCAGCGTGTGCGGGATCGCCCGGGCGGAGAGCCAGGCAATCACCGCCAGCACGAAGGTGAAGCCGGCCACCGCCCATTCCCCGGTATGGGTGAAGGCCAGCGCCCCGCCCACCGTGCCGCCGAGAATGGCGGCGAAGGTCGCCATCTCGATCAGCGCATTGCCGGACACCAGCTCATCCTTGGCGAGGTGATCGGGCAGGATGCCGTATTTCACCGGCCCGAACAGCGCGCTCAGCGTTCCCATGAAGAACAGGCCGACGAACAGCAGGGGAATGGACTGGATGACAAAGCCGGCGCTGGCGATGAGCACGATCCAGATCTCGGCGAATTTCACCCGCCGGGCGATCAGCGACTTGTCGTAGCGGTCGGCCAGCTGGCCGCCGAGGGAGGAGAACAGGAAGAAGGGCAGAATGAACACGCCGCCCGCCAGCGTCACCAGCGCGCCGCCATTCACATGGGCGATGCCGTAGAGAATCAGCAGCGCCATCGCGTTCTTCACGAAATTGTCGTTGAAGGCCGCGAAAAACTGGCACCAGAACAGCGGCGCGAACCGCCGGGCCGTCATCAGCCGTGTGAACATGCTCGATCCCTCACCGCATTGTCAGTGAGCGATCACTTACATAAAGACGCGAAGGCGTCAACATGGCGCACAAGACCATCCTCCCCGTGGGCGTCCCCTGAGCGTCAGGACCGGGCTTGACCCGGCCATCCACGTCTTGTTCGGCGCGCGAGCGCGGAGGACATCATGGATCCCCGGGTCAAGCCCGGGGATGACGGCGTGGGGCGGCTAAACCAGCACGCCCGCCAGCGCTGCGGCGAGCAGCAGCCCGTCATGCACGCCAAGCTGCAGCCGGGACGGCGCACCGCTTGCGTGCAGCATCAGCGTGGTGGCGAGGCTCGCCAGCGCCCAGCCGGCGCCCACCGCGAGGAAGGCGAGGGAAATCGTCACCGCCTCGCTCGCCTGCGCCACCGTCAGCGCCGCCGCGATGCAGAGCGCGAGCGCCAGCAGCGCCAGCGGCGCCGCGCCGATCCACCGCGCCAGCGCCCCGCCCGCCAGCGCCGGCGCGTACATCGCCACCACATGCCAGGCGACGACGCCTGAGATCAGCGGCACCCCGACGCCGCAGCCGGCCAGCGACAGCGGCGCGCCGGCCATGGCGGAGGTCATCGCCGCCCAGGCCAGCGCCCCGATCAGCGTCGGCAGCATGAGCGCCCGCCAGGCCAGCGGCGCGGAGCGCTCCTGCGGCTGCGCCCTCGCCTCGACGGTGAGATCGGCATGGGAAAAGCGCGCCTCCGGCAGGGAGACGGCAAAGCCCAGCGCGCCGAGCTGGGCCAGCGCGGCGAGGATCAGCGTGCCGGCGAAGGTGTAGGGTGTGAGCGCCGCCTCGGCCGCGCCGGCCAGCAGCGGCCCGGCAAAGCCCGCCAGCGCGCCGGCGCCAAGGAGCCGCGCCACCATGCCCGCCCGCAGGCCGGATGCCGCGCCGAACGCCGCCGCGTGGCGGTAGAACATGCCAAAACCCTGCGCCGCGCCCAGCCAGGCCGCACCCAGCACCAGCATCGGGAAGGCGCCGAGCCTCATCGCATAGGCCGCCACCAGCCCGCCGGCGATGCCAAGGCTGGCGCCGAGCGCGAAGGCGGCGCGCCGGCCGAACGTGTCGAGCAGGAAGCTGGCCGGCAGGCTCGCCAGCGCTGCGCCGAGCAGGAACGCGCCGAGCGGCAGCGCGCCGAGTTCCGGGCGCGGCGCCAGCATCGCCCCGGCGAGCGGCAACGCGCCCAGCGTCAGCGCCTGCGCCAGCACCACGAGGGCGAAGCCGCCGGCCAGTCGCCCGATGCCGAGCGAACGGCGCAGCGCGCGCGGCGCATCCTCCGGGCAGGCGCAGCCGAGCCGGCCGGCGCGGGCCGCTTCCGTCTCAGAATCGAAATAATCGCTGGCGCTCATACGGGGCGGTCCCGCTGGCCGGTGCCCCCGTCGGGCGGCGCGCGCAGATCGTCATCGGAGAGCACGCGCACCGCCGCCCCCTCAATGTCGTCATACTGGCCGGACCTGAGCGTCCACAGGAAGGCGACCAGCCCAAGCAGGCCAAGGCTCAGCGCCGCCGGCACCAGATAAAGAAGCACGCTCATGCCGCCACCTCTTTCCCTTCCGGCGCGGCGCCCGTCGCCGCGCGCCCACCCTGCCGCGCCCGCAGGGCGTTGAGGGTGACGATGATGGAGGAACCGGACATGGCGAGCGCCGCCACCAGCGGGGTGACATAGCCGGCGACCGCCAGCGGCACGGCGATGAGATTGTAGACCACGGCGATCATCAAATTCTGCCGCATCAGATGCCGCGCCCGCCGCGCCACTTTCAGCGCGATGGCGACGGGCGCCAGTTTCTCGCCGAGGAACACCGCGTCGGCCTGCGCCCGCGTCACATCTGCGGCGCTGATCGGCGAGAGCGAGACATGGGCGCTGGCGAGCGAGGGCGCGTCATTGATGCCGTCGCCCACCATCAGCACGCCGTGCCCCTTCCCGCCATGCCCCTTGGCATCGAGGCTCTCCAGCACCGCGATCTTGTCGCCCGGCCGCATCTGCGCCCACCACTCCTTGATGCCGAGCTGCGCCGCCACCGGCGCCACCGCCGCGCGACGATCGCCCGAGAGCAGCACGATGGTGAGGCCGGCGTCGCGCAGTTCGTCGATCACCGCGCGCGCATCGCTGCGCAGCGCCTGGCGGATCTCAAGGACGGCGCAGGCCTCGCCCAGCCGCACCGCGACCAGCGAGGCATCGGGCGCCGCATCGGCCCGCGCCGCCGCCAGCGCCTCGCAGCCGCAAAAGGCCGGGCTGCCGAGCCGCGCCGACACCCCGTCGATCTCGGCCTCGACGCCGGCGCCCGGCACTTCGCGCACCTCGGCAAGTGGCAAAGCGTCGGGATGAGCGGCGGCGATCGCCCGCGCCAGCGGATGCGTGCTCGCCAGAGCGAGCCGCGCCGCCACGGCGAGCAGCGGGGCCGGCACGTGAGAGCTGTCGGAAAGGCTGGGATCGGGAAGGGTGAGCGTGCCTGTTTTGTCGAAGGCGACGGTGTCGATCTCGGCCAGCCGCTCGAAGGTATCGCCGGAATTGATGAGAACGCCGGCCCGCATCAGCGTGCCGGCCGCCACCACCTGCACCGCCGGCACGGCGAGCGCCAGCGCGCAGGGGCAGGTGATGATGAGCACCGCCACCGCGATCAGCACCGCCTGGTGCAGCGAGGCGCCGGCGATCAGCCAGCCGATCAGCGCCAGCAGCGCCGTGGTGTGCACCATCGGCGCGTAGAGCCGGGCGGCGCGGTCGGCGAGCCTGACATAGCGCCCCCGCGCGGTCGAAGCCTTGTCGAGCAGGCGCTCGATTTCGTCGAGAAACGTGTCCTCGCCCGCCGCAGTCGTGCGCAGCCGCAGCACGCCGTCATGAATGAGGCTGCCCGCATGCACCGTGCCGCCGACGCCCACTTGGCGCGGCAGCGTCTCGCCCGTCACCAGGCTCTCATCCACCGAGGCGGTGCCCGAGAGCACCATCCCGTCCACCGGCGCGCGCTCGCCCGCCCGCAGCATCACCTCGTCGCCCGGCTTCACCGCGGCGGCGGGCACGGTGACGAGCCTTCCATCCGCCTCGATGCGGTTGGCCGAGACCGCCTTCAGCGCGGCGAGATTGCCCGCCTCCGCCCGCGTGCGCCGGCGCATCGCGTGGTCGAGATAGCGGCCGGCGAGCAGGAAGAACAGCAGCATGACCGCCGAGTCGAAATAGGCGTGCTCGGCATGGTGCAGCGTCTCGTACACCGAGACACTGAGCGCCAGCAGCACGCCGAGCGTGATCGGCACGTCCATGTTGAGCGAGCGGGCCTTCAAGGCCCGCAGCGCGCTTTGGAAGAAGGGCTGGCCGGCATAGGCGGCGGCCGGCAGCGCGATCAGCGCCGAGAGCCAGTGGAAGAAGTCGCGCGTCTCCGGGGTGATGTCGGTGACATTGCCCGACCACACCGAGACCGAGAGCAGCATGATATTCATCGCCGCGAAGCCGGCGACGCCGAGGCAGCGCAGCAGATGGCGGGAGGTGGCGTTGTCGATCTCCTCCAGCCGGTCGGCCTCGAACGGCCAGGCGCGATAGCCCGCCTTCGCCAGCGCCTCCAGCACCCGCGCCGGGGCGGGTTCGGCCTTCGCCTCCCAGCCGATGGTGAGGCGGTGGGTGGTGTAGTTCAGCCGCGCCCGGGCGATGCCGGGCAGCGCCTCGCACCCGTCCTCGATCTCGTCGATGCAGGCGGCGCAGTCGATGCCCTCGACCGCGAACGCCATCTCCGCCTGCCCGGCCGGGTCGCGGCGCAGGAACAGCGAAAAATCCTGGGCGGGCGCTTGCGCCTGAACGTCCTGAACCGGCGCGCCCGGCCATGACGCGCCGGGGAGCGCGATGATTTTGGGGGCCAGGGTCTCGCTCGCCATCATCGCTACCGGATGATGACGCGGTTGGTGGAGCGGAACAGCCGCTCGCCGTCGCGGTTGAGTTCGATCACCAGCTCCCATTGCCCTGAGGCCACCGTGTCCGTGGCGCGCCACTGGCCCGCGCTCACGCGCACCGGGTCGAGCGGCACGTCGAGCCGGCGGTCGGTCGGGTGCTGCAGCGTCGCCACCAGGGCGACATCGGTCAGCGGGCGGCCTTCGGCATCGTGGGCGGCGACATCGAGCCGGCCGGGTTCGATATGGGCGTCGACCTGCCAGTGGCGGGCATCCTGCGCCGCCGCCGCCTCGCTCTCGGCACGGAAGGCGAGCCCGGCCTTGTAGGAGCTTTCCGTCTCCACCCCGCCAAAGCTCGTCACCGCCGCCCGCACCAGGAAGAAATTGGCGGTGAAGACGACGCCGAAGAAGCCGATGAAGCAGACAAGCACGGTGCGGCCGGTGATCGGCCTTCCCTTCCCCTCATCCGATGCGTTGCGGCGTGCGGCCATGATCGTCCTCCGGTCGGGGCTCAAGGACCCTTGAAATGGTCGGGCGCGGTGGTGGTCTCGCCGCCGATCACATCGGTGACGGAGAAGGTGACGGGCAGCGAGGCGCTGGCCGGCAGCTTGGCTGACGTGGAAACCAGCGCCCGCAGCTCATAGGTCTGGTCCGGCCCGACCTCGACCACGGGATGGCCGTTCTCGGTTTCCGAGATGCCGCCGACGACCTCCAACTGCGCTTCCGGCACCCCGTCCACCGCGATGGCGAAACGGCGCGGCAGCGACTGCTTGTTGACGATGCGCAGCGTGTAGGCATTGCGCAGCGATCCGTCCGAGAGGCGGACAAACAGCGGATTGCGGTCGTGGATGACCGAGACGCCCTCCGAGCCGCGCATCGCCAGCGTCGCCACCATGATGCCGCCGACGACGACGATCAGCCCGGCATAGAGCAGGGTGCGGGCGCGGAACACCTTCGCCACCGGCGCGAGCCCCTGCTGGCGGCGCTCGACATTCATCTCGGTGTCGTAGGCGATCAGCCCGGCCGGGCGGCCCACCTTGTTCATCACCGTGTCGCAGGCGTCGATGCACAGGCCGCACTGGATGCAGGCGAGCTGGCTGCCGAGGCGGATGTCGACGCCCGTCGGGCAGGCGGCGACGCATTGCTTGCAGTCGATGCAGTCGCCCGAGGGCACGCCGGCCGCCCGCAGCGCCTCGCTCTTCTTGAACGAGCCGCGCGGCTCGCCGCGATCATAGCGATAGGTGACGTTGAAGGCGTATTCGTCGGTCAGCGCCGCCTGGATGCGCGGCCAGGGGCACATATAGGTGCACACCTGCTCGCGCATATGGCCGGCGAGCACATAGGTGGTGAAGGTGAGGATGGCGATCCAGAGATAGGCGACCAGCGGCGCCGTGCCGGTGAAAAGCTCCCAGACCAGCGTCGGCGCATCGGCGAAATAGAGCACCCAGGCGCCACCCGTCCACCACGCCACCATCAGCCACAGCGTGTGCTTGGCGGCGGCCTCGAAGACGCGCTGGGTGCGCGAGGCGGTCTTCAGCTTCTCGCGCCGCTCGCGCGGGTCGCCTTCCACCATGCGCTCGATCGCCTGGAACAGGTCGGTCCACACGGTCTGCGGGCAGAGATAGCCGCACCACAGCCGCCCGGCCACCGCGTTCATCAGGAACAGCACCAGCGCGGCGAGGATCAAGAGGCCGGTGACGTAGTAGATTTCCTGCGGCCAGATCTCGATGAAAAAGAAATAGAACCGCCCATTGGCAAGATCGACCAGCACCGCCTGCGAGGGGGCATTGGGCCCACGGTCCCAGCGCAGGAAGGGCAGCAGGTAGTAGATGCCCAGCGTGACGATGAGCAGCGCCCATTTGATGCGGCGGAAGGTGCCATGCACGGCGATGGGGTAGATCTTGCGACGGGCCTCGTAGAGCGGGGCGTCGTCGTCATATTCCGGCTCTTCCAGCCGTTCCACCTTGGTCGCCATGTTCATGTCGGTCCCCGAAACGTGCGCCTCGCACCTCTGGCGGTTCGCGCCTGTCATGGAGGCTTTCTAAACCCGGCGGCAGGAACCGTTGATCCGGGGCTTGCCGGGCGGAAAAATGCTTATGCGGCGGGACGTCGCTGAGACGCCCCGCCGCATGGCCTCGCTCCGTCACGTGCAGGCGTTACTTCCCGCCCCCGAGCGCATGCACATAGACGGTGAGGGCCTTGATGGTGGTCGGGTCGAGCCGGCCGCCCCAGGCGGGCATGATGCCGGCGCGGCCATTGGTGATCGAGGCGATCACGGCGTCGCGGCCCGAGCCGTAGAGCCAGATGCCGTCGGTGAGGTTCGGGGCGCCGAGTTCGATATTGCCCTTGCCGTCGGCCCCATGGCAGGCGGCGCAATTGGCCTCGAACACCTCTTTGCCCTTGGCGAGATCGGGCGTGACCCCGGCCGGCACCGGCAGATTGGAGAGCGAGCGCACATAATCGGCCGCCGCCACGATTTCCGGGCGCGGCAGCATGGCGTCGCGGCCGAAGGCGGGCATGTCGCCGACATGTGCGTCGGCATCGGTGGAGCGGATGCCGTGCAGCAGGGTCTGCTGGATCTGCTCCAGCGAGCCGCCCCACATCCAGTCATCATCGTTCAGGTTGGGATAGCCGACCGAGCCGGCGGCCCCGGTGCCGTGGCACGGCGCGCAATTATCGCCGAAGGCCGCCCGGCCCTGGGCGCGGGCGAAGGACAGCAGTTCGGGGCTGGCCTCGATCTCGGCGAGCGAGGCATCCTGCAGCTTCTGCGCGAAGGCGCCACGCTGGGTGCGCAGATCGGCGAGCTGCACCTCGATGGCGTCGCGCGACTTCCAGCCGAGCACGCCGGAAGTGTAGCCGGAGACGAGCGGCCAGGCGGGATAGGCGATCCAGTAGACCACCGCCCAGACGATGCAGGCATAGAAGGTCCACAGCCACCAGCGCGGCAGCGGGTTATTCAGTTCGCGAATGCCGTCCCACTCGTGGCCGGTCGTCGACACGCCGGTGACGGCGTCCACGTTCTTCTGATGCTCGGCCATGGTCAATCCTCGCGCAGCGGCATGCGGGCGGCCTCTTCAAACTGCTTGCCGCGCCGGGGCGAAAGCGCATAGGCGAGCACGCAGAGGAAGATGCCGACGAAGTAGAGAAGCCCCCAGGTCTGGGCGAATTCGGCGAGGGCGCGATAGGTCTCGTTCATCCCGGCCTCCTCAGCGGATGTTTGCCTTGTCGTCGTAAAGCTTGAAGTCGACCATGGTGCCGAGCGCCTGCAGATAGGCGATCAGCGCATCCGCCTCGGAAACAACCTTGGGGTTGCCGTCGAAATCGCGCTGCTGGGCGCCGGGATAGCGCTCGGTCAGCCCGTCGCCATCGGCGTCGGGGGTGGCCTGCGTCTTCAGGTCGGCCAGCGCATCCGCGATCATCGCTTCCGAATAGGGCACGCCAAGCACGGCGTTGACCTTCATGTCGTCGGCGATCTCGTAGGTCTTGAGCGGGGTCTGCGCCAGGAAGGGGTAGCCGGGCATGATCGAGCCCGGCACCACCGAGCGCGGATCGGCGAGGTGCTGGCGCTGCCATTCGTCGGAATATTTGTTGCCGACGCGGGCGAGGTCCGGCCCGGTGCGCTTGGAGCCCCACTGGAACGGGCGGTCATACATGCTCTCGGCCGCCAGCGAGTAGTGGCCGTAGCGCTCCACCTCGTCGCGCAGCGGGCGGATCATCTGCGAGTGGCAGTTGTAGCAGCCCTCGCGGACATAGATGTTGCGGCCGGCCAGTTCCAGCGGCGACCAGGGTCGCACGCCGGAGACCTTCTCGATCGTGCTCTTGAGGTAGAACAGCGGCACGATCTCGACGAGGCCGCCAATGGCGACCACGAGCAGGATGCCGATCATCAGCCAGATCGAGTTCCGTTCGAGGAAGGCGTGCTTGGCCCAGAGGGATTTTTTCGGAGCGGCGGCTTCAGCCATGATCTTGCGTCCTCACTCAGCCGGCACGAGGGAAGGGTTGCGCGCGCCGGTGTCGGCCTCAGCCGTCTCCGGCTGCCGGATGGTCATGAAGATGTTGAACGCCATGATCAGCCCGCCGACGAGGAACAGCACGCCACCCAAAGCGCGGATGATGTAGAAGGGGTGCATCGCCTCGACGGTCTCGATGAAGGAGTATTCGAGGAAGCCGAGCGAGGTATAGGCGCGCCACATCAGGCCCTGCAGGATGCCCGCCACCCACATCGCCGAGATGTAGAAGACGATACCGATGGTCGAGATCCAGAAGTGCCAGTTGACCAGGCGCAGCGAATACAGCTCCCGCTTCTGCCAGAGCCACGGCACGAGGCAGTAAATGGCGCCGAAGGAGATGTAGGCGACCCAGCCCAGCGCACCGGAATGCACATGGCCGATGGTCCAGTCGGTGTAGTGGCTGAGCGAGTTGACCGACTTCACCGACATCAGCGGACCCTCGAAGGTCGACATGCCGTAGAAGGCGACCGAGACCACCATCATCCGCAGCACCGGGTCGGTGCGCAGCTTGTCCCAGGCGCCCGAGAGCGTCATCAGGCCGTTGATCATGCCGCCCCAGGAGGGCATCCACAGGATGATCGAGAAGGTCATGCCCAGCGTCTGCGCCCAGTCCGGCAGCGCCGTGTAGTGCAGATGATGCGGGCCGGCCCAGATATAGATGAAGATCAGCGCCCAGAAGTGGATGATCGACAGCCGGTAAGAATAGACCGGCCGGTCGGCCCGCTTGGGGATGAAGTAGTACATGATGGCGAGGAAGCCGGCGGTGAGGAAGAAGCCGACCGCGTTGTGGCCATACCACCACTGCACCATGGCATCCTGCACGCCCGACCAGACGATGTAGGATTTGGGCGAGAACACCGAGACCGGGATGCTGGCATTATTGCCGAGGTGCAGCATCGCGATGGTGACGATGAAGGCGAGGTAGAACCAGTTCGCCACATAGATGTGCGGCTCCTGCCGGCGCCAGAGCGTGGCGAGATAGACCAGCAGATACGTCACCCACACCACGGTCAGCCACAGGTCGGCGTACCATTCCGGCTCGGCATATTCCTTCGACTGGGTGATGCCCAGCAGATAGCCCGTGCCGGCGATGACGATGAAGAAATTATAGCCCAGCACCACGAACCACGGCGCGAGATAGCCGGCGAGGCGGGCGCGCGAGGTGCGCTGCACCACATAGAACGAGGTGCCGATCAGCACGTTGCCGCCAAAGGCGAAGATCACCGCCGAGGTGTGCAGCGGGCGCAGCCGGCCGAACGCCGTCCAGGGCAAATCGAGGTTCAGCCAGGGAAAGGCGAGCTGGAAGGCGATGATGACGCCAACCAGGAAGCCGGCAATGCCCCAGAACATCGCCGCGATCGTGGCGAACTTCACCGGGCCGAAATTGTAGTTCGGCTTGCCGTCAATCTCCCGCGCCGGCAGCGCCGCCGGGCGGTCGACATAGCGGTTGAGGATGACGAACACCGCCGCCAGGCTGGCGAAGGCGGAGAGATAGGCGTGGAAGGCATAGGCGGCATCGTGCGTCTTCGCCGCCACGGTGATGCACGACAGCGACAGGACCGCGAAGACGAAAGCGAGCCCGCCTTCGCCAAAGGTCATTTTCTTTCCGCTCTGGTCGACGCCGGGCTCGGTGGCACCCGAGCCGCGTCCCTCGCCAGCGGAGCTGTGTAGCTGCGTCATTCGACCCTCCACGTTCCGATCGGCCGATCTGGAACGACTCCATGATGTGGAGGGAGCTTTCGCGCCGCTGAGGGACGACAACCTTGATCCACATCAAGGCTAAGGGTCTTCACGGACGCGGGAGCGGCGGCGCAACGCCGCGCGCAGAGCCGCTCACCGACCGACCGCTCACCGGCCGGCCGCTCAACCCCGCGCGGCCGTCATCCCGGCCGGAGCGAAGCGGAGAGCCGGGACCGCGCTCCATGCGGAAAACGGTCCCGGATCAGCCTGCGGCCGTCCGGGATGACCATCGGGGGATATCCCTCGCCGGACCTGCGCCCTTGCAGCCTTTCGGCGATGGCGTCTAAGACAAGGCACGCCGCCGGCGCGGCGCGCCAGAAGACAGGGCCATTCATGATCCGCTTTTTCTTCCGCTTCGTCGGGCTGTGGGTTCTCGCCGGCGCCTTCGTCGCGCTGGTGCTGGACGGCGTGCGCTCCATCGCCTCGTCGGAAATCGTCACCACCCCGCTCGGCGTCACCTGGCTGGCGGTGAGCCCGGAGTCGCTGGCGCGCTTCCAGGCCTTCGTCGAGCGCAGCCTTTCCTTGACGGTGTGGGACTATCTCGTCGTGCCTGTCCTCGGCGCCCCGCTGTTCGCGGTGCTCGGCATCGCCGGCGCGCTGCTGCTGCTGATCGGGCGCCGGCCGGCCGTGGAAGGTCCGCGCGCCTGATGCCGCGCGCGTGAAGCGGCGCGCCCTCGCGCAAGGGCACGCCACCCCCCATATTGGCGCCAGTCCATGAAGGGATTTGCCCCATGTTCTTCTTCAAGAAGAGTGCCGACCTTCCCACCGCCGCGCAGGCGCTGCCCGGCCGCGCCCAGGAACTGCCCACTGCCGAAACCCATTTCGTCAACGGCCACGCCCTCAAGGGCCCCTACCCGCAAGGCTTCGAGACCGCCATTTTCGGCCTTGGCTGCTTCTGGGGCGCCGAGCGCAAGTTCTGGCAGACCCCCGGCGTCTATGTGACCGCCGTCGGCTATATCAACGGCATCACCCCGAACCCGACCTATGAGGAAACCTGCACCGGGCTCACCGGCCATGCCGAGGCGGTGCTGGTGGTGTTTGACCCGGCGAAGATCAGCTATGCCCAGCTGCTCAAGCTGTTCTGGGAGATCCACGACCCGACCCAGGGCATGCGCCAGGGCAATGATGTCGGCACCACCTACCGCTCCGGCCTCTATGTCACCTCGGCCGAGCAGCGGGCGCAGGCGGAAGCCAGCCTCGCCGCCTATGATGTGGCGCTGCAGGCCAAGGGTTTCCCGGCGATCACCACCGAGATCGTCGACGCCCCGCATTTCTATTTCGCCGAGGAGTACCACCAGCAGTACCTCGCCAAGAACCCGAACGGGTACTGCGCGCTCAGCGGCACCGGCGTCTCCTGCCCGATCGGCACCGGCGTCGCCGCTTGACCAAGACGGGTGCGGCGGGGCTTCCCGCCGCGCCCCCGCGTGTCGCGCAACGGGTGCCCTGTCTATTCTTGATCGCATCGCCCCGGCGTCTTCCCCCGCCCGGCACCTCCGCCGTAACGTTCGCGCCTCGCCTATTGAACGAGGAACGACCGTGACCTCATCTTCCCGCTCCCGCCTTTCCGCCCTGTTCGCCTTGCTGGTGCCGCTGACCGGCGGCGCCGCGCTGGCGCAGCAGCCGGCCCCGGACATGACGCCGAAGCTGCCTGCCGTGCTGCGCGATGCGCGCTATTGCGAGCTCGTGGCGGTGCACATCACCCGGGAAGGCCTCCTGGCCTCCGTGTTCAACACGCTCGGCTTCGACGACTGCCCGGCCGACAAATGGGACGCGCTCACGCGGCGCGAACTGCTCCGGCAGTTCGACACGCTCGCTGTCGTCATGAACGGCCCGCGCCATTTCATCATGGACGGCATCTCCGCCACCGGCGACACCAAGACCGGCGAGATCATCACGGTGGGCGGCATCGTCATGGCCAAGCGGGCCGAGGTGTCGCTCTCGCTGCACCAGGCGATGGGCCCGGCCTATACCGAGCAGACCATCGACCGCAACACCACCTATCGCTTCGACGCCGGCAAGCCGGTGTTCCAGCTCACCGCGCCTGACGGGGCGGTCTATGTCATGCAGTCCTACGCCCAGATCGTCGACCCGGCGATGAGCTATGCCGACCTCGCCGGCCTCGGCGCCAAGCTGAAGCCGCCCGCCGGCTGGAGCTACACCACGCGCACGCCGGACACGGACCTGCTGCTGGTCGCCAAGGGCACGGCCATCGTCATCCAGGACGAGCTGAAGAACACCTACCAGAAGGTGGTCGCGAACTGAGGCCGCGCGCGGCGGGGCGACGCGCTGGCGCGTCCCGCACGTGACGCGCCCCGCCCCCGCGTCAAGCCCCCTTGCCGCCATCGCGGCGCCGTGGCACCCCTCTCGCAGCCGCGAGAGGCGGTGTCAGGCTGGGGTGACGGACGCATGGAAAAAGTCATCGAACGCATCATTCTGCTCAGCCGCTGGATCATGGCGCCGTTCTATCTCGGGCTGGTGATCGCGCTGGCGGTGCTGCTCTACAAATTCGGCGTCGAACTGTTCCATTTCGTCACCCATGCCACGCAGTTCGACGAGAGCGACACCATTTTGGGCATTCTGGCGCTGGTCGACCTCACCTTCACCGGCAGCCTGGTCATCATCGTCATCTTCTCCGGCTATGAGAATTTCGTCGCCAAGATCGACGGCTCCGGCCATGCCGCCTGGCCGGAATGGATGACCAAGGTCGACTTTGCCGGCCTCAAGCAGAAGCTGCTGGCCTCCATCGTCGCCATCTCCGCCATCGCGCTGCTGAAAGCCTTCATGAATCTCGACCGTGGCGTCGACGAGAAGCAGTTGATGTGGCTGGTCATCATCCATGTCGTGTTCGTGCTGTCAGGCGTGGTGCTGGCCTGGACCGACCGGCTGTCGGAAAAGGCGCACTGACATTTTCCGCAATATTTTCGTTCATTGACTTTAATGGACGTGGATTTTGTGTGATAAGTCGCCAGTGCTTTTTCGGACGACCGCCGCGATGACCGATTCCGCCTCCCCCACTCCCGCCCCTGAGCGCCGCGCCCGCCCGGCGCCGGCGCGCATGGCGCCGCTCGCCCGTCTGCCGGTGTTCTTCGCGCTGGCCGGGCGCCGGGTGGTGCTGGCCGGCGGCTCGGAGGCGGCGGCGTGGAAGGCGGAACTGCTCTCCGCCGCCGGCGCGCGGGTGGAGGTGTTCGCCGTCGACCCCTGCGAGGACCTGCTGGCGCTGGCCGCCGCGCCGCCGGACGGCGCGCTCATTCTCATCGCCCGCGACTGGACCCCGGCCGACCTCGCCGGCGCCGCGCTCGCCATAGGCGCCATCGAGGAGGACGAGGAGTGCGCGCGCTTCGCGCAGGCCGCCCGTGCCGTCGGCGTGCCGGTCAATGTCGTGGACAAGCCGGCCTTCTGCGATTTCGCCTTCGGCGCCATCGTCAACCGCTCGCCGCTCGTGGTCGGCATCTCCACCGACGGCGCCGCCCCGGTGTTCGGCCAGGCGGTGCGGGCGAAGATCGAGGCGGTGATCCCGCAGGGCTTCAAGCGCTGGGCCGAGGCCGCGCGCAGCTGGCGCCCGGCGGTGTCCGCCCTCGCGCTTTCCTATCAGGGCCGCCGCAGCTTCTGGGAGCGCTTCACCCGCGCCGCGCTGGAGACGCCGGAGGACGAACCCTCCGAGGCGTTGCGCGAACAGTTTCTCGCCCGCGCCGAGATGGAGCGCACCGACACGCCGCGCGGCTCGGTCGCCCTGGTCGGCGCCGGCCCGGGCGACCCGGAACTGCTGACGCTGAAGGCGGTGCGCGTGCTGCAATCGGCCGATGTCGTGCTCTATGACGACCTCGTCGCCCCGGCGGTGCTGGATGTCGCCCGCCGCGAGGCGCGCAAGATGCTGGTCGGCAAGACCGGCTACAAGGCCTCCTGCAAGCAGGACGACATCAACGCGCTGATGGTCTCGCTGGCCAGGCAGGGCAAACGCGTCGTGCGGCTGAAGGGCGGCGACCCCATGGTGTTCGGCCGCGCCGGCGAGGAAATCACCGCCGCGCGCAATGCCGGCCTGCCGGTGGAAGTGGTGCCGGGCATCACGGCGGCGCAGGGGGCGGCGAGCCGGCTCACCACCTCGCTCACCCATCGCGACCATGCCCGCCGGCTGCAATTCGTCACCGCCCATGCGCGCGACGGCAAGTTGCCGCGCGATCTCGACTGGCAGGCGCTGGCCGACCCCGCCGCCACCACGGTGGTCTATATGCCCCAGCGCACCTGGGGCGAACTGGCGGCCAAGGCGATGGCGGCCGGGCTCGATCCGGCCACCCCGGCCATCGCCCTGTTCTCGGCCACGCGGCCGGAGGAGCGGCAGGTGCCGGCCACCGTCGCCACGCTGCAGGGCGCGCTGGAGCAGGCGGTGGCGGATGGCGCCAGCGGGCCCTGCCTCGTTCTGTTCGGCCACGCCATCGGCGAGGCGGCGGCGTTCGCGCGGCCGGAAGTGGCGGAGACGGCGCAGGCCGCGCGGGGATAACCCAAGAAGCGCACGACATCGGCCGCCTGCGTCCTTCGAGGCCCGGCTGCGCCCGGGCACCTCCGGATGACATGCCTTCCTCAAGGCCACGCATCGTCATGCTGAGGTGCGAGCGTCAGCGAGCCTCGAAGCACGCAGGCCCGGCACCCGGCAGGGCCGCCCCCGCGTCCCGGACAAGCCGCGCCCCGCGCGGCGCCGATCCGGGCCCCAGGAGAAACCCCGCGCAGCGCCTCGAATCCCTTAAAGAGTGCGGCAGAAGCGTTTCGCGCTGGGTCCCAGCGCGGCGCTTTGCCTTCAGCTCCGTGGGGCCGGGACACGGTGCAATCCGCTGGGGATGACGATCATTCAAATGCGCGCCGTCATTCCCGTGCCTGACCCGTGGATCCACATCTTGAGTGGGGAGCGGGCGAGTGGCCGCCTGCGTCCTTCGAGGCCCGGGCGGCGCCCGGGCACCTCAGGATGATGAATGCTGTGCTCTGCGAGAGCCGCCCCCCGTCATGCTGAGGTGCGAGCGCAAGCGAGCCTGGAAACACGCAGGCCCGGCACGCAGGCCCGCGCGGCGAAGACTTCAGCCGATCCGCGCTTCCAGCTTTTCGTAAAGCGGGTTCTCGGCGGCGAACACATAGTCGAGCGGGCCGACCGAGACCGTCGCGGCGCCCTGCTCGCGCAAAAACACCGCCAGCGGGTGCAGCGTGTCCGGCGGGCAGTGCAGCGTCACCATGCCGGAGGAGGTCGGCGCGCCGAAGGGCGCCACGGCGCGGAAGCGGCGCACCGCCTCCTGCACCACGCCGGCATCGCAGGCGGAAAAGCGGGTCTTCACCTCGCGCATGGTGGCGGCACGCTTGGCCGCCGTCACCCGGTCGAGCAGCGCCCGCGCCGCCGCCCGGGCGCCCGGGTTCCAGTCCGCGTGCAGCGAGGCGACCAGATTGGCCTCCGAGCGCAGCATCACCCCGTCATCGATCACCTTCAGCGCATTGGCCGCCAGCGTCGAGCCTGTGGTGGTGATGTCGACGATCAGCTCCGCCGTGCCCGCCGCCGGCGTGCCCTCGGTGGCCCCGAGGCTCTCGACGATGCGGTAATCGACAATGCCGTGCCGGGCGAAGAAGCCGCGCGTGAGGTTAAGATATTTCGTCGCCACCCGCACCCGCCGGCCGCGCGTGGCGTGAAAATGGGTCGCCACATCGTCGAGGTCGCGCATGGTGCGCACGTCGATCCAGGCCTGCGGCACCGCCACCACCACATTGGCGTGGCCAAAGCCCAGCCCTTCCACCAGCAGCACCTTGGAATCGGCGTCCGGGATGCTCTCGCGCACCAGATCCTCGCCGGTGACGCCGAGATGCACGGCGCCGGCGGCGAGCTGGCTGGCGATCTCGGAGGCGGAGAGATAGGCGACCTCCACCCCCTCCACCCCGGTCAGCGTGCCGCGATAGTCGCGCGACCCGCGCGACTGGGTCAGCGACATGCCGGCGCGGGCGAAGAAGCCGGTGGCGTTTTCCTGCAGCCGGCCCTTGGAGGGCACGGCGATGATCAGCGGCGCACTCATCTTGGTGCTCATCAGCGGGCCTCCACGGCGTCGAGGCGGCCGAGCCAGACGGCGAAGCCGACGGCGGGGATGGGTTCCCCGGCACCGAGCCGGCCGAGCAGCCCGTCATAGCGCCCGCCGGCGACCAAGGGCGCTCCCGCCCCGTTCTCGTGCAGCTCGAACACCATGCCGGAGTAATAATCCAGCGGCCGGCCGAAGGCGGTGGCGAAGGAGAGCCGGCCCGGCTCGATGCCCTGCGCGGCGATGAAATGGGTGCGGGTCTCGAAGGCGTCGAGCGCGCGGGAAAGCTCCAGCCCCGCCTCCTCAGCCAGCGCCCGCAGGCGCGCCGCCGCCTGGTCGGGCGTGCCGGCAATGGCGAGATAGCGCTCGATCACCATGACCTTCTCGGGCGACAGCCCCTCGCCGTCGCCGGGCGCCGCCTGTTCGAGAAAGCGCTCGGCGATTTCCGACACGCTGCGCCCGCCCACAGTGGAGATGCCGGCGATGGAGAGCAGGTCCGTCACCAGCGCCCGCGCCGCGTCGGGGTCGGAGCCCGCCAGCGCCGAGAGCACGCCGGCATGGGCGGTGACGCCGCCGGCCTCCGGCCGCTGCTTGAGCAGCGCGAGATCGGCGCCGAGATCGCCGGAGCGGGCGAAATCCTTGATGAGGCGCCGCCGCCAGACGGGGGGCAGGTTCAGCGCGTCGAGCAAAGTGGCGAACAGGCCGGCATCGCCGAGCCTTATCGTCGGGTCGATCACCCCCCACAGCGCCGCCGTCTCCAGCCCCAGCGCCAGAAGGTCGGCATCGGCGGCTTCGCGGTCCTGCCGGCCGAAGGATTCGACGCCCGCCTGCAGCAGTTCGCCGCCCGGCACGTCGGAGCGGAACACCGGGCCGAGATAGGCGAAATCGCGCATCTGCGCGGCGCCATCGGCGATGTAATGGCGGCACACCGGCAGGGTGAGGTCCGGCCGCAGGCACAGCTCGCGCCCTTCCGGGTCCATGGTGATGAACATGGTGCGCCGCATTTCCTCGCCCGAGAGGTCGAGAAAGGCATCGGCGGGCTGGAGCACCGGCGGCTCGACGCGCGCGAAGCCGGCACGCGCATAAAGCGCGAGCAGTTCCTCGGCGTGGCTTTGGTCGGCGGGCATGAGGCGGGTCCGGTCTGCGGGAAACGGGGCGGCTAGAAGCTGCGCGCTTCTAGCAAAGCCCTGCGCCCCGGTCCATGCGCGGGGCGCGACATGGTTTCCGGGCGGGAGTGTCCCGGACCAGCGACACCGCAGGCGGAGCGCCGATCCGGGACCCAGGAGAAGACCCGCCGCAGGCGGCCAAATGCCTTCGTATCGCGCACCGCCCGCCACCGGTTAGGGGGAAAGCCCCCCTCACCCCAGCGCGGCGCCGTGCGGGACGCCGTGATGGTCGAGCAGCTCGCGCACCTTTTCGACCAGCTCGCCCTCGGTGCAGGCGAACTGCGCCGGGCGGCTCTCGCGCCACTCGGCATTGTCGGTGATCGCGGCGGCGGCCTTGGCGCCCTCGATCAAATCCTTGATCTGCACCTGCCCGTTTGCCCGCTCATCCGAACCCTGAATGACCACGCAAGGGCTGTTGCGGCGGTCGGCATATTTGAACTGGTTGCCGAGATTCTTCGGGTTGCCGAGATACATCTCGGCGCGGATGCCGGCCTGCCGCAACGTGCCCACCAGCCCCATATAATGCGCCGTCTGGTCGCGATCCATCACCACCACCACGACAGGGCCGAATTCCGGCGCGGCGTCGGTGTTGAGATAAGACAGCGCGGAAGCGAGCCGCGAGACGCCGATGGAGAAACCCGTAGCCGGCACAGCTTCGCCCCGGAAGCGGCCGACCAGCCCATCATAGCGCCCGCCGCCGCCGACGGAGCCGAAGCGCACCGGGCGGCCCTTCTCGTCCTTCACCTCGAAAGTCAGCTCGGCCTCGAAGACCGGGCCGGTGTAATATTCGAGGCCACGGACGACGGAGGGGTCGATGCGGATGCGGTCAGTACGATAGCCTGCGAAGTAAGAAAGGTTTCCGATTTCTCGGAGTTCCTTGATCCCTTCCGCTGCCTTTGCATTTGAACCGAATGCGCGTTCGAGCATGTCGCACGTCTTGTAATTCACGTATGAGCCGGCCCAACCGGCACGTTCGTCATACAAGAACTGCCCACGCTCGTGCTCAGGCAACGTTGCCATCCACTCGTCGAATTGCTCGCGCGTTAGATACTCGCTGTCGCGTCCAGTCATCTGCGGCGACGCATTAATGAATTTGAGCACCAAGTCGACTTCGGAGGAGGCAAGCCCCGCGCCCTTGGTGAAATCGCCGCTCTTGGCCTCGGGGTTCTCCCAGCGGCCGGCGCCGAGCAGGTCGCGGACGCCTGAGATGCCCACCTTGTCGAACTTGTCGATGGCGCGCAGCACGGTGAGCCGCCGCCCAGCATTCTCATCCCCGCCAAGGCCGATCGCCTCCAGCACGCCGTCCAGCACCTTGCGGTTGTTCACCTTGATGACGAACTGGCCGGCAAGGCCCAGCGCCTCCAGCGTGTCGGCCATCATCATGCAGATCTCGGCATCCGCCGCCACCGTCGGGGCGCCCACCGTGTCGGCGTCGAACTGCATGAACTGGCGGAAGCGGCCGGGGCCGGGCTTCTCATTGCGAAACACCCAGCCGGCGCGGTAGCTGCGGAAGGGTTTTGGCAGCTTGTCGAAATTCTCCGCCACATGGCGGGCGAGCGGGGCGGTGAGGTCGTAGCGCAGCGACAGCCACTGCTCGTCATCGTCCTGGAAGGAGAACACGCCCTCATTCGGCCGGTCCTGGTCGGGCAGGAATTTTCCCAGCGCGTCGGTGTATTCGATGAAGGGGGTTTCCAGCGCCTCGAAGCCGTAGAGCTCATAGACCTTGCGGATGGTCTCTAGCATCGCCCGCGTCGGTACGAGTTCGCCCGGCCCGCGATCGGCAAAGCCGCGCGGCATGCGGGCGCGAAGCTTGGTGGGTTTGTCCTTGGCCATGGGCGCCGTCCTTCTCGAAGTACGGCGCGGGTTTAGAGGATGGGGCGCGTGGCGGCAATGCCGGTGCGGGAGACGGGCCTCAGTCGAACAGCTCCGCCACCGCCTCCTCGGCGATCGCGAAGCCGGTGGAGGCGCCGGTGCCGCTGGTCACCACCACGAGGCGGATATGGTCGTGCGGCCGGTCGATGAAGGCGAGCCGGTCCGGCGCCGAGGCATAGGTGCCGATCCAGCGTTCAGTGACCGGCGGCCGGCGGCCGAACAAGGCGGCGTATTCGTCGAGGATCAGCTCGTCGACGAAATCGGGCGCGAACGGGTCCGGCGTCGCGCCATAATGGTGGCTGTCGCCCACCACAAGCGAGCCATCGGCTGACTGCACCACGATGAGGTGCACGCCATGCGTGAGGTGCTCGGCCTGCTCGGCCTCCAGCACGCGCTTCAGCGCCTGCGCTTCGGGCAGTTCGGCATAGCCGAGATAGCGCCCCAGCGAGAGGTCGGTCATCACGGAGCCGGGCAGCATGCCCAGCGCCGGGTCGCTCACGCGCAGCATGTGCAGCTTGCAGCGGGTGACGCCATAGGCGGTGAAGCGGTCCTCGAACAGGGTGTGAAAATCGTCGCCCGGCGCCACCACGATCCGCGCGGCCGACACCGTGCCGGACGAGGTGACGACCCGGCCCGGCTCGACCGCTGTGACCGCGCTCTCGCGGCGGAATTCCACGCCCTCGCTGGCCAGCCAGGCGGCAAGGCGAGGGATGGCGTCGCGCGATTCCACCCGCATGTCGTGCGGGCTCCACAGCCCGCCGGAAAGCTCGCCCGTGAGCGCCGGCAGCCGCTCGCGCGTCGCCTCTGGCGTGAGCAGTTCGCAGCCCTCACCCATCTCAGTGGCGCGGAAGGCTTCCAGCACCGGCAGCGCCTCGGGGCGCCGCACCGCCACCAGCAGGCCGCGATGCACCACCTCGATGCCGGCCCGGGACGCTATTTCGGCCCAGATGTCGCGCGAGCGCATCGCCCGGCGCCAGCACTCGCCGCGCTGCTGGCCGGTGACGGTGACGAAGCCGAAATTGCGCACCGAAGCGCCATTGGCCTGCGCGTCGCGGTCGATGACGACCGTCTTCAGCCCGCGCCGCCGCGCCGCTATGGCGTGGCCGAGACCGACGACGCCCGCACCGACAATGGCGAGATCGAAACTGTCCGACATGAGAAAGGTCCGCGTGGAGGGGAGATCCGGGAAGCGGCCAAGCCTATAGCCGCTCTGGCCCGCCCGCGCCACGCGACCTTGTGCGCGCCCCCCGCCCCCGATGCCGCCCGATTTCAGTTCGCGGCGGCGGAATCGCGCAGCTTCAGGCCGAGTTCGGCGAGGTCGGCCCGCACCTTGCGGGCGACGCCGGCATCGGGAAAGAAGCGGCCTATCATGGTGTCCGGCTCGCTCGCCCAGCCCGGCGCGATCGCCACCAGCTTGGCGACATCGGCGCGCGCCTCGTCATCCTCGCCGGCGAGATGGCTGGCCAGCGCCCGCGCCAGCAGCCCCGGCGCGTAGCCCTCGCCCATCAGATGGTCCGCCGCCGCGGCCGCCGCCACCGCATCTCCGCGGAGATAGGCGGCGATGACGCGGTGATAATCCACCCAGGGCGGCATGCCCGGCGCCGCATGGGCGGCCTGCGCCAGCATCGCCTCGCCGCGCGCGCGCTCGCCCAGCGCCACGAGCCGGCCGCCGAAATCCGCCAATATGTCGACATCATAGGGGTTCAGTTCCAGCGCGCTCGCGCCCGCCGCCAGAGTGGCCGCGCGCTCGCCCCGGAAGAAATGCACATCCATCAGCACCCGGCGGGCGAAGGCGCTGGTCGGGGCCAGCTCCACCGCCTGCTCCACCGCCGCCAGCGCGCGGTTGAGCGCCGGAGTCGCGGCGCGTGGCGGGACGCCGGCGCGGATCTCGTCGAGATGCAGTTCCGCCAGCAGCGCGTAGCCGAGCGCGAAGGTGCGGTCGGCCGCCACGGCCTTTTCCAGGCAGTCGCGCGCCGCCTCATGGTCGGCCGGCAGATAGGAGCGCCAGTAGGAATAGGCGATCAGCACGCAGCCATAGGGCCCCGCGACCGCCGGCCCGCCGGCAGCGGTGACGCGGGCCCGCGCCCGCGCCTGGATCACCCCATAGGGCTCGGCGATGGCCGCCATGATGTCGCGCACCAGGCCGATTTCCAGCGCCGTGGCGTCGCCGCCGCGCCTGAGGCTGTCGAACTCCCGCGACCAGACGATCGTGCCGTCGCACAGGTCGGAGAGGCGCAGCAGCACGGAGAGCGTGCCGTCATCGTGGTTTTCCACCAGCCCGCCCAACGCGAAGGCGGAACTGGGCGAAGCCTCCTCGCCGGAACAGCGCAGCGCCGGGCGCGCATCCGGGCTCGCCAGCACGTCGAGCAGGTCGAAGCGGGCCAGCGCGTCGCGCACCCGCACCTCGATCGCCTCGGCGGTGAAATCGCCGCTGCCCGCCGCGCTGGCGCGGGCCGCCGTGTCGCCGGGCGGCAGCGCCGGGCCGCCGGTGGATTCGAACTCGCGCACCTCGATCATCGGTATGCCGAGCCGGTTGGCACGCTCCAGCGGCTCCCATTGCGACCCCGCCAGCACGCCCCGCAGCCCCAGCGGGTCGAGGCTGCCGAGCGCGAGGCCGGAGGCGACCAGGACCATGGCAACCAGAAGCACGCCGAGCGCGAGGCCGACGCCGATGCGCCGGCGCGGCGCGGCGACCGGCAGCGGGGCGGCAACCGGCGCGGCGGGCCGCTCGGCCGGATTTCCGCTGGAAAGGCCGTCCTGCGAAAGGTCGACGCCCGCCAGATCGGCCAGCGCTTCCGCCGCCTCGTCGGCGGGCGCGGGCGCCAGCGCCCCCGCCATCGCCCCTGCCGCCGGCCGTGGCAGGAAATGCGGCACATAGCTGCCGCGCGGAATGGCGATTTCGAGATCGTCGCCGGCACCGGCGCCGGCGTAATAGCGCTCCAGCGCCCGGCGCAGCCGCGTGGCCTCCACCCGCACGATCGGGTCGGCCTGCGGATCGAAGGAGGGGTCGCGCCCCAGCGCCTCGACGGCGATGGTGTAGCCCTTGATCGCCTCGCGGCGCCCATCGAGCGTCGCCTCGACGACGAAGCGCAGAATATTGGCGAGCTGCGGCGAGGAGCGCAGCTCATCGGAGGCGAGCACATGCGCCAGCGCGCGCCGCACCGCATCGGGGGAGGCCGCGTCGGCTCCGGGCGTCTCGACTGTCGTGCTCTCGGGCACCGCAACGTCCTATCCTGCGCCGTCCCGGGCTCCCCCGCCCCGGACCCGGCAGAAACGCCCTCTGTGGGAGGCGCGCCGCGCTCACACACACTGACGCAGCGTTCTCTATCTTAGAGTTAGAGGGCGATTTCCCGATCAGATCGGTTCAATCTGATCGGATCGCACTCCACCTCTGCCGTGCGTTGATGGCCGCGATGAGGCCATCGGGTCAAGCCGGCCAATGCGCTGGCGGCGCGGCAGAAAGGAAAGTGATCACATCATGATTATTTCTCGTGAGCGCATCCTGCTTACGTATTATACATGACTAAAAAAGCGCGGCTTGTCCCCTTCGCCGTATCAGCCGGAGTCATTCATGTCTGCTTACTCTTCCGCAGCCGCCAGCCCGAACGACCTTGAGGCGTTCTTCATGCCGTTCACGCCCAACCGGGCGTTCAAGGCGAAGCCGCGCCTGCTCTCGCGCTCCAAGGACATGCACTATTACACGCCGGAAGGGCGCGCGGTGCTCGATGCTACCGCCGGTCTGTGGTGCGCCAATGCGGGCCATAACCGCGACCCGATCGTCGAGGCGATCCAGCACCAGGCGGCGGAAATGGATTTCGCCCCGCCGTTCCAGTATGGCCACCCCAAGGCCTTCGCCGTCGCCGCCCGCATCGCCGCGCTGGCGCCGGGCGACCTCGACCATGTGTTCCTGTGCAATTCCGGCTCCGAGGCCGGCGACAGCGCGCTGAAGATCGCGCTCGCCTACCACGCCACCACAGGCAATGCGACGCGCACCCGCCTCATCGGCCGCGAGCGCGGCTATCACGGCGTCGGCTTCGGCGGCATCTCGGTCGGCGGCATGTCGCCCAACCGCAAGATGTTCGGCTCGCTGCTGCCGGGTGTCGACCACCTGCCGCACACCTATAACCGCGAGAAGCAGGCCTTTTCCAAGGGCGAGCCGGAGTGGGGCGCCGAGCGCGCCGACGCGCTGGAGAACCTCGTCGCCCTGCACGACGCCTCCACCATCGCCGCCGTTATCGTCGAGCCGATGGCCGGCTCCACCGGCGCCATTCCCGCCCCGGTCGGCTATCTCAAGCGCCTGCGCGAGCTCTGCGACAAGTATGGCATCCTGCTGATCTTCGACGAGGTCATCACCGGCTTCGGCCGCCTCGGCTATGCCTTCGCCGCCGAGCGCTACGGCGTGGTGCCCGACATGATCACCTTCGCCAAGGGCGTCACCTCGGGCGCGGTGCCGATGGGCGGCGTGCTGGTGCGCAAGCACATTTACGACGCCTTCGTGAAGAGCGACGCGCCCGTCATCGACCTGTTCCACGGCTACACCTATTCGGCGCACCCGCTGGCCTGCGCCGCCTCGCTCGCCACGCTCGACCTCTACCGCGAGGAAGGACTGTTCGAGCGGGTGCGCCAGATCGAGCCGATGTGGGCCGATGCCTTCCACTCGCTGCGCTCCAAGCCCGGCGTGCTCGACATCCGCACCGTCGGCCTCGTCGGCGCGGTGGACTTCGAATCGCGCGCCGACGGCGTCGGCCGCCGCGCCTATGAAGGCATGGAGCGTCTGTTCCACGACGAGGGCATGATGGTGCGCACCGCCGGCGACACCTTCGCCGTCAGCCCGCCGCTGATCGTCAGCGAGAGCCAGATGGGCGAGATCGTCGAGAAGATCGGCCGCACGCTCGACGCGATCTTCTGAGCGGGCCGGCCTTCCGCCTCCCTCATCCCCGGGCCTGTCCCGGGGATCCAGCGGCCCCGCCTTGCGCCGCTGAAAAGCCTGGGTGGCCGGGTCAAGCCCGGCCATGAGGGCACAGTGGGCAGCAGGCGTCTTTGGGGGGCGCCCGTTCCCGCGCACGGCAACAGGCTGTATAGCCCTGCGCCATGCCTGCGCCCCTCTCGCCCCTCCCCATCGATGACGCCCTGCCGGAACTGACCGCCGCCCTGCGCGCGGGCCCGTCCGCCGTGCTCGTGGCGCCGCCCGGCGCGGGCAAGACCACGCGGGTGCCCCTCGCCTTGCTCGGCGAGCCCTGGGTGGACGGGCGCAAGATCCTCGTGCTGGAGCCGCGCCGCCTCGCCGCCCGCGCCGCCGCCACCCGCATGGCACAGACGCTGGGCGAGGAAGCCGGGCAAACGGTCGGCTACCGCGCCCGCTTCGGCTCGAAAGTGGGGCGCACCACCCGCATCGAGGTCATCACCGAGGGCATCTTCACCCGCATGATGCTGGATGACCCGGAGCTTTCCGGCGTCGCCGCCGTGCTGTTCGACGAGTTTCACGAGCGCAGCCTCGACGCCGATCTCGGCCTCGCCCTCGCGCTCGACGCGCAGGGCGCGCTGCGCGAGGATTTGCGGATCCTCGTCATGTCGGCGACGCTGGACGGCGCCCGCGTCGCCCGCCTGCTGGACGGCGCGCCTGTGGTGGAAAGCCTCGGCCGCGCCTTCCCGGTGGAGACACGCTATGCCGGCCGGGTGCCGGGCGCGCCGGTCGAGCGGCAGATGGCGGAGCTCATCACCCGCGCGCTGCGCGAGGAGACCGGCTCGCTGCTCGCCTTCCTGCCCGGCGCGTCTGAGATCCGCCGCACCGAGCGGTTTTTGCGCGAGGCGATCCGGGACCCCGCCATCGACATCGCCCCGCTCTATGGCGCGCTGCCCCCCGCCGAGCAGGACCGCGCCATCGCCCCGGCGCCTCCCGGCCGGCGCAAAGTGGTGCTCGCCACTTCCATCGCGGAGACCAGCCTGACCATCGAGGGCGTGCGCGTCGTCATCGACAGCGGCCTCGCCCGGGTGCCGCGCTTCGAGCCCGGCGTCGGCCTCACCCGGCTGGAGACGGTGCGCGTGTCACGCGCCGCCGCCGACCAGCGGCGCGGCCGCGCCGGGCGCACCGAGCCGGGCGTGTGCCTGCGCCTGTGGCATGAGCCGGAGACGGCGAGCCTGCCGGCCTTCGCGACGCCGGAAATCCTCGCCGCCGATCTCTCCCGCCTCGTGCTCGACCTCGCGGTCTGGGGCGCGCGCGATCCCGCGACCCTCGCTTTTCTCGATCCACCCCCCGCCCCGGCGGTGACGGAGGCACGGGCGCTGCTCGGCGCGCTCGGCGCCTTCGCTACGGACGGGCAGGTGAGCCCGCTCGGCCGCGCCATGGCCCGGCTGCCGCTGGAGCCGCGCCTTGCCCGCATGGTGATCGAGGGCGCACGGCGCGGCGCCGGCGAAGAGGCCGCGCGCATCGCCGCCCTGGTCTCCGAGCGCGGGCTCGGCGGCGACGCGCCCGACCTCGCCCACCGGCTGATGGACTTTTCCCGGGATCGCTCCCGCCGCAGCGAGGAAGCCCGGCGGCTGGTCGAACGCTGGGCCGGCGAGGCGGAACGGCAGGTTTCGGGCACCCGGGCGAGCGGCGATACGCCCTCCCCCGCTGTGCTGCTGGCGCTGGCCTTCCCCGACCGGGTGGCGCGCGGGCGCGGCGACGGCCGCCGCTTCGTGCTGGCGAATGGGCGCGGCGCGGCGCTGGACCCCGCCTCCTCGCTCGCCCGCGCCCGCTTTCTCGCTATCGCCGAACTCACCGGCACGGCGGACGAAGCCCGCATCCTGCTCGCCACTGAGCTCACCGAAGCCGAGATCGAGGCGGAGTTCGGTGACGCCATCACCGAGGGCGTGGAAACCGCCTTCGATGCCGCCGCGGGCGCCTTGCGCGCCCGCCATGTGCGCCGGCTCGGCGCGCTTGTTCTGGCCGAGCGCACCGCCGCGCTGAAGCCGGGGGACGCCACCGCCCGGGCGCTAGCCCGCGCCGCCGCCGCGCGCGGGCTGGAGCGGCTCAACTGGTCCGAGGCGCAGCGGCAATGGCTTGATCGCGCCCGCTTCCTCCACGCCAGCGCGCCGGATCTCTGGCCGGACCTCGCCTGGCCGGCCCTTGCCGGAACGGCCGAGGACTGGCTGGCGCCTGTCCTGGGCGACATCACCGCGCTCGGCGCGCTCGATGCCGACCGCCTCGGCCGCGCATTGTCCGGCCTGCTGCCTTGGGAACAGGCGCGGCGGATGGAGGCCGAGGCACCGACCCATTATGAGGTGCCGACCGGCTCGCGCCTGCCGATCGACTACGCCACGGAGGGCGGCCCGACGCTGCATGTGCGGGTGCAGGAACTGTTCGGCCTGAAGACCCATCCCAGCATCGCCGCCGGGCGGGTGCCGCTGATCCTGTCGCTGCTCTCCCCGGCGCACCGGCCGATCCAGCTGACCCGCGACCTGCCCGCCTTCTGGGCCGGCTCCTGGCGCGATGTGCGGGCCGACATGCGCGGGCGCTATCCCCGCCACCCCTGGCCGGAAGACCCGGCGAAGGCCGAGCCGACGCGGCGGGCCAAGCCGCGCAGCTGAACGCCGGCTCGGAGAACCGGGGAGACCGCCTCCCTGCCGCCACCTCGTCATACCCGCCGGCACGCCGTCACCCCCCCGCACACCGTCATCCCCGGGCTTGGCCGGGGGATCCACGACTTCGGTCCGAAGGCGCGCCAGCGGGTATGACGCCCGACCGAGGGGCGCGGTCGTGAAGTATTAACCATCCCCCACCGGCAAACATTAACCACGCACCAAGAGGATGCGCGGCCTGCGCCGGCTTTAACGTGCGGTCAAGGTGTGGGGCGCAAGGTGTCCTCATAACAAGATCTGTCCCAAGACAGATGTCATGCGGATGTATTCAAGCAGAGACAGGTCCATGCGCGAAATGGTGGAACGGGAAATGGTCGGGCAGTCGATGGTATCGCGTCGCCGCACCGCCGTCGCACGCCGGCCCCACGGCACCGGCCTCGAATATGGCCTGATCGCCGCGGCGCTGGCCGTTGCCATCGTCACCGTCGTCGTCGGCGTCGGCACCCGCTATGGCGGGCTGCCGGCGTCCACGCCGGCGCTGTCGGTCGACATTGTGGTGCGCTGAGGTCTGAGCGTTCAGCCCAGCAGCGGCGCCCGGCGCCGGGGAACCACGGCGCGCTGCACCAGCAGCTTGTCGACGCGCCGTCCGTCCATGTCGACCACCTCGAAGCGCCAGCCCATCGTCTCGAATGTGGCGCCCTCCTGCGGCAGCGCCTTCAGTTCATGCAGCACCAGACCGGCGGCGGTGTGGAAGCCGGCATCCTGCGGGATGCGGATGCCCAGCACCTCGGAAAGCTCATCGAGCGGGGTCGAGCCGGCGACGAGATAGCTGCCATCCGCCCGCTCCACCACGTCGGGCTTGGCCTGACCGTCCTCGTCAAGCACCACGGTGCCGGCGATGGCGTCCAGCAGGTCGGCCGGGGTGAGGATGCCGACCATCGAGCCATATTCGTCGACAACCAGCGCCAGCGGTGATTCCGCGTGGCGCAGCGTCTTCATCGCGTCGAGCGCCCCGGCGGTCTCCACCATCACGGCGGCCGGCTTGACGAAGCGGCGCGGGTCGGGCGTCTCGCCATTGAGATAGGCTTCCAGCAGATCGCGAATGTCGATGACGCCCACCGCCTCCTCCGGCGTGCCCTCGCAGGCCGGCATGCGGGTGTGGCGCGTCTCGCGGATCGTCTGGCGCACCGCGTCGGGCTCGTCGGTAAGGTCGATCCAGTCGACATCGGTGCGCGGCGTCATCACCGCCCGCACCGGCCGGTCGGCGAGGCGCATCACCCCGGCGATCATCTTGCGCTCGTCCGGGTCGATCACGCCGGCGGTCTCCGCCTCCATCACGATGGCGCGGATTTCCTCGTCGGTCACATTGTTCTCGTCGCTGGTGCCGTGCTCGCCCAGCAGGCGCAGCACGACGCGCGAGGAAATGTCGAGCAGCCACACGGCGGGCGCACCGATGCGCGCCAGCATCACCATCCCAGGCGCGACCAGGCTGGCGAGCTTTTCCGGGCTGCGCAACGCCAGCCGCTTGGGGATCAGCTCGCCGATGATCAGCGAGACATAGGTGATCGCCGCCACCACGAGCGAATAGCCGAGGCCGCCGGCGAGACCGGGCGAGACGCCCTGCTGCTGCAGCCATTCACCCATCATCCCGCCCAGCGTGGCGCCGGAGAAGGCGCCGGCCAGAATGCCGATCAGGGTGATGCCGATCTGCACGGTGGAGAGGAAGCGGCCGGGGTCGGCGGCCAGCTGCAGCGCCATGCGGGCCCCGTGGGAGCCATTATCGGCCAGTGAGCGCAGACGCGCCGGGCGGGCGGACACGACGGAAAGCTCGGCCATGGCGAGCACGCCATTGATCAGGACGAGCAGGACGACGACGGCGATTTCAAAAAGGGGCATCGGCTCGGGGTTGGCAATCAGGGATTGACACTCTCTAGCATGATTGGCGCCATTCTCCATGGCGCTCAACGGCCGGAGGGCGCCGCGGCGTGTTTGACGCCCGTCGCGCGGGCGCCTAGAAGCGCCGGAACCCCTCCCCTGCCGCCGGTGGAACCGCTATGTCCTTCAACAGTTTCGGCCACCTCTTCCGCGTCACCACCTTTGGCGAGAGCCATGGGCCCGCCATTGGCGGGGTGATCGACGGCTGCCCGCCCGGCCTGCGCTTCCGGTTGGAGGAGGTGCAGGCCGCGCTCGACCGCCGCCGGCCCGGCCAGTCGCGCTTCACCACCCAGCGCCGCGAGCCGGACGAGGTGCGCATCCTCTCCGGCACGCTGGCGGAGGAGGACGGCACGCTCATTTCCACCGGCACGCCGATCGCCTTTCTGATCGAGAATGTCGACCAGCGCTCCAAGGATTATTCGGCGATTTCCGAGAGCTACCGCCCCGGCCATGCCGATTATGCCTATGACGTGAAATACGGCCTGCGCGACCATCGCGGCGGCGGGCGTTCCTCCGCGCGCGAGACGGCGGTGCGGGTCGCCGCCGGCGCCATCGCCGCCAAGGTGCTGCCTGATGTGACCATCACCGGCGCGCTGGTGCAGATGGGCGAGATCGGCATCGACCGCGCGAACTGGGACAGCGCCGAAATCGGCCGCAACCCGTTCTTCTGCCCGGACGCGCAGGCGGCCGCGCGCATGGCGGATTATCTCGACGGCATCCGCAAATCCGGCTCTTCGGTCGGCGCGGTGATCGAGGTGGTGGCCGAGGGCGTGCCGCCGGGCCTCGGGGCGCCGCTCTATGGCAAGCTCGACGCCGATCTGGCGGCAGCGCTGATGAGCATCAACGCGGTCAAGGGCGTCGAGATCGGCGAGGGCTTCGCCAGCGCGACCCTGACCGGCGAGGACAATGCCGACGAGATGCGGATGGGCAATGATGGCCGCCCGGTCTTCCTCGCCAACCATGCCGGCGGCGTGCTCGGCGGCATTTCCACGGGCCAGCCGGTGGTGGTGCGCTTCGCGGTGAAGCCGACCTCCTCCATCCTCACCCCGCGCCGCACGGTGACGCGCCATGGCGAGGATGCGGAGATCATCACCAAGGGCCGGCACGACCCCTGCGTCGGCATCCGCGCCGTCCCCGTGGGCGAGGCGATGGTCGCCTGCGTGCTGGCCGACCATTTCCTGCGCCAGCGCGGCCAGGTGGGCACCCCGCCGGTCTGGCCATTCCCGCGCTGAGCTTCGTCCTCCCGGCCGGAACGCCGCGAAGGGCCGCGCCAACACAATTCTATCCGCCCCCCCTGCCCCCGGCGCGATAATCCCCGTACCTCATCCCGACGAAGGGGGCGCAACCGGAGCGGCCGGCTCGCGCGGGGTGGGGGGCGGTGGCCGAGTGGCGGGGAGTAACGCACCCCAAGGCCCGGCGGCCCAAGCCATGCGTCCCCGGTCGGTCTTTCCACCGGCCACGGGGAGACGCGCGTCGACCCGTCCGCAAGGGCGTGCCGGCGCGTCACGCACCCCACAGGGGAGGATAGAAAGTGACAGTCCTCCCGGGCGCGCATGGAGCAAGCCTAGAAACACCGCGTTGCGGGGCGTCGGAGACGGCGCGTCGGACGGTTGACGACCTGCTTGCACCATCTTTCACACACGGTGCAGGCGACCGCCGGGGCTTCCGTCCCGGCGCCCCGCACGCCCCTTATCGAAGGGGCGGAAGGCGACGTGCCGGCCCGCTTCTCCGCGCCCGAACCGGCGACGGAGCGCTTCAGCCTGCCTGCGCGCCGGGCGGATTTCAGTATCGCTGAAACGATCTAGAATTTTCATTGCCAGTGAATATTCTCAGCCCTATCGTCGTGTCATGAAACTCGCGGACTGGCTCACCACAACAGGCACGACCAAGAGCGCTTTCGCGCGCGCCGTCGGCCTGTCACCGGCCAGCATCACCGCGCTGTGCAAGGACGAAACGGCCTGGATCTCGCGGGAGGCGGGCGGGCGCATCGCCGCCGCCACCGGCGGCGCGGTGACGCCGAACGATTTCCTCGGGCTCGCGAGCGTGGAGGCGATACTGATGACCGATAATCTGCAGGCCCGCGTCGAAGCGGCGATCGAAGCCTTTGCCCGTGGCGAGATGCTCGTCGTCACCGATGATGACGACCGCGAGAATGAGGGCGACCTCATCGTCGCCGCCCAGTTCGCCACGCCGGAAAAGCTGGCCTTCATCGTCCGCCACACGTCGGGCATCGTCTGCACCCCGCTCACCGCTGAGCACGCCAAGCGGCTGCGGCTCAACCCGATGGTGACGGACAACGACGCCCCGCACTCCACCGCCTTCACCATCTCGGTCGATTACCGCCACGGCACCACGACGGGCATCTCCGCCGAGGACCGCACCGCCACCGTGCGCGGCCTCGCCAACCCGAATGCCGGCGCGGTGGATTTCGTCCGCCCCGGCCACATTTTCCCGCTCATCGCGAGGGAAGGCGGCGTGCTCATGCGCTCGGGCCACACCGAGGCGGCGGTGGATCTGTGCCGGCTCGCCAATCTGGAGCCGGTCGGCGTCATCTGCGAACTGGTGAACGATGACGGCTCGGTGATGCGGGGACCGAAAGTCACGGAATTCGCCGCCACCCATAAGCTCACCCGGATCTCGGTGGCCGATCTCATCGCCTATCGCCAGCTGCGCGAGAAGCTGGTCAGCCGCACCGCCGAATTCGCCGCCCCGACGGCGGTGGGCGAGATGCACGCCATTTCCTATGTCACGCCCTTCGAGCCGGTGAACCACATCGCTCTCATCCACGGCAAGATCGGCGACGGCCGCGACGTGCTGGTGCGCCTGCACCGGGCCGACCCGATCGGCGACGTGTTCACCGGCGGCAAGGCCATCCGCGCCTCGCTGGAGCGCATCAAGGCGGAAGGGCGCGGCGTGCTGGTCTATCTGCGCGACGGCACCACGGGCGTGCCCGCCGTCACCATGGGCGGCGAGGACAAGATCGAGACCGCCAAGATACGCGACCAGAACTGGCGCGAGGTTGGCCTCGGGGCGCAGATCCTGCGCGATCTCGGTATTTCCTCGATCCGGCTGCTGGCGTCGCGCGCACGCACCTATGTCGGCGTCGCCGGCTTCGGCATCGAGATCACAGGCACCGAGACTCTGGACGTGTGACACGCGGGGAGCGTTCGCTACCCCGGTAGCGAACGCTCACGCGAACGGCATCGGGTCGAGGCGCCCGCCCACACTTTCGGCTCGTGCCCCCGCCCCCCTCATGTCACCATGGGCATGACGGTTCTCTGACACGTCGAGGTCCCGTCACCGACGGAGGTCGCGATGTCGCGCGTGCGTGCGTTTCTCGCCCTGATCGCCGCCCTGTGCAGCCTCACGGCCGCAGGCGTCGCCCGCGCCGATGACATTGTCGATGTCGAGCTGGTGCTGGCGGTCGACGTGTCCTATTCGATGGACCTCGACGAGCTCGCGCTGCAGCGCGAAGGCTATATGCAGGCCGTCACCTCGCCGGAATTCCTCAGTGCGCTGCGGCTCGGCCCCAATGGCCGGATCGCCATCGCCTATGTCGAATGGGCGGGCGCGGACGAGCAGAAGCTGGTGGTCGACTGGACGCTGGTGGGCAGCCCCAGCGAGGCACGCGCCTTCGCCGCCGCGATCGGCGCCGCACCGCTGCGCCGCGTCTACCGCACCTCGATTTCCAGCGCGATGAATTTCAGCGCCGACCTGATCGAGGGAAACGGCATTCGCGGCCTCCGGCGGGTGATCGACATATCCGGCGACGGCACCAATAATCAGGGCCCGCTGGTGGATGTGACGCGCGACGCCATCGCCGCGCGCGGCATCACCATCAACGGCCTGCCGCTGATGCTCAAGCAGGCGACCGGCTCGCTGCTGGATATTGGCGACCTCGACATTTATTACGAGGACTGCGTCATCGGCGGCCCCGGCGCCTTTGTCATTCCGGTGCGCGGGCCGCATGAATTCGCCCATGCCATCAAGACCAAGCTGGTGCTGGAAATCGCCGGCATCCGGCGGCCCGAGGCCGCGCTGATCCGCCCGGCCTCCAGCGCCGAGCCGCGCGTGTCCTGCTCCATCGGCGAACGCATGTGGATGGAGCGCTGGGGCAATTAGGGAGCGGGCCGGGCCGGCTTTCATCCAGCCGCCTTACCGGCGGAACACGCCCACCAGCTCGACATGGGCGGAATAAAGGAACTGGTCGACCGGGGTGACACGTTCCAGCCGGTAGCCGCCCTCGATCAGGATCTGGGCGTCGCGGGCGAAAGTGGTTGTGTCGCAGGACACGCCGATCACCAGCGGCACCGCGCTCGCCGCCAGCTGGCGCGCCTGCGCCTGCGCCCCCTGGCGCGGCGGGTCGAACACCGCGACATCCACGCTTTTCATTTCCTGCGCCAGCAGCGGGCGGCGGAACAGGTCGCGCACCTCACCCGTCACCGGCTTCAGCCCGGCCGCGCCGCGCACCGCCTTTGTGAGCGCCTCGATCGCGGGGGCGGAGGATTCATAGGCCGTCACCCGCACCCGCTCGCCAAGCCGCAACGCGAAGGTTCCGACACCCGAGAACAGGTCCACCGCCCGCGCCGCGCCTTTGGCGCCGTCCACCGCCTCCGTCACCAGCCGCACCAGCGCTGCTTCCCCCGCCGCAGTGGCCTGCAGGAACGAGCCGGGCGGCAGGGCGACGCGCGCGCGACCCATGGTGAGCAGGGGCGGCTCGCGCTGCAGCACCAGTTCGCCATGCCGGGTGAGGCGCGCCAACCCGTGCTCGCCGGCGATCTCAGCCAGGGCGACGACGCGGTTCGGCTTCAGCGGGCCGCTACCGCGCACATCCATGTCCAGCCCGGTTTCCGTCGCCGTCACCTGGATGTCGAGCGGCTTGGCGATCGGCACCAGTTCCTGCGCCACCGCCCAGGCCGCCTTGAGGGCGCCATCAAGGCCGGGCGCGAGAATGGGGCAGGCGTCGATCGCCACCACCGCATGGCTGCGCCGCCCGGCGAAGCCCACCGCCAGCACGTCCCGCCCTTTCGGTGCGCTGCCACCCGTGCCACGCGCGTGGAAGGTCGCCCGCCGGCGGCCCTCGCCATGGGCGTGAACCAACGGCGCGACCTCGGTCTCGATCCCGGCCCGGGCCAGCGTCTCGACAACGAGCGCGCGCTTCCAGGTCTCATAGGGCGCCGGCGCCCAATGCTGCAGCGCGCAGCCGCCGCACGGGCCGAAATGCGGACAGATCGGCTCGATGCGGTCCGGGCTCGGCGTGAGCACTGCGAGCAGTCGGGCCCGGTCATGCTCGCGCTCAACCTCAACCACCTCGCCGGGCAGGGTCAGCGGCACGAAGACCGGCCCCTCCGTCGTGTCGGCAACGCCGTCGCCCCGATGGCCGATCCACGCAATGTCGAGCTTGGTCATGCTCATTCGGACGTCACCTCTGTCATGATCCATAAGTTATAATGTATTTGCAAGAAAATCTAACTCTCTTCCCAACCAAAGAATTCAAAACCTATGCCAGCCGCAAGAATCTACGCTAATATAAGCGCGGCTGATTCCGTTTACTTAAATGGACAGTCTCGTTTACTTAACACATGCACATAATAATAAGTCTCTAAACAAACAAAAGGGGGAAAGAATGCCGCTTGTTTCCGCACTTGCCATCAGCGTTGGCGTCCTTGGGGGCCTCGCGACCTGGCTGTTTCTCGGGCCTCTCGCTGGCGGCCTGCAAATCTGGGCCGCCTTCATCGCCTGGGCCTGCTTCTTCCACTGCGGTGGCAAGGAAGCCGGACTCAAGGCGACCATCCTCGCCAACATCGCCGGCGCCGTCATGGCGTGGCTGACTCTGCTGGCGGTCAGCCGTGGCGGGCTCGGCGACACGCTTGGACTGCCCGTATGGGCCGGCATCTGCGTCGGCGTCGGCGTGCTGGTGATGATCCTGCTCGGCCATCTCCCGGCCTTCGCCGCCATTCCGGCGATGGTCTACGGCTTTGCCGCCATGGCCGCCTATACGCTGCTGACGGCGGACGGCCTCACCAACCTCACCGCCGCCAGCCTCGCCAACCCGCTGGTCACGATCGTGCTGTCGATGATCGTCGGCGCCGCGCTGGGCTATGTCTCGGAGAAGGTCGCGGGGATGCTGGTCGCCAGTGGCGGCCAGACGCGCCGCGCCTGACCGGCGCCGCTCCTGGGGTGAAGGCGCGGGCGGCATCACTCCGCCCGCGCCGCTACGAGAAGACTTTCCTCATTGCCGTCCCCGCCCAGCACGGGCGAGACGAGCCGATGCGTCACCCGCCAACCACGCTCCGCCAGGAGATATGCGATGCGCGCCGCCGCCTCCGCGCGGGCTTCAGCGTCCTTCACGATGCCGCCTCTCGACAGCAGGCTCCGCCCGACCTCGAATTGCGGCTTCACCAGTGCGACCAGATGCGCTTTTGCCGCCGCATGAGGTAGCAGCGCCGGCAGCACCTGGCTCAGCGAGATGAACGACACGTCCACGGTCAGGATACCGGCCGCCGGCACCTCGCCCGGCGCAAGGGTGCGAATGTCGGTCCCCTCGCGGGAGACAACGCGAGGATGGCCCCGCAGCCGGGGATGCAGCTGGTCGCGCCCGACATCGATAGCGTGCACCCGCAAAGCGCCGCGCGCCAACAGGACCTCGGTAAAGCCGCCGGTCGAAGCGCCGACATCCAGCGCCTCCAGCCCCTCGACGCTCAGCCCGGCGGCGTCAAGCGCCGCCTCCAGTTTCAGCCCGGCCCGTGACACCCATTCATAGGCCTCGCGGGCCGCGATGGCAGCGCTGGTGGAAATCGTCTCGGAGGGCTTGGCGACCCGCTTGCCGTCAGCCGTGACAAGGCCGGCCTCGATCGCCGCCTGGGCGCGGGCGCGGCTGTCGAACAAGCCACGCTCCACGAGCACCCGGTCGGCACGGTCGCGGCGGGAGGAAGAGGAGGGCAGCTTTGCAGCGGACGGTGGGCGCATCGCCGGTCGGCCGGCTCAGCCGCGCAGCAGGGCGAGCGCAGCTTCTTCATCGCGCCCGAGGGCATTGAAGACACCGCGCACGATGCCTTCGGCGTCGAGACCCGCCTCGTGCATCTGGCTGGAAGGCGAATCCTGCTCGATGAAACGGTCGGGAAGCGCGAGGGTGCGGATCTTGAGGCCGCGATCCAGCGCTCCCGCCTCGGCCAGCAGGGTCAGCACATGGCTGCCGAATCCGCCCACAGCGCCTTCTTCCACCACGACAAGCACCTCGTGCTCGCGGGCCAGCCGCAGCACCAGATCGCTGTCGATCGGCTTGGCGAAGCGCGCATCAGCAACTGTGGTCGACAGGCCAAAGCCGGCGAGCTGGTCGGCGGCGGCAAGGCAGGCGGCCAGCCGCGTGCCGAGCGAGAGCAGGGCGATCTTCGAACCCTCGCGCACGACCCGTCCACGGCCGATTTCCAGCGGCGTGCCGCGCGCAGGGCGCTCCACGCCCACGCCCTCGCCACGCGGGTAGCGGAAGGCTATCGGACCTTCATCGTAGGCGGCAGCGGTCGCCACCATGTGCATCAGTTCGGCCTCGTCGGCCGCCGCCATTACCACCATGCCCGGCAGTGTGGCGAGCATCGGCACGTCAAAGGCACCGACATGGGTGGCGCCGTCCGCTCCCACCAGACCGGCGCGGTCGATGGCGAAGCGCACCGGCAGGCGCTGGATCGCCACGTCATGGACGATCTGGTCATAAGCCCGCTGCAAGAAGGTCGAGTAGATGGCGCAAAACGGCTTGTAGCCCTCGGTCGCCAGCCCGGCCGCGAAGGTCACGGCATGCTGCTCGGCGATGCCGACATCGAAGGTGCGCTCGGGAAAGACCTCGCCGAACAGGTCGAGCCCGGTGCCAGCCGGCATGGCGGCGTTAATGGCGACGATCTTATCGTCGTGACGGGCTTCCTCGATCAGGCTCTCGGCGAAGACCCGCGTGAAGCTTGGGGCGTTGGACGCTGCCTTTTTCTGCGCGCCGGTGGCGACATCGAAGCGCTGGACACCGTGATATTTGTCGGCGGAAGCTTCCGCCGGCGGATAGCCCTTGCCCTTCTGGGTAACGACATGGACCAGCACCGGCCCGGTCTCGGCGTCTCGCACATTGCGCAGGATCGGCAGCAGGTGGCTGAGATTGTGGCCATCGATTGGCCCGACATAATAGAAACCGAGTTCCTCGAACAGCGTACCGCCGGTCCAGAAGCCGCGCGCAAATTCCTCTGCCCGCGCGGCCTGCCGCCCGAAGAACTTCGGCAGATTGCCGGCGAGCTGCTTGGCGGTCTCCCGCAGCGAGCGATAGGTCCGCCCGGACAGCAGCCGCGCCAGATAGGCCGACATGGCCCCCACCGGCGGGGCGATCGACATGTCGTTGTCGTTGAGGATGACGATGAGGCGCGAATCCATCGCCCCGGCATTGTTCATCGCCTCATAGGCCATGCCGGCAGACATGGCGCCGTCGCCGATCACGCACACTACATTGCGCTGGCCGCCGGCGAGGTCGCGCGCCACGGCCATACCGAGCCCCGCCGAGATCGAGGTGGAGGAATGGCCGGCGCCGAAGGGATCGTACTCACTCTCGGCCCGGTTGGTGAAGCCGGAAAGACCTCCACCCTGGCGCAGTGCGCGCATACGCTCGCGCCGCCCGGTGAGGATCTTGTGCGGGTAGCACTGGTGACCAACATCCCAGATCAGCCGGTCATTGGGCGTATCGAACACATGATGCAGTGCGACCGTCAGCTCGACCACGCCGAGCCCGGCGCCGAGGTGGCCACCGGTGACGGAAACCGCGTCGATCATCTCCTCGCGCAGTTCCGCCGCGATCTGCGGCAACTGCTCCTCCGGCAAGCGGCGCAGATCGGCCGGCTCGCGGACGGTATCGAGTAGCGGCGTCGAGGGACGGGTCAAGAACGGCTCCGAAAACACATTCGCCGGCGGCGCGCACACAGGGGCACGCGCCGCCGGGCGAAGTCCAACGGCATACACAAGGACAGCGGGGCGCGCAACGCACGCTCACGCGACCCGGACGCGACCTCCGGCGCCGTGACGGGGGCTCAACCGCATGTGGAGACCGCGTGTGCAGGCCGACGCGGCGTTGGCCTCGCGGCCCGGCTTCCTTTAAAAACGCGGCATGGACAGACGAGTCGCGACGTCGACGCAGAGGAACGACAGGCCGGGGGCACTCGCTGGCGCGGGAGAGGGCATCGTCGCCACCCACGTGGACGGGGGCGGCGCCAACACGCCGGCGAGGCCGCCCTTCCGGCGGCTGGTGCTGTTTTTTCCTGGCCATGACCCGACCGACATGGATTATCACCATGGCCGCTTCGCCAACCAGGCGGAACGGTTCGGCAAGCTGTGGTCGGTCGAGGTCGGCGTGACGCCACGGCTCGACGACGGTGCGCAGCCCTATGCCCGCTGGGAGGCCACCGCGCGCGGCCCGAACTGGTCGACACGCACCGAGTACCGCATCCTGCGCTGGGAGGACATCATCGGCGCGCTGGACGCACGGCCCGACCCGGTGCGCCTATGGCGCGGCTTTGGCGGGCTGTGGGACTTTTTGCGCGGCGGCGCGGCGCGGGGCTATTTTCGCGCCAGCCCGCGCTACGGCGCCTTCTTCTTTTTCCCTTATCTCATCTGCGCGCTGTTTCTGGCCGGCGGTGCGCTTATCGGGGGCCTCGCCTACTGGGCCGCCTTGCCCTTCCTGCCGGCCCCGCTGACCTGGATTGTCGCGCTCGCAGCCGGCACCGCAGCCTTCTTCGCTCTGTTTCGCCGGCCGGGACGCGACTGGCGACTGCATCAGGCGCTCGACGACTGGGATCTGGCGCGCGATTATCTGCACGATCGCACTCCCATCCTCGACGGCCGGCTCGACCGCTTCGCCGAGGTGCTGGGAGAGGCGGCCCGCGCCGGCGCGCATGACGAGATCATCCTGGTTGGGCATAGCCTGGGGGCGACGCTGATGCTCGGCGTGATCGACCGCGCGCTCGATCGCGATGCCGCGCTGGCGGATGGGCCGACGCGGATCAACCTGCTTACCTGCGGCGCCACCATCCCGAAGCTTGCCCTGCACGCCAAGGGCGGCAAGGTGCGCCGGCAGGCTGCCCGCATTGCGCAGACGCCTCGCCTCATCTGGGTCGAGTACCAAGCGCGGCACGATGCCATCAATTTCTACAAGTTTCACCCAGTTACGCTGCGCCGCGCCGGCTTCGAGCATGCCGAGCCCAGCCCGCCATTGCTGCGCAACGCCAACATCAAAGAAATGCTCACCCACGCCAAACTGAAGCGGCTGCGCTGGCACGCTATGCGGCTGCACTACCAGTTCCTGCTGGCGAATGAGCAGAAGGCGCCCTACGACTATTTCATGTTCGCCCTCGGCCCGCTTTCCTTCCCCGATCTTTCCTCCCGCGCGGAGGGGCCGGTGGGACGCTTTGCGGCGGATGGCTCCCTGATCGCCTGAACCAACGGACGCTTCATGACCCTTCTCGTCGCCGCCAAGATCGTGTGGGCCGCTGGCTGCATCGGCTGGTACGTCATCCGCCTGCCCTTCGAGCGCAAGGTGAAGCGCGAGCGCGTCATCGACGCCCGCGACCGGCTGCGCGAACTCGTGCTGCTCTCCTGCTCGACCCTGGGCCTCGGCATCGTCCCGCTGCTGTGGGCGACCTCTCCGGTGTTCGACGGCGCCAACTATCCCTATTCGCCGGTGCAGTTCGCGCTTGGCACCCTCACCTTCCTCTTCTCGCTCTGGCTGTTCCGCCGCACCCACCGCGATCTCGGCAAGAACTGGTCGGTGACGCTGGAGATCAAGGACGCGCACAAGCTCATCACCGGCGGCGTCTACCGCCATGTGCGCCACCCGATGTATTCGGCCTTCTTCCTGTGGGCGCTGGCACAGCTCATCCTGATCCCGAACTGGATCGCCGGCCCGGCCGGCCTCATCGGCTTCGGCATCCTCTATGCCTTCCGCATCGGCCGCGAAGAGAAGATGATGCTCGACACGTTCGGCGACGAATACCGCGCCTACAGCGCCCGCACGGCGCGGCTGATCCCGGGCCTGTACTGAGAGAACGAGGGGGCCACGCCATGCTGGAGCTTCGGCCGGGCTGCGAATGCTGCGACCGCGACCTGCCGCCGGGCTCGCGCGAAGCGCTGATCTGCACCTTCGAGTGCACCTTCTGCGCCGACTGCGCCGCGCAGGTGCTGGGGGGCATCTGCCCCAATTGCGCGGGCGAGCTGGTGCGGCGGCCGGTGCGGCCCGAGGCGGCGCTGGCCCGCCACCCGGCCTCGACGGTACGGGTGTTTAATCCGGCGTGCGGCAGCCGCCAGACGGGCTGATTGCCGAGCCGGCGAACCGCGTCCGCGCGAAACCCTCCCCGGCAGTCTCTGTACAGAACGCGGACCATTGGCACCCCGCGCAGGCGGTCCGTATGGCGCCTTTTGCAAAGGCCCAGCGCATCTGCTCGACCCGCTCCGCCGTCAAGGCGATCGCCCGGCCGGTGTCCAGCGGGCGACCAAGCAGCCCGGCAATCTCGGCCCGCGCCAGCGCATCGCGCCGGACGACGCTGGCATTGCGGCAATGATGTTCGGGCTCGGCCAGCATGGGGGCGCAGATATCATCCGGCCCCTCCACCAGTTCCACCGCCTCGCCTTCGTTCAGCCGGGCGACGAGGCGCCGGTAATGGGCAGTGAAGGCGGGGGTGTAGCCCTTGCCGACAAAGGTTAGCAGGCAGAGTAGGTGATGGGCGCGCAGCCGAACGGTCATGGGGCGAAGCCCGGCGCGTGGCGGCCCCGGCGCCTATTCGCCGTCCAGCGGCTGGGTGCCGGCGGGACGGCCATCGGCGCTGAGGGTGATCTTCTCGACCCGCGCCTCGGCGTCCTTCAGCAGGGCGTCGCAGCGGGCCTTGAGCGCCTCGCCGCGGGCATAGAGCGCGATGGATTCCTCCAGCGGCACGTTGCCACCCTCGAGCTTGGCGACGATGGTCTCCAGCTCGGCAAGTGCCTTCTCGAAGCTCAGAGCGTTCACGTCCGCCGCATCGACCATTGCGTCATTCCTCCGTGAGTCGGGGGCCCCTTATACAGGCAGAGGCCGCCGTTCTCATCCCCTCGCCGTCAGCCGCGCATCAGCGCCATGACATGGGCGGAAGCGGAACGCGCCAGCCCTTCGAGGTCGTAGCCGCCTTCCAGTACCGAGACTATTCGGCCGCCGCAATGCGTGTCGGCGATGTCCATCAGCTTCTTGGTTACCCAAGTATAGTCGTCTTCCAGCAGGTTGATATTGCCGAGCGGGTCGCGAGTATGGGCGTCGAAGCCGGCGGAAATGATCAGCAGTTCCGGCCCGAAGGCCTTCAGGCGCGGCAGGATGCGGCTCTCGAACGCCTGGCGGAAATGCTCACCATCATCGCCCGAGCGCAAAGGCGCATTGACGATGTTGTCAGTAGTGCCGCGTTCCCCGACCGCGCCGGTGCCGGGAAACAGCGGCATCTGGTGGGTGGAGGCATACATCACGCTCGGGTCCGAAAAGAAGATCTCCTGCGTGCCATTACCGTGATGCACGTCGAAATCGACGATGGCGACGCGGCCGATGCCGTGCATCTTCTGGGCGTGGCGGGCCGCAATGGCGACATTGTTGAACAGGCAGAAGCCCATGGGGGTGCGGGTTTCGGCGTGGTGACCGGGCGGGCGCATCGAGACAAAGGCATTGCCCACCTTGCCCGACAGCACCTCGTCAACGCCGAGCACCGCGCCGCCGACCCCACGCCAGATCGCCTCGCCGGTGCCGGGCGACATCACCGTGTCGCCATCAATCCGCACCATCCCCTCATCCGGCATCGCTTCTTCCAGCGCGGCCACGTAATCCTCTGGATGGACGCGCACGATATCCTCTCGCGCCGCCACCGGGGCCTGCTCGCGCGCCAGCGTGGCGAACTGCTCGCCCTCGAACACCCGGTTCAGCACCCGCACCCGGTCGGGGCGCTCGGGGTGGCCGGAGGGCGTGAGGTGCTCGAGGCAGGCGTCGTGCGCGATCAGCAATGTGGTCATGGCGTTCCTTTGGCAGATCCTTGGTCGTGCCGGTCATTGACTCTCACGGCCGGCAAGGGGTTAACGATAGGCCACGCCGCCGGAGGGGGCCAGACATGCATGGGGCGTTTTTTTTCCGCCTCCTTCCTCAACCCGCCCCGTGCGCGGCGTTGACCCGCCGGGCCGGAGCGCCTATCCGAGCGCGCCTGAGCGGGAGATGCAAGCGTGGCAACAAGCACGAGCGGGCAGCCAGCGTCGATGACGCCCGCGCCCCAGCGAACGACCCGGGTGCTGTCGTCGGACGCCGTCAGCATCTGTGAAGCCGCGCACCTGCTGCTGGCTGGCGGGCTGGTGGCGCTGCCGACGGAGACCGTCTACGGCCTCGGCTGCGACGCGACCGATCCCCTTGCCGTCGCCCATCTCTACGCTGCCAAGGGCCGGCCGAGCTTCAACCCGCTCATCGCCCATGTACCGAACCTCGCGGCAGCACGGCGCGTGGGCATCCTCACCCAGGCCGCCGAGAGACTGGCTGCCCGCTTCTGGCCCGGCCCGTTGACTTTGGTGGTGCCGGCCCTTGAGGGCGCCACCTGCGAGCTTGCCCGCGCCGGCCTCGGCAGTGTCGCTATCCGCGTGCCCGCCCATCCAGTGGCGCAGGCGGTGCTGGCGGTGGCCGGGAGGCCCATCGCCGCCCCCAGCGCAAACCGCTCCGGCCATGTCTCGCCCACCACGGCTGCCCATGTCCTGGCCGACCTCGACGGCCGCATCGACCTCATCCTTGATGCCGGCCCCTGCGCCATCGGGGTGGAATCAACCATTCTGGATTGCACCGGCGAGACGCCTGTTCTACTGCGCCCCGGCGGGCTGGCGCGGGAGGCGATCGAGGAGACGCTCGGCTCATCTCTGCTCGCCGCCCCGCTTGCCCCGGCGACATACGATCCCGAGGCCGCGCCGCTCGCCCCCGGAATGCTCGCCTCGCATTATGCCCCCTCGGTTCCCGTACGTCTTGACGTCACCGAGGTTCGGCCCGGCGAGGCGCTGCTGAGCTTCGCCGGCGCCCACCCGCCGGGCAGCGCGAGGGCAGCGCTGCTGCGCGACCTGAGCCCGGCGGGTGATCTGGTCGAGGCGGCTTCCCGCCTGTTCGCCCTGTTGCGGGAGCTGGATGCCGCAGGAGCCGAAGGCATCGCCGTGGTGCCGCTGCCTCGCCATGATCTCGGCGAGGCGATCGCCGACCGGCTGCGCCGGGCCGCCGCGCCCCGCCCCGATTAAACGACGGGAAAGCAGCGTCTCCCCTGCCGCAGGGGCATTAACGCTCGGGCAAGGTTAATGCGCGACAACTACAGGGCCGGACGCGCCCGCCCTTGCCTGTGGCGAAGCGGGCACGCAGGGCGGGTTTGGTTGCGTGATTGTGCGTGGGCGTCGGGTGAACATGCAAAATTCAGCGCGCGTTCGGAAGATGGGTAAGATCGGCGCCGCAGCGCTGGCGCTCTTTTTCGTCGGCTCATCGACCATCGGTCTGCAGGACGTGCGGAGCCGGCTGGCCGGCCAGCCCGGTGTCGCCGAACGCGCCCGCATCTCCATCCTCGGCGGGCCGGTGCATCTGCTGAAGGCCTCCACCTTCACCTGGCCCTCCCGTTCCGCCCTGCTGGTCCCTTCAGAAATCAGCACCCCCCCGCTCGCCGGCCTAGCCGTCGACATCAACCGCGCCACCAAAGCGGACCGGCTGGCGCTCACGCCGGTGACGCCACTCGATGCCGATCCGCTTGCCGTCTCCGGCGTGGCCACGCCCGCCAGCCTCGCCGGTTCCGGCAGCGGAACGATCGCCAGCGGCGCCGCCCCTGTCACTACGGGCGCCGGCACCGGCACGCAGGCAGGCGGCTTCGCCGGCACCGGAACCGATCCGCTGGAAGAAGAAGACGGGTCCGAACTCGCCGCGTCGGGGGACGGCCTTTACGCGGTCGAGGCTGGCGACCCAACGGGGGACCCCGCTCAGCTGGAGCCGGTGGCCGCGAGCCTCGATGCCGACGATACCGAGATCCGCGTGCCCGGCAATGGCGTGCTGGCGGCGGCACTGGATGACGCCGAGGCCGCGCCGGCCCCGACATTTGACGCTGACCCCTCCCTGCCGCTTTATCGCCAGAGCGCCTTCATCTTCGGGCTGGACGGTACGGCCCTGCCGCCGCAGCCTTTCCTGCACATGAGCGCCCTGCCGGGCGGTGACAGCGGCACCACGGAAGCGCAGAAAGCCGAAACCGATGCCCGGCGCGTCATGGATACTCCCTCACCAGCCGAGCGGCTGGGCCTCGCCGGCAAGCGGCGCGAGCGGGCGGAAAAATGCCTGGCCGAGGCGGTGTATTTTGAGAGCCGGGGCGAGCCTCGGCGCGGACAAGTAGCTGTGGCGCAGGTGGTGATGAACCGCGTCTTCTCTGGCTACTACCCCGCCGACATCTGCCGCGCCGTGTACCAGAATGCACACCGTCGGCTCGCCTGCCAATTCACCTTCGCCTGCGACAATGTCCGCGACGTGGTGACCGAGCCGGAACTGTGGAAGCAGGCGAAGGAAATCGCCGGCGACATGCTGGAAGGGCATGTCTGGGACGAAAAGGTCGGAAGGGCGACACACTACCACGCGCGTTCCGTCCGCCCGAACTGGATCCGCGAGATGCGCAAGCTCGACCGCATCGGCGAGCACACCTTCTACCGTCCCCGCCGCTGGACGAGTTGAGGCGCCCGGCAGGATAGCGGATGCACGCGGGGCCGCCTCAACTGCCGCAGGTCGCGCAATCGGCCACAACTGGCTGGCCGAGCCGTTGAGCCAGCATCATCGCCTGCTCGCGCGTCTCCGCCGCGTGCCAGCGGCCGTTGTGGCCCGAGGCAGCGGCGTGGATGCCGCGCCCATTGTTGCACATACAGCAAGTGCGCCGATGGACACGGACATATCGATGCGTCTGGTTCTCATACACCCAGAATTCAGCCATTCGTCGTCCCGCCCCCCCCCCGCCGCGACATTAACGGCAACATAGCACCGCGCAGCGGGCAAGAAAAAGCCCGGCTCAAGGCCGGGCTTCTATTATTACGAAGGTCGAACGCTCAGTTGAGCTTCGAGGTCACCTCGGCGACGGCCGCATCGAGCACCCGGTCTGCTGCGCTGCCGACGAGTTGGGTGGTCAGAAGAAGTTCCGAAGCCTTCACCGCCGCGTCGGCGGCTGCGGCCTTCACCTCAGCGAGCGCCTGCGCCTCAGCCTGGGCGATCTTCTGCTCGGCCATCTTGGTGCGACGGACGATGAGGTCCTCCAGCTTCTGCTTGGTTTCGGCGGCAAGGCGCTCCGCCTCGGCCTTGGCGGTTGTGATGATCGCCTCCGCCTCTTCCTCAGCCTCGCGCTGGCGCCGCTTGTACTCGGCGACGAGCTTCTGCGCCTCTTCCTTCAGTCGGCGAGCCTCTTCCAGCTCATGCCGGATGCGATCGCCGCGCGCGTCGAGCTTTGACAGGATGCCGGAAAAGGCCCCTGCCCGGGCGAGCAGGAGGAAGAAGATCACGAAGGCGACGGCGACCCAGAAAGTATCGCTACCCATGGTGCGCTCCTCAGCCCTTGATGGCGGTGTCGACCGCCTCTTCGACCGCACCCGACGTGGGCGTGGTGCCAATCAGCGTGTTAACTATGGTGCCGGCCGCCTCGACGGCGATGCCGCGGACATTGGCCATAGCCGCCGTCTTGGTGGCGGCGATCTGCACTTCGGCCGCAGCCAGCTTGACGTTCAGATCGGCCTCCAGCGACTTGCGGCGCGTCTCGGCTTCCGCCGCGAGCGTATCGCGCGTCTCGGTGGCGATGCCGTGAGCCTTGGTGCGGGCGCTGGCGAGGGCCTTTTCATAAGCCTCGGCCGCCGCCTCGCTCTCCGCCTTCAGCTTGCCTGCTTCCTCGATGTCGTCGGCAATGCGGTCATGCCGTTCTTCGAGAATGGTTGCAATGCGCGGCAGCGCCACGCGGCTCATCAGCAGGTAGAGCGCGGCGAACGCAATCACCAGCCAGAGCAGCTGCGAGGGGAAGGTGTGAACATCGAAGGGAGGGAAGTTGCTACCGTGAGCTTCTGCTGCAGGCACGGCAATCTCCACACCGCTAGCGGCCGGCAAGGTGCCGGGCGACGCCTGGGCGACTATGATACCGGCCGGACCGTGGGGCTCAGACATGGGTTTAGGCTTCCTCGATCACTGCTGATGTCGACTCATCCCGGCCGCGCGGGCCCACGTGGGGGCCGCGCGGCCGGGTGAGGCATCAGACCACGAAGAGGAGGACGAGGGCGACGACGAGCGAGAAGATGCCCAGACCTTCGGCAAGCGCCGCGCCGATGAAGGCGCGGGCGAACTGGCCATCGGCCGCCGACGGGTTGCGCAGGGCGCCTGCGAGGAAGTTGCCAAAGATGGTACCGACGCCGATGGCGGCGAGGCCCATGCCGAGCGTGGCGAGACCGGCGCCGAGGAACTTGGCGGCTTCCGCTTCCATGATCTTCTCCTGTTGGAATAGTCAGATTGGTTGGATGGCTGGATGAACTTCCCGCGACGCGCGGGTCAGTGACCGGGGTGGAGCGCGTCGTTGAGATAGATGCAGGTCAGCACCGCAAACACATAGGCCTGCAGGGCGGCGACCAGGAATTCGAGGGCCGTCAGCGCCACCACCATGAAGAGCGGCAGGACAGCACCGAACCACCCGACGACGCCCGAGGCCGTCATCATCACGATGAAGCCGGCGAACACCTTCATGGCGATATGGCCGGCCAGCATGTTGGCGAAGAGACGCAGCGAGAGGCTGATAGGACGCGAGAGGAACGAGATGACCTCAATCACGACCATGAAGGGAAGAAGAAAGGCCGGCACGCCCGAGGGCACGAACAGATGTAGAAAGTGGGTACCGTGGCGCACGAAGCCGTAGATGATGACCGTCAGGATGACCAGCAGCGCCAGCGCCGCGGTAACGATCAGGTGGCTGGTTACGGTAAAGGCATAAGGAATCATGCCCACCATGTTGGCGGTCAGCACGAAGATGAAGAGCGAGAAAACGAGGGGGAAGAACTTCATCCCTTCATTGCCCGCCGAGCCACGCACGGTGGAAGCGACGAATTCGTAGGAAAGCTCGGCCAGCGACTGCAGGCGCCCGGGAACCAGGGTACGGCCACGGGTGGCGAAGGTAAGGAAAAAGAACACCAGCGCCACGATGCCGAACATGAAGGCGGCAGAATTGGTAAAGGCGAGCTCAACGCCGCCAGGCTGCCCCAATTCCACGATCTTGATGATCTGGAACTGATGGATCGGATCGATCACACTGCCGCTGGCCATCGCCGGTCGCTGCCCTCAACACGCGGCGCCGCTGGCGCCCGCCCCCACCTAAAGCACCGCCGGAGCGGCACCGTCCTTTTATCTGGCGCCTGCCCGCGGGGCCGGCACCGAAATTCCCTATGCACCACCCTCGGGTGGGCTCTTGCGGCCGGTTTCCCCCGCCGCGCGCATCATGTTCACGATGCCCGCGCCAAAGCCCAGCAGCATGAAGACGATCATCCCCCACGGCGCGATGCCGAGAAAACGATCAATGGCCCAGCCAAGGCCGGCACCGACCAGCACACCCGCGACGAATTCGGCACCCAGCCGAAACGCCAGCGTCATGCCGGCTGAAGACGACGTCCGGTCCTGAGTGGCGGACGCCTTCTGTTCGGCTTGCCTCGCGGCCTGCACCTTGTCCAGCGCACTGCCAAGACCGCGAAGTCGGCCGGAGAGCTCAGCTTCGGACGGGTCCGGCTGGGCTGAGCCACCATGGTCGTCCGTGTTTTTTCGGTCGCCCATCATTAGCACTCAAGCCTGACCAGAGAAGGATTTCCCGACCCCGAAGACGGGCGCACCATAGTGTTCGCTCCTAGGGGTGTCAAGGATGTGAACACATCTTTTAAGTCACTGTAATAACTAGATAAAAGCAAAGTCAGGACGCTCTGTCGCAGGCGTTTCGATCGCATCCTGCACCAAGGGAAGGCGTCGGCGATGTTTTTGGCATGCCAGCATCACGCCTAAAGGGGCGCTCTGGCCCGCAGCGTGACGCTGCGCACGTCCGGTGCTGAAGCCCGAAGGCCTCCCAGCATGGCAGACACGTGCCCGTCAGCTCGCCTCAAGAAAGCGTTCGGCGGTGGCGAGATCGACCGAGACCAGTTTCGACACGCCGCGCTCGGCCATGGTGACGCCGAACAAACGGTTCATCCGGCTCATGGTGATCGGGTTGTGGGTGATGGTGACGAAGCGCGTCTCAGTGAGGCGGCGCATCTCGTCGAGCAGGTTGCAGAAGCGCTCGACATTGGAATCATCAAGCGGCGCATCCACTTCGTCCAGCACGCAGATCGGCGCCGGATTGGTCAGGAACACGGCGAAGATCAGCGCCATGGCCGTCAGCGCCTGCTCGCCGCCGGAGAGCAGGGAGAGCGATTGCGGCTTCTTGCCGGGCGGCTTGGCGATGATGTCGAGGCCGGCCTCAAGCGGGTCGTCCGAATCAGTCAGCACCAACTGCGCCTCGCCGCCGCCGAAGAGCGTGGTGAAGAGTTGGCGGAAATGCCCGTCGACGACATTGAAGCTCGCCTGCAGCCGCTCGCGCGCCTCGCGGTTGAGGCCATAAATACCGTGGCGTAGCCGCTTGATCGCCTCGGTTAGGTCGTCGCGTTCGCCGGTCAGCCCCTTCTGCTGGGTCTCGATCTCGATCAACTCGTCTTCGGCACGCAGATTGACCGCGCCGAGCCGCTCTCGGTCGGCCTTCAGTCGACCGAGTTGCTGGTCGAGTTCGACCAGAACCGGCAATTCCGCCTCGGGGGTGAAACCGGCAATCTCGCGCGCGCTCTGGGGTGGCCCATCGAGTACATCGCCGATCTCGCGCGCCAGATCCTCCCGGCGCTGGCGGGCCGCTTCCACCCGCGCCTCCGCCCGGGCGCTATCCTCGCGGGCGGCAGCCAGCGCGTCGAGCGTGGCGCGGGCGAGCTTGTCGCCCTCCACCTGCAGCGATTCCGCACTCGCCAGCCGGTCGGCCGCCTCGCGACGCGCGGCCTCCGCACGGGCGACCTCGTCGAGCAGCGCTCGCCGCCGGGCAGCGAAGCGCACCGGCGCGTCGTCGAGCTCGTCGCGTTCACTGGCGGCTTCTGAGAGGCGTGCCTGCAGCGCCGCCACGCGTTCACCCGTCCCGCCGGCCCGCGTTTCCCAGGAGGCGCGCTCGGCGGCGATGGTGGAGAGGCGCCGCACGCGCTGCTCGCGCTCGCGCACCAGCGCATCGGCCCTCACCCGGGTTTCCGCCAACACGGCGCGGTCCATGGCAACACGGGCACGGATTTCCGCCAGTTGCGCCTCGCCCTCGGCGGGCGGGGGCTGGTCGGCGACGTCGGCACGGGCTTCATCCAGCGCGATCGCGGCGATCTCGCGATCTTCATGAAGGCGGACAAGATTGGCGCCGAGGGCGGCGAGGCGGGCGGTCTGCTCGGCGGCGGCGCGCTCGGCACGGGCGAGCTCGTCGCGCGCGGTTTCCATGGCGCGCAGGCTGGCGCGGCGGGCCTCGCGGGCGGCGTTCTCCCGGGCGGCGGCGGCGCGCAGGGCGGCCTCGGAGGCCTCCAGATCGCGGCGATGGCGGGCCACCTCGGCACGGGCGCCTTCAAGCTGCGCCTCAACATCGGCAAGACGGTTACGCTCGGCGAGGCGCCGGGCTGCGGCGGTCGGGGCATCGGCGGCCGCGACAAGCCCATCCCAGCGCCACAGATCGCCCTCGCGGGAGACAAGGCGCTGGCCGCTCCTAAGCTGAGCGGCGAGACGCGGGCCGTCTGCGCGCGACACGACGCCGATCTGGTTGAGCCGGCGGGACAGCACCTTGGGCGCCACGACATGAGCGGCGAGCGGTTCGGCGCCTTCCGGCAGTGGCGCGTCGCCTTGGGGGGCGACCAGCGACCAGTGCACCGGCGCGGCAGCGTCGGACGGAGCGTCGAGATCGTCGCCGAGTGCCGCGCCCAACGCGGCCTCGAAACCGCGCGCCACCTCGATGAAGTCCAGCACCGGCGACCAACGGCGGGGCGTGCCGACATCGAGCAGCTTAGCCAGCGTGCGCGCCTCGGTGTCCAGCCGCTGGGCGGCCCGCTCGGCCTCGGCCAGAGGGCGGCGGGCCTGGTCGAGCGCGGCGCGGGCACTCGCATGGGCGTTCTCCGCCTCCTGTGCCGCCGCTTCGGCGGTATTGAAGGCCTCCTGCGCCAGTTCCGCCCGCTCCCGTCGATCGTCGAGCCTGGCGGCATCGACATTGGCTTCCAGCTGGCGCTTCTGGCCGGAGAGCTGCTCCACGTCGCGGTCGAGGCGCGACAGGCGCTCGCCCGCCTCGCGCAGGGCGCGCTCCAGCGCGCCGCGCCGGGCCGCGGCTTCGGCATTGGCAGCGGTCGCCTCGGCGAAGGCGCGCTCGGATTCGGCAAGCCGGCCCACCGCCTCACCATTGCGCCCCAACGCCTCGTCCTCCAGCTGGGCGGCCTGCCCCTGGGCGAACGACAGGTCCTCGGCTTCCTGCGCAAGACGCTCCAGCATCTCGCCGGCGTCCTTTTCCAGCGCCCGCTCACGCTCCATGTCGCCGCCCAGCTGGGTGAGGCGGCGGTCGAGCTCCTCGCGACGGGCACCGGCACGGGCCTCCTCGCGATCGAGCTCTCCGCGCGCCAGCGTCAGGCGCTGCAACGTGGCGGCGGCGACGGCATCGGCCTCGCGCAGGGCTGGGATTCCGTGGGCCGCTATGGCTGCGGCACGCGCGGCCTCGCCCTGCTGTAAGGTCCGGGCGGCCACTTCGCGCACGGCAAGATCGAGCGCACGGCTCGCTTCGCCGAGCCCGCCCTCCGCCTCCAGCCAGCGCAGCCAGAGCAGCGCCGCTTCGGCCTTGCGGATATCGGCGGAAAGCACCCGGTACCGGGCCGCCTGCCGCGACTGGCGGCGCAGCGCGTCGAGCTGGCCGGTAATCTGGCCGATGACGTCTTCGAGGCGGGTAAGATTGGTTTCGGCGGCCCGCAGACGCATTTCCGCCTCGTGCCGGCGGGCGTGCAGGCCGGCGACGCCGGCAGCCTCCTCCAGAAGGCGGCGCCGCGCCGTTGGTTTCGCGCCGACGATCTCTCCGATCTGCCCTTGCCGCACCATGGAGGGCGAGCGCGAGCCGGAGGAGGCGTCGGCGAACAGGATCTGCACGTCGCGCGCCCGCGCCTCGCGCCCGTTGATGCGGTAGGAGGACCCTGCCTCACGCTCGATGCGGCGAGAGATTTCCAGCAGATCGGCGTCGTTGAAGATGGCGGGGGCGGAACGGTCGGCGTTGTCGACCACCAGCACCACCTCGGCGGTGTTGCGCGCCGGCCGCGTGGTCGAGCCGCCGAAGATGACGTCGTCCATGCCTTCGGCGCGCATCGCCTTGTAGGAGCTTTCGCCCATGACCCAGCGCATGGCCTCGACAAGGTTCGACTTGCCGCAGCCATTCGGGCCCACAATGCCGGTGAGGCCGGGCTCGATCAGCATTTCGGTCGGCTCGACAAAGGTCTTGAAGCCGGTGAGACGCAGGCGGGTGAATTTCATGCCCCTAGGATGCCGCCCGGCTGACACAAGTTCAAGTGGTACGAATGCCGCGATCCACGAGATGTTGCGATTCGCGGCTCATTCTGCCGCCCGCGTGAATGGTGTCGCTGGCGGCGTTGCGCCAGTGCGGCTCACGTAGCCTGCCATCCCAGCCAGACACGCAGGCGCGCATTGACGACCAGCGCCGCCAGCGCGAAGGCGCAGCCCAGCGTGACGTCCACCACCCGGTCGGCGGCGGCGTATATAGGCACGGCCATCAGCGTGCCGACCAGTTGCAACAGCAGGATGATGAACGCCGCCATCGCCGCCATGCCGAGCGCGCCATGCACGCGCTGCCCGGGCCAGCGCACCAGCGCCGCGAGGGTGAGGCCGGCCATCAGCCCGGCCGGGGAGGTAATGAGCGCGCCATAGAGAAAGGCCGTGCCCGCACCGAGCACCGTGCCCAGCGCGAGGTCGACCATCATCCGGCGGCTGAAATTGGTGTCGTCGCGCAGCACGATCACCACAGAGAACACCGCCCAGTGCGGGTGCGGCAGTCCAAACAGGCGACCCACGAGAAAGGAAGCGGCCACTGCCACCGCTACGATGCCGGCAAAAAGCAGCCGCTCCCCTCGCGTTGCGCGCAGATGCGCGGCAATGGCCGCAAGCGTTGGCGCGGTGGAGGGCCGCCAAAGCCCGGTGGCGACATCCCACCCCACCGATACCAGCCAAGCATAAGCAGCGAACACCGCCACCACGGCAACGTCACCCGGCTGGAAGGGCACATCGAGCGCGGCAATCGCGGTGGCAAGGCAGAAGAAGCGCGCGGCAAAAGCGGCACTGGGATGCACCGCCTCCACCAGTGCATAGAGCGCGGCGGTGGCCACCAGCGCGATCGCCGTCAGCCAGAGATGACCGGCCACAACGGCACCTAGCAGCGCGCCCACCAGAACCACCAAGCCAGCCGTGGCGAAGAGCACCGCGCGCTGCCAGACAGCGCCGCCCGTGTCCAGGGTGAAGCCGAGAATGCAGGTAAGCAGCGCGTAGCCCACCCAGTAGTTCTGGTGCAGCGCCAGGCCCGCCACCATTGGCGCCATCACCGTGACGGTGAAACGCAGCGAGCGGGCGAGCAGCCCATCGCCATGCCAGCGCGGCAGGCCCCCTGCGATGGGACGGGACGGACCCGGTCGAGACGGCTTCGCGGGCGGGTCCACCGACGATCTCGATGAATGCAGATTTGGCGGCATCGCTTTACCCGGTCTTTACCCTGTCCGGCGGAGATTGTGGATACACGAGTTCCGTTGCGTCCGTTACGAGTAGGGTAGAGCGTTCATGAAGGTCGTTCGCAACGGGGAAGCCCTTAGGGCTCCCCGATCCGGCATTGCCCGTTCCGCTGGCCTGCCCTCCAACCTTCCCCTCGACAGCATTATACGCGGCGATTGCATCGCCGCCCTTTCGCGGCTTCCTGCCGCCTCGGTGGACCTCGTCTTCGCCGATCCGCCCTATAATCTCCAGCTTCAAGGCGAATTGAAGCGCCCCGACGACAGCCGGGTCGACGCGGTGGACGACGCTTGGGACAAGTTCGACAGCTTCGAGGCCTATGACGCTTTCACCCGCGCCTGGCTGCTGGCGGTGCGGCGGGTGCTCAAGCCCACCGGCACGCTGTGGGTGATCGGCTCCTATCACAACATCTTCCGCGTCGGCGCGATGCTGCAGGACCTCGATTTCTGGATCCTCAACGACATCGTCTGGCGCAAGACCAACCCGATGCCGAATTTCCGCGGCCGGCGCTTCACCAATGCCCATGAGACGCTGATCTGGGCGGCGCGCGAGCCGGAGGCGAAGGGCTACACCTTCAATTACGAGGCGCTGAAAGCGGCCAATGAGGATGTGCAGATGCGCTCCGACTGGCTGTTCCCGATCTGCTCTGGCCATGAAAGACTGAAGGATCAGGACGGCCACAAGGTGCATCCGACCCAGAAGCCGGAGGCTCTGCTGGCCCGTGTCATCCTTTCGGCCTCCAAGCCCGGCGACGTGATTCTCGACCCCTTCCTCGGCTCGGGCACCACGGCGGCGGTGGCCAAGCGGCTCGGCCGGCATTTCATCGGCATCGAACGCGACGCCACCTATGCCGACGCGGCCCAGGCCCGCATCGACGCGGTGGAACCGCTGCCCGATCTGGCTCTCATCCCCGCACCCACTGCGCGCGAGGCGCCGCGTATCGCCTTCAATTCGCTGGTTGAGCGCGGCCTGCTCACCCCCGGCACCCAGCTCACCGACGCCAAGGCTAAAGTGCGGGCGATGGTGCGGGCGGACGGCACGCTGTCGCTGGAAACCGCACCAGGCCTCGGCCAGATCGGATCCATCCACCGCGCCGGAGCTCTCGCCCAGGGGCTGGAGGCTTGCAATGGCTGGACCTACTGGCACATTGCCACGCGCGAAGGGCTGAAGCCGATCGACACGTTGCGCGCCGTGGTGCGCTCTGAAATGGCGATGGCGGCGGAGTAGCCCACCTTCCGCTCCGGCACCCGGGCATGAAAAAGGCCGCCCGAAGGGGCGGCCTCGTCATCATCGATGGGGACTGATCAGAGGTTGCCGGCCTTCTTGACCGAATCCTTGATCTCACCCTTGGCCTGCTGGGCCTCGCCCTTCAGCTCCTGGGCCTTGCCCTCGACCTGCATCTTGTCGGAGCCCGTGGCCTTGCCAACACCCTGCTTCACATTGCCCATGGCCTCGTTGCCCATGCCCTTGGCCTTGTCCATCGTGCTACCCATGGTCGTCATCTCCTGTTCTGATCCGCTCGGTTGCGGCTTGCAGGAATAACGAGCGAGGCAGCGGAAGGTTCATTCAGGACCGGCGAAAAACGGCTGGGCGTGGGCCAGCACCTTGCGCATGACGCTCGGAAACGCCTCGGCGTCGAAACCTCCCGGAAGTACCCAACGGTGCCCGGCTGGGGCCAGCGTATCGGCTGGCGCATCGGCTCGCCACAGCTGCAATTCCAGCGCGAAATGACTGAATACATGGGTAACGGTGGCATTGAGCGCCGTCCAGGTTGTGACCAGTGGGGCATGTGCGGCCGGATGGGCGCTGCCGCCGGCTTCCCACGGGGTGGAGGGAACCTCGCTCATCCCCCCGAGCAGCCCCTTGGGCGGACGCGAGCGCACCAGCACGGCGCCATCCACCCGCACCGCGAGGAAGGCGACGCCTTGGCGGGTCGGACGCGCTGCCTTCGCCGCCTTGACAGGATAGCGCTCCGGCGCACCCTCGGCGCGGGCGGCACAGGTGTTCTGCCACGGGCACAGGGAGCAGGCGGGCTTGCGCGGCGTGCAGATGGTGGCGCCAAGGTCCATCATCGCCTGGGCGAAATCGCCATAGCGGGCCTGCGGCAGCAGGGTGAGCGCCAGCGCGCGAAGCTTGCCACGCGCTTTAGGGAGCGGATCAGCCACCGCGAACAGCCGCGCCACCACCCGCTCCCAATTGCCATCCACCGGCGCGGCGCGGCGCTCGAAGGCGATGGCGGCGATGGCGGCGGCCGTATAGGGGCCGATGCCGGGCAAGGCGAGGAGCGCCACCTCATCGGCGGGAAACTGCCCGCCATGGCACTCGCTCACCGCCTTGGCGCAGGCGTGCAGATTGCGGGCGCGGGCGTAATAGCCAAGCCCCGCCCAGGCAGAGAGCACCTCCTCGAGTGGCGCGGCGGCCAGCGCCGCCACTTCCGGCCAGCGCCGCAGAAAGGTCTCGTAATAGGGTGCGACCGTGACCACCGTGGTCTGCTGCAGCATGATTTCCGATAGGAACACCCGGTAGGGGTCCTGGCGCATGCCCTGCGGCGCGCGCCAGGGCAGGCGTCTCTGGTGGCGATCATACCAGGCGAGCAGCGCGCCCGGATCGGGCGAAGCAGGCACGGCTTTGTCGACGGCTGGATTGGCGGCGGCAGGCATGCGATCCTCGGGCACAACGCCCGCACCGTGGCCGTATCGGCAGCGCCGGGCAAGACGAGATTATGATGGCCCCCCGTTCCCGCCCCCGCCCGCTCGCCGACCTGATCGACGCGACCATCGCCGAGAGCTGCCGCAAGCGCGGCCTCGCCTCCGTGGAGATCGTCACCCGCTGGGCCGACATTGTCGGCGAGGCGCTGGCCGCCCGCGCAATCCCGATCAAGCTCGCCTGGCCCTCACGACCGGACAGCGGCGAGCCCGGCGTGCTGCATGTGCGGGTCGAAGGCGGCTTCGCCATAGAATTGCAGCACGATGCGCCGATCGTCATCGACCGGGTGAACCGCTATTTCGGCTGGCGCTGCATCGGCCGGTTGGCGCTGAAGCAGGGGCCGGTGCCGCGCCCGCGCCCGCGCTTTCGCTTCACGGAGCCGGACGCTGCGGAATGCGGCGCTGCCCAGCAGCGTATAGCCACCATCACCGGCACGTTCGAAGATGACGGGCTGGCCACCGCCTTGGCGCGGCTCGGCGCGCTGGTGGCGCGCGAGACGCGCGGCAAGGTCAACGGCTGGAGCGCCGACGGCACCCGAGGGAATGAGCCGGGTTTCACGCAGCGGTGAGGCCCGGGGCGGCGGCGCCCCGTTGCCAGGACGCCGCGCGAGATGTAGGCGCTAGAGCAAGACGCAAGACGCGGACACAAGACACAGGCATTCAAGGCCGGCGGGAACGCCCGGCTGCTTCGGGAGACCAACAATGATCGACCGCCGTCGCTTCCTCGAAGGTGTTGGCGCCCTTGCCCTCACCCTTGCCGCCTTCAAGACGCTGGGCGGCAGCCTGATCGGCCGCGCCGAGGCGCAGACAGTCGACCCCGAGAAGCTGATGGCGCCCGGCGCCCTGCCCGACCAGGTGCTCGGCAAGGCGGATGCCCCTGTCACCATCGTGGAATATGCCTCGCTGACCTGCGGCCACTGCGCGCATTTCCACGAGACCACCTATCCGGTGATGAAAGAGAAATACATCGACACCGGCAAGGTGCGCTTCATCCTGCGTGAGTTTCCGCTCGACATCGTCGCCAAGGCGGCCTTCATGCTGGCGCGCTGCGGCGGCGAGGGCAAATATTACCCAATGACCGACACGCTGTTCGAGACCCAGAAGAACTGGGCTTTCTCGAACAATCCGGCGCAGGCGTTGCTCGCTATCGCCAAGCAGAGCGGCATGACCGAGGCCCAGTTCAACGCCTGCCTTAACGACACCGCTCTGGCTGGCCAGATCGACGAGGTCGCCAAGCGCGGCGCCACCGAATTCGGCATCGATTCCACCCCCACTTTCTTCATCAACGGCAAGAAGGTGTCGGGCGCGCTAAGCCCGGAGCAGTTGGATAAGGAACTGGCACCCCTGCTCGGCGCCAACTGACGACCATCCTTTTTCCGAGGGTTCCCGCGTGCCGGGAACCCTACATTGGATGTGCGCCCTGCTGCCGGCGTTCTGCCCCTCACTCCGGCAGCACGATGCGGCCGGCGGCGTCAAAGGGAAAGCCGGGATTGTGGGCGACCTCCCAGGGATGGCCATCGGGATCGGCGAAATAGCCGGAATAGCCGCCCCAGAAAGTCGGCTGCGCCGGGCGCAGCGCCCGCCCGCCGGCTGCCACGGCGCGGATCAGCGTGGTATCGACCTCCGACCGACTCGCCCGGTTGCAGGCCAGCGCGATACCGCCGAACGCCCCCGGGCGTCCGGCCAGCACGCCGGCATCGGCGGCAAGCTCAAGGCGCGGATAGAGTGAGAGAACCACGCCGCCGGCATCGAAGAAGGCAGCGCCCGTGGCCTCCGTCACCCGCCGCTCCAGCCCCAGTGCCTCATAGAAGGCGATCGCCCGCTTCAGATCGGCAACGCCTAGCGTCACTAGCGAGAGCCGCAGCGGAGGCATTGCGCGCGGCGACGCCTTTGACCCGGGCGTCGGAGCGCTCGCCGCAGTGCTGCCTTCCCTCTCGTCCCGTTCCGTGCCGCCCTGCCCGCTCATGCGCCTTCTCCGAACAACGACAATTGCTCGCCCTTCTGCGGCGGGCGGGTGAAATGGCGGGTGGTCAGGCGGATATGCCGCCGGTTGAGCCCGAGCCGCTCGCTGGCAATCTCGAAACGCCGCGCCAGCGTCCAGGCATAGGGACCGGTACCGGTCATGCGCTGGCCGAAAGTGGAATCGTACTCGCGCCCGCCATGCAGTTCCTTGAGCAGCGACAGCACATGGCGGTAGCGGTCGGGAAAATGGGTGAGCAGCCATTCGCGGAACAGGTCGCGGATCTCCAGCGGCACCCGCAGCATGACATAGCCGGCTTCCGAAGCGCCAGCCGCCACCGCCGCGTCGAGGATGCGCTCCAGTTCCGCATCGGTGACGACAGGAATGACTGGCGCCACAAGCACGGCGGTCGGCACGCCGGCCTCGGACAGGCGGCGCAGCGTGTCCAGCCGCCGCGACGGGGTCGCCGCGCGCGGCTCCATAATCCGCGCCAGCTTGGCGTCGAGAGTGGTGATCGACAGCGCCACCTTCACCAGCCCCTTCTCCGCCATAGGTGCGAGAATATCGAGGTCGCGCACCACCAGCGCTGACTTGGTAACGATGCCGACCGGATGGCCGAAATCGCGCAGCACTTCGAGGATGCGCCGGGTCAGGCGCCACTCCCGCTCGATCGGCTGGTAGCCGTCGGTGTTGATGCCGAGAGCAATGGTGCGCGGCTCATAGCCGGCCTTGGCGAGTTCCTTGGCCAGAAGCTCTGGCGCGTCCGGCTTGGCGAACAGCTTGGTCTCAAAGTCCAGCCCAGCTGAGAGGCCCTGATAGGCGTGGGTCGGCCGCGCGAAACAATAGACACAGCCATGCTCACAGCCCCGATAGGGGTTGATCGAGCGATCGAACCCGACATCGGGCGATTCGTTGCGATTGATGATGGTGCGTGGCTTTTCCACCGTCACGCTGGCGCGGAAGGGCGGCAGATCATCCAACCCCTGCCAGCCATCATCGAAGCGCTCGCGGCTGTGCGGCTCGAAGCGTCCGGCCGGATTGGAGAGAGCCCCGCGTCCGCGCCGGCGATTCTCCTCCACCATCCAGTCGGGCATGGGCGGAGGCGGCACCGCATCAATGTCCGACAGGCCGGTCAGGTCGCGGGCCGCCTCCGCCCGCTCCAGCGCGCGGGCGTCGCGGCGCTGCTGCGCCAGCCGTCCCAAATGCCGGGGAGCGGCAGGGCGCGCGGGCGCGCCGGAGGGCCGATCGGGAACTGTGCGTTGCATGGCGGATTCTCTCGGGCGGAGTTCTTCTCTAACGCAGCACTGAGAACATATCAAGAACATTGACCGAATTGCGACAGCCGGGCTGTACGGGCGCAGAACGGTGCGATAGGCAGGAAACCCTCTCTCCGTCAGGCCCGGGGCGCCTCCCCGGCCTTTTCAGACCCAGATCATCAAGGGTGGCCACGGCGTGATCTCGGTCGTCATTCCCACAGGCGCGGGCGCCAAGCGGCTGATTCCAACCCTCGCCTCGCTGGTGCCGGGCGCCGCCGCCGGGCTGGTCCGCGAGGTGCTGCTGGTTGATTCAGCCATGTCCGGCGATGTCGCCGAGATCGCGGACGCGGCGGGATGCGAATATCTCGCCGGCCCGGCCGATCCCGGCGCGCGGCTGCGCCAAGGTGCTGCGGCGGCACGGGCCTCCTGGCTGCTGTTTCTGGAACCGACAGGGCTCTTGCAGGAAGGCTGGGCGCGTGAGGTGCGCAACTTCACCGACCAGGTCGAACGAACCGGGACCAATGAGCGGCGGGCCGCCACCTTCCGGCTCGCGCTGGACGGTTTCGGTGTTTCGCCTCGGGTGAAGGAGGCGGCAGCGATGCTACGCCATGCCATCACCGGCAGGCCGCGCCCCGAACAGGGGTTGCTTCTGCACCGTCGCCTCTATGAGGCGCTAGGCGGCCACACCCCTGGGCCGAACGCCAATCGGCGCCTGCTGGCGCGGGTCGGGCGAAAGCGGCTGGTGCTGCTGCGCTCGCAGATCCTGCTGCCGGAGGAAGGCTGAGCTTCAGACGGCGTGCCGCCGGCCCCGAAATCAGACGGGCGCACGCAGCTTGCCGCGCTTGAGGTGTTCGTCGAGCCGGGGCAGAATCTCGACGAAATTGCAGGGCTTGTGGCGGATATCGAGTTGGTGGACGAGGATTTCGTCCCATCCGTCGCGGCAGGCGCCGGGCGAGCCGGGAAGACAGAATACATAGGTGGAATTGGCGACCCCGGCGGTGGCGCGGCTCTGCAGGGTCGAAGTGCCGATCTTGCCGAAGGACACCATGTGGAACACGGTCGAGAAGCCCTCCATGCGCTTCTCGAACAGCGGCTCCACCGCCTCGGGGGTCACGTCGCGGCCGGTGAAGCCGGTGCCACCGGTGGTGACGACGACATCCACCTGCGGATCGGCGATCCAGCCGGACACCTGCGCTCGAATCGCCTCGACATCATCCGGCACGATGGCACGGGCGGCGAGATGGTGGCCGGCTTGACTGATGCGCTCGACCAGCGTGTTGCCGGAGCGGTCATCCTCGGGCGTACGGGTGTCGGAAATGGTCAATACCGCGATGGAAAGCGGAACGAAGGCGATACCGGAACTCATGTCGGCCTCTCGGTTGGCGGCCCTCAGATGGCCCCCTTGAAGGTGTTGCACTGCGCCAGCGAGCCTTTATCGAGCCCGTTCCTGAACCACTTCACCCGCTGGGCGGAGGTGCCGTGAGTGAAGCTGTCAGGCACCACATAGCCCTGCTGCCGCTTCTGCAGGCGGTCGTCGCCGATGGCCGCGGCCGCGTTCATCGCCTCTTCGATATCGCCATCCTCAAGGATGCGCCACTGGGCATCGGCATGGTGTGCCCACACGCCAGCGAGGCAGTCGGCCATCAGTTCGACCCGCACCGAGAGTGCATTGGCTTCCGTGCGCGAGGCCTGGCGCTGGCGCGCCTGCACCTGTTCGAGCAGGCCGATCTGGTTCTCCACATGATGGCCGACCTCATGGGCGATGACATAGGCGGCGGCAAAATCGCCCGGCGCTTTGAAGCGCTTGTTCAGTTCGGTGAAAAAAGCAGTGTCGAGATAGATCTTCTGGTCGCGAGGGCAATAGAACGGGCCGGTAGCGGAATCGGCCGAGCCGCAGGCCGAGCGGGTGGCGCCGGAAAACAGCACCAGACCCGGTTGGCGATAGGCCGATCCCTGCCCCTTGAACAGCAGCGTCCACACATCCTCGGTCTGGGCGAGCACCACGGCGGCGAAATCGCCGAGCTTCTGGTCCTCGGCGCTGAGCGTGCGCGCCGGAGCGCTCTGGCGCTGCGGTGATGTCTGCTGGCTGGTGCCACTGCCATCACCGAGCAGAATTTCTGCGCCGCCGATCAGCACCGCCGGGTTGATGCCGGTGGCCCAGGCGATGAGGCCGACAATGATCAGCCCGCCAATGCCAAGGCCACCGCGCCCCATCCCGCCGCCGCCAGAACCTCCGCCGCGCCGGTCCTCGACATTGCCGCTCCGACGGAAACCCTCCCAACGCATCTTCAACTCCCCGGATGGCAGCGCCACGACGCGAGTGTGAAACACCCGTGCCGTGGCAGCAATGCGCCGGGAGGCATCCGGTTCCGCCAGTGGGTGGCGGAAGGTCAGGCGGATGTCCGCACCGGCGCGCGCAGAAAGTCGCGGGCCAGCGTCAGGTCGGCCTGAGAGAGCCCGTGCCCGGTCGGCAGGGTGCGGTGGTCCAACTCAGCCCCGGCAGCGCGCAGTTGGCTGGCGAGGCGGGCGGCGTTCTCTTCGGGCACGATGGGGTCCATCGCGCCGGACAGCAGCAGCACGGGCCGCCCAGCGAGGTCGGCCGGCGGCGGCACAGCCAGCGGCACCATGGCGCGCATCAGCACGGCACCGGCCAACACGTCAGGCTGCGTCAGCAGCAGCGCGGCGGCGATATTGGCGCCGTTGGAAAAGCCGACCGCAATCGGCGCGGCGAGGCGATAGGCCACGCGCGCCTCGGCGATGAAGTCGGCGAGTTCTACGGCGCGGGCGCGCACGTCATCCTCATCGAACACGCCTTCGCGCAGCCGGCGGAAGAAACGCGGCATGCCGCTCTCCAACACTTTTCCGCGCGGGGACAGCAGAGCCGCGTCCGGCGCGATCATGCCTCCGAGTGAGACAAGGTCGTTCTCGTCGCCGCCAGTGCCGTGCAGCAGCAGAAGCGGGGCGACACCCGCCTCGCGGGCGGGCTCATAGCGATGCACGAAGGAAAGCGCGGCGTCGGTCATGACTGCCTCCTCGTCGGTAAGGGAAGGGCGCCGCCCTGTCACGGGCGGCGCAATTGTTCATGCGATTTCTGGCAGCACGGCCTCGATCTGGCTGCGGCGGCTCTCCAGGAAGTCCGGCAGCTTCAGCGCCTCGCCGAGGCTCGCCGCCGGCTCGTCGGCCGCGAAGCCGGGGATGTCGGTGGCGATCTCAAACAGGACGTGGCCGGGCTCGCGGAAGTAGATGGACCGGAAATAGTTGCGGTCCTTCTGCTCCGTGGTGGCGATGCCGTGGTTCTCGTTCAGCTTCTTCACCATGGCGAACTCGGCCGCGTCGTCCGCCGCGCGGAAGGCGATGTGGTGCACCGAGCCGCCGCCCATGCGGGCCGGCAGGAAGCCGCCGGCCTCATGGATGTCGACGATCGCGCCGATCTCAGTTCCCTCGGCCTTGAAGCGCACCAGCGAACCCTCGCGGCCGATTTCGGCAAAGCCGAACACGTCGGTGAGGATCGCCCCGGTGGGCGCCGCCTGGGCGAGCAGCAGGTTCACGCTGTGAAAGCCGCGAATGGCGTTCTCGGCGGGAACGTCAGTGCCGAGCCAGGCGGGCTCGTTCTCCGTTCCGGCCACACCGACCAGCGCGAGGCGCATGCCGTGCGGGTCCTTGAAGGCCAGCACAGTCTCGCCGAAGCGCTTCACCGGTGCGCTGTGCGCCACGCCCATTTCGACGAAACGCTGCGTCCAGTAGCCGATGGAGCCCGCCGGAACGCGGAACGCGGTTTCCTGAGTCTCGCCGATGCCGAGCCTACCGGGGGCGACGTGGTCCCAGGGGAAGAAGGTGAGGATGGTGCCGGGCGAACCCACCTCGTCGCCATAATAGAAGTGATAGGTGCCGGGATCGTCGAAATTGACGGTCTTCTTCACCAGCCGGAGACCGAGCGTCCGAGTGTAGAAGTCGACATTGCGGCGCGCATTGCCGGCGATCGCCGTCACATGATGGATGCCATTGCGGTTCATGATCTTGCCCTCGTGTGAGCGCCACCTGCGCTCCTGTTGCGACAAGAGATAACCCGGCAACGACGCAATGCCAGACCTTATCAATTGCGTTGACGCAATCTCATCTGTGCTGCTATCGTCAGCTCCGCCGTCAGGCTGGATGACAGGAACAATTCCCGCGTCATCACAGCGATTTAAGCCGACGCATCAGCGAGGACCCGCATGGCCGAGCCGTTCAAAAACCTTGGCTGGGACGATTTCCGGCTGATCAAGGCGGTGGCCGATGCGCGCGGCCTGCCGGCGGCCGCCATGGCGATGAATGTCAACCATTCCACCGTGTTCCGCCGGCTCAAGCAGATCGAGGACCAGCTCGGCACGCTGCTGTTCGAGCGCCACCGCACCGGCTACGCCCTCACTCCCGCCGGCGAGGAGATGGTCGCGCTGGCGAACCGGCTGGACGAGGAGATCACCGCCGTCGGCCGCAAGCTGGCCGGACGGGAGCCGGCTCCCTCGGGTGAGCTGCGGGTGACGACCCCGGATTCGCTGCTCATTCACCTGCTTATGCCGATGCTCGCTACCTTCCGCGAGCGCTACCCGGAAGTGCGGCTCGACATCGTTCTCAGCAACCAGCCGCTGAACCTGTCCAAGCGCGACGCCGATGTCGCCATCCGCGCCACCGACAATCCCCCTGAGAACCTGGTCGGCCGGCGCGTCGCCCGCATCGCCTGGGCGCTGTATGGGCGCGCCGTGGATTTCCCGGAGCCGCGCGCCGTGACGCCGCAGCAATTGGAGGCCCGCAACTGGGTGTCGCTGGGCGACAGCCTCGGCTCCCTGAAGACAGTCAAATTTGTTCAGGAAAACGTCGCCGCCGACAAGGTCGCGTACAAGATCAACAGCGTGCTCGGCATCGCCGAGGCCGTGGAGGCGGGCATCGGCATCGGCCACCTGCCGTGCCTGATTGGCGATGCGCGCCCCTCGCTGGTGCGGCTCGGGCCGCCCAATAATGATTATGCCGCCGATTTGTGGCTGCTCACCCATCCGGACCTGCGCCATTCGCCGCGCGTGCGGGCCTTTCTCGACTTTCTCGCCGGCGAGATCGCCCGGCACCGGCGCTTCATCGAGGGGCAGATCGAGCTTCCCGATGAGAGCGGATCGGACAAGGGTGTGGCGGAAAAGGGGACGGAGGAAAAGCCTGGACCAAGCCCCGAGGCTACGGCTTGAGGCGCGCCAGAAGCCGGTCGCGCAGCCGGCTGAGATCGTCGGTCAGTTCGCGCAGCTCCTGCGAATCATGGTCGAGGCACACGCCCATCTCGGTGGGAACCCGCTGCGCCTCGCAGCGCAGCGCCCGGCCCTTGTCGGTGAGATAAACCCGCACCTGCCGCTCATCGGCCGCGTCGCGCACCCGGCGCACCAGCCCGGCGACTTCCAGCCGCTTGAGCAGGGGGGTCAGCGTGTTGGTCTCCAGAAGCACCCGATCGCCGATCTGGCCGACGGTCAAGCCTTCCTCGGACCACAACGTCACCATGGCGATATATTGCGGATAGGTCAGCCCCAGCCGGTCCAGCATCGGCTTGTAGACGCGGTTGAAGGCGTGGTTGGCCGAATAGACCGCGAAGCAGAGAAAATCCTTGAGCTTGAGCGTGTCGTCGGTGCTGGACATATTGAAACCATGCGTGCCTTTAGCCAGCACCGTGCGCCCGGCCGGCACCGCCGACAAGCGGGTTTTTGCGTAACGCCGGCCCATTTAACGGGTCGGCTGGGCCGGCCGGTTTGAAGATGGCGCCGGGGTCCTCTATAGCAGGCGCAGACGTCATGCGGGCGATGAGGTGCTTATGTCGGGTGGAGTTGCGACGACCAGGCCGGGCGGCCTGAGCGAGGCGCCCTCGATCGCCGATCTGAGCCCGACCGGCCGACGCTCGGCGCGGCTGCGGCTTCGCGCAGCCTGGATGTACTATGTCGAGGGCATGACTCAGAGCGCCATCGCCGAGGCGCTGGACATCGGCCGCGTCACCGTGGTCCGCCTGCTCGCCGATGCCCGCCAGCTCAACGAGGTGAAAATCTCGCTCTCGCGCGAGATCGCCGAACTGCCGCGACTGGAAATGGGGCTGCAGAAGACGTTCGGGCTGCGCGAGGCGGTGGTCGCTCCGGTCTCCGGCCCGTTCGCCGACGCCACCAGCGCAATCGGCGCGGCCACCGGGCTGTTCATCTCCGACCTCATCCGCTCCGACATGAAGATCGGCTTCGGCTGGGGTCGCACGCTGATGCGGGCGCTCGGCTTCATCGACGAGAAGACGGTGACGAACCTCTCCGTCATCTCGCTGCTAGGCGGCATCACCAAGGCCAAGCAGTACAACCCCTCCGAATTCGCCTGGCAGCTTTCCAGGCTATTCCAGGCTGATTGTCATCTGATCGCCGCCCCCGCCATCGTCGACAGCGTCGAGACAAAGCAGGCGCTGATCGAGCGCTGCGGCCTTGGCACGGTTTACGCCCTCGCCCGCGAGATGGACGCGGTGGTGCTGAGCGTCGGCGAGATGGAATCGGAAAGCACCTCGCTGCGCTTCGGCTTCTTCTCCGATGCCGACTGGGCCTCGCTGATCGCCGCTGGCGCAGTGGGCGACGTCGTCTACAACTTCATCGACATTGAGGGCCGCCCGGTCGACCATCCGATCAACTCCCGCGTCATGTCGATCCCGATCGAGACGCTGCAGGCCACCCCCGAGCGCATTCTCACCTCCGGCGGGCCGGGCAAGGCCAGGGCCGCGCTTGCCGCACTGCGCATGCTGCGCCCCACCGTCTTCATTACCGATGAGATCACCGCCGCCGCGGTACTGGAAGAGGCCGGCGCCACTTACTGAACGCGGAAGCGCGGGATGCAGGCGTGCGCGCTCTTTGCCTCGGAACAAATGTCGAGTACCGAAGAACAATGACGCATGCGCCGAAAGGCGTAGGCGCGCCTCAGGGAAGGGTTGGGCGTATGCTCGGTGCAACTATGCTCGGTGCAAGCGGGATCGCGCGGACGGGTATCGCCGCCGAACTGGAACAGTGGACCGCCAAGCACGGGCCGGTAACGATCGGCCTCGCTGGCGCCGGCCAGATGGGCACAGACCTCATCGTGCAGGCGGCCCTCATGCCGGGCGTCCGCATCGGCGCGGTGACGGAGTTGAACGCCCAGGCCGCCATCGACGCCGCGCTGATGGCCGGCCACCGGCGCGAGGACATCGTCAGCGCCTCGAACACGCCCGCCATCGACCGCGCCATTGAGGCCGGCCATTTCGTCATCACCGACGACTACCGCGCCATGTGCGCCTCCGGCCATATCGACGTGGTGATCGACGCCACCGGCAGCCCCAATATCGGTACGCTGGTGTCGTTGGAAGCGATCCGCAACGGCAAGCATGTGGTGCTGCTAAGCGTGGAGGCCGACATCACCATCGGCCGCTATCTCAAGCAGGAAGCGCGGGCCGCAGGTGTCGTTCTCACTGGGGCGGCGGGCGATGAGCCGGCCGCCACCATCGAGCTGATCGGCTTCGCCCAGGCGCTGGGTTTCGAGATCGTTTGCGCCGGCAAGGCCAAGAACAACGCCTTCAAGCCGGACGCCATCCCCGATGAGTTCGAGGCGGAGGCCAAGGCGCGCAAGATGAATCCGCGCATGCTGGTCGAGTTCGTCGACGGCTCCAAGACCATGGTGGAGATGACGGCACTGGCCAACGCCACCGGCTTGGTGCCCGATGTGCCAGGCATGCACGGGCCTCACGCCGACCGCGACGTGCTGGCGCAGGTGCTCTGCACTAAGGAGGATGGCGGCATCCTCTCGCGCTCCGGCGTGGTGGACTTCACCCTCGGCAAGGGCGTGGCGCCCGGCGTGTTCTGCATCGTCAAGCCCCGCCATGACCGGGTGAGCGAGCGCATGGCCGACCTCAAGGTCGGCCCCGGCCCCTGCTTCGCGCTGATCCGCCCGTTCCACCTCACCAGCCTCGAAGTGCCGCTCTCGGCCGTTCGGGCGGTGATGCACGGCACCCGCGACATGGAGGTGCTGGATCATCCTGTCGCCGAATGCACGGCGGTGGCCAAGCGCGACCTTCAGCCTGGCGCTCTGCTCGGCCGGATTGGCGAATATGATTATCGCGGCTACACGATGAGTTGGCGCGATGCCCGCGACAGCTTCGCTTTGCCGCTGGGGCTTGCCGAGCGCGCCCGGGTGCTGAAGCCGGTCAAGGCCGGCGAGCGGCTGACCTATGACAATTGCCTGCCGGACGAACAGCTCATCGTCACCCAGATCCGCCGACGCCTTGACCAGGCCGACGCGCAATTCCTGGCGGCGTAGCGGGACGTTTCGCAGAACCCACGTCATCCCCGACAGTGGGCAGAACCACGCCGGGCTTGGCCTCGTGAGAGGCCGGAGAAAGGGTTGCCGGCCGCTGCGTGCTTCGAGGCCGGCCTTTGGCCGGCACCTCAGCATGACGGGGCTTTACGTGCGGTGGCGGCGCGGGGCCGAACCAGAACGCCGGCATCTCGAGGCGTGAGCGCCGCGTACCGAAGGATGTCCCCTCAGGCGCTGCCGGGAGGGGAGTTGGCAAGGGTGGTGAAGCGGGCGTCGAGCAGACGTGCCTCAGCCTCGGCCAGCGCCTCGGCGAGCTGGCGCACCTGGGCGGGGTCGAGCACCAGCTGCAGCGCGGGCACCGGCTCGCCGGGCTTGGGCGCCTGTGTGCCGATCTCCAGGCGCAGGCCCACCTTGTCGGTGCCGAACAGCGCGGTGGTGAAGGCCAGCATCGGCCACACCTTCAGATGCCCCTTGTCGTCCTTCTCCCAATCGTCGAAGCGCTGCGCCATGGGTGTCTCCTTCGTGCGTGTTGCACCCGTCTAGCATTGATCGCACCCGACATGACAGGTCATGCGCTCCCTTCCCGGCCGTTCAATGGAAGTCGCGCGACTTCGGTAGCACCCGCACCTGGCGGGGATGGCCCTGACCGGAACGGCGGCCAGCGAGGAGGTGTCCTTCCCGCGAAGGCGCCCCCTTCTCGCCTCCGCCACGCACCCGTTCGTCCAGTCCGGGATCGGTCTGTGGCGATGGCATATGGCGCGGGTCCTCGAACAGGCGGGCGAGCTCGCCGGTGCGGTCGAACACCCGCTCGCCCATCACATGCACCACCCCTTCCTTGCTCTTCTGCACCCGCCCCTCGACCACAACGAGCCGCGCGCCCATCACCTCCGCCCGGTAGCGCTCGAACTGACGGGCCCAGAGCAGCACGTTGACGATGCCGGTCTCGTCTTCCAGCGTCATGAAGATGGCGTTGCCCTTGCCCGGCCGCTGGCGCACCAGCACCACGCCCGCCGCGCGCACCAGGGTTCCATCACGCGCGGCTGCCACCTCGGTGCTGGAGGCCACGCCCTCCGCGGCAAACACCTCCCGCAGCATGCCCATGGGGTGGCCCTTCAGCGACAGGCGCGTGGTCTGGTAATCGACGGCGATCTGCTCGGGCAGCGGCATGAGCGGCAGATGCGCGTCCTCATCGGTGCCGAGCTCGCGCGCCTCGACCACCGCGAACAGCGGCAGCGGCGCATCGTCCGGCAGCCGGTGCATGGCCCAGGCGGCCTCGCGCCGGTCGAGCCCCATGGAGCGGCAGGCATCGGCATCCGCCAGCTTGGCGAGCGCCGCCGCCGGTAGGCGTGAGCGATGGGCGAGCGTCTCGACGTCGTGCAGGAAGCCTCGCCCCCGCGCCGCCACCAGCTGCGTGCTCCACTCGTCCTTGAAGCCATCAAGCTGGCGCAAGCCGAGCCGCAAGGCCAGCGGCACGCCCGGCGCGTCACGCTCCAGCGTGTTGTCGTGGAAGCTGTAATTCACATCCGGCCCGCGGATTTCGACCCCGTGCTCGCGGGCGTCGCGCACGATCTGCGCCGGTGCGTAGAAGCCCATGGGCTGGGCGTTCAGCAGTGCCGCCGCGAAGATTGCGGGATAGCGGCATTTCAGGAAGGCGGAGATATAGACCAGCTTGGCGAAGGAGGCGGCGTGGCTTTCCGGGAAGCCATATTCGCCGAAGCCCTTGATCTGCTCGAAGCAGCGCGCGGCGAAAGCGGGATCGTAGCCGCGCGCGCTCATGCGCTCGACCAGCAGCTTCTGGAAGGTGCCGATAGTGCCGTTATGGCGGAACGTCGCCATGGCGCGCCGCAGATGGTTGGCCTCCTCCGACGTGAACTCGGCCGCGACCATGGCGAGCTTCATCGCCTGTTCCTGGAACAGCGGCACGCCGAGCGTGCGCGAGAGTACCTCGCGCAGTTCGTCGGGCCGGTGCGGCGGGGCCGGCGAGGGATAATCCTCTTTCTCCAGCCCGTCCCGCCGGCGCAGATAGGGATGCACCATGTCGCCCTGGATCGGCCCGGGCCGGACAATGGCGACCTGGATGACAAGATCGTAGAGTTCCCGTGGCTTCAGCCGAGGCAGCATGTTGATCTGCGCCCGGCTCTCCACCTGGAACACACCGATGGAATCGCCCCTGCACAGCATGTCGTAGACATCCGACTGCTCACGCGGCACCTCGGCAAGGCCCCAGTCGGTTTCCTCATGTGCACGCAGCAGGTCGAGCGACTTGCGGATGCACGTGAGCATGCCGAGCGCCAGCACATCGACCTTCAGCAGGCCGAGCGTGTCGATGTCGTCCTTGTCCCACTCGATGAAGGTGCGGTCCTTCATCGCCGCATTGCCGATGGGCACCGTCTCGTCGAGCCGGTTCTGGGTCAGCACGAAGCCCCCGACATGCTGGGAGAGGTGGCGGGGAAAGCCGAGCAGGCGCGTGGCAAGGCCGATCGCCCGCTCCACCAGCGGATTCGACGGGTCGAGCCCGGCCTCACGCGCCTGGCGTTGGTCAATCTCCTTACCCCAGCTGCCCCACACCGTGCCGGCAAGGCGGGCGGTGATGTCCTCGGTGAGGCCGAGCGCCTTACCGACATCGCGGATGGCACTCCTCGGACGATAGGAAATGACCGTGGCGACAATGCCGGCGCGGTGGCGGCCATAGCGGTCATAGATGTACTGAATCACCTCCTCGCGCCGTTCATGCTCAAAATCAACGTCGATGTCAGGCGGCTCGCCTCGATCCTTGGAGAGGAAGCGGGAGAACAGCAGACTACTGCTCGCCGGGTCCACGGCCGTGATGCCGAGAACGTAGCAGACGGCGGAATTGGCTGCCGAGCCGCGCCCCTGGCACAGAATGCGCTTCTTCTCGGCGAATTCGACAATGTCGCGGATGGTGAGGAAGTAAGAGGCATAGTTGAGCTCGCCTATGAGGCCGAGTTCCTCCCTCAGTTGGTTCACGACCTTCTCCGAGGCGCCCTCCGGATAGCGGACGACGACCCGCTGCCAGGTCAGTTCCTCCAGCCGGCTCTGCGGCGTATGACCGGGCGGCACCGGCTCCTCCGGATATTCATATTTCAGCTGGCCCAGCGAGAAATCGAGGCGGGCAAGGAAGTTGCGCGTTTCCTCCACCGCTTCGGGGGCGTCGCGGAACAGGCGCGCCATCTCCGCCGGGGCTTTGAGGTGCCGCTCAGCATTGGCCTCCAGAAGCCGCCCGGCGGCGTCAATGGTGACACCTTCACGGATGCAGGTGAGCACATCTTGCAAATCGCGCTCCTCAGGATGGTGAAACAGCACATCGTTGGTGGCGAGAATGGGTACGCCGGCTTGCGCGGCCAGCGTCTTAAGCGCCGCCAGCCGGCGGCGGTCGTTCCCTCGGCGCGCCATGGTGGCACCGAGCCAGACCGAGCCGGGCGCCGCCTCGTCGAGCGCCCCTAACGCCTGGGTGACGCCAGACAAATCCTTTGCCGGCAAATGTCTCGGCGGCATGAGGATGAGGGAGAGGCCGCGCGCATCGGCGAGCAGGTCACCGAGCCTGAGGATGCACGCCCCCTTGCCGCCGCGCAGATTGCCTGTCGTAAGCAGGCGGCAGAGCCGACCCCAACCGTCACGGTCCTGCGCATGGGCGACGATATCCGGCGTGCCGTCAGCAAAGACAAACCGCGCGCCCACCGCCAGGGTGAAGGGCGGCAGTTCCGGGCCAAGGCCGGCATCGGCCGCCGCCTCCGCCCATAGGCGAAGGAGACGGCTGGCCTCGTCTTCCTCTCCCTCGCGGGACTGTTTCCTCTCCTCTTTCGGTATTTTCCAGAACCCGGCAAAACGTTTCTTGATGTCCCTCAGCGCCGCATAGGCCCGCACCACGCCGGCCACGCTGTTGCGGTCGGCTATGCCGAGGCCGGCATGGCCGAGCAGCAGCGATTGCAGCACCAGCGTTTCCGCTGCCGAGGCACCGCGCAGGAAGGAGAAATTCGACGCGGCAACGAGTTCCGCGAAGAAGGGCGCGGGCGTGGATGGGGTCATTGCAGCCTCATGGAAAAAGCCCGTGCAGGAACCAGCGCGGCGCGCCGGCCCCCGCTTGCGCCTCGCGCTCATACAGGCCGGCGCGGAACAGCCAGAAGCGCCGACCTTCGCGGTTCTCCACCCGATAATAGTCGCGCGTCGGTGCCGCCCCCGGCTGCCGCCACCATTCCGGGGCGAGCCGCTCGGGTCCCTCGGCGTGGGCGACCTCATGCACCACGCGCCGCCAGCGGAAGCGCAGGGGGGCGCCGTCCGGCACCTCGGCCAGCGCCTCCACCGGCTGGGGCGGGTCGAACAGGGTCAGCGGGCGCGCCGGCGCCTCGGGCGACGGCGGGGGTGCCGGAAGAGAAGCGCCACCCGCCGGCACCAGCGCACTGGCGCGGTCGGGGTCGTGCGTATCGCGCTGCAGGAAACGCAGCACCCGCTCGCGGCCCAGCCGCACGCTAAGCCGGTCGATCAGCGCGGCCACCTCCTCTTCCTCCACCGCGCGGCCATCGAGGCTCACCTGCGCCGGGGTGAGTTTCTCCGCCCGCAGCACGCCGAGCCGCACGAGATCGAAGCCGAAGCCGGGGTCGAGCGGGTCGGCCAGCGCCTCGATCCGCTCACGCCAGAGCCGGGCCAGCGCCACACCATCGCGCAGAGGCCGCGCCGTCTCGATCTTCAGCCGCCGCACCGCCCCATCGGTGCGGAAGAAGCACGCCTCGAAGGCCCGCCCCCCTGCGCCGCGTGCCTCCAGCATCAAAGCGAGGTCGTCGATCAGCAGGGCCAGCGTCGCCTCGATATCGGCCGTGCGGGCGATGGGCTCGGCAAAGCGCCGCTCGGCGATGCATTCCGGCAGCGGGCGGCGTGGCACCAGACGCACATCCTCGCGCCCCAGCGTGCGCGCCAGTCGCGTCAGAAGCTCAGCGCCGAAGCGGGCCGCGAGCGGCGTGCCGGGGCGGGCGGCAAGGTCGCCGATGGTCTTGAGCCCGGCGCGGGAAAGGCCGGTGACGATCTGCGCACTCACACCGAGCCGGGCGACCGGCAGGCCGGCGACCGCCTGCGCCTCGCCGCCCGGCGGCACCACGCCGCCTTGACCTGAACGGGCCAGCGCCCGCGCGGCATCCGGCGTGCCGGCAATCACCGCGCGCGCGCTGACGCCATGGCGCTGGAGATGGGCGAGAAGGCGCGTGCGCAGTGCCGCCTCGCCGCCGAACAGATGCGCGCAGCCGGTGATGTCGAGCATCAGCCCGTCCGGCACTCCCTCCGGTGTGTCGAGCGCCACCAGCGGCGTCCAGCGATCGCAATCATCCGCCACCACCTCCAGAAAGGCGGCATCGGCGGCGGGGTCATAGTCGAGCACGGCGAGGCCGGGCACGCGGGCGCGCGCATCGGCCAGCGTCAAGCCGGGGACAAGGCCGGCCCGGCGCGCGGCACGGTCGAGCGCGGCAAGGCGCAGCGCGCCCTGCACCTTCTCGACGAAGACCCGAGGCGCGGGGGCGAAGGGGTCATTGATCTGCTGGTTGCCGCCCTGCGGATCGCCCTCCCCGTCTCGCGCCCGCCCCCCCTCAGCCGGTGCGACGCAGGGCGACGACCGCGCCCCGCCGCGCCTCCGGCGTAGCCGCTCGATCCGGTCGGCCGGCAGGAACGGGAACCACAGTGCGAGATAGCGTGTCGAGGTCGCGGAAGGTACAGGCCGCATGGTCCCACTCCAGTTTCCAGTCGCCGCCCTCCACCGGGCGCCCGCCCTCACCACCGCGATGCCGCAGCAGGGTAGCGCGGAAGGAAGGCCCCCCCGGCGCGTCGCTCTCCAGCGGGGTCGAGGCGGCGGGCGCCACCCGCCAGCGCGTCGCAACCGCCGTGGCGGCGGGCTGCGGGGTGCTATGCAGCAGGAAACTCGTCACCCCGGAGGCGGCGGCCCGCAACGCGAGACGGCGCGTCGCGGTGAGGTCGAGCGCCTTCGGCGTGCCCCATATCTCGATGATCAGCGCGCCAAGGCCGACGCAGCGCACGGCGTCGCCGGCCGCCCGCAGCGCCTCCGCTCCGTCGCGCGCCCGCACCAGGATGAGGCGCGCCGGGTCCAGGCCGAGCGCGGCGAGGCCCGGCGCGTCGAGCCGGCCGAACTCGGCCTCCGCCATGTCCTGGCGTACCCATAGAAGCGGGCGCCTCTCGCCCGCCGTGCCGCGGCGCTCGGCCCGCAGTGCCAGCGCCAGCGCGAAGCCGGTAGCGGCCGGCATGTCGGCGCTCGCCGCCGCCTGCACCTCATGCAGAGCGCCACGGGCAAGGCGCACGCCACCCACCTCGGGCTCGGCGGCACCGAGGCAGAAGGACTGTTCGACGCCGGGCAGACGCGCCGCCTCCAGCCCAGCGAGCATCTGCCTCAGCGCCGCCACATCGCGGATCGAATCCATGGGCGCGCGCTCTATGTGTTCATGGTTTGTTCCATCTAAATCGACTCCATCCGCGCCGAGAGTCAAGCCGTCTGTGAAAGACTCACACCTGCTTGGGGGGCTCCACCGGCCGCGCCGCGCGAAACGTCCACAGCGCGTTGCCGGCATAGTGCCAGAGCACCAGCAGCCCGGTGACGAGGATCTGCGCCGGCAGATAGGGCGCGGCAAGAGGGCCGGTGAGTAGCGCCATCAGCAGCGCGTTCAGCCCCAGCCCGATGCCGGCGACAGTGAAGAATTTCGCCAGAGCCTCGCGGTGCGGCTTCACCGAGCGGAACACCAGTCGCCGGCCGAGCTGATAGTTCACCAGCCCCCCGACCACGAAGCCGGCGCAGGAACTCGCCACCGGCCCGGTGACGCCGCCCTGCACAAGGGCGATGAGAACGGCGTATTGCGCCAGTGTGCCGACGCTGCCAAGGGCGGCGAAGAGCAGAATGTGGCGCCCCCGCGCGGCAAGTGCCGCCCACCGCATGGCCGCCTCGTTCATGGGGCGCCTCTCATGGCTTGGCCTCTGGCTTGGAGTCTCACGGCCTGGCCTTGGCGACCTGCGGCCCCGTTCCCTGCGGCGATCCGCCCCCGCTCTGCGCGACCTCCGGGGCGTCGAGGTCCGGCCCGTCATCGTCCCGGTCCGGCACCTCCACCGGCATGTGCCGCAGGCGCTGGTCCCGCACCGAGGCGAAGGCGAGGCCCAACCGGTTCACCGTCGCATAAGGCAAGCCCGGTGCCGCGTCGCAGCCGACATGGCGGGCGGTTAGGATGAAATCGGCGTCTTCCCAGTCCTCGACCGCCTCGAAGCGGGAGCCGAGATAGGTGAGCGCCTGCACGTCCTCGGCGCAGACCGAGACCTTATAGGGATGGGCCGGTGGCGCTTCGCGCTCCACGCCATGGCGTAGCGCCAGCGCCGCCTCGCGCAGGCTCGACGACCAGTAATCGCCCTCGAAGCGACCCCACGCGCCTGATGTGCCGCCGACGATCTGGTTGTAGGCGACATATTCATAGGGATGCAGGCGCCACAGCACCGAGGCGTTGAACAGGAACAGCCCCAGCGCCGCCAGGGCGAAGCCCGCCCCCGCAAGCCGCACCCGCTGGCTCAGCATGCGGAAGGCGCCGACCAGCCCGAGCGAGGCCAGCACCGTCACCGGCGGCAGCACGAAGAGGAAATGCCGAATGCCGTTGTAAAGCGGGGGATCCGTCAGCACCGCGACGGCGACCGGCACCAGGATCGCCAGCGCCAGCGGCACTGCGAGCAGCAGGTGCTGGGGCGACAGGCCGATCCACGCATGGGGCGCGCGCAGGCGATTCACCAAAGCCAAAACCGCCAGCACCAGCGCCGCCATCAGGCCAAGCAGCGTCACCTCCGGCAGCTTGATCAGCAGATATTCCGGCATATAGGTCGGCGGCAGCTGGTCGATCGGCAGCAGCTGACCGTTGAACAACGTCTTGAGGTCGAAGCTGAAATGGCTGAAGGCGCCCATCGCCTTGAACAGGTTGGTCGGCGGCAGCACCGACCACGGCCAGGTCGCGGCCATGAGAGCGAGCGCGGCGAGGCCGGCGATGCTGAGGCGCGGCAGTAGACGCAGCGGCAGGCGCATATCGCGCAGCAGCACCATCGCCGCCCCGATCGTCAGCACGAGATAGAGGACAGCGAACACCCCGCCCACCCGCAGCCCGAGCGCGCAGCCGACCGAAAGGCCGAGGCCGAGCACGGTGCGTCCGCGGGGCAGGGCCGGCAGCTCGCCCGCTAAGGCGGTGATGAAATACAGGCTCCACACCATGGCGGCGGCGAAGGGCACGTCCTTGGTGTGGGTGAACATCGCCCCGCCATACATGCCGGTGAAGGCCAGCAGTAGAACCGCCACCACTCCCGCGCCCTCGCCGCCGAGACGCCTTGCCAACCGCCAGGTGCCGATGAGGCCGACAAAGCCGAAGCCGGCGGAGAGCAGGTGGCGCCACTCATAGAGCGGTAGCGGCACATAGGGCTCGAGGCCGGCCGCGATCAGGTCGAACAATCCGCCATAGAGATAGAGGTTGATGTAGTGGAAGGCCCGGTCGTCGGTGAAACCGCTCGCATACCAGGCCAGCAGGAGCTGGCCGTAGGCGTGCTGAACCGGCTCGTCATTGCTGATTCCGTAGTCGCGAAAGGTGAGCACCATGAAGGCCGCCACCGCCGCAAAAACGGCGAGGCTGGCGAGGCGCACCAGCGGAAGGGAGCGCCAGCGCAGGGCCGAGGGCTGGGCTGCGCGAAGGCCGGACGAGGCGAGGCTCACGGGGCAAAGCCCTCGGGGACCAGTGCCGGCGCCTGCCGCATCTCAGCCTGCAGCGAGGCCGCCGGAAGCGCAGCGGGCGGCGCGAAACCGATCTCGTCGGCGATGAGGTAGAGCGGCCGGCGCTTCACCTCGGTGAAGATGCGCCCGACATATTCGCCGATGACGCCGAGACTGATAAGTTGCACGCCCGAAACGAACAGCATGCTGACCATGATGGTGGGGAAGCCGGGCGTCCGCACGCCAAACACCAGCGCCTCGCCCAGCAGATAAAGCCCGTACAGTCCCGACAGCCCGGCCAGCAGGACGCCCGCCAGCGACCAAACGCGCAGCGGCACCATGGAGAAGGAGGAAAGCCCGTCAATGGCGTAGCGCAGCAGGCGCAGCGTGTTGAATGAGCTCTCGCCGCCGGCGCGCTCGGCCACCTCGAAGTTGACCTGCTCCTGGCGGAAGCCGACCCAGCTGGTGATGCCCTTCATGAAGCGGTTGCGCTCGGGCAGGGCATTGATGGCATCGACCACGCGGCGGTCGAAAAGGCGAAAGTCGCCCGCCCCCTCCGGAATGTCGACCTCGCACAGCGCGTGGAAGAAATGATAGAAGCCGCGCGAAAATAACCGCCGCGCCAGCGGATCGGTGTGGCGCGACCGGCGCACCGCCGTCACCATCTGGGCGCCGCCGCGCCAGCGCTCGATCATCTCCGGGATGACCTCCGGCGGATGCTGCAGATCGGCATCCATCAGCACGACGATATCGCCAACCGCCGCCCGCAGGCCGGCCGCCATTGCCGATTCCTTGCCGAAATTGCGGGCGAAGCGCAGCGCCTTGATGTTGGGATCGCGCGTGCCGAGCGCTGTCAGAAGATCGAAACTGTCATCACGGCTGCCATCGTCGACAAAGACGAACTCCCGCCGCAGGCCGGGATAAGCGTCGAGCACCGTGCACAAACGGGCGTGCAGCGCCGCAAGGCAGCGCGCCTCATTATACACCGGCACCACGATCGAGATCAGGCTCGGCCATTTTTCAGAAGCTGTCGTCATGATTTCAAGCTGTTTTTACTTGATTTCAGCCACACGGGCAGGCGATGTTTACGTCAGGTAAGACACTCTTCCCTATAGTAAACGCACGACCAACTTTCGTGAAGCTTGCATTGACGTATGAGCCGATTGTGCTCTTTGTTTGTCGGGCAGACACAGAGGGAAACATCCTGAAAGCCATCGTCATCTGCGCCGACGACTACGGGCTGAGCGACGGCGTCAGCGCCGCCATCGAGGACTTGATCGCGCGCGGCCGGCTCTCGGCCACCGGCGCCATGACCGGGCTGCCGGGCTGGAAGCGGCGGGCCGCCGGCCTCAAGGCGCTGGTAGCCCACCATCCCGCCGATATCGGCCTGCATCTCACCCTCACCGGCCAGCGCCCCCTAACCCACGCGCGCGGACTGGCGCGGGGTGGCCGCCTACCGGAGATCGGGCCGCTGGTCCTGCGCGCGCTCGCCGGGGCGCTGCCGCGCGCAGCGCTGGAGGAGGAACTGCGCGCCCAGTTCGACGCCTTCGAGGACGAATGGGGAGCGCCGCCCGATTTCATCGACGGCCACCAGCATGCCCATGCGCTGCCGGGAATCCGCGAGATCGTCATCGCCGAGATGACGGCGCGCTATGGCGGGCGCCTGCCCTGGCTGCGCAACTGCACCGAGCCCGCCTCATGGGCCCGCCGGCGTCGGCTCGGCCTGCGCAAGGCGCTGGTCGTCGGCACCCTCTCCGCCGGCAGCGCGTCGCGGGCCGCGCAATCCGGCATCGCCTGTAATGACAGCTTTCGCGGCCTCTATGGCTTCACCTGCGACCCGCCCTACCGCGATGTATTCCGAGCCAGCCTTGCCGGGCCAGGGGAGCGCGTGCTGGTGCATTGCCATCCCGGTCATGTCGACGAGGAACTGCGCCGGCTCGACCCGCTGCTGGAGCCGCGCGCTCGCGAATACGCCTATCTCGGCTCGGACGAATGCCGGGAAGATCTTGAGCGCGCTGGCGTCCGGCCCGCTCGCTTCACGGAGACCGGACAGGGACCAGGATCAATCGCGGGCGCCTGACGCGGCTGGCGGCGCCTCGTCGGCCATGACGAGACGGCCTTCCTCGGCCTTGTAGTAGAATTGGCTGGCCACCATCCAGCCCTTGAGCGGGCGCAGCGGCGGGATGCAGGTCAGCAGCAACACAGGCAGGGTGGTGACGAGGTGGACCCAATAGGGCACCTGGAACGCCACCTCCAGCCACAGGCCGAAGATCACTGCCGGCACGCAGACAAAGCAGATGACGAAAAAGGCCGGGCCGTCCGCCGGATCGGCGAAGGAATAGTCGAGCCCGCAGACCTCGCAACGCGGCGCCAGCTTCAGGAACCCGTCAAACAGTTTCCCCTCGCCGCAGCGCGGGCAACAGGCACGCATGCCGCAGGTGAAGGGCGACAGCCGGGCATAGGGCCGGTCGGCGACCGGCACGGAAGGCAAGCGGGCGGACATGGCAGTTCTCCTGCGCGCCGACACTCGTGGGCGCACGCGCACGGACCTCGCACGCTACATTCAAGAGCTAGTCATAAAAGCATTCAATGTCAATAAAATGATGCATTGTATGCAAATTGACTGCAAATTGATACTTTCGCACGGCTCGTCGCGACACCGGGCAAAGCCGGTAATCGGAGCGGGTCATTAACCAATTGCGGGCATGTTTGCGGGGATAAACGCCACGGCGATTCGCCGAACACGAGTCCTGAAGTCGCATGAGTAACGTTGTTCCCTTCCCCGTCCGCGTCGCCCCCCCCGAGAGCGAGGACGCATTCGACATCGACCTCCTCACCGCCGTCGACGTCGCCATCCGTGATCTGCGCGACATCGCGTTTCGGCTGCGCGGCGATGCGAGCGGGCAAGAGCAGGCGCATGACTGCCTCGACATGCTGACCCGCGCGCTGGAAAACGCCCGCGCACAGGGCTGAGCCGGCTGAGGGCCGGCCCGCTCGCTCAGCCGATCAGCTGGTGCAGCAGGAACAGGCCAGCCTTGATGAAGGCCCAGATCACGCCCGAGACGACACCGAGCGAGGCGATGGCCACCGCCATGCCGGCGAGGATCCACACCCCGTCGCGCTCCAGAATGCCGAGCGCCAGGATGCAGATGGCCAGCGCCGGCAGCATGTTGCCGAGCGGGATCGGCAGTACCAGCACCACCGCCAGCACGAAACACATCACCCCGACGATGTTCTCCGCCGGCGGATGCGCCAGAACTCCCAGACGTGGGCGTAACAGCCTCTCCGCCCGCGCCAGCCAGGGGGTCGCCTTGGCGACGAAGGCGGCGAAGTCCTTGCGGGCGATGGAACGCCGGGCAATGATCGGCGGCAGCCAGGGCGACCAGCCGAGCGCGAGTTGGAGGGTGAGGAACACCAAAGGTGCGCCAAGCACCGAGGAAGTTCCGGGCGGGGTCGGCAGCGCGTTGGGCAGCGCGAAGATCAGCATCAGCGGCCCGAAGGCCCGCTCCTGCATAACCTTCAGCAGATCACCCACCGCGATGCGCTCGCGCGTTTCATCCGCCGCAATGCCGTTCAGCACCTCGGACAGGCGCAACGCCGCGTCCGGCCCGGCGTTCTGCGGGGCATCGGCACGTTCTTCGGTCGGCGGTGGGGACAGCACGGCGGGCGAAACTCCTCCCGGGGAACCTGGAGACCGGACGCGCGCCCCTGCCCGGCTGGATTACGGGACAAGGGGTGGACGCACCCAGATCAGGCCCGCGACGGGACCTCGTCTTCACATAGGGACGGAATGTGACAATGACCAGAAGCGACGGCCGGAAGCCGGGCTGGGCGTCGCCGCTCAGGTCCAGCTGAACAGGAACGCGCCGACGGCCACGAGCGTGATGACCACCACGGCGATCGAGTGCTTCATCGTCCAGTTATGCAGCGTCACGGCGTTTTCCCTCGTGAATGTCGTCCAGCTGTGGCGCCTCTGGCGGGCAACGTCAACATCATGTCAGTTGAAGATGACCGGCGAAGCCTCTAGGAAGGCGCCCCTTCCGGCGGGAGCCTGACGATGACATTTTGCGGCCTCGACTTCGGCACGTCCAACACCACGCTCGCCTTCTGGCGCAGCGGCGGCCCGGTGCTGGCGGCGCTAGAGGAGGACAAGACAACGGTGCCGAGCGCCGTGTTCTACGACCGGCAGGGCCACCTCAGCATCGGCCGCGCTGCCATGGCCCGCTATGTCGAAGGCGAGGATGGGCGGCTCATGCGCTCGCTCAAGGCGGTGCTGGGCAGCGCACTGATCGAGGAGAAAACCCAGATCGGCCGCCGCGCCATCGGCTTCCGCGACGTGATCGCCGACTATCTCCGAGTTGTGAAGGCCCGGGCAGAAGCCGATGCCGGCACGGGCCTGGCCAGCGTCGTTCTCGGCCGGCCGGTGTTCTTCGTCGACGACGACGCGCCCGCCAATCGCAAGGCCGAGGACACGCTGCGCGCCATCGCCGGCGATATCGGCTTTCGCGAGGTGTCCACCCAGTTCGAGCCCATCGCCGCCGCGCTTGACTATGAGCAGCAGGTGGCGGGCGAAGAAATCGCGCTGATCGCCGATATTGGCGGCGGCACCTCGGATTTTTCCATCGTCCGCCTCGGCGAGGGGCGAAGGGCGCGCCAGGACCGCGCCGACGACATCCTCGCCAATGACGGCGTGCGGATCGGCGGCACCGATTTCGACCGCACGCTGAGCCTCGGCACGCTGATGCCGCTGCTCGGCTATCGCAGCCCGATGAAGCGCCCCGGACGCGACGTGCCGAGCGGCTATTTCCACGAGTTGGCGACCTGGTCGAGCATCAACCGGCTCTACACGGCCAAGACGGTGCGCGAGCTCCACGAGGTTCGCCGCGAGGCGGCCGAGCCGCACCGGGTCGAGAGGCTGATCCGGGTGATCGAGGAGCAGCGGGGCCATACCCTCGCCATGGAGGCGGAAGCGGCCAAGATCGCCCTTGCCGAAGCGGAGGAGGCACTGGTCGACCTCGCCTGGCTGGAAGCGGGGCTGTCCGTGGGCCTGACGCCGGCCGATCTCGTCGCCCACACCAAGGGTCTCGCCGAGCGCATCTCCCGGCGGGTCGGCCTCTGCCTCGACCAGGCCGGGCTGAAGCCGGGCGACATCGATGCGCTGTTCCTCACCGGCGGATCCACGCGGCTCGCCCATGTGCGCGCGGCCATCCGCGCCACCGTGCCGCAGGCGCGGGCCATCGATGGCGACACTTTCGGCTCGGTCGGCACCGGTCTCGCCATCGAGGCCGCCCGCCGCTATGGCAGCCGCGACGCTGGCGATCTCAGCCGTGGCGCAGATGGAAGGACTTCGGCCGCGTGAGCATCTCGAAACCAATGCGCGAGAGCGAGGCGCCGCGCCCGGTCTCCTTCACCCCGGTCCAGGCGAGACCCGGATCGAGATAATCGCAGCGGTTCATGAACACCGTGCCGGTCTCGATCTCGCCGCCGAGGCGTTCGGCGGCCTCCAGGTCGGTGGTCCAGACCGACGCGGTGAGGCCGTACACGCTGTCATTCATCAGCGTCAGTGCTTCCTCGTCGCCCTTCACCTTCATGATGCCGACCACGGGGCCGAAGCTCTCGTCCCGCATCACCGACATGGAATGGTCGACCCCGGTCAGCACCTGTGGCGCGAGATAGGGCGTGCCCTCCTTGTTCGCGGGGAAGGCGGCGGGGTTGATATGGGCCGTCGCGCCCCGGTCGACCGCCTCGCGGATCTGGCCGCGGATGAGGTCGGCGAAGCGCTTCTGCGCCATCGGCCCGAGCGTGGTCGCCTCGTCGAGCGGATTGCCGAGTACATATTGGGACGTCAGTTCGACGAAGCCGGCGACGAAGCGGTCATAGAGGCTCTCATGCACATAGATCCGCTCGATGCCGCAGCAGCATTGGCCGGAATTGTAGAAGGCGCCATCCACCAGATTGGCGACGGCGAAATCGAGATCGGCATCGGCGCGCACATAGGCCGGGTCCTTGCCGCCGAGTTCCAGCCCCAGCGGGGTGAAAGTGCCCGCCGCCGCCCGCTCGATGGCCCGCCCGCCTTCCACCGAGCCGGTGAAGTTGACGAAGTCCACCGCCCCCGAGCCGATCAGCCGCGAGGTCTGGTCATGGGTCAGAACGAGATTGGCGAACAGGCCCTTCGGCAGGCCGGCGCGGTCCATCGCACTCTGGAACCGCTCGCCAACGAGGATGGTTTGCGCGGCATGCTTGAGCAGCACGGCATTGCCGGCGATCAGCGCCGGGGCGATGGTGTTCACCGCCGTGAGATAGGGGTAGTTCCACGGCGCCACCACCAGCACCAGGCCGAGTGGGTCGCGCTTGATGTAGCGGGTGAAGCCGGGGCGCGCATCGTGCGGGATGACCGGGGCCAGCGCCTCCTCCGCCATCTCGACGACATAACGCACCCGCTCCTCGAAGCCGCCGAACTCGCCGCCATAGCGCACCGGACGGCCCATCTGCTGGGCGAGCTCGGGCACGATCTCCTGGTTCATCGCCAGCATGGCGTCGAGGAAGCGCAGCACATGAGCGGAACGTTCGGCGATCGGCACCCGCCGCCAGGCACGCTGGGCGCCGCGGGCCTCGGCCACCGCCCGCGCGATCGCCCCCTCCGCCGCAGCCGGGCGGCGCGCCAGTTCCGAGCCGTCGATCGGCGAAATACAAACAATGTCGCTCATGTCACACCCGCACCGGCCCCGCACGGATGGCGTCCCGGGAGGGAGAAGATATAAGATACCGTCGATTCGTACAGGCCTTCAGCCCTTCGGGCTTTCGCGCGGGCTTTGTCCGTGCGGGTTGCAGAAGGGCAGCATTTCGCTTAATTCGACCGAATTCGGATTGAGCGGTCTTATTGTACCCCCTGACCGCTACCGAGATGCGTCACGATATCGGCGCCACATTTTCTCGATCCCCTCATGGCCATGGTCGGTATGCCGCGATGAAGCCGAACAAGTCGAGCGTGTCGCCGCTGGGGCCGCGCATCGTCGCCCGCCCCTCGCGTGGTGAACATGAGGACATGTTCGACCTCGCGCCGATCTCGCTGTGGCTGGAGGATTTCAGCGCCGTCCGAGAGCTGTTCGATCGCTGGCGTGCCGAGGGCGTGACCTCGCTGCGCGACCATTTGCGCGGCCACCCCGAGCGCGTGGCCGAGTGCTCGGCGCGCATCAAGGTGCTGCAGGTCAACCAGCGCACGCTCACCCTGTTCGAGGCCAGCAGCCTGTCCCACCTCGTCGCCAATCTCGACAAGGTCTTTCGCGACGACATGCTCGTCACCCATATTGAAGAATTGTCGCAGCTCTGGGACGGGCATACGAGCTTTTCCAGCCAGGCCGTCAACTACACCCTGACCGGCGAGCGGCTCGATATCCAGCTGAAGGGCATCGTCCTGCCGGGCTACGAGGAGAGCCTGGGCCGCGTCCTGCTCTCGGCCGAGGACGTGACCGCCCGCGAGACCGCCCGCCGCCAGGCTGCCAATGCGGAGCGCTACGCCAAGGGGCTGTTCCAGCACTCGCCGGTGTCTTTGTGGGTGGAGGACTTCTCCACCATCAAGCAGCTGATGGACGATCTGCGCTTTCGCGGCATCGAAGATTTCCGGGTGTTCACCGATGTGCACCCGGAATTCGTGCAGCGCTGCGTCAGCGAGATCCGGGTGATCGAGGTCAATCACCACACGTTGGAGATGTTTGGCGCCGGCAGCGTCGCCGAACTCACCGACAATGTGGTGGAGGTCTTCCGCGACGACATGCAGCGCCATTTCCGCGAGCAGCTCATCGAGCTGTGGAACGGCCGGCTCTTTCACACCCGCGAAGTGGTGAACTACACGCTGGGCGGCGAGTTGCTGCATGTGCATCTGCAATTCTCGGTCCTGCCTGGTCACGAGGACGACTGGTCGCTGGTGCAGGTGGCGCTCACCGACATCACCGCCCGCAAGAAGGCCGAAGCCTATCTGGAATATCTCGGCAAGCACGACGTGCTGACAAAGCTGTGCAACCGCACCTTCTATGTCGACGAGCTGAACCGGCTGGAACGGCGCGGGCCATTCCCGGTCACGGTGATCATGATCCACCTCAACGACCTGAAGAAGGTGAACGACCAACTCGGCCAGGCCGCCGGCGACATGCTGCTGCGCCGGGCCGGCGAAATCATCGCCAAGGCGGTGGACCCGCAGCACTGCGCCGCCCGCATTGCCGGCAACGAATTCGCCGTGCTGCTGCCGGGAACAGATGCGGAAGCAGGCCATGCGGTGATGGAGAATATTCGCGAGCTGGCGGTGCTCAACAACCAGTTCTATTCCGCCAGTACGCTCAGCCTGTCGCTCGGCCTCGCCACCAGCGCGCCGGGCGACCGGCTGGAATCGGTAGTCCGCCGGGCGGAGGCGGAAATGGTCGAGGACCGGCGCCCGGCCGATTCCGCGCTTTGAACCTGGCCCCCTGATGGGCGACCTGAACCAAACTCAGGCGCCGGCGCGTACGGTCAGGCCTTCCAGCTCGGCGAGATGAACGAAGCACAGCTTGTTGCCCTCGGGGTCGCGGCCATAGGCGCCGTAGTAGTCCGGGGCATAGTCCGGCCGCAGGCCCGGCGCGCCCTCGTCGAAGCCGCCATTCTCGATCAGCGCCCGCCAAGCCGCATCTACCGCCGCCGGCGAGGGCGCGGCGAAGCTTACCTGCGTGCCGTTACCCCACGTCGCCGGCAGGCCGTTGAACGGCAGCTGCACGAAGAATTGCGGCCAGCGGCGTCCCGGCATCAGCCACATGGAGCCGGGCGGCCCACCATCGGAGGGCTCATCGACCCGCTCAAGACCCAGCGGCGCCAGCACCGCGTCATAGAAGCCGGTCAGCCGGGCGAGATCGCGCGCGCCGAGGATGATGTGGCTGAACATCGAGGTCTCCTTGATCCTGCTCATGGTCCGGCCACGCCGGCGGCGCATGTTTCCCCACTCGGGGAGTAATGCGCAAGCCGGGGCGCGATTGGCCGGCAAAGCCGCGACAAAGGGTCGACACCGGCCCGAATGCGCAGTAAACGGAGCCCCGAGAATTACATCAGCTTCCAGTTTGTTTGGAAGTTTTCACTTGTATGGATTGTAAATGAGCAATCTCCACACCGAGCGCGTCCTGTCGGTGCACCACTGGACGGACAACCTGTTCACCTTCACCACCACGCGCGACCCGGCGCTGCGGTTCAAAAACGGCCAGTTCGTGATGATCGGACTGCAGGTAGACGGCAAGCCGCTGCTGCGCGCCTATTCCATCGCCAGCGCCAATTACGAGGAGACGCTGGAGTTCTTCTCGATCAAGGTGGCGAATGGCCCGCTGACCTCCCGCCTGCAGCACCTGAAGGTCGGCGACGAAGTGATTGTCGGGCGCAAGCCCACCGGCACGCTGCTGGTGGATTATCTCGTCCCCGGCCGCCGGCTCTATCTGCTGTCAACGGGCACGGGGCTGGCGCCCTTCATGAGCCTCATCAAGGACCCGGAGACCTACGAGGCTTACGAGAAGGTCATCCTCGTCCATGGCGTGCGGACGGTGGGCGAGCTCGCCTATCAGGACTTCATCGAGAACGAGCTGCCGGACAATGAGTTCTTCGGCGAGCTGGTGCACGAGAAGCTGGTCTATTACCCCACCGTGACGCGCGAACCCTATCGCAACCAGGGCCGCATCACCGATCTCATCACCTCGGGCAAGCTGTTCGCCGATCTCGGCCTGCCCCCGCTCGACAAGGAAGATGACCGCGTCATGCTCTGCGGCAGCCCGCAATTGCTCGACGATATGCGCGTCATTCTCAAGGAGAAGGCCTTCGAGGAAGGCTCGACCACGGAGCCGGGCGACTTCGTGATCGAAAAGGCCTTCGTCGAAAAGTGAGCCGCGGGCCGCCTCAGAAGCGGCCGCAATTCTCAGCGTACCCGCCGATCGGAATCCCAGCGATCCTTGTCGGCGCGCGCCGCCTCCTCCGGCGACAGAACGCGGTATTCGGCCTCGATGATCTCGGGGCCACCGCTGCGGCCGGTGCGCCGGCGCCCGCCGAACAGGCGGTAGGCCAGGCCGGCAATCACGATGATGGGGAAGACCACAAGGAACACGCTGGCCGCCACCAGCGCCAGCGCGGTGCCGAGCGCCAGCGCGACGGCGACGACGAGCGCCACCTGCCACCAGCTCACTTTTCGGACGGTGAAACGCATGCGATCGAACGGGTCGGTCGAACTCATCCTCTAGGTCTTTCCTCCTGACGCGGTCGCCCCGCGAAAAGGCGATATGGGGAGCCGGCACGCGGCATTCCAGCGCCGCGCGTGTAATTTCAATGACACGGCGCCCGGGGCCCGCTCCAATGGGAGGGCTGGGGCTGGTCCAGCCGGAACGGGGATCGTGATGCTACGCGACGCGGTGGAAGACGACATCACCGGCATTCTCGCCATCTACAACCATGCCATTGTGAACACAACCGCGATCTGGAACGACACCCCGGCCGACCTCGCCAACCGCCTCGCCTGGCTGCGCGACCGGCGCGGACGCGGCTACCCGGTGATTGTCGCCGCGCAGGCGGGCGAGATATTGGGCTATGCCAGTTTCGGCGATTTCCGCCCCTTCGAGGGGTTCCGCATCAGCGTCGAGCACTCGGTCTATGTGGCCGAGGCGGCGCGCGGGCGCGGGCTGGGGCGGGCGCTGGTGGAGGCACTGTTCGCCCCGGCGCGAGCCCTGGGCAAACAGGTGATGATCGGCGGCGTCACTGGCGGCAACGAGGCCTCGCTCGCCTTGCACGCCCGCCTCGGCTTCCGGGAGACCGGCCGCATGCCCGGCATCGGCACCAAGTTCGGCCGGCGTCTCGATCTGGTTTTCATGCAGAAAGAGCTGTACTGATCCATTGCACAACCTTTGCTTGTGTGGTGTCCTGTGACCATCTTTGGGCGGAGGACACGCCATGGGCTGGGGTTATGACTTACTGCTGCCGCTGATCATCGCCTTCGGCATTCCGGCCATCCTGATCTTTATCCGCAACAGCGTGCGGCAGAAGCGGGCCGGCGTTGCCAGGGAGATCAAGGAGGGGTTCGGCTTCGCGGACGACGCCACGCCCTCCTTCGAATTCGTGGAGGCGAAATATGCCGCCGACCCAAAGGACCGCGCCTGGCCGCGCCTGTTGATCGGCTCCATTCCCTTCTGCCTTGTGGCGATGCTCGGGCTGGAGATCATCTTCGCCAAGGCTGGCCCGGAAGGGGCGAAGCTTGGCAGGTGGATCGCCGCCAGCGCCCTGCTCGGCACCGATAGCACCAAAGCTGGGGAGGTTACGGCGCTGCTCGGCTTCGTCTTTGCCGGCGGCATCCTGTTCTCGCTCGGCTACCTCATGCGCGCGGTGATGAATTTCGAACTCGGTCCGCTCAGCTTCCTGCGGGCCACCACGCATATGCTGATGGCCGTCGTGACCGTCATCGTGCTTTGGCGGGCGGCGCCGGCGGGGCCCGACTGGATTCCCTCCGGCACGTTGTGGTTCCTCGCCGCCTTCCTATTCGGCTTCTTTCCAGATCTCGGCCTGCGCTACGCGATCAGCCGCGCGACATGGCTGCCTCTCAAGAGCGAGCGCACCGAGCTGCTCGAACGCGCGCGCGGCACGCCTCTGGAGGTGATCGACGGCATCGACGCCTGGACGCGATTCCGGCTCGACGAGATGATGATCATGGACGTGCAGAACCTCGCCACGGCCAATCCGATCATGCTCTATGTCGAGACGCCCTTCGGCCTCTACGAATGCATCGACTGGATCGCCCAGGCGCAACTCTGCATCATTGTCGGCCCGCACGCCTTCCTGGCGCTGCGCCAGCACAATATCCGCACCATCTTCGATCTGGAGCGCGCCACGGTGCGCGAGGGAGCGACGGCCAATCTGCGGTCAATGATCGCCGATATCCTCGAACGAAGCGCCCGCGACGAAGCGGCCGCAGCGGCGGCGGCGAAAAAGCCGGCACCGAGGACGGCGAGCGACGAGCCCGCGCCGGTCTCGGCGGCCAAGCCCCCGGTCGCGCTCGACGACGAGGACCGCCGCCACTTGTTCGAAACCATGCTGGACGATCTGCACGTCCACCGGCTGCGGCAGATCTGGGAGCGGGTGGCGGCGAAGCTGGGCACACCTTATCGCCGCCTGTCGCCCCTGCCCGGTCCCGCCGCAGACAGTCCCCCCGGAGTCGTTCCCGCCCTTGGAGCCCCTCCCAGTCCCGGAGTCGTTTCCGACCCCGGTGCCGGGCAGAAGGAACCCGCGGCAGTCGCCGCTCAGTAGCGGTAGTGGTCCGACTTGAAGGGGCCTTCCACCGTCACGCCGATATAGTCGGCCTGGTCGGGGCGCAGCTTGGTGAGGTTCACGCCGATCTTGGCGAGGTGCAGCATGGCGACTTTCTCGTCCAGCGACTTCGGCAGCACGTACACTTCCTTCTTGTACTTGCCGTCCTTGTTGTTGGCGTAAAGTTCGATCTGCGCCAGCGTCTGGTTGGTGAAGGAGGCCGACATCACGAAGGACGGGTGGCCCATGGCGTTGCCAAGGTTCACCAGACGGCCTTCCGACAGCAGGATCATGCGCTTGCCATCGGGGAACGTGATCTCATCGACCTGCGGCTTGATGTTGTCCCACTTCAGATTCTTCAGCGACGCGATCTGGATCTCGTTGTCGAAGTGGCCGATGTTGCAGACGATCGCCCGGTCCTTCATCGCGCGCATATGCTCGATGGTGATGATGTCCTTGTTGCCGGTGGCGGTGACGAAGATGTCGGCAATCGGCGCCGCCTCTTCCATGGTCACGACCTGGTAGCCTTCCATCGCCGCCTGCAGCGCGCAGATCGGGTCGACTTCAGAGACCATCACGCGGCAACCGGCCTGGCGCAGCGAAGCGGCAGAGCCCTTGCCGACATCGCCGAAGCCGGCGACCATGGCGACCTTGCCGGACATCATGACGTCAGTGCCCCGGCGGATGCCGTCGACCAGCGATTCACGGCAGCCATAGAGGTTGTCGAACTTCGACTTGGTGACGCTGTCATTGACGTTGATGGCGGGCCACAGCAGCGTGCCGGCCTTCTGCATGTCGTACAGGCGGTGCACGCCCGTGGTGGTCTCTTCCGATACGCCCTTTATGCTGTCGGCGATCGCCTTGAAATAGCCCTTGGGCTTCTCCTTGAGCTGCTTCTTCAGCAGCGCGAAGAACACTTCCTCTTCTTCCGAACCGGGAGCGTCGAGGAAGGCGGTGTCGCCGTTCTCGGCGCGCAGGCCGAGATGGACATACATGGTGGCGTCGCCGCCATCATCGAGGATCATGTTGGGGTAGCCACCGCCGTGCCAGTCGAACAGCTTGGCGGTGTAGTCCCAATATTCGGTCAGCGTCTCGCCCTTGATGGCGAACACCGGCACGCCGGCGGCGGCGATAGCGGCCGCCGCGTGGTCCTGCGTCGAGTAGATGTTGCACGACACCCAGCGCACATCGGCGCCGAGCGCGACCAGCGTCTCGATCAGCACGCCGGTCTGGATGGTCATGTGCAGCGAGCCGGCGATGCGCGCGCCCTTGAGCGGCTGCGACGGGCCGTATTCCTCGCGGGTGGCCATCAGGCCCGGCATTTCGGTCTCGGCGATCGAGAGTTCCTTGCGGCCGAACGGGGCGAGGCTGATGTCCTTGACGATGTAGTCGGTTGCGGCGGCCATGAGAGGCTCCTGTGCTGATCGTTTGGCCGGGTGATAGCAGCCCCGACCTGAAAATACAATAACGATATAAAGATATCTTTATGTGACGGTTTGGGGCGCCGTTTTCAGCACGGCGGCCGGCTCGCGCGCGGGGGACGCGGCACGGGAACCTTCGGACGTTACGCGCGGAGCCTTTCGCGAGCCTGCCTGACCCACGCACGGCGTCGCCGATGCCGGTACGTTCGGCGACTGCGCTATCGGCGCGCCACCAAGCGAGCCCGACGATCAGTTTAAGGGTTCGGGTGAGTTACTGAACCAGGGCAATGGCCTATTCGCCCTCGCCGAAGCGGTCGGACACCAGCGCTTCCAGCGCGTCGATCGCCGCCTGCGCCTCAGCGCCGCTGGCCTCTACAAGAATGGTGGTGCCGGGTGCCGCCGCCAGCATCATCAGCCCCATGATCGAGCTGCCGCCGACCGTCTCGCCGGCGCGGGTGACGCGCACATCGGCGTCGAAGCGCTCCACCGTCTGCACGAATTTGGCCGAAGCCCGGGCATGCAGGCCGCGCTTGTTGACGATGGCCAGCTCGCGCCGGAGAGCATCCGTGGTGGCGCTCATTTTCCGGCCAGTACGCGGCTGGCGATGTTGATGTATTTGCGCCCGGCCTCTTGGGCCTGCGCCACCGCCTCGCCCATCGGCACCTCGCCGCGCACGGTGGCGAGCTTGACCAGCATGGGGAGATTTATGCCGGCGACCACCTCGATATCCGGCGAGGTCATCACCGAGATGGCGAGATTGGACGGGGTGCCGCCGAACATGTCGGTGAGGATCACCACGCCGCCGCCGCTGTTCACTGCCGCGACCGCATCGACGATTTCCTGCCGGCGCCGTTCGATGTCATCGTCCGGGCCAATGGTGATCGTCTCGATATGGGACTGCGGTCCCATGACATGTTCGAGGGCGGCGCGGAATTCGCTGGCAAGGCGTCCGTGCGTTACGAGTACGAGACCTATCATCTTGCTCCGCCGCACGTCGGTCGACGCGACTGCAATGCTACTGCCGGAGGCCTTGATTTGGGATCGCCCGCCGCCCCCTTTGCGGGGCGCACATCATCGTTGCGCTGCACATGAATGGCAAGTACCGCTGGGGAAAATCCGCGCGAGCCCCCAGGCGGCCCGCTGCCGCACCGCGAGAACCTAGTCCGGCGCGGACTCGGTGAGGAGAAGCGCCAGCACCTGCTGCACGCCATCGCCGCCCGCGAACACCGGCAGGCGCTCGATTTCCAGCCCCTCGATCATCACCCGCCGCGCCGAGACCTCCGGCAGCCGGGCAGCGTCGGCGGCGCCGAGATCGACCACCAGATCGATCACGGCCTCGGCCACAAAGGGCAGACGCCGCAGGCCGAGCCCCCGCACTTCGATCAGCCCGGCAAGATTGTGCGGCGCGGCAGCGAATAGCCGCGCCCCCCGCCGCGACAGAAGCACCCGGTCATCGGCCACCAGTTCGGCCGGAGGCGCCAGCCCGCCGCGCCCGGCGAGGATGAGCGCGAAGGCAAGGTGCGACTTGCCCGCCCCCGAGTCGCCGCGGATCAGCACCCCCCGACCACCAATGCGGACGCAGGAGGCATGCACCGAGGGGGAAAGGGGGGCCGCCGCGCTGTCCTTCGCCTGCGTCATGGTTGCGTGCGCCTCAGCTCGCCGGCAGGCGGACAATGAAGCGGGCGCCGCCGGGCTTTGCCACCGGGGTTGAAGGCTCGCCATCCAGGCCCGCCACGGCGGCGGCCGTCACGGCAGCGGCGGTCATCTCGTCGGCGGACGCAGCGGCAGCGGCGCTCTTGGCCTTGGCGCGCGAGGCCCGCGGCTTCTTCGCCACCGGCGCCGCCGGTTCGGTTTCCGGTGGGCAGGCCTCGGCCGGACGGTTCTCGGCCCAGATGCGCCCACCATGGGCTTCGACGATCTGACGCGAGATCGACAGGCCAAGCCCGGAATTCTGGCCGAATCCCTGCTCTTCGGGCCGGTCGGTGTAGAAGCGCTCGAAGATGCGGCTCACTGCGTGCGGCGGAATGCCCGGCCCGTCATCGTCGACGATGATTTCCACCGTGTCGCGGTGGCGCCGGCAGGTCACTCGGACCTCGCCGCCCTTGGCCGAGAACGAGCGCGCATTGTCGATGAGGTTGTTGATCACCTGGCCGAGGCGGGAATCATGGCCGGGAATGACATAGGTGGCGTCCGTCCCCGGGCCCGGAGCCGGCTCGAAGGAAAGGCTCACCCGCACCCCATCGGCGCGCAGCACGTCATTGTGCACGCCGGTGACGGTGTTGAGCAGACGGACCAGGTCCATCGGCTCGGACTCCTGGCGCTGCAACTCGGCATCGAGCCGCGAAGCGTCCGAAATGTCGGTAATCAGGCGATCGAGGCGCTTCACATCGTGCTGGATCACCTCCAGCAGCCGACCACGCGAGACGTCGGACTTCGCCAGTGGCAGCGTCTCCACGGCGGAACGCAGCGAGGTGAGCGGGTTCTTCAACTCGTGCGAGACGTCGGCGGCGAAGCTCTCGATCGCCTCGATACGCGAATAGAGCGCGTCGGTCATGTCGCGCAGTGCGCCGGAGAGATGGCCGATCTCGTCGGAGCGGCTGGTGAAATCGGGAATCTCGACCCGCGAGCGGGTCCTCCGGCGCACCCGCTCGGCGGCATCCGCCAGCTTCCGCACCGGGCCAGCAATGGTGCTGGCGAGCAGCAGCGACAGCACCACCATCACCGCTATGGCCACAAGGAACACACGCACGATGACCAGCCGCTCGGCCGCCACCGCCTCGTCGATCTCGCCGCCCTGGGTGGAAAGCAGCAGCGCGCCGAGAATGGCGCGGAAACGCTGCACCGGCACGGCAACCGAGACGATGACCTGCCCGCGCTCATTGACCTGCACGGCGCTGGCCTTTTGCCCCTGCAGCGCCTCCATCACCGCCGGGTAGCCCTTGCCATTGTTGGGGCCGAGCTCCTTGTAGAGCGGCAGGTCGCCGCGCTCGAACCAGAACTTCATGCTGTTCCAGCCGCGCTCCATCCAGTTCGGCTTGGGCGTGGTCGGCGCGGCCATGTCGAAACGCAGGATTTCGCCGCGCGCATAGAGCGAGCGCGAATCGAGCAGCAGCGCTCCGTCGCGGTCATAGATACGGGCCCTTGTGCCAGTGGGCTCGACCAGGCGCTTGAGCACCGGAGCGACGCGCTCGGGATTGATCGGGAATTCGAGCGGGGCGAAGCCGTCCTCGCCGGGGCCGTAGCTCTCGCCCGCCCTCAACTCCAGCAGCCGCTCGGGGTCGATGGTGATGGCGTTGGTTTCGACCTGTGCTGAAGCGGCAATCGCGCCGGCGATGATCTCGCCCTGCACGATCAGGCTCTGCACCCGCGCGTCGATCAGTCCGGCGCGGAACTCCGAGAGGTAGAGAATACCCGATACCAGCACAAACATGCCGGCGAGGTTGAGCAGCACGATCCGGCGGGTGAGGCTGGAGAAGCTCTTGAAGGCGACGAAGTTGCGCGCACGGCGCAAGGCGCCGAGAAGCCCCGCCCGCTCGGGCGAGCGGGACGACCTGTCCGTCGGGTCCCCGTCCTCGACGGCCACCTGGCCGGCGCCGTTCCGGGTCAGTTCCGGATCGAGCAAGGACCCGCTACTCCTTGAAGCGGTAGCCGACGCCGTACAGCGTCTCAATCATCTCGAAATTGTCGTCCGTCACCTTGAACTTCTTGCGCAGCCGCTTGATGTGGCTGTCGATGGTGCGGTCGTCGACATAGACCTGATCGTCATAGGCGGCATCCATCAGCGCGTTGCGGCTCTTCACCACGCCGGGGCGGGTTGCCAGCGCCTGGAGAATGAGGAATTCGGTCACGGTAAGGGTGACGTTCTCGCCCTTCCAGGTGCAGGTGTGGCGCTCCGGGTCCATGCGCAGCAGGCCGCGCTCCAGCACCTTGGCGCTGTCGGTCTCGCGCGGCAGGCTGCCATCCTTGGGGGCGAAGCGGCGCAGCACCGCCTTCACCCGCTCCACCAGCAAGCGCTGGGAGAACGGCTTCTTGATGAAATCGTCGGCGCCCATCTTCAGGCCGAACAATTCGTCGATCTCGTCATCCTTGGAGGTGAGGAAGATCACCGGCATGTCGCTCTTCTGGCGCAGACGGCGCAGAAGCTCCATGCCGTCCATGCGCGGCATCTTGATGTCGAAGATGGCGAGGTCGGGCGGGTTGGTCTTGAAGCCGTCCAGGGCGGTGGCGCCGTCGGTGTACGTCTGGATGCGATAGCCCTCCGACTCCAGGGCGATGGATACGGAGGTAAGAATGTTGCGATCGTCGTCGACGAGAGCGATGGTCGGCATCTGCGCACTTTCCTGTTCGGCGGCGGTACACGAAGGGGTGAACCCCGCCGGCGTGGCCACAATGTGACACGCAAACTGATTCAGCGGAAATTAGCGCGTTTCGCGCCCGCCCGCCAATTATGGCGAAGCGCTTGACGACGGGAGCCGCGACGCACACCTCTTGGGCATATAGGGCGGAGCCTTTCCATATGTCACAGACCTCATCCCCATCAGACACATTCGACCCGGCGCGTGCCGTCAAGCGCCTCATCCGCGAAAGCCAGACCGCCGCTCTTGCCACTCTTGATGCCGATGGTGGCCCCTATGCCTCGCTGGTCCAGCTCGCCACCCTGCCCGATGGCTCGCCGCTGCTCCTGCTCTCCCAGCTCGCCCGCCACACCGCCAATCTCCAGCGCGACGCCCGCGTCTCGCTGCTGGTCGACGAGCACCGGCTGGGCGACGAGCTGCAGGGCGCCCGCGCGGGGCTGAAGGGGCGCATCGAGGCCATCAGCGATCCCGACACGCTGGCCACCGCGCGCCGCCGCTTCCTGGCGCGGCACCCGGATGCGGCCGGTTTCGCCGGCTTCAGCGATTTCGCCTTCTACCGTGTGGAGGTGGAAAGCGCCCATCTGGTCGCCGGCTTCGGGCGGATCAAGGATGTGGAGGGCGTCGCCCTGTCCACCCGCATCGACGATGCCGCCGGAGTGCTGGCCGCCGAGGAGGGCGCGGTGGCGCATATGAATGCCGACCATGCCGACGCTATCCAACTCTATGCGCTTCACCTCATTGGCACCGGCCCCGGCCACTGGAAGCTGGTCGGCCTCGATCCCGAGGGCTGCGACCTGATGGACGGGGCGCAGGTGCGCCGGCTCGACTTCGGCCACCGCGTTACCAATGCGCAGGAGATGCGCGCCGCACTGGTCGAGCGCGCCAATTCCGCCCGGGCGGCGGCGGTGTGAGAATTAACCTACCGGCGACAATCCCAGCTTTGGCCACATAATCGTCTCGGAAACTCGCGCAAAACGCCCCTTTGGCCTCCCATGGTCCGGCCTCCTGTCATGCGTAGGAGGAGCCGACCGTGAAGCAAACAGGCACGCAGAGCGACCATTCCCGCCTTGAGGGGCTCGCCCCCGCCGGCACCGGCCGGGTGTTCTGGAACCTCAGCATGGCGTCCCTGTGCGAGCGCGCCGTAGCGCGCGGGGAGGCACGACTTTCCGAGGCCGGCGCGCTGGTCGTCACCACCGCCCAGAGCGGCCTGGAGATCAGCGTCGCGCAGGTCGACGACACGGCGAGCGCGAACAGCGCAGCTCTGTCGGAGACCGTCTCGGGCGAGGTCCCTGTCCTCACGCGCGCGCAATTCGAAGCGCTGAAGACCGACCTGCTGGCCTATGTCGGCCGCCGCACCCTTTTCGGGCAGGATGTCTGCGTCGAGGCGGGGACGGGCCGGCCCCTCCTGCTGCGAGTCCTGTCCGATCAGGCCTGGCACGCGCTCTTCATCCGCCACCTCATGCGCCCCGGTGAGGCGGCGGACACCGACGACACCGCGCCGCGCCTCACCATTCTGTGCGCGCCGGGCTTTCGCCCCAACCCCGAAACCCATGGTGTGGCGGCGGATGGCGCCGTTGCGCTGGACCTCGCCAACGGGCTGGCGCTCGTCGCCGGCACGGCGCGCAGCGAGGCGATCCGCGCGGCTCTCACGCGCCTGATCGCTGGCCCGCTCGCGGATGCGGGCGTGCTGCGGCTCGACGGTGTCGCCACCATCGGTACGACCGGCACGGTTGCCCTTTTCCTCGGCACCGCCGGCGCCGGCAAGAGCTCGCTGGCAGGCGCCCTTGCACGGGGACAGGCGGAGGACGGCGCCCCGGGGCGCCTCGTCGATAGCGCGCTCGGCTGGAGCGAACAGGGTTTGGTCGCGCTGCAGACCGGCACCTCTATCCGCCCCGCCGATCTCGCCCACGCGGCAGAAGTGGAACGCGCCGCGCAGAGCTTTGGTGCCGTGCTGGAGAATGTCGCCCTCGATCCCGCCAGCCGCTCGCCCGACCTGACCGAGGCGGCCAGCACCCCCGCCTCCCGCGTCATCCTGCCCGCGCGTCCTACCGAAAGCTCCCCTCACCTGGGATCGCCCGCTCAGCTGTTCGTGCTGATGCAGGACGCCAGCGGCGTGCTCCCCGCCATCGCCCGGCTTAACCCGGCACAGGCGCTCAGCCATTGTCTTGCCGGCATGGACACCGCCCCGGCGCTGGCGGAACTTCACGGACCCCGCCTGCGCGATCTCCTGGCACGGCACGCGCCCGGCTGCTGGCTGGTCAACACCGGCTGGATCGGCGGAGCCGCCGGCGGGGGACGGCGCGTGCCGCTGGAGGCCAGCCGCCGCCTCGTCGATGCCGCCCAGGCGGGCGAGCTGGCCACCGGCGATTGGCGCACCGATCCGCATTTCGGTTTCGAGGTGCCGGCCGCGCTGGAAGGCGTCGACCCCCGCCTGCTCGATCCGGCGCGGGCTTTCGCCAGCCGGAGCGCGCATGACGGGGCCGCCCGCGCGCTGGCGGGACAGTTCGCCGCCCGCCTCGCCCAATGCGAGACGGCGTTGCGCGAGGAACCCGGAGACACGCAGCCAGGGATGCCTCTCGCGGCGGAATAGCGCCGACGCCGGCGCGTGCCGCCTACAGGAAATACAGCCAGGTCAGCAGCGCGAAGCAGGGCAGGAGGAAAAGGCCGGACCAAGCCATGTAGCCGAAGAAGCTCGGCATGGCGACGCCGCGGCTCTTGGCGATGGCCAGCACCATGAAATTGGGCGCATTGCCGATATAGGTCAGCGCGCCCATGAACACCGCGCCGGCCGAAATCGCCTCCAGCGTCACCGCATGGCGCGTCATCAGTTCCTGCGCGTCGCCCCCCGCAAGGTTGAAGAAGACGAGATAGGTCGGCGCATTGTCCAGGAATCCCGAGAGCAGGCCGGTCATCCAGAAATAGCCGGCATTCACCGGCCCACCGGCCTCATCCGTCACCAGCGCCACCAGCGGAGAGAGTGCGCCGTCAGCGCCCGCGCGCAGGATGGCGATGACGGGGATGATGGTGAGGAAGATCGCCGCGAACAGCTTGGCCACTTCGCGGATCGGCTCCCAGTCGAAGCCGTTGCGCTCACGGATGAAGGCCGGGGTGATCCAGATCGAAATGCCGGCCAGCGCCAGCAGGCTGAGGTCGCGGGCGATCGAGGGCAGCGGCACATGGGTGCCGAGAATGTTGAACTCGATGCCCGGCTTCCACAGCGCGCTCATCAGAATGGCGGCAATGACGCCGCCCAGCAGCGGCAGGTTGCACAGGCCGCGAAGGCCCAGGCGCTCGGTGTCGGGGGTCGGGTCAGACTTGCGCGGCAGCTTTGCCTCGCGCGCATAGAAGTAGCGATCGAGCAGGTAGAAGGCGCCGAGCAGCAGCGCCGCCACCAGCGCGGTGTCGTGGAACAAATGCTGCGTGGTCCAGAAGAAATCGACGCCCTTGAGGAAGCCGAGAAACAGCGGCGGATCGCCCAGCGGGGTGAGCGAGCCGCCGATGTTCGACACCAGGAAGATGAAAAACACCACGGTGTGCACGTTGAAGCGCCGCTCGTCATTAGCGCGCAGCAGCGGGCGGATCAGCACCATGGAGGCGCCGGTGGTGCCGATCAGGCTCGCCAGCACCGTGCCGATGGCGAGCAGCGCCGTGTTCACGCCCGGGCTGCCATGCAGATTGCCGGTGAGCAGGATGCCACCTGAAATGGTGAACAGCGCGAACAGCAGGATGATGAAGGGGATGTATTCCAGCAGCGCCGCATGTGCCACTTCATAGGTGGCGAGCCCGCCACCATAGGTGGCGATGAACGGAACCAGGAAGGCCAGCGCCCAGAACAGCGCCACCTTGCCATAATGGTGATGCCAGAAATGCCCGGCGAGCAGCGGAATGACAGCGATCGACAGCAGCATGCCGACAAAGGGCAGGCCCCAGGCGAGGGGCAGCTGCGCCCCGTCTATGCCCAGGCCCTCGGCGGCCTGGGCCGGCAGGGCCGCCCCCACCAGCAGGGCGGCAAGCAGGGCCAGGCCGCGAAAGGCACAGCCCCGAAAGAAAAGGCCCGCTGGCGAAAAGCGAGGCAGAGCAAGGCGCAGGACGGCACGCGCGGCGGCTTTCGTGGTCGTCATCAATCTCCCCCGGATCGGCGCTCCCCGCGCTGGAATCCGGTTAGCAACCCTCTGTCGGAGTGTCGAGCGAAACCGCAGCTTGGCGGCCTGATATTACCGACGGACGCGAGCGAAAGGCGTGCCCTTTGCGACAGGCGCCACGGTGCGCTAGACGGAGCAGCACAGTGGCCAGCCCGCCGACCTTGAGGATGCCATGCCCCGTGCCGTCGCCGGCCCCGAGATCGAACGCCTGATCCAGCTGCTCGCCCGCGTGCCTGGCCTCGGACCCCGTTCGGCCCGCCGGGCCACGCTCCACCTGATCAAGAAGCGCGAGCAGCTGATGAGCCCGCTCGCCAGCGCCTTCGAGGACGTGCTGGGCAAGATCTGCACCTGCCGGGTCTGCGGCAATATCGACGTGCGCGATCCCTGCTCGATCTGCTGCGACGACACCCGCGATCCCACCCTGCTGGTGGTCGTCGCCGATGTGGCAGATCTGTGGGCGTTGGAGCGGGCGGGCGCGCTGAACGCGCGCTACCATGTGCTGGGCGGCACGCTGTCGCCGCTCGACGGCATCGGCCCGGACGAGCTCAACCTGCCCGCGCTGGTCGAGCGCGTGCAGGGCGGCACGGTGACAGAAGTGCTACTCGCGCTTGGCGCCACGGTCGATGGGCAGACCACGGCCCACTACATCACCGAGCTTCTGCGCGAGGCACACGTCAAGGTCACGCGCCTCGCTCACGGCGTGCCGGTGGGGGGCGAACTGGATTATCTCGACGAGGGCACGCTCTCGGCGGCCATCCGGGCGCGCACCAGCACCTGAGCGCCGCCAGAACGGCGGGAATGACTAGGGCCTTGCCCCCAGCTCGCGGAAATGGCCGCGCGCCTGCAGATAGGCCAGCAGCGCCAGCCCCGGCAGGGCAGCGACCGAGGTGATGGCGAAGAACACGATCCAGCCTGTCTCCACCGCAATGAAGCCGGCCGAGGAGGCGAGGAAAGTCCGCCCCACCGCCGCCAGCGCGGTCAGCAGCGCGTATTGGGTGGCGGTGTGGGCGCGGTTGCCGCACAGCGCCGAGATATAGGCGACAAAAATCACGGTGCCGATGGCGCCGGCGAAGTTCTCGACCACGATGGTCGTCATCAGCGCCGGCACGTTCACGCCCATCCAGGCCTGCCAGGAAAAGGCGAGGTTGGAGAGCATCTGCAGGATTCCACCCACCCAGAGCGCGGTGGCAAGCGGCAGCGCCCGGGCGATCACCCCACCGGCGAAGCCGCCAAGCAGCGCCGCCGCGAAGCCCACTCCCTTGACCACCCCGGCATATGTCGCCTTGTCGAAGCCGATGCCGATGACGAAGGCGCCAGTCAGCGTGCCGGCGAAGGCATCGCAGAACTTGAACAGTACGACGAAGAGCAAGATGGCAACGGCGCTGTTGCGGATGAGGAACTCGCTGAAGGCGCCAACCGCCGTCTGCATCACCCGCTTGACCACCTTGCCCTCGCGGGGCGGCGCGTCGGCCGGCACGGATGGCTCCTTCGCCATCAGCGCGGCGAACAGCCCGACGCCGACCATGGCGGCGGCGGCCAGATAGCCCCACGCCCACACCTCGGCGCGCGGCACACCCAGCAGCTCGAACCACGCCACCAGCAGCACGACGCCAGCACCCGAAGCCAGCATGCCGACCCGATAGGCCGCGACATAGCCCGCCATGCCGGCGGCCTGCTCGCGTACTTCCAGGCTTTCGACGCGGAAGGCATCCACCACGATATCCTGCGTCGCGGAAGCCGTGGCCACCAGGAGCGCGCCGAACGCCACATGCCAGGGCGACAGCACCGGGTCCTGGAAGCCGAGCCAGGCGACGGCGAGAATCAGCAGCAGCTGGGTGAACACCAGCCAGCCGCGCCGCCGCCCAAGCCAGCGCCCCAGCAGCGGCACATCAAGCGCATCCACCAGCGGCGCCCAGATGAACTTGAAATTATACGGCACGCCGACCAGCGCGAAGAGGCCGATCGTGGTGAGGTTCACCTGCGCCTCGGCCATCCAGATGGTCAACGTGGCGCCCGAGAGCGCCAGCGGCAGGCCGGAGGAAAAGCCCAGCAGCACAACGATAAGTACGCGCCGGCGCAGATAGACCGCCAGACTGGCCAGCAGGCCGTCCTCGTCGCGGGTAGAGACGGTGCGGGAGGTGTCGGTCATGATCAGCGGTCTCGGAGGCGGGCTCGCGGGCGGCGCGATTCGGGGTGCGCGATTCGGGGCGCCCGCTATCTCTAAAGCGCTTTCGCCCGTGTTTGAATCGCAATACCCGCAAGCCCCTCCCACGGCAGCCGCGGCCCCTCCGTTCCGCCCGTCGAGCGCCCGCTGCGGCGGAGGGGTTCGGTGCTGGGCCGCCCGCCCCGGTTCGGCTCTTCCGTTGCTGAGCTCGGCGCGGGTTCTGACGTCCAGTGGACGGGACGACCGGGTGCGGCGGGGCGGACGGCGGGCCTTGGAGGCGCGCGGTCCGCTCCGCGTGAAGAGACAGGCGGATCGGCGCGCGGCCTACGGCTTGAGGCTGGCGTCGAGGGCTGATGTGAAGCCCTTGAAGGAGAGCGGCAGCGTCACCGGGCGGCGGGCGCCGTCCTCGAAGGAGAAGCTGCCTCCCTCGGTGGCGGCCTTCAGCGCCTGTACCGTGGCCGCGTCCAGCTCGGCTTCGGCGAAGCAGCCCTGCGGGCAGCGGGTGAAGGAGAGCTGGACCGGCTTGGCCTTCTCACCGAGCTGCACCTTCACCCCGGCCGGCAGCCAGACCCCGGCGGGCAGCTGCACCACCAGCCGCAGCGGCGCCTTGGCATCGGCCCGGCCGACCGCGACGCTGGCGATCAGCCCCTGGCCCTGCGCCTGGATATTCTGCACGACTTCGCACACCCGCCCAGTGTCGCCCGCCACGCAGCGCACCACCCAGTCCTGATAGGTGGCGGTGGTGAGGCCGGGCCGCGCCGCCGCACCCGCCGCCGGCGCCGGCGCGGCCGGCTGCTGCGCCAAAGCGGGGCCGGCGAGGCTGAGGCAGGACAGGCCGAGGCCCGCCAGGAGCGCCGCCAGCTTGAGGAAACGATGCGTCATCATACAACTCGGTCAGGTGTGGGTCGGGTGGGCGAGATCCGTGTGACCCCAGCGCGGTTGGCTTAGAACTTCAAGGAGAACTGCGCGCTGAAGGTGTTCTGGTTGGCCTGGTCGGACAGCTGACCCGAATAGTTGAGCTGCAGCTCGGCGCTGTCGGACAATTGGTAGCCCAGCCCGAGCCCGACCAGCGCCACATCCGCGGCGATCGGGACGCCCTGGATGGTGAATGGGTTGGTGCCGCCAGTGGCGAACAGCATGTCGGCTGACGAGTTGGTGTCGCCGAAGGCATGCTGCCAGCCCAGCGTCGCGCTCGTGGTGAGGGTGCGGCCTGCCACGGTGAAGGTGGTGGCGGCACGAACGCCCAGCGTGGAGTAGAACGTGCCCTGCGAGGCCCCATCAACCGACAGCGCCGAGGCGAGCGTGCCGCTTTCGGTGAAATCGTCGCCGGAGATGTGCACATAAGCGAGGCCAACAAAGGGCTCGAAGGCATAGGCCCCGACCGACATGTCGTAGCCGATCTCGCCGAACAGCTGGGTGGTGCCCAGCGTGTAGTCGCCGTCATTGGCGCCGTAGAAGCCCGGGAACAGCACCGAGCGCGACACCGAGATGTCGTGCCAGGTGTAGGAGGCGCCGCCGCGCAGCGCGACGGCATCGAACTGCGCACCGGCATAGAGGCCGATGTCGTAATTATCCATTGACCCCTGCGAGGAGCGCGCGTCGATGTCGAACGAGGTCCGGCTGTAGCCGCCGACGAGGCCGACCCGCACATTGTCGAGCACGGCGACATCGATGCCGCCGAACACGCCGCCCACCGTGGTGTTGACCGAGGCGGCATTGCCATTGCCCGAGATATCGCCCCAGCCGCCGAAGCCTTCCGCCCACAGCGTCGGGGTGAAGCCCTGCGCCAGCTGGGCCGTGGCCGGCCCCGCCGCCTTGGCGGCATAGGACAGCGCGCCGGCGGACGGGGCGGTGAGCGATTGGCGCAGCCGGCTGCCGACCGCGTCGCGCAGATAGATCGACTGCTGCTGGATCACCGTCTGCGCCGAGGCATAGGCCTCGCCCGAAAGCTGGTCCAGCGCCGGCGCAACCGCCGATTCCGGCAGCGCGAAGATCGCCTCATAGACGGCGTTGCCCGTGCCCAGCGCCTGCGCCGATACCGCCACGTTCGCCTGGTTCGGCGTGTGGGCATAGTCGACGAAGTTGAACCCGTTATAGACCAGCGTCAGATAGACGTTCTGCGCGTCATAGGTCAGTTCCGGCGCCAGGAAGGCGAAGTCCGACGTGACCGAGCCGAAGGTGCCAGTCACCGTGCTTGTGGTGGACAGAATGGTGATCGTGCTCGTCGAGGGGTAGCGCCCCGAAGTCGCCAGCACCTCGACGCTCGCGTCCGAGGACAGCGTCACCGCCCCGGTGGCGGTGATCAGGTCGTGCCCATCCGCCACGGTCACGTCCACCTGGTAGACCGCGCCGGCATTGAACGTGACGGGTCCGTTCACGGTCAGCGTGCCGGGCGAATAGCCCGGCCCGACAATGCCGCCCTCATTGACGATCAGCCCGCCAATGCTCGCCGTGCCGCCGAGCACGCCGCCCTCATTGACGGTGAAGGTCGAGGCGGTGCTCGACCCGGAGGCGAGTTGCACCGTGCTCTCATCCACCGTCACCGCCCCGGTATAGGGCGCGGAGAACAGCACCGTGCCGCCGCCGGTGAAGGTCACTTCGCCGCTGCCGGTGATCGCCCCGGTGAAGGCGTAGGTGTCGGAGCGGTTGAACACCAGCTTGGCATTGTTGACCACGTCGCCGGCAATGGAGCCGGTGGTGCCGCCATCGCCGATCTGCAGCGTGCCGGCCGAGATGGTCGTCACCCCGGCATAGGTGTTGGTCCCGGTCAGGATCAGCAGGCCGTCGCCGGTCTTGGTCAGCCCCGCCGTGCCCGAGATCACCCCCGACAGCGTCAGCCCCTGCGCGGAATCCACCTCGATCGTGCCCGCGCTCGAGCTCGGCCGGGCCAGCGGGTTGGGCACGCCCAGCACCACCGCCCCGCCATAGCTGAAGCTGCTGCTGGCGCGCAGCGTGCCATAGGTACCCACGATGAGGCCGCCGCTGCCCAGCGCGCTGGCCGCGTCCACCCGCAGCGTGCCGGCCTCGATGGTGATGCCGCCGGTGGAGGTGTTGACCCCCGTCAGATACAGCGTGCCCTCGCCCGCCTGCACCAGCGCGCCGCTGCCGGAGATCGCCCCCGCCATCGTCGCGTCGTCGTCGCGGTCGAACGCCAGCACGGCGTTATTGACCACATCGCCGAGGATCGACCCCGTGCTGCCGCCATCGCCGATCTGCAGCGTGCCGCCTGAGATGGTGGTGCCGCCGGTGTAGGTGTTGGTGCCGGTCAGGACCAGCGTGCCGTAATCGGCCTTCTCCAGCCCGTTCGTGCCGGTGAGAACCGAGGCGATGGTGGCCACGCTCGACGCCCCGGCCTCGGTGCCGTCGCCGACCCGGATCACCGGCGCCTCGCCGGCGAGCAGGAGAGCGCCGCCGCTCACCACATAGCCGGTCTCGACGAATTGCAGGCCGGTCGCCGACACCTGGCCATCGGTATTGTCCACCGTTACCGTGCCGGGCGAGCCCTGGAACACCGCAAACGCGCCGTTCCAGCCCTGCGGAATGGTGCCGCTGGCATTGATCCAGTTGGTCTGCGACCCCGCCGTCCACGTCCCGGTGCCGCCGAGCACGGTCTGCGTCGCCGTGGTGTTGGCGCCGTTCCAGAACAGGATCGGCGTGTCGACGCCTTCCACCAGCAGGTTCACCTGGTTGGCGATCGAGGTCTGGACCCCGCCCAGCAGCCCGCCGGTGAGCGGGCTCACCTCCATGCCATTGTCGGTCAGCGCGCCGGTATAGTTGATGATGCGGTAGACGCCGACGCCGAAGCCGGCCGTCTGCGTCACCTTCAGCGTGCCGTCCAGCGTCACGTCGCCATTGACCGTGAACACCGTGTCCTCCGAGGGCGCACCCAGGCTCACGCTCACAGTGGCTGCCGCGGCCAGGTCGAGCCCGCCCATGGTCAGGCCCGCTCCCGGCCCACCCGCCAGCGTGCCGCCATCGAGCACATGCACCGTCTTGGCGATGCTGCCGGTGCCCGACAGCGTGGCGAGGTTCTGCACATAGACGTCGCCATCCAGGCTGCCGGTCACCGCGAGGCCGCCGCCCGACACCGTGGTGTCGCCCGTATAGGTGTTGTCCCCGGCCAGCGTCAGCGTGCCGGTGCCCGACTTGGTCAGCCCGCCCGTGCCGCTGATCACCCCGGCAAAGCTGGTGCTGCTGTTGTCGCCGCCGGTGGCGAGGTTCGCCCCCTCGAGGACCAGCGCGCCGGAACCGGCGATCGAGCCGACCGTCTCGGTGGCGCCGCTCGGGCGCAGGATCAGCTGCGCCCCCATGGCCACGCTCACCGCGCTGGCGTCGCCAAGCGCCTGCCCGCCCTCGGCGATGAGGATGCCCTCGTCGACCTTTGTCGCGCCGCTGGCGCTGTTGCTGCCGCTGATGATGAGCGTGCCGGTGCCGGTCTTGGCCAGGTCGCCGAGGCCGGTGATCGCCCCGGTCAGGGTCAGCGTCTTGCTGTCGTCCACCTCGAACGTGCCGCCGCCGACGCCGGCCGCCGGCGTGAGCGAGACCGCGCTGGCAAAGGTGAAGCTGTCGCTCGCCTGCAGCGTGCCGCCGCCCTCAAGCGCCAGCGGCCCGCTGCCCAGCGCCCCCGCCGCGGAGACCTGGACCGTGCCGCCTGAAATGGTGGTGCCGCCGCTATGGGTGCTCGTGCCGGTCAGCGTCAGCGTGCCCGCGCCGGTCTTGCTGAGGCAGCCCGTGCCCGAGACCGCGCCCGAGAAGGTCGAGCTGGTGCCGTCGCCGCCGGTGATCAGGCAATAGGCGCCGAGGGCGACATCGCCCCCGCCGGCCAGCGAGCCCACCGTCTCGTTCGCGTCGGTCAGGGTCAGCGCCGCCCCGCTGGCCACCGTCAGCCGCGCCGTGTTCGACAGCGAGGTGCCGCCGCTGATCTCCAGCGTGCCCGCCGCCACAGTGGTGGCGCCGCTATAGGTGTTGCCGCCGATCGCCAGCGTGCCGGTGCCCGACTTGGTCAGCGCCCCCGTCCCGCCAATGCCGCCGGTCAGCGTCAGCGTCTTGCTGTCGTCCACAGTGAACGTGCCGCCGCCCAGCCCCTCGACCGGGCTCAGCGTGACCGCGCCGCCATAGAGGAAGCTCTCGCTCGCCCGCAGCGCGCCCGCCCCTTCCAGCGCCAGCCCGCCCGTGCCCAGCGCGCTCGCCGCCGTGACCTGCACCGCGCCGGCCTTAACCGTCAGGCCGCCGCTGAAATTATTGGTGCCGCCCAGCAGCAGCGTGCCCGCGCCTTGCTTGGTCACGCTGCCGGTGCCCGAGAGGGCGCCGGAATAGGTGAGATCATCGGAGCGGTTGAACACCAGCGCCGCATTGTTCACCACATCGCCCTCGATCGCGCCGGTGGTGCCGCCATTGCCGATCTGCAGAATGCCCTGGGTGATGGTCGTGCCGCCGGTATAGGTGTTGGTGCCAGCCAGGATCAGCGTGCCGAGGTCGGTCTTCTCCAGACCGGTGCTGCCGGTGATCACCGAGCCGATGGTGGCGACATAGGCCGCCCCGGCCCCCGTGCCGTCGCCGACGCGGATCTGCGTCTGCCCGGAGGCCGCCGCCAGCGTCAGCGCGTCGCCGCTCACCTCATAGCCATCCACCATGAACTGCACGCCGGTCACCGCCACCGCGCCCGCCGTATCGTCGATCGTCACCTCGCCCGCCGTGCCCGAGAACACCGCGAAGCTCGCATCCCAGGCCCGCGCCTGGTTCGCCTTGAAGGTGGTCCAGTTGGTGTCGGTCGAGCTGGCGGTCCAGGTGCCGTCGCCGCCATGGATGGTGCCGTCCGGCGTGGTCTGGCTGCCGTTCCAGTACAGAATGCCGCCCTCGAACACTTCCAGGTTCACCTGGCCCTGCGCCTGCTGGATCTCATAGGCGTAGTGCAGCGGCGTCGTGCCCAGCACCAGCCCGTCATCCGAGGCCAGCGTCGTGTAGTCGATGATCCGGTAGACACCGAGCGCCATCGACCCGCCATCGGTCACGTTCAGCACGCCGTCCAGCGCCAGCGTCCCGGCCGAGAACACCGCATTGCCGGTGTTGGAGCCCAGCGTCACATCGATATTGGCGCTCGAAGCCAGCGTCAGCGCCGTCATCGAAAGCCCATAGGCCCCCGCCGTCGTCACCGGCGCCGCCGCCAGCGTGCCGCCATTCTCCACGCTCACCGCGCCGGCGATCGCCGCCCCGGACGTGCCCGACGTCTCGCCCTGCAGCGTTCCCCCGGACGTCACCGTGACATTGCTCGCCAGCGACACGCCGCTGAGGATCTCCAGCGTGCCCGCCTCCACCGTCGTGCCCGCGCCCGCGCTGTTGGCGCCCACAAGCGTCAGCTTGCCCCCGCCCTTCTGCACCAGCGCGCCCGTGCCGGTGATCGCCCCGGCCGCAACCACATCATCGGAGCGATTGAACGCCACCGTCGCGTTATTGGCGATCGCGCCCAGAACCGAACCCGTCACGCCGCCATTGCCGATCTCAAGCGTCCCCGCCGAAACCGTCGTCCCCCCCGTATAGCTGTTGGCCGCCGTAAGCGTCAGCGTGCCAAGGCCCGCTTTGGTGAGCCCGCCCGCACCACCGAGCACGCTCCCCACGCCAATGTCGAACCCGTTGCTGTCAAAGGTGACGCCGCCGGCATTGATGGTGACGGTAGTGTCCGCGAAACCGGTGAGGAAGGCGGCCTGGCTGGCCGAAGCCTTCACCACGCCGCCATTGAAGTTCACGGAGCCTTGGCCCGCGCCCTTGCTGATCTGCCCCGTGGTGAGGATGCCACGCGCGCCATCCGTGCCGTCCAGGTTGAGCGTACCGCCCCCCGTGGCGCCGTAGCCAAGCGTGACATGGGCGGCCGAGACGGCGCCGCCATCGGCGACATTCAGGGTGCCGGTGCCGTTCAACCCGATGAACAGGTCGAGGCTGCCCGTGCTCCAGCTGGAATCCGCGCCCGTGACTGTCGCCGTTCCGGTGGAGAGGGCATTGAGGCCGATATAGCCATTGCCGCTGCTCACCCCGCCACCCGCCGACACCGTCATCTGGCCGGATCCGGAGCCGCCGACGACGAAGTCGTTGCTGCTGGTCCACAGCGAATCCGCGCCCGTCACCGTGACGCTGCCATTGGCGCCGGTGCTGACGCCGATATAGGTAAAGCTGCTGGAGGCGGTGGCGCCGCTCTTGAGGGCAAGCGTTCCGCTCGACCCGCTATTGGTGCTGACATAGGCGTTGACGGTCGACACGTGGCCGGTGTCCTCGACCGTCAGCGTACCCGTACCGCTATAGCCGACATGGAGTTCGGCCGTATTGTCCCAGGTCGAGCCTTCGCCCGTCACCGTGGCGGTGCCGATGGCTCCGGCATTCACACCGATATAGCCGATACCTGTATTCACCCTGCCGCCGGCCGCCACGTTCAGCGTGCCGGTGCCGGACTGGCCGATGCCGAGTTCGGTGGTGGCCGTCCAAGTGGAACCCGCCCCCGTCACCGTCACGGTTCCGATTGCGCCCGCGCCGGCGCTGACAATGCCGGTCGCCCCCGTGAGGGTGCCGCCAGCCTCGACATTCACGGTGCCTGTGCCGCTATAGCCGACATTGATGGCGCTGGTACTGGTCCAGATCGAGTCCTTGCCCGTCACCGTGGCCGTGCCGTTCGATCCGGCGAGGACACCAACATAGCTGTTGGCGAAGCTCGCCTCAGCGCCGGCGGAAACCGTGAAGCTCGCCTGGCCGCCCTGGCCGACGCCAAGTTCGCCCGTCCCGATCCACGAGGCGTCGGCCCCGGTCACAACCACTGTGCCGGTCGTTCCCGAGCCATTGGCGATGTAGCCGGACGTATTCGCCAGCGTGCCGCTGCCCTCGATCGTCAGCGTGCCTCCGGTCATATAGACACCGGCGCTCAAGGTGTTGGTGCCGGTGAGCTTCAGCGTGCCGGCACTGACCGTAGTGACCCCCGCATAGCTGTTGCTGCCGGACAGCACCAGTGTGCCGAGGCCGGTCTTCTCCAACCCCACCGTGCCGGTGAGTGCGGAGGCGATGGTGGCGCTCATCTCGAAGGCGTCGGGCCCCTCGCCCACCAGGACAGTGGCCTCCGTGCTGCTGCCGAAGCCGACCAGTTCGATCGACCCGCCTGTGATCACATAGCCATCGACCAGGAACTCCATCGCCGCGACCTGCGGCGCCGTGGCCCCGCTCACCGTCACCGTGCCCTTGGTGCCGGCGAAGATGGCGAGCCCCGCCTGCGACCAGGCATCGGCCGTGGTGCCGGTCGCGTTGGTCCAGTTGGTGGTGGCGTTCGTCACGCTCCAGGTGCCGTCGCCGCCCTGCACGCTCGTGCCCGGAACGACGGTAGAGCCGTTCCACCACTGGCCCGCCGCCACGACCAGATTGACCTGGTTGGCGGTGGAGGTGCTGACAGCATAGAGCGAATGCGCCGGTGCCGTGCCGATCTCCAGGCCCGTCCCCGACAGGGTCCCGGCATAGTCGATGAGCCGGTAAGTACCGCTGGCGAAGCCGGTGCCGGCGGTGAGGTTCAGCTCGCCGTTCAGCGCGAGGTCGCCGGTCACGCCGATCGCCGCCGTCGTCGACCCGGGCGAGCCCAGCGTTACCGCGAAGATCGAGGTCGGTCCCGCGAAGGACAGATTGCCGCCGATGGACAGCGAGGTGGTGCCCGAGACGCCCGCCAGCCTGCCGCCCGCCGTGATCTCCACAATGCCGGAGACGGTGCCCTGGCTCGCCCCGCCCTGCAGTGTCGCGCCCGAACTCACCGAGACGCCCCCGGCCAGGCTGCCGCCGGAAAGCGCCAGCGTGCCGGCCGAGACCGTCGTCGTGCCGGTGTAGGTGTTCGCGCCCGTCAGCGTCAGCGTGCCAGTGCCGGCCTTGGTCAGCCCGCCGACGCCGTCGATCACGCTCGCAATGCCGATGTCGAAGCCGTTGGAATTGATGGTGACGCCGCCCACAGCGAGCGTCACGCCTCCCGTTGCGAAGCCGGAAAGGAAGTTTGCCTGGGTCGCCGTGGCCTTCAGCGTGCCGCCATCGAGCTTGATGGATCCGACCCCCGCCCCGGTGTCCTTGATGAACTGGCCCGCAGCCACCACGCCGCCGCTTGCCACATTCAGCGTTCCGTTGCCCTTGTAGCCGACAAAGATGGAGGCGGCAGTCACGCTCGCGCCGTCGGAAACGGTCAGCGTACCGGTGCCGTAAATACCCACATCGAGCGAATTGGTGAGAATCAAGCTCGATCCGGTGCCCGTCACCGTGGCGGTGCCGACCCCGGTCCCGCTCCCTGCCGGGTCGCGGCCGCCGATGACGGCGGTATCCGCCTTCACAGTCGCGCCACCAGACACCGTCAGCGAACCGGCGCCTTCATCGCCGAGCACGAGGCCATAATCGACCGTCACGATCGATCCGGCACCCGTCACCGTGGCATCGCCGACGGCGCCAGCGAAGTAGCCGATACCGAAGTTCTCCATATCCACGGCGGCGCCGGAGGACACCATCAAGGTCCCCGTGCCATAACCGCCAATCACCATCTCATCCGTGCCCAGATCCAGGCTGGTGTCGGCGCCCGTCATCGTCAAGGCTCCGGTCGTGCCGACATCGTAGCCGACAGCGGCGTAATCCGCGGACCACGTGCCATCCGCGAGAACAAGCGTTCCTTCCCGAACCCCGATGGCTCCCAAAGGCATGCTGTTGCCACCGGTCAGCGTCAGCGTTCCGCTGCCCTCCTTGGTGAGGCTGCCCGTGCCGCTGATGGTCCCGGAGAATGTCGTCGAGCTGTTATCGCCGCCGGCGGACAAAATACCGGAGCCACCCAGCGTCACCGTCCCGGCGCCAGCCAGCGAGCCGATGGTCTCCGCGCCGCTCACGGTAAGGATGGCGCCCGACGCCACCGTCACCGCGCTCGCATCGCCGATCGCCGAACCGCCCGACGCCACCAGCGTGCCGGCCGAAACCGTCGTCGCGCCGCTATAGGTGTTGCTGCCCGAAAGGGTGAGCGTGCCCGTGCCAGCCTGAGTCACCCCGCCGGTCCCGGCGATGACACCGGCGAAAGTGAGGCTGTCGGTGCGATTGAAGGCGAGTGTGCCGACAGTCGTCACATTGCCCGTGATTGAGCCTGTTGTCCCGCCGCCGCCGATTTGCAGCGCGCCGCCGAAGGCGATGCTGGTGCCGCCGGTATAGGTACTCTCACCGGTCAGGATCGTCGTGCCGGCCAGCACGCTCACCGTGCCGCCGCCGGAGATGGCCGCGGACAGCGTGAAGTCGGTGGCGGTGTGGTTGAAGACGATTTCGCCCGTGCCCGCGCCGAAGACGATCTTCGGCGTGTCGATCGTGCCCGCCGCCGCCGCCGCTAAGCCCTTCGCCGCGCCGATGGCGAGCGCGCCGTCGCCAGCGGCGGCGGTGCCGATGCGCACCTCATTGTCGACCTTCAGCGTGCCGCCATCGGTGACGATCACCGAGGCCGTGCCGGCATAGCCGACATAGAAATTGCCGAGATAGGAGAAGGTGGGGTTCGCCTTGGCCCAGAACTGCGACCCCGTCCCGGTGATGGTCAGTTTGCCTTCGGAGTTCGGGTCCATGCCGACGCCCGTCGCGCCGCCCGTCACTGTACCGCCGGCGGAGATGGTGAGGTCGCCGTTGCCGTTCACCGGATCGACGCTGCGCGTGCCGTTCTGGCCGCCGACATAAAAAAACTGTTCCGCGACCAAGCTCGCCCCGGACACGGTCATCGTCACCAGGTCGCTGCCGCTCGCGCCGACATAGACTCTGTCGGCATAGACATCCGCGCCGTCCGAAATCGTGACCGTGCCTCCATCGGGGCTCAGCGCGGCCTGGAGCGCGGTGTTGGTGGGGTCGTCGGGGTCGCCGATCTCGACCCGGGTGCCCTTACCGGTGATGATGACCTGCGCCCCGGCGCCGGTATAGAGGCCCACCTTGGTAATGTGGGCCGTGGCGCCGTCGGAGACGGTCAGGGAGCCGGTGGAGCCGGCCGTGCGGGCAATGTCGATGCCGCCGTCGCTGTTGGTCCAGACCGTGCCCTTGCCGGTGACGGTGAGCGAGCCGGTGCCGCCGCTGCCGCTCTGCCAGGATCCGGTGGAAACGCCGATCCGCTTGGCGTCGAACGTGGCGCCGCCGGAAATCGTCAGGCTGCCGGTGCCGCCATTGTCGCCAATGGTGAGCTCGCCCGTGCTGGTCCAGCTCGAACCGTCGCCGCTCACCGTCACCGTGCCGACCCCGCCCTCCGCCGTTCCCACCGTGCCGTTGACGCTGGTCAGCGCACCGCCGCCGGAGACCGCCAGCGTGCCCGCGACATCGCTGCCCACCGTCAGAACCGAGGCGCCGAGCGAGCCGGTAAGGCCCAGCGTGCCGGCGGAGACGGTGACGTCTCCGGTAAGGGTGTTGGTTCCCGAGAGGTTCAGCGTGCCGACGCCGGTCTTCTCCAGCCCGGTCGTGCCGATGAGGGCGGAGCCGATGGTCGCGCTCATTTCAGCGGCGTCGGGCCCGTCACCCACCAGAATCGTGGCCTGGGTGCGGCTGCCGAAGCCGAGCAGTTCGATCGAACCGCCCGTGATCACATAGCCGTCGACCAGGAACTCCATCGCCACGACCTGCGGCGCCGTGCCCCCGACCACACTCACCGTGCCGCCGTTGCCGGCGAAGATGGCGAGCCCGGCCTGCGACCAGGCAGCCGACGTCGTGCCGGTCGGGTCGGTCCAGTTGGTGATGCCGCCACTCACGGTCCAGTCGCCGTCACCGCCTTCCACGGCGCTGCCGGGAGTGAGCCGGGCGCCGTTCCACCACTGGCCCGCCGCGACGATGAGGTTCACCTGACCGCTCGTCGAGGTGCCGATCTCGTAGAGCGCATGCGCCGGCGCCGTTCCCACCTCCAGACCGTTATCGGTCAGCGCTCCGCCATAGTCGATCAGCCGGTACGTACCCGAGGCGAAGCCGGTGCCTGCCGTCAGGTCCAGCACGCAGTTCAGCGCGAGGCCGCCGCCGACGTCGATTGCCGGCGTCGTCGACCCGGGCGCCTCCAGCGTCACCGCGAGGATCGAGGTCGCGTCGGCAAAGCTCAGATTGCCGCCAATGGTGAGCGAGGAGGCGCCCGATACGCCCGCCAGCGTGCCGCCGGCCGTGATCTCCACATTGCCGGAGACGGTGCCCGCGCTGGTGCCGCCCTGCAGCGTCGCGCCCGAACTCACCGAGACGTCGCCAGCCAGACTCCCGCCCGAAAGCGCCAGCGTGCCCGCCGACACCGTCGTCGTTCCACTAAACGTATTGGCGCCGGTGAGCGTCAGCGTGCCCGCGCCGGACTTGGTCAGGCCGCCAATACCATCAAGCTCCGTGGCGATGGTAACGGAGAAGCCGTTGCTGTCGATGAAGGCGCCGCCTGCCATGATCTCGACAGAGCTCGACGTGAAGCCGGACAGGAAAACGCTCTGATTCCCGCTCGCCCTCAACACGCCGCCGTTGAAATTCAGCCGCGCCGTCCCCGCACCGTCGGTAACCTGGCGAACGGTGAGCACGCTGCGCGCGCCGGCGGTTCCCTCAAGATTCACGGTGCCGTTCGAGCCGGCCGAATTGCCGACATAGACATAGAGGCCGGAGACAGTGGCACCGTTCGCGATGTTCAGCGTTCCGGTGCCGGCGCTTCCGACATAGAGAAATGCGCTGCCCGTGCTCAGGCTTGAGTCTGATCCGGTCACAGTGATGGTGCCGAGGCCTGCCGCGTTGCGGCCGAGATACACGGCCCCGCTGGTGACTGCGGCGCCGTCCGATATGGTCAGCGTACCTGTGCCGGATTGCCCCACGGTTATGCCGCTGATGCCCGTCGTCCAGCTTGAGCCCGCTCCCGTCACCGTTGCGGTTCCGTTGGAGCCGGAGCTCAGGCCGATGGAGACGGTGCCGCTCGTGACCGTACCTCCACCCGAGACGGCCAAGGTGCCGGTGCCGGAATTGCCGATGGTAAGAGTGGAGGAGCCCGCATCCCAGTTCGCTCCCGTCACGTTCACGGTGCCGGTCGCACCACTGACGGTGCCGAGAGTGGCGGCCCCGCTTGTCACCTCGCCGCCGTCCGCGATGGTAAGTGTTCCGGTGCCGGAAGCTCCCACATATAAGGTGCCGCTGAGGAGCCAGGACGAATCCGTTCCCGTCACGGTCATTGTGCCGTTGGAGCCGCTATTCGCGCCGATGGTGCCTTGCGTGCCGCCTTTAATCGTGCCGCCGCTCTCGACGGTCAGCGTCCCGCTTCCCCATCGGCCCACGATGAGAAGCGCGGCGTCCCAGGTGGAGCCGGCTCCCGTGACGGTGACGGTACCGCGGCTGCCCGCCTGATCCCCAAGGATGCCGCCACCTGTCACCGTGCCCTGGTCGGCAATCGTCAGGGTCCCGGTGCCTTCATAACCTATGCTAATCTCGGCGGTGGTCACGCTCCAGCTTGAGCCGGCTCCGGTCACGGTCGCCGTGCCGATGGAGCCGGCATTAGTACCGACCAAAGCCGCCAGAGCCGTGATCGCCCCCCCCGCTGAAATGGTCAGGGTGCCCGTGCCGCCGACGCCGACGAGGACGCCCGTCCCAGTCAGGCTGGAGCCGTCCCCGGTCACGGTCAGCGTCCCGGTGGAACCGGATCTCTCGCCGACATGGGTTTCCCGGTTCTCGACCACGCCGCCGCTCTCAACGGAAAGCCCCCCGGTGCCGGTGTTGCCGATGATGATATCCTGCGTGCCGAGATCCCAGGGCGAGGCATGCGTGCCCGGGACCGTCTCGGTGGTGTCGTTGATCGTATAGGCCCGCGCCGCCGGCATCGATGCCAGCAGGGCACCGAGCGAGACCGCCGAGAGCAACGCCATGGCGTGCACCGCACGGATCGGGCGGACGGCGTCCCGGCCGGACGTGAACGCAGGCGGCCTTGCCCTCGCGCGCCCTATCCAGGCACCCTTGTTGGCACTCGCCGTTGCAACCATAGCCTAACCCTTCAGACCGATCCGCTTGCGTCTTGCCTTCCGGGGACAGCCGGGATGGCGAGGCTGCACTTTATTTTCACTTGGGGAGGAGAGAGGGCGTCGAGCCTCCGGCGGCACCCAGACCGGGGTGCGGCCGCTGCCCCTGCAGGACCACGACGTTCCGATTCAACGGCTCGATGCGATAAGGCATTTCCCGACGCCCCATTCGCCAAGGGGGGAAGACATTAGTCGACGCAACGGCACATAACCCTCGCTCCCGGGACGCCGCAGCTGAGGTCTGGATCCACGCTAAATTGGCGTGTGTCTGGCAACAACCAGCATTTCTTCCCGTGCACGCGGCAATTGCCGCTGCCCTTGCCCTAAATTCTGAAATCTCCGGCAATGTTGCCCCGACGCCACAGCCAGCAAGCGGCTGCGGGAAGGAGGGCGGCGGATCGCGACGTGGCCACAGCTTCACATATCGCAGTCGTCAGACTGCCGGTGGCAACGTTGCAACCTCTGAAACATGCAAGGGACCGTGCGAAGGCGGGACGTCCGAATCAGCCGGGGGAGCCCAAGTCGCCCGGCTCCTTGCGCGCGGAAGCCTCGTCCAGCATCGGAATGACGTCGACCTCAACCTTCAGCTTCTGCTTGCCGGAGCCGAAGATAACGCCGCCGATCGGGGCGACATCGGTGTAGTCGCGGCCCACCGCCAGCACGACATGATCAGTGGCCACGCGCAGGGCGTTGGTCGGGTCCAGCCCCTGCCAGCCGATCGCCTCGCCGCACCACACCGAGACCCAGGCATGGGTGGCGTCGGCACCCTGCAGCCGCTCCTTGCCCGGGGGCGGCTCAGTGCGCAGGAAGCCGGAGACATAGGCCGCCGGCAGGCCGAGCCCGCGCAGCCCGGCGATCATGATATGGGCGAAATCCTGGCACACTCCGGCCCGCAGCTCGAACGCCGTCAGCGCCGGGGTGGAGACGTCGGTGGCGCGTGGATCATAGGTGAAATCGGCGTAGAGCCGGTTCATCAGGTCCACCGCCCCGGCCAGCATCGGCCGGCCGGGAGGGAAACTCTCCGCCGCCCAGGCGGTGATCGGCGTGCTCAGCGCCACGGCGGGGCTGGGAAACAGGAAATGCGCCGGCGAGTGGCCGGACAGATCGGTGCTGCCATTGGCGGCCTCGCGCGTCTCCTCCCAGGAAGGGCCAGAACCGGGCGGGACCTCGGGCGGCGCCTCCACCTCCACCCGCGCCCGCGTCTTCACGGTGAAGCTGCGATGCGGGGTCTCGATGCGGATATGCACCACCTTGTTGCCGAAGAAATCGCGGGTCTCGGTCCATTCCACCGGCTCGGGCTCGACCGCGAAATGGCTGGCGACGACGCGCTGGTTCGCCCGCTCCACCGGCACCATCCGCACCACATGGCGCGCCACCGGCACGGCCGAGGCATAGGAATAGGCCGTGCTCTGGTGAATGTCGTACTTCATGCCAGCAGGTCCCACGGCGTCTCCACCGGCTGGCGATGGATGAAATAGCGCTCCGCCACCTCGTTGGAGAGCTCCATCAGCCGGCCCTCGATCTGGCCGAGGCGGGCATCGTCGAACTCCACCGCGTCGAACGCCTTCATCGTCGCCGAAAGCCGGGCGACGAGGCGCTCCTCCGGCGGGGGCAGCGCGTCGCCGGCATGGCCGGGCAGCACGTCGAGATGGTCGCTGATGGCGGCGATCTGGAAGGCGAGCGAACGTGGATTGACCGGGTCGAGCAGCACAAGGTCGAGCACCGGCGCGCGGCTTTCCACCATCACATAGCGCGAGCGATAGGTGATCTGGCTGTCGCATAGCTCCAGCAGCACATCGAGCGTGCTGGCGCTCGGCGTCTCGCCCACCAGCGCGCGGGCGAAGCGGCACACCGCGATGGCGCGCTCGATGCGGCGGCCGAGATCGAGAAAGCGCCAGCCGGCGAGCCGGTTCATGTTCTCCGAGGCGAGGCCGGAAAAGGCGGCGAGCGCCCGCAGGGCGCGGTCGGCACGCTCATAGGCGTCCGGCTCGGCGCTGGCCGCCGGCGCAGGCTCGGCCATCATCAGCCCGAGATCGGCCAGCGTGCGCCAGGCATCGGGTGAGAGCCGGTCGCGGATCACCGAGGCGGTGTGGCGGGCATTGTCGATCAGGTTGGGAATGGCACCGGGCCGGTCACGCCGGGTCAGCGCCGCCAGCACATGGCGGATCGGGCGGGCGCGGGTCAGTTCGTCCGGCACCGCGCCCCAGGACTGCAGCAGGTCGAGCAGCGCCGGCACCGAGCCGCCGCCGCCATCGGCGGTGGAGGACAGCCGCCCGGCCAGCGTGCGCAGCAGGCGCAGGGTGCATTCGGCCCGCTCGACATAGCGCCCGAGCCAGAAGAAATTATCCGCCGCGCGGCTGGGCAGCGGGCCGGTCTGCCGCTTCACCTCCACCGCGTCGGGGGCTGGCAGCAGCGTGGTCTGCTCCACCGGCGCGGCGTCCAGCACCCACACATCGGCCGAGCGGCCGCCGCCCTGCATCGACACGGCGCGGGCGTCGAGACTGTCGGAGACCCGGCAGAAGCCGCCGGGCATGACGGTCCAGCCCGATTCGGTGGCGGCGACGAAGATGCGCAGGATGAAGGGGCGCGGCTCCAGCCGCCCATTGCTCCACACCGGCATGGTGGACAGGCGCACCGCCTCCTGGCCGACAATATCGACACCGCGGGTGCGGATCGCGTGCTGCACCGCCGCGCGGCGAATGGGGTCGAGATCAGCGCCGATCACCGGCCCGTCCTCCAGCGCGCCCGGCACCGCCCGGCGGAAGGCGGGGGAGAGCACCAGGTCGTCGAGATTGTCGAGCACCCGCGCGCGCTCGGCCTTCTGGCCGCACCACCACGTGGCGACATTGGGCAGGATCGGCGCCTCGCCCATCACCTGCCGCCCCAGGCGCGGCAGGAAGCCCATCATGGCGGGGGCTTCCACCACGCCGGCGCCGAGCGCGTTCACCACCGCCACCCCGCCGGCGCGGATCGCCTGCATCAGCCCGGGCACGCCGAGCCGCGAGGAGGGGTTAAGCTCCAGCGGGTCGGCATAATCGGCATCGAGACGGCGCAGCAGCACGTCGACCCGCTTGAGCCCTGCGACGGTGCGGACATAGACGATGTTGTCGCGCACCGTGAGGTCGTCGCCCTCCAGCAGCACGAAGCCGAGATAGCGGGCGAGATAGGCGTGCTCGAAATAGGTCTCGTTGAGCGGGCCGGGGGTGAGCAGCCCCACCCGCCCCTCGCCGGAACGGTCGAGCTTGGTCAGCCCCGCCCGCAGCCCCTGGAAATAGCCGGCAAGGCGCATCACGTTGAGCGAGCGGGCAAGGTCCGGCAGCGCCCTGGCAATGGCGATGCGGTTTTCCAGCGCGTAGCCGGCACCCGAGGGCGACTGGGTGCGGTCGGAGAGCACCCACCAATTGCCGTCCGGCCCACGGCCGATATCGGCGGCATAGATCTTGAGGAAGCTGCCGCCATGCGGGTCGACCCCAACCATGGGGCGCAGGAAATCCGGGTTCCCGGCCACCACCGCCGCCGGCAGCGCGCCTGAGCGCACCAGCTTGCCCTCGCCATAGAGGTCGGAAAGCAACCCTTCCATCATCTGCGCGCGCTGGATCAGCCCGCGCTCCAGCGCCCGCCATTCGGCGGCGTCGATGACGAGCGGCAGATGCGAGATCGGCCAGGGCCGTTCGCCGCCATTGGGGTCGTCATAGACGCGATAGAACACGCCGGAGCGGTAGAGGTGGCGGTCGGCGGCGCGGAATCGCCGGTTGACCTCATCAACCCCCATCTCGGCCAAAGCCGCCAGAAGCGAGGTCCAGTGCGCGCGCGGACGCCCTTCGCCATCCACGAGTTCATCGTGAACGCCGGGAAGCGGCTTGTACTGCGCCAGCAGTGCCTCGACGGCCGCTTCTTCAAAGCGGCGCGTGCGCGCCTGCGGTTCGGTGCGAACGGGCATGGCTCCCTCTCAGCGCCGCAAAGGATGGGCATACCATCCCCTTGCCCCCACCGCACGCCCCCTGCGCGCCAATCTGGCGCGCCCCGTCCCGCAAGGCCGGACCTGTGGCGGGAATGAACCATGCCGGAGGGACACCCCCTCGCCGGGCGAGGTCAAATCCGTGCCGGCCGGCGCAGGTCCAGCGTCGCGGGGAATTCGGTGGAGGACTCCTCCGGCGGGATGAATAGATAGCCCGGCGTGTGGCCATGATCCTGGAAGCGCGCCAGCCGCCGGGCCTGCGCCTCGTAGGAATTCACCGGGAAGGTCTCATAGTTGCGCCCGCCGGGATGGGCGACATGGTAGACGCAGCCGCCCAGCGAGCGATTGGACCACAGATCGACGATGTCGAAGGTCAGCGGCGCCTGCACTGGGATGGTCGGGTGCAGGCCGGAGGCCGGCTGCCACGCCTTGAAGCGCACGCCGGCGACATATTCGCCGAAGCGCCCGGTCGGCATCAGCGGCAGGCGGCGGCCATTGCAGGCGACGACGTGTCGGATCGGGTTGAGGCTCTCCACCCGCACCTGCAGCCGCTCCACCGAGGAATCGACGAAGCGCACCGTGCCGCCGGCCGCCCCCTCCTCGCCCAGCACATTCCACGGCTCCAGCGCCTGGCGCAGTTCCAGCGTCACCCCGCCGCGCTCGACCTGGCCGAAATAGGGGAAGCGGAATTCGCGCTGCGCCTCGAACCACATCGGGTCGACCCGGTAGCCGGCGCGGCCGAGATCGTGCAGCACGTCCATGAAGTCGGCCCAGACGAAATGCGGCAGCATGAAGCGATCGGCCAGCGCCGTGCCCCAGCGGGCGAGCGGGCCTTCCTGCGGCTCGCGCCAGAACCAGGCGATGAGCGCGCGCAGCAGCAATTGCTGGGCGAGCGACATGCGCCAGTCCGGCGGCATCTCGAAGGAGCGAAATTCGACCAGGCCGAGGCGGCCGGTCGGGCCGTCCGGCGAGAACAGCTTGTCGATGCAGATCTCGGAACGATGGGTATTGCCGGTAACGTCGGTCAGCAGGTTGCGGAACAGCCGGTCGACCAGCCAGGGCGGCGGCGCCATACCCTTGCCGGGCGTGGGCACGCTCGCCATGGCGATTTCCAGCTCGTACAGGCTGTCATGGCGTGCCTCGTCGACACGCGGCGCCTGGCTGGTCGGGCCGATGAACAGGCCCGAGAACAGGTAGGACAACGCCGGGTGGCGCTGCCAGTAGGTGATGAGGCTCTTCAGAAGATCCGGGCGGCGCAGGAACGGGCTGTCGGCCGGCATGGCGCCGCCCACCACCACATGATTGCCGCCGCCGGTACCGGTGTGGCGCCCGTCCACCATGAACTTCTCGGTGCCGAGCCGCGACAGCCGCGCTTCCTCATAGAGGTCGCGGGTGATCTCGACGCAGGTCTTCCAATTGGCGGCGGGATGGACATTGACCTCGATGACGCCGGGATCCGGCGCCACCCGGATAACATTGAGGCGCGGATCGACCGGCGGGGTGTAACCTTCGATATGCACCGGCAGCTTGAGCTCGGCCGCCGTCACCTCGATGGCGGCAAGCAATTCCAGATAATCCTCCAGCCGCTCGGTCGGCGGCATGAACACGCAGAGCCGCCCGTCGCGCGGCTCGACGGTGAGCGCGGTGCGGACCGATCCAGTGCCGGTGAGCACCTGGTCGACCTGCTCCTGCGAGGGCTCCTCGCTCGCCGAGCGACGGTAGCGCTGGTGCAGCACCTCGGCATCCGGCAGCTCGCCGGTGATGGTCATCGGGTCGGCGGGGTTCACATAGGGGTAGGCGGCAGGCGGCACCCAGGGCAGGCTCGCCAGCGGCAGGCGGAAGCCGGCCGGCGAATCGCCTGGCACGAGGAACATGCGCCCGCGCCGGAAGCGCCACTTCTCGCTGACCCAGCCGCGCGAGGCGCGGGCCTGCCAACGCTGGATCGGCAGAACATAGCCGCTCGGCGTGCCCAGACCCCGCGCGAAGACGCGGGCGAAGCGCGCGCGCGTCTCGGCATCCTCCAGCTTGGTGTCGAACGGATCGACATTGTCCGGCAGGTCGCCTTCCTTGAGAATCCAGTGCGCGGGGTCCTCATAGGCTGGCTCGGCATAGCCGGCACCAACGCCGAGGCTGTCGGCCAGCGTCTCGATGAAGCTCTGCGCCTCGGTGATCGTGGCGCCCGCCTGCGTCTCGGTGGCGACGAGCGAGGGGTCGCGCCAGATCGGCTTGCCGTCCTTGCGCCAGTAGAGCGAGAAGGTCCAGCGCGGCAGGCTCTCGCCGGGATACCATTTGCCCTGGCCGTAATGCAGCATGCCGCCGGGGGCGAAGCGGGTGCGCAGCCGGCGGATCAGTTCGTCCGCTCTGGCGCGCTTGGTCGGGCCCACCGCCGAGGTGTTCCACTCGGCGCCCTGATAGTCGTCGATGGAAATGAAGGTCGGCTCGCCGCCCATGGTCAGGCGCACATCCTGCGCCGCGAGATCGGCATCGACCCGGTCGCCGAGCGCGTCGAGCGCCTCCCAGGCTTCGTCTGAGAAGGGCAGCGTGACACGCGGCTTCTCGGCGACGCGGGTCACCCGCATGTTGAATTCGAACTCGGTCTTCGTCCCCTCCTCCGCCGTGAAGCCGCCGGTGATCGGCGCCGCCGAAGACGGGTTGGGCGTGGCGCAGAGCGGCAGATGGCTCTCGCCGCACAGCAGGCCCGAGGTGGGGTCGAGGCCGATCCAGCCGGCACCGGGCAGATAGACCTCGCACCAGGCGTGCAGATCGGTGAAGTCGACCTCGGTGCCGGTCGGGCCTTCCAGCGCCTTCACATCGGGCTTGAGCTGGATGAGATAGCCCGAGACGAAGCGGGCGGCGAGGCCGAGCCGGCGCAGCACCTGCACCAGCAGCCAGCCGGAATCGCGGCAGGAGCCGGAGGCGCGCGACAGCGTCTCGTCCGGTGTCTGCACGCCCGGCTCCAGCCGGATAAGGTAGCCGACATGCTGCTGGACCTTCTGGTTGAGCTCGACCAGATAGTCCACCGTCATCGACCCGGCGGGGGGGCGGATGCTGTCGACGAAACCGTCGAGAAGCGGTCCGCCCTCTTCCAGCTCCAGATAGGGGATCAGTTCCTTGGCCAGCCCCGGCGGATAGGCGAAGGGCAGCCGCTCGGCATATTCCTCGATGAAGAAGTCGAACGGGTTGTACACCGTCATGTCGGCGATGAGGTCGACCTCGACCCGGAACTCGGTCGCCTTTTCCGGGAAGACGAAGCGGGCCATCCAATTGCCGAATGGGTCCTGCTGCCAGTTCACGAAGTGGTTCGAGGGCGTGACCTTGAGCGCGTAGCTCTGCACCGGCGTTCGGCAATGGGGCGCCGGGCGCAGCCGGATGATCTGGGGCCCGAGAAGGACCGGGCGGTCATAGGTGTAGGCCGTGACGTGATGCAGGCTCGCGAAAATTGTCATAGGCACCAACCGACAGACGAAGACGATGCCGCACGCGCCCGGAAGCGGCCAGCGGGGCGGAACCCGGTGATGAACGCAGGAATCGTGCCGCAGGGCAATGGGGCGCCCGTCCAAGGCTGCGACGGGCGGACGCCTTGGGGCCGCCTAGCCCCGCGCCAGTGGCCTGCCGCGAATTGAGGCGCACGGGCTGTCAAATCGCGACGCGAGGCACAGCGCGTGCGCGGGCCGAACGCCCGCACCGGCTCACGCCGAATGCGCGCTGCCCTCGCCCGAGGCTGGCGGCACCGTGCCGGCCGGCACCTTGCCACGCACCCGCCACTCCTCGAAGCGCTGCAGCACCGCGTAGAAGGACGGCACGAACAGAACGGCGAGGCAGGTGGAGGCGAGCATGCCGGAGAACACGGCGATGCCGATCGACTTGCGCGAGGCGGCGCCCGCGCCGGTGGCCAGCACCAGTGGCAGCACACCGAGGATGAAGGCGAAGGAGGTCATCAGAATCGGCCGGAATCGCAGCCGCGCGGCCTCGGTCGCCGCCTCCATGATCTCCATGCCCTCCGCCCGTTTCTCGCGCGCGAACTCCACGATCAGGATCGCGTTTTTGGCCGAGAGGGCGATCAGCAGGATCAGGCCGATCTGGGTATAGAGATTGTTGGAGATGCCGAGCCCGGTGAGCGCGCCCACCGTGCCCAGAAGGGCGAGCGGCACGGCGAGCAGCACCGCAAAGGGCAGCACCCAGCTTTCATACTGGCCGGCGAGAACGAAGTAGACCAGCAGGATGGCGAGGCCGAAGACGAAGTAGACCTCGTCGCCCACTACTTCTTCCTGGTAGGACATCGCCGTCCAGGAGGTTCCCGTGCCGGGCGGCAGGGTCTGCTGGGCGACCTGGTCCATGATGTCCAGCGCCTGCCCGGAGGAGAAGCCGGCCGCCGCCCCGCCCTGGATGGTGGTGGCGGGATAGAGATTGTACAGGGTGATGAGCGGGGGCCCGACGGAGGGCTCCACCTCGGCCAGCGTGCCGAGCGGCACCATCACGCCTTCCGGCGTGCGGATCTTCAGCGCGAGGATCTCCTCCGCCGTGCGGCGGTGATCGGCATCGGCCTGGATATAGGCCTGGAAGGTCTGGCCGAACTCGTTGAACTGGGTCACGTAGCTGGAGCCGACATAGCCCTGCACGGCCGAGAATACCTGGCCGACCGTGACGCCCAGCGTCTCCGCCTTGATCCGGTTGATCTTGAGGTAGAGCTGGGGAACGTTCGCGCGGAACGAGGTGGACAGGCGCTGCAGCGCCGATTGCGTCGAGGCATTGGCCATGACCTGCTGCGTCACCGCCTGCAGCTTGGGGAAATCGAAGCTGCCGTCCTTCTGCTGCACCATCATGGTGAAGCCGGAGGCGTTGCCGATGCCCTGGATCGCCGGCGGCACCAGCACGAAGGTGATGGCGTCCTGGACCTGCAGCAGTTCCTTGTTGAGGTTATCGTAGATCCAGCGAAGGTCCTGTCCGGCCGCGTCGCGCTGGTCCCATGGCTCCAGCATCACATAGGCAACGCCGCCATTGGACAGCGAGGCGTTGTTGTCGAGCACCGACACGCCGGAAATGGCGATGACATCCTTCACGCCGGGCAGCTTGCCGGCGATCTCGGAGATATGGCTCATCACCGCCTGGGTGCGGTCGAGCGAGGCCGCGTCGGGAAGCTGCGCGCCGATCAGCACATAGCCCTGGTCCTCGATCGGCAGGAAGCCCGTGGGCACCCGTGTGAGGCCCCAAATGGCGAGGCCGATCAGCAGGAGGCCGACCGCCACCACCACATAGCTTGCCTTCACCATGTGATGGATCAGCCCGGCATACCAGTGCTCGGCCTTGTTATAGACCTTGTTGAAACCGCGGTAGAAGAAGTTGCGCTGGTCCTCCGGCACCGGCCTGCGCAGCCACAGCGCGCACTGGGTCGGCTTCAGCGTCATGGCGTTGATCGCCGAGATCAGCGCGGTAGCGGCGATGACGAGGGCGAACTGCTGGTACATCTGCCCGGTGAGGCCGGGCATGAACGCTGCCGGCAGGAACACCGACATCAGCACCAGGGTAATGCCGATGATCGGGCCGAACAATTCGTCCATCGCCTTCTCGGCCGCCTCGCGGTTGGGCAGCCCGCGCTCGATGTGGCGTGCCACGCCCTCGACGATGACGATCGCGTCGTCGACCACGATGCCGATGGCGAGCACGATGGCGAACAGGGTCGAGAGGTTGACGGTGAAGCCCATCGCCGCCATCGCGGCGAAGGTGCCGATGATCGTCACCGGCACGGTCGTCGCCGGCACCAGCATGGCGCGCCAGTCCTGCAGGAAGACCAGGATGACGATCAGCACCAGGATGCCGGCCTCGAACAGCGTCTTGTACACCTCGTTGACCGAGGCGTTGACGAAGACCGTGGTGTCGAAGGGGATGGCGTAGCTCAGCCCGGGCGGGAAGCTCTTGGCGAGCTCCTCCATCTTTGCCCGCACCTCGGTCGCCACCTGCAGCGAATTGGCTTCGGGAAGCTGGTAGATGGCGAGCGCCGCCGCCGGCTTGTCATTATAGGTGAAATACTGGCTGTAGGTCTGGGCGCCGATCTCCACCCGCGCCACGTCGCGCAGCCGGGTGATGCGCCCGCCATCGGCGTTCGACACCTTGACGATGATGTTCTCGTAATCGGCGGCGTCGTTGAGCCGGCCGTCCATCAGCAGCGTGTACTGGAAGTTCTGCCCCTTCGGCACCGGCGGCATGCCGACGACGCCGGAGGCGACTTCCTGGCTCTGCTGCTGGATGGCGTTGGTCACGTCCTCCGGCGTCAGCTGGCGCGCCTGCAGCTCCACCGGATTGAGCCAGACGCGCATGGCATAATTGCCCGCACCGAAGACCGCCACATTGCCGATGCCCGGCAGGCGGGCGAGCTCGTTTTCCAGGTTGATGACGCCGTAATTGGCCAGAAACAGGCTGTCATAGCTTTTGTCCGGCGAATACAGGTTCACGAATTGCAGGATGGCGGTCGACTTGATCTGCGTCGTCACGCCCTGCACCTGCACCGCCTGCGGCAGCGAGGCGAGCGCGATCGCGACCCGGTTCTGCACCAGCACCTGCGCCATGTTGGGATCGGTGCCGATGGCGAAGGTCACGGTGAGCGTGTAGCTGCCGGCGCTGGTGCTGGTCGATTGCATGTAGAGCATGCCTTCGACGCCGTTCACCTGCTGCTCGATCGGCAGCGCCACCGTGTCGACCAGCGTCCGCGCGCTGGCGCCGGGATAGAGCGTGGTGACCTGGATGGTCGGCGGCACCACATTGGGGTACTGCGCCACGGGAAGGGTGTAGAGCGCCACGCCGCCGATCAACACGAAGACCAGCGCGAGGACGTTGGCGAGAACCGGCCGTTCGATGAAGAAGCGCGAGATCATGTGACGGGCCTTGGGTTCAAGCGGTCCTGCGCGGATAAGGCGATGGCGGGCGCCGACGGCGGCGTCCGGAAAGGCGGGCCGGTGTCAGTTGGCGGCCTTGGCCGCGGGCGCGGCGGCAGGCGCGGCAGGCGCAGCGAGCGTGGCAGCGGGAGCGGCTATGGCAGGCGCGGCGGCGGCCGCGGCGGTCGACGAGCCGTCCGGCTTGCCTTCCACCGGATCGACCTTGGAGCCGGGCGTGGCGCGCTGGATGCCGCCGACGACCACTCGGTCGTCCGCCGAGAGGCCGGATTCGATCACCCGGTAGGCGCCGATCTGCTGGCCCACGGTGACGATCTTCTGCTCGACCACATTGTCCTTGTTGACGACCAGCACGTACTTGCCCTGCTGCGCCGTGCTGATCGCGGTATCGGCGATCAGCACGGCGTTGGGGATCGTTTTCGCCGGGATGCGCACACGCACGAACAGGCCGGGCAGCAACGAGAGCTTCGGATTGTCGAACACGCCGCGCACCAGCAGCGTGCCGGTGGAAGGATCGATCTCGGGCGAGACATAGTCGAGGCGGCCCTTGTGGGGGTAATCCTCGCCCTCGTTCTGGAGACCGATATCGATCTCAATGTCCTTCACCTGCTCGATCGTCCGCCCCTCGGCCGCCAGCTTCTCCTTGATCATCAGCACCTGGTTCTCGCCAATGTTGAAATAGGCGTAGATCGGGTTCATCTCGACAAGGGTGGCGAGCGTGGTCGGCTGGCCGTGACCGACCAACTGGCCGACATCGGCGAGATGGCGGGTGGCGATGCCGTCAAACGGCGCGGTCACCGAGGTGTAGCCGAGATTGATGGTGGCGATTTCGACATTGGCCTTGGCCTCGTCGACCTGGGCGGCGGCCTCGTCGCGCGCGGCGCGGGCCTTGTCAACGGTGGCCTGCGAGGAGAAGTCCTGCTGGCCGAGCGTGGCCTGGCGCTGATATTCGGCCTGGTTGTTGGTGAGCTGTGCCTCGGCGGCGGCGAGCTGCGCCTTGGCCTGATCGAGATCGGCCTGGTAGGTGTCCTGCTGGATGAGGAAGAGGCGGTCGCCCTTCTTCATCAACGCGCCGTCCTTGTAGTCGATCGACATCAGGAAGCCCTCGACACGGGCGACCAGATCGACCGTGTTGATGGAAGACGTGTTGCCGGTAAAATGCAGGTAGCGCGTCACATCCTGCTGCAGCGGCGCGGCGACAGTGACCTGCGGCGGCGGCGGGGCGACATATTTGTTCTCTTCCGAGCACGCCGCCAGCAGCACGGACATCATCCCGACGCCGAGCCATCCGGCTCCCGCACGCCGCCGACCGGCCTTACTCACGCTCGGACCCATTCCACTCTCCCGTGGCGCCATTTCCGCCACCGGACTATACCGCCGACCGCCCCCTTGTCTAGTTACGCCTACTTTCGCGTATTCAATAAAAAGAAATGTTCCAGAAATAGAAAATAGAGAAATGTACAGACGTGATCTTGCACATCCGGCCGCGCGAGGACGCACCGAATCCCGCTTCGGCCGGTTCTTTCTCCGCCGGAAACCGGCGCTATAGTTCGCCTCACCCGTAGTGCATGCGGCACTTGGGCACCTTTTGGGCGCTGATCGAGGCTGCCCGCAGCGGCCTGTACCGAAAGATCTTGCACCGCTGCCCGGCTGCCGCGCCGGGTGTCAGCCACCTGCGTTCGAGCCGCCCGGACGGCTCGACTTTTACCGCGCATCGACTAGGCTGCACCGGCGCGGCGAGCTCGCAGCCCGAGTTCCGGTCCGGACGCCGCGCCGGACCGCGAGGCCCTCAATGTCGCACACGTTCTTTCGTCGCCGCGCCCTCTTCGCCACCCTGTCGCTCGCGGTCCTGCCGGCGACGGCGCTTCTGCTGCCGGGTGCCGCGCCGGCCGCCTTGGCGCAGGCGGGCGACGCCCGCTTCGCCGGCCTGTCGCTCACCCATGGCGACCTGTTCACCGATGACGTGGGAACGGTGATGGGGGTGACGGTGACCAACAACACCGCCGCCACAGTCGGCTCGGTCACGGTCGCATGCAGGTTCACCGCCAAGGGCAAGCCGGCGGGTTTGGCGGGCACCACCATCTACAACATCGTCGCTGGCGCGACCGGCCAGGACCGGGTGAACCTGATGGGCCCGAAGGCCGACGCCGCCAGCTGCGCCATCACGGCCATCGGCCCGCCGCTGAACTGAGGCAGGCGTCCCGCGCCGACCCGCCGGAAGCCGGCAGGATGCCGGCCCGCCAGGCCGTCCGACGGCCTGAGGCCGTGCTTTTCAACAGCCGGGCACGATTGGTGTCGCGTCCGTGTGCGTGACGCTTGCCAGAGTGGCGCGCTTCGCTATATTCCGCGCCTCTTCGATGCGTCGCGGGCGTGCCCCGCCGCGATCGAAGGCATCCGGCCCCGGGCCGGCGACGGAGGGGTGGCCGAGTGGTTGAAGGCGCACGCCTGGAAAGTGTGTATACGGGAAACCGTATCGCGGGTTCGAATCCCGCTCCCTCCGCCATTTCAGTCCCAAACTGGGCACGCCGAGCGTAGCCGATTTCCCTCCTGAGACGGCAGCCAGCGTTCTGGGCAGGTCTCCCTTCGATCCGATGATGCGGACTTCATTGGCTCCAACCTCCACGCGCTGAGCCAAGGAGCGCAAATGATCGCGCCTGTAGCCGCCGCCTTCGATGCGCATGCGCCTGCGGGCTATTTCGGCGAAGCGCGCCACCATGGCGGGCGTGACAGTGTCCTCGCCTGACGTTGCGAGCAACGATTGCGCGCGGACAACATCCGCCTGCGCCTGATCGCGGATCGCCTTCAGTCCGTCGATGCGCTCTTTTAGCGCCGGATCGGTGATGTCGGCCACGCCTGATTCGATGGCGTCATAGAGCCGGCGCAACCGCTGATCGGCCTCGGTACCACGCTTGTTGAGTTCGGCAATATGCTCGCGGCGACGCTCAAGCCGCTCCTGGCGGTGCGTGAGCATGGAAGCGAGGATCTCCTGTAACCGCTCGGGCTGGAGAAGACGCTGCTCGATATGGCTTGCCACCAGCGTGTCGAGCGTCTCCATCGGTATGGCGCGGCCGGCACAACCGGTCTCGCCCTGCCGCGCCTTGATGGAACAGGCGTAGTAGCGATAGCGCCCGCTCTTGCCGGTGCGGATGGTCATCGCCCCGCCGCACTGGGCGCAATAGCAGATCCCGGTGAGCAGCGTCGGACCGCTCACCACGCGCGGCGGGACGATCTTCGGATTACGGGCCTGAAGCTGCTCCTGCACGGCGTCGAAGACCTTGGCGTCGATCAGCGGCGGCACGGCGACCACCACCACCTCGCTCTCCGGTTTCTTCTGCTTGCTCTTGGAGCGGCTGTTGAACTGGTGTTCGCCGACATAGGTGCGGCGGGTCAGCACCCGGTGAAGCTGGCCGATACCCCAGCGTCCGCCCGCGCGGGTGTAGATCCGGTTGCGGTTGAGATGGCTGACGATCGCCTTCACGCCCATCGGGCCTGACCGTCGGTCGCCATTGAGGGCGAGGTCGAAGATCAGCCGCACCGTGTCGGCGTGGAGCGGATCGATCTCCAGTTTCTTCTTCACCTTGGCGCCGCGCTGCTCGGCCTCAACCACGCGATAACCGATCGGCGGACGAGCTCCGTTCCAGAAGCCCTGCCGGGCATTCTCCTTCTGTGCCCGCAGGACGTGCTTGGCGTTCTCCTTCGACTGATACTCGTCGAACAGTGCCATGATCTGCCGCATCATGACGTGCATCGGGTCGTCGCCCATCTCCTGGGTGATTGACACCAGCCGCACGCCGTTGCGGGCGAGCTTCCTGACATAAAATTCCAACTCGAAGTGATCGCGGAAGAACCGCGAGAAACTGTGCACCACCACGACATCGAATGGCGCCGGTTTCAGCGTACCGGCTTCGATCATCCTCTGGAATTCGGGCCGGCGGTCATTGGTCGCCGACGCGCCCGGCTCCACATAGGTCTCGACCAGCTGATACCCGCGCGCCTGGCAATAGGCCTCGCCCTGCCGTCGCTGGTCCGGGATCGAGACATCGTGCTCGGCTTGCCGGGCTGTGGAGACGCGCAGATACAAAGCGGCACGGAGCGGAGCGGTCATGGCGGAGCCTTTCGTGTCAGGCGGTCATTCCTCTCGGATCAGCACCTCCAGAATATCCCCGAACCATGCCTCAAAGACAGCAATCTCCGCCTCCGTCACCGGAATGTATTCCGGCCAGTCGTCGGTGACGGTCATGGGGGTGGAGGTCGCCCGCTGTCGCGCTCGGCGTCGCGGCGGGGATTGGGAAGCGTACGTGTATAGGTCTTTAGGAATGCGGGTCGAACGGCAACGACGAGCTCCGGTCATACCGTAGAATGGACCGCTTTCGTGGGATCCTTGATGGCCGATGTGTGCGCCATTGTAACCGACTGCTCCCTAACGGAACGCAGATCACGTGCGCCTCACTCAGGTTCTTGTCGCTCTACTCCGATCCAACTCTGCCGTCGGAAAGCAGGTTCGGCCATATGCGACGCGTGCGCAATGCCGTGCAGCAACTCACGAGGAGGATCGGCCCGCATTGACACAACATATTTGTTGTGTCACTCATCAATGATGGCTGGTACAACTTTTATATCCACGGACCGGCAGGCGCGCGACGCAGAGGAGGCACTGGCCGAACTGGATCGCGCTCTTTCGTCCGACCAAACCCTTAGATCAATGGTCGAAGGTCTACCCCCGCAGGTTGTTGAAGGCGTTCGCCGCTCCTTGAAAACGGAGCGTCGTGAACGAAGCGCTCTCTTAAATGCCTATCAGCTTGCTAGGGTCGGTGACTTCTCTCAACTTAAGGAACAAGCTGGAAACGATCCTGGTGCATTTCTCGTCGTGGCCAGGATAGTCCGCGGCCTTTCCCAGAAAGACTTAGCAAGGAAGCTGGGGCTGCGTGAGCAGGCGATCCAGCGATGGGAGGCTGAACAATACCGTTCAATCAGTCTCTCCAACTTCCATAAGATCGCTCAGGCGCTCGGCGTCCGTTGGCATATGCAGGACATCGCCTCTTCCGATGGGCAATGGCCTCCAAATTATGACGTGACTAAAGCCGACCTCACGAAAGTTCTTCGTCACGCCCGCGAAAATGGCTGGCTTGAACCCAGCGATACGTCTGACGAGAACGCTACAGCAACACTCATTCGGTATGTCGGCGAACATGTAAATCGATATGGAACACCGTCGCTGCTGCGTACGGGTCTAAATGTAGTAGCCCACACCCAAGACTGGTCTCTTTTGTCTTGGAAAGCGCATGTCACGCGTCGTGCCGAAGTCATCATTGCCAAGCATAAGCCGAGATATCGGCCCGTTGATGTTTCTTGGCTGGTAGACCTTGTCCGCCTGAGCCAATATGATGACGGCCCTAAGCGCGCCGTCAGGCTCCTGCTCGACCATGGAATCGTTCTTGTAGCAGAGCCGCAGATATCCGGCATGTCGGTGGATGGAGCCGCTTTTCTCGTCGACGACGTACCAGTTATTGCAATGACTGCACTACGCGACACACTTGATAATTTCTGGTTCACTCTCCTCCACGAAGTCGCCCATGTGATCCTCCACTACCGCACGGGTCTCTCATCTGGTTTTTTTGACGATGTGACCTCGCCCGATTTAGACGAGTTCGAGGAAGAGGCAAACCAGTTTGCAAGTAACTTATTAATTCCCAACGAAATATGGAGCCGATCCCCCGCCAGGATTGCAAAAACAGCTGAACCGATCGAGAAGCTGGCTGCTCAACTAAAGATAAATCCTGCCATCATATTTGGCAGGATTAGAATGGAACGAAATAACTACAGTATATTTTCAAATAAAATCGGCAGAGGCATGGTGCGCAAGCAACTTATTCTCAATATGGATTAGGAGCTATAATGACGGCCAGGATCAAACCCCTTTATGTCAGCGCCCTCCGAATGAAAGCTGGAGAGCTTATGGGCGTCAGAGACTTGGCTCCCGATGTAGCAGACCGCGTCCTTCCTCGGTTCATCGTCCCGCCACAAGCCGAACGGGAAAACGAGCTGCAGCCCCGTTTTCTTGCGGGGGAACGTTTCCCAGACATCAGCGCCGCCCTGGCAGCGCACTGGATTCAACGCGACGCGCTAATCGAATCCACCTATCTGATCGACGAGTTCGGCCGGGATCGTATGGGCCTTTGGCTGCCCCGGATGTTTGAAAGCGCCCGCAAAGCCCGCGCCTGCCCGGTTCCGCTGGTCACTGTTGATGAGCTTCTGAGCAGCGCCGGGACCGCTTACAAATCCTGTATCGATACCAGGGCGTCTCTAAAGTTTGGCATCGTCTTCTCATCCGGAGATTTCGCTGACAGCGAGCTATTGAAAAAGGCAGTGGGCGCGCTTGAGAAGTTGAACCTCACGCCTCAAGACTGTTTGGTGATCGCGGACTTCCATGACGCCGACTTCGCCAACGCGGATGTGGTGGCACCCGTTATTGCTGGTGTTCTCGAGATGGTGCAAACATCCGCGCTGTGGCGGCAGATTGTGTTCCAAGGCACCAATTTTCCGGAGACGAATCCCGCCGATCCTGGCAGTCACGCGATTGTTCCACGAAATGAGTGGATTGCTTGGCGGAAGGCGGTCCGCTTCGAGCCATCGACTGCTGACCACATGATCTTTGGTGATTACGCTGCCGACTGCGCCAAGATTATTTTCAAGAACGGCGGCGGTGCAGCCGCTATCAGGCACTATCGCTATGCGACACCGGATGCGTGGCTTGTTCAGCGTGGGGCCGACACCGGTACTCACGCCGAAATCATGCGGAAGGTTTGCCAAGAAATCGTGGCGAGTGGGTGCTTTGCAGGCCGCACCTTCTCATCGGCGGATGAATACATTTTCCGTACGGCCCATAACGCGGGACGGCCGGGCAGCGCAAAGGAATGGCGCGCCGTCAACACCACACACCACATCACTCGGGTGATCGCGGATGTTGGCAGCGTGAGGGGCTTTGAGCCTAAGCGTGCCATAGAGCCTGCAGACGATCAGATGGCTTTATTCATCGGTCAATAGAACAGACCGTCGCTCGTGCATTCTAGTCGACAGTGGTCAGATTCGCAAATGGCGGTTTCCAATGTTCATCACGGCCGAGGCGAGCTCACTTTGCTCACACTCCGCCCTACGCGATGGCCAGCCCCTGCCGGTCCGTCGCGGCTGGGTCAAGGCCGTAGCCGCATCAAGGCTAGCGCTTCGCGCCACCGCTCACGCGGCTACGGCGGACCGGCCTACTGGTTCTTCGCGGAAGTTCTTTTCTTGTGAATGGCTTTGGTCGACGAGCCGAGATGTCATCGATTGGCGATAGGGTGCGGTCCTCCCGTTGACGTCGCTCGCATATCCGCATGATCGCCCATGTCACCCGCCGCGAGATGTACGATCTCGTATGGACAGAGCCGCTTGAGACCGTCGCCGGCAAGCTCGGGCTTTCGCATTGGCGGCTGCGTGATTTATGCGTCCAGCATCGCGTGCCGCTGCCGACAGCGGCCTATTGGCGTGACAGAGCGGCCGGCAAGAACCCGAGGCAGACGATCTTTGCCTCCTCCGCTGATCCCGCCGTCGAGCTCATCAGCCTCGATCCGACGAGCCCGTCAGATCCCGTCATTGAGGAGCGCCTCGAAAGGGCGCGCAAGGCAGCGATCGCTCCGCGCCGACTGATGAAGCCGCGAGAGCCGAACACACGGACGATCGAGTGGGGCCGGGTGGACAAACCCCACACTGCCGTATCGCTGACCGCCTATACGCTGCGCCGCGCCAAGCCGGATCACGACGGCATCATCGCGATTAGCGGGGAAGGCCTGCTCTCTATGCGACTGGAAGCCGGTTCGGTCGAGAGGGCGATCTTCATTCTCGACAGCATCGCGCGCGGGATAGAGGCGCGGGAGATTTCCTGCACCCTCGCGGGCAAGCACGTCGAAGTCCGCCGGGGCGTCGACAAGGTTCCCTTCATCCTGGCGGAGACGATAAAGCGCCGAAAGCACGATCCGACGGTCGATGAGTTAAAGGCGGAGGAACGCTATCGGCGCTCGGCTCGCTACCGTGATTGGGATTTCACCTACGAACGCCAATATCCCGAGTTCGATTATATCCCGACCGGTGAGCTGACGATCTCCATTGAAGCCTGGAGCATGGACCAGCGCCGTCGCAACTGGCGGGACAACACCCGTGCGACCCTGGAGGCCCAACTCGACTCCATCATTGAGGAGCTCCACGGCTGGATCGACTATCGGCGCGATCAACGCCTCAAAGACGAGCGCAACGCACGTCTCCGCCGCCGCGCGGAAGAAAACCGGAAGCGGACGGAGGCGCGCACCAAGCGCGAGGAGGAACGCGACGAACTGCTCGACGAGATCGTCGAGATGGGTCGCAAGGCCGAACAGCTGCGCTCCTGGATCGCCTGGGCGGAGGGTATCGAGGATGCCGAGACGCAGCGCATGCTGAGCTGGGGGCGCCTGCGTCTTTGCGAACTGGAGCGTGCGCTCGATCCCGCCTCGTTTGGCGATTGGCTGCGCGAGCGCACGCTGTTCCCGGAAGTCGATCCCTTCGAGCCGCTGCCGCGCGATCCCGATCTTGAGACACCGCCACTGCCGGACAGCTCGACCTAAAGCCCCAGCCCCCGGCTTCGGCCGAGGCTCCACTCGACGCCGCCATCGCGAGATACACCTGAGATATGCCGGCCGATCTGTTTCTCCAGCACCGGCTGCCACGGTACGAGCTGGAAGCCGAGACCATCGTCGATCATGGCGAAGCGTCCGCTGACGAGATTGACCGAGCCAGCGAGCCGGCCGGAGACATACTCGCCGGGCTGGCTGGGGTTGTAGGCAAGGCCGCGCTCCGCCGCCATGACACGCCCGACGCGCTCCACCTCGACGGCCTCAAGCCGGGCGAGGATGTCGCGTGGCGCCCGGACATTGCCGTTCTCCAGTCGAACGGCATGGCCCTGATCGACAAGGCTCTGGCGGCGGCGCTCCAGCGCTGCTCTGACTTCACCGCCAAAGCCCGCGTCGGAAAGCTCGGTGCGCTGGCGCGAGGCCAGTTCCCGGTCGAGCCAGGTCGCGCCGTCGCTGGCGACCTGCTGGTCGAGATCGAAGGCGGAGAGCGTGCGGACCGCGAAGTCGTTCCTTTGGGTGCGTGCGTCATGGGCCATGCCTCGCTCGGGCAGGTCGTCCGGAATCTTCCAATGGTTGGCGTCGATGCGCTCGACATGGCCGGCCCGGCGCAGGGCTTCGAGGCGCCGCACATGGGCACGGATGAAGGCATCCGGATCGCCGCGCTGCTGCTCGATCGCCGGGCGCGCTACTTCCAGATGCTCGCTCGGCCGGTAGATGCCTCCGCTTCGCTCAGCCATGGTGGCGATGTTGAGATCCGCCGGGCGGGGATCGGATCTTGTCGGCAGCGGGTCCAGCGCGACGATGTGGCCGCGCTTGATGTCCTCCAGCCGGGAGGCATCGCTGGTCTCGACATGATGGGTGCGTCCGTCCACGCCATCGATGACCAGATAGAAGCGCTCGCCCATCTCATCGCCAGCCAATCCCTTGTCGAGCACACGTCCGACGAGGGCGTGAGAGATGCGGTTGCCATGGGTGACGTACTGCGCGGCGCCGCGCTCCTCCGCCAGCCCGTGATCGGCCAGAGCGCGGTGCATGGTGCGCAGGATGTCTTCGCGCTCGCCCATCGCCCGGAGCGTGCTCTCCGCTCGCTCGGCAAGTCTCCAACGTCCTGGCTCGATCTCCTCGGCGATGCCGAAGTTCTCCAGCCGCTTCACCCGGTCGATGAGAACATGCCGGTTGGTCCGCACGAGGTAGCTCTCGCCAGCGTCTGGCCGCAGATCGAGGATGCCGTGCTCACGCTGCTCGGCGATCATCATCCGGTCGAGCCGAGTGAGGCGATCGCCGTCCACCTCATGGCGCAGCTTGTTCTGCAACTCGACCTCGGTCTGCGGGCCAAGTTCCAGCGTCATCAGCTCACTCGCCCGATGGCGGATGCCATGGGCGATGTAATCACCGGCGATGTTGAGGATACGGCCATCATCCAGCACGCCTCGAACGAGGATATGGCTGTGCGGGTGGCCGGTGTTGTGATGATCGACGGCGATCCAGTCGAGCTTGGTCCCGAGGTCACTCTCCATCTGCCGCATCAGGTCACGGGTGAATCGCTTCAGGTCGCCGAGCTCAGTGGCATCCTCCGGCGCGACGATGAAGCGGAACTGGTGGCGATCCTCACCGCTCCGCTCCACAAAGGTCTTGGCGTCGACCTCGTCACCAAGCGCCGAGTAAGCCCGCCCTTTCTCGCCGTCGCGGGTGACCCCGTCACGTTCGAGGTAGCGCAGATGAGCCCCTACCGCGCCGACCGAGACGGCGCCGCGCATCTTCGGGCCGCGCGCGCTCTTCCCCTTCCCGGCGAGCCTCACCACCCGCGCCTTGACCACGACCCGGCGAGAACGGAACCGGCCCGACGGACCGCTCTGCCAGCCGCCGCTGTCGCGCGGCAGCGACGCCATCACCTTGGCGCCACGACCTCGCGCATTGAACCGGCCGCTGCTGTCGCCCGCTCCAGCGAGCTCGCCACCTATCCCGGCGCCACCGCCGGCATTGCGAGCGGCGATCAGGGCCTGTCTAACGAAGGGCAGTTCGTGCGTCTTCAGCCGCGTGCCCCGGCTTCGCGGACGGCCTGGCTTGATGCGGAAATCGTTCTCTTCGCGACGTGTCATGACCGCAGGTTTGGCCGTGCCAATGGCTCCCACAAGTCGAAAATCACACGATCAAAGTATAGCGTGGAAACGTCGGCTTTGGCGCACAGCCGGCGGAACGCACGTTGCGCATGCACACGAAAACCAGAGACCTATCAATGGCTTGAATGATGGTCGCGCAGATGCTCACCTTCCGCGAGGTCGCTTAGAGCCGTTTTTCGGAACGGAAAACAACGTGCAGACAACACCTTAAGGGCACCGCCCTCGCGGATTGACAATCCGCTTTATCTTGCCGTCAATCCATTCTTATTTTCCTCGTTCGCACCTAAGCTAAACAAGCATGCCAAATATCCTACGAAGGAGCAACCGAGCAACCTTAGCGGCGGCCCGTGTCAACGTATGACGCGCTAGCGCCGCCGCAGCCACTACACCCGACCTAGGAGGAGTAATCGTTGATGCCGTGAGTTCGCAGTCACAAGCGTACGCCTCCGCCGAAGGCCGCCTTGCGGGCTGCTGCGCTGGGATGAAGGTATGACCTTAAGTTCAGACTTAAGGTGATCAGGTCGATGAAGATCGAGGTGCTCGGGACCGAACGGCGACGGCGTTGGCGGGACGAAGAGAAGGCGCGTATTGTTGCGGAGACGCTGGACAACACCGCGACGGTCAGTGAGGTCGCGCAGCGAAACGATGTCTGCCCGAGCCTCGTTTTCACATGGCGCCGCCAAGCGCGCCAAGGGCGGCTCGTGGGCATCGCTGAGGTCTCGCCGCTACTGCCGGTGATGATCCAGGCCGAGACGCCACCCGCGGTGAGTGAGACGGAGAGCGGGCCGACGCGATCTCGGCGCGCGACCGGGTTAATCGAGATCGATCTCGGCCGTGGCCGTCGGGTTCGGGTCGATCGTGACGTTGATGCCGCTGCCCTGCGTCTCGTCCTTGACCTGCTGAGCGCTCGATGATCCCGGTTCCGAGTGGCGTGAAGGTCTGGCTCGCAACGGGCCACACGGACATGCGCAAGGGCTTCAACGGCTTGGCCCTGATTGCCCAGGAGACGTTGAAGCGCGATCCGCATTCGGGTCATCTGATCGTGTTCCGGGGCCGCCGTGGCGACCTGGTCAAGATTCTCTGACACGACGGACAGGGCATGTGCCTGTTCGCCAAGCGGCTGGAGCGGGGGCGGTTCCTGTGGCCATCGACGGTCGACGGCACGGTGACGATCACGGCCGCGCAGCTCGGTTATCTGCTCGAAGGGATCGACTGGCGGATACCGCAGAAGACGTGGCGCCCGACCGCGGCGGGATGACATAAACCATTGCTTCGGCACTGCTTTGTGGCAGAATCATCGGCGTGATCGAAGCTCCCGATTTGCCCCAGGATTTGGCCGCAGCCCACGCGATGATCCTCGCGGAGCGGGAGGCGCGGCTGGCCGTGGAGCGGGTGCAGGCGGGCGAGCGCCTGCTCATCGAGAAGCTCCGCCTGGAGATCGCTCGGCTCCGTCGACAGGCCTTCGGCACCTCCTCCGAACGGGGTCGCAAGCTCGAGTAACTGGAGCTGATGCTTGAGGACGCCGAGGAGACCCTGACGGCGGCGGAGATCGCAGCACAGGTGGCGGTGGCCGCCGTAGAACCCTCCGGAAAGGAGGCCCGCGAGCGCCGCCGGCCGATACGCGGTCCGCTGCCGGAGCATCTGCCGCGCGAGCGTGTGGTCGTCCCAGGACCGGCTGTCTGCCCGTGCTGCGGCGGGGATCGGCTGTCAAAGCTCGGAGAGGACGTCACCGAAACGCTCGAGCGGATCCCAGCGCGTTGGTTCGTTGTCCAGCACGTACGCGAGAGGGTCTCCTGCCGCGCCTGCGAGGCGATTGCCCAGGCGCCGGCCCCGTTCCATCCGATCGCCCGTGGTCGCGCCGGGCCGAACCTGCTGGCTGAGATCATCACAGCGAAGTACGCCATGCACCTGCCGCTCCACCGGCAGGGCGAACGGTACGCCCGCGAGGGTGTAGCTCTGACCGACAGCACGCTGGCCGACTGGGTCGGCGCCGTCACCGTCTCGCTCGCTCCCTTGGTGGAGCGGATCGAGGCGCATGTGCGTGCTGCCGAACGTATCCACGTCGACGACACGCCGGTCCCGGTCCTGGCGAAGGGCAAGACCCGCACCGGACATCTGTGGGCCGTGGTGCGCGACGACCGCCCCTTCGCCGGTGCCGCGGCTCCCGCCGCCGCATACTTCTACTCGGCCACGCGCGCGGGCGAGCACGTCGAGGCCTGGCTCAACCGCTATGCCGGCCCGATGCAGTGCGATGCCTTCGCCGGCTACAACCGGCTCTACGCCCCCAGCCGCAAGCCCGGCCCGATCCTCGAAGTGGGGTGTTGGGCTCATGCGAGGCGCAAGTTCTTCGAACTCGCCGATCTCAAGCGAGCCCCCATGGCGGCGGCGATCGTGAAGGCGATCGACGCCATCTTCGAGATCGAGCGCGAGATCAACGGTTGGCCTCCCGACGAGCGGCTCCGCGTCCGGCAGGATCGCAGTCGCCCTCTGGTCGCCGACCTGGAGGCCCGGCTTCGCGCCGACCGCGCCAGGCTGTCCTCCAAAAACGATACCGCCAGGGCGATCGACTACATGCTGAAGCGCTGGCAGGCCTTCGCCCGGTTCCTGGACGACGGACGCCTCTGCCTCTCGAACAATGCGGCCGAGCGCGCCGTGCGCGGCATCGCCCTCGGTCGCAAAAACTGGACCTTCGCCGGATCCGACGCCGGCGGGCGCCGTGCTGCTGCCATGTACACCTTGATCGAGACCGCGAAGCTCAACGACGTCGACCCGAGGGCCTGGCTCGCCGATGTCCTCGCCCGCCTTCCCGGCCATCCCGCCCGGGCCATCGACCAACTGCTCCCCTGGAACTGGAAAGCCGCAGATCACCTGCAGAATGCCGCCTGAGCCACGCCCGCGCCAGACCTCATCCCGCGGCCCTCGCCGGATGCATACTCACAAGCCACTCGCGGCGCAGTCGCGCTGCAGTCGAACATCAATCAAAGATGCGAACGAGTGTCCGCTCCCGTGCTGAAACATTGCAACAAAACTGCCGTCGAGCCGCGCCAAGCGCGCAGCTTCTTCACGCGTCAGCTGCATCCTTATTCGGACGCTGATGGTTTTCCCGCTACACTGAGGCCAGTCTTACCAAGCTCGGCTTCGACGCCGCCGCCGAGAAGAACATCGCATGGTAAGGTTCGAGGGCCTTGAGGCGGTCCGTCGTTCGCTGCTGGTCTGCTGTCGGACCCGTGTTGCGCGCGAGCGTTCGGGCGTCGACTTCCGTGACGCGTAGGACCAGATAGTTCGCGATGGCCTCGAACAGGCCGCCGTCAAAGTCGCGCACGCCTTGCGACGCCAACGCCAGTGCTAGACCGTACTTGCGACACTCCTTGGCGAAGCGCGGGATCAGCTTCAGTTTCGCCGCCCTATGGGCCTCATCGAAGATGATCGCATGGGTAATGCCCTGCTGCACGCCGCGCCGGAACATGTCCTTGTAGAGGCTGTACAAAACGAAGGCGGCGAACGCTCTCTGAATCAGATCGTTGGTGCTGAGATGCACCCGTATCAGCGTCGGCTCCCGATTCGAAAGGACGCCCGAAGCGCCGTCGCCTCCATCGAAGAAGCCGTAGTCATCGAGCTCTTGAAGGCGGGCCAGGAGGTTCTGGTTAGGTTTGGGCCGAGACTTCAGAACGTCCAAGAACGTGCGGAACTTCGGCGGCTCCGGTTTCGGCTCGCGGCGCTCACTCCAGCCTAGGTCATCATAGCTTTGCTTTATCGCTCCGCGCAGCTCCTCGAGCTGGATCTCGCCCAAATCAGGGAAAATCGAGGCGAAGATGTCCCGCAGCGTCCCAGCGACATCAATGTAAGCCATAGGTCCGGGGGCGTCGACCCGGAGCGGGTTGAAACCTAGGCCGTCGAAATCAATCGTCCGCATCGGGCCGATGGCCTCGGCGAGTTTATCGTCGATGTCGTCGTGATACGAAAAGATGACAGGCGCGATCCCAGCGGCGGTCAGCTGTTTAGCGATATTGATCAACGCCGTGGTCTTCCCCATTCCGGGCAGTCCCACCATCATCAGATGCGGATTGCTCCTGATCGACACCGACCAGTCGACGGGCATGTGCGTTAGCGATTCACCCAGACGGACATCGACCGGGCCGGCGACGTCAGTTGACCCCATTGGCGGCACCGCAACGGTCGTGACGGGCTCGGGCCTTGGGGCCAGGTCGTGCGGGGTTGAAGTGCCGCCCGTATCTTCGCGCTCGCCCTTGTCATTCCCACCGGGAGACGTGTCCGTGTCGTTCCCGGACGAAAGCTCAAGGGTCGCTTCTCTGACCCTGGGATCGGGCTCCGTCGGCACGGCAGCGGAGCCCGCGGTCACCGGGGCACCCAACGGCGCCTCGGTCGGGGGTTCAGCGGTGCCCTCCCACGGAACGGACGGCATCATGATGGCGACGTCGGCACCGCCGGTTTCATCGGGAAGCATGGTCGGCCCAAACAGCCACAACCGAGTTTCGCTGCGGTCCGAATGAACCAGCTCGACCTGACCGGAGCGATGCTCCGGGCAGAAGATATAGCCGATATCCGGATCGACGACCGTACCGGGCTGATAGGCCTCTTTGAGCACCACCTGGTCGATTTCAGCGTTCAGTCTGGCGCAGGCCTGGGGCGTCAGTCGATGACGCCCCGCGCGGTCGACATAAAAGCGCATGAGCTTAGCTAGCTGCGCGCGGCGAACCACCCGGTCAAGCGGTTCGAGACCGTCCTCGAAGAACCAGTTCATCCATCGTTCGCGGAGCTCGCCAGTCTGCGCGACCATATGGGCCAGCATGTCTGGCTGGCGAGCGGTCCGCAGGTGCTGTCGATGTTTGACTTCAACAAAACGGAACTCAAGAGGACCGCGGGCGGGCGCGCTCACGTGGATGAAGTCGGCGCGGCGTGCGGTCTCACCGTCCGCAGCCGGGGTGTTCACGATCGGCGCATGATCGGCGATTTCATCGACAGGAATGAGGACACCCTGGGCGACGTTCAACCAGGGGCCCTTCTGCTCCCCCCCAGCAACGCAATGGGCGTACATCAGGGCCAAAGCGACCAACTCGCCCGTGCGCGTTCCTCCATCCGCCAGCCGGATCGCTAGCCGACCGCTGAGGGCCTTCAGCTGACTGACGAGGAACCGGCTGTTCCGCTCGCTGCTGCTCAAGCCCATATCGCCGAGGGCTTCGTCGACGAGATCACGCACCGCATCGAGGTTCGTCGTCGAGGTGACCAGCTGGATGGCCGTCAGATCCGAGCGTTCAGGGACGGTGTCGATGACGAACCGCTCGTAGGCGTCCGGCGATTGCTGAGGCGAGTCGAAATAATCAAGAGCCGCGTTGCGATCGAGGGTGACGACCCAGTCGCTCTGTTCGTGCATCTTCTCAACCCGCCGCCGGTCTTCGACCGAAAGCCTCGTCTTCAACACCGGCCAGTCGTCGTTCGACCCGCCCAGAGCGCGGGCGGTCGCACGAGCCGTAGCGCGATCGATACGACGCAACCGATCACTTGCGGTTCGGTTGTCCGGGCTGGCCTCGCCGCCCAACTCGGGCGCGGCGTAAGTCATCCATTCCATTTCTGCTTCAGGGACTGAGCGCCGTTCAAGCGTACGCAGCAGGCCCCAGGCGTGCAAGGGCCGTTGATCCGCCACCGTCGATATCGGGACCGTCGCCAGATGGGTTTCGAAGAGATCGAACGCCAGACTGACGTGAGCGGAACCCACGCCGCTCCAGGCGGCGTCGTCGTCGATTTGAGGTTCTTCATGTTTCGCCCACCGCAGTCGAGGCAGAAGGACATCTCCGGGTCGGGCGGCCGTGTCGGCTAACCAGCGATCTCGTGGGTCGAGCACCTGTCCTCCGGCTCGGCGACGCTGGCCCACGCTCGACAAAAACTGGCCCGCGCCCTTGGCGTTAGGACCATGAAAAAGATCCAGGGTGAAGCAGAGCGGCGAGGAGGCCTCTTCGTCCTCGTTCAAACCGCGAGCCACAAGCGTCTGGCCCAGGGCGCGGGCAACGGTGAGCCCATCGCCCGCACGCCAGGCCTGGATCGCCAGCAGGTCGGGGCGTTCCCCGCTCGCGCCGCCGTAACAGTCCAGATAATGGCCCAGTTCACGCGCGATGGCCGTAGCGCTCGCCTGGCCGATCGAAGGAACCGCCGTGATCCCCGCGCTGAGGCAGGCCGCGAGAAGTGCCGTCGCCGCCTTTGGCTCGCGTTCTCCATCGACGATCATGGCGAGGGCGTGAAAGCCAATGACATCAGCAAAGACGAAACAGCTCGCTCCACCGCTTCCTGGGAGCGCGAAGGGGAAGAACGCCGAGTCGATCGGCTGTACCGTCTTTTGGATCTGGCTCGGAGAAAGAGCCTGTTCGTAGCGAGCGTGGACAACCACCTGATCGTAGTGGGCGTGCCAAGCGAACCGGAGGGGATGTAATGGAGTGACCAGCAGTCCGATCACAGCCCCCGACTGGGCGCGCACTTCGACTGTCCCATGCAGAGCGAGCGCGGGGGCGCCGGCGTCGAGCGCCTTTTCCCACGCGTTGATGTAGTTGTCCGCCGCCGACCAGCCGTGGGCGATCACACGGCCGAGCAGACCCGCGCTCCCCAGTTCGGCGGCCAGTTTGCGGCTGGCGTCCCGTGCGCGCTCGGTCGCGGCGCTCTGGTCGGCGGGCTCAAGCTCGACGAACTGGGGCGGACCGACGGGCGAGCCATCGGCCCTCACGACCTGGATCCAGTAGCCGATCGCGCCGCCACGTTGGATCCAGTCTCTCTCCATGTCGCGCAGCAAGGCCGGGCGGAACACGCGCGCGCCTCTCGTAGCGGCATCGCCCCTCCAAGTCAGGAAGCCCTTCTTGTCTTCGACCGCCCGATCCCGAGCCTCAACGCCTCCGATCAGTCGATCGAAGTCCGCGCGATCGGCTACGCCGATCGCTCCCTCCACCAACGTCCGAACTTCCTGGCCCGAGGCGCTGGTCAATTGCGTGGCGGCGACACCGAACTCGAGCGTGAAGGCTTCGCTTTGTACCGGCCCGACCGTTCCCTGACCGACGGCCTCGACCACCACCACGGCGTCGAATTTTTCATTCCCTTCGAGATCCTCGAAATCATCGACCGTGATGACAACCTGTTGCGTGCGGTGGTCGCGATGTTGAATTCCATTGAGATCTGACCCGTCTGCCGGGGATTTTTCCATCGAGAAGTGACCCATGTTTTCACCACGTCTCACGCGGGCTACGCGGGGGACAGCGGAGTGATCGACATGGAGTTATTGAGCGTCATCAGACGCTGGCATCATCGGGATCGTCGCTCGATCCGAGAGATATCCCGCAGCACCGGCCTCTCGAGGAACACCGTGCGCAAGTATCTGCGGGCGGACAGCGTCGAGCCGCAGTTTCAGGCTCCTGACCGGCCGAGCAAACTCGATCCCTATGCCGACAAGCTTGCGGCGATGCTGCAGGTCGAGGCTGGCGAGTCGCGTAAGCACAAGCGCACGGTGAAGCAGCTGCACGCCGATCTTGTGACGCTGGGCTATGAGGGATCGTACAATCGGGTGGCGGCCTTCGCCCGGGACTGGAAGGCAGCCCGGCTGCGCGAGCAGCAGACCAGCGGCCGCGGCACCTTCGTGCCGCTGGCTTTTGTGCCCGGAGAGGCCTTCCAGTTCGACTGGTCTGAGGACTGGGCGATCATCGCCGGCGAGCGCACCAAGCTGCAGGTCGCTCATGTGAAGCTGTCCTACAGCCGCGCCTTCATGCTGCGCGCCTACCCACTCCAGACCCATGAGATGCTGTTCGATGCCCATAACCACGCCTTCCGGGTTTTCGGCGGCGTGCCGCGGCGGGGCATTTACGACAACATGAAAACGGCCGTCGACAAGGTCGGCCGTGGCAAGCAGCGCCAGGTCAACATCCGCTTCTCGGCCATGGTGAGCCACCTCCTGTTCGAGGCCGAGTTTTGCAATCCGGCCTCGGGCTGGGAGAAGGGGCAGATCGAGAAGAACGTACAGGATGCCCGCCATCGGCTCTGGCAGCCCCTGCCCAACGTCCCGTCCCTGGCAGCCTTGAATGACTGGCTGGAGAAGCGATGCCGGGAGTTGTGGTCACAGATCGAGCATGGCTCGCAACCCGGTACGATCGCCGATGTGTGGGCCGAAGAGGTCCGGCACCTTATGGCGATGCCCCGCCCCTTCGACGGCTTCGTCGAGCACACCAAACGGGTGACGCCAACCTGCTTGGTTCATCTGGAGCGCAATCGATACAGCGTGCCGGCGTCCTTCGCCAATCGACCCGTCAGCTTGCGCGTCTATCCCGACCGGATCGTCATCGTCGCCGAGGGGCACGCGATCTGCGAGCATCGCCGAGCCTTTGTCCGATCTCATGATCGCCAGAGCCAGACGATCTACGACTGGCGGCACTATCTGGCGGTCGTCCAGCGCAAACCCGGAGCCCTGCGGAACGGGGCTCCCTTCGCCGAGATGCCAACTGCCTTCCGTTCCCTCCAGCAACATCTGCTCAAAACACCGGGTGGCGACCGCGAGATGGTCGAGATCCTGTCCCTGGTCTTGCAGCATGACGAACAGGTCGTGCTCACGGCCGTCGAGTTGGCATGCAAGGCCGGCGTGCCGACCAAGACCCACATCCTCAACCTTCTGCACCGACTGATCGATGGTACGCCGCTGACCACACCAACGATCGACGCCCCTCAGGCCCTCACGCTGACCACCGAACCGCAGGCCAACGTCGAACGCTATGACGCCCTGCGGCGGGCCAGGGAGGTGCGCCATGCGTCATAATCCGGCCAGCGGGGCTATCGTCATCATGTTGCGCAGCCTCAAGATGCACGGCATGGCCCAAGCCGTTAGCGAACTGACGGAACAAGGCTCTCCGGCCTTCGAGACCGCCATGCCGATCCTATCGCAGTTGCTGAAGGCCGAGACCGCCGAGCGGGAGGTCCGATCAACGGCCTATCAGCTCAAGACCGCACGCTTCCCGGCCTACCGCGACCTCAATGGCTTCGACTTCGCCAGCAGCGAGGTCAATGAAGCACTCGTTCGCCAGCTCCACCGCTGTGAGTTCCTCGACGAGGCCCATAACGTCGTCCTCGTCGGCGGTCCCGGCACCGGCAAGACGCACATCGCAACGGCGCTGGGCGTTCAGGCCGTCGAGCACCATCACAAGCGGATCCGCTTCTTCTCCACCGTCGAACTCGTCAATGCCCTCGAACAGGAAAAGGCCCAGGGAAAAGCCGGACAGATCGCCACCAGGCTCGCGCACTCCGATCTCGTCATCCTCGATGAGCTCGGCTATCTGCCCTTCAGCGCATCAGGCGGCGCCTTGCTCTTCCACCTGCTGAGCAAGCTTTATGAGCGCACCAGCGTCGTCATCACCACCAATCTCAGCTTCTCGGAATGGGCCACCGTCTTCGGCGACGCCAAGATGACCACGGCCCTGCTCGACCGCCTTACCCATCACTGCCACATCCTGGAGACCGGGAACGACAGTTTCCGTTTCCGGAATAGCTCGGCAAAACCCGCCAAAACAACCAAGGAGAAATCCAGGAACTTGACCGCCACCTGACCACAGACCACCATCCGGCCGGGTCACTTCTCAGTGGAAATCCAGGGTCAAATCTCCGCGGAAATCAACAGTCGCGATGATGAACGATGCGATCGGCGAGAACATCTTCGCCGGCGATCACGGAAACACGATAATCGATGTCGCCTGCGACCAGATCCTCCGGATCCGTAGTCCAACGGATCGTAAGCTTTGCGCGATTCTTCGTCGGCGCCGATCGATCCAATATCAGCCGGGGCGTCAATCCATCGCCCTCCGGCTTGTTCAAGCCAGACCATTTGAGGATTCCACCTCTCGCGTCGCGCCAAGGCGCCAGTTGGATCCTGCGAAGCTCCTCGCTCGCGAACCCGGGTTGGATCGGGCCGAGCCAAAGCTCAGGCTGATGCTCAATATGGCGAGCCGCTTCTTCCGGGCTCATTCCAGACACGAGGCGAAGCGCCTGCTCCAACTGAGCCGCCTTTTCCGCGGACCCTTCCAGGCGCAGCCCGTGCACCCGTTCAGCGATCGCGCGCGTGTCGCTTACATAGAGGAGCCGGTCGGCCAGTTCGGCCGAAAGGTCGAGCTCGCTTGTCGAGGGGTCGTCATCGCTGGCGATGGGCCACAGGCCCAACCGAGCCAGAGCTCGTCCCGCGTTTTGCTTGGCGTTGACGTAGAAATCGAATTTGGACCAGGGGGTAAGCCGCCGCCGCCGGCCGAGGCGCTCGGCCCGCGTGATGGCGGCGTCGAGAACAGGCATTCGGCCGAAGAAGGGTCTGCGGGCGAGCCTCAGGGCTTCGCCAAACAACTCGGTCTCGCTGATTTCGCGCCCGGCGCTGTAAATCCCGTCAAGACCGGCGCCCGCGCGCAGAGGATCGATCAGCAGAAGGGCTGCTTCCGCCTTATCTTCGCGTTGCTCCACCGCTTGGTCGGCGGAGATGCGGCGCTGGCCAGGCGCATCGACCACCGCGTTTACGGTCCAGCCGGGAACGACAAAGGCGTCGCTCTCAACCATGGCGTCAATCTGATCAGACGGCAGACACCGTAGAAACGCCACCGCGCCGGGGGTCGGCACGCCCAGGCGATTTGTAAGCGCCTGAGCCAAGAGCTGGACATGTTGAGGTCCCATCAGGCGGCATCCCCTCGCCCGGTGGCGTCTTGTTGGGCAAGATATCGCCCTTTGATCTTCTTCATCCGCTCAGCGTCGTTGACGCCGGTCAGGAGCCCGAGATCACGAAGCCGTCGCTCGAGCATACGGCGGTTGCGCTGCAGGACGTCGCTCGGAACGGACATGTTTGGCGGCGCCCGATCAACGAAGAAGCCGTAACGTTCGCGTAGGATGTGAAGAAAGGCCGGATAAGATAGGATCTGCTCCTTGCGACCCTTTCCGGTCTTTCGAATGTGCCGGTGCACCAGATATTCGATGACGGGATTGGTCAGGACGAGCGACAGGGCGTCGCCGCGGCGTCCCTGCCCCTTTCTCCGTGTTTGATGGATCATCACCTTCCGTCGCTTCGCCAGGCCATTGACGTCATCGATCATCAGGGCCGACGATAGGAAGTTGTTTAGGCGCTCGGTGCCGCTTCCGGAAGCGCCGGCGAAGGCCGCCGCGAGGGCCTCTGCGAGAGCTCGCCCGGGATCGCCTCCGTTTACTTCCTCGCCGAGCAATGTGCGCAGTTCGAGATCCTCGGCGGCGGCGGCGGCGTCGCGCAGTTTACGCGCAGTTCAGGCGAAATATCGTCGCGCGTCTTTTGCCTCCTCGTGGTCGCCGTTTAGAACGCTACCGGTGAGATTAAGCCAATCCGTGGCGTCCGGCGACGTGGACGGAAGAGTTTTGCGGTCGATCTCGGATTCGCTTCGCACGTAATGGTCGAGCAGCCGGGCGTACATGAGGACGGATGGGAGACGGTTCAGGGCCTGTCGAACCAGGAAGCCGGATTCCTCCGAGGCCGCGCGAAGCACGGGGTCCGACCCGCTCGAACAGTCGAAAAAGAGCGGGAATTTGGGCGCTTCAGCGACATCCGGAATGACGCCGGTCACGCTCCAACGGTTCATAACTTCGACGGCGCCCGTCACGATGGTCGTCAGCCCGACGGCGATCGCGGACTCCAGCATCTGAAGCAGAGCAGGTCGCGGCATCGAGGCCGCTGACGCGTAGCAGTCCAGAAAAACGAGGAGATCTTCGCGAAAACTGTCGGCGGCGCATTTGGCGATCGGTCGTTGGTTCGGTATCGGGCCAGGATTGTTCCGACCGATCGCCTTGGCCGGCGCCTCGCCGCAGCCTTGGGCCAGGCGAACGGTCAACAGCTGATCGAGGGGAAGAGGATAGGTTTCGTCCAGAGCATCGGACCGAAGGTTGCTCTTGTGCTCTCCGGTCGTCGCGGTTCCGGGCGCTAGGGCGCGCAAGAGGTCGTTGTCCTGAATGCGAGCGCCGACGACGTATCGGCCCCGCTCGGCGAACGGCTCGACGGTTTCTCCACTGCTCTGATCGCTGAGCAGCGCCGTCACCATCTCGGGAACGCCGCGCAGATTCGCCGCGCTGGTTGGAAGGTCGATCCAGGACGCGAAGTAGTGGTTGGCGAAGCAGCGTTGAACCTGCTCCTCGTGGGACTCTGAATGCCGTCGATTTTCCAGGATGGACGTCAGGAGAAAGTCGCCGAGGATCGCGCGGCCCGAGGGGCTGTCGAACCCATGGATGGACGGGTCGGAGACCAGTCGATCCACCGTAGAGGCGATCGTCGGGGCGCCCCCGCTCCCATAGGTCTCGGCGAACTGACCCTTCCCACGGCGGTTCCCCCACCGGAACAGATAAAGCATCATCGGCAAGACGGCGCCGACCGAAAAATCCTGCGGGACGAACGGAAAGGCCGGATAGTAGGTGCTGGTCCAAATCTGAGCTGTCATCTGACTACCCAGAACAGACTCGACCACTTGACGCGCTTCGTTCGCCATCAAGCATTCCTCGCCGTGAGAGCGATCGTCTGTCGTCCCGATCGGTCGATGACACCAAGGCGATGGACGGTATCGCCTTCGACGGGATTCCAGGCGTTCAGCCCCCTCTCGTCTTCCTGGGCGAGCCGGCTCGTGAACACGCCGAGATTGGCGAAGACATCGTCGGAGAAGGCGTCCAAGATTTGGACGCCGTCGGCGAGATCCATGAGCAGACTGTAGAGCTCAAGAGGGATGATCAGCTCCTCGCGCCCGCCGTGGGCCGGCTCATAGGCCAAAACTAGGAATCGATGAAGTGTCTCGAGTCCGACCGTGGGAAGGAAGCGCTCGGCGATTAGTGAAAAGCGCGACGCCGCCTTCTCGATCCAGAACGCGGTCTCGGTCGGGGTGCGGGGCACGACACGGATCGGGACGCGACTCGGATCTGCGTAGGCGAGATCCGGCAGGGCTTCCAATCGGGACAATCCGTTGCAGAGCCTCTGTTTGATCGATGCCTGCTCTTCCGCCGACAACAGGGGGAAACGGCGGAACTCGGCCGCCCTTCGCCCGTCGCGCAGGGTGAGGGCGTGGCTGTCTCCTCCTACCGCCTCGACCTGATCGGCCGACCACGTCAGATAGGCGCGGCGGCGAGCCTCGCGCAGAGGCAACGATCGGCCGATCACATCCCGGAAGCGACGCGCCCCATGCTTGGGATGAGGCGCTCCCTTGCCGACGAGGTAGCGATCGACCCGGGCGTGGCCTTCGAGTGCGGGGTCGAGGCGCGCCAGCTCGCGCAGGAGCTCGCCCTGGCGCGATGCCGATTGTGGGTTGAACGCATGGTCGGCTGGATCGTGCGGCTCGAGTTCAGGGTTGGCATGCAGGTCTTCACAGGCGTTCAGGCCGAACAGGATGTAGCTGATCGCCGCCTTGAGTTCACGCGCCGTGATGTGGATCTCATTGCGTTGGTGGACCGTCTGCAGCGCTTCCGTCAGGCGGTCGCGAAACCGGGCGCCGTCTGCCAGGATCGCTGCATCCGCACTGGCGCCCATCATGTCCGCGGACCGCTTCAGCGAACAGCGCGCCTGGGCCGTGCAGGTCCTGCAGGGCGACCAGACATCGGCCGCCGCCTCGCCTCCGATGAGACGATGGATGAGGTCGTCCACGAACTGGGTGGAGATCGCCCCGGCCCCCACGTCCAGACCGCCCACCAGTGAGCGGTTGTTCAACTCGACGAGCAGGACGTGGGACGCAAGGCCGTCGGATTGATGGCTGAGCGCGGCGGTCAAAGCGTCGGTCAGAGGGCGCGAGTCATTCTGGATCTCGGAATGTTCTATCCACTCCATCAGACGGCCGTCGTTGACCGCGACGAGATGCACACGACCGTCCTTCGGCGCGCCGTCGAGGAACGGCCCGAACAATTCATCCAGCAGGGCGTCGGCCGATCGCCCTTTCCAACTGGCGGCGCCATCGAGGTTGATCATCGCCTTGCGGCCGGCGAGTTCTCCGGACCAGACCCGTTCGCTCGAGGGCGGTGGATCGCCGCCAAGCGTTTGGACGAGGCGTTGCAGGAAGGCGGTTTTTCCGTCGCCAGCGTTGCCGCACAGGATGACCAGTGAAACGTCGCCCGCCCGGATCGATGCGGGTAGTGTTTGATCAAGCGCCGTCGAAACATAGGTGTTGAATGCGAACGGCGTGTCCAATCCCCGCGTCTCCGCATTGCCGAACTTCGAGCCGGGATAGGTGCTTAAGATGTCCTTGACCCGCGGGACCACGTTCGGCCTCAGCGGCGGTTGGCTGATCTGGGCCTGTGCTGAAGCCAAGGCCAGGGCGGGCTGGACGCAGGAGCCGCTTGCCGTTCTGATCGCCGACAACGCGGCACCCGCGGACTCGAATCGACGATGCGCGGGGCCGACCGCCCGATCCAGAAGCGGGATCAATCTGGGGAACTCGGTCCGCTCGACCTCCGTCCAGTCCAGTCCCTGACCGTCGGCGACGAAGGCCGGCGGACGATTGGTTAGAGCGTGATAAAGCGTGGCAGCGAGGCTGTACACGTCGTCGCGCGCGAGGATCTCGCCGCCCTCCCGACGCTCAGGCGAAGCGTAGAGCACCGTTCCGGGGCTGCGTGCGGTGCGATTGACGGGGCCGGCGAGATCGTAGTCGATCAGCACGACCTTGGTCTCGTCGACGAGGATGTTCGAAAGGCTGACGTCGCCATGCGCCCAGCCTTGACTGTGCAGCGCGTTCAATGCGTCGCAGAGCTTTTCGAACCAGCCAATCACCAGCTGTTCGGTTGTCTCGGCTCCATCCTCTTCGGCGATGAAGCTCAAGTCGCCGCACCAGGCGTTGAGCGGCGAGCCCTGGCTCCACCGCAGCAGCGTCATGAGATCGTCGGCGCTCCAAGCGCTGGCGCATTCCAGAACATTCGACAGCCCCTCGTGAAGGGAGAGGGGACGAAGCCGCTGATAGGCTTCGAGGGACGCGGGTCCAAGCTCTGGGTTGAACAGCGCCTTGCCGACGAAGGTGCCCATGGGCTCGTCCTGGGCGTCGAGCTGTTCGAGCTTGAACGTCCGGCCGACGGCGCCTTGGCCGAGGACCGATACAACCCGAAACCGGCTCTCCTTCCATCGAAAGCAATGCCCCTCGTCCCAGCGCGACGGCGGGATGGATCGTGTGCGATCGATCGCCTCGACGGCGGCGGCCTCAGTCGGAGTTTCATCCTCAAGCAGATCCAGAATATCGCCGATCGCCGGCCGGCGCGTTGGATCGCTGTCACAGCCCAGCAGGAGGATGGAACGCAGATCTTCATCGGTCTCGTCGAATAGCTCGGCGAGGATGGCGCACAGACTGTAGAGATCGGACTTCGGCGTCGCCGCAGCCAAGCCTCCGATCTTGATCTCCGGCGCGGCATAGGCGCCGAGTTGGTCGTCGGATTGGCCCGCGGCGACCGTCTGGGCGGGCGTCAGACGCGCCCACCGCCAACCCGCGAAAAGGGGGCTGTTGTCGGCGCGAACCCGCAGGCTTTCGGCGTCCAACGCCCGATGCAGAAGGGGGCCGTCCGTCCCTTGCGCGAACTCGCCGAGGGCCGAAAGAGCGCGGATCGCGAAGACCCGCCGCTGGGTACGGGTCCACTCGGACTTATGTCGCAGCGTGGCGACGGGCGTCGCCGCGCTGTCTCCGATGCTGAAGAAATACATCTCTCCGGCATAGTTCGGGATGGCCTGCCAGCTGTCCACCAGGCTCGGGAGATGCGGCGATTTCTGGAAACGCTGAATGACCTCGAACTCGCGGCGCGCTTTGCGGTCCGTGAAGGTGTGCGCCTCGCCGGCGGGGGCCGCCGACAAGTCGTAGGTGTGGAGCAGCACATGGTCGCCCGTCCAGGGGTCACGCGCCGTGAATATTCGTTGGAAATGATCCTGCTCGTCGCTCAGCAAGCGCAGTTCATCGAACCGACCCAGACGTTTCAGCCGGGCTGCGTCGGAGACGTTGTAGCGGCCCGCCAGCGCGTTGGTCAGCCTTTTGGCGTCGAGCGATCCGGCCCCCGTCGGCCCCGCGACCAGATCGGCGACGTCCCTGATTCCATAGGCGAGGATACCCATCGGGTGGCGCGGAACCTGACCGCCTTTTTTCAACGTCCCCGTCTCGCGGGTCAGAAGGAAGGCGGGGGCGACGAAGCCCAGGAAGGGCTCCACGTTGCGAAGCGTCCCGGCGATGCGCTTCGACTTGGCCACAATCAGTTCGGCTGCAGGATCTCCCAGGTCAGATCGACGCAGAGCCGATCCCTCCCAGTGCTTCACTTCCACGACCACCGCCCCACCGGGGCCGATGACGACCATGTCGATCTCGTCGGCCTGCCCTCGCAGATTAGGATGTGTCAGATTGGTCAGGACATAGGCCGAAGCATCACCGGCGCGTTTTCGGATTTCCTGATCGACCGCGTTGAACGCCTTGAGTTCGCTGCTGTTCGCGAATGGGCCGCAGGGCACATGGATTACCCGCAAGTCGTCATCCCCCGTTCCAGCGAACCGTCGAATCGCAAGCGAATTGCGCCCTCGATGTCAATAAGCCCATTTTTGTCATTCCGCGCGGTGCACTGGATCGCGCAAGTTATGATGAGCGTAGGCTGCGTCGGGCGTTGGCACAACTCAGTACGGATGACCTCAAACGGCGTTCGGGCGTTTTCTCCAGCCCACTGCGGCGCCGATGGCGTATGTCCCGATGGGCCGGAATGGTGTGACCTATATTCGTTCAAGTCGCGATCAACCCCGAAATCGAAGGCGGTCTGGCCCTCCGGAACTGACCGTGCCCGTCGACGTCGTACGGGCTGTACGACGGTATCTTCACCGTTCGAGTGGATCGGCGGGTCCTAACTGCGAAGCGATGCGAACTCGCCTTCCGAAGGGTCGGTCAAGCCTGTCGGTGGGGGACATCAGCACGCTCTCGGGACAGACGGCGGTGGCAAGCCTCGGCTCATCCTCATTGTGTCAGGTAGCCGCCGCAGCAGCTAGCTAAGCCCGGCGGAAGAGCAGGCGTTCCAAACGTCGTAAATTTGCCGACACACGTCATAGGGCTATAGCGTACACGTAGTTCTCTTTTTGGTCGCTCGTGGCCCGCCAATTCAGCCCCTGAGTGGGCCCGCCGATTTCCCGCGAGAGACCGAAGTGAGGGCACGCGGTAGCTCGCCCTTCGATCCCATGATGCGAACATGGCCTTCTCCGGCCTCGCCGGCGCGGGTGGCGGCGAAGGGAGAGCGACTGCCGACAAAGCCCGGCCGCTGACGCCGCGGCGCGTCCTCATCGACATGCAAATTTCGGGAGAGGGCTGCGTCTTCAACTCGCGGCATGATGTTCGGAAAGTGGACTGACCGCGCCCGGGGCGATGACTTCCCCACGGGCCGGGCAAATGCTGTAACGTAGGCGCCGACACAGCCAACCCGCACCTCGCTGGCCGATCCGGAACCTCTCCCGAGGCTCCGGCTTATCTGACATGGCCCGTTCCGCCCCCTCATCCCTGGCGTGATGCCGGGCTGAAAGGCTGACATGCTGGCTAAACTCCGCGCGGCTTTCGATAGTCGTTCGTCCGCGCCCTGGAGCGACACGTCCCCTGTCCGGGAGGAGCTGTTCGGCGTCGAGCGGCTTGAGCAGCATGCCGAAAGCCTCGCGGCGGCGCAGACGGTGTCGCCGCATCCCCCGCTGGTTGTCCCCTTGCAGAGCCGCCTGAACGACAATGCCCGGGCGCTGCTGGCGGCCTATCGGGCCAGTGCCGCCGAGTTGGAGGAGGGAAACGGTGTCGTGCCGGCGGCCGAGTGGCTGCTGGACAATTATCACCTCGTCGAGGAGCAGATCCGCGAGATCCGCGACGACCTGCCGCCGGGCTATTACCGCCAGCTGCCCAAGCTCGCCGCGGGCCCTTTCGCCGGCTACCCCCGTGTCTTCGGCCTCGCCTGGGCGTTCGTCGCCCATACCGACAGCCATGTCGACCCCAACAGCCTGAGGCGCTTCGTTTCGTCGTATCAATCCGTCGAGCCGCTCACCATCGGCGAGCTCTGGGCCGTGGCGATCACGCTACGGATCGTGCTGATCGAGAATCTGCGCCGGTTGACCGACCAAATCATGGTCGGCCGGCAGGCGCGGGCGCAAGCCGACGCATTGGCCAACCGGGTGCTGGAGACCGGCTTTGCCGGCTTCGCGCTCGACAGCGATATTGTGGCGCGCTCCTCCGAGCCATTGTCGGAACTGTTCGCGGCGCAACTGGCCAAGCGCCTGCGCGACCAGGATCCGCGCACCACCCCGGCGCTCGGATGGCTCGATGAGCGCCTGAAGTTGCAGGGTTCCTCGATCGACGAGGTGGTTCAGCACGCCCAGCAAAGGCAGGGGGCGTCGAATGTCACGGTGCGCAATGTCATCACCAGCATGCGCTCGATCTCCGACATTGACTGGGCGGAATGGTTCGAGAGCGTCAGCCTGGTCGACCAGACGCTGAGAGCTGCCAGCGGCTTTGACGAGATGGACTTCGCGAGCCGCAATCTCTACCGCAGCGCCATCGAGCAGCTGGCGCGCGGCTCGTCGGTCAGCGAAGTGGAGGTCGCGCGCCGCGCCCTGAGCGCCAGCGCTGATCTCGGAGAGCAGAGGTCGCGCGATCCCGGCTATCATCTGATCGCCGAAGGCCGGCTGGCGCTGGAGACGAGTATCGGCTTCCGGCCGCCGGCGCGGCTGTGGATCTCGCGGCTCAACACGCCGCTGGGCGTCCACGGTTATGCGGTGGCGGTGCTGGTCTCCACGCTTGCGCTGCTTATGCTCGCCTATGCGTGGCTCGACGTCCCCGGGGGCTTTGCCGGCTGGCTGTTGCTGCTGGCGCCGCTCGCCTTCCTGCCGGCGTCGGATGCGGCGAGCGCGCTGGTCAACCGGGGCGTGACGTATTCGTTCGGCGCCTCGCCCTTGCCGGGGCTGGAGCTTGCGGCCGGGATTCCCGCCTCCTTGCGCACGCTCGTCGTCGTGCCGACGCTCCTGACCAGCGAGGCCGATCTGCTGGAGCAGATCGAGCGACTGGAAGTTCATTATCTCACTGGCTCCAGCGGCGATCTCGCCTTCGCGCTGCTGTCGGACGGGATGGATGCCGACCAGGAAACGGTCCCGGGCGACGAGGCCCTGCTTGCCACCGCCACGGCGGCGATCGCGCAGCTCAACCGCCGCTACGGGCCGGCACCGTCGGGGCCCCGCTTCCTGCTGCTGCACCGCCACCGCGTCTGGAACGAAGGCGAAGGCAAATGGATGGGCTGGGAGCGCAAGCGCGGCAAGCTGCATGAGCTGAACCGGCTGCTGCGCGGCGCCACCGATACGAGCTTCATCGCGTTCCACGGCCAGCCGCCGCAGGTGCCCGTCGACGTGCGGTACGTCATCACGCTCGACGCCGATACCCGCCTGCCGCGCGATGCGGCGGTGCGGCTGGTCGGCAAGATGGCGCACCCGCTCAACCGGCCGCAATTCAGCGTTGCCGAGCAGCGCGTCGTGGGCGGCTACGCGATTCTGCAGCCGCGCGTGACCGCCTCGCTGCCGATCGGGCGCGACGGCTCGCTCTACCAGCGGGTCTATTCCGGCCCGGGCGGCATGGACCCCTATGCGGCGGCCGTGTCGGATGTTTATCAGGACATGTTCGGCGAGGGCTCCTACACCGGCAAGGGAATCTATGATGTCGATGCGTTCGAGGCTTCGCTCGCCGGGCGCATCAAGGAAAACGCGCTGCTGAGCCACGATCTGTTCGAGGGCATCTATGCCCGCGCCGGTCTGGCGTCCGACGTCGAGGTGGTCGAGGATTTTCCCTCGCGCTACGACGTGATCGCCAAGCGCAAGCACCGCTGGACCCGCGGCGACTGGCAGTTGCTGCCCTGGGTGTTCGGCCTGCGGTCCGGCGCGCATGCGGTGCCGACGCTCGGCCGCTGGAAGATGCTGGACAATCTGCGCCGTTCGCTGGTGATGCCCTTCACCTTCGCCGCGCTGGGTGTGAGCTGGCTGGTGCCGGCACCCTGGAATCTCCATGCCGTGCTGGCACTGATGGCAGCGATCGCGATCCCCGCCTTTCTGCCGGCGCTGTTCTCCATCGTGCCGCGCGGGGTCGGCATCCGCCTGCTCAGCCATGTGACGGCGCTGGCGGACGATCTGCGCATTGCGCTGCTGCAGACCGTGTTCACCGTCGCCTTTCTGCCCGATCAAAGCTGGCGCCTCGCCGATGCGGTGGTCCGCACGCTGTTCCGGCTGTTCGTCAGCCATAAGCACCTGCTGGAATGGACCACGGCAGCGGTGGCCAGCGCGCAGCCCCGGCTCGATCTCATCGGCTTTTACCGAGGCATGCAGGGCGGCACCGCGCTGGGGTTGGCGATGACGCTCGGCACCTTCGCCTGGGCGCCGGAATCGTGGCCGGTGATCCTGCCCTTCGCCGTGCTGTGGCTGGCCGCGCCGGCACTGGCGTTCTGGGCGAGCCGTTCGCCGCCCATCGCCAAGACGCTGGCGGTCTCACCCAATGATGCCCACGCCCTTCGGCTGATCGCCCGCCGCACCTGGCGCTTCTTCGAGACCTTCGTCACCCCGGCCGAGAACATGCTGCCGCCGGACAATTTCCAGGAGGACCCGAAGCCGGTGATCGCTCACCGCACGTCGCCGACCAATATCGGGCTCTACCTCATGTCCTCGGTGGCGGCGCGCGACTTCGGCTGGGCCGCGACGATGGAGACGGTGGAGCGACTGGAGGCGACGCTGTCGACCATGCAGCGTCTGGCGCGCTTCAAGGGGCACTTCTTCAACTGGTACGGCACGCGCGACCTGCGCGTGCTGGAGCCGGCCTATGTCTCCTCGGTCGACAGCGGCAATCTCGCCGGCCATCTTCTCGTCGTCGCCGTCGCCTGCGAGGAGTGGATCGCCGCACCTCTCACGCCTGAGGCGGAAGCCGGCATGGCGGATGCCATCGCGCTGGCACGCGAGGCGCTCGGCGTGACACAGGTGATGGCGGCCGACGAGCGCGCCGGCCAGCTTGAAGGCCTGTTCGTCGAGATCACCGCGCTGCTGCGCGGCGGACAGGGGCTGGAAGCCTCGACGCCGACATTGATACGCCTCACCGAAAAGGCGTCGCGTCTGGCCGCCGACTTGGCGCCGCCGGCGGATGAGAGCGGCGCGCCGGATCTGGTGTTCTGGACCGAACGCCTGCGCCTTGCGGTGGCCGAACACGAGCGCGATCGGCTCTACCTCGCCGATGCGCCCCGGACGCTGCGCAACCGCCTGCGCACCATCGCCCAGACCGCGCGCGACATGGCTCTGGCGATGGATTTCGCCTTCCTGCTCGATCCTGAGCGCAAGCTGCTTTCCATCGGCTACAGCGTTCCCGATAACTGCCTCGACCCGAGCTGCTACGATCTGCTGGCCTCCGAAGCGCGGCTCGCCAGCCTGTTCGCCATCGCCAAGGGCGACGCGCAGACCCGGCACTGGTTCCGGCTCGGGCGCACGGCGACGCCGCTCGGCAGCGGTTCGGCGCTGGTGTCCTGGTCCGGCTCGATGTTCGAGTATCTGATGCCCTCGCTGGTGATGCGCGCGCCGACCGGCAGTCTGCTGGAACAGACCAACCGACTGGTGGTGGGGCGCCAGCAGAGCTATGCGCGCGGGCTCGGCGTGCCCTGGGGCATCTCGGAATCCGCCTATAATGCGCGCGACCTCGAATTCACCTACCAGTACTCGAATTTCGGCGTGCCGGGCCTCGGGCTGAAGCGGGGCCTGTCGGACAATCTGGTGATCGCTCCTTACGCGACGGGGCTGGCGACCATGGTCGACCCCTCGGGGGCGCGGGAGAATTTCGCCCGGCTCGCCGACATGGGAGCCGGCGGGCGCTACGGCTTCTACGAGGCGCTGGACTTCACCCCGGCCCGCCTGCCCGACGATGCCAGCGTCGCCATCGTGCGCAACTTCATGGCCCATCACCAGGGCATGACGATCGTCGCCATCGCCAATGTGCTGGGCGGCGGGAAGATGCGGGCGCGCTTCCATCGCGAACCGATCATCCAGGCCAGCGAATTGCTGCTGCAGGAGCGCATGCCGCGCAACGTCATCGTCGCCTATCCCCGCGCCGAGGAGGTGAAGGCCTCCGCCCGGGGCGCGGCCAATGAGGCGCCGAATGTGCGTTGCCTCAAGCCACCTTCCGGCGGGGCGCCGGTGACGCATCTGCTCTCGAATGGCCGCTATGTTGTGATGGTGACGACCGCCGGCACCGGCTTCAGCCGCTGGCGCGACATTGCCGTGACCCGCTGGCGCGAGGATGCGACGCGCGACGTGCAGGGCTCGCACATCTTCCTGCGCGACAGCCAGAGCGGCGATCTCTGGTCGGCCGGTGCCCAGCCCTTCGGCGTCGCCACCGAGCATGATGACGTGGTGTTCTCCGAGGACCGCGCCGAATTCATCCACCGCAGCCCCTCGCTCATCACCACCATGGATCTGCTGGTGTCCGGCGAGGATGATGGCGAGGTGCGGCGCGTCTCGCTGACCAATAGCGGGCGACGGGCGCGCGAGATCGAGCTCACCTCCTATGCCGAGCTGGTGCTGGCAACGCCCGCGACCGACAACGCGCATCCGGCCTTTGCCAAGATGTTCGTCGAGACCGAGCACCGCCCGGAATTCGGCGCGCTCATCGCCACCCGCCGGCGGCGCTCGCCATACGAGGCCGAAATCTGGGCCGCGCATTTCGCCGTCATCGAGGGCGAGATGCTGGATCCGCCGCAATATGAGACCGATCGCGCCCGTTTTCTCGGCCGCAACCGCGAGCCGGGCGAGGCGGCGGTCATCCGCGAGGGGGCGCCGCTGTCCAACACGGTCGGCACGGTGCTCGACCCGGTGTTTGCGCTGCGCCACCGCGTGAAGGTGCCCGCCGGCCGCACCGTGCGCGTGGCCTTCTGGACGCTGGTCGCCTCCTCGCGCGAGGAACTGCTCAATCTTGTCGACAAGCATCATGACCGCAACGCCTTCGAGCGGGCGAAGACGCTGGCGTGGACGCAGGCGCAGGTGCAGCTGCGCCATCTCAACGTGAAGGCCGAGGAGGCCGCCGATTTCCAGCGCCTTGCCGCGCCGATCATCTATGCCGATGCCCGCTTCCGCGTGCCCTCGGACGTCATCGAGCGTGGCGCCGGGCCGCAATCCTCGCTCTGGCAATATTCGATCTCCGGCGATCTGCCGATCGTGCTGCTGCGCATCGACGATCTCGAGGACATGGCGCAGGTGCGCCAGCTTCTGCGCGCCCATGAATATTGGGGCATGAAGCGGCTGGCGGTCGATCTGGTCATCCTCAATGAGCACGCCTCGTCCTATGTGCAGGATCTGCAGATCGCCATCGAGACAGCCGTGCGCTCAAGCCAGTCGCGTCCGCGTTTCGGTGACGAACAGGGGCAGGGCGCGGTTCATGTGCTGCGAACCGATATGATGAGCCTGGAAGGGCGCGGCCTGTTGCAATCGGTCGCCCGTGTCGTGCTCTCGGCGCGTCGTGGCTCGATCGCCAACCAGCTGACCTATCTTCCGGCCTTCCTGCCGCGCCCGGTGGCCGATCGGCGCCGACGGGCGACGGCGCCGATGGTGACACCGGCCGAGCTGTCGCTGGAGTTCTTCAACGGGCTGGGCGGCTTCGACAAGAACGGCCGCGAATATGTCGTCCAAATGAGCGGTGAGGAAACCACCCCGGCGCCGTGGATCAACGTGATCGCCGGCAACGCTTTCGGCTTCCAGGTCTCGGCGGACGGCAGCGGCTACACATGGGCGCAGAACAGCCGCGAAAACCAGCTGACCCAGTGGTCGAATGACCCGGTCGCCGACCCGATCGGCGAGGCGCTCTATGTCCGGGACGAGGCGACCGGTGATGTCTGGAGCCCGACCGCGCTGCCCATTCGCGACGGCGGCAGCTACATCGCCCGCCACGGTTTCGGCTATTCCAGCTTTTCGCACGAGGCCAACGGCGTCGCGCTCGACCTGTTGCAGTATGTGCCGCTGGCCGACCCGATCAAGATCTCGCGCCTGACGCTGACCAACCGTTCCGACAGGGTGCGTCGCCTCACGGTGACGGCCTATGTCGAATGGGTGCTCGGCACGGTGCGCGGGGCATCGGCGCCGTTCATCGCCACCGAGATGGATCTCGCCACCGGCGCGATGTTTGCCCGCAATTCCTGGAGCGCGATCGGCAATGGGCGGGTCGCTTTCGCCGATCTCGGCGGCACGCAGACCGGCTGGACCGCCGACCGCACCGAGTTCCTCGGCCGCAAGGGCGAGGTCTCGGCACCGGCGGCGCTGATGGGCAAGGTGCCGCTCTCCGGCAAGACCGGCGCCGGGCTCGACCCCTGCGCGGCGCTGCAGAGGCTTGTCGTGCTGCAGCCCGGGCAAAGCGTCGAGATCGTCGCAACGCTCGGCCAATGCCGCACGGCGGACGAGGCGCGGGTGCTGATCGCCCGCTACCGCGCGACCAATCTCGATGCGGTGCTGAAGAGCGTCACCGATCATTGGGACCGGCTGCTCGGCGCGGTCGAGGTGAAGACGCCGGACCGCGCCACCGAAATCATGCTGAATGGCTGGCTGCTGTACCAGACCATCGCCTGCCGCATCCGGGCGCGCTCGGCCTTCTACCAGGCAAGCGGGGCCTATGGCTTCCGCGACCAGCTGCAGGACGGCATGGCGCTGAGTTTCGCGCAGCCGGAGGAGACCCGCCGCCATCTGCTGCGCGCCGCCGCCCGGCAGTTCGTCGAGGGCGACGTGCAGCATTGGTGGCTGCCGCATTCCGGCCAGGGCGTACGCACCCGCATTTCCGACGATCGGGTCTGGCTCGCCTATGCCGCCGCCACCTATGTCGCGTCCGCCGGCGACGCGGGCGTGCTGGACGAGCCGGTGGCGTTCCTGGAGGGGCCGCCGCTGCGGGCCGGCGAGCACGATGCGTTCTTCCAGCCGATGCCCTCGCCGGAGAGCGCCTCGCTGTTCGAGCACTGCGCGCGCGGGCTCGACCAATGCGTCGAACTCACCGGCGCTCACGGCCTGCCGCTGATGGGCACCGGCGACTGGAACGACGGCATGAACCGGGTCGGAGAGGGCGGCAAGGGCGAGAGCGTGTGGCTCGGCTGGCTGTTCATCCGCACGGTCGAGATGTTCGCCCCGCTCGCCGAGGCGCGCGATCCGCTGCGCACCGCGCGCTGGCGCACCCATGCGGCGTCCGTGCGCGCGGCGATCGAGCGCCACGCCTGGGACGGCGCGTGGTACCGCCGCGCCACCTATGATGACGGCTCCTGGCTCGGCTCCAGCGCCAATGACGAGTGCCGCATCGATTCCATCGCCCAATCCTGGGCGGTGCTGTCGGGTGCGGCCGAGGCGAGCCGCGCGGCGCAGGCCATGGGCTCGCTGGAGCAGCATCTGGTGCGCCGCGAGGAGGGCATCGCGCTGCTGTTCACGCCGCCCTTCAAGAACACGCTGCGCGATCCCGGCTATATCAAGGGCTACCCGCCGGGCCTGCGCGAGAATGGCGGGCAATACAGCCATGCCGCCATGTGGGCGATCCTCGCCTTCGCCAAGCTCGGCGACGGCGCGAAGGCGCACGAGCTGTTCGCGCTGCTCAACCCCATCAACCATGGCCGCTCGCCCGGCCAGGTCGCGACCTACAAGGTCGAGCCCTATGTGCTGGCGGCGGACGTCTACTCGGTCGCGCCCCATGCCGGGCGCGGCGGCTGGAGCTGGTACACCGGCTCGGCCGCCTGGATGTACCGCGCCGGCATCGAGGGCATTCTCGGCATCAGGAAGCAGGGCGCGCATCTCGCCGTATCGCCCTGTATTCCCGAGGACTGGCCGGGATTCGAGGCGCGGGTGACGATTGCCGGCACGTGCTACGAGATCGTCGTCGGGCCGGCGCGGGAAGACCCGGCGAATGTCATGGCGCAGCTGGACGGCGTCGCGGTGGCGCGCGTCGATGGCGCGTTTCGCGTGCCGCTGGACGGCACCGCGCATCGGCTGGTCATCGGCGGGTTTGGCACCTGATGTTTGCAATAGAACCGCGCATCGGAAAACCCATCTGGCTATGTTTCTTCCGGGCTCGGGCGGTGATGGATCGGGCGGCGTCGGTGAGGTTGAGCCAGGGCCCGACGCCATCGGCGGCGGGTCTGAACACCGGGATGCGATAGGTGGGCCGCACGGAGGTGACAGGCTCACGCATCCAGCGATTGCCATTGCCGGTCTTCGGGCATTTGCGATTGAGAAGACCGTCGCCAACCTGAACCCGCTGCGCGAGCGCGCGGAGATGGTCGCGGCGGTCGCCGCCTTCCAGGCGGATGCAATGACGCACGGATCGCTCCTGCCATGGTCGAACGCCGTGGCGAGGAGGTGCGGCGGCGGAATGCGGTGGAGCTGCCCGATCCCCGCGCGCCCACCGTCCCAATCATCCTTGGGGACACTACGGATGTCATTATAATACCGTATAGGGGAGTTGAGTCGTGGGCGTTTGGCCGGCATCCGCCGGCGCGCGCGGCTGCGGAAGGAAGGGCTGGGATGGAACAGGGATGCGCCTCTTCGTGCCGGTGGGTCCGCTTGCTTGGCGGCGTCGCCATCGCCTTCCTGCTCGCCGGCTGCAACGAGCCGAACAGCTTCGCCGCGCCCCCGCCCGCCAAGGTCACGGTCGCCACGCCGACCCAGGCGCCGGTGACGCTCTATGCCGAGTTCACCGGCAAGACCGCCCCCTCGCAGGAGGTGAATCTGGACGCCCGCGTGCAGGGCTATCTCACCGCCATCGGCTATGGCGACGGCGAGGCGGTTCGCAAAGACCGGGTGCTGTTCGAGATCGAGCCAGACCAGTACCGCGACCAGGTGGCCCTGCAGGAGGCGAACCTCACCATCGCCCAGGCCAAGGCCGCCAATGCGCAGACCGAATATGACCGGCAGGCCGATCTCGGTCAGAAGCAGGTGTCGAGCCAGCGCAGCGTCGACGATGCGCGCGCCACGCTCGACGCCGTCAGGGGACAGGTGGCGGCCGACGAGGCCAGCCTCGCCCTCGCCCGGCTGACGCTGAGCTACACCACGATCCGCGCGCCGTTTGACGGGGTGGTGACGCGCCATCTCGTCGATGCCGGATCGCTGGTCGGCTCCTCCGCCCCAACCAAGCTTGCCACCCTCCTTCGGGTCGATCCGCTTCATGTCTATTTCAACATGAGCGAGCAGCAGCAGATCGCCATGCGCGATGCGCTGGCGGCGCAGGGCAAGAGCCTCCGCGACGTGCGCGAGAGCAAGCTCCAGCCGCCGGTCGAGATCGCGCTGGCCGGGGCCGCCAGCTACGCCTATGCCGGCGTCATCGACTACATCGCCCCGCAGCTCGACGGCGCCACCGGCACGCTGCAAATGCGCGCGGCACTGCCCAACAAGGATGTGGAGCTTATCCCCGGCCAGTTCGTGCGGGTGCGGGTGGCGATCGGCACGCTCGACAACGCCCTGCTGGTGGACGACACGGCGGTGCAGGCCAACCAGGCCGGCAGCTATGTGATGGTGGTCGGCGCCGACAATCTGGTGGAGCAGCGCGCTGTCACCACCGGCCCGGTCGAGGGGCAGCTGCGCGTCATCGCCAAGGGCCTGAGCACCGACGACAAGGTGGTGATCGGTTCACTCCAGCGCGCCGTCGCGGGCAAGAGCGTCACACCCGTTGCCGGCGCCATGGCCGCTCTCCCGCAGGCCTCTCCCGCTTCGACGACCGCGAGCGCCACGAAGGCTCCCTGACACCCGGCAGTTCCGAGGCGGACCCATGCTTTCGCGCTTCTTCATCGAACGGCCGGTGCTCTCCAACACGCTGGCCCTGCTCATCGTGCTGCTGGGCGCCTTGTCGCTCACCAGCCTGCCCGTGTCGCAATATCCCGATGTGGTGCCGCCCACCGTCTCCGTGACCGCGACCTATCCCGGCGCCAGCGCCCGCACGGTGATGGACACGGTGGCGCTGCCGATCGAGCAGCAGGTCAACGGCGTCGAGGGCATGATCTACATGCAGTCGACCAGCGGCAATGACGGCTCCTATTCGCTGGTCATCACCTTCGCCATCGGCACCGACCCGGACATGGCGCAGGTGCTGGTGCAGAACCGCGTCTCGCTCGCCACCGCGCAGCTGCCGAGCGCGGTGTCGACGCAGGGACTGAACGTCCAGAAGAAGTCGACCTCGATCCTGCAATTCGTGAATCTGTATGCGCCGGACGGACGCTACGACAATCTGTTCCTCGCCAATTACGCCGCCATCAGCCTGGAGAACGAGCTGGCGCGCCTGCCGGGCGTGGGCTCCGTCACCGTGCTCGGCTCCGGCAGCTACGCGATGCGGATCTGGCTCGATCCCGAGCGGCTTCAGACCTATGGCCTGACGCCCGCGGATGTTTCCGCCGCCATCCAGCAGCAGAGCACGCAGGTCACGGCCGGCCTGGTCGGCGCGCCGCCGACACCGGCCGCGGTGAACTTTCAGTATGTCATCAACGTCACCGGCCGCTTCAGCGAGGCGGTGGATTTCGAGCGCATCGTCGTCAAGGCGGCGGATGAGGGCGGCGGACGGCTGGCGCGGGTGGGCGACATCGGCCGCGTCGAGCTCGGCGCCGCCACCTATGGCCATACCGCGACGCTGGACGGCAAGCCCTCCGCCGCCATCGCCATCTCCCAGCTGACCGGCGCCAATGCCCTCACTGTGGCGGAAGAGGTCAACGCCAAGATGGCCGAGCTCGCCGCTGCCTTCCCGGCGGGGCTGGCGTACAAGGTCTCGTTCGACAGCACCAACTTCGTCACCGCCTCGGTGGACGAGGTCTATGAGACGCTGGTCATCGCGGCGCTGCTGGTGCTCGCGGTCATCCTCCTCTTCCTGCAGGACTGGCGGGCCATGCTGGTGCCGGCGACCACGGTGCCCGTGACCATCGTCGGCGCCTTCGCCGCCATGTACCTGCTCGGCTACACCATCAACACCACCAGCCTGTTCGCGCTGGTGCTGGCGATCGGCATCGTGGTGGACGACGCCATCGTCATCGTCGAGGGCGTGTCGCGCCACATGGAAGCGGGCCTGTCGAGCCGCGAGGCCGCGATCAAGGCGATGTCGGAGCTCACCGGCCCGATCATTGGCATCACGCTGGTGCTGATGGCAGTGTTCCTGCCGGCGGCGATGATGTCCGGCCTCACCGGCAAGATGTACCAGCAGTTCGCGCTGGTCATCGCCGCAACCGCGATCCTCTCCGCTGTCAACGCGATGACGCTGAAGCCGACCCAGTGCGCGCTCTGGCTGCGGCCGGCGACGCCGCCCGCCCAGCGCAACATCCTCTACCGCGCCTTCAACGCCGGCTATGGAGGCGTCGAGGCGCTCTATGTCGCGCTGGTGCGCCGTCTCGTGCGCTTCGCCCTGCTCACCAGCCTCGCCGGGCTCGGCCTCATCGGCCTTGCCTTCTATGGCCTGTCGCAGGTGCCGACCGCCTTCCTGCCGAGCGAGGACCAGGGCTATTTCATCGTCAGCCTGACCCTGCCGGACTCGGCCTCCGCCGCGCGCACCGAGGCGGTGGTGGCCAGCGCGGTCGAGAAGATCCGCTCGCTCGACGGCATCGACAGCGTGATCGGCGTCTCCGGCATTTCCCCGCTCGACAACAACGCCACGCTCTACAACACCGGCATGCTCTATGTGGTGTTGACCGACTGGAGCGCGCGCGAGACGACCGCGCTCAGCGCCGCCAGCATCGGCGGCACGGTGCGCAGCGCCCTCGACGATCTCGGCACCGCCGAGGCGCTGGTGATGATGCCCCCGCCGATACAGGGCATCGGCAACTCCTCCGGCTTCGCGCTGATGGTGGAGATGAAGGACGGAACCTCGGACTTCTCCGCCTTGCAGAACGCGGCCAGCGAAATGGTCGATGCCGCCGCCACACAGACCAGCCTTTCCCATGTCGCGACCAATTTCCGTGGCACGGTCAAGCAGCTGCGGCTGGAGGTGGACCGGGTGAAGGCGGAAACCTACGGGCTGACGGTGGGCCAGGTGTTCTCGGCGCTGGAGGCCTATGTCGGCTCGTCCTATGTCAACCAGTTCACCCGCTTCAACATGGTGTTCCAAGTCTATCTGCAGGCGGACGCGCCGTTCCGCCTGCAGCCGAACGACATTCTGAACCTGAAGGTAAAGGGTGCGGGCGGCGAGATGGTGCCGCTCGGGCAGGTCGCGCATTTCGTCGACGATGCCGGCCCGCCGCTGATCACCCTGTACAATCTCTACCCGGCGGCGCAGGTGACGGGCAGCCCGGCCACCGGCTTCTCCTCCGGCGAGGCGATGAGCCTGATGGACCAGGTCGCCGCCTATTCCCTGCCCGCCTCCATGGGCGCGGCGTGGACCGGCATGTCCTATCAGGAGCAGCTCGTCGGCAACCAGATCTACCTCGTCTTCGCCATCGCGCTGGTGCTGGTCTATTTCGTGTTGTCCGGCCAGTATGAAAGCTGGCTGCAGCCGCTGGCGGTCATCCTCGCCGTCCCGCTCACGCTGCTCGGCACGGTGGCGGCGCTGGAGATCACCGGCCTGCCGAACGACCTCTACACCCAGATCGGCATTGTGCTGCTCATCGCGCTGGCGGCCAAGAACGCCATTCTCATCGTGGAATATGCCCGCGAGAAGCGCATGGCGGGAATGGATATCGGCGAGGCCGCCATCGAGGCGGCCCGCCTGCGCTTCCGGCCGATCCTGATGACCTCCTTCGCCTTCATCTTCGGCATGCTGCCGCTGGTGTTCGCCTCCGGGGCGGGCGCCGGCGCCCGCGTCTCGCTCGGCATCGCCGTGGTGAGCGGCATGCTGGCCTCCACCGGGCTCGCGGTGCTGTTCGTCCCAGCCTTCTTCACGGTGCTGGAACGGCTGCGGGGCACGCCCGCCACCCTCGGTGCCGGAGAGACGCCCAGGGCGATTGGGAACACCTAGAGCGTTTTCGAGCGAAGTGGATACCGGTTCGCGTGAAGAAAACGTGATAAAACAAATAATTAGATCATTTCACTGTTTCCATGAAACAGTGAAATGATCTAGGCTGGCACGCGCCCTCGCAGCCGCCCGGTGCGGCCCTAGTGGCTGCCCCGGCCGTTCAGCGTCACGAACAGCGCGAAGGCGCCGCAGGTGGCGGCGGCGAAGAAGGCGAGGCCATGCAGGGTGGTGTCCATCGCGAGGCCCGCCAGCAGCGGCCCGAGCAGCGCGCCGAGGCCCCACATCAGCCCCATGGCGGCATAGATGCCGATCAGTTCCGCCCCCTTGAAGCGGCTGCCGACCAGCGTGAGCATGATGGTGTAGATGCCGACAAAGGCGCCGCCCCAGAAGAACAGCAGCGTATAGGTGGCGATCTCGCTCTGCAGCGCCAGCGGCCACGCCAGCGCCCCCAGCATCGAGGCCACCGCCAGCGCGACCACCAGCTTGACCCGGTCCACCTTATCGCCGAGCCAGCCGATCGGCAGCTGCAGGAGGATGGCGCCGATCATCATGCAGGACATCAGCCGGGTGGCGCCGCTCTCCTCCCAGCCGAGATTGACGGCATAGATGGCGAGGAAGGACAGGCCCGCTGTCTCGATCGCCGCGTTCAGCACGACGGCCGAGATCGCGACGGGCGCGAGGCGGATGAAGCGGAGCGGGCTGCCGGTGGCCGGCTCGTCGAACACCGGCGCCTGCACCCTAGGGGAGGCGACAAAGCCGGCCGCGAACAGCGCGATGCCGGCCCCGACGAGATAGGGGGTGGAGCCGCTGGAGCCCACCACGGACAGGATCAGCGGGCCGAGGGCAAAACCAACCGAGAGCGCGGCGGTATAGGCGGCCATGGCGCGGGCACGGGTCGCCTCCGTGCTCAGGCTGTTGGTCCAGGCCTCGGAGAGCACGAACAGGATCTCCGACGCCATGCCGAGCACCAGGCGAAGCGGAAACCAGAGCCAGATAAGCGGCATGGCCGGAAACGCGCTCAGCACCAGCGCCGCGAGCACCAGGGCGATGATGACCAGCCGGCGGATGCCGAAATAGGCGATGATCCGGGGCAGCAGCATGGCGGTGATGAGCACGCCGACCGCGTGCATGGCCGCATTGGCCCCGATCAGGGTCTCGCTGAGGCCGCGCGAAGTCAGGTCGAGCGCAATCAGCGCCGCGCTCAGGCTGTAGGTGAGGCCGAACATCATCGCGGTCGCGATGACGGCGCCGCGCGAGAACAGGCCGGCGGGTTGCTCGGCGGAAGGCGTCGACGTCATACGGAACTGGCCTTTCTGCCATCGACCGGGGCCGACCGGCCCCACTTCAGAAAACCAAGCAGGCGGGTGCCCCAGGCCACTTCACCTTTTTCGACGATCCGGGCCAGCGTGCGGGCATAGTCGAGCACCAGCCCCGGGGTCCATGTTGCCGAATGCGCGCGGCTGCGGATCATCGAGGCCACCCAGATGTCGGGATTGGTCAGCAGGCCGAGGAGGCGCAGCCAGGGGTAAGGGCTCGCCATCGACCCTTCGAGCGCGGCGTCGAGCGCCTGTGCCACCACCACCGAGCAGTTCCGGTTGGTGAGATTATACGTGTCGTCCTGCTTGTATCCGGCCCACAGCGCGCGCAGGCGGCGCGGGTTGTAGTTGCGGAACGCGACATTGGCGTCCGCCGGGCACCACCATTCGGACTCGTACTGGTAGGAGGGCTGGAAGCGCCCCTTCAGGTCGTTCTCGCCGCTGGCGCGCAACGAGGCGATGAAGTCACCGCTGGAGCGCTCCACCTCAAGGGCGGGGTAATGGCTGATATAAAGATCCGGTGGCATCTCCAGCGCGGCGTGGCCGGTCGAGATCACGCCATGGCCGTCCAGCGCCGCGATATAGCGATCGACCAGCAGCCGCCGCTCGGGGGCATAGGCCGAGCCGACCGGCGTCCACACATGGACGATCATCGGCTGGGCTGGCGTCGTGCTCTCCCCGGTCTCGATCAGGATCGGGGCATTGTCGTACCAGCCGCGCCCGGCGAAGATCGGCAAAGCGAGGATGCCCGCCTCGCTTTCCAGCGTGCGGAACATCAGGCCTATCCGCAGCATCAGCCACCCCGACACAGCCAGCAGAAGGCTTATACAGAAGGGGATGTTGCGGGCATGGGGCATCGGCCATTCGGTGATGATGAGGAGCGCGATACCAAGTTCGATGGCGCCGAACACCGCCATCATCCGCCATCCGTGGAAGCGCACCACCAGCGCGGTCGCCATGCGGCAGAGCCCGTCGAGGACGAAGGCGAGGGAGAACAGGGCCGCGAGCGCCCATTCGGTCGGGATCGGCGGCTGGATGATGAGCAGCCCGACCAGCAGAAGCGCCGCGGCCTTGAGGAACAGCAGCGAGCGCATCGCGCCCCGCGCCCGCTCCATGAAAACGAACAGCGCAATCAGCCCGTTCAGCACGAAGATCAGGCCGAGCACCTCCTGCATGGCGAGCGTCACGCCGTCGGAGGCATCGATCGCCAGCAGAGCCGACAAGGTGAGAAACGCGCCGCCGAGGAGGGCAATTATGTACCATCGCGCCCGGAACGATTCCGCGCCGATCAGAAGGAAGGAGAGTTTAAGCATCGATGAGTGTTGACCGAACCGCGGAGGCCCAAACTGCCATTTTGCGGGCGCGATGGAAAGCGGACGTTTCGGCACGGCCGGGCGGCACGGCCTGCCGGCCCTGCGGCGACCGCGGGAGGCGCTGTCCGCACGGGGCCGGCCCGAGGCCAGTCGTCAGAAGGTCTGTCGTCAGAAGACCTGTCGTCAGAAGGCGAGGAGATTGTCGCGCAGATGGGCGTGCTCATAGGCCCGGCGCATCAGCCCGCGCTGTTGCAGCGCCGGCACCAGCCCGTCGGCAATGGTGGCGATGGAGCGGCGGCTGACATCGGGCAGCACGATGAGAAACCCGTCGCCGCCGATCTCCTCCATGATCTCGCCCATCTGCGCCGCCGCGCTGTCGGGCGTGCCCACCACGTCGACGCAATAGCCGGAGCCGTAATGGGCGACGATGGCCTCGCGCAGGGTCCGCTTGCCGGCGCGGACCAGAAAGGCCTGCAGGGTGGACTGGGTGCCGTTGGTGGTGAGTTCGCCCACCGGCGCGTCGAGGTCGAACTGCGAGAAATCGATATTGGTCGCCCAGCCGAGGCGGGCAAGGCGGGCGGGAATGCTCTCCGCCGTCTGGATCTTGCGCTGTTCGGCGAACCAGCGGGCCTGGTCCTCGGTCTCGGCGATGATCGGCGAGAGCAGGAACAGCAATTTGCAGCTGTCGGGATCGCGCCCCATCGCCGCCATCTGCGCGCGCACCTCCTCGCGGTAGCGCTTCATGTTCTCGACCCCCGAAGGCGCCGCGACGATGGTGTCGGCATGGGCGGCGGCGAAGGCCCGCCCGGTGGAGGAGCCGCCCGCCTGCGCGATCACCGGCCGGCCCTGCGGGCAGGGTCCCGAGTTCAGCGGCCCGCGCGAGGCGTAGTATTTGCCGGCATAGTCGATGGTGTGGACCTTGGCGGGATCGACCAGCACGCCGTTCGCGCGGTCGTCGAGAATGGCGCCCGGCTCCCAGGAATCCCACAGGCGCTTGACGATGGTGGCGTATTCCTCGGCCATGGCGTAGCGCTCGTCATGGTCGGCCATGCCGTCCAGCCCGAAATTCTGCGCGGCGAGATCGTTGAAGCCCGTCACCAGGTTCCACCCGGCGCGCCCGCCGGAGATCTGGTCGAGCGAGCCGATGATTCGGGCGGTCAGATAGGGGTGGTAGGCGAAGGTCGAGAGCGTCGGCACGATGCCGAGCCGCTTTGTCGACGCCGCCAGCAGCGTGGCGACGACGGAAGGCTCTTGGCGCGGCACGCAGATGCCGTTCTGCAGGAAGATGTCGCGCGAATTCTGCCAGTTCTCGCCGATGAAGATCGAATCCTCGATCAGCAGATAGTCGAAGCAGGCGCGCTCGATGGCCCGGGCGAGATCCGTGAACAGATCCGCGCTCATCCATTCGCGGCCGATATTTCCCGTCCAGGGCTCGCCCCAGGCCTGGGCGCTGGAGCCCTGGAGAAACCAGGCCATGTGGAATGGAGATGCCATGATGCCCCCCTCTGGCGTCGGAACCGGGTCGCGAGCGCGCCGGTAGGGACCGGAGGCCGCCAGACGCGCGAGCTCGGATTCTTCTAGGATAACAGCGGCTTGAAATATCTACCCACAAAGGGTTACGCCGCCGCCCGGTTCAGGCGCGGCGCGCGCCCACGCCCTCGATCTCGATCTCCAGCCCGGTCAGTCCGAGGCGCGACAGCGGCACGAGGGTCAGCGCCGGCAGACCATCGCTGAAGAAGGGAATGAGGGCGTCGAGCACGACGGCGATCTCCGCGTCGCCGCCCTCGGTGGCGATGAACACCGTCACCTTGACGAGGTCGTCAATGCCGGCGCCGAAGCCGGCGAGGATGCGGCCGATGCACTCCATCGTGTTGCGCGCCTGCGCGGCGAGATCGCCCGGAAAGACCGCCTCGCCTTGCGGATTGGCGGAAATCTGGCCGCCGAGGATCAGCAGGTCGTTGATCTTCAGCCCCTGTTCGAACGAGACCGGGATCGGCCAGTCCCAGGTGCCTTCCGGCCAGCTGGTGGCGCGCGGCGCCGCCGTGCCGTCCGGCGCAACGAGGCCGATCGCTTCCTGGCGGATGAGAATGTCGGCGGGATAGGGGCCCGGCACCGGCACGCCGGTGGCGCCGGGGCCCGGCTTGCGGAACGCATCCGAGCGCACGCGGGCGGCCATCGCCCAATCCTCCGTGGTGCCGTGGCCGACATAATAGGTGTTGAGCTTGGCGACGCAGGAAAGATCGGCGCCCAGTTCTTCCAGCGCCTCGCCGATATGGCCGATGGTGGCTTTTGCCTGCCCGACAATGTCGCCGTGATGCAGCGTCTGCCCCTGCCCGTCCCGCGACATCTGCGCGCCGACGAAGACAAGATCGCCGCAGCGCAGCGCAGGGCTGAAGCCGGCGGCATCGGCGGGCGCGGCCGCCACGCGCTGGCTATGCCGGTCCCCGCCGGGATGCAGCGCGATGGCCTCAACCTGCACCAGCACGCCGCCGACAAGGGCATGCAGCGGGATGGCCGTGACCACCGGCGGCGGCTCGGCGGGGAATGCCGCCCGGAGCCGGGAGAGGATCAGGCTCTCGCTGGCAATGAGCGAGCGGTGGTAGAACAGGCCCAGCTTCACCACGTCGCCCGGCCCGGCACCGGCCTGCGCCAGCGCCGCGATCACCCCCGCCACCGCCTGGTCGATCTGCACCTCCAGCCCGTCCGCGGGATCGCCGAACTGCGCCGAGACAAAGACGATGTCCTGTGCCCGCCGCTGGGCGCGCGCGCCGAAAGCGTCGGTCGATCGGTAGCGGGAAGGAGGAGCGGTCATGAGGAGCCTCGGCGCCGGGCGGGGTGACAGGCGCAGCAAGCCGCGTGCCAGAGCCTCCGCCTCGTCGCGGTTGCCGCCGCCCCCGGCACGGCACGCGGCCATAGCCGGCGGCAGGGCCGGCACACGCCGCCGGGACTACCCACCTTTGGTTATTGTTCGGCTCCCCGCGCGCGATTGAACTGTCGGCAGATCCCGCACGCTGGCGCTGTCCGCCGGAGGGTGCGGCCCCACTCAGGCAGGGAAGCGCATCATGAAAATGGCGATGAAACTGACGGCGCTGGCAACCTTGGCGATGCTCTCGGCGGTGGCCGGGGCGCGCGCCGACTGTCTCGCCGACATCAAGAAGGCCGGCGTCATCACCGCCGGCAATGGCCTGCTGGGGACCAAGCCCTTCGTCTGGAAGAACGAGGACGGCACCTATGGCGGCATGGAATGGGAGATCTTCCAGGAAGTGGGCAAGCGTATCGGCGTGCCCAAGCAGGACTATGTCATCACCGAATGGACCTCGCTCATTCCCGGCCTGAAGGTCGGGCGCTGGGACATCATCCTCTCGGGCATGGCGGCGACGCAGGAGCGCATCCAGGGCGCCGGCATTTCGTTCTCCAACCCCTATTTCCTGCTCTACGACTATGTCATCGTGACCAAGGATTCGCCGATCAAGACCTTTGACGACCTGAAGGGCAAGACGCTGGCCTCGACGCTCGGCACCATGGATTCGCTCAACGCCCATGTGCTCGTCGACGCCGGCAAGGCCGGCAAGGTGCTGGACTTCAACGATTTCGGCGCCCCTTTCTCCGCCCTGCGCAACGGCCAGGCCGATGCGGTGGTGATGGACCAGGCGACGCTGATGGCGCAGATGGAATCGATGGGCGACCTGCGTTCGCTGGGCGAGCCGATGTACTACACCTCCAAGCCGGAATGGGCCGAGGCCGAAGCCAAGGCGCCCTATATCCTCGGCGGCACCTCCGTCGGCGTGCGCAAGGAATGCCCGGAACTGCTCGCCGCCATCAACGAGGCCCTCGCCGCCATGGACGCCGACGGCACCCGCAAGGCCATTCTGAGCAAATACGGCGTGTGGGCCAGCTATCAGGAGAAGACGCTGAAATAGCCGGCCCGGAGACGGCCCGATGTACGAGTTCTTCTTCGTCCTGATCCCCCGGCACTTCCCGTTTCTGCTCGAAGGCGCCCTCGTCACCCTCGAACTCTCCTTCCTCAGCATGGCCTTCGGGCTTGTGCTGGGGCTGGCGACGGCGCTGGGGCGGCTGAGCGGGAAGCGCTGGCTCGACTGGCCGTTGATCACCTATGTCGAGATCTGGCGGGACGTGCCGCTGATCGTCCAGCTCATGGTGATCTACTTCACCCTGCCGACGATCGGCATCACCCTGTCGGGGTTCTGGGCGGGCGTGCTGGGACTCAGCCTCAATCTCGGGGCCTATCTGTCCGAAGTGTTTCGCGCCGCGATCCTGTCCATCGACCCCGGCCAGCGGGCGGCGGGCATGTCGATCGGCATGTCGAAGCCGATGATCTACCGGCGGATCATCTTCCCCCAGGCCTTCCGCATCGCGATCCCGACCATTGGCGGCTATTTCATCGCTCTGCTGAAGGATTCTTCCCTCGTCTCGTTCATCTCGGTCAATGAACTTCTCCGAAACGGCAACATCATCATCTCGAACACCTTCCGCAATATGGAGGTGTATATGATGGTGGCGATCATCTATTTCATCCTCAGCTTCGCGGCGTCGCGGCTCATCCGCCATCTGGAGCATTCGCTCACTCCGAAATATCTGCGCCGGCAGGGCCGCAAGGCCAAGGTGCTGGCGCCTGACATCGCGGTGATGCCATGAGCCAGGCACCACTGCTCAGCGTGCGCGGGCTGCACAAATCCTTCGGCGCCCTCAACGTGCTCAAGGGCGTCGACCTCACCGTGCGCTCGGGCGAAGTGGCGTTCCTGATCGGCCCCAGCGGCGGCGGCAAGTCGACGCTGATCCGCTGCATCAACTTTCTGGAGACGCCGAGCTCGGGCGAGATCACCTTCGACGGCCGCCCGCTCTGCCATGAGGACGGGCGCATTTTTCATGTCGCGCCCGAGCGCGTGCTGCGGGCCGCGCGCAGCGAAATGCCGATGGTGTTCCAGCATTTCAACCTGTTCACCCATCGCACCGTGCTGGAAAACGTCATCGAAGGCCCGATCATGGTGAAGCGGCGCCCCCGCGCCGAGGCTATCGCCGACGCCGAGCGGTTGCTGCGCGAGGTGGGGCTGCACGACAAGTCCGACTTCTACCCGGACCAGCTCTCAGGCGGGCAGAAGCAGCGGGTGGCGATCGCCCGCGCGCTCGCCATGCAGCCCAAGCTCATCCTGTTCGACGAGCCGACTTCCGCGCTCGACCCCGAACTGGTCGCCGGCATCCTCGACACCATTCGCGGCCTCGCCGATCGCGGCATGACGCTGGTGGTGGTGAGCCACGAAATGTCCTTCGCCCGCAAGCTGGCCGATGTCGTCCACTTCATCGCCGAGGGCACGATCATCGAATCCGGCCCGCCGGACCGCATTTTCGACAATCCGCAGAGCCCGCGCCTGAGCGGGTTCATCCGCTCCATCCTGCACTGAGGGCGCCCCCCGCGCGCAGGACGCCGCGACCGCTTCCTTTCCAGGGACACGACGATGCCAGACCCGTTCCATCTCGGCCTCTTTCTCCAGGGCTCCAGCGTGCAGGCCTGGGGCCAGCCCTGGACCGGGCGCATCGCCGAGACCTGGATGAAGCCGGAGCTGTTCCTCGACGCGGCGCGCGCACTGGAGCGGGCCTGCTTCGACTACATCCTGCTGGAAGACAGCTCCTATATCGGCGAAAGCTTTGCCGGCTCGCGCGCCATCTATCTCCAGAACGGCATTTCCGTGCCCCGGCAGGACCCTTCCGTGGTGGCCAGCCTCATGGCAGGGGCGACCCGCCATATCGGCATCGTGCCGACGCTGGCGACCTTCGCCTACCCGCCCTTCCTGCTCGCCCGGCTGGTGGCGACGCTGGACCAGGTGTCGGGCGGGCGCGCCGGCTGGAACATGGTGACCGGCAGCTCGGATTTCGCCGCGCGCAATTTCGGTCTGGAGAAGCTGACCGAGCATGATCTGCGCTACGACATGGCCGACGAGTATATCGATCTGGTCGACCGGCTGTGGAAGTCCTGGGACCCCGGCGCGCTGGTCGCCGATGCAGAGACCGGCATGCTGGTGGACCCTGAGCGGGTGCATCAGATCGACTTCACCGGCAAATATTACGCCTCGCGCGGGCCGCTGAACTGTGGTCCCGCGCCCCAGGGCCGTCCCGTCATCGCCCAGGCCGGCGGCTCGCCGCGCGGGCGGGAATTCGCCTCCCGCCACGCCGACACGATTGTGGCCAGCGTGGTCGGCGCCACCGCGATGCGCGACTATCGCGACGATGTGCGCGCCCGCATGGCGCGCCATGGCCGCGACCCGGACAGCTGCAAGGTGATGTTCCTGGTCACGCCGATCCTCGCCGCCAACATGGCCGACGCCCGCGCCATCCAGGCCGAGCGCCGCGCCGCCGAGGCCCGGCAGACCGACCTGAAGATGGCCTTCCTCGGCAAGATCACCAATATCGACTTCACCAAGCTGGATCTCGACGCGCCGATCGGCGACCTCACCACCAATGGCCACCAGCAGCTGCTCGACGATTTCAAGAAGGCGGCCGGCAACAAAACGCTGCGGCAGGCCATCGTCTCCTTCAACCATGACGGCGACGGCGTCGAGCTGCTCGGCTCGCCCGACGATGTCGCCGCGCAGATGGGCGAGGTGATGCAGGAGGTGGGCGGCGACGGCTTCCTGTTCTCGCTGCCCAATCTCCACCGCCGCACCCTCGCCGAGATCGAGGATGGGCTGGCCCCCGCCCTGCAGAAGCGCGGCCTGATGCGCAAGGCCTATGCGCATGAGCATTTCCGGGACAATCTGCTCGAATTCTGAACGCGACCCAGCCCTTTTCGGCAGCACCGCCAGCAGGCTTTTCCGCCGCGCGCCGGCGGCAGCACGGCGGCGCGCATCGCGCTACCGCAAAGGGGGATAGCGGGCGCCCGCCGCCGGGCTGGCCCTGTTCTTGCGTCGATATCCCGCCACAGCCGGGAGGAATTCGATGCTCACCGATGCCGGACAGCCAAGCGTTGCAAGCGCGATCGAGCGCGCTCAAAGCGCCAATCTGGCGCTGTCGTCCCGCTCGTTCAGCAGCATTGTCGACCAACTCGGGACGGACGACTTCCACCGCACCCTGCGCACCGCGCTCTATGAGCTCACCGGGTTCAACAGTTGCCTCATCCTGTCCTTCTCCGCCGCCGAGGCGCCCGTCGTGCTGGAGCATTGCTCGCCGATAAAGCGCGACCGGTTTCGTCACTGCTACATGAAGGAGGCCTACCGGCTCGACCCGTTCTACATGGCGGCGGTGGAGGGCATGAGCATCGGGGTGAGCCGGTGCAAGGAAATCTACGCGCAGGATTTCACCAGCAGCGCCTATAACAACCTTTATTACAAGGACGTGCCGCTGGTCGACGAGATCGGCATTCTCTGCCCGGTGACGCCGGAGCAGACCATCCACATCTCGCTCGGCCGCTGCACCGGGGCGCCGCGCTTCGACCCGTCCGTGCTGGACAATCTCAACGCCGCCGAGCCGCTGGTGGCCTCGCTGGTGCGCAAGCACGCGCTGCTACGGCCCGACCTCTGCCGGCGCGCCGCGCCCCTGCCTGACGATAAAAGCGAGCCTATCGACACCTCCTGGCTGCGGCGCTTCAACGCCACCCGCCGCGAGGTCGAAGTGGCGGTGCTGGTGCTGCGCGGCCATACCAATGCGTCCATCGCCTGCGTGCTCGGCATTTCCGAGGACACGGTGAAGGTCCATCGCAAGCGGCTCTATGTGAAGCTCAACATCTCCTCGCAGGCCGAGCTGTTCATGAAATATATGAGCAACCGGCCGTCCGACGCGCCCTGCGCGCCCCTCGCCTTCTCGCAGCGGAATGGCCGTGGGCATTAGGCCCCGGCGTCCGCGTTCCGTCTCTCTCTCCCAAGCCCGGCGAAAAGCAGATGTCGTTGCGTCGCAAAATGGTCCTCGGCGGCTTGTTCGAGGCCAATGGCTATCACTCCTCGGCCTGGCTGCTGCCGAGCGCGCAGGACCGGGCGCCGACCGATGTCGATTACTTCAGGCGCATCATCGCGATCGCCGAAGCCGGCCTGCTTGATTTCTTCTTCCTCGCCGACACGCCGGCGGCGCGCACCGAGAATCTCGACGCCTGGACCCGTGGCCCGCTCTACATGAACATGCTGGAGCCGATCACTCTGCTCTCGGCCATTGCGGGGGCGACCTCCCATATCGGGCTCGGGGCCACCGCCTCCACCAGCTTCTACGAGCCCTACAATGTCGCCCGCCTGTTCGCCTCGCTCGACCATATCAGCCATGGCCGGGCGGCGTGGAATGTCGTGACCTCGGCCAACGACTTCGCCGCGCGCAATTTCGGCCTCGACAAGCTGCCTCCGCACGAGAGCCGCTACGCAAGGGCACGGGAATTCCTGCATGTGGTGCAGGGGCTGTGGGACACGTGGGAGGACGACGCCTTCATCTATGACAAGGCGAATGCCCGCATGTTCGAGCCCTCGAAGCTCCACGTGCTCGATCACCAAGGCGCGTTCTTCAAGGTCCATGGCGCTCTCAACATGGCGCGCCCGCCGCAGGGCCACCCGGTGATCTTCCAGGCCGGCGCCTCCGAGACCGGCAAGGCCTTCGCCGCCGAGACGGCGGAAGTGGTGTTCGGCACCGGCGCCACGCTGGAGGAAGCCCTCGTTTTCTACCGCGACCTCAAGGGTCGTATGCCGGCTTATAATCGGCACCCGGACGAGCTCAAGATCCTCTCCGGTGTGTCGATCGTCGTCGGCGACAGCGAGACGCACGCCCGCGAGAAATGGGCGTCTTGGCAGGACAAGGTTCATATCGACATCGGCCTGCTCTATTTGAAGACCGACCTTGAGACCGATCTGTCGGACCTGCCGCTGGACGAGCCGGTGCCGCCGCACCGGGTGCCCGCCTCGTCGAACCACCACCAGGCCTATTTCCAGGAGATCGTCGGCCTCATCAAACAGGGCCTGACGCTGCGCGAGGTGTGCAAACGCTACAATCGCAGCAAGGCGATCTTCTTCGGCGATGCGGTCGCCATCGCCGACCGGATGCAGGAATGGGTCGAGGCCGGCGCCTGCGACGGCTTCATGATGGCCTTTCCGGTGCTGCCGGATAGCCTGGTCGAATTCACCACGCAGGTGGTGCCGGAGCTGCAGCGGCGCGGCCTGTTCCGCACCGCCTATGAGGGCACGACGCTGCGCGACAATCTGGGCCTCGCGCGCCCCGCCAATCGGCATGCGGGGGTGAGGCCGAAGCCCCGATAGGTCCTTCTCGGCGAAAGCCCCGCACACCGGAGCGTGAAGTCGTTCCAAGGAACGATCACCCCGCTCCGCCATTGCCCCCGTACAGTCGGAAGGGGGCTCATGCGGATCCGGTCTCTCGCGTTGATTGCCGTTGTGCTGGCCGGAGCGGCCGGGGCGTTCTTTGTCATCTGGCGGCCGGAAATTCCGGCGCAGGCGCAGGCACCGAGCTTCGATCCGGCGCTCATCGCCAAGGGGCGCGAACTGGCGGCCGTGGGCAATTGCATCGCCTGCCATACCGTGCCGGGCGGCGAGGCCTTCGCCGGCGGCCTTGCCATCCCCACGCCCTTCGGCACCATCCACTCGACCAACATCACCCCCGACCGCGAGACCGGCATCGGCGGCTGGTCGCTCGCGGCGTTTTCGCGCTCGATGCGCGAGGGGGTGGATCGCGCGGGCAACCACCTCTATCCCGCCTTCCCTTATGACCATTATCGCCTGGTCAGCGACGCCGACAACGAGGCGCTCTACACCTATCTGATGACGCGCGCGCCGGTGCGTCAGGACGCTCCTCCCAATGAGCTTGTGTTCCCGCTGGGGTTCCGCCCGCTCATCGCCGGCTGGAAGCTGCTGTTCCTGCAGCCCGCCGGCTTCACGCCCGATCCCGCGAAAAGCGAAGAGTGGAATCGAGGCGCCTATCTCGCCGAAGGGCTGGGCCATTGCGGCGGCTGCCACACCCCGCGCAACGGCCTTGGCGCGCAGATCGCCGACCAGCCTTTCGATGGCGGCGAGGCGGAAGGCTGGCACGCCTACGCCATCAACGCGAACTCGCCGGCGCCGATCCCGTGGGAAAGCGAGTCACTGGCCTTCTATCTCCGCCATGGCTGGCATGAATTGCACGGCGTCTCCCGTGGCCCTATGGCCGAGGTGACGGGCAATCTCGCTGGCCTGCCGGATTCCGATATCGAGGCAATCGCCGTCTATGTCGCCGATGTGATGGGTGAGCCCTCGCCAGAGCGCCGTCAGCATGCCGAGCGGCTGCTTGAAACCGTGGACGCGCCGGAACGCACCGGCGGCGATGCCGATACTCTCGCTGTGCCGCCCGATGTGGCGGGAATGCCCGGCGCGGCCCTCTATGCCGCCGCCTGCGCCACCTGCCATGAGAGCGGCCGGCCCCTGCCCTATGGCGGGCTCGATTTCCGCCTGAGCACGGCGGTCAATGCCGATAACCCGCAGAATATCGTCACCGTGACGCTGTTCGGCCTGCCGCCGGCCGATGGCGAGGCCAGTTCTGTCATGCCGGGCTTTGCCGGCGCGCTCGACGACCGACAGGTCGCCGACATCCTTGCCTATATGCGCGCCCGCTTCTCCTCCGGCACGGCATGGCCGGACGTGGCGGAGATGACGCGGCGCACCCGCAGCGGCGAGCACAAGGTCGTCGTCCGCCCCTCGGACGGTATCGAGCGGGCCCCCCTCAATGTCGGCGTGGAGGTCGGACCATGACGGTGAAGCTGAAGGTGAACGGGACCGTGCATGAGGTCGATGCCGATCCCGCCACGCCCCTGCTCTATGTGCTGCGCGAGGATCTGGAACTCAACGCGGCGAAATATGGCTGCGGCCTCGGCCAATGTGGTTCCTGCATGGTGCTGGTGGATGGCGAGGCGACGCTGTCCTGCGTCGTGCCGATCCTCGCGCTTGGAGGGCGGGAGATCACCACGCTGGAGGGGCTCGGCACGGTCGAGGATCCCGCGCCGATCCAGAGCGCGTTCATCGAGCTGCAGGCGGCCCAGTGCGGCTACTGCATTCCCGGCATGATGATGAGCGCGCAGGCCCTGCTCCAGCGCAACGCGGCGCCGAGCGATCAGGAGATACGTGATGCGCTGCGCACCAATCTCTGCCGCTGCGGCACGCATATGAGGATCCTCGCCGCCATCCGGCGGGCGGGCGAGATGATGAGCGCGCAGGCGCCGTCGAACCGGAGGGCCGGCTGATGAACATCGCCACCAGCCGCCGCGCGTTCCTGCTCGGCTCGGGCGCGCTCATGGTCTCCTTCTCGCTGGGCGCAGAGGCGCAGGAGGGCGAGGTGCAGGCCGGCACGAACGCGCCGCAGCCCACCGTCACCGCGATCGACAGCGAGCGGCTCGATTCCTGGATCCGCGTCGACGCCAACAGCCACATCACCGTCTTCACCGGCAAGGCGGAGCTCGGCCAGGGCATCCGCACCGCCCTGACCCAGGTCGCGGCCGAGGAGTTGGAGGTGGAGCCGGACGAGATCGAGCTGATCACGGCGGACACCGGGCGCACGCCCAATGAGGGCTTCACCGCCGGCAGCATGTCGATGCCCAATAGCGGCACCTCGATCCGCAACGCGGCGGCGCAGATGCGGCGCCTGCTGGTCGAGGCGGTCGCGCAGACGCTTAGCGTTCCGCCTGATAGCCTCACCCTGCAAGGCAAGCAGATCCGCTCCGGCGACCACTCCCTCTCCTATGGCGAGGTGGCGGCGGCGCTGAACCTTGAGGTTCCCCTCGCTGGCGATGCCGTGCTCAAGGCACCGGAGGCGCTGAAGGTAATCGGCCGGGATGTCCCGAGGGTCGACATTCCCGGCAAGGTCACGGGTGCTCCCGCCTATATCCAGGACATGCGGCTGCCCGGCATGCTGCATGCGCGCGTGGTGCGACCGCCCGGCTATGGCGCGACGCTCACCGAGGTCGACACCTCAGCCATCGAGGCTATGCCCGGCGTGGTGGGCGTCGTGCGCGACGGCAATTTCCTCGCCGTGATTGCCGAGCGTGAATTCCAGGCGGTGACGGCGATGCGAGAGTTGGCGCGGCTCGCGCGCTGGAGCACGGGCACCGAGCTGCCGGAACAGGCGGAGATCCACAACGTGCTGCGCGGCCTGGAGAGCGAGGTCGGCACGGTCGCCGAACAAGGCGACGCGAACCCCTCCGGCGACAAGGTGTTCGCGGCGCGCTTCACCCGCCCCTACCAGATGCACGGCTCGATCGGCCCCTCTTGCGGCATCGCCCGCCTGGAGCCGGACGGAACGCTCACCGTCTGGTCGCACACGCAGGGTGTCTACCCCGACCGCGCCGCAATCGCACAGATGCTCGACCTGGAGCCGGGGCGCGTGCGGGTCATCCATGTCGAGGGCTCGGGCTGCTACGGCCATAATGGCGCCGACGACGCCGCCGCCGACGCCGCCCTCATCGCCTCCCGCCTGCCGCCGGGCCGGCCGGTGCGGGTGCAGTGGATGCGGGAACAGGAGAATGCGTGGGAGCCGTTCGGGCCGGCCATGTCGATCACGGTGCGCGGCGCGGTGACGAACGGTCGGATCAGCGACTTCGCCTTCGATCTCTGGAGCAACATCCACACCACGCGCCCCGGCGGCGCGGCCGCGCTGCTCGCCGCCCGGCAGAAGTCGGCTCCGGCGACGCCGAATGTGCCGCAAATGCAGATCAGCCCGTCCGGCAATGGGGACCGCAACGCTAACCCGCTCTACACGATCCCCAACAAGCGCATCCTCTGGCACTTCATACCCGACATGCCGCTGCGGGTCTCGGCGATGCGGGCGCTCGGGGCCTATGCCAATGTGTTCGCGCTGGAAAGCGCCATGGACGAGCTGGCCCGGCTGGCGCAGGCCGACCCTGTCGCATTCCGGCTCGCGCATCTGGAGGATGAGCGCGCCCGCGCTGTGGTGCAGATGGCGGCGGAGCGCTTCGACTGGGAGACGGCAACGCTCGGGCCGGGCCGCGGCAAGGGCTTCGCCTTCGCCCGCTACAAGAACCTCGCCGCCTATCTCGCGGTCGCGGTCGAGATGGAGGTCGAGCGTGAGACCGGCCGCACCCGCCTGGTGCGCGCGGTCGCGGCGATCGACAGCGGGCAGGCGGTCAGCCCGAACGGCATCCGCAACCAGACCGAGGGCGGCATCCTGCAGGCGGCGAGTTGGACGCTTTACGAGGCCGTAACCTTCGATCGCCGGCAGATCACCAGCGTCGACTGGTCGAGCTACCCGATCCTGCGCTTCGCCAGCGTGCCGGAGAAGGTGGAGGTCCATGTCATCGACCGGCCGGGCGAGCCCTTCCTCGGCACCGGGGAGGCGGCGCAGGGGCCTGTCGCGGGCGCGATCGGCAATGCCGTCCGCGATGCCATCGGGTTGCGGCTGACGGATCTGCCCTTCACCCGGCAACGGGTTCTGGCCGCGCTCGCAGCAGGATAAGGGGCGGAGAATGCGACAAAGGCCGCCCGTGCGGGCGGCCTTTGCTGTTTCGTGCGTCAGGACTCGGCGCGGAGGGAGCCGGCGCGGTTCGATCAGAGGATGGAGAAATCATCTGCGTCGAGACGCGCCTTGGTCATGCCTTCCAGCAGCACCGTATGGTCTCCGCTGTCGTCGAGCTGGATCACCACGCCGTCCTCGCTGTCGAGCATCGCCGCCAGAATGTCGTCGAAGGTCTCGAAGTCGAGGCCGGAGAACGCGATCGTGTCCTGGCCGGCGCGGAAGTCGACGATCACGTCGTTGCCGGAATTCGACGCGAACACGAAGGTGTCACGGCCGAGGCCGCCGCGCAGCATGTCGTCACCAGCGCCGCCGATGAGCCGGTCATTTCCCGCCCCGCCTTCGATCTGGTCATCGCCGGCACCGCCGTCGAGAACATCCTTGCCACTGCCGCCAGCGAGCATGTCGTCGCCCTCGCCGCCGTCCAGCTGGTCGTCGCCGAAGCCACCATTCAGCGTGTCCTCGCCGGCACCGCCCTTGAGAACGTCCTTGCCGAAGCCGCCATGCAGCGTGTCGTCGCCCTCGCCGCCATCCAGCTGGTCATCGCCGAAGCCACCATGCAGCGTGTCGTCGCCGGCATCGCCCTTGAGAACGTCCTTGCCGAAGCCGCCCTGCAGCGTGTCGTCGCCCTCGCCGCCATCGAGCTGGTCGGCGCGCATGCCGCCCCGGATAGCGTCGTCGCCGGCGCCACCGAAGATCTTGTTGGCCTGTAACTGGCTGCCGCGCAGCGTGTCGTCCCCGGCGGTGCCGAGCGTCCAGCCCGCATGCGGATCGGAGGACCCGCCCGCCGGCCCGACCGTCACCTTCACGGTGGCGGTGGAGGTGCCGCCCTCGCCGTCGGAGACGGTGTAGCTGAACGAGGCATCGCCGGTGAAGCCTTGCGCCGGGGTGAACACCACCTTGCCGTCGACCAGCGCCACCGTGCCGCCGGTGCCCGAGGTCACCGACTGGATGACGAGCGTGTCGGCATCGGCGTCGGTGTCGTTGGCGAGCAGCAGAGCCGCCGCCAGCGTCGCGGCGATGCCTGCCTTGGTGGAGAAGCCGCTGTCATTGGCCGCGACCGGCGCCCGGTTCGGCTGGGCGCGCACCGCGACCGTCACCGTCGCCTTGTCCTGCCCGCCCTTGCCGTCGGAGACGGTGTAGCTGAAGGAGGCGGCGCCGGTGAAGCCGCTCGCCGGGGTGAACACCACCTTGCCGTCGACCAGCGCCACCGTGCCATGCGTCGCCTCCTGCACCGAGACGATGGACAGCGTGTCGTTGTCCGTGTCGCGGTCATTGGCCAGCAGGCTGGCGATCGAGGCGGTCACGGCCTTGTCCTGCAGCGCATAGAGCCGGTCATTCTCCGCCGAGGGAAGGTGGTTGGGCGCGCCCGCGACCGTGATGCCGACCGTCGCGGTGTCGGTGCCGCCCTTGCCGTCGGAGACGGTGTAGGTGAAGGAGGCGGCGCCGGTGAAGCCGGCCGTCGGCACGAACAGCACATTGCCCGCATCGTCGAGCTTCACCGTGCCGCCCACCGCATTGCCGACCGAGAGAATGGCGAGGGTGTCACCATTGGCATCGGTGTCATTGGCCAGCAGCAGCGCCGCGCCGAGGATCAGCGCCTCGCCGCCGGTGGCGGTGAAGCCGCTGTCGGCCACCGCGTCCGGGGCGGCATTGTCGCCCGGCTCGCCCGGCCCGTCTTCCGCCAGTGAGACCACCGTCACCTTGTCGAACGACACGCCCGCGCTGTCCCAGGAGAACAGGCCGACCGTGCCCTTGCTCTGGGCATGGTCCTCGATGGCGTAGGCGAACAGCGCCTGGCCGTCGACCGTGGCCTGGATCTGCCCGTCCTTCACCTCGACCCGAAGGTCGAAGGCCTCGCCCGGGGTGTATTTGGCCGGGAACTGGTTGAGGTACTTCTCGACGCCGTCCTTGACCTGGATCAGCTGGAACAGGCTGCCCGCGCCGTTGCTCGGGTTGCGGTCATAGTCACCATTGGCGTCGAGTTCGAGCTTGTAATAATTGTTCGCGTCTTCGTAGTAGAACAGCAGGCCGAGCGCGCCATTGTCCGGGGTCTCGATGGTGGCCTCGACGGCGTAGTCGGTCCACTCCTTGGCCGCCGGGTCGTTATAGAGCGCATAGGTGCCCTTGCGCAGCACGTTGACGCCGTCGCCCAGCGGGCTCCAGCCGGTCTTCCACGGATCGGAGTTGGACGCGCCGTTCCAGGTGAGCTGGCGGCTCTTGATGTCGGTCAGCTGGACGAATTTTCCGTCCTGCAATTCCCATTGCGAGGCGGTACCATTCGGTCCGATGCCGCCGGATTCACCCTCGTCGACGATGGTCCATTTGCCGAGCGAGGCATTGGAGGCGAAGTCTTCCGCCAGCAGCACCCGGCCGGAAGCGACCGCATCGACCCGCACCGTGTCGGTGGCGGTCTTGCCGGCGGAGTCGGTCACGGTCAGCTTCAGGGCCTGCTCGCCCGTGCCAAGCGTAGCCTGGGCCGACTTGCCCTGCGCGACGACATGGCCCTGCGCATCGGTCCAGACGTAGCTGACAATGTCGGCGAGGCCGTAGCTGCCTTCCGCGTCGAGCGCCACCGTCACATGGCCGTCGGCATCGAGGTCGAGCACGCGGATGTCGTCGCCGGCATGGGCGGTGAGCCCCACCTTGTTGACGGCGACATTGTCGAACTGCGAGCTGCGCTGGTTGTTCGAATAGAGGCCGACCGTGCCGCCAGCGAGCGGGGCGGCATCCACCACCGCGCCGAACACATTGTGCCCGTCGAGGAAGACGTTGATCTCGCCATCGACCACCGCCACCTTCAGGTGGAAGTCGCGGCTCCACGGCGTGCCGGCATGCTCGGTGGCCAGCACCGTCTCGGTGCCGCCGGAAACCTTGACGAGCGAGCGGGTGTTGGTCTCGGCGTTGAGCACGACCTTATAGTGGTTCTGCTCGTCCTGATAATAGAACACGACGCCGATGCCGTCATTGTCCGTGGTCTTGAGCGTCGCCTCGAATTCGTAATTCGACCAGGACTTGGCGGCTGGCTCGCCCCAGAGGAGAAGGTTGTCGGCGGTGTCGGACTGCTCGAAGACGCGGCCTTCCAGCGCGTCCTGGCCGTCCGCGACCGTGTCGCGCGAATTCACCGTGCCCTTGACGATGAAGCCGCCGACGCCGGCGCCGATGGTGGTGGCCGCCACCTGGGCATTGCCGAAATCATCGGTCATGGCCGGGGTGCTGAAATCGATCTGCACCGAAAAGTCGCTCGGCGCCTCGCTGACGATGCCGTCCGCCTTCACCCCGCCGAGCGCGGCGATCTCCTGGTCGGTGTAGAGCTTGTCGGTGAACAGGAAGTGCGAGACGTAGAGGTTCGAGGTCTCGCCATCCTCGTCGGTGAACAGCAGTACACCCTTGCTGAGGTCGATCGTGTAGCGGTCGTCATCCATCGACTGGGTGCCGACTTTCACGCCGTCGATATATTTCGAGATGATGACCTCGTCGCCCGTGTCCTCGATCTTGAACACCACGCGCTGCCATTCATCGTATTTGAACGCGCCGGTATAGACGCCGCCAATGCCGAGGCCGCCGGTGCCGTCGTCGCTGCCGCGCACGAACAGGTCGCCGTCATTGGTATTGGTCACGTCGGTCTGCAGGAACGAGGTGAAGCCGCTCACGCCGTCCGAGGGGATCAGCACGTCATAGACCAGCGTGTAGCTCGACACGAGGGTGCCGGCCGGAACCGGCGAGGTCGGGGTCAGCAGCAGGCCCTGGCTGCTGGCGAGCTTGGGGATATAGGTGACATCGGGCGCCGCGCCGCCGGTGGTCGGCACTGCGGGAACCTCGAAATCCTCGATCGAGTCGTAGCTGACGGCAAGGTCGCCCTGCGGCGCCAGCGTGCCGGTGCCAAAGGTGGGGGCGGCGCTGCCGGCGTTGACGTCGAACTGCACCGAATTGGCGCTCGGCGCGGTGGCGACAATGCCGCCGGCCTTGGTGCCGCCGAGTTCCAGCACCTGCGCGGCCGTGAGCACCTTGTCGGTGACAAGCACGCTGGAGACGTAGACCTCGCTGGTCTCGCCATCATCGTCGGCGAACAGGACAAGGCCCTTTTCCGGGTCGAGCTTGTAGCGGTCGCCGCTCACCGTCTGGGTGCCGGCCAGCACGCCGTCGATATATTTCGACAGCGAGAGCGAGCCGTCCTCATTCTCGGTGTAGGTCACCGCCACGCGGTGCCAGGCATCATAGGTGAAGCTGCCCTTATAGTCGCTGTTGGTGCCGAGGCCGGCGGCGTTGCCGCTCTTCTTCAGGAACAGCTCGGCATCTTCATTGGTGCCGCCGCCGTCGATCTGCAGCAGGGCGGTGTAGGTGCCCGCGCCCTCGGCCGGCACATAGATGTCCATCACCACCGAATAGGAGCCGAGCAGCGTGCCGCTGGCGGTGTCGAAATCGGCGGTCAGCTTCAGGCCCTGGGTCGAGGAGGCCTTGGGAACACGGGCGAAATCCTCCGCCACCACGGCCGCGCCCGGCAGGTCGGCGATACCGAATTCGGCGGTCGTGCCGTTGGAGAAGCCCTCCGGCGTGCCGGGGCGGGTCCAGCCTTCGGCATTGCCGTCGTTGAAATTGTCGACCAGCAGCGTGTTCGGGTTGGAAACGACGATCAGCACGTCGTCCTTGGAGACATGGCCGGCGCTGTCGGTCACGGTCAGGGTCAGCGCATGGTGGCCGGCGCCCAGCGCCAGCGTGGGCGTGGCCTCGGTGGCGACGACAGTGCCGTCCCGGTCGGTCCAGACATAACTCAGCCCCTGGTCGTTATTGGGGTTGAGGGTCCAGTCGCCGTCGAGCGTGACCTGCGCCTTGTCCTGGCCATTGCCGGCGGTTACGAACTGGTCGTTGCCGGCCTTGGCGATGGCGGGCACGTCGGGCGTGCCGAGCTCGACGCCGGTGATGGTTTCCTCATGGCCGCGATAGGGGCCGGTGAGGCCGTCGCGGTCGAGCTCGCCATCGCCGCGCACGCTGTCCATATAGTCGTCCAGCGCGGCGAAATAGGTCGAGGTGTAGACCGAGTTATTGTCGGGATCGATGGTGACAAGCCGGATGGCGCCATTGCCGCCGGCGCTGCCGGAACCCTGCCCGGCATCGCCGGTGATCTCGCCCGACACGCCGTTCTGGTAGTTCACCATCATCTGGTAGACGGGATTGCCGAACTGGTCGTAGCTCACCAGCGTCTCGGCGGCGTCGCCGAAGATATGGCCGGAGAAGGTGAAGGTGATGTTGGGGTATTTCTGCACCAGCTCGCGGTACATCGTCTCGCCGTCAGTAGCGCTTTCCGGCGAGTTGCCCAGGCCGTAATCATAGCCCGTGCCCTCGTCATAGAGTGGGGCGCCGGTGGCGTCGTGGCGGCCGGCCCAGGTCATGTAGGAGTGGGTGGTGAGGATGACGCGGTGGTCGAGATTGTCCTCGATCACCTCGCCCGCCCAGCGCAGCACGTCCTCGCGCGCGCCGAATTCGAGGTTCAGCACCAGCCATTTGGTGCCATCGGCACCGGTGAAGGTGGAATAGGTGTTGTTGGCCAGCGCGGCTTCCTGGTCATAGGTGCCGCCGAAATTCTCGCCATTGGCGTTCTTCAGGTCGTCGACCGAGAAATAGTCGTTGATCCGGCTCGCCTCGAAGCTTCCGGAAACGCCGTCATGATTGCCGAGCGTCAGTCCATAGGGAATCTTGCCGTCGAGGATGCTCAGCGCTTCCTTGGCATATTCCCAATGGGTCGGGCTGTTCTCGGTGGTGATGTCGCCGACATGGGTGACGAAGGAGATGTTCAGGCTGTCCTTGTTGTCCACCAGCCACTGGGTCATGCCCTTGAAGGTCTCGACACCGGCCGCGTTGGTGTAGTCCTGCGTGTCGGGCAGCACGGCGATGGTGTAGGCGTTCTCGCCGGTCACGCGCACCCGGACACTGTCGGTGACGCTGGAACCGCCGGCATCGGTGGCGGTGATCTTCAGGTCTGTGTGGCTCAGCGTCTCCAGGAAATCGATGGTCAGCTTGCCGTCGGCGATGGTCACAGCCGCCACCGAGGGGTCGCTGCTCTCGATCGTGTAGGTCAGGCCTTCGCCGGCAAACACCTCGTTCAGATCGATCACGCGGTCTTCCGAACCGCGCTTGGTCATGAAGTCGAGAATGGGATTGGTGATGGTGACCATGAGCCTTGATTCCTGTTTTTGCCGGCGCGTTTTCAGCCGGGCGCCTGCGCCGCAACGCGGCCCGCACATGCCGAAAGCCACAGCTTCAGCGGATGGTCGGCAGCAGTAAGCGGCGCACATGACAGGTTCTTAAAGCCGGGCCGGCCGCGGCCATCTCAAATAACAATGCCCTGTATGGAGATAACCGACATGCATGCCGCGCCTGTCCCGGCGCCCTTGTGAAGATTAGGAGGCCCCAGACTTTCGGTAACAAGGCACCTGTCACAATTCGGAATCTCTTGCCGCGCTAAACTGTCCTTCATCATGTGTTCCCGCGCCCACGATTCCCCCGTGCAGAACCGTCTGTCGATCTTCCGGCCTCCGCAGCTGCCGGCTACTCGGGGCAGGTTCTCATCCGCAGAAGGCCGCTGAGAAACATGTCGGTTACCCAGCTTCGCGCTTTCCATTTCGTCGCCGCCGCCGGCAGCTATTCCCAGGCCGCGCGCGGCATGGCGGTCAGCCAGTCGACCCTGTCCGGCCAGGTCCGCCAGCTGGAGGCGGCGTCCGGCATGGCGCTGTTCGAGCGCAAGGCGCGCGGGGTCACGCTCACCCCGGACGGGGAAGCGCTCTACAAGGTCACCTCGCGCCTGTTCGCCGCGCTGGCGGAAGCGCGCACCCTGCTCAAGAGCCGCACCAATGAGGGCGGGCGCCTGCGCATCGCCGCCGATGGCGTGGTGCATTCGCTGCCCATATTGCGAGCGCTGAAGCAGCAGCGGCCGCGGCTGGTGTTCTCGCTGATCGTGCAGAACTCCGACAGCGTGATCGAGCAATTGCTGGAATATCGCGCCGATATCGGCATCACCGCGCAGCTGCCCACCGATCCGCGGCTGCATGTGCGCCCGCTCTCCTCCATGAAGATCGGCATCTTCCTGCCCGAGCGGCACCCCTGGACCACACGCAAAGAGCTGTGCCTCGCCGATCTCAGCGGCTGCCCCTTCGTGCTGCGTGAGCGCGGCTCGCGCACCCGCGAGGTGTTCGAGCAGAATCTGGCGCTTCAGGACATTTCGCTCGGGCCGATCCTGGAGGTCTCGACCCGCGAGGGGGTGCGCGAGGCGGTGGCCGCCGGCTTCGGCGCCGGGGTGGTGGCGGATCTGGAATTCGGCTTCGACACGCGGCTGTGCTTCCTGCCGCTGCGCGACGCGCCGCTCGCCATCGACGAATATCTCGTCTGCCTCGACGAGCGGCGGCGGCTGCCCATCGTCACCGAATTCTTCGCCTGCGCCGCCGCGACCTTCACTCCTCCCGCATCGCCCGCGCGATCTGGTCCCGAAGCGGCTTGACGAGGTAGCTCAGCGCCGTGCGCTCGCCGGTCTGCAGGTGCACCTCGGCCGGCATGCCGGGCATCAGCTGCAGCCCGTTCAGCCGGGCGATCTCCTGCGCCGGCAGGGCCACCTGGGCGACATAAAAGCTGGTGCCGGCCTTCTCGTCCTTGGTGAGGTCGGCGGCGATGCGCGCCACCGTGCCGGCCAACTCAGGCGTGGTCTTCTGGCTGAAGGCGGAAAGCCGCACCATGGCCGGCTGGCCGATCAGCACCTGGTCGATATCGGCCGGGTTCACATGGATCTCGACCACCAGCCGGTCATGCTCGGGCACGATCAGCATCGCCGTCTCGCCGGGCGCGATCACCCCGCCCACCGTGTGGGTGGCGAGTTCGTGCACCACGCCGGAAATCGGCGCGATCAGTTCCACGCGGGTCAGCTTGTCCTGCGCGGCGATGCGGCGCTCCTGCAGCTCGGCCCATTTGCCCTCGATCTCGCGCAGCTCCTCGATCACCTCGGCGCGCATGTCCTGGCCGATCTGGATGATCTGCAGCTCGGTTTCGCTGGTGCGCCCGCGCGAGCGCGCCAGCTCGGCCTGGAGCTGCCCGCGCTCGCCCTCGATGCGCACCTGCTCGCGCTGGAGCGCGCGCAGCCGCGTCAGCGGCGTCAGCCCCTTGCCATGCAGCTGGGTGGCGCCGGCGATTTCCTCGGCGATATAGCCCAGCTCGGCGCTCTTCGCCGTGATCTGGGCGGAAAGGCCGGCGGCCTCGTCGACCAGCTGGTCGATCCGGGCGCGCATCTGCAGCACCTGGCCTTCCAGCGCGGCGCGGCGGGAGTTGAACAGGCTGACCTCGCCCTCGATCGCCCGGCCGGCATTCTCCTCCGCACGGCGCGCCAGCAGCGCGGCGGGGTAGTCTATGCTGTCCCGTGAATCGCGCTCGGCCTCCAGCCGGGCGCGGCGGGCGGCCAGTTCCACCAGCTGGGTGTCGACCACGGCGAGATTGGCGCGGGTGACGGTGTCGTCGAGCCGCAGCAGCACGTCCGCCGCCTCCACCTTCTGGCCGTTGCTCACCCGGATCTCGCCGACCACGCCGCCCTCGGGATGCTGGATGCGCTTGGCGTGGCTTTCCACCACCACCGTGCCCACCGCCAGAACCGCGCCGTTGAGCGCGGCTGTGGCGGCCCAGCCGCCGCAGCCGACGACGAGGAAGAGCGCGACGATGAAGGCCAGCCACAAATGGCGGTTGACCCCGTCATCGGCCACGCTGGCCGCCGGAAGCAGGCGGGAGAGCCGCGCGCGCAGGCGGGTGAACAGGGAATTTGTGGCGAGAGTGTCGGTCATGCGGCCACCGGCGTCTTGAGAACCTTGCCCAGAACCTGCTCCTTCGGGCCGAAGGCCTGCTGCTGGCCGGCGGCCATCATCAGCACGAGATCGACCGCCGCCAGCGCGCTCGGCCGGTGGGCGATGACCACCACCACCCGCTTGGCCTCGCGGGCCCACATGATCGCCCGCGTCAGCGCCGCCTCGCCATCGGCGTCGAGATTGGAATTTGGCTCGTCGAGCACGATGAGGAAGGGCTCGCCAAAAAGCGCCCGGGCCAGCGCCACACGCTGGCGCTCGCCGGCGGACAACGCTATCCCGCCCTCGCCGAGGCGCGTGTCATAGCCATTCGGCAGCTTCAGGATCAGCTCGTGCACCCCGGCCCGCTCGGCGGCGGCGATGATCGCGGCGGGCGCAGCATCGGCGCGGAAGCGGGCGATGTTCTCCGCCACGGTGCCGTCGAACAGCTCGATATCCTGCGGGAGATAGCCGATATGGGCGCCCAGCGCGTCGCGGTCCCATTGCTCGATCGCCGCGCCGTCGAGCCGCACGCCGCCCTTGGACGAGGGCCAGGCGCCGACCAGCCCGCGCGCCAGCGTCGACTTGCCCGAGCCGCTAGGACCGATGACGCCGATCGCGCTGCCCGCCTCCACGGCGAAGGACAGGCCGGCAATGGTCGCCTTGGCCTGGCCCGGGGGCGCGACGGCGAGCCCGGCGACATCGAGCCGCGCCTTCGGGGCCGGCAGCGGCATGGTCTGGGGCGCGGGAGGAAACTCCGCCGACAGCGCGGAGAGCCTGGCATGGGCCTGCCGCGCCGCGATAAAGCCGCGCCAGTTGGAGATGGCCAGCTCCACCGGCGCCAGCGCCCGCGACGACAGGATGGAGGAAGCGATCATTGCCCCCGACGAGGCCTCGCCCTCGATCACCAGCCAGGCGCCGGCCGCCAGCATCAGCGATTGCAGCAGGAAGCGGAACACCTTGCTGATCGAGGACAGGTCGCCCGCCACATTCACCGCGCGCTGGTTGTCGCTGAGATAGGCGGCATGCGCCTCGAACCAGCGCGCCCGCATGGTCGCGGTCAGGCCCATAGCGGTGATGGTCTCGGCATTGCGGCAATAGGTTTCCGCCAACCCGTTGCGGGTGGAGGAGCGACGGGCGGCGATGCGGGTCGGCGCCCGTGTGGCGAATTCGGTGATCAGCATGAAGGCGCAGAGCACGAGGATGCCGGCGAGCCCAACCAGCCCGAACACCGGGTGGAACAGGAACAGCACGCCGAGATAGAGCGGCATCCAGGGCAGGTCGAAAATCGCGACCGGTCCCTGCCCGGAGAGGAACTGGCGGATCTGGTCGAGATCGCGCACCGGCTGCTGGCCGTTGCCGTCGCGCCCGCGCTTCAGCACCAGGGCGGACATCAGGTCGAAGGAGAGCGGCCGCAGCTTGGCATCGAGCCGCATGCCCAGCCCCACCAGCACGCGGGCACGCAGCAGGTCGAGCACGCCCTGGAACGCATAGAGCACCAAGGCGAGCACCAGCAGCGCCACGAGGGTGGGCAGGCTCCGGCTCGCCAGCACCCGGTCATAGATCTGCAGCATGAAGAACGGGCCGGTCAGCATCAACAGATTGATGACGCAGCTCAGGGCGCCGATGCCGACCAGAACGCTCCGGCAGGAAGCGAAGGCGGCGGCGACGGGCGAGGCTGACGAGGGACCGCTCAGTGTTTTCATCGCTGGCACTCTTTAGGCTGGCACTCTTGGCTGGCACTCTTGGCGGGCACTATTGGGTCGACGGATCGGACCGGCACGGCGACCGATCGATCGCCGTGCTTAGTGCGGCGGGCTGACAGGTGCGTGACGCACACCACCCCGGTTGGCCGGCGGCAGGCCCCGCGACCGGCTGGGGGAGACCCCACCGGCAGCGCCTGCCGCCGGTGGGTGTCGCGCGGGAACGGTTCCAGCGCGGTCAGAAGCGGGCGGCTCAGACGAAGGCGAAATCGTCGGCGCCGAAGCCGCTGCGGGTGGTGTGCTCGATGAGCACATAGTTGTCGCCGCCCGCATCCAGCTGGAGAACCACGCCGTCCTGCGTGTCGACCATCGCCGCCAACACCTGGTCGAAGGTGTCGAAGGCGAGCCCCTGGAGCTCGATGCTGTCCTGGCCGGAACGGAAGTCGGTGATGATGTCCGCCCCCGACTGCGCGCCGAACACGAAGACATCGCGGCCGATGCCACCCGAAAGAACGTCCTCGCCCTCCCCGCCTTCAAGACGGTCGCGGCCGAGGCCCCCCTTCAGCTCGTCGTCGCCGCTGCCGCCGTCGAGAGTGTCATTGCCGATGCCACCTTCAAGGACATCCTCGCCGTCCCCACCTTCAAGCGTGTCGCTGCCGATGCCGCCGCGAAGCTCGTCGTCGCCTTCGCCGCCTTCCAGCCGGTCATTGCCGATCCCGCCTTCGAGCACGTCATCGCCGGCACCACCGGCAAGCCGGTCATTCCCGATGCCGCCGCGCAGGAGGTCCGAGCCCTCGCCGCCATCGAGCTGGTCGTCGCGAAGGCCGCCGCGAAGTGTGTCGTCGCCGGCATCGCCAAAGATGCGGACGCTTGTCGTGGACGGGCCGCCAAGCACGTCATCGCCCGTCGTGCCGTGCTGCCAGCCCTCATGGCCGGGCTCGTCGACCTCCTCCGCCTCGACGGTCAGCGAGACCGTCGCGGTCGAGGTGCCGCCCTTGCCGTCGGCGACGGTGTAGGTGAACGAAGCCGCGCCCTCATAGCCCGCCTCCGCCGTGAAGACGATCTTGCCGTCGACCAGCGCCACCGAGCCATGGGTCGCGCCCTGCACCGAGAGGATGCTGAGCGTATCGGCGTCGGCATCGGTGTCGTTGGCCAGCAGCGCCGCCGCCGCCAGCGAGAGGGCAAGGCCCGCCGTGACCGTGAAGCCGCCGTCATTCTGCGCCACCGGCGCGGTGTTCGGGCGCGGCTGGACGTTGACCACCACCTTCGCCGTGTCCTGGCCGCCCTTGCCGTCGGAGACGGTGTAGGTGAACGAAGCGGCCCCGGTGAAGCCGTCGGCCGGGGTGAACACTACCTTGCCGTCGACCAGCGCGACGGTGCCATGGGTCGCACCCTGCACCGAGACCAGGGTCAAGGTGTCGCCATCGGCGTCCGTGTCATTGGCGAGCAGGCTGGAGGCCGCCAGCGTCACCCCCGCCTCTTCCAGCACATAGAGCCGGTCGTCGAGCGCGTCGGGGTTCCGGTTGGCCGCCGCCTCCACATTCAGCGTGACCGTGGCCTTGTCCGTGCCGCCATTGCCGTCGGAAACGGTGTAGCTGAACGAGGCCGTTCCGGAGAAACCGGCGGTCGCCTTGAACAGCACGTTTCCGGCGTCGTCGAGTGCCACCGTGCCGCCGACCGCCTCCTGCACCGACACGATCGCGAGGTTATCGGCATCGGCATCGCTATCATTGGCCAGCAGCAGAGCCGCGGCCAGCATCAGCGAGGAACCCGCCGTCACCGCGAAGCCGTTATCGTTCGCCGCTTCCGGCGCGGCATTGTCGCCGGGCTGCACCGGCCCATCCGCCAGCGACACCACGCTCAGATTATCGAACGCGACGCCCGCGCTGCCCCAGGAATAGAGGCCGACCGTGCCGGCGTCGAGATTGTGGTCCTCGATGTCATAGGCGAAGACCGGCTCGCCATTGACATAGGCCTGCATCTTGCCGCCGGCGTTGTCGACGCGCAGATGGATCGGCTCGCCGCTGATATAGCGGCCCGGCACCTGGGCGAGGGTCTTCTCATAGCCGTCGACCATGCTGCGCAGCTGCCAGAGGCCGCCTTCGCGGTCGAGCTCCATCTTGTAGTAGTTCTGCGGGTCCTGGTAGTGCAGCAGGATGCCCAGGCCGTCATCGTCCGGGGTCACGATGGTGACTTCGACCGAATAGTCGCTCCACTCCGCCGCCTCGGGCGCGTTGTAGAGGGCGTAGGTGCCCTTGCGCAGCGCGTTGTAGCCATCGCCCAGCGGGCTCCAGCCACGGTTCCACGGGTCGGGATCGGAAGCGTTGCCGTTGGAAATCAGCTGGCGGGAGTGAATGTCCGACATCTGGTACAGCTTGCCGTCCCGCAGCTGCCAGTCGGAGGCGCCGCCCAGCGTGCCCTCGTCCACAATCGTCCAGCCGGCGAGCGTGCCGCCGGTAAAGCCCTCGCTCAGCAGCACCTTGTCGGCGCTGACGACATCGACCTTGACGTGATCGCGGGAGATCTTGCCGGCGGCGTCGGTGACTTCGAGCGTCACACCCTTGGTGCCGACGGGAAGAGAGAGGACAGCCTGCTTGCCGGTGCCGATCTCCTCGCCATCGAGCAGCCAGCGATAGGCCACGATGTCTTTCGGTCCGAAGGAGCCGGAGGCCGACAGCGCGACCGTGGCGAAGCCGTCGCCATCATGGTCGATGCTGCGCATGTCGCCGGCGCCATGCGCGGCCAGCGCCACCTCATTGACCGCGACATTGTCGAAAATCGCGCTCTTCTGATTGCTGGAGAGCACGCCGATGGTGCCGCCGGCGAGCGGAGCGCTGTCGATCACCGGCCCGCCGAAGACGTTGACGTCGTCAAGCAGCACGGTGATTTCGCCATTCACCACGGCGACGCGCAGTTCCATCTCGTCATTGAAGCGGTAGCCGCCCGTGGCCGTGGCGAGCACGGTCTCGACGCCTTCCTGCACCTTGATCAGCTGGCGGGAATAGCCCTCGCCGTCGAGTTCGAGCCGGTAATAATTGCTCTCGTCGGCGTAGTAAAACACCGTGCCGATCACATCGTCATCGGTGGAGCGGAGGGTGACGTCGAACACATAGTTCTTCCACGCCAGCGCGGCGGGATCGTTCCACACCAGAAGCTTGTCGGGATTGTCCTGCGAGTAGTAGAGCGCGCCTTCCGGGGCGTCGATCGACGCATCGTCATCCTTGCGCGAGTGAACGCTGCCCTTCACCTTCCAGAAGCCGGTGTCGGATTCATCCAGGAAGTCGAGCTGGGCATCGCCGAAGGTGGCGTCGAGCGTGCCGGAGAAGTCGAACTGCGTGGTGTTCGCGTCCGGCGCCTGCGTGAAGATGCCCCCGGCCTTGGCGCCGCCGAGCGCCGCGATCTGCTCGGCCGAGAGCACGCCCTGCGTGAACGACACGCTGTTCACATAGGCGTCGTTCATTTCGCCGTCCTCGTCGGCGAATAGCAGGAAACCCTTCTCGCCATCGAGCTTGAAGCGCTCGGCATCCACGACCCGCGAGCCGATGAGCGTGCCGTTCAGGTATTTATGGAGGGTGACGGTGCCGTCCGTGCCCTGGTCCACCACAAGGGCGATGCGCTGCCACTCGCCATAGGCGAAGGCGCCGTCATAGCCGCCGCCGCCGAGCTCGGCCAAGCCGGTGCCGTTGTTGCGGCGGATGAAGACGTCGCCGTCGCTGGTGTTGCTCGGGTCGGTCTGCAGCAGCGAGATGTAGCGGCCCTGGCCGTCGGGAACCAGCACGTCCATGACGAGGCTGTATTCGGTGATGACGTCGTCATCGCCAGCCGGCGTCACCACGAAGCCCTGCTTTTCCTTCGGCGCGGGGAAGAACATCACCTGGTCGTCGCCGCCCGGCAGCTCGGGAATGCCGTAGGAGGCGGCCGTGCCGAAAGTGGTCAGCGCCTCCAGGGCGTCGCCCTTCTTGTCGACGATGGCGATCGTGCCCGCGCCGAGGCTGGCGGCGGTGTCGCCATTGAAGTCGAACTGCACGGTGCGCCCGTCGCTCACGGCGGAGAGCGGCCCGGCGGCCTTGGCGCCGCCCATGTCGGCGATCTCGCTGGCGCTGAACACGCGGTCGGAGAACACGACGCTGTTGAGATGCCCATAGCCGCTTTCGCCATTGTCGTCGGCGAGCAGGTAGAAACCGCCCTCGCCGTCGATCTTCAGGCGATCCATCGCCACCACCTGCGAGCCGACGAAGCTGCCGTCGATGTACTTGCTCAGCGTCGCGGTGGCGTCGTCGATCTTCTCGACGGTCAGCGCGATGCGGTGCCACTGGCCATAGGTGATGGTGCCATGGGCCCCGCGCAGGATTTCCAGCGTGCCGGTGCCGTTGTTCTTGTTCTCGATGAAGATGACGCCGTCCTCGGCGTTTTCGAGGTCGTTCTGGAACAGCGAGAAATAGGAGCCCTGGCCGTCATAGACCATCAGGTCCATCATCAGCGTGTAGGATTCGAAGTCGTCGCCGGCGGACGGTTCGAAGCCCGGCTGCACATGGTAATACTGTGTGCCTTCGAGCGGCGGGAAGGAGAGCACGCCGGCATCGCCGCCCTCCAGCGCCGGGGCGCCGGCCTGCGAGGCGGTTTCAAGAATGGTCGTGTTCGCCAGCAGCGGCCGGACCGTGGTCCAGCCAGCGGCGTTGCCGTCGTTGAAATTGTCGACCAGCAAGGTGCGATCGCCGCTGACGACGACGCGGATCTCGTCGCGCGTCACCACGCCGGCGCGGTCCTCGACCTCAAGCGTCAGCTTGTGGCTGCCGACCTCGAAAGAGACGGTCGGCTTCTGGCCGGTGGCCACCACCTGGCCGCCCTTGTCGAGCCAGCGATATTCGACGATCGCGTCACCCGGGTTACGCGAGGCGCTCGCATCGAGGACCACCGCGCCCTCGTCGGCACCGGCCGTGGCGGTGGCGAAGATGTCGTCGCCAGCATCGGCCAGCGCCTGCGGCGTCACCGGGCCGAGATCGAGCCCGTCGAGCACCTGCTCGTGCTCCTTATAGTCGCCCTGCAGCTCGCCTTCGGTGCGCCCGCCGGTGAGGTAGCTGTCGAATTCGGTGAAATAGGTCTCGGTCGAGATGGTGCCGGCCTCCGGGTCGACCACGACCAGGCGGATGGCGCCATTGCCGCCGCGCCCGCCATTGATCTCGTTGGCGACGCCGTTCTGGTAATTCACCAGCATCTGGTGAACCGGCTGGCCATACTGGTTGTAGCTGGTCACGGTTTCGGCGCCGTCGCCAAAGATGTGGCCCGAGAACGTCATCGCGACATTGGGGTACTTGCTGGCCAGCTCGCGCCAGATGGTCTCGCCATCATTGGGGTTTTCGAGCGTGTTGCCCATGCCGTAGTCGTAGCCGGTGCCCTCGTTGAACAGCGGCGAGCCGAGCGGGTCGTGGCGGCCGGCGAAGTTGGTCATCGAATGGTTGGCGATGATGACGCGGTGATCGGCATGCGCCTCGATGACATCGCCGGCCCAGCGCAGCACGTCGTCGCGCACGCCGAATTCCATCGACATGACAAGCCACTTGGTGCCATCGGGCGCGGTGAAGGTGTGGTAGTTGTTCTTGGAGCTTTCCGGCTCCTGGTCATAGACGCCGCCAAAGGTGGGGCTGGTGGCAGCCTGCTTCTCCGGCGAGAACAGGTCGTCGAGATAGACCGAGCTGTGGTCGTTGGCGCGGCCCTGGTCGCTTTGGTCGTGGTTTCCCGGCAGCAGCGAATAGGGGATCTTGCCGTCGAGCTTGCGCAGCGCTTCCTCGGCGATCGCCCAGTTTTCCGCCGTGTTGCGCTGGGTGATGTCGCCGACATGGATGGCGAACTCGATGCCCAGGCTTTCCTGGTGATCGACCAGCCACTGGGTCATGTCGCCGAAAATGTGGTTGAGGTCGGCGTTGGAGGTGTAATCCTGCGTGTCGGGCATCACCGCAATGGTGAAGGCGCTCTCGCTGGCCACGCGCACCCGGACATTCTCCACCGCCGTGGCGCCCTCGGCATCGGTCGCGGTGATCTTGAGATCGGTGTAGCCGAGCGTCTCAAGAAAATCGATCGTCAGTTCGCTGCCCTCGATCCGGACCGCGGCGACCGCGGGATCGCTGCTCGCGATCGTGTAGGTGAGGCCGCTGCCGCCGAACACGCCGTTCAGATCGATGACACGATCTTCCGAGCCGCGCGTCGCCATGAAGTCGAGGATTGGGCTGACGATGCTGGTCATTGTTTTCAATTCCCATTGTATACGCGCCGCCTGGAGCGCATTGCATGGGCAACTGAAGTAGTTTTCCCTCGTGACAGATTGTTGAATAACTTGGCTGCCGCGCCATCCCTATAAACAATGGGCGGTATCGACATTCTCGATAAGACCCGCCTTCTGCTGTGTCGTTCGTCGATCCAGACATTGGACTGGCCGGAAGAAACACAACCCTCGGTAAGGCACGCCCTTGTGGGGAAGCGTTCGGCATGAAATTCCGGCGCGGCCGGGGCTCGCGACGCGAGGTCAGCGGCCGAGAACCGCGCCGGCCGCCGCACACACGGCCTGCGTCAACTGGCGCAACGCGCGGGTCTCAAGGCGGATCACCGTCCAGTGGAGCGGCACATCGACCCGCTGGCCCGGCACCAGCTCCACCAGGCGCCCGGCGGCGAGATGAGCGTCCACCATCATTGTGGGGTGCAGGCCCCAGCCCAGCCCGACCCGCGTCATGTCGAGAAAGCCATGGGTGGACGGCACCCAATGCACCGGGCCGACCCGCTCGGTGCCTAGCGCCGCCAACGCCCAGCGCGCCTGCAGAAAGTCCCGCCGGTCGAAGCGCAGGCAGGGCGCCGCGTGCAGCGCCTCCACGGTGACGCCTCGTGGAAAGTAGCGCGCGACAAAATCCGGGCTGGCGCAGGCGGCATAGCGCAGCGCGCCCAGCGACAGGGTGCGGCAACCTTGCACCGGCTCGCGCTCGGCGGTGACGGCGGCCAGCACCTCGCCCGCGCGTAGCCGGGTGGCGGTGTGGGCCTCATCGTCGAGGGCGAGGTCCAGCGACACCTGGGCCACCTGCGCGAAGGCGGCAGCGGCGGCCGGAAACCAGGTGGCGAGGCTGTCGGCATTCACCGCCACCGGAAGGGTCAGCCGCTCCCCCGTGCCGACAGCGCCGTGGCCGAGCGCCGGCGCCAGATCATGCTCCAGCAGCCGCACGCGATCGAGATGGGCGCAGAGGCTGCGGCCGAGCTCGGTCGCCTCGCAGGGCTGGCCGCGCACGATCAGGATCGCCCCGAGACGCTCCTCCAGCCCGCGCACCCGCTGCGACACGGCCGAAGGGGTGATGGCGAGCGTGGCGGCGGCGCGCTCGAACGAGCCTTCCCGCACCACGGCGGCGACAGCGGCAAGGGCGGGGTAATCCAGCATGGATGAAGTTCTGCTTCATCAGCCTTAGAAGAACAAGTTTTACTTCGGTCGCGCCGCCCGCCACCACGCCGGCATGACACACATCCTGCTGCCCCTCACCACCGGCTTCCTGCTCTCGGGCGCGCTCATCATCGCCATCGGGGCGCAGAACCTGTTCGTGCTGCGGCAGGGGCTGCGACGCGAGCATGTCGGCGCCATCGTGCTGTTCTGCGGCACCGCCGATGCGCTGCTGATCGCCGCCGGCGTCGCCGGCGTCGGGGCCTTCCTCGCCGCCCTGCCCCAGCTGGCGACCCTGCTGGCGCTGGGCGGCGCCGGCTTTCTCGGCTGGTATGGCGTGCAGGCGCTGCGGCGCATGGCGGCGCCCGAGGCGATGGCGGTGAGAGCGGCGGGCGAGACGACGCTCGCCCGCGCGCTGATGGCCACGGCCGGCTTCACCCTGCTCAATCCGCATGTCTATCTCGACACCGTGCTGCTGATGGGGGCGGCGGGTTCCGCCCAGCCCGAGGCGGTGCGGCCCGTCTTCGTCGCCGGGGCCGCGCTGGCGAGCTTTGCCTGGTTCGCCGCGCTCGGCTATGGCGCGCGGCTGCTGCGGCCATTCTTTGCCCGACCGGCCGCCTGGCGGGTGCTCGACGCCGGCGTCGGGCTCGTCATGCTCACCCTGGCCGCCTCGCTGGTGCTGCGCGCGCTGAACGGGCCGGGCTGAGCCGCCGATCGCCGGAGCCTGAAAAAGGGATTGCGGGGAAGGGATTGCCGGCAAAGCTTGCGGCGGCCGGGCTCTGCGGCGATGGTGGCGCAACAAGAAGCGTCACAATCCGGGAGAAGGCGGTGAAGCACCGCATCTGCGCTCTGGCCCTCATCGGCCTGTGCCTGCTGATCGCGCAGTCGGTGCCGGCCGCTGCCCGCCCGCTGCGGATCGTCACCTCATTCCCGCCCTCGATGATCGAGCTTTACCGCAAGGCGTTTCAACAGGCGCGGCCGGAGATCGAGGTCGAGTTCGTCCAGCGCAAGACCACCGCCGCCGTGGCGTTGATCACCGGCGGCGAGCGGCTGGAGGCCGACCTGTTCTGGGCCTCGGCGCCCGATGCGTTCGAACTGCTGAAGCTGGAGGGCCGGCTCGCCTCGCTCGCCCCGCGCGACACCGGCACCCCGGCCATCGTCGCCGGCTACCCGGTGAACGATCCGTCCGGCATGTATCTCGGCTTCGCCCTGTCCGGCTATGGCGTGGTATGGAACGAGGCCTATCTCGCCCGCCATGGGCTCAGCGTACCCAAGCGCTGGCGCGACCTGACCGCGCCGGTCTATCACGGCCATGTCGGCCTCTCCTCGCCGTCGCGCTCCGGCACCACCCACCTCATGGTCGAGGCGTTGCTGCAATCGGAAGGCTGGAGCACCGGCTGGGCGGTGTGGCGGCAGGTGGGCGGCAATCTGGCCACCGTCACCGCCCGCAGCTTCGGCGTGGCGGCCGGCGTGTCGCGCGGGCGTTTCGGGGTGGGCATCACCATCGATTTCCTCGCCCAGCCAACCGAGCTGGATGCCGGGCCGGTGCGGTTCAGCTTTCCCGAACAGAAAGTGTTCACTCCCGCCAGCATCGCCCTGCTCAAGGATGCGGTGAACCCGGCGGCGGCGAACGCCTTCGTCGATTTCCTGCTGTCGGTGCCCGGCCAGCGCCTGCTGCTCGACCCGCGTATCGACCGCCAGCCGATCCGCCCGGAATTCTATGCCGACGGCGCTACAGACGGCCCCAACCCCTTCGCGCTCAGCGACGAGGCGGCGACCTGGAGCTTCGATGCCGGCCGCTCGGCGCAGCGCTACGAGCTGATCAACATCCTGTTCGACGAACTCATCACCTTCCCGCTCAGCGACGCCGCCGATATCTGGCGCACCATCTATGAGGTGGAGGCCGCCCTGCTCGCCGCGCCCGACACCGACGCCGCCCGCGAGGTGACGCGGGCACGGGCGCTGCTGGCGCAGATGCCGTTCAACGAGGCGGAAGCCACGCGCCTCGCCGCCGGGGTGAAGCTTCTGCGCGTGCCGCGCGGCCTGCCGGCCTCGGCGGAGCAGACGGCGCTGACCGCGCGCATCCAGACATGGACGGCGCAGAATCTGGGCGAGGCGCGCGCCGCCGCCGAGGCCGGGCGGCGGCATCTGGTCGATCGCGGGCGGCTGCCGGCGCTGCGGGCCGGGAAGGCCGCGCCATGAAAGCGGAAAGAACCCGCTTCGGCATAGGCGGGCGCCTGCTGGTCGCCTTCATCGGCGTCGGCGCGCTCGCGGTCATCGCCTGCGGCGTCGGCTGGCTGTCCTATGCGCGGCTGTCGTCGGAGCTCGATTCGATCGCACGCGGCCATGTGCCGGCGCTGGTGTTCGCCGCCCAGCTGTCACAGGCCGGCGGACGCCTGACGGCGGCGGCGACCGAGCTGGCCACCGCCGAGCGCCGCGACGCCCATGATCTGGCGATGGAGCGCGCGCACGGCCGGCTCGGCGCTCTCGGCAACCTGCTGGAAACCGCGCCGAAGGGCGAGGGCTCGCAGGGATTCGGCGCGCTGCGCCGCCTGGTGGACGCGCTCGGCAGCACGCTCGACGCCGTGGACGAGGCCGCCCGCCGGCGCTTCGACATCGAGGCCCGCACCCGCGCCTTCGTCGACGAGCTGCGCTGGCTGCAGGCGGACCTGGTGGACGAGGTCGAGCCGCTGGTGGAAGACGCGCGCTTCAACATCAACGCCGCCCTGGCCCAGGCGGGACAGGCGGGCGAGGTCGGCCAGGCGGCCCAGCGCATCCTGCGCGACGAGACCTCAAAGACCGAGGCCATCCTCGCCTTGAGCGCGCAGGCGCATCTGTCCATCGGCCTGCTCGGGCAGGTCGCCAGCGTGCGGGTGCCGGAGGATCTGCGCCAAACCGGGCACTTCCTCGGCGAGGCGGTGGACGAGCTGGTGGTCGAGGCCAAGCGGCTGCAGGGCTGGGCCGACAGCATCACCGTGCGCCAGATCGTCGGTCGCCTCGCCGCGCTGGCCGATGCGGATAGCGGCCTGCCGGGGCTGCGCATGGCGGAGATCGCGGCATCCGAGGAAGGGCAGAAACGGCTCGGCACCAGCCGCGATCTCGCCGCCGAACTCGGTGGCAGCATCGGCACGGTGGCGCGGCAGATCGAGACCGATGCGCGCGCCGCCGCCGCCCGCGCGGCGGAGGCCATCGTCGTCGGCCGCAGCCTGCTGCTCGCCATCGCCCTGCTCTCGCTCGGCGTCGCCGTGCTGGTGGGCTGGTTCTATATCAGGCGCAGCCTGATCGCCCGGCTGGAGCGGCTGACCCTCGCCGCCGGCGCCATTGCCAGCGGCGGCACGGTGGACCTGCCGCCGCCGCAGGCGCAGGGCTATTTCGGCGCCGACGAGCTGGACGAGCTTTCCCGCGCGCTCGCCATCTTCCGGCAGACGCGGGACGAGCTGGTGCAGTCCGCCAAGCTCGCCGCGCTCGGCCAGATGGCGGCCGGCATCGGCCATGAGTTGAACCAGCCCCTCGCCGCCCTGCGCTCTCATGCCCATAATGGCGCCGTGCTGCTGAAGCGCGGGCGCACCGAGGACGCGGCGGAAAGCCTCGCCCGCATCGAGGGGCTCACCGTCCGCATGGCGCGCAGCATCGCCCATCTCAAGCGCTTTGCCCGCCGCCCGGAGCCCGACATGGGCGCGGTCAGCCTCGATGGCGTGGTCGAGGGCGCGCTGTCGCTGTTCGCCCAGCGCATTGCCGACGAGCGGATCGAGGTGCTACGCGCCATCCCGCCGGGGCTGCACGTCCTTGCCGAGGAGGTGCGGCTGGAGCAGGTGCTGGTCAATCTCATCGCTAACGCGATGGACGCGGTGCACGGCGCCCCGCAGCGCCGGATCGCGATCCGGGCCCACCGCGGCGCGGAACATGTGAGCATCGAGATCAGCGACACCGGCGCGGGGATAGGGGACGGCATGCACACCGACATTTTCGACCCGTTCTTCACCACCAAGCCGCCGGGCTCGGGGCTTGGCCTCGGCCTGTCGCTGTCGTTCAACATCATCCGCGATTTCGGCGGCCGCCTGCTCTTGAGAGAAAGCTCGCCTTCGGGGAGCACCTTCGCCATCGAACTCAGCGAGGCCGCATGAGCGATACGCCCGACATTGTCCTGGTGGACGACGACGCCGAGGTCCGCCGCGCCTATGGCCAGACGCTGGAACTTGACGGGCTCAGCGTCGCCGCCCTCGGCAGTTCCGCCACGGCGCTCAAGGCGCTGTCGCCGGCTTTCGAGGGGGTCGTCGTCTCCGATGTGCGCATGCCCGGCATGGACGGCTTCGCCTTTCTCGACGAGGTGCGCCGGCTCGATCCCGACATTCCCGTGCTGCTGATCACCGGCCATGGCGACGTGCCGATGGCGCTGCGCGCCTTGCGGGCCGGGGCGTGGGACTTCATCGAGAAGCCGGCCGACCCGGTGCTGCTGGTGGAGACGGTGCGGCGCGCGCTGGAGCAGCGCCGGCTGGTGCTGGAAAACCGGGCGCTGCGCGACGAGGCTACGCGCGACGACGCGGCGGCGGAGGATGTGTGGGCCGCCCGGCTCATCGGCCGCGCCGAGCCGATGCAGCGCCTGCGCCGCACGCTGGCCGTGCTGGCCGACACCCGCACCGACGTGCTGATCTTCGGCGAAACCGGCACCGGCAAGGAAATGGCGGCCCGGGCCCTGCACGATTTCGGCCGCCGACGGGCCGGGCGTTTTGTGGCGGTGAACTGCGCCGCCATCCCCGAGAACATGATCGAGAGCGAATTGTTCGGCCATGAGGCCGGCGCCTTCACCGGCGCGCGCGAGCGGCGCATCGGCAAGATCGAGCACGCGCACAAGGGCACGCTGTTCCTCGACGAGATCGAATCCATGCCGCTGGCGGCGCAGACGCGCCTGCTCCGGGCCTTGCAGGAGCGCAGCATCGAGCGGCTGGGCTCGAATGCGGAGATCAAGGTCGATATCCGCGTGCTCGCCGCCACCAAGGTCGACCTGCTGGCGCTGGCGGGCGAGGGGCGGTTCCGCGAGGATCTCGTCTACCGGCTCAACACGGTGACGGTGCGCCTGCCGCCGCTGCGCGACCGGCGCGAGGACATTCCCGCGCTGTTCCGGCATTTCGTCGCCACGGTGGCCGCGCGCGACGGCGTGCCGGCCCGCCCGGTGGAGGCTGGAACGCTCAGCGAGCTGATGCGCCGGCCCTGGCCGGGCAATGTGCGCGAACTGCGTAACGCGGCCGAACGTCATGTGCTGGGGCTGGAGGAGGCGCCCGCCGCCTCCCCCGCACCGGCGCCAATGGACGGGCCGTCGCTGGAAGCGATGATGGACGCCGCCGAACGCCACCTCCTCGCCGAGGCGCTGGTCCGCCATGGCGGGCGAGTTGGCCAGTGCGCGGATGCGCTCGGCATCTCGCGCAAGACGCTCTACCTCAAGATGCGCAAGCACGGGCTGGAGCGCGACGCGGTCGAGGACTGACACGCGCACCGGAAACGGCGCGCCGCGATGTTACCGTGATGACCCATGCGCCCGCCCGGCAGCGTTACCGCGATGACCCATGGCCGCGCGGCGGCACGGCAGCGCCGCCCGCAAATACGATAGAGATCAATACCTTACCCCTAAGTCGCCGTTCTGGCACGCGCGTTGCGGAGAGGCTTGCGCAGCCTTCGGGCCGCCAAACAGACTGTTGGGAGAAAACGCCATGATCCGTTCCGCCGCCCTCGCGGCCACCCTTGCGCTCGCCTCGTTCACCGCCATTCCGGCGGCACTGGCGCAGTCCGGCAAGGTCACCGTCGTCACCTCCTTCTCCAAGGACGTTACCGACCCGATCAAGGCCGCGTTCGAGAAGGCCAATCCCGGCGTCATGCTCGACGTCCAGAATCGCAACACCAATGCGGGCGTGAAATATCTCGACGAGACCCGCTCCAACCCGCAGACCGACCTGTTCTGGGCCTCGGCGCCTGACGCCTTCGAGGTGCTGAAGTCCAAGCAGCTGCTGCAGAAGTTCACCCCCACCGCCGAGGGCATTCCCGACAAGATCGGCGCCTACCCGATCAATGACCCCGACGGCTATTATTTCGGCTTCGCGGCGTCCGGCTACGGCATCATGTGGAACACCCGCTATGTCGGCGCCAATGAACTGCCCGAGCCGAAGGAGTGGGGCGACCTCGCCGCCGCGCCCTATTACGACCATGTCGCCATCGCCTCGCCCGCCCGCTCGGGCACCACGCACCTGACCATCGAGACGATCCTGCAGGGCGAAGGCTGGGACAAGGGCTGGCAGACCATCAAGAACATGGCCGGCAACTTCCAGACCATCACCGACCGCTCCTTCGGCGTGCCGGAGGCAGTGAATTCCGGCCAGGTCGGCTATGGCATCGTCATCGACTTCTTCGCCTTCTCCGCCCAGGGCTCGGGCTTCCCGGTGAAGTTCGTCTATCCCACCGTCACCACCGTGGTGCCGGCCAATGTCGGCATCGTCGCCAACGCGCCGAACACCGAAAACGCGAAGAAATTCGTCAACTTCCTGCTCTCGCCCGCCGGCCAGGAAGTGCTGCTGGAACCCAGCATCCGCCGCCTGCCGGTCAACCCCGCCGTCTACGCCAAGGCGCCCGAGGGCTACCCGAACCCCTTCACGGACCCGCGCTTCAAGTCGATGACGATGTTCGACGTCGACAAATCAGGCAAGCGCACGGCCGTGGTCGATACGCTGTTCGACCAGCTGATCTCCTTCCAGCTGGACGACCTGAAGTCGGTCACCAAGTCGATCCATGAGGTGGAGGGCAAGCTCAAGGCCAAGGACAATCCGCAGGCCCGCGCCCTGATCAAGGAAGCGCGCGCGCTGATCGGCGCCGTCCCCGTCACCGAGGAGCAGGCGTCGAGCGCGGAAGTGCGCGCGGCGTTCAGCGGCGGTAAGGAAAAGGGCGCCCGCCAGGCCGAGATCGAGCAGCAATGGGCCTCCTTCGCCAAGGACAACTACGCCAAGGCGAAGGCCAAGGTCGCGGAAGCCGCCACGCTCGCCAACTGAGCCGCCGCGCCGACTGATCATCCCTCGCGGAGGGCGCGGCCGAGGTTTCGCCGCGCCCCTTTTTCACCACGCCATAGCTGGAGCGTGTTGCATGTCGCTCGCCTTCACCCAGGCCCCGGCGCGCCGCCGGCGCGTGCCTGGAACCACTGGCCAGATCGCCCTTGCGCTCGGGCTCGCGGCCTTCCTGCTGGCCTTCCTTTTGGTGCCGGTCGGGTCCGTCATCTATGTCGCGTTCACCGAAAAGGGCAGCGGCAGCTTCACCCTGATCAACTTCGCCGACTTCTTCCGCACCGACCTGTTCATGCGGTCGTTCTGGAACTCGGCCTATGTCTCGGCGATGACGGTGGTGCTGGCCTCGCTGTTCGCGCTGCCGCTGGCCTACATCACCACGCGGTTCGAGTTTCGCGGCGCGCTCATCATCCAGACGCTCGGCTTCGTGCCGCTGATCATGCCGCCCTTTGTCGGCGCGGTGGCGATGCAGCTGCTGTTCGGCCGCAACGGCTCGGTCAACCTGCTGCTGAACGAGTATTTCGGCTTCCGCATTCCCTTCATGGAAGGGCTGAACGGCGTCATCTTCGTCCAGGCCATCCATTATTTCCCGTTCATCCTGATCAACCTCTCCACCGCGCTGCGCAATATCGACCGCTCGATGGAAGAGGCGGCGCAGAACCTTGGTTCGTCCGGCATGCGGATGTTCCGGCGCATCGTGCTGCCGCTCGCCATGCCCGGCTATGTCGCCGGCGCCTCGCTGGTGTTCGTCAAGGTGTTCGACGACCTCGCCACGCCGCTGCTGCTGAATGTGAAGGACATGCTGGCGCCGCAGGCCTATCTGCGTGTCACCTCGATCGGCCTCACCGATCCGATGGGCTATGTCATCGCCGTGGTGCTGATCGTGGTGTCGGTGCTCGCCATGTGGGTGTCGGCGCTGGCGCTCAAGGGGCGTGACTACGCCACCACCCAGCGCGGTGGCGGCGGCCTCGCCAAGCGCACGATGCGCCCGTGGGAGCAGGTGGTCGCCTATGGCGTCGTCGGCCTCATCCTGGCGCTGGTGCTGGCGCCCCATCTCGGCCTGCTGCTGCTGTCCTTCGCCACCATCTGGTCGTTCAGCCCGCTGCCGGACGGCTTTACCCTGGCGCATTACTCCAGGGTGTTCGGCGAAAGCTCCGTCTACATCAAGAACACGCTGATCTACGCCTCGATCGCCGGCGGCATCGACGTGGTGGTCGGCACCGCCATCGCCTATCTGGTGCTGCGCACCAAGCTGATCGGCCGCCACTGGCTGGACTGGGCCGCCACCGCCGCGCTGGCCGTGCCGGGCGTGGTGCTGGGCATCGGCTATCTGCGCACCTTCTACGACATCCGCCTGCCGGACGGCACGCCGCTGGCGACGATGTGGATCGTGCTGGTCATCGCTCTGGCGATCCGCCGCCTGCCCTACGCGCTGCGTGCCTGCTACGCCGCGCTGCAGCAGATTTCGGTCTCGCTGGAAGAGGCGGCGGAAAATCTCGGCGCCACCAAGCCGCGCACCGTGCGGCGCATCGTGGTGCCGCTGATGATGGGCGGCATCCTCGCCGGCTTTGTCACCAGCTTCGCCACGGCGGCGGTGGAACTCTCCGCCACGCTGATGCTGGTGCAGTCCAACGCCGACGCGCCGCTGGCCTATGGGTTGTATGTCTTCATGCAGTCCGCCGCCGGTCGCGGGCCCGGCGCGGCGCTCGGCGTCATCGCCGTGGTGCTGGTCGCCGCCTGCACCCTGCTCTCGCAATACATCATTGATCGCAACCAGAAGACCACGGGGGCCGCCCGATGAACGCTCACGCCATCACCGACGACGCCGCGGCCGTCCTGCACACGGCGGCGGTCGATCTGCACATTGAGGGGGTGAACCTCTCCTATGGCAGCAACCATGTGCTGAAGAACGTCTCCCTCGACATCAGGCCGGGTGAGTTCTTCGCCTTTCTCGGCCCCTCCGGCTGCGGCAAGACCACGCTGCTGCGCCTCATCGCCGGCTTCAACACCGCCGATACCGGCCGTGTGGTGGTGGGCGGGCGCGACATCAGCGACCTGCCGCCCTGGAAGCGCGATGTCGGGCTGGTGTTCCAGAGCTATGCGCTATGGCCGCACATGACGGTCGCGAAGAACGTCGCCTTCGGGCTGGAGGAGCGCGGCGTGAAGCGGGCGGAGATCCAGCGCCGGGTCGCGGCGGCGCTGGAGATCGTCGGGCTCAGCCATCTCGCCGAGCGCCGGCCCTCCCAGCTTTCCGGCGGGCAGCAGCAGCGCGTGGCGCTGGCGCGTACCGTCGTCATCGAGCCGAAGGTGCTGCTGCTCGACGAGCCGCTGTCCAATCTCGACGCCAAGATGCGGGTGCAGGTGCGCCGCGAGCTGCGCGATCTGCAGCAGCGGCTCGGCCTCACCACCATCTTCGTCACCCATGACCAGGAAGAGGCCAACACCGTCTGCGACCGCATCGCTGTGATGAATGACGGCGTGGTGCAGCAGGTCGGCACGCCGGTGGAGCTGTATGAGCGGCCGGCCAATCTGTTCGTCGCCACCTTCCTCGGCACCGCCAATGTGCTGGAGGGCAAGGTCGTCACCTCGGGCAAGGAGCGCCATTTCGAGAGCCTGGGCGGCCTGCGCATCGGCATTGCCCGCGACGCCGTGCTGCCGGCCGAGGCACGGCTGGTGTTCCGCCCGCAGGTGGCGAGGCTGTCGAAGGAGAAGCCCGCCAGCGCCAGCGCCTTCGAGGGCGAGATCATGCGCCGCGAGTTCCTCGGCAGCGTCATCCGCTTCGGCATTCTCATCGCCGGGCAGGAGATCACCGTCGACGAGGTGTTCCACCCCGGCGCCCGCGCGCCGCATGAGATCGGCGATCGCGTCTGGGTGGAAATTCCGGCCTCCTCCGCCCTCTGGCTCGGCCCCGGCACCTAGGCGCCGCCGGTCGGCCGCCACCCGCAAGATCGTCATCCCGGCCGAAGCCGCAGGCGCAGAGCCGGGATCGCGCGCCATATTCCCCGTGCGGATCCCGGATCGGCCTGCGGCCCTTCCGGGATGGCGCGGGTGAACGAGCGATCTGAACCTCCGGGGCGGGAGCCCTCGCCTCCCCCCGGCCCGGCGGGTCGGCCTTGAGCCCGGCCCGCGCCTTTGTGCCGCCAGCCGCTGCGCTCGTCGGCGGACGCCCCAGCCCCAGCTTCCTCCTTTCCTAACGGCCAATGCGCCCCGCTCCGCTCCCCGCAGGGTTTTTCCGGCGGGGAATTGCCGGCGGCTGCGCCGCGCGCTTCGGGGGTGTGGAATTGGTATGCAGGACAGGTTGACGATCAGTCTATCAACCTGTCATACCAGACCAGATGATTATGCGGCGGTACGAATGTTCGCGCGCGCTCCCCGCGTGGGGGCGATCCGGACAGGGGACCGGCCGTCGCTGCGAACCGTTAGAGGGCTGTGAGACATGAAGATTGCGATCGTCGGCTGTGGCGTGGTGGGTTCGTCCTGGTCTCTGGTCTTCGCCCGTGCCGGGCATGATCTGGCCATTTATGACCGCACCCCTGCGGCGGCCGAGGCGGCGCTCGCCTTTGTCCGCGCCGCCGATGCCGCCCTCGCCGACCGCTGCCGCATCGCCACGAGCCTCGCCGACGCGCTTGATGGCGCCGACTATGTGCAGGAGAGCGCCCCGGAGCGGCTGCCGATCAAGCAGGCGCTCTATCGCGAGATGGACGCGCTGCTGTGGCCGGCGACCATTGTCGGCAGCTCGACCTCGGGCTTTCCCGCCTCGGTCTTCACCGAAGGGCTGGCGAACGCCGCCCGCTGCCTGGTGGCGCACCCGATCAACCCGCCGCATTTGATCCCGCTGGTCGAGCTGATCCCGGCCCCCTGGACCGCCCCGGAGACGCTCGACTTCACCCGCGCGCTGATGGCCGGCGTCGGCCAGAGCCCGATCACCCTCACCCGCGAGATCAACGGCTTCGTCGTCAACCGCCTGCAGAGCGCGCTGCTGGGCGAAGCCTTCCGGCTGGTCGAGGACGGCATCTGCACGCCGGCCGAGGTCGACGCGGCGGTGGCCGACGGGCTGGGCCTGCGCTGGTGCTTCATGGGCCCCTTCGCCACCATCGACCTCAACGCCGCCAAGGGTGTCGCCGAATACTGCGCCAATCTCGGCCCGATGTATTACGGGCTGGCCAAGGAGCAGGCCGACCCGCGCGAGTGGACGCCCGAACTCGTCGCCACCATTGAGGCGAAGATGCGCGCCGATGTGCCGGCCGAAGACCTCGCCGCCCGGCGCAAATGGCGTGACGGCTTCCTGGCGGCGATCGTCGACGCCAAGCGCGAGATCACAGGGAAACTCGGCGCATGAGTGGCTTCGGCACTCCCGCACATCTGCGCCGCGACCGGCTGTCCGACAAGATCGCCAAGGACATCGAGGAGCGGGTGCTGTCGGGCGAGCTCAGCGTGGGCGACCAGTTGCCGTCCGAGCGCGAGCTGATGGCGCATTACGGCGTCGGCCGCCCGGCCGTGCGCGAGGCGCTGCTCTGGCTCAGCAAGACCGGCATGCTCTCGGTGGCCAATGGCGACCGCACCCGGGTGACGGAGCCGGACCCGCGCGAGCTGCTGCAGCTTCTGTCGGGGGCGGCCAAGATGCTGGTCGCCCGCCCCGAAGGCATCCGCCAGTTCCAGAAGACCCGCATCTTCGTCGAGGTCGCGCTGGTGCGCGAGGCGGTGCGGCTGGCCACCGACCGCGATATCGCCGATCTCGAAGCGCTGCTGGTGCGTAACGAGGCCAGCGCTGGCGATATTCCGGCGTTCTCCGCCAGCGACGACGCCTTCCATCACCGCATCGCCAGCATCGGGCAGGATCCGCTGCTCGATACGCTCTATCACGTCGTGCTGGAATTGCTGGAGGAGCAGCGCCGCTTCTCGCTCAGCCATCCCGACGGGCTGGGCAAGGCGATGGCGGCCCATCGCCATATCTTCGAGGCCATTCGCGACCGCGACGCCGACCGCGCCGAAGCGGCGATGCGCGCGCATCTCGAAACGGTGATCCAGACCTATTGGGACATGCGCGCGCAAACCCTGGACGCCCCCTGAGCGGGCGCCCCTCCGGACCGAACATCTGCAAAGGCTCTGACCATGCTTCTCGGCTGCATTGGCGACGACTTCACCGGCTCCAGCGACCTGGCCAACACCCTGTCGAAGCAGGGCATGCGCGTCACCCAATATTCCGGCGTGCCAACCGCACCGGCCGATCCGTCGGTCGAGGCCGGCGTGGTGGCGCTCAAATCGCGCAGCATTCCGGCAGGCGAGGCCATCGCCCAGTCGCTGGCGGCGCTGGACTGGCTGAAGGCGCAGGGCTGCACCCAGTTCCTGTTCAAATATTGCTCGACCTTCGACAGCACCCCTGAAGGCAATATCGGCCCGGTGGCGGCGGCGCTGGCTGAGGCGCTGGACGCGCGCAAGGTGGTGGTCTGCCCGGTGTTTCCCGGCGCCGGACGCACCCTCTATCAGGGCCATCTGTTCGTGCATGACCGGCTGCTGAATGAGAGCGGCCTCGAACACCACCCGCTGAACCCGATGACGGATGCCGATATCCGCCGCTGGCTGGCGCAGCAGACCGACATGACGGTCGGCCATGTCGGCTTCGCCGAGGTGCGCAAGGGCGCCGCCGCCATCGCCGAGGCGCTCACCCGCACGGATGCGGAAGGGGCGCGGCTGATCGTGGTGGACGCGCTGTCCGACGCTGATCTGATGGAAATCGGCGCGGCGCTGGACGGCGCCCCGCTCCTAACAGGCGGCTCAGGCATCGCCATGGGGCTGCCGGAGAATTTCCGCCGCAAGGGCCTGTTGTCGGGCGAAGGCAGCGCCTGGCAGGGCGTCGAGGGCCCGTGCGTCGTGCTCTCCGGCTCGTGCTCCACCGCCACGCGCGGCCAGGTCGCACGGCATCGCACGGACGGCCTGCCGGTGTTCGAGATCGCCGCCGATGACGCCGTCGCCGGCCGGCTGGACCCGCAGGCAATCGCCGACTGGGCGCTGGCGCAGACCGCGCGCCCGCTGGTGTTCTCCTCGGCTGACCCCGAGGAGGTGCGGCGCGCCCAGAACACCCATGGCCGCGAGACCGTCGCGGCGGCCATCGAGACGCTCTTCGCCGCTATCGCCCGAGCCCTGGTCGCCGGCGGCGTGGGGCGTCTCGTCGTGGCCGGCGGCGAGACCTCGGGCGCCGTCGTCGAGGGGCTGGACCTGACCTCACTGGAAATCGGCCCGGAAATCGCGCCCGGCGCCCCCGCGCTGCGCGCCGTCCCGGCCGGGGGGCGGCCGGTGGCACTCGCCCTGAAATCGGGAAATTTCGGCGGGGTGAACTTCTTCGCCGAGGCCGATGCCGTCCTGCGCGGCCACTGAACGCGCGGCCTGAAGCTGGCAAACCATGTCGGCACAGGCCGCAAATCACAAGACCAAAAGGAGGATATGATTTGTTGAACAACACCGTGAAGATGCTGAAGCTGGCGGTCTTCTCCGCCGTTTCCGCCCTCGCCCTCTCCTCGGCGCCGACGCCCGTCCTCGCCCAGGACGTGCTGAACCTCAAGCTCGGCCACATCCAGTCCGAGCAGGACCTCTGGCATCTCGGCGCCCAGAAGTTCAAGGAGGAGCTGGAAAAGCGCTCCAACGGCGCCATCACGCTGACCATCTACCCGAACTCGACGCTCGGCGGCGACCGCGACCTCGTCGAGGGCATGCAGATGGGCACGGTCGATTTCGGCCTCATCGCCGGCGTGCTCGGCAATTTCGCGCCCTCGATCCAGCTGCTGGAACTGCCCTATCTGTTCAAGTCGCAGGATGAGTTCAACAAGGTCGTCAAGGGCAAGATCGGCGAGGAAATCGCTGGCAAG